>NZ_JAMYBK010000003.1 GCF_024127895.1 Pseudomonas guariconensis | reverse complement strand
GCACGTAGCGCAACGGGCGTTCGCCGCGCCAGAGGGTGAACAGGACGGGTTTGTCGAGCAGTTCGCCGAAGGCGACATCGTCGTCGAAGCTGACCAGCTCCAGGTGCAACGCGAAGGGTGTGCTGAGGGCTTCGTGGAGCTTGAACGACACCACCTCGAACACGGCGTTGCCAACAAGGGGCTGGAAGCTGTAACGCAGATCGGATTGGTGAGGCATGGAAGATCCTTATCCAGATTTACCGAGCGCCCGCTGTGAAAAGAGAGCATTCGGTAACGAAACAAGGTAAGGACCGTAAGTGGTGGATAAGAAGAAGTCTTGCCAGCAGATTCCTGGGTTGTTGTGGGAAATTTCGCTATTTATGTAGGTGTGCGCCTAACTCAACGTTTGGTTGCCAAGATCGCTATATTGTTTGGCTTCACTAGGCAAAAGGTTCGCACAACGATGATGTTTGCCCCCCGAGTTCATTGATGGGGCGTTACCGGCGGTGTGGTTGGCGAACTGGCAGGCGAACGTATTCATGACTCTACCCATGATTGATGTGAGCAGCTGGTCTATGGAGATTCAACTTGCTTTTATGATCAGTCCATTCGTGATCGGACTGCTCGGCGTCGCCACCATCAGCTTCCATATCGCATGCACCCGCGACTTCTACATCATGATCTCGGCCACTCAAAGCAGCCCATGGCTCGAACAACAAAAACGCTTCTGGGGATCGACGAGCGTCAAATCACGCTGGATGCTCGTCTCCGCAGCCCTGAATTGAGAGGCAGCCTGGCCCCTCAACGCTCACGCATGAAGAACCCCGCCACATACTTGCGAAAGGTCTCCAGGCTCTTGAAGTCGGCATAGCGCTTGAAGTTCTCGGCATCCGGCTCGGGCCCGGCCGGCTGCTCCAGCAGCGACACCGACAGCACCCGGTCCTGGTCGGAGGTCAGCACCAGTTCGTCCATCACCTGGCCGCCGATCACCGGGCGGCGCATCAGCACCTTGACGCCCTTGCTCGCCATCCAGTCGACCAGCGACACCAGCGCCTTGAGTGGCTCGCGTTCCTCGTCGCGATACACCGGGAACAGGTGCCCACGGGACAGCACCGGTACGCTGGCCACATGGATCAGCTCATAGAAGTGGCTGCCGGCGCTGGTCGGCGAATACAGCGCCAGGGCCAGCAAGGGGCCGGTCGCCCGGTTGCCGCCCCAGTACAGGTGGTGCCCCTGGAAGTCGAAGCCGTCCTCGCTGCGGGCATTGAACAGCTTGCGCCCCTTGATCTGGTCGACACAGTCGAGCAGCAGCCCGTGGCGGCGGTGGTTGCCGAATACCGTGGCCTCGCGCAGGCGGGACTTGAGCATCATCATGTGCTTCATGTCCAGGCGGGTTTCCAGGTAGTTGCTGGCCGGGACCCGCTCCAGCAGCGGATACCGGCCAGCGACGCTGCGCAGCTCGGCGAACTGAGCGGTGAGGTCTTTCTTCAGGTGGGTGGCGTAGACGTTCAAGCCACTGGCTTCGATCCAGGTCAGCAGCAGCGACAGCAGGCGCTGCTGTTCGCGCCGCTCGTTGGCCTCGGCCGAGCCGCTGGCTGTTTCGCTGGCCCGGCGGAAATCACCGAGCAGCCGCAGCGGTGTATCGGGCGGTAGCCAGGCTGCAGGTTGCACGGCCTCGGTGACACGCTCGGTGGCCTCGCGCTCGGCCTTGCTGAACGGGCAACCAGGGGTATGTTCGGGCGTGTCCGGGTTGTTGCGCAGGAACAGCGTGCCGGTGTTGCCGTTGAGGGTGACATTGAGCACCGGCACGGCATCCTTGCGGCAATCGCAGGCCAGCCACTGGTTGGCGCTGCGCACTTTCATCAGCCATTGATTGGCCTGCAACAGACGTGGGCCGGCGAGGGTGCCGGTGACGAAACCGGCCAGCAGTTCTTCCTCGGCCGGCGTCAGTGTGCGCACCTGGGTGGCGTTCTTTTCGATGATTCGCATGAAGCAGCTCCAAGCTACAAGCCTCAAGCTTCAAGCAAAGCCGCGCGGCATTCAACTTGAAGCTCGCAGCTTGCAGCTTGCCGCTCAGTTACCGGCGAACAGCTTGGCGGCACGGGCGCGGATTTCCTCGGGGCTGAGGTCTTCCTTGTGGGTCGAGACGAACCACAGGTTGCCGAATGGGTCCTTGAGGACACCGCTGCGGTCGCCATAGAACTGGTCCTGCAGCGGGCGCACCGCGGTGGCACCGGCGGCGACGGCCTGGGCATAGACCTTGTCGCAGTCCTCGACATACAGGTGCAGGCCGATGGCCGTACCGGAGACCGACTGGCTGGCGGCCAGGCCGTCTTCCATGTCGCACGGGTCGGCGAGCATCAGCGAGGAGTCGCCGATCTTCAGCTCGGCGTGGCCGATGCGGCCGTCGGGGCCGTCGAGACGGAACATCTCGACCGCGTCGAAGGCCTGCTTGTAGAACTCGATGGCCTTGGCTGCGCCCTGGATGCCCAGGTACGGGGTGATGCTGTGTTGCCCTTCGGGGATGGGTTTGACTGCCATTGCCAGGTCCTCCTTCTTGGGGTGGGCTCATGCATGAGACGAAACTGTATGCTTGTACAGTTTCGCCGAATACGCAAATGTCATTTCCCCATTAGTGGCGGTGCCTTCAAGGTCTTTGCGTTCTAGTCGTCAGTTACATTGTTGGAAAGAATGCTGGGGCTGCTATACGCCCCAGCTGGCCCGGCTAGAAAATGTAGTCGGTCGTCAGGAAACTCGACTGACGGTTGCGGATGATCTCGCTGATCAGTGCCTTGTTGGCGTCCTGGAACTTGGTCGCCACCAGGGTGCGGATGGAGAACACTCGCAGGGCGTCGTGCACCGACAGCGTGCCTTCGGCGCTGTTCTTGCGGCCGTTGAACGGGTAGGTGTCCGGCCCGCGCTGGCACTGGGCGTTGAGGTTGATGCGCCCGACCTGGTTGGCGAAGGTGTCCACCAGCATGCCGATGGTGTGCGGGTCGTTGCCGAACAGGCTCAACTGCTGGCCATAGTCGGAGTCGAGCACGTAGTCGATCACCGTCTGCAGGTCGCGGTAGGGCACCACCGGCACGACCGGGCCGAACTGCTCCTCATGGTACACGCGCATGTCGCTGCCGACCGGGTAGAGCAGGGCCGGGTAGAAGAACGAGCCGCGGCTGTGGCCGCCGCCCGGGTTGAGCACTCGCGCGCCCTTGGCGGTGGCGTCGGCCACCAGGCCGTCGAGGTAGTCGACCTTGCCAGGCTCGGGCAGCGGCGTCAGGGCCACGCCTGGCTCCCAGGGCATGCCCGGCTCGAGGGCGGCGAGCTTGCGCTGGAACTTGTCGAGGAACGGCTCGACCACATCCTCGTGGACGAACAGGATCTTCAGCGCGGTGCAGCGCTGGCCATTGAACGACAGGGCACCGGTGACCGCTTCCTCGACCGCGTTGTCCAGGTCGACCTGGGGCAGGACGATCCCCGGGTTCTTGGCATCGAGCCCCAGGGCGGCACGCAGGCGGTGCGGGCGCGGGTGCAGCTTCTTCAGGTCGCTGGCCGCCTTGTGGGTGCCGATGAAGGCGAACACGTCGATCTTGCCGCTGGCCATCAGGGCGCTCACCGTCTCGCGGCCACGGCCATAGATGACATTGATCACCCCTGGCGGGAAGCTGTCGCGGAACGCCTCCAGCAAGGGGCGGATCAGCAGCACACCGAACTTGGCTGGCTTGAACACCACGGTATTGCCCATGATCAGCGCCGGGATCAGGGTGGTGAAGGTTTCGTTGAGCGGGTAGTTGTAGGGCCCCATGCACAGCGCCACGCCCAGGGGCGCGCGGCGGATCTGGCCGAGGGTGCCTTGTTCCAGCTCGAAGCGGCTGGAGCGGCGGTCGAGGTCCTTGAGGGCGTCGATGGTGTCGACGATGTAGTCGCAGGTACGGTCGAATTCCTTCTGCGAGTCCTTGAGGTTCTTGCCGATCTCCCACATCAGCAGCTTGACCACCGCCTCGCGCTGCTCGCGCATGCGCGCCAGGAAGGCTTCGACATGCTGGATACGCTCGGCCACGCGCATCGTCGGCCAGGCGCCGCGACCCTTGTCGTAGGCCTCGACCGCGGCGTCCAGGGCGGTGAGGGCGGTCTCGGCATCGAGCAACGGAGCACTGCCGAGCACCACCTGGTGTTCGCCATCGCCGTCCTTGATCCACACTGGACTGCGTACCGTGGCCAGCGGGCCGTCCCAGCGCCTGAGCTGGCCGGCGACCAGGTAGTCGCGTTGCTCCAGGGGCTCACCCAGGCGCCAGGCCTCGGGGATGTCACAGGCTTCGGGAAACAGCGAATCGAGCAGACGGTCCATGGGTACTGCACCTCACTTTTTCTTGGGGGTGAAACGCTTCAGCTTGCGAGCATGCACCCTGGTGAAGAAAAACACCAGTCTGGCTCAACATTGGCGCCACCGCGCCGATACAGGATGAATAGACCTCGGCCGCCGCCCATGAGAACCCTCCCTACCCCCCTCGATGAACCGGCGCCTGCAAAAGGGACATTGCGGCGTACCCTCGGTCGCCTGCTACCGGTCGGCTTCGCCCTGGTGGGCATCGGCCTGTCGGCGCTGCTCGGGCACCTGGACCAGCAGCGCCGGGAGAGCGAGCAACTGGCCAATCTCAGCGCACGCCTCTCTGGCGTGCGTGCCGCCCTGGAGGCACAGCTGCGCGCGGCATTCGGCGAGGCCGAGGGCATCGCCCAGTTGATCGCCGCCGATGGCCGCATCAGCGTCGGGCACTTCCACGGCATGGCCCGTGGCGCGCTCGACTCGGTACCCTACATGCGCCATGTCGCCCTGGCACCGGCGGACGTGGTCCGCGATGTCTATCCGCTGGAGGGCAACCAGGCGATCATGGGCCTGGACTACCGCCACCTGCCGGACCAGTTCCCCCTGCTGCAGTCGGCCCGCGAACACCAGCAGGCGGTGCTGGCCGGGCCGGTCCAGCTGTACCAGGGCGGCCGGGCGCTGATCTACCGGCGCCCGGTGTTCATCACCGGCAAGCGTGGGGTGAAACTCTACTGGGGCAATGTGTCGATCGTCGCCGATACCGACCGCCTGTTGTGGGCGGCAGGCCTGGGGCCGGAGCTGCAGATCCAGCTGGCCGTGCGCGGAGGCGATGGCAAGGGCGCCGACGGGGCGCTGATCTGGGGCGATGCGCGGCTGTTCGACGACCCCTTGCTGAGCCAGACGGTCGAGGTGCCGGGCGGGCACTGGCAACTGGTGGCCGCGCCCCGCGATGGCTGGCCGCCCCTGGGCCTGTTCGCTTCGCCGCTGTTCTTCTTCGCCTTGGGCTGCACCGGGCTGTTCAGCCTGTTCGTCGCCCAGCTCAGCGGCAATCATCGCCTGCTGCAACAGCGCAACCGCGAGCTGCGCCAGTCCCAGGCCCGCTTCGAACGCCTGGCCCACTACGACACCATCACCGGTTTGCCCAACCGGGTGCTGTTCCAGCAACAGCTGGCCCAGGCGATCGCCCAAGGCGAGGGCCTGGCGGTGCTGATGCTCGATATCGATGGCTTCAAGCAGGTCAACGACAGCCTTGGCCATGCCATGGGCGACCTGTTGCTGCAGCAGGCCACGGCGCGTTTCCTGCAGGAGTTGGACACCCCGGACCGGGTCTGCCGGCTGGGCGGCGACGAGTTCGTGTTCATGCTCCAGGGCAGCCAGGAGCAGGTCAGCCACCAGGTCCGTGCCCTGTTGCACTGCCTGCAACGGCCCTTCGATCTCAACGGCAATGCCGCGTTGGTCACCGGTAGCATCGGCCTGGCCTGGTGCCCGCGGCATGGCGAGGACGTCGACAGCCTGTTGCGCCATGCCGACACCGCCATGTACGTGGCCAAGGAGAGTGGGCGCAACGCCTGGCGCCCCTATCATCCCGACATGACCGAGCGCCTGCAGCAGCGCCTGGAGCTGGAACGCAACCTGCGCCGGGCCTTGCAGCACAACGAGTTCGAGCTGTGGTACCAGCCCAAGGTCGACCTGTTCAGCGGGCGCCTGGAAGGGATCGAGGCATTGCTGCGTTGGCGCGACCCGGAGCACGGTCTGGTGTCGCCGGGGGCGTTCATTCCCCTGGCCGAGCGCACCGGACTGATCATCCCCCTGGGGGAGCGGGTCCTGGAGCTGGCGTGCGCGCAACTGGCAGCCTGGCGGGCCGAGGACTGCCTGCCTGGCCCGCTGGCGGTCAACGTGGCGGCCCTGCAGATCGAGCGCAGCGACTTCGTCAGCAGCCTGGCCACGGCCCTGGCGCGCCATGACCTGGCGCCGCATCTGCTGGAGGTGGAAATCACCGAGAGCCTGTTGATGGAGAGCCAGCAGCAGGCCTGCGCGGTGCTGGCCCGGTTGCAGGCCATGGGGGTGACCACGGCGGTGGACGATTTCGGCACCGGCTACTCGTCGTTGGCCTACCTGCGCGCCTTGCCCATCGATCACCTGAAGATCGACCGCGCCTTCATCAAGGACCTGCCCGATGACGACGACGCGGTGGCCGTCGCCCGGGCGATCATCGACCTGGGCCATGCCCTGGGCTTTCGCATCACCGCCGAGGGCATCGAGACCCAGGCCCAGTACGACTTCCTGCGGCATGCCGGCTGCGACCAGGGGCAGGGCTTTTTGCTGGGCCGGCCGATGCCGGCCCAGGCGTTGCAGCGCTGGCTGCTCGACTACCAGCGGTAGGTCAAGGTGGCCAGCAGTGTCCGGCGCTGGCCGTAGTAGCACTGCAGGGCGTTCTGGCAGAACGCCACGTAGCGTTTGTCGAACAGGTTGTTGGCGCTCAGGCGTAGGTCGGCGCCATCCAGGCGGCCATCGGCCTTGCCCAGGTCGTAGTGCAGGCTGGCATCGAACAGGGTGCGGCCCGGCATTTCCAGGGTGTTGGCCGCATCGCCGTAGGCCTTGCTCATGTAGCGTGCGCCGAAGCCTATCCCGGCGCCCTGCAACAGGCCGTCGCCCAGGGTGTGGTCGAGCCACAGCGAGGCCTGGTGCGCAGGTACCTGGACCAGTTCGTTGCCCTTCAGGCTGCTGCCGTCAGCTGCGGTATTGGCCTTGGTGACGCGCGAATCCATGTAGGCATAGGAGGCCAGCAGGTCCAGGCGCTCGTGCAGGCTGGCCTTGGCGTCCAGTTCCAGGCCGCGCACTCGTGCCTCGCCGGTCTGCACGTTGAAGCCGGCGTGGGTGGGGTCTGGGTCGGGCGTGGTGATGTTCTCCTGGGTCAGCTCGAAGGCCGAAAGCGTCACGAACGCGTTGCTGCCTGGCGGTTGGTACTTCACGCCCACCTCGTACTGCTCGCCGGTCATCGGCGTGAAGGGGCGCCCGGAGAAGTCGGTGCCGTCCAGCGGCTCGAACGAGGTCGAATAGCTCAGGTACGGCGCCAGGCCGTTGTCGAACAGGTAGGCCAGGCCGATGCGGCCGGTCGGCTTGTCTTCGCGCTGCTTGCTGCGGTTTTCGCCGGCCAGGCCGCTTTCGGTGCGGGTCGAGACCCAGTCCTGGCGGGCGCCGAGGGTCAACAGCCAGTTGTCCAGGCGGATCTGGTCCTGCAGGTACAGGCCGGTCTGTTCGCGCTGCTGGTGGTAGTCGATCCGGGGAATCAGCTCGGGCACCGCCTGGCCGTAGCGCGGCGCGTAGATGTCCAGCGGGGTGGTGTAGAGCCCCGAGGCGAACTGGTATTCGTCGGTCAGGGAGAGATAGTCCACGCCTGCCAGGAAGCGATGACCGAGGCGGCCGGTGGTGAAGTCGGCCTGGGCGAAGGTATCGACGGTGACGCTGCGCGCCTGGCCTTCGCCACGGGTGGCGACACGGCTGAGTTCCCGGCCGTCGGCGCTGAGCAGGTAGCCGGGGCTGGCGCTGTTGTCGATCTGCACGCGGTTGACCTGCAGGTTCTGCTGCAGGCTCCAGACGTCGTTCAGGCGGTGCTCGAGCAGGTAGCCCAGGGAGAACTGCTCGCGCTCGTAGCCGTCGAAGCCGGGCTCGCCCAGGTAGCGGTTGCGCGGCAGGCGGCCGTTGGCGCCGGCGTGCAGGCTGGCGTCGGCCGGCAAGGCGACGTAGTCGGAGATGCTGCGGTCTTTCTGGTAGTGGCTCAGCAGCGTCAGGCGGGTGTCTTCGCTGGGCTGCCAGGTGAGGGCCGGTGCGATGAACTCGCGCTTGTCGTAGCCGTGGTCGACTTCGCCCTGGCTGTCACGCAGCAGGCCGGTCAGGCGGTAGGCGAGGGTACCGTCGTCGTCCAGGCCGTCGCCGAAGTCGAAGGCGCCCTGGGTGCGGTCGTTGCTGCCGGCCTGTAGCTGGATCTCGTGCACGGGCGAGAAGGTCGGGCGCTTGCTGACCAGGTTGGCCAGCCCGCCGGGGGTGTTCTGGCCGTAGAGCACCGAGGCCGGGCCCTTGAGCACTTCGATGCGTTCCAGGCCATAGGGCTCGATGCGCATCATCGCGGCGCTGTAGGCACCGTAGGGCAGGCGCGAGCCGTTGAGGTTGTAGCGCAGGAAGAAGCCACGGCTCTGCAGGACGTCGTTGCGGCTGTCGCTGTCGCCGAAGGAGGCGACCACCCCGGGGGTGTAGCGCACGGCCTCGGTGACGTTCTGCGCGCCCTGGGCCTGCATCTGGTCACGGGTGACCACGTTGACCGTCTGCGGGACCTCGAGCAGCGCACTGTCGCTCTTGGTGCCGGTGGCGCTGCGCGTGGCCACGTAGCCGCTGACCGGCCCCCAGGCCTGTTCGGCGGCCGTGGCGTCGATCATGACTTCGCCGAGGTTGACCTGGTCGGTGCGTTGCCGGTCCAGGGTCAGGATGCCGCCGGGGGTGACCTGCAGCACCAGGCCGGTGCCGGAGAGGGCACGGGCGATGGCTTGCTCGGCGGTCATGTGGCCCTGGATGGCCGGTGCAAAGAAGCCGCGTACCCGTTCCGGCGCATAGACGATGGTGCGCCCGCTCTGCCGGGCGACCTGATCGAGGGTGGTGGCCAGCGAGGCGGCGGGCAGGTCGAATGTCCAGGTCTGCTGGCGGCTGTCGGCCTGGGGTTGGGCGCAGGCGACGCCCACCGGCAGGCAACAGGCCAGTGCCAGGCAGAGCGGGGCGAGCAGGAAGGGGTGGCGTGGGGGCATGAAGGGCTCCATAGGTCGGTCGGGTCCGCGTTTTTCGTGCGGCTTCAGGACCTATGTGTGACGAGAGCGCGAAAGCGATATAGGGAGATGAAAAAAATTGATCTGGCTAACCCCGCAACTCGATGCGGGTCCACCAGCCCAAGGTCTGTTCGATCCTCAGCGGCATGGTCTGCTCCAGGGCGCGCAGGGCGCCGTCGCTGTCATCCAGGGGGAACAGGCCCGATACCCGCAAATCAGCGGCCTGCGGGGCGATTCTCAGGATGCCCCGGCGGTAGGGCCGCAAGGCCTCGACCAGCTCGCCCAGGCTCCAGTCATCGACGCTGAGCCAGCCGCCGGTCCAACTGCTCTCGCCGCGTCGATGCTCGGCCAGGCGCTGGATACCGGCGACATCGAAGCGCACGCCATGCCCCTCGCCGAGCGTCGCCTCGGCGCCGCCCAGGGTGCGAATGGCGACGCTGGAGGCCTGTACCCACACCCGGCTCGCCTGCGCCTGCAGGGCAACCGTGAAACGGGCATCCGTCGTCTGCACCTGGCCGTCCGGGGTGCGCACGGTGAACGGCCGGGCGCCCGCGACGACCTGCAACTGCAGCTTGCCCTTGCGCAGGCGGACCTCGCGGGCCTGGGCATCGAAGTGCAGGTCGGCGGCACTGCAGGCATCGAGCAGCAGCCGGCTGCCGTCGGGGAGGGTGCGGGCGAGCCGCTCGGCGGTGCCGCTGCGCAGGTCGGCAGCCAGTTCCTGCGCCAGGCCGGTCTTGCCCAGCAGGTAGCTGCCCAGGCCGAGCCCGGCCATGGCCAAGGCGCCACGCAGCAAGTGGCGGCGGTCGAGGCTGGGCGCCGACTGCAAGGTCTGGCGCAGTGCAGGCCCGCCCTCGGCCAGAGGCGTCAGGGTCAGCGCCAGATGGCCCTGGACCCGTGTCCAGGCCCGGACATGGGCCGGATCGGCGGCCAGCCAGGCCTCGAAGGCCTGCTGCTCGCGTGGGGACACCTCGCCGGAGCCCAGGCAGGCGGTCCATTCGATGGCCTGTTCGATGGCCTTGCTCACGACAGCAGCTCCTGGCAGCACAGCTTGAGCCCCTTTGCTACGTACTGCCGAACACGGATGGTCGAGACGCCAAGCTGCGCAGCGATGTCGGCGTACTTCATGCCGTCGAGCTGGCTGCAGAAGAACGCCGCGCGCGCCCTGGGCGACAGGCCGTCGAGCAAGGCGTCGATGGCCAGCAGCGTTTCCATCGCCAGCGCCCGTTCCTCGGCCGAGGGCGCGGTCGCCTCGGGTTCCTGCGCCAGGGCCTCGAGGTAGGCGCGTTCCAGGTCGCGCCGGCGCCAGCTGGCATAGACCAGGCGCTTGGCGATGGTGGTGAGGAACGCACGGGGTTCGCGGATGCTGTGTGGCGCGGGATGGGCAACCACTTGGACGAACGCTTCGGCGGCCATGTCTGCCGCGTCGTGGCGGCAACCCAGATGGGCCCGCAGGCGCCCGAGCAGCCAGCCGTGATGCTCGCCGAACAGGCGATGCAGGACGTGCTGGCGCAGGGGGGAGGTATCCGGTGACGACATGGGCGAGGCAGGCATGATATGAAATGAGAAGGATTATTATTTATTCCCGCCCATCAGACAATATCCCGACGCCCCCGGCCCGCCGACCGGGGACGCGCCGGCAGGGTTTCAAGCCGGTTCGACTTCGCTGGGGCAAGGTTTCTTGCCCGGGACCAGCGCCTGGTAGCCGATCCTGCCGACCGCGCCCAACTGCGAGTCGACCAGGGCCTTCAACGACTCGCCGCTGGCCAGGTAGGCATCGCCGAAGTCATGGCCGCCCAGGGCGCTGGGATGCGCCACCACCTCCAGCACCCCCGCCTTGGGCGCCAGCCCCGCCTTCAGGTCCACGGGCGTGCAGACATAGTCCGCGGTCGCCCCGCTGAGCTGGCGCAAGCGCCTGTTGAGCAGCGTCTTGAACAGCCGTTTCAACGGGCCGATGTTGTGCCCCAGGTTGCGCGCCAGGCGCACCGGTACGCCTTGCTGGCGGGCGAAGCGGGCGACGATCTCGCCGATCGGCCAGATGTTGTGCACGTGCTGGTGCGAGTCCAGGTGGCTGGGCACCAGGCCGTGGTCCAGGCAGTGCTGCCACTGGGCCTGCAGCTCCTGCTCGACCGCCTCGCGTTCGCTGCGGGACAACCGCAGCGTGCGGCGCTTCAGGCGCAGGTCGAACTCCCCATGGGGGGCGCAGAACCGTTGTTCGGCGAGGATCGCCTGGCTCAACGGCCGCCCATAGGTCAGGTTGAAGTGCAGCCCGATCCGCCCCTTGAGCGCTGGTTGCTGGGCCAGCACGCAGGCACCGGCGAAGGCGGGCATGTTGGCCATGGCCGTGGCCGAACTGATCAGGCCCGCCTGGAAGGCATGCAGGATCACGGCGTTGGTGTGGGCGCTGAGGCCGAAGTCGTCAGCGTTGACTATGACCTGGGATGGCATCCGGGCTCTCCTGTGGGGGATGGGGGACAACATCGCCCGCGGCCGTGGCCGCGCGCTTGCGCAGGCGTGGCTTGAGCCACTGCCAGCAGCGCAGGGCCAGGCCCAGGGCGATACCGTCGAGGCGCCAGCTGTAGCAACTGATGCGCCACTGTTCGAGTTGGCCTGTCATGCGTTCGTGGAGCTGGTGGCTGGAGTTCTCGAGGCTCACGCGCGAGGCATCGACCCAGGTCCAGCCGTCTTCCAGGCCCCAGTGGATCCACTCCTCCAGCAGCACGCGGCCGCTGCCCAGGTCGCGATGCTCGGGGACGAAGGCCAGGTTGTAGTCGTAGACCCGGCCACGCTCCAGCAAACCCAGGCGATAGCTGATGCAGCGCCCGTCCAGCTCCAGCAGCACCAGGCACACCAGGCCTTCGGCAGCCAGGGCGGTGAAGGCCTGGTACATCCACTGGCGGCGCGTGTCGCCGGAGAAGATGCCGACCTCGTCGTCGCCTTTCCAGCTGGCCGCCTCGACGGCGCTCACGGCGTCGAGCAGCGCGACGATGTCTTGCGGCGTGGCCAGGACCCGCCGCACCAGGGCGCCGCAGGCCTTGATGCGCTTGCGCGCGCGGCGCAGTTTGTAGCGCGGGTCGCCGCTGACCTCCTGGCGGTCGGCCTCGCTGATGCGGTGCACCGGTACCTTGCAGGTCAGGCGCCGTTCGTAGGTCGAGCTGGCCATGGCCCATTGGCGCAACCAGTCGTTGCCGTCCTCGCCGGGGACTTCGCCAAGCTGCAGCAGGGCGTGGGGCAGGCGCTTGCGGATGACCTGCAGCACCTGCCTGGCGCAACGCTCGGGCAGGTCGACGAGCAGGGCGATACGGTCGCTCAGTGGATGGCCCAGGTGCCGCACCACCGGCACGTTCAGGGGGCCGAAGGGCTCGCGCTGGCGCACCAGGGGCAGGCACAGGCACAGCCGGCCGTCCTGATGCCCCAGCAACACCTGCAACTGCTGGCCTGGCTGCAGGGCGGCCTCGGCGGCGCGCAGCCAGCCCAGGTGGTTGAATGGCGTGCTGCCGGGCAGGCGGCGGCGCAGCGCCTCGTAGCCGGCGGCGGGAAAGTCGTCGGTGCACAGCGAGGCGCACCAGCTCAGGTCCAGGCCCATGGCTCAGGACGCCGTGGCCGTGGTGCCCTCGGGCACCGGCTTGCGCAGGGGCTCCAGGCGCGACGCCTGGTAACGGGTTTCGCGAAAGAACTTCCAGCGGCCGAACAGGCAGTACACGTTCATGATTCGTCCTTGCTCCTGGTAGCCCATGCGCAGGTGTAGCTTCAGCGCCGGGATGTTGTGTTGCTCGCACACGTCCACCACCTTGTTGCAGCCTTGGGCGGCCATGGCCTTCCACAGGGCCAGTTGCAGGTCCACGGAGAGCTCGGTGCCCCAATACTTGCGGATCAGCTCGCCGCCGAACTCGAAGAATTCGCCGGGCCCCACCGGGAACCAGCAGCCATAGAAGTGCCGGTCGTGGTAGTGCCGCGGGCTGCCCCAGATGAAGGCCACGGCATCGCCGTCGTCGTCGAGGAACATCAGCCCGGTGTGGCCCTCGGCGGCCAGCTCGCGCATGGTCTCGACCCGGTCGCCGAAGTGCCGGGCAAAGGCCTGTACGTTGTTCGCCGTGATCGTCTCCACGCGCAGGGGCGGGTAGGGTTTGAGCCGGTGCGGTGGCACCGGGGTCTCCAGGTCGCGCTCCATCCACAGCAGTTCCCAATGGTAGAAGACGTAGTGCCGGAAGGCGCTCGCCAGTGTGTCGCGCAGTCCCTTGCGCTTGATGCGGTCCTGGAGTTTGCTCAGTACGTGCATGGTGCCTCCTGATGGCTGCAGGTCGAGGCGCGCCTCATGGCGCGCTCCAGGTCAGGGCGAACAGCGTCTGCCCTGGCAGTTGAAAGTGCAGGGTGCCGTCGCGGCAGGTGAAGGCGGCCTGCCGGGCCTGGCTGTCGGGGCCGAACAGTTGCAACTGGCCTTGCGGGCACTCGCGGCGCGCCGGTGTCCCGGCCAGGGTCAGGCCCACCTGCTGCACGCGCTCGGCTTTGTTGACGCCTAGCAGGCTGCGCTGGCGGCCTTCGGCCATGGCCAGGGCATCGACTTCGAAGGCGTCGTTGTCCAGGCTCAGCACCTGGGTTAGCCAGTGACGCTGGATGAACTGCTGGGCGAGCCCCACCGGCTTGAGTTCGAAGTGGTCCTCGCCGAGCACGCGGACCATGCCCTTGGGCCACTCCGGCTCGTCGGCCACATGGAACCAGTTGAGCATGTCGAGCAGGCCATCGGCCGAGGCGTTGACCACCACCGAGGCCCACCACAGGCTGGCGTAGTGGGTGTCCTGGTCGTAGCGGCTCAGGCTGGAGCCGCTGGACATGTTGGTCTGGTCCAGCAGCAGCGCCTTGCGCGGCCGGCCCTGGTCGTCCAGGCCAACCAGTGCGGCGGCCTGGCGCACGCTGTCGCGGTAGCTGCGGGTGGCCAGCAGGTCGCGGACCATCCACTCGTGCCAGGCCAGCGCGTCGATCTGCGCGTCGTGTTCGGCGAGCAGGCGCCGCGACCAGTCCAGGCCGATGCGCTGGCGGCTGCCTTCGTGGAATGGCCCGTTGACCAGGTTCGAGCTGGCCGGCATGGCGATGCGCACCCCGGCCTCGCGGGCACCGGGGAAGCGCTGGACGCGCTCGAGCATGGCCTGGAAGTAGCGCCGGTAGCTGGTGTAGTCGCTGTAGTTGAGGTTCGGCTCGTCGGCAAACGCCAGGTAATGCAAGGCCTTGCCGCCCAGCTCGCGGGTGGCGGTGAGCCAGGCGTCCAGGCCATCGTCGCTGGTGCGGTCGGCAGCCAGCACCGAGCGCCGTCCGGTGCCCGAGAGCAGGGTGATGTCCTGCGTGATCGGGTAGCGCTGCTGGTAGAAGCGCCGGAAGTCGTTTTCGTAGTTCGGCTTGCGCGCCAGCAGGTCGAGCAGGCTGTAGTAGCCGGCGGCCCGGGGCTGCAAGGCATCGAGCACCGCATGGCTGGAAGGGGGCGGCATCACGTAGGGCAGGTTGACGCCCAGGCTGGGCGTCGGGCCCAGCACCCTGCCGCCCAGGCGCAGGGCGACCTTGCCCTCGGCGCTCGGCAGTGGGCCGAGGTCTGCGGCGCGCTGGGCGAACAGGTTGGCGCTGCCGTCGAGCCAGAACGCCGCCTTGCCCCGGCCTTGCAAGTGCAGGCGGTAGGTTTGCGCGGTGCTGGATACCGGCAGTGCCAGTTGGTCGAATTGCCAGTAGGCGCGGTAGGGCTTGAGCGTCAGCTCCAGTTGCCGCTCGTCGCCCAGGCGCTGCACCTGCAGGCCGCGCACGCCACCGTGGTACTTGCCGGCCAGGGTGGCCTGCACACCGGCCGGCACCTGGAAGAACAGCGTCACACCCGGCCCCACTTCGGCGCTGAAGTGCACCTTGGCCGGGGCGAACAGGGCGCGGGTGCCGTCGCTGTACTCGACTCGGTAGCGGCGGAAGCTGTAGCCGGGGATCTCCAGGCGGTAGGCGTTGTCGCTGGCAGGCAGCGGCCAGCGCTGGTGGCCGCGGGCCTGCTCGGGGGGGATGTGGCGCTCGGCCTGCAACTGGCCCTGGCCGTCGAGCAGGTAGATCCGTTCATGGTTGGCCTCGGCCTGCCAGGCCGGTCGCCAGCGGATGTCCAGGGTGTCGCCGCGGGGCGCGAGCAGGTAGAGGCTGCCATCGCGGATATCGCCCCACGACAGCGGTGCCGCCTGCGCGGCAGTGCCTAACGTCAGGCTGGCGAGCAACAGGGCCAGGTGCTTCATGCCGGCCTCCGTTGCAGCATCTGGCGCAGCGGCGCCAGGTCGCTGGGCAGCACCAGCAAGGTCTGCCACAGGGGAACGCCGCTGAGCCGGCAGTACAGCACCAGCATCGCCACCGTCACTGCCAGGTAGGCGATGGACGAGGCCAGCGCGGCGCCGACGATGCCGAAAGTGGGGATCAGCACCACATTGAGCACCAGGTTGACCGCCGCCCCCAGGCCCATCAGCAACGACACCGTGCCGGGGCGGTTCTTGCCCAGCAGGTCCAGGCGCAGGATGCTCGCGTAGCACAACCCCAGCAGCCCCGGCAGCAGGGCGAGCAGGGCCGGGTAGGCCGGCTGGTACTCGGCACCGAACAGGGTGACGATCAGCCACTCGCCGATCAGCGCCATGCCCAGGCAGGCGCCGAGCATCACCGTGGCGGTCAGGCGCAGGGCCAGTGGGGTCAGTCGCTCCATGCCGGCATCCTGCTGCAGCAGGCGTTTCATCAAGGGCGTGGTGACCGCCTCGGGGACGATCAGCAGCAGTTCGGCGGCGGCGCTGGCCATGGCGTAGTGGCCCAGGGCGGTGCTGCCGAGCAGGGCGCCGATGAACAGGTAGTCCGAGCGCAGGATCATCTGCTGGAACAGCACGTCCGGGTGGCTCCTGGCGCTGTAGGCGAGCAGTTCGCGCTGGCCGCGGAAGTCCCAGCGCAGGCGGATCGAGTGCTGGCGGCCGAGCCAGTACAGACCCAGCAGCGCCACCAGGCCCAGGCCGCCAAGCCAACTGATCAGCGCCGCCTCCAGGGCCGCGTCGTGCCACATCCAGAACAACCCGACGAACAGCAGCAAGGGCACCAGCGACTCGGTCAGGCGCAGGGCGTTGAAGGCGCCGACGCCGCCGGTGCTGTTGTGCAGGGTCAACAGGCCGCTCTTGAGCACCGTCAGCGGCACCGCCAACAGCAGCAGCCAGGCCAGCAGGCCGAGCTGGGCGGTGGCCTCGAGCTCGGTGCCGAAGGTCCGCGCCAGGGCCACGCACACCAGGGTCAGCGCCCCGGCGATCAGGCAACCGTAGACCAGCACCTGGCTGAGCAGCAGGCCCAGGCTGCGTTGCTGGGCCGCCTGGTAGCCGACCGCGGTGTTCAGCCCACCGCTGGTGAACGCGCTGATCAGGTCGGGCAGGGTGCTGAGCAGGGCGAACAGGCCACGTTCGCTGGGGCCGAGGATGCGCGCCAGCAACACGTTGCGCAGCAGGCGCAGGGCGATCATCGCCACTTTGGTGCCCATGCTCAGCAGCATGTGGCGCAGGTAGCTGTTGCGGTTCATGCCGTGCCTCCGCGGCTGATGCGCCAGGCCAGCAGCGAAGGCCGGCTGGCGGTGCGCTGGCTGACCCCGATGCGTGGCAGGGCCAGCGGGTCGTCATGCCCCTGGCAGATCCCGGCGCGGGTGCTCAGGGCATAGGGGTAGCGGTGCGCTGCCAGGCGCGCGCGAACCCGGGCGTCATGGTCGCCATTGGGGTAGCAGTACACCGGCAGCGGCTGCGTGCAGCCTTGCTGCAAGGCCTGGTGGCTGCGGCTCAGCTCCTCGTCCAGGCGCTGGTCGTCGAGCCCCGGCAGCAGCGCGTGGCTGGCACCGTGGGGGCCGAAGCGGATCAGCCCGGTGCTTTCCAACTGGCGCACCTGGCGCCAGTCCAGGGCCTGGGGCTGCGACTCGGCCGGGCAGGCGTCGGTCAGCAGGCACAGTGCCTGTGGGGCGAGCGACTTCAGGCTTTGCAGGTAGCCGGCCAGCACCTGGCTGCGGGCATGGGGGCGCTCATGGATGAAATAGGCCGCCGGCACTGGCCGGCCGACCTTGCGCAGTTGTTCGATCAGGGCCTGGCGCGGCGCCTCGCCATGGCTGCCCCACAGGGTCTCGCCCAGGCTCTCCCACCAGAAGCGCTGGCGGCTGCCGATGTAGTCGGTGGACAGGAAGATGCTCGCCGGCACCTGGTGCCGTTGCAGCAGTGGAAAGGCATGCAGGGCATTGTCGCGCCAGCCGTCGTCGAAGGTCAGGGCGACCTTGGGCCGTTGTGTGCCACGGGGGTGCTCATGGGCCTTGAGCAGGTCCATCAGGTGCACGCAGTCGAAGTGCCGTGGCAACCAGCGCAGCAGGCGTTCGAAGGCCTGCGGCCCGACGCACAATTCATTGCGATGGGGCAGGGCCGCGCTCGCGTCGTCGGGCAGCACCCGGTGCAGCATCAGGATGACCCCGGCGCCGCGCAGCTGGCTGCGGCCCTTGGGCGAGTTCAGGTACAGCCAACCGCCGGCACGCTTGAGAGTGGTCTTGATCGGCATGACAGGCACTCATCGGGTCTGGTTGGGGGTCCATTGGTTGTAGCTGTGCCCGCGCAGGAACTGCCACAGGCCGACGCTCATGCCGGCCAGGGTCACCAGCACGAAGGCGGCGAGGCGAAACGGCCTGGGCAGGCGATGGCGCACATCCAGCAGGCCGGCCACGGCGATGGCGTAGCCGAGCAACTGGGCGGCCAGGGTCAGGCGGTAGAAGCCATGCTCGTCGAGCAACCAGAAGTTGGCCAGCAGCAAGGGCAACAGCAGCACCGGGGCCAGGCGGCGGACCAGCTTGTGGCTGATCAGGGCGATGGCGTACAGGCCGTGGCGCAGGGGGTCGAG
This sequence comes from Pseudomonas guariconensis, assembly GCF_024127895.1. Taxonomy (GTDB): domain Bacteria; phylum Pseudomonadota; class Gammaproteobacteria; order Pseudomonadales; family Pseudomonadaceae; genus Aquipseudomonas; species Aquipseudomonas guariconensis_B. Next base: position 322,134 of record NZ_JAMYBK010000003.1, on the reverse strand, counting down.
CAGCTCACGCCGGGCGGCGAGGCTGATCAGGCCGCCGACGGTGACGCGCTGGCGGCGGCTGAACTGCCGCTCGGCTTCGTCGACGCCACAGTCGAGCACCGTGGCCTGGTCGACATAGACGACACGCTTGCCGGCGACCGGGGCGCAGGTATTGATGTAGAAGTCGTCGTTGACCCGTTCGGGGATCGGCTGGTACAGCTCGCGGCGCAGCGCCTGCAGGGCACCGTCGGCCGAAACCGTGCAACCGGTACGGTTCTCCACCCGGCGCAGCCAGGCTTCGTAGCGGCGGTAGAGGCTTTCGCCCAGGCTCAGGCCCTTGCCCGCCACGGGGATGATCATCTTGCCGACCGTGCCGCCGACGTCGGCGTCGGCGAACGGCGCCAGCAGTGCGTCGAGGGTGCCGTCGACCCACTGCACGTCGCAATCGGTGAACACCAGGATGTCGCCCGTGCAGTGGGCGACCGCGGCGTTCAGCACGCTGTTCTTGCCTTGGCGCGGCAGGTCGAGCACCAGGATGCGTGGGTCGTCGAAGTTGCGGGCCAGGGCCACGGTGCAATCACTGGAGCCGTCGCTGGCCAGGACGATCTGCAGGCTGGCGACGCGACAGTCGTGCGCCAGCAGGTTGCGCAGCTTGTCCTCGACGTGCCGCTGCTCGTTGTGCGCGGCCACCACCACGCTGACGTGCTGCGCTGGCAACGGCGCGGGGCGGCGCCGGGGGAAGAACGGCCCCATGGCCGTGAGCAGCAGCGGGTAGCCCAGCCAGGCATAGAAAGGCAGGAGCAGGCATAGCCAGAAGATGAACTCAGCCACGAGCGGGCCTCCTTGCGTTGCAGTTGAACAGATTGAGCACCAGGGCCGCACCGGCCAGGTGCAGGCGGATCCAGTGCAGCCCCCACAGTTGCAGGATGAACAGCGGGTCGCGGTGCTTCAGGCCCTGGCGCAGGCTCAGCGCCAGGGCGGGCAGGGCGCCGACCAGCAGCAGGAGCAGGGCGGTGCGCCCTGAGCCGGCCAGGAGCAGCGACAGGGCCAGGGCATCGAGCAGCCAGATCGCCAGCGACAGCAGCGGGAAGCGCAGCAGGCGCAGGTTCAGGCCATGGCTGCGCAGCAGTTGCACGTGGCTGCCCTGGCGCCAGAGCTCCTTGCCCAGCCATTCCGCCCAACTGCCCTCGAACCCCCAGTGCAGCACCACCGGCTGGCGCAGCACCCGCAGGCGGGCGCCGGCCTGGTGCAGGCGCAGGGTGAAGTCCTTGTCCTCGCCGGTGCGCAGGCGCTCGTCGAAGCCACCGACGCGTTCGAACCACTGGCGCTGCATCAGCAGGTTGGGGGTCGGCAGCCAGGTGCTGTCCTGCACTGTCTGCCCGGCGCGCAGCGTGCGGCGCTGCCAGGCGTAGGCGAACCAGGGCGCCTGGCGCGGGGTATCGCAGTCCAGGGCGAAGACATCGCCTTCGCCACGGCGGTGCAGTTCGAGCAGGCGGCCGAGCCAGTCGGCGGGCACTTCGATGTCGGCGTCGAGAAACGCCAGCCACTGCCCCTGGCTGGCCCGCGCGCCATGGTTGCGCAGGGCGCCGATGGCCATGCCTGGCAGGCTCAGCACGCGCGCGCCATGGGCCCGGGCGATACGCGGCCCGGCGTCGCTGGAGCCGTTGTCCACCACCAGCACCTCGCAGGCCAGGCCTGCCTGCGCGGCGGCGGCCTGTACCGCCTGCAAGGTCCGGGCGATGTGCCGGGCCTCGTTGAACATGGGGATGACGACGCTGACCAGGTTCATGCCACGTCCCCCACCGCCCGCGTTTCGGCGGCCTTGCGCCAGGCCACGCTGGACAGCGCCAGCATCAGCCACAGGTACTTGTGGCTGGGGGCGCTGAGGAACATCAGGAACAGCGCCAGGGCAAGCATGCTCATGGTCAGGTGGGTCATCATGTCGGCCTGGTCCTGGTCGCCGGCGGCCTGCCAGGCGGCGCGCGCTCGCCAGAAGTTGCGCAGGGCCAGGGCGATCATGCCGACGAACAGCAGCCCGGCCGGCAACCCGGTTTCGCTGACGATCTCCAGGTAGGTGTTGTGGGCCCGGCGGTAGAGGTCGGTGACCTTGCTGTTGACCGGGGCGAAGGCCTTGGAGAAACCGGTGCTGGCATAGTGCAGCGGGAAGGTGCCAGGGCCGGTGCCCAACACCGGGCTGTCGCTGATCATCTCCCTGCCCACCACCAGGTAGGAGGCGCGGCGGCCCAGGGACTCGTCCTTGTGCGCATTGACCCCGGACTTGAGCAGCACCAGCGACTGGATACGCTCGACGTAGCCGGCCGGCATCAGCGCCGCCCCCAGCGGCAGCACGATGGCCAGGCCGAGCATGGCGAACCCCAGGTGCCGCGGGCGGATGCGCCGCAGCTGTTCGCGGTAGTTGTAGAGCACGATGACCAGGCTGATCATCAGCACCACCAGGCCCGAGCGCGATTCGGTCTTGGTCATGCCGGCCAGCAGCAACAGGCAGCAGGCGGCCCAGAACAGCTTGACCGGCACCTGGCGGCCCTTGATCGCCAGCCACAGGCTCATCGGCATGGCCACGGTGATCAGCATGGCGAACAGGTTGGGGTCGAGCATCGCGGTGGCGCGGCCCTGTTCCTGGTACTTGGTGGAGAGGATGGCGAACAGGCACATCACGCACACGCTCAGGCTCACCAGCCGCGCCAGCATGGCCAGGTTCAGGTCGCGACCGACCAGCAGGGCGATGACGAACACCACCAGGCCGACGATCAGTTCACGCAGGTGGCCCAGGGACAGGGCCAGGTTGTCGCTGGTCCACAGGCTCAGCAGGTACAGCACCAAAAACGGCAGCAGCAGGCGCCAGTGGCTGCTGCGCAGGCGTTCGCCGGGCAACTGGCGCACGGCCAGTTGCAGGGCCAGGATCAGCGCCAGGCCGACCCCGACCAGCTTGGCGCCGGAGAGCAGGCCGTCCTTGAGCAGCCCCTCCAGCGGGACCAGCGTGGCGATCGCCAGCAGCCCCCAGGCCGGGCGCCGGTACAGCACCAGCGCACCGGCCAGGGCGAGCACCGCGCCCGGCGCCAGGTAGGGATAGGGGCTGGCCAGCAGCACCAGGCACAGCAGGCCGGCCAGGCTGACCAGCGACAGTGGGATGATCATGTGACAACCTCCTGTGCCGCGCCCTGGTAGACCTGGGCCCAGTGCCGTGCCAGGGTCGGCAGGTGGTAGCGTTCCTGCTGGGTCTGGCGGGCACGGGCCACCAGTTCGGCGACCTGCGCCGGGTCGTCGAGCAGGGCTTGCAGGTGCCGCCCCAGCTCGTCGACCGCCAGCGGCCGGGCCAGCAGGCCGTTGCGGCCGTGTTCGATGACATCGGGGATGCCGCCGACGCCGAAAGCCACCACCGGCACGCCTTCTTGCATGGCTTCGAGCAGGATCATCGGCGTGCCTTCGGTGCGCGAGCTGATCACCAGGGTGTCCAACCGCGCCATCCAGCTGCGCATGTCGTGCTGAAAGCCCGGCAGGCTGATGCGCTCGCCCAGCCCGGCGGCATCGATGCGGGCCTGCAGCGCGGCGCGTTCCGGGCCATCGCCGAGCATCACCGCCTGTAGCCGGGGGTGGCGCTGGCACAGCGGGATCAGGGTGTCGAGGAACAGGTCCGGGCCTTTCTCGCGGCTCAAGCGGCCCACGTAGCCGACCAGCCACTGGCCGTTGCCGTGGACACGCCTGGGCGCTGCGGCGGCCTGCGGCAGGCCATTGGGGATCACCTGCAGCTTGCCGGCCGCGACCCCCGCCTGACGCAGCAGCGCGGCGATGCTCTCGGCCACGCAGACCACCCGCTGCACCTTGGGTGTGCGGCACAGCTGCAAGGTGAGCCAGGTGTAGAGGCGCTGCTTGCGGTTGCTCGGGGTGAAGCCGTGCTGGGTACTGACCAGCGGCAGGCGCCATAGGGTCGCGCCCAGCCAGCCGAACACCAGGCCCTTGAAGTTGTGGGTGTTGATCAAGGGCCGTTCACCCCGGTACTGGTGCAGCTGTGTCAGCAACTGCACCAGGCCCTGGCACGATTGACACGCGACGCCGGCCTCGCGAAAGCGCGCCACCAGCTGCGCCGGGGCATCGAGGAACAGCACCCGATGCTGGCCCGGCGTGGCCTGGCAGTGGTCCAGCAGCATGCGCTCGGCACCGTAGAACCCGCCACTGCTGAGCAGATGGAGGATCGGCCGGTGGCCGGCGGGCACGGCGGCGTTCAATTGCGCACCCAGTGCATCAGGCGTGGCAGCGACCAGGACCGATGCGGATTGGGCAGGGCCGGAGCCTGGTCGTTGATCACCAGCAGCACCGGCAGGTCCAGTTGATGGGCGATCTGCGCCGGATGCTTGAAGCGATGGTCGAAGAACTCCTTGATGTAGACCAGGGCGATCGACAGCAGGATGCCCGTGAGCAGGCCGAACGGGATGATCAGGCCAGGTTTGGGGAAGGCCGCGGTGGTCGGCTCGTACGGCGCGCTGAGGATCCGCGCGTTGGACTGGCTGCCATCGAGCAGGCCCTGGCCACGGCTTTCCTCGTAGCGCTGGGCGTAGGTGGAGAAGGCCTTGTGCAGGGCATCGATCTCGGTGTCCAGCTGGCGGGTCTTGCTCTGGGTCTCGCGCAGTTGGTGGATGCGCGCCTTGTAGTCGGCGATGCGCTGGGTCTTCTGATCGATCACCTGCTGGGTCACGGCCAGGTCCTGCTGGCGTTCGCGGATGCGGTTGTCGACGATCTTGAGGAACTGCTGGCGGGTGCGGCCGATCTGCTCGCGCAGCAGCAGCATGGGTTCGGCGCTGGCCTGGAACACGGCCAGGTCGGCGCCGTAGCGGGCCACCTGGCTGGTCAGCTGTTCACCCAGTTGTTTGATCTCGCGGTCCTCGAAGGCCACGTTGTCGACCGTGGTGGTGAAGGTGTAGGGGAAGCTGTAGTCGGTCATCCTGGCCTTGTTGGCCATGGCCATGCTGCTCTTGAGGTAGTCCAGCCACTGGCGGTTCTGCAACTGCCGGTCGCGGTACAGGTTCAGCGCCTGCTCCTCGGTGTTGATGGCGTTGAGGCGGAAGGTGATCTCCTCTTTCGGGTCCGACGAGCCGACCGCTTCGAGCAGGCCGAGGCGTTGGCTCTCCAGGTCGCCCAGGCGGGCCTGGTAGTGCAGCTTCTTCTGCTCGTAGAAGGTTTCCGGCAGTTCGTTGGACTGCAGGTCCTGGCGGTTCTTCAGGAAGTTGTCGAGCAAGCGCTGGACGAACAGGGTGCCGAGCTTGGGATCGTCGGCGCTGTAGATCACCGAGATCACGTTGGAGCCGGGCAGGGTCTCGACGGTGAGTTCCTTGATCGCCTGGTCGGTGAGGTCATCCAGCGCGGTGTCGCGCTGTTCGGCCACCTCGTTGCCGAACAGGCGCTTGAGCGGGTCGGTCACGTGTTCGCGCAGGGGCACGGACACATAGCGCTGCAGCAGGCCGGGCTCGGCCTGGTAGTGGCCTTCCTGGCGCAGCTGGTCGATGGTCTGGCGGATCAGCGTCGGCGAGCGCAGGATGTTGCTCTCGGTCTCCATGTCGGCCAGCGAGGGCGGGATGAAGCGGTCGGCCTCCTGGGTCAGGGACGAGCTGGTGTCGCTCTGCGAGAGCTTCTTGGACTGCACGATGACCTCGGCGGTGATGTCGTAGCTCTGCTTGAGCACCAGCGGCAGCACCACGGCGATCACCGCGAAGATCAGGAACACCCGTTTGACCAACTGGCGGTTGGCGAAGAAGATCCGGAAGAACTCATGCACGTAGTTCTCTTTGGGTTGCGTAGTCATGGCGTTCTCCCGGTCATTCGGCGTCGATTTCGCGCCGGTCGTTGTTGTCGTCCTTGCTGTCCAGGCGATAGCTGAAGTTCACGCCCATGCCCTGGAACAGGATCACGTCGGCCAGTTGCCGGGACAGCTCGCCGGCGCTGGCCAGCTTGGTCTTGGGCACGTAGAGCATGTCCTCGGGCTGCAGGTAGGCGATCGCCTGGCTTTTCCCCGACAGCGCTTCGTCGACGTCGTAGTTGTAGGCCTGCACGGTGTTGCCGTTGCGCCGCATGATCACCACCGAGCCGAGCCTGGCCTTGATGGTCGGGCCGCGTGCCAGGGTCAGCGCCTCGAGCACCGAAACCGGGCGGCGGATCGGGAAGGCGCCGGGCTGGCCGACCTCGCCGAGCACGTAGATCTCGTTGACGGCGGTGGACTTGAGCAGCACATCGACGGTCATGCGCCCCGGCAGGCTGGCGTAGCGCTCGTTGAGGTAGTCGCGCAGCTGGTTGACGGTCATGCCCTGCAGCGGGATCGAGCCGATCTCGGGGAAGGTCGCGCGCCCGTCCATGCCCACGGTGATGTCGCGGCTCATGCCGGTGCCGGGGTGGGTCAGGGCATCCTTCATGGTGCTCATGGGGCTGAGCACGCGCACCGTGACCTGGTCGCGGTTGCGCTGGAACACGCGCTTGTTGCGATAGGCCTGCTGGATGGCGTTCTCGGCTTCGGCGGTGCTCATGCCGGCGATGTTCACGCTGGTGTTGGTGCTGGGCAGGGTGATGCTGCCGTCGGGCTGCACCAGTTGGCTGCCATTGAGGTTGCCGGCGGCGAGGAAATTCAGGTCGACGGTATCGCCGGTCTGGATGCGGTAGGCCCCCGAGCTGCTGCTACTGCCGAGGTGGAAGATCACTTCCAGCACGTCCTGCGGGCGCAGCACCTGTTCCTGGCGGGCGATCTCGGTGTTCTGCGCCTCGGCGGGCGGCGCGGTGAGGATCTGTACCGGCATCTGCCGGGCTTCCTGGCTGGCGCAGCCGGTCAGTGCCAGCACGCACAGGGCAATCGATGGGTATTTCATGGTGGGTATCCTGTGCTGGCCTCAGAGGTTGTCGTACAGCCACTTGGGCATGTAGTACTTGCGCTTGTTGAACACGCTGCCGATCAGTCGCGCGCCGGCCTGGCTCAGGCGCTGGGCGGCGGCCTGGGCGACTTCCCAGCGCGTCTGCTCGCCGCACACCACGAGGATCACGCCATCGACCAGGGGGCCGATCACCAGGCTGTCGGCGCTGGCATAGACGGCTTCGCCGTCGATCACCACGAAGCGGTACTGGGCCGCGAGCTGGCGCAGCAGCACGCGCAGGCGCTCGGGGTCGAGGCGGTCGCGGCCACGTATCCAGGTGCCGCCGGGGAGCATGTCGAATGCCTGGTCGGACAAGCGCACGATGCAGTCCTCGGCCAGTGGCGGGGTGTCCTGGTCGAACAGCAGGTCGGTGAACCCGCGCAGCTTGCCCAGGCCCAGTTGCTGGCTGAGGCTGTTGGCACTGTTGCTGCTGTCGATCAGCAGCACGCTGCCCGCGCTCATCAGGGCCAGTTGGCTGGCGAAGGCCAGGGTGCTGGTACTGGTGCCGCTGCCGGTGTTGGCCGCGGTCAGCAACAGGGTGCGCTGGTCGAGGTCAAGGACAGTGGCGGTCAGGTTGGTCTCGCTCGGGGTGGCGATACTCAGGCTTCTCGAAGTGGAACCGTCCATCTCAACTTGCTCCGTGGCCAGTGAAGACTTTGAACGGAGTCTTGAAGAGGATCTTCAGGTCCAGCATCAGGCTCTGTTCGTTGATGTAGCTCAGGTCTAGCTCTACGCGTTGGTCGAAGTCGATGTTGCTGCGTCCGGAGATCTGCCAGAGGCCGGTCATGCCGGGGTAGATGGACAGCCGCGCGAGGTGGTTGTCCTTGTAGCGGTAGGCGTTGAACGAGGTGGGGCGCGGGCCGACCAGGCGCATGTCGCCGGTGACCACGTTGATCAGGTTGGGCAGCTCGTCCAGGCTGCTGCGCCGCAGCCAGCCGCCGACCGAGGTGATGCGCGGGTCCTTGTCGATCTTGAAGTCGATGGCATCGGCGCCGTGCTTGTTCAGGTGGCGCAGCGACTCCTTCAGTGCCTCGGCGTCGGCGACCATGGTGCGGAACTTGAACATGCCGAACACCCGCCCGCGGTAGCCAGTGCGCTTTTGCACGAAGAACACCGGGCCCGGGCTCGAACGCTTGATCAGCACGGCGAGCACGATGAACAGGGGTGATAGCACCAGCAGCAAGGCCAGTGCGGCGAGGCACGACAGCACGCGGTTGGTCCGCGACAGGGTCCACGGTCGCCCACCGACGCGGCCGGTAAGCCAGCCGCGGCCCTGCATGTGGATGGCCGCGTCGATGCGCTGCCGGTGCAGTGGGTCCATGCGTTTGTCCTGGTGCAGCGCCTGCAATTGCGCGCTTCTGGGTTGTCCCGTCATACCGCCCTCCGTTGATCCGCCTGCTCGCCTGCCGGGGTGGTCGTCGTGGCGTTGGGCGCGCAGTACTCTTGAAACCAGGCGATGAATCGCCTGAGCCCTTCATCGAGGGAAACCTGTGGAGTGAAGCCGGTGACCCGGGCCAGGGCGCTGGCATCGGCGCAGGTGGCCAGCACGTCGCCCGGCTGCAACGGCAGCAGCTCGATCACTGCATTGCGTTGCAGGTGCTTCTCCAGCAGCGCCAGGTAGTCGAGCAGTTCCACCGGGCGCTGCCCGCCAATGTTGTAGAGGCGCCAGGGCGCCTGGCTGCTGGCCGGGTCGGGGGCATGGGGGTTCCAGTCCGGGTCGCCTGCCGGCGCCCGTGGCATCAGCCGCACCAGGCTTTCGACGATGTCGTCGATATAGGTGAAGTCGCGCTGGTGGCGGCCATGGTTGAACAGCTGAATCGGCCGGCCTTCGCTGATCGCCTTGGCGAACTGCATCGGCGACATGTCCGGGCGGCCCCAGGGGCCGTACACGGTGAAGAAGCGCAGGCCGCTGCAAGGGATGCCGAACAGGTGGCTGTAGCTGTGGGCCATGGCCTCGTTGGCCTTCTTGGTGGCGGCGTACAGTGACAGCGGATGGTCGACGGTGTCCTGCACGCGGTACGGGGTCTGCCGGTTGGCCCCGTACACCGAGCTGGACGAGGCGTACAGCAGGTGCTGCACTGGGTGGCGGCGGCAACCCTCGAGGATGTTGAGGAATCCGACCAGGTTGCTGTCGATGTAGGCCTGGGGGTTTTGCAACGAATGGCGCACGCCGGCCTGGGCGGCCAGGTGCACCACCACCTCCGGGCGCTCCATGGCGAACAGCCGGGCCATGCCGTCGCGGTCGCTCAGGTCGAGGTGGCGCAGGTTGAAGTCGCCGCCTTGCTGGCGGACCCAGAGCACCCGCGCATGCTTGATGGCCGGATCGTAGTAGTCGTTGAAATTGTCCAGCCCCACCACCTGGTGGCCGTCGCGCAGCAGGCGCAGGCAGGTGTGGGCACCGATGAAACCGGCCGCGCCGGTGACCAGCACTTTCATGGCGCACCCACTTGTGGGGCGACCTGGCGCAGGCCGATGCCGCTGTAGAGCAGGCCATGGGCCGCCACCTGCTCGGGGTTGTACAGGTTGCGTCCGTCGACGATCACCCGTTCGCGTAGCTTGCTGGCCAGCAGGGCGAAGTCGACCACGCGAAAGTTCTTCCATTCGGTGCAGATCACCAGGGCATCAGCGTCCTGCAGGGTGTCGTCGCGGGTGGCGCACAACTGCAGGTCGTCACGGTAGCCGTAGAGGCGCCGGCATTCGTCCATGGCCTCTGGGTCGTAGGCGCGCACGGTGGCGCCTTCGGCCCACAGCGCTTCCATCAGGTAGCGGCTGGGCGCCTCGCGCATGTCGTCGGTGTTGGGTTTGAAGGCCAGGCCCCAGAGCGCGATGGACTTGCCGGCCAGCGGCGTGCCCAGGCGCTGCTTGAGCTTGGCGAAGAGGATCTGGCGTTGCCGGTCATTGACCTCGGTGACGCTCTGCAGCAGGCGCAGCGGCATACCGCTGCGCTCGGCGGTGTGCAGCAGGGCCTTGAGGTCCTTGGGGAAGCACGAGCCACCGAAGCCGCAACCGGGGTAGATGAAGTGATAGCCGATGCGCGGGTCGGAGCCGATGCCCCGGCGCACCGCCTCGATGTCGGCGCCCAGCTGCTCGCTGAGGTTGGCTAGCTCGTTCATGAAGCTGATGCGCGTGGCGAGCATGGCGTTGGCAGCGTACTTGGTCAGCTCGGCGCTGCGGTTGTCCATGAACATCAGTTTTTCGTGGTTGCGGCAGAACGGGGCGTAGAGCTCGGCCAGTTGGTCGTGGGCGATCTCGTCGCGGGTGCCGACGATGATGCGGTCCGGGCGCATGCAATCGGCCAGGGCACTGCCTTCCTTGAGAAACTCGGGGTTGGACACCACGCGCACCTGCAACTGGCCCTTGCCCAGGCGCTGCAGTTCCTCGCGGGCCAGGGCCAGGACCTGGTCGGCGGTCCCCACCGGCACGGTGGACTTGACGATCAGGGTGCGGTCCTGCTCCATCAGCGCGACGATCTGGCGGGTGACATCGAGCACATGGGAGAGGTCGGCCGAGCCATCCTCGTCGGGTGGGGTGCCGACGGCGATGAAGATCAGCTCGGCGTGGCTAACGGCATCGCTGGCCTGGGTGCTGAACAACAGGCGACCGTCCTTGATGTTGTCTTCCAGCAGCTCCGACAGGCCTGGCTCGCTGATCGGCGGCACGCCCTGGCGCAATTGGTTGATCTTGTGGGCGTCGACATCCACGCACAGGACCCGGTGGCCTACATCTGCCAGGGCCGCCGCCTGTACCAGACCGACATAACCAGTACCAAAAACGCTCACGTCCATGCGCAGTGCCTCGTATGGATGAGTAATAGGGATGAAACAAGGTGGTGAATTCGGTATAGCTCAGCCGTCCGGTTTTGCGTCAAAGCAATGGCATGTTTCGTTGAATTTACAAGCGCTGAGCGAGAGGGCCATCTGCCATCAACCCTTTTCCAATCCGTGAGTTAGCGTGGAAAGCTACTGGCAATTGGCCGGTTGGCAAACCGATGAACGGTCAAAGGCCGCGAAAAACGTGGTCTGTACGTGATAGAGAGTCTCAAGGATGAGTCACTTGTAACGCCAAAATACAGCGTGACGTTAACGCCGGAAAATTGACTTTCTCGGCTTGTGATTTGTTACAGGGGTGCTACGGTTTGAAGGGAAAACCATGACCGGAGTGGCCGAATCATGCGCGCAGGGATCAAGGGATTGTTGCTGGTCGCCTACCTGGCGAGCTTCCACACGTATTACCAGGAGCGGATGGAAGCACTGGGCATCGGCCCGGCATTGCTGATGTACCTGGGGCTGTTCGCGATCACGACCGTGGCCTTGCTGTTGGCGGCCTGGATACGCCCGGCCTGGGTACGCTGGCCACTGGCCGTGGCGTTGACGGCCAGTGCGGTGTTCTTCGATGCCTACACCCGCATCACCGATTCGTACCTGACTTACAGCGCGTTCGTCTCCATGGTCTATTCCGGCGGCTTCATCCACGAGGCGCTGCAGCAGTACCAGCAGGCGATCAGCGTGGCCCTGGCCAAGGGGCTTTTGCTGCTGTTCGGCATCGGCCTGCGGCCGGGCGCCGTGCCGCGTTTGCCACGGCTGGTGCCGGTCGCGGCACCGTTGCTGGCCTTGCTGCTGCTGATCGGCATCCTGTTCGTGCGTGCCGGCGAAGGTGCCCGTGGCCTGCCGGTGATGTACACGCCGCTGGCCTACCTGAGCCTGTTCACCTACGAGTCGCTGCACGACAGCGTCGGGCCGCGCCAGCCGGTGACCCTGGCCCGTTCGGGGTCGCCCCTGGCACGGGACATCGTGCTGGTGATCGACGAAAGCGTCGCCGGCAACTACCTGGACCTGAACACCCCGGCGGGGGTCACCAGTCACCTGGCCCAGGCGCAGCCCGGGGTGGAGATCTTCAACTACGGCTATGCGGCGGCGGTGGCCAACTGCAGTGCCGACACCAACGTTACCTTGCGCTATGGCGGGACCCGCGCCGATTACCTGCGGATCAACTCGACCGGCCCATCGATCTGGCAGTACGCCAAGCAGGCGGGGCTGGGCACGGTCTACATCGATGGGCAACGTACCGGCGGCAAGCTGCAGAACCTGATGACCGAAACCGAGAAGCGCGACATCGACCGCTTCGTGCAGTTCGACGACACGCCGGTGATGCAGCGCGATATGGCCGCGTTGCAGACACTGGTGCAGCTGCTGCGGGACGACCAGGCACAGTTGATCGTGATCAACAAGGTCGGCGCCCACTTCCCGGTGCACGACAAGTACCCCGACGCATTCATGCAGTACCAGCCGGCGCTGCCGCGTGGGCGCTTCGCCGACGTTGCCGACACCGGCACCCGCGAAGGTTTCGATGGCCGGCCGCAGGACTGGGTGCTGTATCGCAACTCGTACCGTAACAGCCTGCTGTGGAGCGTGGGCGAGTTCTTTCGGCGCCTGTTCGCCGAGGGCGACCTGAGCCAGGCGGTGGTGATCTATACCTCCGACCATGGGCAGGACCTGCATGAGCGGGGCGATCCGGGGTTGAACACCCATTGCGGCAGCGACCCGGTGGCGGAGGAGGGGTTGGTGCCATTGGTGGTGATCCAGGGCCAGGGGGTGAAGTCGCTCGACTGGCGCGCGCACCTGGGCGACAACCACAACGCTTCCAGCCACTACAACATCTTCCCGACCCTGCTGAGCCTGATGGGGTATGACCGGGCAGGGGTGACGGCGATGTACGGGCGGGCGCTGGATGTGGCGACCGAGGACCCCTTCACCTTCAACGTGCGATTCAATGCGCGGCTGGGGGCGAAGCCGGATTTCCGGCGTATCGACCTGGGGCGGATCGTGACGCCCAAGCCGGACAAGGTGATCGCGGTGCAGTAGTCATCCTGGGGCCAGGTGCCATCCCGAGGTCATTAGGGCCGCTTCGCGCCCCAAAAGGGGACAGCACCGCGTCACGCCAACGCCAGGGGATGCAACGCCCGGAACCCTTGTGCCTCTTCCACCAGCCAGTCATGCACCGCCCGTGCCCCCGGTTGGCCCAGGCCCCCCGGCGGGTAGTGCAGCATGTAGCGCTTGTGATTGGCGATCGGCATGCCGAACGGCACGATCAGCGCCCCGCGCTCGAGCTCGTCGTTGAGCAGGGTGCGCCGGGCGATGGCCACACCGACCCCGGCAATGGCTGCCTCGATGGTCAGGTGGTTGCGGTTGAAGGTGTGCCCGCGGCGCACATCCAGCCCACCTGCGCCGATGCTCTGCAGGTAGAACTCCCATTCGGCGTATTCCGAGCTGCCACGCCAGGCGGTGATGTCGTGCAGCAATGGGTAGTGCACCAGGTCCGCAGGGCCATGCAGGGGCGGGCGCCCGCGCAGCAGGGCCGGCGAGCACACCGGGAAGATCTGCTCCTCCAGCAGCGGGGTCGAGCGCATGCCCGGGTAGCTGCCATCGTTGAGGTCGATGGCCAGGTCGAAATCGTCCGGGTGCAAGGCCTGGTTGCTGTCCTCGGCCACCAGGCGCAGCTCGATGTCCGGGTAGCGCTGCTGGAAGCGCGGCAGGCGGGGTGTCAGCCACTTGGCCAGGAACGAGGGGATCGATCGCAGGCGCAGGGTGCCGCGGATCTCGCCGGCATCCAGGCGCAGCAGTTCGGCTTCGATGCTGCCATAGGCTTCGGTCACCGTCTGCGCCAGGCGCTGGCCCTCGGCGCTCAGCTCCACGCCACGGGCCCGGCGCAGGAACAGGCGGTAGCCCAGGCGCTCCTCCAATTGGCGCATCTGCTGGCTGACGGCACCGGGGGTGATGTGCAGTTCCTCGGCGCAGCGGGTGAACGACAGGTGCCGCGCCGCGCAGGAGAATACATGCAGCCAGACGAACAGCTGGCCATTGAGTTGTCGTCGCATCGTTTAGTTAGGCTAAAGCCTTGCTTAGGAACTTTCGTTGGTCATTGGCGGGTGTGCGCGGCAGTATCGCGCAAATTCGCAATACCGTTCAATTTTTCCAGAGAGCCGTGTCACGGCGCAGTCGCCCGTCACGGTCAGGCATTAGCATGGCTATCAGTGTTTTCGACCTTTTCAAGATTGGCATCGGCCCCTCCAGCTCCCATACCGTCGGCCCGATGCGTGCCGCGGCCACTTTCGCCCAAGCCCTGCGCGAGCGCGGGCTGCTGGCGCAGGTGAGGCGTGTCGAGGTGCGCCTGTACGGCTCGCTGTCGGCCACCGGCGTTGGCCATGCCACCGACCGTGCCTGCCTGCTTGGCCTGATGGGCCAGTGGCCGGACCGTATCGAGCCGCAGAGCATCGAGCCACGCATCGAGCAGTTGCTGGATACGCAGCGGCTGATGCTCGACGGCAGCCACCCGGTGGCCTTCCAGTATGCCCGTGACCTGCTGCTGCTCGACGAGAACCTGCCGTACCACCCCAACGCCATGCGCTTGCACGCCTTTGGCGAGCACGGGCAGCGCTTCAGCCAGACCTACTATTCCATCGGCGGTGGCTTCATCGTCGAGCAAGGCGAGATCGATGCCCCCGAGGCCAATGCCGACCCGGTGCGCCTGCCCTATGAATTTTCCAGCGCCGCAGAGCTTCTGGCGCTGTGCAGGGCGCACCGGCTCAGCGTCAGCCAACTGATGCTGGCCAACGAATGCATCTGGCGACCGCAGGCCGAGGTGCGCGAGGGCTTGCTGAAGATCTGGGCGGCGATGGGCGAGTGCGTCGCCAACGGCCTGCGCAACGAGGGCATCCTGCCTGGCGGGCTCAAGGTCAGGCGCCGCGCTGCACGCTTGCACCGCAGCCTGCAGGAGGCGGGCAAGCCCAACGTGATCGGCTCGACCCTGAGCGCCATGGAATGGGTCAACCTGTTCGCCTTGGCCGTCAACGAAGAGAACGCCGCCGGCGGGCGCATGGTCACCGCGCCCACCAATGGCGCGGCCGGCATCATCCCGGCCGTGTTGCACTACTACATGAAGTTCAACCCCGGCGCCTGCGACGACGATGTGGTGGCGTTCCTGCTGGCCGCGGCGGCGGTGGGCATCCTGTGCAAGAAGAACGCCTCGATCTCCGGCGCCGAAGTCGGTTGCCAGGGCGAGGTCGGTTCGGCCTGCGCCATGGCCGCCGCGGGCCTGGCCGAGGTGCTCGGGGCGACCCCGGCGCAGTTGGAGAACGCCGCCGAGATCGCCCTGGAACACAACCTGGGGCTGACCTGCGACCCGGTCGGCGGCCTGGTCCAGGTGCCGTGCATCGAGCGCAACGCCATCGCCGCGGTCAAGGCGATCAACGCGGTGCAGATGGCCCTGCGCGGCGACGGCGAGCACTTCATCTCCCTCGACCAGGTGATCCGCACGATGCGCGATACCGGCGCCGACATGCACGACAAGTACAAGGAAACCTCGCGTGGCGGCCTGGCCGTGGCCTTCGTCGAGTGTTGATGGAGCCAGAAAAATGACGATTCGCGCCAGGGTTTTTCAAAGGTTACCCTGGCTAGGTGTACGATTGTCGGGTTTTTGACTTTTCGCCTTGGCGAGCGCGCAAATCCAGCCTACAACTGTGAGATGGCACATTGCCTCTGGGCATCCGTCTCCAAAACCTAGGGAAGGCTTGGCGCATGACTCGTGAAAAGTACCGCACCGATATCGACGGCTTGCGCGCGGTGGCGGTGATCGCCGTCTTCGTGCATCACCTCAATACCGCGTGGCTGCCGGGCGGCTTCATCGGTGTCGACATCTTCTTCGTGATCTCCGGTTTCCTCATCACCTCCCAGGTCTTCGCCGAAGTGCGCGAAGGCCGCTTTTCCCTCAGGCGGTTCTACCAAAGGCGGATCAACCGTATCGTGCCGGCGCTGGCCACCGTGCTGCTGGCCAGCGTGGTGGTCGGCGCCTTCCTACTGTCGCCGGTCGACCTGATGCGGCTCAACGCCACGGCGTTGTTTTCCCTGCTGGGGGTGTCGAACTTCTATATCTGGATCACGTACGGCAACTACTTCGCCGCCGACGCCAGCGAAGCGCCTTTGCTGCACACCTGGTCGCTGGGCATCGAGGAGCAGTTCTACGTGGTCTGGCCGCTGCTGGTGGTGCTGGTGTACCGGCTGGCTCCCCGCCACCTGCTGCTGGTGCTGGGCGTGGGGGTGGCGCTGGCCGTGGCGTTCTCCCACTACGCCACCGGGATGTTCGCCACGGCGTCCTACTACCTGCTGCCCACGCGCTTCTTCGAGCTGATGCTCGGGGGTTGGCTGGGCCTGTACCTGCAGCAGCCACGGGCCATCGGTCGTGTGCGTGCCGGGGTGTGCACGGTGCTTGGCTACCTGCTGATCGGCGTATCGCTGGCATGGCTCGGCGAAGGTGCGCCGTTCCCTGGTCTCAACGCACTCTGGCCCTGCCTGGGTGCGGCCTTGCTGATCTACGCCGGGGCGGGTGGGGCACGGTCGCCGTTGTTGAGTAGCCGGCCGATGGTGTTCATCGGGCTGATCTCCTACTCCCTGTACCTGTGGCATTGGCCGTTGATCGCCTACCTCAACTACCTGGGCGTCCCCATTACCCTGGGCGTGGGCGGCGCCGTGGTGGTGGTCGCGGTGCTGCTGTCCTGGCTGTCCTGGCGCTATGTCGAGGTGCCGATGCGCCGCAGCGGGGTGCAGCTGCGCTTTGCCCAGGTGTTCTTCCGGCGCTTCGCGGTGCCGGCGCTGGGCTTGGTGCTGGTGGCAGGGGTGACCCAGCAGTTCGAAGGGTTCCCGCAGCGCTTCAGTGCCAAGGTCGAGAGCCTGGAGGCCATGACCTTGAGCAAGCCTGCCGAGATCCGCCGGGGCTGCCATGTGGTCAATGCCCTGTACACCACCGGGCCCAAGGACGACTGCCGCCTGGGTGCCGAGAAGCCGGCCATCGACGGCATCCTGGTGGGTGACTCCTTCGCCAACCATTTCTCGGGCATGGTGGACATCCTGGCGCGGCCAGACAACATCAGCCTGATGGACTACACCATCGACAACTGCCTGCCGGTGCTCGGCTACACCGGCGGCATGTCGCCTGTGTACGCGGCCCATTGCGACTTGCGCAATGCGCGGGTGTTCGACCTGATCGAGCGCAACCGCTACCGCTATGTGGTGCTGGCGGGCAGCTGGCCGCGCGACGAAGCGGCCAAGGGCATCATCGAGGACAGCATCCGCCATGCCGTGGAGCACAGCGGCCAGGTCATCGTGATCCTCAACAACCAGCCCATCGACAAGGCCGCCACCTGCCCGATCCGCCGGCTCATGTTCGACCTGCAGCGCCAGTGCGAGACCGACGAAAGCAGCCGGCCCCACTACTGGGCGCAGATCCGCGCCAAGTACCCCCAGGTGCGCTTCATCGACCCCAACCAGGTGATCTGCCCGGGCCAGCGTTGCAGCCCGTTGATCGACGGCAAGCTGCTGTACCTGGACAACGCCCACCTCAACGAGGTCGGCTCGCGCTTCATCGGCCAGACGTTGCTGGAGCGGGGGTACTCGTTGTTGCGTGACCCTGTGGGGCGGTCGTGACCGGCTGTCGAGTGCGTCCTGCGGGGCGGGTGATGGGCTGATTTCCTACATGGTTCTCTGAAATACCAGGCTTTGGCTTTTTGATCATTTCTGGAAAATATGCCCGTTACGGGCATATGTCGGATCCGTGGTGAGCGAAAGCTTTGCGGATGCCCTGGCCAGCAGTGTGATGGAGGTCTGTTGTGACCAGCAAACTGATTGAATCCTTGCGCGACGACCTGTCCGCTCTCCACGAGACCGGAGCCGTTGGCAAGGTGACGATGCGTGAATTCGAAGCGATCTGCCCGGCGCCGGTTCGCGACTTCAGTGCGCTCGATATCAGGCGGTTGCGCGAGACGCTCAATTTCAGTCAGCCGGTGTTCGCACTGCACCTGCACACCTCGACTTCGACCATTCGCAAATGGGAGCAGGGTGAAACGCGTCCTGCGGGGCCTGCCTTGAAGTTGCTCAATGTCATCGCCGACAAGGGGCTGCACGCCATTCTCTGAGGTTGCTCGACCTCGTCGCGAGACGCCGGCGGGGCCCAGGGTTCGTCAGGCTGCTGACGCTCCCCAGGGCCCCGAACTGCGGTAAACGAATTGACCGTACAGGCCGCTAGCCGAGCACCTCGCGCAACCGATACCACAGCATCCCCAGCGCCAACAGCGGCGAGCGCAGCGCCTTGCCGCCGGGGAAGGTCAGGTGTGGCACGGCGCTGAATACATCCAGGCCCTGGCTGTGGCCGACGGCGATGGCCTCGGCCAGCAACTTCGCGGTCCAGTGGGTGACGTTCAGGCCATGGCCGGAATAGCCTTGGGCGTAATAGACGTTGGGGTGCTGGCTCAGCCGGCCGACCTGGGGGAACCGGTTGGCGGTGATGCCGATCATGCCGCCCCACTGGTAGTCGATGCGCACGTCGGCCAGTTGCGGGAACACCTTGAGCACCTTCGGTCGCATGTAGGCGCCGATGTCCTTCGGGTCGCGCCCGGAATAGTGACAGGCACCGCCGAACAACAGGCGCCGGTCGGCGGTCAGGCGGTAGTAGTCCAGGCCCACTTTCTGGTCGCACAGGGCCATGTTCTGGGGGATCAGCGTGCGCGCGATGCGCTCGGGCAGCGGCTCGGTGGCCACCACGTAGCTGCCGGCTGGCAGCACCTTGCCGCTCAGGCGCGGCTCCAGCTCGTCCAGGTGGGCGTTGCAACCCAGCACCAGGCTCTGCGCCCGGACCTTGCCGTGGGCGCAGTGCAGGGTCACGGTGCTGCCGTGCTCGATGCGCAGCACCGGGCTGCGCTCGAACAGGCGGGCGCCGAGCCCGTGCGCTGCACGCGCCTCGCCCTGCACCAGGTCGAGCGGGTGCAGGTGGCCCGAGCCCATGTCCACCAGGCCACCGGCGTACTGGTCGCTGGCGACTACCTCATGGATGCGCTCGGGGCCGACCAGGCGTGTCTCGTGGGCGTAGCCGAGGGCTGCCAGGTCGTCCAGTTCGTGCTGGAAGGCGGCGAACTGCGTGGGGGTGTTGGCCAGCTCGCAGAAACCCCAGCGCAGGTCGCAGGCGATGCCGTACTGCTCGATGCGCCGGGCCACCAGCGCTACCGAGTCGATCCCGGCCTGTTGCAGGTAGCGCACGCCGTCCTGGCCGACGTAGCGGGCGAACCCGCTGACGTCGTGGCCGATGCCGCGGATCAGTTGGCCGCCGTTGCGCCCGCTGGCGCCCCAGCCGATGCGCCGGGCCTCCAGGAGGATCACCGAGAGGCCGCGTTCGGCCAGTTCCAGGGCGGTGTTGACCCCGGTCAGGCCGCCGCCGACCACGCAGACATCGGCGCTCAGCTCGCCTTCGAGCTTGGGGTAGGGCGCCAGGTCGCGCGCCGTGGCGGCGTAGTAGGAGGTCGTGTGTTCGTAGGTCTGGGACATGGTGCGGGCTCGGCTTAGCGGTTGGATTTGATCTTGCTCCAGGAGCGGGTCATGAGCCGCATGATCTTCGGGCTCTGGGTGTTGGAGACGTACAGCTTGTCCAGCACCTCCTGGGGCGGGTAGATCTCGGGGTTGTCCACCAGCGACGCGTCCATGTAGGCCTTGGCGTCCGGGTTGGCGTTGGCGTAGCCAACGGCAGCGCTGACCTTGGCGATCACCTGCGGGTCGAGCAGGTAGTCGATGAAGGCCAGGGCCTGTTCGGGGTTGTTGGCGTCCTTGGGAATGGCCAGCAGGTCGAACCACAGGTTGCTGCCTTCCTTGGGAATGCTGTAGGCGACCTTCACCCCGTTGTTGGCCTCCAGCGCGCGGTTGGCCGCCTGGAACACGTCGCCGGAGTAGCCGAAGGCCACGCAGACATCGCCGTTGGCCAGGTCCGAGACGTACTTGGAGGAATGGAAGTAGGTGACGTACGGGCGCAGCTCCAGCAGCTTGGCCTCGGCCTTGGCATAGTCGGCAGGTGCCTCGCTGTTCGGGTCCATGCCCAGGTAGTGGAGCATGGCCGGGAACATCTCGTCGGGCGAGTCCATGAAGGCCACGCCGCACTGCTTGAGCTTCTTCAGGTTCTCTGGCTCGAACAGCACCGCCCAGGAGTCGATGCGCTCGATGCCCAGCACCGCCTTGACCTTGTCGACGTTGTAGCCGATGCCATTGGTGCCCCACAGGTAGGGCACGGCATAGGTGTTGCCCGGGTCGTTGCGTTCCAGTTGCTTGAGCAACGTCGGGTCCAGGTGCTTCCAGTTCGGCAGCTTGCTGCGTTCCAGCGGCATGAAGGCGCCGGCCTGGGCCTGGCGGGCGAGGAAATGGTTGGAAGGCACCACCACGTCGTAGCCGGTGCGCCCGGCCAACAGCTTGCCCTCCAGGGTCTCGTTGGAGTCGAACACGTCGTAGATCACCTTGATCCCGCGGCTGGCCTGGAAGTCGGCCAGGGTGGTGTCACCGATGTAGTCGGTCCAGTTGTACACGCTGACCGTCGGCTGGGCCTGGGCGGTCGCGCCGAACAGCAGGGTGAGTGCGGTGGGAATCAGGGGTGGTAAATGACGCATGTCGACACCTCGTTGGTCTTGTTCTTGGGTTCGGTGTAACAGGGGCTGCGCTGCAGCCCATCGCCGGCCAGCCGGCACCCACGGCGCCCTGGGCAGGGCGCATGACGGGTGGGCACCGCTGGCCCTGTGGATCAGACGCTCAGCAGCAGGAACTCACGCTCCCACGAGCTGATCACGCGCTTGAAGTTCTCGTGCTCGGCGCGCTTGACCGCCACGTAGCCACGGACGAACTGGCGGCCCAGGTAACGCTGCAGGGTCTGGCAGTCCTCCATGTGCTGCAGGGCGTCCTCGATGGTGATCGGCAGGCGCAGGTTGCGCCGCTCGTAGGCCCGGCCCTGGACCGGCGCGCTGGGCTCGATGCGCTCGACCATGCCCAGGTAGCCGCACAGCAGGCTCGCGGCGATCGCCAGGTAGGGGTTGGCGTCGGCGCCGGGCAGGCGGTTTTCCACGCGCATGGCCTCGGGGCTGGAGGTGGGGACGCGCAGGCCGGCGGTGCGGTTTTCCTCGCCCCACTCGACGTTCACCGGCGCCGAGGTGTCCGGCAGGAAGCGGCGGAACGAGTTGACGTTCGGCGCGAACATCGGCAGCACCTTGGGGATGTACTTCTGCAGGCCGCCGATGTGGTGCAGGAACAGCTCGCTCATGCTGCCGTCATCGTTGGCGAACACCGGCTTGCCGGTGGCGATGTCGACCACGCTCTGGTGCAGGTGCATGGCGCTGCCCGGCTCGTCGGTGATCGGCTTGGCCATGAAGGTGGCGGTGACATTGTGCTTGAGCGCCGCCTCGCGCAGGGTGCGCTTGAACACGGTGATCTGGTCGGCAAGGTCGAGGGCGTCGCCATGACGGAAGTTGATCTCCATCTGTGCCGGGCCGTCCTCGTGGATCAGCGTGTCCAGGTCCAGTCCCTGGAGTTCGCACCAGTCGTAGACGTCCTCGAACAGCGGGTCGAACTCGTTGGCCGCGTCGATGGAGAACGACTGGCGGCCGCTTTCGGCGCGGCCCGAGCGGCCCAGCGGGGCCAGCAGGGGCAGGTCCGGGTCTTCGCAGCGCTGGGTCAGGTAGAACTCCATTTCCGGCGCCACGATCGGTTGCCAGCCCTGGTCGGCGTACAGCTTGAGGACTTTCTTGAGGACGTTGCGCGGCGACAGCTCGATGGGGTTGCCCTGCTTGTCGAACGTATCGTGGATGACGATGGCGGTGGGTTCGAGGGCCCAGGGAATCTGGTACACCGCGGCCGGGTCGGGGCGGCAGACCATGTCGATGTCGGCCGGGTCGAGCAGGTCGTAGTAGATATCGTCGTCGACGTAGTCGCCGGTGACCGTCTGCAGCAGCACGCTCTCGGGCAGGCGCATGCCACGCTCGTGGAGGAACTTGGCGGTGGGCGCGATCTTGCCGCGGGCGATGCCGGTCAGGTCGCTGATCACGCATTCGACTTCGGTGATCCGGTGTTCTTTCAGCCAGGCGGACAGCTGATCGAAGGGGGCGTTCATACAGACCTCTTGGTTGGGTTTTGGTGGCACTTCGCGCAGGAAACTTCCCAGGAAAAGCGCTGAGGGCTATCTTGTCCGCAGCCCCCTGGGTGGATCTATCCACTTTTTTTCTCGATGAATGCACCAAAAGAGTGCATGAAGGATGCCGCGTGACAACGCCCAATGCCTTGCAGGTCCAGGCTTTCCATACCCACGACGTGACCGAACAGGTGCGCGTGACCCCCGGTTGGCAGCAGCAATACCGGCAGATGTCCCCGGGGCATTTCAATGGTCAACTGCGCTGCCTGTGGCTCGATGGCGTGGAGGTCTACGAGGAATGCCTGAACACCCGGGTCGAGCAGTTCTTCCACGCCCCGAGCGGTGCCCTGGCGTTCTGCTTCGACCGCAGCGACAACAGCCTGTACCTGCTCAACGAAGACAGCCGCAACATCTGGATCACTCCGGAGAACTACCAAGAAGTGGCGGTGGTGTTCGACCAGACGTTTCTGGCCCGCCATGGTCTGGACCTGGCGCGCCTGGAAGGTTTGTTCATGGTGCCGCTGGGCAGTGGGCAGAATGCCTTGTTCGGCAGTTGGCTGAGCGCGACCCTGACGCGTCTGGCCGGTGCCGACTGCCCGCTGCAAGGGCAGGCCCTGGCCGAGCAACTGCTGGAAGATTGCCTGTTCATCCTCGACAACGCCTGCCAGCGCCTGCAAGGGCAGGCCCTGGGCCGGCGTGACGAGGAGCGGGCGATCATGCGCCGGGTCAGCGAGTGGGCCGCCGACTGCCCGGAAGAAACCCTCAACCTGGTCGAGCTGGCGCAGGTGGCCGGGGTTTCCCTGCGCCAGTTGCAGCAGGCCTTCAAGGCGTTCACCGGCATGCCCCCGGCGCACTGGCTGCGCTTGCGCAGGCTCAACGGCGCACGGCGCGACCTGCTGCGGGGGGATGCGCAGGTCACCGTGGCCGAGGTGGCCATGCGCTGGTCGTTCTGGCACCTGGGACGGTTTTCCGACAGCTACCGGCAGTTGTTCCGGGAGTTGCCGAGCGAGACCTTGAAGCGTAGGCGGGGGTGAGGGGGCCAGGGTCCATCTGGGGCCGCGATGCGGCCCCGGTCGGAATCAGTTGCGATCCAGCCACACCGTCTGCACGTTGCAGAACTCGCGCACGCCGAAGTGCGACAGCTCTCGCCCGAAGCCGCTTTTCTTCACGCCACCGAAGGCCACGCGGGGGTCGGAGGCACAGTAGCCGTTGATGAACACGCCACCGGTGTCCAGCGCCTCGGTCATGCGCTCGGCCAGGGCCAGATCGGCGGTGTAGATCGTCGAGGCCAAGCCGAACTCGCTGTCGTTGGCCAGCTCCACTGCGTGGTCGGCATCGCGGGCGCTGATGATCGCCGCCACCGGGCCGAACAGCTCTTGCCTGAAGGCCGTCATGGCCGGCGTCACGTCGGCGAAGACCGTCGGGGCGTAGAAGTTGCCGGCCCCCTCGAGCTTGTGACCGCCGAGCAGCAGGGTGGCGCCTTCGGCCAGGGTGGCCTGGACCTGGCCGTCCAGCTCGTCGCGCAGGTCATAGCGGGCCATCGGGCCGATGTAGGTATCGTCCTCCAGCGGGTTGCCGACCTTCAGCTGGCGCGTGGCCTCGACGAACCGGCGGGTGAACTCCTCGACGATGCTGGCCTCGACGATCAGGCGCTTGGCCGCGGCGCAGACCTGGCCGGTGTTCTGGTAGCGACCGATGACAGCGGCCTTGACCGCCGCATCCAGGTCCGCATCGGCCAGGACGATGAACGGATCGCTGCCCCCCAGCTCGAGCACGCACTTCTTCAGCGCAGCGCCGGCCTGGGCACCGATGGCCATGCCGGCGCGTACGCTGCCCGTCAGGGTGACGGCGGCGATGCGTGGGTCCTGGATGGCACGGGTGACGCCTTCCGGGGCGACATTGATCACCTCGAACACGCCCTCGGGCAGCCCGGCCTGCTTGAACAGCTCCAGCAGTAGGTAGGCGCTGCCCATCACGTTCGGCGCATGCTTGAGCACGTAGGTGTTACCGGCCAGCAATGCCGGGACCGCGCCACGCAGGACTTGCCAGAGCGGGAAGTTCCACGGCATCACCGCCAGGATCGGGCCCAGCGGGCGGTATTCGATGCGGGCCTTGTCGATCTGGGTCGGTTCCGGCGCGAGCATGGCCGGGCCGTGCTCGGCGTACCACTGGCACAGGCCGACGCACTTGCTCACTTCGCCACGGGCCTGGGTGATCGGCTTGCCGATCTCGCGGGCGATCATCTGCGCGAAGGCTTCCTGGTTGGCCAGCAGGGCGGTCGCCAGGGCGAGCAGGTATTCGCTGCGCTGACCCAGCGACACTCGGCGCCACTGGGCAAAGCCTGCCTTGGCGCGTTGCAGCGCCGCTTCCAGTGCGGCGTCGGTGTCGAAGGGATAGTGGCCGATCCGTTCGCCGCTGTACGGGTCGACGGAAATGGCATGGGTCAGGCTGCTGATCTCGCTCATGGCGGGCTCCTCGTTGTTGTATCCGACTGGCGCCCAGACTAGTGGTGTGCGGCTTTAATGAAAACTGAATAATAATGAGCGGAACATTCACGATTGGAGAAAGACCGTGGACCTGGTGCAACTGGAGATCTTCAAGGCCGTGGCCGAGCATGGCAGCATCAGCGCCGCTGCCCAGCATATCCATCGGGTGCCGTCGAACCTGACCACCCGTATCAAGCAGTTGGAAGAAGACCTGGGCGTGGCGTTGTTCATCCGCGAGAAGAGCCGTCTGCGCCTGTCGCCGGCTGGCTGGAACTTCCTCGAATACACCCGGCGCATCCTCGACCTGGTGCACGAGGCGCGGCTGACCGTGGCGGGGGAGGATCCCCAGGGTACCTTCGCCCTCGGCTCGCTGGAGAGTACCGCGGCAGTGCGCATCCCGGGCCTGCTGGCGGCCTACAACCAGCGCTACCCCAAGGTCGACCTGGACCTGTCCACCGGCCCCTCGGGGACCATGCTCGAAGGCGTGCTGTCGGGGCGCTTGGTGGCGGCCTTCGTGGATGGCCCGGTGCTGCATCCGACCCTCGAGGGCATGCCGGTGTTCGAGGAGGAGATGGTCATCATCGCGCCGCTCAACCACGCCCCGGTGGGCCGCGCCCGTGACGTCAACGGCGAGAACATCTATGCCTTTCGCGCCAACTGCTCGTACCGCCATCACTTCGAGAACTGGTTCGTCCAGGACAACGCCGTGCCGGGCAAAATCCACGAGATGGAGTCCTATCACGGCATGCTCGCCTGCGTCAGCGCCGGTGCGGGCCTGGCACTGATGCCACGCAGCATGCTCGACAGCATGCCCGGCTGCAGCACGGTGAGCGTCTGGCCGTTGTCGGAGGACTTCCGCTACCTCAAGACCTGGCTGGTATGGCGGCGGGGCACGGTGTCGCGCAGCCTGAGCATGTTCGTCAAGCTGCTGGAGGAGCGCCGGGCCGCCTGACCGACGGCCCGCCATGGTTCGAACGCAGCGGCCCTGGGGGCGTCGAACAGGGTGTAGGCCAATGTCAGTCAGTTAAGCGGCGCTTTGTCATTTTGGGGCTACCTTGCAGCCCATCGCCGGCAAGCCGGCTCCCACAGGGACTGCGGCGACCACACATGATGCGGTTTGCACGGACAGTGTGGGAGCCGGCTTGCCGGCGATGGGGCGCGAAGCGGCCCCAAATGACAACTGAAAGTCTTAACTGACCGGCATTGGGGTGTAGGCCATCTTCCGGGAGCCCCCCTCATGAGCCTGGATGCCCAGCTGCAAGCGTTGCACGACCGTGGCTATGCGCTGCTGCCCCGCGTCCTCGAACCCTTGCAGATCGCCTTGCTGCGTTGCGCCATCGATGACCTGCAACCGATCCATTGGGACTACCAGGGCCTGCTGGAACACTACAAGTGCGTGTTCAACCGCGACCCACTGTGGTTGCCGTTTCTCGACCTGCCGCCGGTGATCGCGCTGGCCGAGGCTGCGCTGGGCCAGGACTGCCATGTGATCGGCCAGACCGCCTGGCGCAGCCATCCCGGCTACCCGGGCATGGGCCTGCACCTGGACCACCTGCCCATGGCGCTGCCGGACTGGGTCCGCGCGCGGCAGGGCTTCAGCCTGCCGATGCAGATCCTCACCGCCCACCTGTACCTGTGTGACATCGACGAGGCCATCGGCCCGACCTGGATCGTGCCCGGCAGCCATCGCGCCGGGCGCCCGCCGCAGGCAGGCGAGGACAGTTGGCAGGGGCAGGACGCGCGCCCGGTCCTGTGCCAGGCGGGCGATGCATTGGTATTTCGCAGTGACGTCTGGCACAGCGGCGGCGCCAACAGCAGCGCCGGGCAGGTACGCGACATGCTCCAGGTGCACTACGGCCGGCGCATGGTGGCGCAGAAGTTCTCGCCGGACCTGGCATGGCAGTTCAATCCCGAGGTGCTGGCGGCGGCCACGCCACGGCAGCGGCGCCTGCTAGGGGAACATGAGGAGGCGGAGTACGACTGAGCGGGTCGGGAACTGTCATGCGCAAAAAGCGAAACTACTTACACAAATGGAACAGTGTGTCTTAGCCAATAGTGGCATATACCTTTCAACTTTCCGTTTATCTGGTCGATAATCCGAAAAGTATTACGCCTTGTTACCTGGCTGGATGCGCCGGGTTAAACAAGCGAGAACGAGGGGCACGAGCCCCCGATTGCCAACAGGCCGCAAGCCATGGGGGCTGGCCTGTCCGTGAAGACCATCAGGAGATGTCATTGATGAAAACCCGTCTCGCCGCTTCGTTGGCCGCCGCTGTGCTGGCTTTCGCCGGCGCCAGCCTGGCGCAGGCCGCCCAGGTTTCCGGCGCCGTTGGCGCCACCGGCCAGGGCGACATGACCTACCGTGTCGGCCTGTCGTTCGACTGGGACAAGAAGTGGTTCGAAAGCAACACCGGCCACCTGACCGGCTACTGGGATGCGGCCTACACCTATTGGGAAGGTGGCGAGGCCAGCGGCGCCCATTCGCTGTCGTTCAGCCCGGTGTTCGTCTATGAGTTCAGCGGTTTCACCTACACCCCGTTCATCGAGGCCGGTATCGGCCTGGCGGCGTTCTCCAAGACCGACGTCGGCGACCAGCGCCTGGGCTCGTCGGTCAACTTCGAGGACCGCCTCGGCTTCGGCCTGAAGCTGCCGGGCGAGCAGAAGGTCGGCTTGCGTGCGATCCACTATTCCAACGCTGGCCTCAAGCAGCCGAACGACGGCATCGAGTCGTACTCGCTGTACTACAGCAAGGGCTTCTGATCGGCGTTGCTCCCCAGGATGGGAGCGTTGGGGCCGCTTCGCGCCCCATCGCTGGCAAGCCCCA
This sequence comes from Pseudomonas guariconensis, assembly GCF_024127895.1. Classification (GTDB taxonomy): domain Bacteria; phylum Pseudomonadota; class Gammaproteobacteria; order Pseudomonadales; family Pseudomonadaceae; genus Aquipseudomonas; species Aquipseudomonas guariconensis_B. The sequence goes on along the minus strand of NZ_JAMYBK010000003.1, from coordinate 294,961 downwards.
CAAATTTGGCGCCGACCTCAAGAACGGCGCGGCCCTGGGAGCCGGCTCGCCGGCGATGGGCTGCACAGCAGCCCCCTATCGCTTGCTGACCGGCATGGGACCAGCCGCCTCAGCGCACCGCTTTGATCGCCAATACGTTGCACAGCGAATGCTCGATCACATGGGCCGTGGTCCCGCCGAGGAAGGTCTGCATGGCATCGTGGCGGTGGTTGCCCATGACGATCACATCCATCCGGCTCTGGCCGACGAACTGGGCGATCGCCCGGATGGCCGGCCCTTCGAGGAAATGCCGGCGCTCCAGGTCGATCTGGTGATGATCGCCCAGGCGGTTGAAGGCTGTGCGCTGCGCTGTGCGTACGCTGGCGTCGAAACCGGGCATGGTCACCGTGCCGGCACCGAAATCGGCGATATGGGTCTTGGCCGCGTCGCACACGTGCAGCAGGTGCAGCTCGGCGTTGCATTGCAAGGCCAGGGCATGGGCACTGCGGATCACCTGCTCGTCCAGGTGCTCGCCGGCGCCATGGCTGTTGAGGTCGACAGCAGCGGCGATCTGCCGGGGCAAGGGCAGGCGGATCTCGCTGACCAGGTGCACGGCGACCGGGCTGTCCTTGAGCAGTTGCCAGTCCAGCGGCGTGACCAGCAAGCGCTTGAGCACCGGTTCGTGCTGCACGTCCTTGACCAGCAGGTCGCATCCCAGCCGCTCGACCTGTTCCAGCACGCTGGCCAACGGGTCGCGGGTCAGCAGCAGTTCGGTGGACACGTCCAGGCCGGCGGTGCGCAGTTGTTCGGCCTCGTCGGCCAGCCATTGGCGATTGTGCTCGAGCAGTCGCTCGCGCTCGCGGCCATCGCTCATCAAGCCGAAGGTGTCGACATCGTCGACGAAGACGTTGATATCCAGCAACGCCCCGCTGGATTCGGCCAGCGCCGCCGCCCGCTGCAGGGCGGGTGTGTGGCGCATCTGCGGGCCAAGCATGACGAACAATCGCTTGAACTGGCTCATCTCACACCTCCACGTACGGCAGCCCCCCGTTCATGCCGGTGCTGGTTGTCCGGGCCAAGTGGCGCGGGAATTCCTTCTTCAGTCTAGACGCTGGCCGCTACTCGGCAGGTCGGCAGGGCGGTCGATGTCCAGCAGCACACCTGGATCGGCCACGTCCACCGTGCGTACCGCCCCAGGGTGGGCCTGCAGCACGGCGCGGGCACCGTTGTCGCCTTCGAGCAGGCACAGCGCGGGCCAGAAGGCGCGGCCGAACAGCACCGGATGCCCTGGGCGGCCCTGGTAGGCGGGGCGGCAGATGTGCGCGGCATCGGCACAGGCGAGCAGGGCCTCGAAGGTGGCCGGGCGGATGAAGGGCATGTCGGCGAGGAACAGGGCCAGGACCTGTGCATCGCTGGCCTGGGCGATGCGCTCGACGCTCGCGGCGATGCTGTGCCCCAGGCCCAGGCGGCTGGCGCCGGACTGCAGCACGCGCACCTTGGCCGGCAGCGTGGCCGGGGCGCGGTCGTCATCGCGCAAGGCCAGCCAGACCTCGGCCAGCCGCGCGCAGGGCAAAGCCAGGCTGGCTTCGAGCAGGGTCTGGCCGGTGTCCAGGCGCTGCTGGCGCTTGTCGCTGCCGAAGCGTTGGCTGCGGCCGGCGGCCAGGACGAGGGCGACAGCGGTGGTGGTCATGCGGGGCTCCTTGGGTGTGGGCATCACCGTACTGTGCAGGGCACGCCGATGCAATCGCGGGCTGGCAGCGTTGCCGTGATCATTAAGTTTGCCTTCATGCCGCTTGCAGCCTTGCGCGGTTTTTCCCTCGCGCTCCAGTCACTACCCTTTACAGGTTACCCGCCCGAGGCCGCGAAGGCCGGGCCCAGAACGATAACGACAAGCCGTGAGCGCCCAACACCCCCGAGGAGATCGTCCAATGGTCCACACCCTGAAGATCAACGGCCATGAGCATCAGGTGGAGGTCGAGGACGACACGCCGCTGCTCTGGGTCTTGCGCGACGTGCTGGGCATGACCGGCACCAAGTTCGGCTGCGGCCTGTCCCTGTGCGGGGCCTGCACGGTGCACATGAACGGCTCGGCGGTGCGCGCCTGCATGATGCCGGTCGGCGCCCTGGCCGGTGCGGACATCACCACCATCGAAGGCATTGGCCAGACCGAGCTGGGCAAGCGCGTGCAGGCCGCCTGGCTCAAGCACGAAGTGGTCCAGTGCGGCTATTGCCAAACCGGCCAGATCATGTCGGCGACCGCGCTGCTGGCCAGCAACCCCACGCCGGACGATGCCGCGATCGACGGCGCCATGTCCGGCAACATCTGTCGCTGCGGCACCTATGTGCGTATCCGCCAGGCGATCAAGACCGCCTCCGGCCAGGTGGAGGTGTGACATGACCCGCCATGAACCTGCCCCAGGCTTCAGCCGGCGTGGTTTCCTCAAGGCCAGCGCCGCTGTCGGCGGCGGGCTGCTGATCAGCTTCGCCTTGCCGCTGGGCGTGCGTGCCGTGCAGGCCGAAGCGGCAGCATTCGCGCCCAACGCCTACGTGCGCATCGATCGCCAGGGCCATGTCTACCTGACCATCCAACCGGTGGAGATGGGCCAGGGCACCTACACCTCGATGCCGGCGTTGATCGCCGAAGAGCTGGAAGTCGGCCTCGACCAGGTCACCGTCGAGCATGCTCCGGCCGACGACAAACGCTACGCCAACCCGGTGCTGGGCTTCCAGGTCACGGGGGGCTCGACCTCGGTGCCGGGCAACTGGAAGCCGCTGCGCGAGGCGGGCGCGGCGGCGCGTATCCTGCTGGTAGCCGCAGCGGCCTCGCAGTGGAAGGTCGACCCAGCCAGTTGCCGGGCCGAGCAGGGCAAGGTGCTGCACCCAGGCAGTGGCCGCCAGCTGGCCTACGGCGAGTTGGTGGATGCCGCCGCCGGCCTGCCGCTGCCGGAGCAGATCCCGCTGAAGGACCCGAAGGACTTCAAGCTGATCGGCACGCCGGCGCCGCGTACCGATTCGCCAGACAAGATCAACGGCCAGGCGGTGTTCGGCATCGACGCCCACCCGGACGGCATGAAGGTGGCGGCGATCCAGTTGTGCCCGGTGGTCGGCGGTACCCTGGCCGAGGTCGACCCGGCGCCGGCCCTGGCGGTCGCGGGTGTGCGCCAGGTATTGCACAGCGACAACGCCGTGGCGGTGGTGGCCGATCACATGGGGGCGGCGCGCAAGGGCATGGCGCTGCTCCAGCCGAAGTGGAACGAAGGTGCCAACGCCGGGATGTCCAGCGCGCAGATGCTCGAAGCCATGCGCAAGGCGGCCGAACAGCCGGGGGTGCAGGTGCGGGTCGAGGGGGATGCCGCCTCAGCCCTGGCCAAGGCCAGCAAGCGTATCGACGCGGTGTACCAGGTGCCCTGGCTGGCCCATGCTTGCCTGGAGCCGGTCAACTGCACCGTGCATGTGCGCAAGGACGCCTGCGAACTATGGCTGGGGAGCCAGGTGCCCGCCCGGGCCAAGGCCGTGGCGGCGCAGATCACCGGCCTGCCGGAAGAGGCCGTGACGGTCCACAACCACTTGCTCGGCGGTGGTTTCGGTCGCCGCCTGGACGTGGATTTCGTCAGCGACGCGGTGAAGCTGGCCAAGCAGGTGGACTATCCGCTGAAGGTCATCTGGTCGCGTGAGGAAGACACGCGCCACAGCACCCTGCGGCCCTATCACTACAACCACCTCAGCGCGGCGCTGGACGAAGAGGGCAGGCCGGTGGCCTGGACCCACAAGATCACCGGCGGCTCGATCCTCGCCCGCTGGTTGCCGGCGGCCTTCGTCAATGGCGTCGACCGTGATGCCGTGCGCGATGCCTGCGGCCCCTATGCCTTCCCCAACCTGGCGGTGCACTACGTGCGTCACGAGCCGCCGGCGGGGATCCTGCCGGCGTTCTGGCGCGGGGTCGGGCATACCCAGAACGCCTTCATGGTCGAGGGCCTGATGGACGAGCTGGCGCACCTGGCCGGGCGCGACCCGTTCGACTTCCGCTACCCGTTGCTCGAGGCCCACCCACGGGCACTGAAGGTGTTGGAAACGCTCAAGGACAAGTCCGGCTGGGCCGATCCCTTGCCCGCCGGCAGGGGCCGTGGCCTGGCTCTGACCTACTGTTTCAGCACCTACTCGGCGCAGGTGGCCGAGGTGAGCGTGGACGATGCCGGCAACGTTACCGTCGAACGCATCACCACCGTGGTCGACTGCGGCATCGCCATCAACCCTGACAGCGTGGTGGCACAGGTCCAGGGCGGCACCCTGTTCGGCCTGACGGCGGCGCTGTTCGGCAATATCACTTTCAAGGACGGCCGGGTCGAGCAGGGCAACTTCGACAGCTACCGGATGCTGCGCCTGAACGAGACACCAACGCTCGATACCTTCCGCATCGACAGCCCCGAGGCGCCGGGCGGCCTGGGCGAGGTGGCCACGGTGACGGTGGCGCCGGCGGTGGTCAACGCGGTGTTCGCCGCCACCGGCAAGCGCCTGCGCAGCCTGCCCATCGATCCCCAGGCGCTGCGCAAGGCCTGAGGCTCAGCCGTGCAACGCCCCCAGGCCATCGTGGATGGGGGCGTTGCGCAGGCGCAGCGGGCGGCCGTCGCGGCCGTTGAAGTGCCCGGCGATCTCCGCCAGCACCGACAAGGCCACGGCTTCCGGGCCCTCGGCGCGATATCCAGGCCATCCCTGGCCTGGCTGGCCAGGGCGGCCAGCAGCCTGCCGATCTCGCTCATGCGCGTGCTTTCCGCTTCGTTGCCCGAATGCAGATTATTCAACAGGATCGGCGAAGCATTGACGGGGGCTTGCTGCAAGGGGCTTGAAGCAGGGCTTCATAGTGTTCGGCCCTAGCAAATACTGGGGCGCGAGGCGGCCCTGGACGATCACTGAATGAAGGTCCGCATCACGACAGCAACTCCTCCACCAATGGCGCCTGCGCCCATTCCGCGCGCAGGAAGTCGATCAATGCCCGCAGCTTGGCCGGCACCCGGCGGCGATCCGGGTAGTACAGCTGCAAGCCGGGAAAGCACGGGCTCCAGTCCTCCAGCAGGCGCACCAGGCGCCCTTGCGCGAGAAAGGGCTCGATATAGCCATTGATCATGTAGGCGATGTCCAGCCCATCGAGGGCCGAGCGTACGAGGATCTCCGAGTCGTTGAGCACCAGGCGCCCACGCACCTGCAACTCGAAGTGCTCGTTGCCGCGGCTGAAGGCCCAGCGTTCGATCTGCCCGCTGCTGCTGTGGCGAAAACCGATGCAGTCGTGCTCGAGCAACGCCCGTGGATGCTGGGGGCGGCCATGGCGGGCCAGGTAGTCGGGGGCGGCGATGACCTGCGCCTGCAGCGGCGGGCCGACCGTCAGGGCGACCATGTCCTTGTCGACCGCCGCACCGAAGCGGATACCGGCGTCGAACCCCTGGGCGATGATGTCTACCAGTTGGTTCTCCACCCGCAGCTCCAGGCTGATCTCCGGGTAGGTGGCGAGAAAGCGCCGCAGGATCGGTTGCAGCACGATCAGGTAGCTGGCCCGCAGCACGTTCAGGCGCAACAGCCCACTGGGGTGGTCGGCCTCGCGGCCCAGTTCGCGGGAGGCATTGGTCAAGGCCTCCAGGGCCGGCTGGACCCGCTCCAGGAAGCGCTCGCCGACCTCGGTCAAGGCCACGCTGCGGGTGGTGCGGTTGAACAGCACCAGCCCCAGGCGATGCTCCAGGCTGCGAATGCTCTGGCTGACCGCCGAGGGCGAGACGCCCAGGCGCACGGCGGCCGTGGAGAAGCCTTTCTCCTCGGCCACTGCAAGAAAGGTGACCAGGCCATCGAGGTGGTCTTGGCGCATGGCGGGATCTCCAGCCGTCGGCAGCCCAGCCACGCGCCAGGCACTCTGCAAGTAAAAACAGCATGGGGGCAAAACGCCAGTGGCCGCAGGAGGGCCTGCAACCTGGCGTTACAAATCGGCGTCGCGCTGGCTGCGCACGAACTCGATGAAGGCCTTCAGGGTTGCCGGTACATGGCGTCGGCTCGGGTAGTACAGGTGCAAGCCCGGGTAGTAGGGCGTCCAGTCCTCCAGCACCTGCACCAGCCGGCCGCTGGCCAGGTGCTCGCGGACCATGTCCTCGAACACATAGGCCAGGCCCACGCCCTCCAGGGCGGCGTCGGGCATCAGGCTGACATCGCCGAGCACCAGTGGCCCCTGCACGTCCACCACCTCCAGGCGCATGCCACCCCGTTCGAACTCCCAGCGGTACAGCGCACCGCTGGGGAAACGGTGGCCGATGCAGGGCAGGGTGCGCAGGTCGTGGGGTTGCCGGGGGCGCGGATGGCGCTCGAAGAACGCCGGCGCGCCCACCACCACCGAGCGCAGGTAGGGGCCGATGGGCAGCGACACCATGTCCGCCTGCAGGCGCTCGCCCAGGCGTACGCCGGCATCGAAGCCGGCACCGACCATGTCCACCAGGGCATCGTCGCTGGCGATCTCCAGGCGCACGTCCGGGTAGGCGGCCAAAAAACGGCTGGCCAGCGGCAGCAAGGCCAGCTCCACGGCGGCCCGGCCGGCGGTGATGCGCAGCTTGCCAGAGGGGCTGTCGCGCATGCTGTCGAGATCTTCCAGGGCATCGGCGATATCGCGGAAGGCCGGTTGCAGGCGCTGGTACAGGCGCTCGCCGGCCTCGGTCAGGGCCACGCTGCGCGTGGTGCGGTTGAACAGGCGCACGCCCAGGCGGGTTTCCAGGGTGCGCAGGGCGTGGCTCAGGGCCGAGGGCGTGAGCCCCAGTTCGACGGCGGCGCGGCTGAAGTTCAGGTGCCGGGCGATGCACAGGAACAGCGACAGGTCGGCGGTGCTGGGCGATTTCATTGTTGAATGCACCTCACAAGCGCATGCGAAATTCATGGGATTATCACATCAACCGCCCAGACGTACAGTGACCTCACTCATCGACAAGGCCCTGCGCGGTGCAGGGTCGTCTACAGGAGGAATTGACATGCGTACCTGGCTCATCACTGGCGCTTCCCGCGGATTCGGTGCACTGATCGCCCAACAGGCCCTGGCGGCCGGCGATGCGGTCATCGCCACCGCACGCAAGCCCGAGGACATCGAGGCCCGCCTGGGCCAGCAGCCGAACCTGCTGGCCGTGCGCCTGGACGTCACCTGCGAAGAACAGGCCCACCAGGCCGTGGCTGCAGGCATCAAGCGCTTCGGCCGTATCGATGTCCTGGTCAACAATGCCGGTTTCGGGGTGCTGGGGGCGGTGGAGGAAACCAGCGCCAGCGAGACCGAGCGGCTGTTCGCCACCAACGTGTTCGGCGTGCTCAACGTCAGCCGCGCGGTGCTGCCGCACATGCGCCGCCAGCGCAGCGGTCACCTCATCAACATCTCTTCGCTGGGTGGCTACCAGGCTTACATGGGCTGGGGCGTGTACGGCTCGACCAAGTTCGCCGTGGAGGGCATCAGCGAGGCCATGCACCAGGAGCTGGCGCCATTGGGCATCAAGGTGACCGTGGTCGAGCCGGGGTTCTTCCGCACCGATTTTCTCGACGACCAGTCGCTGGTCAAGACTGCCCTGGAACTGCCCGACTATGACCAGACGGTCGGCCAGATGCGCACCTTCGCCGCTTCGGCCAACCATGCCCAGCCGGGCGACCCGCAACGATTCGCCGAAGCCATGCTGGCCCTGGCCAACGCCGAGCAGCCACCGCTGCGCCTGCCGCTGGGCAGCGATGCGGTCGCGCGGGTCGAGGCCAAGCATGCCCTGGTCGAGCGGGAACTGGCGCACTGGCGGGAATGGTCGCTGTCCACCGACTTCGCCGATTGAATGGGCGCGCTCCACCCTGGGTTCGACACAGGCTTCGATCCCGGGTGGAGTCGGGTATGATGCGAGCCCTTTCCCTGAACGAGGCCTGACCCATGTCCCTGAGTGCTGAGCAGATTGGCGAATTCCGCGTCTTCGCCGAGCAGTTGGCCGATGCCGCCGCGGCGGCGATCCAGCCGTATTTCCGGGCGAGCCTGGAGGTCGAGGACAAGGGCGGGCGCCTGTACGACCCGGTCACCGTGGCCGACAAGGCCGCCGAGGATGCCATGCGTGCGCAGATCCAGGCCCGCTACCCGGAGCACGGTATCCTCGGCGAGGAGCAAGGCGTGGCCGCTGGCAGCAGCCCGCTGACCTGGGTGCTCGACCCGATCGACGGCACCCGCGCCTTCATCACCGGCCTGCCATTGTGGGGCACGCTGATTGCCCTGAACGACGGTACGCGCCCGGTCCTCGGGGTGATGAACCAGCCGTTCACCGGCGAGCGTTTCGTCGGCACGCCCGAGGGCGCCTGGCGCAGCGGCACACCCTTGAAGACCCGCGCCTGCGCCGACCTGGCCGCGGCGACCTTGATGTGCACCACCCCGGACATGTTCGACACGCCCGCGCGCAAGGCGGCCTTCGAGGCCGTGGCCGGCCGTGCCCGGTTGATGCGCTACGGTGGCGACTGCTATGCCTACTGCATGCTGGCGTCCGGCTTCGTCGACGTGATCGTCGAGGCCAGCCTGCAGCCCTACGACGTACAGGCGCTGATCCCGATCATCGAGGGCGCGGGCGGGGTGATCACCGCCTGGGACGGCGGCCCGGCGCAGCACGGCGGCTGCGTGGTGGCCTGTGGCGATCCGGCGCTGCATGCACAGGTGGTGCAGATGCTGCGCCAAGCGATGTGAGCCAAGGGGCGGCGTTGCAACCGCCCGCCGCACTTTTTCCCATTTGCGCGCTCTATGTCTGGTCAGGTTGGGCCGATTCCCGGCCCAGCCGTTGATTCCAGACCCCGGTGCCGATGGTTGCTCCACACCTCAGACTCTCCCTGCGCCTGCTCCTGGCAGGTGCGTTGACCGCCCTGTGCGCCTGCACCCAGCAGCAGGGCCGTGACATCATCAGCCAGTTCGGCGACGGTCAGCCCAGCGAGCTGTTCCAGACCAGCGTCGACCGCATGGCCACCCTGTCCATGCGTGACAACCTGCAGAGTCTGTACCTGCTGATGAACAAGCTGTACCTGCGCAACCCCAGCCAGTGGAAGCAGTCCGGCTACCTCGATGCCGCCACCGCCGAGCGGCAGATCCGCCTGGCCATCGAACAGCGCCAGCCGTTGCCGCAACTGGGCAACCGCCGCGACCTGGCAGCGCTGAGCTATGCCTTGAGCCCGGAGTTTCGTGGCGACCGGGTCGGTGCCTTCATCTACGCCATCGGCAGCATGCTGATCACCGCCCATGGCGGGCGCACCGAGTTCTACATGACCGATACCATCGACCCGCTGTTCGTCAACAACGCTGCGCGCAATATCGAGAAGGCCACCTGGATGCTCAGCCAGCGCCAGGATGCCAATGGTGTGCTGTTGCTGTTCTCCAACGAGATTTCCGAGGAGGGCAGCAACCTGAGTTTCGCGGTGGAGTTCGGCAAGATCGTGGCGAGGCTGGACCTGCTGGCGCAGATGCTCGACGAGCGCTACCGGAGGATCGGGCTGAACTATGCGCAGAGCCTGTTGCTGATGAACTTCCTGCCGGTGCAGTAGCCTATGGGCCGGTCGTGATACCAGCGGTACAGGGCAAGGGTTGCGCCTTGTTCGCGGGCAAGCCCGCTCCCACACGGCCCTGCAAACTACCCCATGGGTGATCGGCTTGGCGCCTGTGAGCCCATCGCCGGCTCTGACAGCATCGGTGTATGGCAAGAACTGCGGCCTTGCTCACGGCTCGTCGCTAGCGGAGCGATCGATGAGCTGGCGTTATGGCGCCGGGATCGTCCCGTTGCAGTGGCTCGTATTGTGCCAGCAACCAGTCACGCAGGCGGCGGCAGCTGGAGTCGTGCTCCTTGTCTTCGTTGAACGACAGGTAGTGGAAGGTGTCCTTGAGCACCACCTCCTGGGGCACCGGCCGCACCAGCAGGCCCTGGGCGACCAGCGGCGCCACCAGGATATGCCAGCCGAGCACCACGCCCTGGTGGCTCTGGGCGAGCTGCACCAGCAGGTTGTAGTCGTTGGCGTTGAAGAAGTGCGGTGCCTGGCTGGCCCGGCTCTTCAGGTCGATGTCATGGAAGGCCAGCCAAACGTTCCAGTCCACGTGCTCGGCGACCTGGGAGCGGCCATAAGGGCTGAGGTTGAGCAGGGCCCCATCCCGGATGCCTTCCAGGGTGCGCAGCTCCGGATGCTGCTCCAGGTACTGGGGCGAGCACACCGGGTAGATGATGTCGTGGTTCAGCGGCTGGCAGCGGTAGCCTTCGTGGATCCTGCCCAGCTTGGAGATGAAGATGTCCGGCCGCGCCCCCGGCTCCATGGACAGGAAGTTCTGGGTGGTGATGAGGTTGATGTCGATGTCCGGGTTCTCCTCGAAGAACCGCGGCAGCCGAGGCCCGAGCCAGAGCGCGGAGAACGCTGGCGAGCAGCACAGGGTGACCACGTGCTTGGTGTTGGTGTTGCTGCGGATGCGCTCGGCGGCCTGGGAAATGTTGACGAACGACAACTGCACCGCATCGAAGAAGATCGAGCCGGCCACGGTCAGCTCCACCGCACGCCCGGCGCGGGTGAACAGTTCGGCGCCCAGGTGCGCCTCGAGCTCGCGGATCTGCCGGCTGACCGCCGCCTGGGTCACGCACAGGGCCTCGGCGGCGCGGGTGAAGTTCTGATACTTGGCGGCGGCGACGAAGACCTTGACCGCACGCAGGGAGGGCATCTTGATCAGGGTCTGATCGGGTTCGGTGTGTCTGGCCATGGGGCAGGGTGTCGAGGTCCTTCGTGGGGCTGGGGAGGGCGCGGTGTGCCTCACTCTAGCGTGGGAGCGCCCAGGCGGTAAACCGCTGCGTCGGGGCGCGGGGCACGGCCATGCGGCCCTTCGCGGCGGTATGCGCTTGCCCTGGGGAAGCCGTGGCCCCGCTGGAACCTGCAGGACAGCGCGCTCGCCAAGGCATTGATAACCCCAGGTAATGGTTAGCGCGCCCTAAATGTCGTTGGACCCCGCTCCCCCCTGGGCCTAACGTGAAAGCAACGGCGCGGCATCGAAGACATCGATGTCGAGAATTTTTCCAAGCAGGGCCGCCTGCGTGCCGGTTTGACTCGCGTTCGAACTTGAACGGACTGCCAAGCGTACTCGCACTGATCCGAACCCGCCTTACCCGAGAAGTGCGATGTTTGAAGATTGGTTATAAGCATAAGAAGAGGGTCGTATGAGCCATGCCGATGAAATTCTTTCGGTGAACAATATTTTCAAGGTGTTTGGTCCGAACCCGGACATGGCCATGGAGATGTTGCGCAAGGGTGCCGACAAGAATGAGATTTTCAGCAAGACCGGCCACGTCGTCGGCGTGTTCGATGCAAGCTTTTCCGTCAAGCGTGGCGAGATCTTCGTCATCATGGGCCTGTCCGGGTCGGGCAAGTCGACCATGGTGCGCTTGTTCAACCGCCTGATCGAACCCACCGCCGGCAGTATCCACCTCAACGGCAGAGAGATCACCGGTCTGTCCGACAAGGACTTGCTCGACGTGCGGCGCAAGGAAATGGGCATGGTGTTCCAGTCCTTCGCCCTGATGCCCCACATGAGCGTGCTGGAGAACACCGCCTTCGGCCTGGAGATCGCCGGCGTCCCGGAGCAGGAGCGCCACGCCAGGGCCCGCGAAGCCTTGAGCCAGGTTGGCCTCGCTGGCCACGAGCACAGTTACCCGCACCAGCTCTCCGGTGGCATGCAGCAGCGCGTGGGCCTAGCCCGCGCGCTGGCCAACGACCCGGCGATCCTGCTGATGGACGAGGCCTTCTCGGCCCTCGACCCACTGATCCGCAGCGAGATGCAGGGCGAGCTGATCCGCCTGCAGGCCGAGCAGCAACGCACCATCATCTTCATTTCCCACGACATCGAGGAAGCCATCCGCATCGGCCATCGCATCGCGATCATGGAAGGCGGCCGGGTGGTGCAGATCGGCACGCCCCAGGAGCTGATCAACCAGCCGGCCAACGAGTACGTGCGCACCTTCTTCAAAGGCTTCGACAGCTCGCGGGTGCTCAAGGCAGGGGATGTCGCCCAGTTCGATCCAGAGACGGTGTGCCGGGTCAACGGCAAGGCGCCACGCTTCAAGCCCGGGGTGCCGTACGGCTACCTGGTCGACGAGCATGGCCAGTTGCTTGGTGTGGTCGACACCGACGTCAACGGCGCCTCGGCCAGCGATCGCTACAGCCTGCACGAGCAGCAGCCGGTGTACATCGACACGCCCCTGCATGACGTGCTGGGTATCGTTGCCAGCCTGCCTTACCCGGTACCCGTGCTCGACCGCGCCGGCGCCCTCAAAGGCACCATTTCCAAGAACGAGCTGCTGCAGACCCTGAGCCGCCACTGAGCGCCCGTCGCGGGTGCCGATGAGCGCCTGCGGCCACAAGAAGAGGTAAGCCCCGATGTCCGAGTTCAGTCTTCTCGACCCGTTCCAGTCCGCCACCCTGCCGCTGGGTGACTGGGTGGAAGCCACCCTGAATTTTCTGGTGCACAACTTCCGCGACGTATTCCGTGCCATCCGCTGGCCGATCGACCAGGTGCTCAACGGTATCGAGTTCGTGCTGCAGAGCATCCCGCCGAGCATCGGCATCATCCTTTCGTCGTTGCTCGGTTGGCAGTTGGCCGGCCGGCGCATGGCGCTGCTGTGCTTGGTCACCCTGACCCTGCTGGGGCTGATCGGCGTGTGGTCGGAATCCATGACCACCCTGGCGCTGGTGCTGACCTCGGTGTTCTTCTGCGCGGTGATCGGCATCCCGCTGGGCATCCTCTGCGCCCGCAGCGATCACCTGGAGCGGGTGGTGCGCCCGGTGCTCGATGCCATGCAAACCTTGCCGGCGTTCGTCTACCTGGTGCCGGTGGTGATGCTGTTTGGCATCGGCAACGTGCCGGGCGTGCTGGTGACCATCGTCTTCGCCCTGCCGCCGCTGGTGCGCCTGACCAACCTGGGGATCCGCCAGGTGCCGGAAGACAAGATCGAGGCGGCGCGCGCCTTCGGTTGCACGCCGCGGCAGATGCTGACCCGGGTGCAACTGCCCCTGGCCACCTCGACCATCATGGCGGGCATGAACCAGACCCTGATGCTGTCGCTGTCGATGGTGGTGATCGCTTCGATGATTTCGGTGGGTGGCCTGGGGCAGATGGTGCTGCGCGGTATCGGCCGCCTGGACATGGGCCTGGCCACGGTCGGCGGGGTAGGGCTGGTGCTGCTGGCGATCTTCCTCGACCGCCTGACCCAGGCCATGGGCGCGCGCAGCAGCGCCGACCCGAGCCTGCGCTGGTACCACACCGGCCCCGTGGGCCTGCTGCTGCGCCTGTGTGGTTCAGGGCAGGGCGCACCACGCAAGGCCGCCTGAGCCCACCGACCCCATCTGCCCTACCTGTAAAGAACAACCAGAAGAAGGTAAGTGACAATGCATCGATCCAAGTTCTCCCGTAGCGTCCTGCAATGCGCCACCGCCTTGTCGCTGGTGGCCGCCTCCCTGTGCGCCAGCGCCTCGGCCGAAAAGCCGGGCGAGGGCGCCAAGGTCACGCCGATCTTCCCCTCCATCGCCGAGGAGCGCTTCCGTGGCGAGGTGGCCATGGAAGGCTTGCGTGAACTGGGCTACAAGGTCCAGGAACCGAAGGAGACCGAGTACGGCGTGATGATGGTGGCCTTGGCCAATGGCGACGCCGACTTCACCGTGCACCTGTGGGAGAAGCTGCACGACAAGTTCTACCAGCAGGCCGGCGGTGACAGCGCGATGGTCAAGACCGGCAACATCCTGCCCGGAGTGAGCCAGGGCTACCTGATCGACAAGAAGACCGCCGATGCGCACAACATCAAGTACATCACCGACCTGAAGAAGCCAGAGATCGCCAAGCTGTTCGACACCGACGGCGATGGCAAGGCCGATCTGACCGGCTGCAACCCGGGCTGGGGCTGCGAATTGGTGATCGCCCACCACATGAAGGCCTACGACCTGGAGAAGACCGTGCACGTCAACCAAGGCTCGTACTTCGCACTGATGGCCGACACCATCACCCGCTACAAGGATGGCAAGCCGATCCTGTATTTCACCTGGGTACCGCAGTGGATCGCCAGCGTGCTGGTCGAAGGCCGCGACGTGGTCTGGCTGGAAGTGCCCAAGACCGACCTGCCTGACGGCAACAACGATGTCGACACCCTGTACAAGGGCAAGAACCTGGGCTTTGCCGTGGACAAGGTGGTGGCCGTGCTGAACAAGGACTTCGCCGACAAGAACCCGGCGGCGCTGAAGTTCCTCTCGCTGGTGCAGATCAGCACCGACGACGAGAGCGCGCAGAACCTGAAGATGCAGCAGGGCGAGAAGAAGCCTGCCGATATCCAGCGCCACGCCAAGGAATGGGTCGCCGCCCACCGCCAGCAGTTCGACGAGTGGCTGCAGGCGTCCCGCGACGCCGCCGGCAAGTAAACGTTTTTCTCCCACCCGCCCTGGCCTGGCCGGGGCACCGGCTGCCTGTGAGTCGAGCCATGAGTCATTTCGAAAGCGTCCTGAAGAACACCAACCTGGCCCACCTGGATCCGTCTGGCCGCACGGCGCTGTCGCAGCCGTGCCGGCGGGTGGCCTTCGTCCTGCGCGAGCACTTCTCCATGATGGCCTTCACCGCTGCCATGGACACCCTGGTGACCGCCAACCTGATGAGCGCCACGCCGTTGTTCCAGATCCAGGTGGTGGGCGAGGGCAGCCAGGTCATGAGCGACCTGGGGCTGGCCTTGCCGGTCAACACGCCGCTGGCCGAGCTCGATGTGCAGGGGCTGGACATCCTGCTGGTGTGCGGTGGTTTCCGGGTGCGCCTGGAGAACGATCCGTTGTTGCGTGGCAAGCTACGCCAGGCCGACCAGCAAGGCTGCCTGCTCGGTGGCCTGTGGAACGGGGCCTACTTCCTGGCCGAGGCCGGCCTGCTCAATGACCATGAATGCGCCTTCCACCCCGATGGCCGGGCGATGATGAACGAGCTGTTCCCGCATGTGCGGGTCAGCCGGCTGGCCCATGTGCTGGATCGCAAGCGCATGAGTTGTGCCGGCGCCAGCAGTGCCCTGGACATGATGCTCGGGCTGCTCGAACACAGCGGGGGCGAGCTGCTGCGCCGGGCCGTGGAGCAGATGCTGGCCTGCGACCGTTCACGGGTGCAGGCCAGCCTGCCGGCGGCCGCGCCGGACATCGACCCGACCTTGCCGCGCGGTGTGCGCCTGGCCCTTGAACTGATGCATGCCAATATCGAGGACCCTATCTGCATCGACGAGATCGCCCGCCATGCCGGGCTTTCCCGGCGTCACCTGGAGCGCCTGTTCCGCCGCCATGTCCAGGCCACGCCGCCGCGCTACTACCTGGAGCTGCGCCTGACCCATGCGCGGCAGTTGCTGCAGCACACCAGCAAGTCGCTGACCGAAGTGGCGGTGGCCAGCGGGTTCGTCAGCTTCCCGCATTTCTACCGGCGTTTTCGTGAGCTGTTCTCCATCGCGCCACGGCAGTTCCGGGCTCGCAGCCAGGGTTGGGCGGTTCGTCAGGACATGGCGGCGCATTGAGCTTGTTGGGGTCAGCTTGCCCATCTGGATTCAAAATTTGTCCGATAATCGCCCGGCTACCCGTCCAGCCCTGTCCGCTATCCGCACGACCTTTCCTTGGTCGCATTGCCTGGCTCTCGGCTTTTTGCTTAGTGTGTGCAAGCATCGCCGGTGGTCGCCTGAGCCCTGAATTCCCCCGCCGGCCCGATAGAATGACCGTGAACGACCGCGACCACAGGCCCTCGCGCCCGTAGGAAGCGGCGACCAGAACAATAACGAAGCCGAGTGCCTTGCCTATGGAAAGCCGCCTGTTGAGCGAGCGCAGCAGCGTGTTCCATCACGCCGACCCCTATGCCGTTTCCGACTACGTCAACCGGCATGTGGGCCAGCATTGCATCGGCCTGTCCCGAAGCACCCACCCCCAGGCCAGCCTGAGCCATCGCAAGTTCGCCGACCTCGACCTGTGCCGCATCAGCTACGGCGGCAGCGTGCGCGTCACCTCGCCGGCGTTGGAGACCATCTACCACCTGCAAGTGCTGCTCAACGGCAATTGCCTGTGGCGCGGGCACCAGCGCGAGCACCACCTGGTGCCGGGCGAACTGCTGCTGATCAACCCGGACGACCCGGTCGACCTGACCTACTCGGAAGATTGCGAGAAGTTCATCCTCAAGGTGCCGACCCGCCTGCTCGAATCGATCTGCGACGAGCAGCGCTGGCAGCGACCCAGCGCAGGCGTACGCTTCTTGCGCAATCACTACCGGCTGGAGGAGCTGGACGGTTTCGTCAGCCTGCTGGCGATGATCTGCCACGAGGCCGAGGTGAGCGATTCGCTGCCGCGGGTGCAGGGGCACTACAGCCAGATCGTCGCCAGCAAGCTGCTGACCCTGCTGACCACCAACGTCCGCCGTGAATGCCTCGGTACGCCGGGGGCCAGCCTGGAGCGAATCCTCGAGCACATCGAGCACAACCTGAAGCTGGAGATGTCCGCCGAAGGCTTGGCCGAGCAGGCGTGCATGAGCGTGCGCTCGTTGTACGCGCTGTTCGACCGGCACCTGGGGACCACCCCCAGGCAGTACATTCGCCAGCGCAAGCTGGAGCAGGTGCACGCCTGCCTGAGCGATGCCAGCTGCGCGGTGCGCAGCGTGACCGAGTTGGCGATGGACTATGGCTTCCTGCACCTGGGGCGGTTTTCCGAGAGCTACCGGCAGCAGTTCGGCGAGTTGCCCTCCGAGACCTTGCGGCGTCGCACGGGCGCCTGATCCAGGGGCCGCTTTGCGGCCCCGATACACCCAGGCGCCCAACCTGCCTGCACAAATCGGATAGCACTCTGCACGATCCGGATATTGCCCCATCCCGGCACACCCTAACCTGACCTGGCCTGAACAATAACAATGGAGACCCTGGCCATGTCCCTGGGATTCGATTACCTCAATGCCTTGCTCGAGGATGACCGGGAAAAAGGTGTCTATCGCTGCAAGCGAGAGATGTTCACCGACCCGCGCCTGTTCGAACTCGAGATGAAGCACATCTTCGAGGGCAACTGGATCTACCTGGCCCACGAAAGCCAGATCCCCGAGAAGAACGACTTCCTCACCCTGACCATGGGGCGCCAGCCGATCTTCATCGCGCGCAACAAGGACGGGGAGCTCAATGCCTTCCTCAATGCCTGCAGCCACCGCGGCGCCATGCTGTGCCGGCACAAGCGCGGCAACCGTTCGAGCTATACCTGCCCGTTCCATGGCTGGACCTTCAACAACAGCGGCAAGCTGCTCAAGGTCAAGGATCCGAGCAACGCCGGCTACCCCGACAGCTTCAACTGCGACGGCTCCCACGACCTGACCAAGGTCGCCCGCTTCGAGTCCTATCGCGGCTTCCTGTTCGGCAGCCTCAACCCCGATGTCAAACCCCTGGTCGAACACCTGGGCGAGTCGGCGAAGATCATCGACATGATCGTCGACCAGTCGCCGGAAGGCCTGGAAGTGCTGCGCGGCGCCAGCTCCTACATCTACGAAGGCAACTGGAAGCTCACCGCCGAGAACGGCGCCGATGGCTACCACGTCAGTTCCGTGCACTGGAACTACGCCGCCACCCAGAACCAGCGCAAGCAGCGCGAGGCTGGGGAACAGATCAAGACCATGAGTGCCGGCGCCTGGGCCAAGCAGGGTGGCGGCTTCTATTCCTTCGACCATGGCCACCTGCTGCTGTGGACCCGCTGGGCCAACCCCGAGGACCGTCCGGCGTATGAGCGACGTGATGAGCTAGCCGCCGATTTCGGCCAGGCCCGCGCCGACTGGATGATCGAGAATTCGCGCAACCTGTGCCTGTACCCCAACGTCTACCTGATGGATCAGTTCAGCTCGCAGATCCGCATCGCCCGGCCCATTTCGGTGAACAAGACCGAGATCACCATCTACTGCATCGCCCCCAAGGGCGAGAGTGCCGAGGCCCGGGCCAGGCGTATCCGCCAGTACGAGGACTTCTTCAACGTCAGCGGCATGGCCACCCCGGATGACCTGGAGGAGTTCCGCTCCTGCCAGACCGGCTATGGCGCCGGTGCCGGCTGGAACGACATGTCCCGTGGCGCGGCCCACTGGGTCGAAGGCGCCGACGAGGCCGCCCGCGAGATCGAGCTCAAGCCGCTGCTGTCGGGCGTACGCACCGAGGACGAGGGCCTGTTCGTGCTGCAGCACAAGTACTGGCAGGAGACCATGATCAAGGCCCTTGAGCAGGAACAGCGCCTGATCCCCGTGGAGGCCGTGCAATGACCAGCACCTATGAAACCGTGCGCGACTTCCTCTACCGCGAGGCGCGCTACCTGGACGATGCCCAGTGGGACCTGTGGCTGGAGCTGTACGCTGCCGACGCGACCTTCTGGATGCCGTCCTGGGACGATGACGACCGCCTCACCGAAGACCCGCAGAGCGAGATCTCGCTGATCTGGTACGGCAACCGTGGCGGCCTGGAGGACCGGGTGTTCCGCATCAAGACCGAGCGCTCCAGCGCCACCGTCCCGGACACCCGCACCTCCCACAACATCAGCAACATCGAGATCGTCGAGCAGCGCGATGGCCAGTGCCAGGTGCGGTTCAACTGGCACACCCTGAGCTTTCGCTACAAGACCACCGACAGCTACTTCGGCACCAGCTTCTACACCCTCGACCTGCGGGGCGAAGACCTGCGGATCCTGGCCAAGAAGGTGGTCCTGAAGAACGACTACGTGCGTCAGGTCATCGACATCTACCACATCTGACACCAGGCCAAGGCGAGGGTCGCCCGGTGTGCCGCATGGCGCACCGTGGCCAGGCTCGCCCCGGAGGTACGCCATGAGCTTCCAGATCGCATTGAATTTCGAAGACGGGGTGACCCGTTTCATCCAGGCCGAAGGCCACGAGAGCGTGGCCGACGCCGCCTACCGCCAGGGCATCAACATCCCCCTGGACTGCCGCGACGGCGCCTGCGGCACCTGCAAGTGCCAGGCCGAGGCCGGGCGCTATGACCTGGGCGACAACTTCATCGAGGACGCCTTGAGCGAGCAAGAGATCGCCCAGGGCTACGTGCTGACCTGCCAGATGCGCGCGATGAGCGACTGCGTGGTGCGCATTCCGGCCTCGTCGCAGCTGTGCAAGGCCGAGCAGGCCAGCTTCGAGGCGGCCATCAGCGAGGTACGCCAGTTGTCCGAGAGCACCATCGCCCTGTCGATCAAGGGCGAGTCCCTGAGCCGCCTGGCGTTCCTGCCGGGCCAGTACGTCAACCTGCAGGTGCCGGGCAGCGACCAGAGCCGTGCTTATTCCTTCAGCTCGCTGCAGAAGGACGGCGAGGTCAGCTTCCTGATCCGCAACGTGCCCGGCGGCTTGATGAGCCACTTCCTCACCAGCCTGGCCAAGGCCGGCGACAGCCTGACCCTGGCAGGGCCGCTGGGCAGCTTCTACCTGCGCCCGATCCAGCGGCCGCTGTTGCTGCTGGCCGGCGGCACGGGCCTGGCGCCGTTCACGGCGATGCTGGAGAAGATCGCCGAGCAGGGCTCGGAGCATCCCCTGCACCTGATCTACGGCGTCACCAACGACTTCGACCTGGTCGAGATGGAGCGCCTCCAGGCCCTGGCCGCGCGCATCCCCAACTTCACCTTCAGCGCCTGCGTGGCCAACCCGGACAGCCAGTACCCGCAGAAGGGCTACGTGACCCAGCACATCGAGCCGCGCCACCTCAACGACGGCGATGTCGACGTGTACCTGTGCGGGCCACCGCCGATGGTCGAGGCGGTCAGCCAGTACATCCGCGAACAGGGCATCACCCCGGCCAACTTCTACTACGAAAAGTTCGCCGCCGCGGCAGCCTGAGACTTCACGGGGCTGCCCGCATCGTGCGGGTGAGGGCGGCCTCCTTTTTATTCCTGGCGACTGGCGAGGGCGTTGCCCTCGATCGCAGGCAGCCAGCTCCCACATTTCGAGGCATGCGCTGTACCTGTGGGAGCAACTGCTTGCGGCGAATGGGCCGGTAGCCGCAACCCAAGCCCACGGGCCTGAAGGGGCTCGTGGCGGGTTCGACAACCCAATGGTGGGAGAGAACGATGGATAGCAGATTCCAAGGCAAGGTCGCCCTGGTCACCGGCGCCGCGCAGGGTATCGGCCGAGGCGTGTGCTGGCGGCTCAAGGCCGAGGGCGCGCAGGTGGTGGCGGTGGACCGCTCCGAACTGGTCCACGAGCTGGCCGGGGAAGGCGTACTGACCCTTACCGCCGACCTCGAGCAATACGCCGACTGCACCCGGGTCATGGCCACGGCCGTGGCGACCTTCGGCTGCCTCGACATCCTGGTCAACAACGTCGGCGGCACGATCTGGGCCAAGCCCTTCGAGCATTACGAGGTGGCGCAGATCGAGGCCGAAGTGCGCCGCTCGCTGTTCCCCACCCTGTGGTGCTGCCACGCGGCGCTGCCCTACATGCTCGAGCGCGGCAGCGGCGCCATCGTCAACGTCTCGTCCATCGCCACCCGAGGGGTCAACCGCGTGCCCTACGGTGCGGCCAAGGGTGGGGTCAACGCGCTCACCGCGTGCCTGGCCTTCGAGACGGCCGGCCGTGGCATCCGGGTCAATGCCACCGCCCCAGGCGGCACCGAGGCACCGCCCCGGCGCATTCCGCGCAACAGCAGCGAGCAGAGCGAGCAGGAAAAGGGCTGGTACCAGCAGATCGTCGACCAGACCGTCTCCAGCAGCCTGATGAAACGCTACGGGAGCATCGACGAACAGGTCGGCGCGATCCTCTTCCTGGCCTCCGACGAGGCCTCCTACATCACCGGCGTGACCCTGCCGGTAGGCGGCGGCGACCTCGGCTGAGCGCCGCCTTCGGGCAAGGTTTTCCTCACACAACAAAAACAAGAGAGACAGATGCCATGCGAACCCTCGACGTCCACCCGATCATCGACAATGCCCGCTTCACCCCGTTTCACTGGATGGTCATGGCCTGGTGCGGCCTGCTGCTGGTCTTCGACGGCTACGACCTGTTCATCTACGGCGTGGTGCTGCCGGTGATCATGAAAGAGTGGGGCCTGACCCCGCTGCAGGCCGGCGCCCTGGGCAGCTACGCGCTGTTCGGCATGATGTTCGGCGCCCTGGTCTTCGGCAGCCTGGCCGACCGCATCGGGCGCAAGAAGGGCATCGCCATCTGCTTCGCCCTGTTCTCCGGGGCGACCATCCTCAACGGCTTCGCCAGCACCCCCGGCGAGTTCGGCGTGTACCGCTTCTTCGCCGGGCTCGGCTGCGGCGGGCTGATGCCCAACGCCGTGGCGCTGATGAACGAGTACGCGCCCAAGCGCCTGCGCAGCACCCTGGTGGCCATCATGTTCAGCGGCTACTCGTTGGGTGGCATGCTCTCGGCGGGCATCGGGATCTACCTGCTGCCACGCTTCGGTTGGGAGTCGATGTTCTTCGCCGCCGCGCTGCCACTGCTGCTGTTGCCGGTGATCCTCTACTACCTGCCGGAATCCATCGGCTTCCTGGTGCGCCAGGGCCGTACGGAGCAAGCGCGTGCACTGCTCAAGCGCCTGGACCCCGACTGCGACGTGCGGCCCGATGACGTGCTGCAGGCACCGGAGCGCAAGGGCAAGGGTGCCTCGGTGCTGGCGCTGTTGCGCGACGGCCTGGCGGTGCGCACCCTGGCCCTGTGGCTGGCGTTTTTCTGCTGCCTGCTGATGGTCTATGCGCTCAGCTCCTGGCTGCCCAAGCTGATGGCCAACGCCGGCTACAGCCTGGGGTCGAGCCTGTCGTTCCTGCTGGCGCTGAACTTCGGCGGCATGGCCGGGGCGATCCTCGGTGGCTGGCTGGGCGACCGCTACAACCTGGTCAAGGTCAAGGTGGCGTTCTTCCTCGGCGCGGCGCTGTCGATCAGCCTGCTGGGCGTCAACAGCCCGATGCCGGTGCTGTACCTGCTGATCTTCGTCGCCGGGGCCACCACCATCGGCACGCAGATCCTGCTCTATGCCGGCGCCGCCCAGCTCTATGGCCTGTCGGTACGCTCCACCGGCCTTGGCTGGGCCTCCGGCATCGGCCGCAACGGCGCCATCGTCGGCCCGCTGCTCGGTGGCGCGCTGATGGGCATCAACCTGCCGCTGCAACTGAACTTCATCGCCTTCGCCATCCCTGGCGCGGTCGCCGCGCTGGCCATGGCCGTGCACCTGGCCAGCGGCCGGCGCCAAGGCCTGCTGGCCGCCGGCCAAGCGTGACCCTCAACTGACTGAACTGGAGCCTTGCATGACAAGCCCGACCATCGACCGGCTGGAGGCGATCATCGTCGACCTGCCGACCATCCGCCCCCACAAGCTGGCCATGCACACGATGCAGCAGCAGACCCTGGTGATCCTACGCCTGCGCTGCAGCGACGGCGTCGAGGGCATCGGCGAGGCCACTACCATTGGCGGGCTGGCCTACGGTTACGAAAGCCCCGAGGGGATCAAGGCCAATATCGATGCCCACCTGGCGCCCGCGCTGCTGGGCATGGCGGCGGACAACATCAACGCCGCGATGCTCAAGCTGGACAAGATCGCCAAGGGCAACACGTTCGCCAAGTCTGGCATCGAGAGCGCCTTGCTCGATGCCCAGGGCAAGCGCCTGGGCCTGCCGGTCAGCGAACTGCTCGGTGGCCGGGTGCGCGACAGCCTGGACGTGGCCTGGACCCTGGCCAGCGGCGACACCACCCGGGACATCGCCGAGGCCGAACAGATGCTCGAGGCACGTCGCCACCGCATCTTCAAGCTGAAGATCGGCGCCAACCCGCTGGATCACGACCTCAAGCACGTGGTGGCGATCAAGCGCGCCCTGGGCGAGCGGGCCAGCGTGCGGGTCGACGTCAACCAGTACTGGGACGAGTCCCAGGCGATCCGCGCCTGCCAGGTGCTGGGCGACAACGGCATCGACCTGGTCGAGCAACCCATCTCGCGCATCAATCGCGCCGGCCAGGTGCGCCTGAACCAGCGCAGCCCGGCGCCGATCATGGCCGACGAGTCGATCGAGAGCGTCGAGGATGCCTTCAGCCTGGCGGCCGACGGCGCGGCGAGCATCTTCGCCTTGAAGATCGCCAAGAACGGCGGCCCGCGTGCCGTGCTGCGCACCGCGCAGATCGCCGAGGCGGCCGGCATCGCCCTGTACGGCGGGACCATGCTCGAAGGCTCGATCGGCACCCTGGCCTCGGCCCATGCCTTCCTCACCCTGCGCCAGCTGACCTGGGGCACCGAGCTGTTCGGGCCGTTGCTGCTGACCGAGGAAATCGTCAGCCAGGCGCCGGTCTACCGCGACTTCCAGCTCCACGTGCCACGCACGCCGGGCCTGGGCCTGGCCCTGGACGAAGCGCGCCTGGTCCGTTTCGCCCGGCGCTGAACCTGACTTGCCTAGAAGGAGAAGCACCATGCTGTTCCACGTGAAGATGACCGTGAGACTGCCGGTCGACATGGACCCGGCCAAGGCCGCGCAACTGAAGGCCGACGAGAAGGCGCTGGCCCAGCGCCTGCAGCGCGAGGGCACCTGGCGCCACCTGTGGCGCATCGCCGGGCACTACGCCAACTACAGCGTGTTCGACCTGCCCAGCGTCGAGGCCCTGCACGACACCCTGATGCAGTTGCCGCTGTTCCCCTACATGGATATCGAGGTGCACGGCCTGTGCCGCCACCCCTCGTCGATCCACGCCGACGACCGCTGACCCACCCGCTACGCACAAGAACAACACGAGGTACGCCATCATGACCGTGAAGATTTCCCACACTGCCGAGGTCCAGAAGTTCTTCGAAGAAGTCGCCGGCTTCGGCAACGACGACGGCAACCCGCGCCTCAAGCGCATCATCCAGCGCGTGCTGCAGGACACCGCCCGCCTGATCGAGGACCTGGAGGTCAGCGAGGACGAGTTCTGGCATGCCGTCGACTACCTCAACCGTCTGGGCGGGCGCGGCGAGGCCGGGCTGCTGGTGGCTGGCCTTGGTATCGAGCACTTCCTCGACCTGCTGCAGGATGCCAAGGATGCCCAGGCCGGCCTCACCGGCGGCACCCCGCGCACCATCGAAGGCCCACTGTACGTGGCCGGCGCGCCGATTGCCCAAGGCGAGGTGCGCATGGACGACGGCAGCGAGGAGGGCGTGGCCACGGTGATGTTCCTCGAAGGCCAGGTGCTCGATCCCCAGGGCCAGCCGCTGGCCGGGGCCACGGTCGATTTGTGGCATGCCAACACCCGTGGCACCTACTCGTTCTTCGACCAGAGCCAGTCCGAGTACAACCTGCGCCGGCGCATCGTCACCGATGCCGAGGGCCGCTACCGTGCGCGCACCATCGTGCCCTCGGGCTACGGCTGCGACCCGCAGGGCCCGACCCAGGAGTGCCTGGACCTGCTCGGCCGCCACGGCCAGCGCCCGGCCCATGTGCACTTCTTCATCTCGGCGCCGGGGCACCGGCACCTGACCACCCAGATCAACCTGTCTGGCGACAAGTACCTGTGGGACGACTTCGCCTACGCCACCCGCGATGGCTTGGTGGGCGAGGTGGTGTTCCGCGAGGACGGGGCGCGGGGGATCGCCGGGCGCTATGCCGAGCTGACGTTCGACTTCCAGCTGCAGAAGGCGCCCGACAGCGATGCCGAGCAGCGCAGCAACCGGCCGCGAGCGTTGCAAGAGGGCTGAGGGCGCAGGGGCTGCCTCGCAGCCCCTTCACGGCGGCGCTCCCACACGGCCTTGCCGTGGTCGACTCGGGCCCTGTGGGAGCGGGCTTGCCGCGAATCGAGGGCCAAGCCCTCGCCATGCCGGCCCCCCTGACAACAAGCGCCCGCCACCCAAGGCCGGGCCCCGATGTCTCACGCGAGGTCCCATGAAAGACCTGTTCAAGGACTGCTCCCTGTCCGCCATCGTCGCCGGCATGATCGCCACGATGATCTCCTACGCCGGCCCCCTGGTGATCATTTTCCACGCTGCCGAGGCCGCGGGCCTGTCCCAGGGGCTGCTGTCGTCCTGGGTGTGGGCGGTGTCGATGGGCAGCGCCGTGCTCGGCGCACTGCTCAGCCTGCGCTACCGGGTGCCGGTGGTGATCGCCTGGTCGATCCCCGGCTCCGCGCTGCTGGTCACGGCCTTGCCCCAGCTTGGCCTGGAGCAGGCCATCGGCGCTTATCTGGCGGCCAACCTGGTGCTGCTGCTGATCGGCATCAGCGGCGCCTTCGACCGCATCATCGCCCGCCTGCCGGGCTCCATTGCCGCCGGCATGCAGGCCGGCATCCTGTTCAGCTTCGGCAGTGAGGTGTTCCGGGCCTTGCCGGCACAGCCGGCGCTGGTGCTGGCGATGTTCGTCACCTACGTGCTGATGCGCAGGCTCCGGCCGCGCTACGCGGTGGCCACTGTGCTGCTGGTCGGTGCGGCGGTCACCCTGGCCAGCGGGCAACTGCGCAGCGAAGCCCTGGTGCTGGAATTGGCCTCGCCGCAATTCATCGCCCCGCAGTTCAGCCTGTCGGCGCTGTTCAGCCTGGGTCTGCCCCTGGTGCTGGTCGCCCTGACCGGGCAGTTCATGCCGGGCATGGCGGTGCTGCGCAACGCCGGCTACCAGACCTCGGCCAGCCCGCTGATCAGCGCCAGCGCCGTGGGCGGCGCCTTGCTCGCGCCGTTCGGCTGCCATGGGCTGAACCTCGCGGCGGTCACCGCCAGCCTGTGCACCGGCCGCGAGGCCCACGAGGACCCGCGGCGGCGCTATGTCGCGGCCGTCGCCGGCAGTGTGCTGTACCTGTTGCTGGGCATTGCCGGGGCCACCTTGATGTCGTTGTTCGCCGCATTCCCCGCCGCCTTGGTCGCCGCCCTGGCCGGCCTTGCCTTGTACGGCGCCATCAGCGAGGCCCTGGCCCGCAGCCTGGCCGAACCGCAAGAGCGCGATGCGGGCCTGTTCACCTTCCTGGTGACGGCCTCGGGCGTCTCCTTCCTTGGCCTGTCGGCAGCATTCTGGGGCTTGCTGTTCGGCCTGGCGGCCCATGCGCTGCTGCGCCTGTGCCGCCCCCAACCCCAGGCGGCCTTGCGCCGTAGCCCTTAGGAAGAACCCACCAACCGCCACCTTCGCGTTCCCAGCACCTTACTCACAATAACAAGATCCAAAGAGAGCTTCGGAATGAACCACACCCCTTGCGTCGCCCTGGGCGTCACCTTGCTCAGCCAACCCCTGCTGGCCGCCGAAGGCGGCTTCTTCGAGGATGCCAAGGCCAGCCTGAGCGCCCGTAACTACTACTTCAGCCGTGACTACTCCGACATCGTCGGGGCCAATCCGCAGTCGAAGACCGAGGAGTGGGCCCAGGGCTTGATCCTCGACTTCAAGTCCGGCTACACCCCGGGCACCCTGGGCGTCGGCGTGGATGCCCTGGGCCTTTTGGGCATCAAGCTCGACAGCAGCCCCGACCGGGCCAACAGCGGCCTGTTGCCGGTGCATGGCGATGGCCGCGCCGCCGACGAGTACAGCCGCCTGGCACCGACCTTCAAGGCGCGGCTGTCGAAGACCGAACTGCGCATCGGCGAGCTGCAGCCCAACCTGCCGGTGCTGACCTTCAGCGACATCCGCCTGCTGCCGCCGACCTACCAGGGGGCGAGCATCCGTTCCACCGAGCTGGACGGCCTGACCGTGCAGGCTGGCCACCTGAAGTCCTCGCACCTGCGCAACGAGGGGGGCGACGGCAAGATGAGCGCCATGCTCGGCCATGTCCCCATGCGCCAGGCCGAGAGCGACGCCTTCAACTATGCGGGCGGCGACTATGCCTTCAATGGCGAGCGGAGCAGCGTCAGCCTGTGGTACGGGCAATTGGAGGATATCTACCGGCAGGGCTTCGTCGGCTTCAAGCACAGCGAGCCTGTGGGGGATTGGCTGCTCAGCGCCAATCTGGGGTACTTCACCGCGCGCGAAGAGGGCGATGCCCTGCTGGGCGACATCGACAACCAGGCGTTCTTCTCGCTGTTCACGGCCAAGCACGGCGGGCACAGCTTCCATGTCGGCTACCAGGGCATGTATGGCGACAGCCCGTTCCCGCGAGTGTTCGCCAACATCACGCCGCTGGGCAACGAGGTGCCGACCTATGAATTCGCCTATACCGACGAACGCTCGTACCAGGTGCGCTATGACTACAACTTCGCAGCCCTGGGTATCCCCGGGCTGACCGCGACCGTGCGCTACATCACCGGCGACAATGTCGACACCGGGCTGGGCTACGAAGGCAAGGACCGGGAGCGGGACATCGACATCGGCTATGCGGTACAGGATGGGATGTTCAAGGGGCTCGGCATTCGGGTGAGAAATGCCATGGCGCGGTCGAACTACCGCACCGACATCGACGAGAACCGCTTGATCCTGGTCTATACCTGGCAGCTGTTCTGAGGGGGCGGCGCAGCTTCAAGCTTCAAGCTACAAGCGGCAAGAAAAGCGGGATCTGCGCGGGCCAGCTTTTTTCTTGCAGCTTGAAGCTTGCCAGGCGATTGGATTTGCACTGCCCACCGCGATGCAGGTAGGTTCCCGAAAACATCTGCTTCAGGGACCTGAACCGTGGACTCACTGACTCAAGCCGTACTCGGCGCCGCCCTGCAGGGCTCGGTCCTGGGCCGTATCCAGGGCCGCCGTTCGCTGCTCTACGGCGCTGCCCTGGGCACGTTGCCCGACCTCGACGTAGTGATCCGCTATGCCGACCCCGTGTCGCAGATGACCTACCACCGGGGTTTCTCCCATTCGGTCTTCGTCCTCACCGCCCTGGCCCTGTTGCTGGCCTGGCTGGTCGAGCGGATCGGGCGCAGGCGCTGGCCGCACAAGGGCTACACCTTGCCCAGGCTGTTCCTGGCGTTCTGGCTGGTGCTGGTCACCCACCCGATCCTCGACGCCTTCACCGTCTACGGCACCCAGTTGTTCTGGCCGCTGCACTCGATCCCCGAGAGCTGGGCCGCGGTGTTCATCATCGACCCGCTGTACACCGTGCCGCTGCTGGCCGCCGTCGCCTATGCCGGCATCAGGGGCATGGCGGGGAGGGCGATCCCGCTGCTGACGGCGGCCTTGCTGTTCAGTACCGCCTACCTGGGCTTCGGCCTGGCCGGGCGCATGGCCGCCGAGCAACGCTTCGAACTCGCGCTCGAACAGCGTGGGATCGCCATCACCGAGCTGCGCGCCGTGCCCATCGCCTTCAACAGCCTGGTCTGGCGGGTGCTGGCCAAGACCCCGGACGGCGACTACTACGAAGGCGTGAGCAGCTGGTTCGACCGCGAGCCGCCGGAAATGCAGCGCCAGCCGCTCAACCTGGCGCTGGCCAAGGCGCTGCAGGGTGAGCCCCTGCACGAGCGCCTGCGCTGGTTCACCGGCGACTGGCTGCGCTACGACGTGGTCGGCGACGCCCTGGTGGTGAGCGACCTGCGCATGGGCATCCCCGGCAACTACACCTTCCGCTTCGACATGGCCCACCGCGATGGGCAAGGGCGCTGGGCAGCCGTCACGCCGTCGCTGTGGCTCGGCGCCGGGGCCGGCTCGATGCTCAATGCCCACGACCTGGCGCTGATCTGGCGACGCATCCTCGAGCAGCAACCGCCGCTGCCCCTGGCCGCCTGGAGCGACAAATACCTGGGGCAGGGGGCGGACGCCCATTGATGCGCTCGGCAGGGCTGGACCTGGTCAAGTGGACGGCGATCCTGACCATGGTCGCCGACCACCTGCGCTTTCTCTGGCCGGCCGCCGAGGGCCTGTTCGTCCTCGGGCGGCTGGCCTTTCCGCTGTTCTGCCTGGCCATCGCCGTCAATGTCGGGCGCAGTCACAGCGGGGCCTTGTTCACCCGTGGCAATGCTCGTTACCTGGGCTGGCTGCTGGTGTTCGCGGTGCTCTGCGAAGGCCCCTACCGTTGGCTGGACAACGGCTCGCAGACCTTCAGCGTAATCCCCACCCTGGCACTGGGCCTGCTGGTCGCCTGGGGCGTGCACCATCCCCAGGCGTTGGCGCGCCTGGGCGGGATCGCCGCGGCGTTGGTCGCCGCCCTGGCCAGCGAGCGCCTGATGTACGGTGTGCCCGGTGTGCTGTTGCCGGCCGCCTGCCTGATCGCGCGTAGCCGGGGTGGGGCGAGCTGGCTATTGCCCTGCCTGCTGGCCATGGCTGGCAACCTGACCAACAGCTGGTTGCGCGACCACCTCCTGCACCCCACGACCTTGCTGGTCTTGGCCATCGCCGCCGTGGCGCTCCCGCTGGGGGGCTGGCTACTGCGCCGTGACGACTGGCGTATCGTGCCGGTGGGGCGCTGGGGCTATGCCTTCTACCCGCTGCACCTGCTGGCGATCAAAGGCTTGCAGGGGCTGATCCAGGCATAAACGCTTGCAATCGGTCGATGCCAGGTTGGGGCCGCTTCGCGGCCCCGAGCGACTCACTGGCGCGGCAGTCGCCCTGTCACGAAATGCGCCACGTCGTTGAAACCTGGCGTGGAGGCATGCCCCGGCGTCACCAGCGAATCGATGAAGGCCTCGTCCTCGGCGGTGATCGCCACGTCCAGCGCGCCTGCGTAGGTGTTCCATTGCGCTTCGGTACGCGGCCCGACGATGGCCGAGCTGACCAGTTGGTTGTTCAGCACCCAGGCGATGGCGAACTCGACGATGCCAACCCCCTTGGCCTGGGTGTAGGCCTGGATCTTCTGGGCGATGGCCAGCGATTCCTGGCGCCACTCCACCTCCATGATGCGCTTGTCCTGGCGGCCGGCGCGGCTGCTGGCGTCCGGCACCGCCCCGGGGGCGTACTTGCCGCTGAGCACGCCGCGGGCCAACGGGCTGAACGGCACCACGCCGAGGCCGTGGTATGCGGCTGCGGTCAACTGTTCTGGTTCTGCCTGGCGGTTGACGATGTTGTACAGCGGCTGGCTCACCACCGGCTTGGCCACGCCCAGGCGCTCGGCCAGGTTGCACAGTTCGGCGATGCGCCAGCCCCGGAAGTTGGACACGCCCCAATAGCGGATCTTGCCTTGCTGCAGCAAGTCGCCCATGGCCCGCACGGTTTCCTCCAGCGGCACCTTGTGGTCTTCGCGGTGCAGGTAGTAGATGTCCAGGTAGTCCAGGCCCATGCGTGTCAACGACGCCTCGATGGCGTTGAACAGGTGCTTGCGCGAAAGGCCGCTGCGGTTGGGTATCCCTTCCACCGGGCCATAGCCGGCCTTGGACGCCACGATCCAGTCCTGGCGGTGACGGGCCACCGCCTCGCCGACGATCTCCTCGGAGCGGCCACCGTTGTA
This sequence comes from Pseudomonas guariconensis, assembly GCF_024127895.1. GTDB lineage: Bacteria > Pseudomonadota > Gammaproteobacteria > Pseudomonadales > Pseudomonadaceae > Aquipseudomonas > Aquipseudomonas guariconensis_B. The sequence continues at coordinate 264,726 of NZ_JAMYBK010000003.1, read as the reverse complement.
TACGTCGGCGGTGTCGATGAAGTTGATGCCCTGGTCCCAGGCCTTGTCGATGATGCGCAGGGCGTCCTCGGTGCTGGTCTGCTCGCCGAACATCATGCTGCCGAGGGTGAGGGCCGAGACCTGGAGGCCACTTTGGCCGAGGGGGCGGTAGATCATGGAGAGGGTCCTTTTCTTGCCGTGAGGGATCTGGACTGTTTTACACAGGTCCCCCACGGTTTGAAAGGGCGTGTGACGGTGAGCCAGGCGGCCTCAGTCCGGCCAGGTATCGATCAACTCCCGCGCCTCCCGGCTGCTCAACGGGCTTTTCATCCGCTGCGACAGCACCGCCATGGCCCGCGAGTGGCCCTTGGCGATCACCGCCTCGACCTGGTCGTCGAGGCACTGCAGGGCGATGAAGTCGCCTTTCTCCGGTTCGCCCACGTACTCGATGCGGTTCCAGCCCTGGCCATGCCCGAGCACCTCATAGGTGCGCCCGTGCTGGTAGGTCCAGAAGAAGGGCACATCGTCGTAGCGGCGCTGTTCGCCGAGCATGTTGGCGGCGGCGATCACGCCTTGCTGCTGGGCCAGGCGCCAGTGCTCGATGCGCACTGGATGGCCGGCGAGGGGGAAGGTGGCGATGTCGCCGGCAGCCCACAGGCCTTCGGCTGCGTGCATCTGGGCGTCGACCTGCAAGGACTGGTCCTCGGCCAGGCGCAGGCCCTGGACGAACGATGTGGCGGGCCGCACGCCGGTGCCGAGCAATACCAGCGATGTTTCCAGGCGCTCGCCGTTGGCCAGTTGCACGGCTTCGATCTTGTCCTGGCCTTCGAAGCGTTCCACCTCGGTGGGGCCATGGAACACCACGCCCTTGCGCTCGTGCAGTTCCCGCAGGGTGCGGCCGATGCGTTCGCCGAGCTGCCGGGCCAAGGGGATCTCGTGACGGGTCACCACATGCACCTGCAGGCCGTACTTGCGCAGCGCCGAGGCGGCCTCCAGGCCGATGAAACCATCGCCGACGATCACCACCGGCTGGCCCGGCTCGGCGGCATCGAGCAGGTGCGCGGCGTCTTCTCGGGAACGCAGTACGTAGATGCCGGGCAATTGTACGCCGGGCAGGTCGGGGCGCCGGGGCTTGCCGCCGGTGGCCAGCAGGGCGGCGTCGTAGGCCAGGCGCTGGCCGTCGGCCAGGATGACCTCGCGCTTCTCGGTGTCCAGCACGCGCACCTTGCCATGCAGGCGTTGTAGCTGGCCGCGGTGCAGGTCGTCGGGCTCCAGTAGCGCGGGCACCTCATCGGCTGGCATCTGCCCGGCGATGACGAACTTGCTCAGGGCGGTGCGGTCGTAGGCCGGCCGTTGCTCCTGGTCGACCCACACCAGGCGGCCGCCGAAACCGTGGTCCAGCAGGGTGGCCACCGCCGCCGAGCCTGCGGCGCCGGCGCCGATCACCACGAAGCAGCGGGCATCGCTGTGGCGGGGTGGTTCGCTCGCGGGGCAGGGCTGGTCGTCGACCCAGACCTCGCCGTCCTTCACTTGGGTCGGGTAGCGGCGCAGGCCCGTCAGGGCCGGCGGCTCGCAGACCGCGCCCTCGTCGAGGCCGAAGGCGGCCTTGTGCCAGGGGCAGACCAGCAGGCCGCCGCATACGGCGCCTTCTTCCAGGGGCGCGCCAGCGTGGGGGCAGTTGGCCTGGTAGGCGTGCACCAGGTCACCCCGGCGGACCAGGATGACTTCCTCGCTGCCGGCCTGGACGCGCAGGGGGTGGTGTTCGTCGAGTTGTTCGAGGCGTGCCACGGCGTGCTGGGTCATGGGAGCTCTCCATAGGACCGTTCAGCTTCATTTGACGCCTTTGGCGGTGCAGCGATGCAATGATCTGACGATCGGAGGCGAGCCCTCGGTCAAGCGGTAGCTCTGGTGCTTGGGGCCGCGAAGCGGCCCCAAATGGCGGCTGCAAGTCTTGGCAGTCCCTCCTCGCGGATCAACTGGCCCGCGCGGCCGCCAGCGCTCCAGCCCGGGATACCCGCAGAGCGACCAGGCTGCCGAGCACGATCAGCGCCGCCAGCGAATACAGCGCGGCATCGGTCGAACCGGTCTGGTCCTTGATGAAGCCGACCAGGTACGGGCTGAGGAAACCGGCCATCTGCCCGACCGAGTTGATGATCGCCAGGCCCGCCACGGCGGCGCTGGCGCTGAGCAGGGCGGTGGGCATCGGCCAGAACATCGGCAGGCCGGTGAGGGCGCCCATGGTGGCGATCGACAGGCCGAGCAGGGCGATGGTCGGGTTCTGCGCGAAGTTCACCGCGATCAGCAGGCCGACGGCGCCCATCAGCATCGGCACGACGAGGTGCCAGCGCCGCTCGTTGCGCAGGTCCGCCGAGCGCCCGACGACGATCATGAACACCCCGGCCAGCAGGTACGGGATGGCGCTCAGCCAGCCGATCAGCAAGGGATTGTCGAAGCCCAGGTTCTTGATGATCGACGGCAGCCAGAAGTTGATGGCGTACACGCCGCTCTGGATGCAGAAGTAGACGAAGCCGAAGGTCCAGATCAGCGGGTTGGTCAGTACGGCCAGCACGCTGTCGCTGTGGGTGGTGGGCTTGGTGGCGGCGTCGGCCTTGAGGTCGGCCTCGATCACCTGGCGCTCGGCGGGGCTCAGCCAGGCGGCCTTCTGGTAGCCGTCGCTGAGCAGCAGCACCGCGAGGATGCCCAGGGCGACGGTGGGCAGGCCCTGGATCAGGAACATCCACTGCCAGCCGGCCAGGCCATGCTGGCCGGCGGCGAAGTGCTCGAGGATCCAGCCGGAGAACGGCCCGCCGAGCAGGCCCGAGACCGGGATCGCCGACATGAACAAGGCCATGATCCGGCCACGGCGGTCCGCCGGGAACCAGCGCGAGAGGTACAGCACCACGCCGGGGAAGAAGCCGGCTTCCGCCGCGCCGGTGAGCAGGCGCAGCACATAGAACTCCATGGGTGTGGTGACGAACAGCAGGCAGGTCGACAGGCTGCCCCAGGCGATCATCATCACCGCGATCCAGCGGCGCGGGCCGAAGCGGTTGAGTGCCAGGTTGCTGGGCAGGCCGCACAGCACGTAGCCGATGAAGAAGATACCGGCGCCAAGGCCGTAGACGGTTTCGCTGAACTGCAGGGCGTCGAGCATCTGCAGCTTGGCGAAGCCGACGTTGACGCGGTCCAGGTAGTTGAACAGGTAGCAGATGAAGATGAACGGGATCAGCCGCAGGGTGATGCGCCGGTACAGCGCGTCGCGGCTGAGGTCTTTGCCTTGGTCAGGGGCAGGGCTGTGTGCCATGATCGGAATCTCTTTGTTATGGTTGTCGCCGTGCCGTGTGCGGCGCCGGCCCTGACGAGTCTCGGCGAGCGCGGCACGGCTGTCTTTGTGCTTTTGCACAGCCGTGGGCACGGGCTGCTGTGCCGCGGACCAAAGCCTACCACCGCAAGGACCCTGGAATGTTCGAACTGGACCACGACCTGGCGCAGGACATCGTCGATCGGGCGATGGCCATCCTGCCGTGCAATGTCAACGTCATGGACAGCCAGGGCTTGATCCTGGGCAGCGGCGAGCCGGAGCGCATCAATACCCGCCACGAGGGCGCGCAACTGGTGCTGGCCAACGGCCGGATCGTCGAGCTGGACGCCGAGGCGGCCAAGTGCCTCAAGGGCGTGCAGCCGGGCGTCAACCTGCCGCTGATGCTCGATGACCGGCTGATCGGCGTGCTGGGCCTGACGGGCGACCCGCAGCAATTGCGCACCTATGGCGAACTGGTGCGCATGACCGCCGAGATGCTTCTGGCCCAGCGTCACCTGCAGGTGGAACAGCAGTGGCGGCGCCAGCGCTGCGACGACCTGCTGGCCCTGCTGCTCGGCGGCAGCGGCGACTCCCCGCGCTTGCTCGACGAAGCCCGGCAATTGGGCCTCAAGCCGCAGTTGGCGCGGGTGCCATGCCTGTTCGAACTCGACGCCGGGTCGTCGGCCGAGGCGCTGTCCGGCTGGTTGATGAGCCGCTACCCCGACAGCTGGTGCGTGAGCCCTGCGCGGCAGTCGCTGTTGTGGTGCCGCCCGGCGGCCGTGGCGCTGGACGAGCCGCGCCTGCTGGAGCGCCTGCAGCGCCATGGCTGGCAGGTGCAGCGCCTGGCCTTGGGCAACCCGGCGCAGAGCCTTGAGCAGTTGCGCCGGGGGTACCGGCGGGTACGCGACCTGCTGGCCTACGGCCGCGAGGTGGTGCCGGGCGAACGCCTGCTGAGCCTTGCCCGCTACCGATTGCCGACATTGCTCTGGCGACATCGCAACGACGATGCCCTGGATGAATTGCTCGAGCCGCTGCAGCGCATCCGCGCCAAGGATGCCAGCGGGCAACTGCTGGCTACCCTGCGTGCCTGGTGCGCCCATGATGGGCAGAGCCAGGCGTGCGCCGATGCCCTGGGGATCCACCGCAACAGCCTGAGGTATCGGCTGGAGCGGATCGCCGAAGTGGCGGAGGTGGACCCTTTGCGGCTGGAAGGTTTGCTGAGCCTTTACCTGGGGTTGCAGTTGCTGCCGGCGCAGTGAGGTGTTGGCAGGGTTGGCCCATGCCATGCGCGCTGAACCGCCGCGAAGCGGCCTGCGCGGTGCAAAGGCATTTGCCCAAACAATGCCGTCGCGTCTTTGTGCATCCGACCGAGGCCGCATCGCCGCGCAGCTGTCAGCATGCGGGTCATCTGGATCAGGAGAATCCCCATGAAAGTCGTCATCGCCCCCGATTCGTTCAAGGACAGCCTCGATGCCGCCGGTGTCGCCCGGGCCATCGGCAAAGGCCTGGCCGAGGTCTGGCCGGGTGCGCAACTGGTCGAATGCCCGATGGCCGACGGCGGCGAGGGCACCATGGAGGCGATCCTGGCCGCCAGCCATGGCCAGTTGCGCCACCAGGTGGTACGCGGGCCGTTGGGGCAGGCCGTGGATGCCGGCTGGGGCTGGCTGCCTGAGAGCCGCACGGCGATCATCGAGATGGCCCAGGCCAGCGGCCTGCAACGGGTTCCGCTCGGCCAGCGCGATGCCTGCCGCAGCAGCACCTGGGGCACCGGCGAGCTGGTCGCCGCCGCCTTGGCGGCCGGCGCGCAGCGCATCGTCCTGGCCATCGGCGGCAGTGCTACCAACGATGGCGGTGCCGGCATGCTGCGCGCCCTGGGCTTGCGCCTGCTGGACGTCGACGGGCAGCCGCTGGAGGAGGGTGGCCTGGCCCTGGAAAGGCTGGCGCGCCTCGACGCCAGCGGCCTCGACCCTCGCCTGGCCGAGGTGCAGGTGGAGGTGGCGGCCGATGTCGACAACCCCTTGTGCGGCCCCCATGGCGCTTCGGCGGTGTTCGGCCCGCAGAAGGGGGCCAGCCCCGCGCAGGTGCAGGCCCTGGACCGGGCCTTGGGCCATTTCGCCGACCATTGCGCCCGCCTGCTGGGCGAAGACGTGCGCGATTTCCCTGGTTGTGGCGCGGCGGGCGGCATGGGCTTCGCCGCCAAGGCGTTCATGGGCGCGCGCTTTCGCCCTGGGGTCGAGGTGGTGGCCGAGCTGGTGGGCCTCGATGCCCTGGTGCGGGACGCCGACCTGGTGATCACCGGCGAAGGGCGTTTCGATGCCCAGACCCTGCGCGGCAAGACGCCCATGGGTGTGGCGCGGGTCGCCAAGTGTCATGGCGTGCCGGTGGTGGTGCTCGCCGGTACGCTTGGGGCGGGTTACCAGCAGCTCTATGACCACGGTGTCGATGCCGCCTTCGCGTTGGCCAGCGGGCCGATGAGCCTGGAGCAGGCCTGTGCCGAAGCCGGGGATTTGCTCGAGGCACGCGCCCGGGATATCGCCCGACTGTGGCAGGTGGCTGGGCGGGGGCGTTGAGTTGGTTGCTGGGTTCGGTCCGCGGCGAATAGACCGGTCCTGACACCACCGGTGTTCTGTCAGATCAATGGCCCTTATCCGAGGACAAGGGCCGATGCCCGCTGGCTAGAGCGCCGCGACTGGCGTGTAGGCCGTATGCTCGCGGCGAATGCTGGCCAACGGCACGGTCACCAGCAGCAAGGTCAGCACCACGGTGACGCCAATCCCCCAGGCCGCCAGGGTGAAACCACCCAGGGAAATCAGCCCGCCGGAAATCGCCGGCCCCACCGCCAGCCCCAGGCTCAGGAAGCTGCTGGCCGCCGCCACGACGCGGCCTTCGCGGTCCAGCGCCGCCGCCAGGCCGGTGAGGTAGCTCAGGGCGTAGAAGTAGGTGACGCAGATGGTCATCACGCCCGCCGTGTACAGGGCCTTGGAGTGCTCGCCCAGCACGTAGCTCAGGCTGGTGCCGCCGGTCAGGAGGATGGCCAGGATCACCGGGGTGCTCATGCCGAAGCGCTTGCCGACCATCGCCGCGATCAGCGGGCCGATCAGGCCGACCACGGACTGGACCGACAGCAACACGCCCAGTTCGTCGCCACTGTAGCCGACCAGGGTGCCGATACGCTCGACGAAGGCCCAGCCCATGGTGTCGCGGGCCTGGAACACGAACATCGCCAGCATCATGCAGATCGCCGGCAGGCTCAGCAGGATGTTGCCCGAACCTTTGCTCGCCCCAGGGGCCGCCGGCGCGGGGGCGACGGTCGCTGCACGCTGCTCCATCGCCGCAATGGCCGGGAGCATCACCGCCATGGTCGCGGCCATCGCGTAGTACAGCCCCGAGAGGCCGAACAGCGCCATGACCTTGGCATAACCCAGCATCACCACGATCATCAGCAGCACCGACAGCACGTTCATGTGCCCGGCGATGCGGTCCGGATGCCGCGCGCTGGACACCGCGGCGTTGCCGCAGGCCAGGGCCAGGCCCGCGCCGAGGCCAGCGATGCAGCGTACCGCGGCCAGGGCCTGGATGCTCTCGATGTGGGCGCTGACCAGGTTGGCGGCGATGGCCAGCAAGGTCCCGAGCAGGGCCAGGGTGCGCCGTGGCGCACGCCCCATGAAGGGCGCGACCAGCAGCGAGGCGAGCATGGTGAAGCCGAACTCCGCGGACATCAACAGCCCGGCCTGGGCCTCGTTGAGCTGCAGGTCGTTGATGATGGCGCTGATCAGGAAGGGCAAGGCCCACAGGCCGAGCAGGCCGACACCATAGGCCGAACCTGCGGCGGAGAACACCAGGCTCCAGCTCTCGGGCAAGACATTGCGTATTGTTGTTTTCATGGGTGAACCCTGGGAGGCAAGCACATCAAGGAAGGAAGCGCGCCGGTAGCGGCGCGCTGTGGGGTGGAACTACTGCAGGTTCTCGTCGACCGGAGTGCCGTCATCGTATTGCGACAGCCAGGCGACCATGGCGTCGCGGTAGCGGGTGAAACCCTTGTAGTCGACCAGCTCCTGGTCCAGGTCGCGGATCACCCGGTGCATGCGCTTGGCCCACTGCGGGGCGAACTCGGCCAGTTGCTTGAGGCTGACCAGGTAGGTCCGCACCGGGAACAGCACCGCATTGCTGCGCGGCAGGCGGTGCAGGGGCTGCAGCTCGATGCGCAGGTTGACCAGTTCGCCGGCGTTCTCCGGGGTGACGATGGTGCGGTCGGGCGCCCAGTTCGGCAGGGTCTCGGCGGAGGTTTCCAGGCGCGGGTTGACGGTGATCGACCAGTTGGTGCGGCGCACCGGGTGCCCCGGACGCAGGCGCAGCAGGAACTTCAGGGCGCGCTGCAGGATACCCATCTCGTGCAGCTTGGGTACCGGGCCGTGGAACTCCATGAAGCTCATGCCGAGGTTGAAGCGCAGCGAGTAATCCGCACGCTGGGTGGCCATGCCGGCGCCCATCACCAGGGTCTCGTCACGCTCTTCGAGCAGGATGAACTCGCCTTGGGCCTGGCGGGTGATGTACTCCATCGGCTCCATCGGCAAGGTGCTGGCATCGCCGAAGGTGAAGGTGTCGTCGATCTGCAGCGGGCGGTTGATCCAGCGCCACTGGCTGCCTTTCTTCTCCAGGGTGAAATGCTCGGGGAAGTCGCGGGAGTAGGACTCCATCAGCAATTCCAGCAGGTCCCACTGGGCTTCCATCATGTGCGGCAGGGCGGCGTAGTGCACGCCCGGCTGGCTGTCGAGGGTCTGCGCACGGTGGTGGCACTCGGAGATGTAGTGCTCGTCGATGTCGAACTGGGCGCGCAGGGCACCGTTGCCGAAGGGCACATGGGGTTCGACGTTCATCGAGTACATGTACTGGTCTTCCGGGTACGGGAAGGGCAGGCGCAGCACCGCCTCGCGGCTGTTGCTGTAGGTGTGCTCGCCGCCGGCGTCGGCGTAGGTTTCGATTGGCTTGAATACGGTCATCTTGTTGTTTTCCTGTCTCAGAGGTCTACGACCAGGCGGCTGCAGTTGGCACGTGATACGCAAGGCATGAATTTGCGCTTGCTCAGCTTGTCTTGCTCGCTGAGCCAGTCATCGCGATGGTCGAGTTCGCCATCGACTTCCAGTACTTCGGCCTCGCAATAGCCACAGGCGCCGCCCCGGCACAGGTAGGGCAGCTTGTAGCCGGCTTGTTCGGCGGCTTCGAGCAGTGACTGTTCGGCGGGTACCTCGATGGTCACGCCCTGGCGCGCCAGGGTGACGCTGAACGGTTGGCCGCTGGAGCCTTGCTCGACGAAGCGTTCGTAGTGGATGTGGCTGTCGGTCCAGCCCAGGGCGCGGGCGCTGTCGAGGGTGTCGTCGATCATGCTGTCCGGGCCGCAGACATAGACATGGCTGCCCAACGGCCGGGCCTGGAGGATGCGGCGGATGTCCATGCGCGCGTCCTGGCCTTGCACGTAGAGGTGCACCCGCTCGCCGTACCGGGCTTGCAGCTCCAGGCCCAGGGCGGTGTGCTCGGGGCCGCGCACGGCCAGGTGCAGCTCGAAGGTGGACTGCTTGGACTGCAGCTCTTCGAGTTGCGAATACACCGGTGTGATGCCCACGCCACCGGCGATGAACAGGTGCTGGCGGGCATGTTTGGCCAGCGGGAACAGGTTGGCCGGCTGCAGGATCTGCAACAGGTCGCCTTCGCTGACCTTGTCGTGCAGGTGGCGCGAGCCGCCACGGCCGTCGCTGACTCGGCGCACGGCGATCTGGTAGGCGCTGGAGTCATAGGGCGAGCTCATCAGCGAGTAGGCGTTGCGGTGGGTCTTGTCGCCATCCTCGAGGACCACCACCACATGGCTGCCGCCAGAGAAGGCAGGCAGATGCTTGCCGTCCGGAGAGGTCAGGGTGAAACGCTTGATCTCTGGCGTCACCTGCTCGATCCGGGCAACACGCACGCTCAGGGTGCCGTTATGGGTATTCATGTGTCGAGCTCCTCGGCAGGTGGCAGTTCGCCTGGGACTTCGCCATCGGCCTTGATGCCCTGGAAGGCGGCCAGGCGGCGGGAATAGTGGTCGCGCACCACCAGGTTGAGCTGGCAACCGGGGCAGGTGAACACGCGCTGGGTGACGTTCTCGGTGTAGGTGTCGCAATGGGCGCACCACACGCGGCGTACCAGGGTACCGCTGTGTTCGCGAAGCACTTCGTCGCGATTCAGGTCGACGGCATTGGCCGCTTGCATGGCGGTACCGATGAAGCTTTCCGAGCCACTGAGGTACAGGCGCGTGCCCATGTAGGCGTCGCTGAGCCTGTCGCGTAGGGCCTCGATCAAGGCCTGGTTGCTGCTGAACGCTTCGAGTTCGCCCACCTGCGCCGCTTGCAAGGCCTGCAGGTGGTTGTGCCCAGAGAAGGACTCGGTGGAGTAGAGCAGGGTGCTGTCGCGGCGTTGCGCAGGCGACATGTCCGCGATCAGGCGCAGCATGGCCGCGCCGCCGCTGCCTTGGCCCGCGATCAAGTGGCGCAGGCCACCTGCCATGGGGTGCAGCCGGTCGTAGACCGGACGGCTCTTGATGCCAGTGATAAGCATGGTGACACACCTCGTAAGCCATTACCCCGGCTGTGCCGGAAAGTAACGATGACGGCTGGTTTCGGGCTCAGGCAGGAGAGAAAGCAGAACTCATGCCATATTACCTATTGTTTTATATGTTTTATGTCGAAGGCCCATGCTGGGCGTTTTTCATCAGGTTGCTACTCGGGAAGGCATCGCTGGCGATGCCTCGTCAGGGCGCGTGGCGCACTTTTCGGGTGCGCCGCGCAGGTGCTCAGTGCTTGAACATGACGTGGCGCACGCAGGTGTAGTCTTCCAGGCCGTACATGGACATGTCCTTGCCGTAGCCCGACTGCTTCATGCCGCCGTGGGGCATTTCGCTGACCAGCATGAAGTGCGTGTTGACCCAGGTGCAGCCGTACTGCAGGCGCGCGGCCAGGCGGCTGGCGCGGCCGAGGTCGCGGGTCCACACCGAAGAGGCCAGGCCGTAGTCGGAGTCGTTGGCATAGGCCAGCGCCTGCGCTTCGTCGCTGAAGGGGGTGATGCTGACCACTGGGCCGAAGACTTCGCGCTGGACGATCTCGTCGTCCTGGCGGGCGTCGGCCAGCACCGTCGGCTCGAAGAAGAAGCCCGGCCCGTCGACACGCTTGCCACCGGTGACCACGCGGATGTGTGGCTGGGCCTTGGCGCGCTCGACGAAGCCTTCGACGCGCTCCAGGTGGTCGCGGGTGATCAATGGCCCCAGTTCGGTCTGTGGGTCGTCCTGCAGGCCCATGCGCAAGCTCGCCACCGCTTCGCCAAGCTTGCTGACGAAGCGGTCGTAGACGCCTTGCTGGACGTACAGTCGGCAGGCGGCGGTGCAGTCCTGGCCGGCGTTGTAGAAGCCGAAGGCGCGGATGCCCTCGACGGTTGCGTCGATGTCGGCGTCATCGAAGATCAACACCGGGGCCTTGCCGCCCAGCTCCATGTGGGTGCGCTTCACGCTGCTGGCGGTGCTGGAGATGATGCGTGCGCCGGTGGCGACGGAGCCGGTGAGGGACACCAGGCGAACCTTGGGATGGTTGACCAGCGGCTCGCCCACGCTCGGACCGCGGCCGAAGAGAATGTTGACGACGCCGGCGGGGAACAGCTCGGCCATGATCCGGGCCAGCGCCAGGGCGGTGAGCGGGGTCTGCTCGGAGGGCTTGAGCACCACGCAGTTGCCGGCAGCCAGGGCAGGGGCGAGCTTCCAGGCGACCATCATCAGCGGGTAGTTCCACGGCGCGATGGAGGCGACCACGCCGAGGGGGTCACGGCGGATCATCGAGGTATGCCCGGGCAGGTATTCGCCAGCGGCGGACCCCGACAGGCAGCGGCTGGCGCCGGCGAAGAAGCGGAAAACGTCGGCGATGGCCGGGATCTCGTCGTTCAGGGCGGCCTGGTAGGGCTTGCCGCAGTTCTGCGACTCCAGGCGGGCCAGCAGCTCGGCCTCGGCCTCGATACGCTCGGCCAGCTTGAGCAGCAGCAGCGCGCGTTCCTTGGGCGGGGTCTGCGACCAGCTGTCGAACGCCTGGTCGGCCGCCTGCACGGCAGCATCGACCTGGGCGCCGCTGGCCTCGGGGATGGTCACCAGCACCGTGCCCTCGGCGGGGTTGTACACGGGATAGGGGCTGCCTTGCCCATCGACCAACTGGCCGTTGATCAGGAGTTTGGTTTGCATGGCGTATTCCTTGGTCGGTCTTGTTGGTGGAAATCGCTGGACGCAGGCACAGCAGAAGCCACGGTGGCCTGTCGACGCTGTAAACATATGAAACCATATCTTAAATTTAGAGAGTTGCCAACAGTACCCTGAAACGCCTTGTCGAGAGGTAGAATGGGCGATCAATCGGTATCGGAGGCCTTGCGCTTGGTTATAAGATACGGAACTGAACCTTTTGGCCGAGGCTCGCGCCACGCCAGGCAATGCTCGATAGGGAGAGGCAATGACTGCCCTGAATACTGCTCGTAATACCGCATTCATCCGGTTGCGCCAGGAAGGGCGTACCGATGAAGTGGCGCGCAAGTTGATGGAAGCCATCGAGCTCGGGTTGTTTGCCGAAGGGCAGCAACTGCCCAGCGAATCGGAATTGGCCCTGCAGCTCGGGGTCGCCACCGTCACGCTGCGCGAGGCCTTGGTGGTGCTGCGCCAGCGGGGGCTGATCGAAACGCGCCGCGGCCGCAACGGCGGCAGTTTCGTCTGCGCGCCGGTGGAGCTGCCCGAGGCGCTGCTGTTGCAGCGCCTGCGCGACATGAGCGGCCCGGACCTGCGTGACCTGGGCGACGAACAGACCGCCATCTCGGGCACCGCTGCGCGCCTTGCGGCCAAGCGCAGTTCGCCCGAGCAGCACGCGCGCATCGCCCAGCACATCGACATGCTCAGCCAGGCCGGCTCGCGGTTGGCACGCCATCGGGCCGATGCACGCTTCCACATCGAGGTGGCCGCCGCCGCCCAGTCGCTGCGCCTGACCAACGCCGAGATGCGCCTGCAGTCGGAGGTGGGCGAGCTGCTGTGGATGGAGGCGGCCGGCGGTGGCGATGTGACGGTGGTGGAGCAGGAGCACCGGGCGATCCTGCAGGCGCTGGTGGCGGGCGATGCGGTGTTGGCCGGGGCACTGGCCGAGGCGCATGTGAGCCGCGGCATCAAGCGCCTGATCAGCCTGCGCCTGGAGTTGCTGGCCGAGGCGCACGGGGGCTGAACGCCGCCGACCGGAAGCAGCGCGCCAGGCCTGGCGTGGTAATTGCGTCACAATGCCTTGACCCGAGGCGACCCATAACAAGAAAGCCGAACCTGCGTGAGGTAATACCATGTTTGCCCTGAGCGACAACGACCCCCTGGCCGCCTGCGCCCAGCAGTTGGACAGCACGCTGGAGACCATCTTCAGCCAGGTCCGCCAGTTGGTGGAGGAAACCCGCGAGCTCTGGGAGCGTGTCCTGGCCGAGGGGCGCCAGCCCGCCGCCAGGGACCTGGCCTCCCTGCGGCCGGCGATCGACCAGCAGTTGCTGGTCACCGGTGCCTTTGGCTGTGGCGGCGGGATCATCGTGGAACCCAATTGCCTGGCCGACCGGGAGATGCACCTGGAGTGGTGGTACCTGGCCGATGCCGGCAAGACCCTCCCGCTGCGGCCCAACTTCGACCGGCGCCGGGAAAACTACTATGACTACACCGCGATGCCCTGGTACAGCCGGCCGCGCGACACCGGCAAGAGCGTGGTGGAGGGGCCCTACGTGGACCTCTACGGCACCAACATGTACGTGCTGACGTTCACCATGCCGATTCTGGTGCAGGGCCGCTTCATCGGCGTGGCCGGGCTGGACCTGTCGCTGCACAACGTCGAGCGCCTGCTGGTGCGCAGCCTGATGCGCCTGGAACACGAGGCCGTGCTGATTTCCGCCGATGGCCGGGTGATTGCGTCCAACACCGCCAACTGGATGGTCGGCGACCTGGCCCTGACGCTGTTGAACACCATGCCCCTGGACGGGATTCGCCTGGCGTTGGCGGAATCCGAGGCGGGGTGGTCGCTGGTCCGGTTGCCGGCGTTGCGCAAGGTGGTGTGAGCATCGAGTGGTTTTGTCGCCCCCCCCCCCAGCGGGAGATCACCCAGTCTTAGGTTGACGCGGAGCCCTGTGGGGGACGGCTTGCCGGCGATGGGGCGCGAAGCGGCCCCAAATGTCGGCTAAACAGCTTTAACTGACTGTACCCCTAGCGCCCCGGCGGATCGTACGCCGCCATGGCCAGCCTCGCCGCCAGGCGGGTGCGGCGGATCATGGACTTCTCGAGCTCCACGACGAGGTACACGAGCAACCCGGCGCCCACGACTTTCCCCCATTCCAGCAGCGTCAGGTCGGTAGAACCGAAGATCTCGTGCATGACCGGCGCATGGGTGAAGAACAGCTGCAACGGCACGCAGGCTGCGATGGCCAGCAGCAGGTAAGGGTTGCCGAGCAGGCCTTCGCGGTTGGTGACCGGCGCGATCAGGGCACGGGTATTGACCAGGTAGAACATTTCCGCGACGACCACGGCATTGACCGCCATGGTGCGGGCGGTCTCGACGCTGGCGCCTTCGCTCATCTGCCAGAGGAAAAGCCCCATCGCCCCGCACATCATCAGCACCGAGACCATCAGGATCCGCCACACGAAGAACCCCGACAGCAAAGGCTCCCTGGGCGCGCGCGGCGGGCGGGTCATGATGTCCCGCTCGGCCGGCTCGAAGGCCAGGGCCAGCCCCAGCGTGCTGGAGGTGACCATGTTGATCCACAGCACCTGCGCGGGCGTCAGCGGCAGGGCGAGTTCGAACAGGATGGCGGCGATCACCACCAGCGCTTCGCCGCCATTGGTGGGCAGCATGAACAGGATGAATTTCTTCAGGTTGTCGTAGACTGCCCGGCCCTCGCGCACGGCCGTGGCGAGGGTGGCGAAGTTGTCGTCGGCCAGCACCATGTCGGCGGCCTCCTTGGCCGCCTCGGAGCCCTTCAGGCCCATGGCGATGCCGACATCCGCGCGCTTGAGCGCAGGCGCATCGTTCACCCCGTCGCCGGTCATGGCGACGATCTGACCGTTGTCCTGCAGCGCGTTCACCAGGCGCAGCTTGTGCTCGGGGCTGGCGCGCGCGAACACGTCCACCTCCGTCACGACCTGGCGCAAGGTTTCGTCGCTCATCATCGCCACTTCGGCGCCGGTGAGGGTGGGCTTGCCGACGCCGATGGCCAGCTGGGCACCGATGGCTCGGGCGGTTTCGGCATGATCGCCGGTGATCATCTTCACCCGGATACCGGCGTGGTGGCATTCGCCGACTGCCCTGATCGCCTCCTCGCGCGGTGGGTCGACGATCCCGACCAGGGCCAGCAACGTGTACCCCGAGGCCATGTCCTGGTGGCCTAGGCTGCCCTCCTGCGGCGCCGAGCGTTTGCAGGCCAGGGCCAGCAGACGCAGGCCCTGGGCCGCCGTGTCGGTGGTCATGCGCCGCCAGTAGTCGACATCCAGCGGGTGCTCGCCATCGTGGTCGCGTTGCCGGTGACACATCTCGAGGATGCGCTCCGGGGCGCCCTTGACGAAGATCCAGGAGTGGCCCTCGCCGTCGAGGTGGTGGGTGGCCATGAAGCGGTGCTGCGATTCGAAGGGAATGGAATCCAGGCGGGTCCAGGCCGAGGGCTCGAAACCGGTCTTGCCGCCGAGCACCAGCAGGGCGCCTTCGGTGGGGTCGCCCTCGACCCGCCAGCAGTCGTCTTCATTGCGCAGGTGGGCGTCGTTGCACAGCACCCCGGCGCGGATCGCCAGGCCCAGGGCCGGGTAATCGCCAGGATCGACGATGCGCCCATCGATGCTGCAATCGCCGACCGGGGCATAGCCCACGCCGCCGACATCGAACACGTGGCCGGCGCACACGACGCGCTGCACGGTCATCTCGTTGCGGGTCAGCGTGCCGGTCTTGTCGGAACAGATCACGGTCACCGAGCCCAGGGTTTCCACGGCCGGCAGGTGGCGGATGATCGCCTTGCGCCGGGCCATGCGCTGTACCCCGAGGGCGAGCGTCACGGTCATGATCGCCGGCAGGCCCTCGGGGATCGCCGAAGCCGCCAGCGCCACGACCATCATGAACATTTCCGCCGGTGGATGGCCGCGCCATAGCGTGCCGATGACGAAGGTCGCGGCGGAGATGGCCAGGATGGTCACGGCCAGCACGCGCCCGAAGCGATCGACCTTGCGTAGCAGCGGGGTGGCCAGGCCGCGGATGTCGGCGAGCATCTGGTTGATCCGGCCCAGCTCCGTCGCCGCGCCGGTGCCGACGACGATCCCCCTGGCCTGGCCGTACACCACCACGGTGCCCGAATAGGCCATGCCGTGGCGGTCGCCCAGTGGCGCGTCGGCCTGGGCCACCTCGGTGTCCTTCTCCACCGGCAGGGACTCGCCCGTCAGCGCGGCTTCCTCGACGCGCAGTTCCTTGACCGCCACCAGGCGCAGGTCGGCGGGCACCCGGTCGCCGGAGGCCAGTACGACCAGGTCGCCCGGCACCAGCTCGGCGGCATCGATCTCTTGGGGGATGCCGTTGCGAATCACCATCGCATGCGGCGCGAGCATCGCCCTGATCGCCTGCAGGGCGCTTTCCGCCTTGCCTTCCTGAATGAAGCCGATGATGGCGTTGATCACTACCGCGGCGAGCAGGACGCAGGTATCGACCCAGTGCTCGAGCAAGGCGGTGATCACCGCCGCAGCGATCATGACGTACAGCAAAACATTGTGGAATTGCGCCAGCAAGCGCAGCAACGGCCCCCGGCGCTTGGGTGGCAGCAGCCGGTTGGGCCCGTACAGCTCCAGGCGCCTGGCGACCTCGACGTCCTGCAAGCCCTCCGGCCCGGTGCGCAGCATCTGCTCGACCTCCGCGACCGAGAGTGCCTGCCAGGCAGGGGTAGCGTGGGCTGCGCAGGGATCGGAGGAGGGAAGATTCATAGGCTCGGGCCTTCTATGGGCTTCGGTAGCGGTGGCGGCATCCTGCCGCCAGGGCATGGCTTACAGGGTCACCAGCACATCGCACTGGGACGCGTTCAGGACATGCTTGGTGATGCTCCCGACCAAGAGTTCTTCCAGGGCGCTCTCGCCTTGCTTGCCCATCACGATGAGGTCGCAGTCCAGCTCCTGTTCCTGTTCGACGATACGCCAGGCCGGGTCGCCGTGCACGGCGACCTGGCGCGCCATGGGCAGGCCCGAGGCTTCGGCCAGGGCGGCGAGCTGTTCCTGGGCGTCCTTCCTGATCACGTTGCGGTAGTGGCTGAGGGTGTCGTTGTCGAGGTTGGCGAAGCGCATGCTGCCTTCGAACGGGGCCTCGTACACGTGCAGGAGGATGATCTCGGCCTGCGGGGCAATGGCCTTGGCCAGGGCGATCGAGCGCCGGGACGAAGGCGAGAAATCGACCGGCACCAGCAGGGTGCGGTAGTCGCGGCGCGGCAGTTGCTTGACCACCAGCATGGGGCAGGGCATGTGGCTGAGCAGCCGCTGTGCGGTCGAGCCCAGGAGCAGGCGGCGGGCCGTGCTCTCGCCTTTCGCTCCGCAGACCAGCAGGCTCGCCTGCTTTTCCTGCACGGCACGAATGATCTGGGGGACGACCGGGCCAGACATGACATGCGTGCCAGCGGCGACTTCATGCTGCTGGAACAGCCGCTCGCCCAGTTCGTGGAGCTTTTCCCTGCCGCTCTGGAGCACTTGCTCCAGCAGGTCGTCCTCTGGCGCGACCATCTGCCGGAGGCGCTCGAAGGGTGCGGGGTTCGCCACGAACAGCAGGTCCAGTGGGGCGTCCAGTGCCTTGCTCAGCAGTGCGGCGCGTTCTGCGCCATGGCGGGCAGGTGCGGACAGGTCGGTGGCGACCAGGATGTGGCTCAGCGACGACATAGCGATCTCCTTTGGCAGTGCGGGGCACCCGCCCGACCATCGTCTCGCGAACCCTGTCCGGCGTATTGACCTGTATCAAGAGACGCCCCCGTGGACGCGACCTTGTGTCGCGGTTGAATGGTCGCTCGTAGAAGGGCTTGAAAGGTGCTCCGACAATCCGCAGAATTCGATACGTAATTACATGGTACATACCACGGTACGAATCACAGGAGCGAACATGGCCCGGGGCGGGATCGACAAGGCAGCGGTACAGCAGGCACGGGAGGCGCTGCTGGCCCGGGGTGAGCACCCGAGCATCGATGCGGTGCGTGTCGAGCTGGGCAATACCGGCTCGAAGACCACCATCCACCGCTACCTCAAGGAGCTGGACAGCCAGTCGCCATCGGCCCCGCTGGGCATGGCGGGCCTGAACGAGCAACTGGGGCGCCTGGTCGAGCAACTGGCCGAACAACTGCATGAACAAGCGCAGGCGCGCATCCACGAGGCCGAGGCGGCGTTCGCCGAACAACGGCAGCAGCTCGAGGCACAGTTGCAGCTTGCCCAGCAGGCATTGGTGGCGGCGCACCAGCAGCAGCGGGTCCAGGCCAGTGCGCTGGCGGCCGAGTCCGAGAAGCTGGCGGCCACCCAGAGCACTCTGCAGCGCGAGCAATTGCGCAGCGCCAGCCTCAACCAGTCGCTGGGCGAGCTGCAGGTGCGCCTGGCCGACAAGGACGAGCAAGTTCGCTCGCTGGAAGAAAAGCACCGCCATGCCCGCGACGCCCAGGAGCAGTTGCAGCAGGGCATGCTCGCCAGGCAGGCCGAGCTGACCCAACTGCATCGCGACAATGAACGCCTGTTGGCCCAGACTCGCCAGCAGGCCACGCAGCACACGCAGTTGGAGGAACAATTGGAGCAGCGCGACGCCCAGGTCCAGGGCTTGCGAGCGATCCTGGCCCAGGTCCAGGGCGCCAGCGAGCAGATGCGCCGGCAGTTGGAGCAGTTGCAAGGCATGCTGGATACCCGCACGGCGGCATTGGCAGCCTGCCAGGCGCGTCTTGACGCATTGCCAGGGGCGGGTTGATGCCGTCGGGCGTGGGGGCGGGCAGATGAATCAAACTTTGCACGGCCCAGGGGCTCTTCCGTAGACATTTCGCCGGGAGACGACGCCATGACCACGCCAGGGCAAGACCGCAAGCCACAGCAGCCCGCCAAGGGGCCGCATTCCTCCGAACATGCCACCCAGCCGCAGGACCTGGGCTTCGATCCGGACTCCCCGGACCTGGAAGACCCGCAGGTCGATCCGCAGGGGCCAGCCAAGCCGCCTCGGGATCATGAGAAGCGGGAATGACGGCGGGCCTTGTTCACACAGGGGGCGCTTCGCGCCCCGTCACCCCTCGATCTTCTTCGCCGCGTCGACCCCCGCCGACGACAGCTTGATCGGGTAGTTGACGCTGATCTGGTGCCCAGCATCGACGCTGACGCTGCCGTCCTGGATCAGCCCCTGCTCCTGCAGGGTCTTGAGCATGCCGGCCACGGCCTTCTCGCCACGGTAGTTGTCCAGCAATTCATTGCCCAGCCCCTGGGGATGGGCATGGAACAGGCGGGTGAGAACCTCCGCTCGCAATGCATCGTTACTCATTTCTGGCCTCGCGCTATCGGTTGCCGCGACGTCGGTGTCGCGAACGGTTGAGCGCAGCTTCGGGGCAAAGGTTTAATTTTTTCCACGCGGCGCTGCCCAGGCGGCGCTCGCGTTTGAACGTTGCCGGCACCCCGGGCTCAGACATTCAAAGGTCGCAGCGAGGAGCAGGCCCATGAGCATCGAACGCAGCATCCCCGAGCTGGAAGCCTGGTACGCCCAGTACGACGATGAAAGCTACCGGCGCGAGTCGCCGGACGCCTATCATCATGAATTGATCCGTACCGCCGAGGCCCTGCGCGACGATGGCGCCATCGACTGGGACGATTGGCTGGCGCTCAAGGCCCTGGCCGACCAGGCCCACGCGCGAGCCCTCACGGAGGCGGTACAGGCCCATGTGGACGACCCAGACGCATGAAGACATTGAAGATCGCCACCTTCAACCTCAACGGCATCCGCAGCCGCCTGCCCGGGCTGCTCGCCTGGCTGGCGCGCGAACAGCCCGACATCGCCTGCCTGCAGGAGCTCAAGGCCGCTGACAAGGACTTCCCCCGCGAGGCCCTGGAGGCGGCGGGCTATGGTTGCCTGCACCATGGCCAGCCCTCTTGGAACGGCGTCGCCATCCTTGCCCGCGACAGCCAGCCGCTGGAGGTGCGCCGTGGGCTGCCGGGCATGCAGGAGGACACCCAGAGCCGCTACCTGGAGGCGGCCGCCCACGGCGTGCTGGTGGCTTGCCTGTACCTGCCCAACGGCAATCCCCAGCCGGGGCCGAAGTTCGAGTACAAGCTGCGCTGGTTCGAGCGGCTGATCGAGCATGCCGCGACGCTGCGCCACAGCGGGCACCCGACGGTGCTGGCCGGCGACTTCAATGTGGTGCCCACCGACCAGGACATCTACAACCCACGCTCCTGGCGCAAGGACGCCTTGCTCCAGCCCGAGTCCCGCGAATGCTACCAGCGCCTGCTGGCGCAGGGCTGGAGCGATGCCATCCGCCAGCTTCACCCGGACGCCCGGGTCTATACGTTCTGGGACTATTTTCGCAACCACTGGCCACGCAACGCCGGCCTGCGCATCGACCACCTGCTGCTCAGCCCCGACCTGGCACCCCGGCTCGAGGCCGCTGGCGTGGATGCCTGGGTACGCAACGAGCCCAAGGCCAGCGACCATGCGCCGGTGTGGATCGAACTGGGTAGCGACATGCGACGTTGATCACGTTCCGACAGGGCGCTCTGTCAACCGCATGTTCAACTCAATGTTCCATGGGTTCAAATAACCAGGCGCATGGCGCAACGGCCCTCCAGCCCATGGCGCCGCTCTTCGGCCAGCAGCTCGCGCAGGCGCTCACCCAGCTGATCCGCCGCAATCACTTCGAATCCGCGGCGTGCATAGAACGGGGCATTCCACGGCACCTCGACGAAGGTGGTCAATGTCAGCAACGGGATACCTCGATGCCGTGCCGCACTGATGACCTGTGCCAGCAGGCTGCCTCCGACGCCTTGCCCCTGGGCTTGCAGGCGTACCGATAGCTCATGGATGTGCAACGCATCGCCGGCCGGGCGGGCGCATAGAAACCCCAGTGGCCGCTCTTGTGCGTCGACCGCCACCCAACTGCCTTCGGCCTCCATGAAGGCCTGGTGCGCGGCTTCGTCAAGCACTTCGTCGGTGGCCAGCCAGGCGAGTGCCGGGAGGCGGGCGAATGCCTGGGCGGCCGAGCGCTCGATGGCAGGGAGCGACGGGATATCACGGGGCAGGGTAGGGCGTACGTGCATTGGGCTGTCCTTGGCGGGAAACCGGCAAGTCTGGAAGCCGCGCTGTGCCAAGGCAAGGCATTGGGTTTTTATCGGGGCCCCTGGACTTGCAATGATCTTGTTATAACATAACATTTTTACGCTATCTGCCTCCTGCCCCTTCCTTGTCGAGTAATGACCATGACCGAAGACGAACTCCTCCGCCAGAGCCCTGATGCCTACATGAACGAGCCGCAACGGCAGTTCTTCCGCAACCTGCTGCTGGCTCAGCGCGCCGAGCTGCAAGCACGCATCGAACAACAATTCCGCACCCTGCGCGAACAGGAAGTACACAGCGACCCGGCCGACATCGGCAGTGCCGAAGAAGAGCGTCACTGGCAGCTACGCTCCCTGGAGCGGGAGAAGAAGCTGCTGGACAAGATCGACCAGGCCCTGGAGCGCCTGGCGCGCGGCGACTATGGCTGGTGCGAGGAGACTGGCGAACCGATCGGCCTGCGCCGCCTGCTGCTGCGCCCCACCGCGACCCTGTGCATCGAGGCCAAGGAACGCCAGGAAATGAAGGAGCGCCACCTGCGGGACGGGGACTAGCGGCAAGCTACAAGAGGGACGCGCACCTACGCGCTTTTCTTGCAGCTAGCCCCCGCGCCCTGGGAAAAACCCGCCGTGGGCAGCGTAGGCAATGTTAATCTTGCACCCTTCGTTGCCAACCCGGATCGTCACATGCTGTTCAATATCGCCATCCTGCTCGGCACCTTGGTGGCCATGGAGGGCGTCGGTACGCTGGCCCACAAGTACATCATGCATGGCTGGGGCTGGTGGCTGCATCGCTCGCACCATGAGCCGCACCTGGGGATGCTGGAGACCAACGACGTCTATCTGCTCGCCCTGGCCCTGGTCGCGACCGGGCTGGTGGCGCTGGGCAAGGCCGGGCATGCGCCGCTGCAGTGGGTCGGCGCCGGTGTGGCGGGGTACGGTGTGGCGTACGTGCTGGCCCATGATGGCGTGTTCCACCGGCACTGGCCGAACGCGCCCAGGCCGGTCAATCGCTACCTCAAGCGCTTGTACCAGGCGCACCGGTTGCACCATGCCATGCCGGGGCGCAAGGGCGGCGTTTCGTTCGGATTTTTCTATGCACCGCCCCTGCGGGTGCTCAAGCGCCAGCTCAAGGCACGGCGGCGGGCGGCTCGAAGGGCTGGGTAAATCGCTTGTCACGCCGTCGGGGTCGGCAAATGCTGGGGCCGCTTCGCAGCCCCAAAATAGCGATACCGCCTCAGTTCACCGGCTCGCGCCCGCTCACAGGCGCCACTTTCTGCCCACGGCTCACCCACCAGCCGAACGCCGCCGCGGTGAAGAACATGATCAGGCTGTAGATCGCCGCCGGCACCGCCATGGTCGGATTGTTCAACAGGGTCGGGCTCAACGCCAGGGCGATGGCCAGCGTGCCATTGTGGATGCCGATCTCCATGCCGATGGCGATGGCCTGGCGCTTGGGAATGTTCAACAGGCGCGGTACCCAGTACCCGACGCCGAGGCTGAGCAGGTTGAACAGCAGCGCCGCCACGCCGACCACCGGCGCGTACTCGACCACGGTCTGCCAGTCCTTGACCAGCGCCAGGATGACGGTGAAGGCCAGGAACAACGCCGCCACCAGCTTCATCGGCTTCTCCAGGCGCGCGGCGAAAGCCGGTGCCCAATGCCGGATCAGCATGCCCAGGGCCACCGGCAGCAACACGATGGCGAACACCTGCATGACCTTGGCGAATTGCAGGGGGATGGCCTGGTCGGATGCCATGAACCACATCAGCGACAGGTTCACCAGCAACGGCATGGTGAGGATGGCGATCAACGAGTTGACCGCCGTCAGCGTGATGTTCAATGCCACGTCACCATGGGCCAGGTGGCTGAACAGGTTGGCCGTGGTGCCGCCGGGCGACGCGGCCAGCAGCATCAGCCCCACCGCCAGCGCCGACTCCAGGCCGAAGCCATTGACGATCAGGAAGCACACGAATGGCAGCAGCACGAGCTGGCAGGCCAGGCCGACGATCACAGGCTTAGGGTACTTCACCACTCGGGCGAAGTCGGCCAGGGTCAGTGACAGCCCAAGGCCGAGCATGATGATGCCCAGGGCGAGGGGTAGGACAGCGGTGAGCAGGGGTGAGGCGGTCATCGTGGGCATCCCTTTGGCAAATTGAGAGCAGTTTAGCTGCAAGCTGCGAGGGTAAGCAGATCTGCGCGCCACCTGGAGCTTGAAGCTTGCGGCTTGCGGCTCTAGCATGCGCGCTTTTGCCGAGGATTAGCCTGTCATGCCGTTCCAGCAAGGTCTGCTTGCCACCCCGGTGCCGGCCCATGCCCGTCACCTGTTCTTCACCGTCCATGCGGCCGAGGCGCTGCCCGCCGTGCTGGATGCGCTGCTGCCGCAGGTCGACGGCCAGGCACTGATCCTGGGCGTCGGCGCGCCGCTGGCCAAAGCACTGGGGCGTCAGGTTCCGGGGCTGCGCGCCTTCCCGCAGTTGGACGCGGCGGTGGAGAACCCCAGCACCCAGCATGGCCTGTGGCTGTGGCTGCGCGGTGAACAGCGCGGCGAGCTGTTTCTGCGCGCCCAGGCGCTGGAGGCGCTGTTGGCCCCGGCGCTGAGCCTGGTGGACAGCGTCGAGGGCTTCCTGCACCGCGGTGGCCACGACCTCAGTGGCTACGAGGATGGCACCGAGAACCCGGTGGACGAGGCCGCCGTCGAGGCGGCGATCGTCGCTGGCGAGCAGGTGGGCCTGGCCGGCTCCAGTTTCGCCGCCTTCCAGCTGTGGAAGCACGACCTGGGCTACTTCAAGTCGCTGCCCCAGGACGAACAGGACAACATCATCGGCCGCCGCCTCGACGACAACGAAGAGCTGGAGGACGCGCCTGCGTCGGCCCACGTCAAGCGTACCGCCCAGGAAAGCTTCGAGCCGGAGGCGTTCATCGTTCGCCGCTCGCTGGCCTGGGCCGACGAGCGCGGCGCTGGCCTGGCGTTCGTCGCCCTGGGGCATGCCTTCGATGCCTTCGAAGTGCAGTTGCGGCGCATGAGTGGCCTGGAGGACGGTGTGGTCGATGGCCTGTACCGCTTCAGCCGGCCACTGACCGGTGGCTACTACTGGTGCCCGCCCATGACGGAGCAGGGGCTGGACCTGAGCTTGCTGCTGTAGGCCTCTGGCATTTTGGGGCCGCTAAGCGGCCCCAAGCCTAAACATCCGGATACAGAATCCCCGGACAGCACCAGGGCCAGCAGCTAGCCTTGTAAAGTTTCCGACTCATGACGGAGGCTTTTCTATGTTCAGGCGTCGCGATGTCCTACGTGCCGGCGCGGCGGTGGGGTTGCTGGCGACCACACCCTGGTTGCGCGCCGAGCCCGCCAGCGGCCTGCTGGCCCGCAAGGTGCCGTCCACCGGCGAAGCCCTGCCGGTGATCGGCGCCGGCACCTCTGGCAGTTTCGAGGTCCGCTCGGGCTCTGCCCAGTACCAGCAGCTCAAGGACGTGCTGAGGTTGTTCTTCGCGGGGGGCGGCAAGGTGATCGACACCTCGCCCAACTACGGCGGCGCCGACGCCATCCTCGGCCAATTGCTGG
Source organism: Pseudomonas guariconensis (assembly GCF_024127895.1). Classification (GTDB taxonomy): domain Bacteria; phylum Pseudomonadota; class Gammaproteobacteria; order Pseudomonadales; family Pseudomonadaceae; genus Aquipseudomonas; species Aquipseudomonas guariconensis_B. The sequence continues at coordinate 240,540 of NZ_JAMYBK010000003.1, read as the reverse complement.
AGGAGGGCGGCTGGCACCGCCAGTGCTTCCTGGCCACCAAGATCGCCGCCGACAGCCGCGCCGCCGCCGAGGAACAATGGGCCGGCAGCCTCAGGAGCCTGCGTACCGACAAGGTCGACCTGCTGCAGATCCACAACCTGCGCGACTGGCGGACCCAGTTGCCCTATGCGCGCGAACTCAAGGCCCAGGGCAAGACCCGCTACGTCGGCATCACCCATTACCTGGCCAGTGGCCAGGACGAGGTGGCGCGCATCGTGCGCAGCGAGCCCCTGGATTTCATCCAGATCAACTATTCGGTCAACGCCCCCGAGGCTGCCCGCGAACTGCTGCCGCTGTGCCAGGACAAGGGCGTGGCGGTGCTGATCAACCGTGCCTTCGACGATGGCCGCCTGTTCGCCAGGGTCAAGGACCAGGCATTGCCGGGATGGGCCGCGCAGGTCGGGATCGGCAGTTGGGCGCAGTTGTTCCTCAAGTTCGCCATCAGCCACCCGGCGGTGACCACGGTGATCCCGGCCACCAGCCGCCCGGAGCGCCAGCTCGACCAGCTCAAGGCCGGCACAGGGCCGCTGCTCAGCGAGGCCCAACAGCAGGCGCTGGTCAAGCTGTTCGCCTGACGCCATGGACGGCTGGCGGCGGCGCCTGGACCAGGGGCTGAACATCCAGCCTGGCGAAGGCCCGGCGGTGGTCGCCGGGCTGGCCTTGTTCTACCTGCTGTTCACCGGCTATTTCATGTTGCGCCCGGTGCGCGAGACCATGGGCGTGGCCGGTGGGGTGGAGAACCTGCAATGGTTGTTCACCGGCACCTTCGTGGTCACCCTGGCATGCCTGCCGCTGTTCGGCTGGCTGGCCTCGCGGGTCAGGCGCCGGCGCATCCTGCCCTGGACCTACGGCTTCTTCGTCAGCAACCTGTGGCTGTTCGCCCTGCTGTTCGCCCGCGATCCCGACGACCTGTGGAACGCACGGGCGTTCTACATCTGGCTGTCGGTGTTCAACCTGCTGGCCATTTCCCTGGCCTGGAGCGTGCTCGCCGACCTGTTCACCAGCGCCCAGGGCAAGCGCCTGTTCGGCCTGCTGGCCGCCGGTGCCAGCCTCGGTGGCCTGAGCGGTCCGTTGCTCGGCACGCTGCTGGTGGCACCGCTGGGCCATGCCGGGCTGTTGCTGCTGGCCGGATTGTTCCTGCTCGGCAGCATCGCGGCGGCCGGCTACCTGCAGCACTGGCGCGACCGCCATCCATTGCCGGCCCTGGCCGAGCACCCGCCGTCGCGGCCGCTGGGCGGCAACCCCTTCGCCGGTGCCACGGCGGTGCTGCGCTCGCCCTACCTGCTGGGCATCGCCCTGTTCGTGGTGCTGCTGGCCAGCGTCAGCACCTTCCTGTACTTCGAGCAGGCGCGCATCGTCAGCGAGACCTTCACCGACCGCACCCGCCAGACCCAGGTGTTCGGCCTGATCGACACGGTGGTCCAGGCCCTGGCGATCCTCACCCAGGTGTTCGTCACCGGCCGCCTGGCCCGGCGCCTGGGCGTAGGCGTGCTGCTGGTGGTGGTGCCGCTGGTGATGGCCGTCGGTTTCCTGTGGCTGGCCCTGGCACCGGTGTTCGCGGTGTTCGTGGTGGTGATGGTGGTGCGCCGGGCCGGCGAATACGCATTGGTCCGGCCCGGGCGGGAAATGCTGTTCACCGTGCTGCCGGCCGAGGACAAGTACAAGGCCAAGAACTTCATCGACACGGTGGTCTACCGAGGTGGCGATGCCTTGAGCGGCTGGGTCAAGCGCGGGCTGGACGTGATCGGCGAGCATCCGCAACTGGCCATGCTGATCGGCGCGCTGATCGCCTTGGGCTGGGGAGTGACCGGCGGCTGGCTGGGCCGACGGCAACGGGTGCTGGAGGAGGCTGGAGGCGATCCACGGCAAGGCTAGGCAGTCTTTGTAAGCCTGGCGCACCAATAAGCGCCGGTCGCTTATTTAACGCCACCGGTCCGGTGGATAGCGGAATCGAGCGAATCCCGCCTTGCCGCCGTACTCCCAAGCTATGTACGGCACACGGCCGTGCATCCCAAGCCACACGAGGTAGCAACCATGGCCAACAAAGAGAACAGCAGGACCGGCAGCCAGGGTGGATCGAAGAACCCGGGCAACTTCGCCAATGACCGCCAGAAAGCCTCCGAAGCCGGTCGCAAGGGCGGCCAGCATTCCGGCGCTGGCCGGTCGAGCGAGTCGGGCCGCAAGGGCGGTCGCTCGTAGCGGCATCCCGCAGTGCCGGGCCTCCTGGCACTGCGCTCACGTTCCAGCGCAGGAGGACATCCCATGCGCATGGCTCCACTGATCTGCCTGCTGGGCAGCCTGACGCTGCTCGGCGGCTGTTTCGACCGTGACAACGACCATCCGGCCAAGGACGCCGACCCGAGCAAGCCATCGCTGCAGATGCAGCAGCCCGACGCGCCGGCCACTCAGCCGACGCCCGAACCGCAGCCGATGCCGCCGCGGGACCAGGATAACTGAGCAGGCGAAAGGACCCAGGCATGAGGCTCATGACCCAAGCGGCCGCCAGCACGGCGCTGGCCCCGCCCGCCGACGACAGCCTGGCGCGACGCTACCAAGCGCTGTTGGCCGGGCAGTGCAGCGACGCTGAACAATGGCTCGCCGGGCAACTGGCCCGCGTCGACGGCCTGCGCGATGACCTGCCGACCTCACCCTGGCAACTGGAGGCCTGGGTCGGCGAACACGCCGAGCGTGTCGCCCAGGACTATGCCGCCTACCTGGCAGCGCGACGCCAGGGCGCGTCGCGCCGCTACTTCGCCAACCGCGCCCAGGCCCTGTGGTTCCTGCAGCAGGTGGCCCCCACCAAGGCGGTCGATGGCGCCTGGCTGCATGGCACCCTGCGGCACTGGCGCGACCCGCGTTACCACGGCCTGATCCGCACTTTCCTCGAGGAACTCGGTGACGGCGACCCGCGTTGCAACCATGTGCTGATCTACCAGCGCCTGCTCAGCCGGCTGGGCTGCCTCGAGCCACTGCCCCTGGACGACGGACGCTACCTGCAAGGGGCCTTGCAACTGGCCTTGGGACAGCACGGCGACCGCTTTCTCGCCGAAGTGATCGGCTACAATTTTGGTTATGAGCAGCCACCGCTGCACCTGCTGATCACTACCCAGGAGTTGGCCGAGCTGGGCATCGACGGCCACTACTTCCAACTGCACGTGACCATCGACAATGCCGCCAGCGGTCATGCCCGCAAGTCGCTCCAGACGTTACGCCAGCTATGGCCGCAAGCGGGTGGCGAGGCGTTCTACCAACGAGTCCGGCGCGGTTATCGGCTCAACGCCCTGGGTATCGACACACCCAGCCTGATCGCCAGTTTCGACCTCGAGGGCGAACTGCTCGCGGCTCTGGAGCGCAAGCGCGCCTTCGGCCGGCTCATGCACGCCGACCACTGCCGCCTGCAGGGCCGCACGATCAACCAGTGGCTGTCCACGGCCGAGGCCATGCCCGGGTTTCTCCAGGCCTTGCAGCGCCAAGGTTGGGTATGCCGTGGCCAGGACCCGGCGCGCAGCCGCCTGTGGAGCCTGATCGAAGGCCCCAACGCCGCCATGTTCGGGGTGTTCAGCGCCTACGAGAAGCAACTCTGGCACGACTGGATCGCCGGCGACTGGCCAGGCGCCAGGGTATCCCGGGTGGCGCCGGGCAGTTGGCAGGCCGAGATGGCCCCAGGCGAGCGGGACGACGCCCACGCCAGGGCGCTGCCCCTCGAGGCTCTGATCCAGCGCATGGCCGGCAACCGGCACGCCTTGCCCGAAGGCCTGCGCGCCACCCGCGCCTACGCCCATGCGACCGGCCTTGCCCAGGAGGAACCTCACTGATGCTGCTGAACCAGGAACAGACCCAGGCCGACCAGGCCCTGCTGCAGCTGGGCCGGCGCCTGCGCGCCGACGGCTACCGCTTCACCTGCGTGACCCCGGCGACCCACGCGCGCAACAACGCCCGCGAAGGCGCCGAGCGCGCCCGTACCCTGCGTGACGTGTTCGGCTGGAGCCGGCCGTTCCCGCCCTCCTTGCTGTCGCTCGACGAGCTCGAGCAACTGCGTACCGCCCAGGTCCTGGAGGAGGCGGGCGAACGGTTGCGCGCCAAGGTGCGCTGGTCGAACCTGGACGACCTGTTGCTGGTGCACTCGGCCTTTCCCACCGAGGCCAGCGACGCGGTGTTCTTCGGCCCCGACAGCTACCGTTTCGCCCAGGTCATCCACGACCACCTGCAGCGCAGCCCCTCCCGTGTCCAGCACGCCGTCGACATCGGCTGCGGTACTGGCATCGGTGCGTTGATCATCGCCCGTGCCGCACCGCATGCGCAGGTCAGCGCGCTGGACATCAACCCTCTGGCCCTGCGCTACACCGCCATCAATGCCGCCCTGGCAGGGGTGGGCAATGTCTCGGTGGAACCGAGCGACTTGCTCGACGGCGTCAGCGGTACCTTCGACCTGATCGTGGCCAACCCGCCCTACATGCTCGATGCCGGCCAACGGGTCTATCGCCACGGCGGAGGGGCGCTGGGCGCGCAGCTGTCGCTGCGCATCGTCGAACAGGCCTGCCAGCGCCTGGCCCCGGGCGGCACCTTGCTGCTCTATACCGGCGTGGCCATCGTCGAGGGGCGCGACGCCTTGCTCGACGCCATCCGCCTGCGCCTGGCCGGGCCACAGTGGAGCTGGGTGTACCGGGAAGTGGACCCGGACGTGTTCGGCGAGCAACTGCTCGAGCCGGGCTACCAGCAGGTCGAGCGCATCGCTGCCGTGGCGTTCAGCGTCACCCGCAGCGGATGATGCGGCCATGTACCGGCCTTGCATGTTCGGTATCGAGGAAGAGTACCTCCTCGTGGAGCTGGCCAACGGCCGCGTGCTGGCCACGCCGTCCCTGGCCGTGGCCCGACGCTGTCGCGAGGTGATGGGAGAATACTTCGCCGAGGAAATGTTCCGCAGCCAGATCGAAGTCGCCTCGCCGGTGTTCGGCAACCTGCACGAGGCACGCCAGTTCTTTTGCGACAGCCGCCAGCGCCTGGGCGATGCCCTGGCCGCGGAGGGCGTGGGCCTGTACTGCGCCGCCAGCCACCCCTGCGCGCAGTGGTTGCGCCAGCGAGCCCGGACCACCCCGCACTACCGCCAGGTCTTCGATGACTACCAGCACGTGGCGCGGCGCAGCCTGCTGTCCGGGTTGCACGTGCACGTGGGCGTGCCGCCGGGCTGCGACCGCATGCAGCTGATCAACCGGCTGCTGTACTGGCTGCCGCTGCTGCTGGTGCTGAGCACGTCGTCGCCGCTGTGGGGTGGCCAGGTCACCGGCTACATGAGTTATCGCCGGGTGATCAGTGGCGAGTGGCCGCACACCGGGCTGCCGGAGCCCTTGGCCGACTGGGCCGCCTACCAGCGCTACCGGGCGTTGCTGGAGCGTACCGGCTCACTGGCCAGGGATGGCGACTTCTGGTGGGCGATCCGGCCGTCGCGACGCTTCCCCACGGTGGAGCTGCGCATTTGCGACGCCTGCCCGCGCCTGGAGGATGCCCTGTGCATCGCCGGCCTGTTCCGCCACCTGGTGGAAAGCTGCGCGCAACCCCATTACGCTCCGGCGCCGCTGTCGCGGGAGGTCCGCTGGATCACCGAGGAAAACTACTGGCGAGCCAAGCGCCACGGCCGCCACGGCCAGTTCATCGGAGTCCACGACGAACAGCCGGTGAGCGCCGAGGGGTGGCTGGCGCAGTTGCAGGCGCAGGTCCCGGTCGACTCCGCCGATGCCGAACGCGCCTTCATCCAGGCCCAGCGCATCCTGCGCGAAGGCACCAGTGCCGACCAGCAACTCGACTGCCTGGCGCAGGCCCAGGGTGCCGGCCTCGACCACCGCCAGGCCGTGCGGGCGGTGGTCGACCAGGTGCTGGCGCAGGGCCAGGAAAACGGCCTGCCCCCGGCCAGCGCGCAGGGGCAGGCCTGAACACTTTCGAACCCGAGGAGGTAAGCGCCATGGGTGAGTTGACGATCTATTTCTGGATAGCGGTCGCGGTGATCATCCTGCTGGTGGACCTGTGGGCCATCGTCAGCGTGTTTCGCAGCGAGAAGTCCGATGCGACCAAAATTCTCTGGGCCCTGGTACTGGTGGCCTTGCCGGTGCTGGGGCTGATCATCTGGGGCATCTTCGGTCCTCGCGGGATCAAGCCTGGCACCGGGCCGACCTCGCCGGAACACAGCAAAGGGTGAGGTGTAAATCCAGAGGGCTTTCTGAGCTCGGGACGCGAAGCGGCCCCCTCACTGCTCCTTGACGATCGAAATCTTGCCGTTGCGCTCGACGATCGCATACCTGATCTGCTCCACCGTCTCGACCCCCTGGCTGTCACGCGCCGACTCGAGGATATCGTCCTCGGTCAGCCGTGCCCGGCGCATGCGCCCGTGCAGGAAGCGCCCGTGTTCCACCACCAGCGTGGCATGGCCGTCGAGCAGCCGGGCCAGGCGCACGGAGTTCAGCTTGGCCAGCGACAGCCCGACATCCAGCACGATCAGCGTGGCGATCACCAGCATCGCGTTGGTGAAGGAAAAGTCTTCGCCCAGCAAGGCCTGCTGGGTCGCCTCGCCAATGATCAACAGCAGCACGAAGTCGAAGGTGGTCAGGTCGGCCAGCGAGCGCCGGCCGGCGATGCGAAACAGCAGCATCAGGGCGACATACATGCCGGCGGCGCGAAGGGTCGAGTCCATGGCAGCTCCTAGGGGTAGACGAAGGTGGAAAAGCGCACGGCGCTGGTCGGCCCGGCCCTGACCAGGCCATCAAGCGTGCCGACGGTGTCGGCGCGCAGGGTCAGGTACAGGGTGGCCACGCCATCCGCGCCGGTCCCCACCCGCAGCAACAGGGCCCGGCCCTGGGACAGCGATGCCAGCGGCTCGGGCTGCAGCGTCTCGATGCTCGCTTCACGGAACAGCGAACCGCCGAGCAGCACCTGCAGCGGCTCCCCGGCCGTGCCTTGGATGCGGATGCGCAGGCTGTCGACCGCACCGCTGCGGCTGAAGCGCTGGTATTCCACCCGCACCCGGCCGTCCGCGCTCTCCACCTCGCCCTGGCTGAGCGGGCCATTGCCGAACAGCCCGGCCAGTGCCGCCACGACCAGTACCAGCAGGGCATACCAGCCGGCCCGCTCGAAACGCCACACGCGGCGCTGCAGGTGCATGTCTTCGTGCACGGGATACCGACGCGAGGCCTGTTCGTCATCCGTCATGTCGCGCTCCTGTCAGGCCCGCTCGCCGCGCAGCCAGCGTTGGTGGTAGTGCTCCAGCCGCGTCAGGCCGTACAGCGCGCCCTGGCGCAGCACCTCGGGGCGATCGCCGAAGAAGCGCTGGCTGCGGGTGAACACCGCCAGCGGCTCGCCGGCGAAGGCCCAGGCGAAGCACAGGGTGCCCGGCGCGATGCCAGCGGCACCGTCGGGCCCGGCCACGCCGGTGGTGGCGATGGCGACAGTGGCGGTGCTGTCCTTGAGGGCGCCGAGGGCCATTTCCCAGGCCACGGCCTCGCTGGTCAGGCCATAGCGCTCGATGGTCAGAGGGCTGACGCCGAGCAGGCGCTGCTTGGCCTTGGGCGAATAGACCACGTAGCCGCTTTCCAGCACCTCGCCGGTGCCAGGCTTCTCGGCCAGCAAAGCGACCATGCGCCCGGCGGTACAGGACTCGGCGGTGGTCAACACCAGGTCGTGTCGCTTCAGGTAGTCCAGCACGACCTGGACAGGATCTTCTTGCATCGATTGCGCCTCGCTCGAACTTTTGTGGTGGACGCCTGGACGCGGCAATTGGTTCAGCGCGCCTGTGGCAACCACCCGTCGGCAACGCCGCCCCGCGAAACAAACCTTCGCCGCGTGCCTGCCTCGAAAAAAAGGTGACGTCGTTCAGCCTAGCGACGGGCCCATCAGACAGCGCCAGCAGGAGGCCCCCATGCCCAACAGACCCCGCGACCAGTTCAGCATGCAGAACCCCCTGACCCAGTACCCGCATCCGCCGTTTCCCGCCCAGGGCCAGGCGGAGCCGGGGCTGGACGTGAACATGCAACCCAAGCCCGACCACGGTGAAGACACCTACAAAGGTTTCGGCCGCCTGGCCGGGCGCAAGGCGCTGATCACCGGCGCCGACTCGGGCATCGGCCGCGCCGTGGCCATCGCCTTCGCCCGCGAGGGCGCCGACATTGTGCTCAACTACATGCCCATGGAGCAGCCCGACGCCCGCGAGGTGATCAAGCTGATCGAGGCCGAAGGGCGCCGGGCCATCGCCATCCCTGGCGATCTAAAGGACGAAGCGTTCTGTGCGCAACTGGTGGACCAGGCCCACGAGCAGCTGGGCGGCCTGGACATCCTGGTCAACGTCGCCGGCAAGCAGGAGGCACGCAAGGACATCGGCCAGATCAGCCACGAACAGTTCGACCACACGATGAAGACCAACATTTATGCGATGTTCTGGCTGTGCCAGGCCGCCGTGCCGCTGATGCCGGCCGGGGCGACCATCATCAACACCGCGTCGATCCAGTCCTACCAGCCCTCGGCGACCCTGCTCGACTACGCCACCACCAAGGCCGCCATCGTCGCCTTCACCAAGGCTCTGGCCAAGCAGGTGGTCGAGCGCGGCATCCGGGTCAATGCCGTGGCCCCGGGGCCGATCTGGACCGTGCTGCAGCCCAGTGGCGGCCAGCCGCCGGAGAAGATCCCTTCGTTCGGCGCACAGAGCCCGATGAAGCGCCCCGGCCAGCCGGCCGAATGCGCGCCGCTGTACGTGCTGCTGGCGTCCCAGGAGTCGAGCTACATCACCGGCGAGGTCTTCGGTGTCACCGGTGGCAACCCGCTGCCGTAGAGCAGGGCGGGTAAACCTTCGGGATGCTGCGTAGTCACTGCAAGGGAGGGGCCTGCGTTTTCCGGGCCCCAGGAGGTGGTCGATGAGCCTTGTCTGCCTGTTGCGTGGTTGCCAGTGGCGCGCCACGCTGACCTGTGAAGTCGCCGGGCTGCAATGCCAGTGCTGCGAGCGTTGCGGCACCTTGCGCTACTGCCGGCACGGCGCGCCGTTCGAACCTTAGGAGCACTGCCATGGCCCGGGCAATCTGGAAGGGCGCGATCAGCTTCGGCCTCGTGCATATCCCCGTCTCCCTCAACACCGCGGTACGCAGCGAACGGGTGGATTTCGACTGGCTCGACAAGCGCAGCATGGAGCCGGTGGGCTACAAGCGGGTGAACAAGATCACCGGCAAGGAAATCGACAAGGACGATATCGTCAAGGGCGTGGCATACGAGAAAGGCCGCTACGTGATCATCAGCGAGCAGGAGATCCGCGAGGCGCGCCCGGAAGCGACCCAGACCATCGACATCTTTTCCTTCGTCGAGGCGAGCGAGATCCCTCTGCAGCATTTCGACACCCCGTATTACCTGAGCCCCGATCGCCGGGGCGGCAAGGTCTACGCCCTGTTGCGAGAAACCCTGCAGAGCACCGGCAAGGTGGCTCTGGCCACGGTGGTGCTGCACACCCGCCAGCACCTGGCACTGCTGCGCCCGCTGGAGGAGGCGCTGGTGCTGATCACCCTGCGCTGGCCCGAGGAGGTGCGCGGCCTGGAAACGCTGGAGCTGGACAAGAGCGTGACCGAGGCCAAGGTCGACAAGCGCGAACTGGACATGGCCCGTCGCCTGGTGGAGGACATGAGCGGGCCGTGGACACCCGGGGAGTACCACGACGCCTTCCGCCAGACCATTCTCGACCTGGTGCAGGAGAAGGCCAGCAAGGGCAAGATCAGCGTGGTGGAGAAGGGCGAAGGCGCGGCGGAGAAGGGAGCCGACATCATCGACCTCACCGAGTTGCTCAAGCGCAGCCTGGGGGGCAAGGGCGGCGCGCCGAAGAAGACGGCCAAGCGCTCGCGCAAGGCGTCGTGATGGCAATGTAGGCCGGCCGGTCGGGGAGGCTTGGGAGTCATGGGGCTGCTGCGCAGCCCATCGCCGGTAAGCCGCTACGACAGCGAAGTCTCCAGCCCCGCCAAGTAGTCCCCGAACCCATCCCGCGCCCGACTGCCCCGGCGACTACTGGTCGCCACGCTGTGCCGCGCCGTCCAGACGATCTGCGCACCACTGGCTTCCAGCGCCCGCACCAGGTGGACATCCTCATGGGTCGGCAACGGCAGGAAACCTCCCACCCGCTCATAGGCGCGGGCACACACGCCAAGGTTGGCGCCATGCACATGGCGGTGCCCCTCGCGCGCCTCGTAACGGCTGCGGTACAACTCGCGCAGGGCCGCCTTCTGCCATGGCTGCCAGCGTTCGACGTGCACCGTGCCGCACACTGCATCGGCGGCGAACTGCACCTGCGACAGCAGCCAGTGCAATGGCACCCGGCTGTCGGCGTCGGTGAAGGCCAGCCAGCGAGCCCCGCGTTCGAGCATCAGCGCCGCCCCGACGCGGCGGGCGATGCCGACGTTGCCGGCTTCCACCGCCAGGGTCTGCACGCCATGGCGACGGGCAATGGCGGCGCTGGCGTCGCTGCAGCGGTCCAGCACCACCAGCACCTCGACGCAGTGCCCGGCGCACCGGGCCTGGACCGCAGCGGCCTTGACCGCCGCAAGGCATCGGCCGAGCCAGCGGGCTTCGTTGTGGGCGGGAATGATCACCGCGATCATGGGCAGGTCTCGTCCAGGTCGAGCACGTTGGGCCGGCACGACCAGTACGCCAGCACGAAGTCCGCTTCCTCGTGGCGCAACAGCGGATACAGTGGCAGGTGGTGGGCCATCAGCGCATGCACCTGGTCACCGTCCTGGGGGCAGCCGGCGATCGGATGGCGCCAGTGGCAGGCCAGCAGGCCGCCGTCGTCGCTCAGGCTGTCCACGGCCCGCTCGATCACGTGCAGCCACTCGGCCGGGTCCAGGTAATAGCCGATCTCGCTGAGGACGATCAGGTCGAAGCGCCCGGCGGGCCAGTCCGCCGGCAGCCGGCCCTGCTCGACGCTGGCATGTGCCACGCCGGCCAGGCGCTCGCGGGCGAGGCTCACGGCGGTGCTGTCGATGTCCTGGCAGAGCAGGCTGGCGCAGCGCTCGGCCAGTTGAACGCTCAGTTCGCCGTTGGCGCAGGCTGGCTCGAAGATGCGCGGGTAGCACTGGCGCGGCAGGCAGGCCATCGCCAGCGCGCGTTTGCGCCGCTCGTACCAGCGGGTGCGGAAGGCCCAGGGATCGTCGTTGGTGGCGTACAGCTCAGCGAAATACTGTGCATCGAGGGTCATGGCAACTCCGTTTCCATTCAAAGCAGCACCAGTTCGAAAGGTTGCAGCAGGCATTCCAGCAGGCTGGACGGGAGCACCGGCGGGCGCCCCTGGTCCGGCGCCAGCTGGCTGGCATGGGCGGCGATGGCCAGGCGTTTGCGCGCCAGGCGCGTCTCGTCCAGTTGCAGGCGGTGGGCGCGGGGCCAGGGCAGGCGGGGATCGTCGGGTTGAGCCCAGTGCCAGGCCCATACCGGTACCTCGGCCAACTGCGCCTGGCGGGCCCGGGCGGCCTGGGCCGCGGCGCGGCCGACCGCCTCGTGATCGGCATGACCGTCGCCGCGCCAGGTGGTCAGCAGCAGGTCGCCGGGCTTGAGCGCCTGGCCCAGGTGGTTGACCAGGAACGCCTCGTCGCGGGCCACGGCACCGTCCTTGAGGTTGAGCCGGTGCCATTGCAGTTGGTTGAGGTCCAGCTCCAAGTGTTGCAGGGCGTGGCGGCTCTCCAGCGGCCGCTGGCGCCGCAGGCGATGCTCGGTCCAGTGCGCGGACCCGGGGTGGCTGGCCTCGCCATCGCTGACCGAGATCAGCAGCAGGTCCTGTTCTCGGCCGTGAAAGCCCGCCAGCAGCCCGCCGGCCATGAGAACCTCGTCGTCCGGGTGCGGCGCCACCAGGACCAGGCGCCGGCCCGGCGGGCATAGCTGATCGGGGCTGATCCAACTGGCCCGGGCCAGGTGCGCCGAGTGCTGCCAGGCGCTCCAGGGCGTGCCGCGGCTGGCCTGGATGCGGTTCTCGCTCATAGCTGCCACGCACCTGCCGGCACCTGGGCCAGCTGTTGCCCGAGCGCTGCCAGGTCACGCTCGGCGTGGCTCTGGCGCAGGTACACGGGCAAGTCGGCGCTGAGCCTGGCGAAATGGCTGCTGCGACAGAAGGGCGTGGCCCCTAGCGCACGACCCACGTGACGGATCACCTGCTCGACCGCCTGCTCCACCTGGGCGCGGGTGCGGCGGACTTCGAAGCTGGCATCGGCGGTCGGCTGCCGGTCGATCCAGGCGGCGCATTCGCGCAGGGCGGCGCGGGCGCCGAACAGCGCGGCGTCCACCGCCCCCAGATGAGCCTCGGCGTGGACATCGGGGCGTGGCTTGCGGCACTGCTCGCGCAGGTAGTCGGCCAGGGCCTCGGCGGCGCCGTACCAGCAGGCAGCGATGCCGGCACCACCGTGCCAGAACCCCGGGCGCGACAGGTACTGGCCGGGGCGACCGACGGCGATGCCGGGGCTGTCGTCGAATGCGATCTCGACACTGGTGGTGGTGGCCATGCCCACCGCCTGCCAACGGTCTGCCTGGATGCGCTGGCTGGGGTGCGACAGCTCGATGGCCACCAGCTGTGGCTGCGTGTCGTCGGCCCAGGCAGTGATCAACGCCCGGTCGATCTGCAAGGCGCCGGAACACCAGGCCTTGCGCCCGCCGAGGCGCACCCGCTCGCCGTCACGTGCGACGATGCGTGCGCGGGCATCCGGCGGCTCGGCGGCCCACACTCCCCAGATGCCGTCGCCCACCAGGTGCGGCGCGGCGCATTCGGCGAGGATCGCCAGGGCATCGGTATGGCCCTCGTAGAGCTTGGCCAAGGCCAGGTCGCAGCCAGCGATGCGCGCCAGGGTCTGCCAGCGCTGCAGGGTATGGCCCTGGCCGGGCAGTGGCAGCAGGTCGAGGTGGTCGGCCTGCAACGCCTGCATCAGCGCCAGCAGCTGAGTGTCGAGGTTCAGCGCCTGGGGCCGTTCGGTGAACGTGCGCAACAGGCGGTCGAGATGGGTCAGGTCGAAGTCCTGGACGATGCTCATGGGGTATGCTCCACCGGGGTGTTCTTCTTCCAGCCACGCAGATTCATGGCGCACAGGCAGAACTGCAGGACGATCAAGGCCCACGCCTGCACGTGCCAGCCCCAGATCACCCACAGCACATTGCTGCTGATGAAGCAGCAGAACCCGATCCGCCGCCGCCGGGGCTGACGCGAGCCAATGCACCAGGCGGCCAGTACGGTCAGCACCATCGCCGGCCACTGTAGCAGGTCGATCAGCCGCTCCATCAGCCCAGCCCCAGTCGCTTGCGCATGCGCGCGGTGATCGATTGGCGGGTCTTGCCGAAGTCGGCCCAAGGGTCGTCGACCTCGGCCAAGCGCTCGCGCACATTGCCGATGTGCCACTGGTTGGCGCCCTTGAGTTGGGCCAGCTCTTCCCGCCAGATCGGCACCGACACCGGCAGGCCCTCGCGGGCCCGCAGAGAATAGGCGCTGACGGTGGTGGCGCCCTTGCCGTTGCGCAGGTAGTCGATGAAGATCCGCCCGATTCGGTTCTTCGGCCCGGACACCGCGCTCAGGCGGTCGGGGAACAGCCCGGCCAGGTGGTCGACGACGGCGTGGCTGAAGTCCTTCACCTCGTCCCAATCGGCGCGGCGGGTCAGTGGTACCACCAGGTGGATGCCCTTGCCGCCGCTGGTCTTGAGGAACACCTTCAGGCCCAGCTCATCGAGCAGGGTGAGGGTCAGCTGGGTGGCTTCGAGCATGGCCTTCCAGGGCAACGCCGGGTCGGGGTCGAGGTCGAGGACGAAGCGGTCGGGCCGGTCGAAGTCCTTGTCGGTGCCGTTCCAGGTGTGCAGTTCGAGCATGTTCATCTGCACCGCGCCCAGCAGGCTCTCGGCGCTGTTGAGGATCATCGCCGCCTGGCCGGCCTGCGCCTTGCTGTAGCTGACCACGCCAGGGATGTGCAACTGGCCGGCGTTCTTCTGGAAGAACAGTTCGCCGCCGAGGCCGTCGGGGGCGCGTACCAGGGCGACGGGGCGGTGCTCGAGCTGCGGCAGGATCCAGTCGGCGACCTCGGCGTAGTACTCGGCGACCTGGCGTTTGGTCACGCCGCAGGTGGCGTCGATCACCCGGTCGGGGTGGGTCAGGCGCAGGTTGCCGGGTATCGTCGGCCCGCAGGCCCTGGTGGTGGTTGTCGACACTTGGCTCTTGGGCATGGCGCGCTCCAGGTCGATGGCGGTGGCCGTCTTGTCGTCGCGCAGGCCATGGAACACCGCGTGGCGCACCACGCCGTCGCGGGTCATCTGGGCGTAGGCCACTTCGGCCAGCAGCCGTGGCTGCAGCCAGTGTACGCCGCGGGCCTCGGCGCCGGTCGGCGGCCTGGCCAGGGCCGGCTTGGCGATCTCCAGGGGGGCGAGGCGCGCCTGCAGGCTGTGCAGGGTGGTGGTGCTGAAACCGGTGCCGACCTTGCCGGCATAGCGCAGCGCGCCGCTGTCGTTGTCGTGCAGGGCCAGCAGCAGGGCGCCAAGGCCGGCGCGGCTGCCCTTCGGGTCGGTATAGCCGACGATCACGAACTCCTGGCGTTGCTTGCACTTGAGCTTGATCCAGTCGCTGCTGCGCCGGCCTCGGTAGGGGCTGCCGGCGCGCTTGCCGATCAGGCCCTCGAGCTGCAGGCGGCAGGCGCTGTCGAGCAGGGCCTGGACCGGCTGCTCGAAGTCGGCGGAGTACCTGAGCAGGTCCGACTCGTGCCCGTCCAGCAACTGGCGCAGCGTCTCCCGGCGTTTCTCTAGGGGCACCTGGCGCAGGTCCTGGCCGCCGAGGAATGGCAGGTCGAACAGGTAGTAGATGATGCGTTCGTCGTGCTCGGTGTCGAAGGCGTTCTGCAAGGCTTGGAAGTCGGCCATGCCGTGTTCGCCGGGCACCACCACCTCGCCGTCGAGCCAGGCGCAGGCCAGCTTGAGTTTGCCCAGGGCGGCCACCTGGCGCGGCATTCGGGCACTCCAGTCATGGCCGTTGCGGGTGAACAGGCGCACGTCGTCGCCGTCGACGCGGGCGAGGATGCGGTAGCCGTCGAACTTGACCTCGTAGCGCCAGTCGCCGGCGGGCGGGGCGTCGACCAGCGTGGCCAGTTGCGGTTGCAGCAGTGCTGGCAGCTCGGCCTTGCCGGGGCGCTTGCGGGGGCTGGCGGGGCGTTCGCTGGCGGCGCTGGCCTTGGCTCGACGAGGCACCAGGGTGCGTTCGCTGAGGACGCTGTCGGGCTCGGCCTCGACGATGCAGTAGTCGGCCTCGCTGCGCGCCGCGCCATCGTGGGACTTGACCAGCAGCCATTGCTCCTTCTTGCCAGCCAGGTGGGTACGGAACAGGTTCCACGCACCGGCCAGCTTCTCGCCCTGCAGGCGAAAGCGCAGCTTGCCCTTGGCGTAGGCGGCGTGGGGGTCGCCCTCCGGCTGCCAGACACCGCGGTCCCAGACGATCACGTCGCCGGCGCCGTAGTGGCCTTCGGGGATGTGCCCTTCGAAATCGGCGTAGTCCAGCGGGTGGTCCTCCACGTGCACCGCCAGGCGGCGCACCGTGGGGTCGAGGGAGGGGCCCTTGGGGATGGCCCAGCTCTTGAGGGTGCCGTCCAGTTCCAGGCGGAAGTCGTAGTGCAGGTGGCTGGCGTCGTGCTTCTGGATGCAGTACTGCAGTGCGTGGGCCTGCTGCCCGTGGCGACGCTTGCCGGACGGCTCGGGCGTGGCGTCGAAGTCGCGTTTGCGCTGGTACTCCTGCAGGGGCTTGGCCATGGCGGGCTCCGGGACGGTTCGCGGGTCTCTAGAGGTGGGAGGGAGCGCTGGCGGGGAGAGTTCAAATTTTCGAGGCGGCTGGTGCCGCCATCCAGCAGAAACTCTGAATCATTGCCCCGCGTCGGCAGTCGACCAGATGAACCCACCTGACGGAGAGCCGTGATGCCCCAGCCAGACGACCCGAAACACCGGCCACAGGCCGAGATCGACGATACCGAGGACCGCATGGGCAGCGTCCGCGAACTGGACTTCAGCGACCGTCACGACGAGCGCGAGGGACGGGCCGGCGATGAGCGCCCGGCCCAGGAGGTGGCCCAGGACTACCCGCCGCGGCGGGTGGCCGAAAGCGGCATGAGCGGTGGCGAGGTCCTGAGCGACAGCTTGCACGAGGACAACGTCACCCTCGACGACCTGAGCCCCGACACCCTCCATGACCAGAGCGGCGCCCGCGACCCCCGTGAGCCGGGCGGCAGCGGAGGGCCGGCGGACAAGACCCTGCGCCGGGTCGAGGAGCACGAGATCGGCGGCGGCATCGGCCTGGACGAGGCCGAGCTGGCCCGCTCCGCGCCCCTCGACGGCGAACCCTGGACCGACCGGGTATCGCCGGTGGAAGGGGATGACGATGATCGAGAAAGGAGCTGAGCATGAGCGAGCAACGTTGTGCCTGTAACCATTGTTCCTGCACGGTGGACGCCAATGCCCTGTTGCAGGATGGCAAGGCGTACTGCTGCGAGGCCTGCGCCACCGGCCACCGCAACGGCGAGCCGTGCCGCATGGCCGACTGCAAGTGTGGCGAAGCGGTGCAGCCAAGGGAAGCCAACGTGGACAATGCGCTGGACGAGACCTTTCCGGCGAGCGACCCGATATCGCCGTGATGTACCTGGGGGCTGGTGCGTTTGGGGCTGCAAAGCGGCCCCAACTGCTCGACCGACCAATGGCGTCAGATAAAACGAACGGGCCCCCGGCGCCTTTCATCCAACCAGGTGTGATGACAGCGACTTTCCCGAGGGAGACGACGATGACCCCTGACTCGAGGCAACAAGGCGGCATGCACCCGAACGCCCCGACACCACCTGACGGCCCGATCGACCCAGAACGGCCCGATATACCCGACCCTGACGACGATCCGCTGATGAACGAGGAGGAGGGCGGTGGCAGGGAAGACGATGACCCTCGCGCGGTGAGCCAGGAACGCAAGTGGGTCGAGTCGTACCCTGGCACCTGCGCGCGCGACAAGGCCAGGCCCAAACCCGACTAGCGGCTGGCCAACACCTGGCCCTCGCCCGACCGTCCGATTCCGCGCTCGGGCCGGCCAACGGCGGTTGCGTCCTGCTGGCCTTGCGCTATGGTGCCACTACCGACACGTATAAGACTAAAGTCGTAGGAGGCGGCATGAGAATTCGCGGTGACGTTTACTGGTCTTGGGCAGACCCGACCCTTCATCATCGGACACACGACGAGACACTCGACGACGGTACCTGCATCGATGTGCGGGTGAGACTGTCGCGTACAGGCGCCACGCAGATGTTCATCGGCGTCTATGCGCCATCCGGCATGGCGATGCACGAGGAGGCGTTCGACTCCCGTCCGGGCGAGTCGATGACCCGGGCCCTGGCCTGGGGCGTCGGGCGCGCCAGGCGGATCGTCAACGACGCTGCGCTGCAGACGCCGAGGTCCCCGGCCAATGTCGAGATGGCCGTTGCCTGCACCGGCAGGTAAGTAGCCTCTGTCGGGCGGCGGGGTGCGATGCCTTCAGTCGCAACTGCCGCCCGAACCACTGTCACCGCTGTCACTGGAAGCGCCGGGGCGGTGACTATGCAATCCGACGGTGTTACGCGTACAGTCCCTCGGAATCGTTTCTTGCCGAGGAGTCCGTCATGTCCTGCGCCTTCACCCTGATGCAATCGCCCGTCGGCACCTTGACGCTGGTGGCGCGGGGCGAGCGGCTGGCTGCCGTGCTGTGGGAGGCGGAGCGGGAGAACCGGGTGCGCCTGGGCGGGCTGCACCGGGACGATAGCCACCCCGTGCTGGTGGAAACCGCCCGCCAGTTGGGCGAGTACTTCGCCGGCCAGCGTCAGCGCTTCGAACTGGACCTGGACTTCGCCGGCACCGACTTCCAGCGTCAGGTGTGGGCGGCGCTGTTGACCATCCCCTTCGGCGAAACACGCAGCTACAGCGAGATCGCCCGGCAGATCGGCAGCCCCAGCGCCGTGCGGGCGGTCGGCGCGGCCAATGGGCGCAACCCGATCTCGATCATCGCCCCGTGTCACCGGGTGATCGGCGCCTCGGGCAGCCTCACCGGTTTTGCCGGTGGCCTGCCGGCCAAGCAGTACTTGCTCGCCCTGGAGGGGCGGCAGAGCCTGGCGCTGGACTTCTAGTCGCCGGCGGCTTCACTCCAGCCAGGCCAGCAGCAGGCAGGCCAGCGCCGCCACCAGGGTACCGGCCGCCAGGCTGTAGCGCCGATGGGCACGCCGGGCGTGCTGCTCCACCTCACGCAGGTACTGGCCAGGCGGCGGGGCGTCCGGGCGGTGGCGCAGCCCCTCGGCGATGTCGGCCAGGCGCCCGCGGATCAGCAGGCCGGTCAGGTAATAGGTGCAGGCATAGCTGGCCAAGGTCGTCAGCAGGTATTTCATGCTGGCAGGTCATCCAGTGGCAGGGCTTGGGCGCTGGCCAGCGAGGTGTCCAGCAGGAGCAACCCCTGCGCGTGCCCATCCAGCGCTGCCAGCAATCGCCCCCGATCGTCCCAGGCGGCGCAATGGCCAGCGCCGACGAAAGTGTCTGCCGGGCCGACGCAGTTGGCCAGCAACACCGGCATGCCAAGGCGCCGGGCCACCTCGGGATAGTGCGTGAACCCTTCTTCGATCCCCTTGGCGGTCTTGGCCACGCTGGCCAGGTAGATGTCTGCGCCCATCGACCTGGCCTGTTCGGCATGCTCGAAGAACATCGACTCGTAGCAGATCGCCGGCGCGACATGCCGGTCGCCGAGGGGAAAGACCAGGGGACGGTCGCCTGCGACGAAAAAGGGCAGTTCATCGCTGTGCAGGCGCTGCTTGGCATAGGCCAGGCGCGGCGCGTGCGGGCGCAGGATCGGCAGGCCGATGTGCACCCCATCTGCCGCCGGTAGCGGCAGCCCGACCGCCACGTTGACGCCATGGCGATCGCACAAGGCTTGCAGGGGATCGAGCAACGCCGAATCGGCGGGGTGCGCCAGTTGGCGGGCGAGGGAGGGTTCGTAGCCCGTCAGGGACAGTTCGGGAAAGGCCACCAACTGCGCGCCCAACTCGACGGCGCGCTCGATGCAGTGCAGGTGACGGCGCAGGTTGCCTGGCAGATCGCCCTTGCGGCTGGCCAGTTGTACGGCGCATAGCTTCATGGTGCTTCCATCCCTGGTGAAGGCGAACGGCAGAGGATACCCCCGGCCGGGTCGCCTGCACCAGCGGCCATCGCGTCGGGCTCAAGAGGCCGGAAGCGGCGCGAAGCGTTGGCGGAACCAGTCGTCGAGCATGGCCTTTTCCGCATACAGGCGGTCGCTGCTGCTGGCCTGGCGGCCCGGGCGGCTGAGGTACATCTTGTCGCTGACCCGCTCCTGGGCCTGGCGATCCGGCTGCCCAGGCTGGCTCAGGGTGTAGCTCAGGTCGATGCTCGGCCAGGTGATCTCGCGCATGAAGCGCACGTCGTAGGCGCGGCCGTGCCAGGGCTCGTAGCGGCCGGCCAGGTCGATGTCGCTGATGGCGATGCGCAGCTGCTGGCCAGGCTGCAGGTAGCGCTGGCCGAGCTTCTGCAGGTGCTGGGTCAGGCTTTTCATGACGTAGGCATCGGCGCCACGCTCGTAGCCCTGGCTATCGAGGCTGGCATCGCGGAATTTCTCGGGATGGTCGAAACGGACCTCGACCTGCGCGGTCGGGGTGCCTTGTGCCATGCTGTCGAATGCCAGCACCATCAGCACGGTACAAGCGAGGGCGGTACGCATGATGCACCTCCGGTGGCGGACTGCTTTGCCCCTCTATTCTACGCCTGACGCTGGCCAGCTAGCAGAGGATCGATGCCATGAACCGTTTCAGGCGGGTAGCCGCCAATACAAGGGGACGCGACCTGGCGGTGGGCGATATCCATGGCCATTTCGCCCGCCTGCGGCAGTGCCTGGACACGCTGGGCTTCGACCCCGAGGTCGACCGGCTGTTCAGCGTCGGCGACCTGGTGGACCGCGGCCCGGACAGCCTGCAGGCCCTGGACTGGCTGGCCCGCCCCTGGTTCTACGCGGTACAGGGCAACCACGAGGCGCTGGCGATCAATCACCTGCGCGGCGGCCGGCTCGACCTGGACATGTACCGCGCCGCCGGTGGCGGCTGGTTCCTCGACCTGCCCAGGGCCGACCAGCAGCGTTATGTCGAGGGATTTGCCTCCATGCCCATCGGCATGGAGGTGCAGACCGTCGACGGGCTGGTCGGCCTGCTGCATGCCGACAGCCCGTTCGCCGACTGGCCGACGCTGCGTGCGCGCTTGCAGGCGGCGGACGACCCCGCGGTGCGTGAGGTCTGCCAGTGGTCGCGACGTCGCCTGCGCGAAGGCGATACCCAGCCGGTCGAGGGGCTGCGGGCCCTGTTGGTGGGGCACACGCCGGTGGTGCGGGCCAAGCGCCTGGGCAATGTCTGGCACCTGGACACTGGCGGCTGGAGCAGCGGGTTCTTCAGCCTGATGGCACTGGACTCCCTGGAGTTGGTCAGCCCAGCAGCAGGTGCATGAGCACGGCGGCTGCGAGCAACATCAACATGGCGCCCGATGCCCGTTCCAGCCAGGGCAGGGCCCGGGCGAAGCGACGCAGCACCCGCTGGTTGCCGATGGCAACGGCCACCAGCAAGTCCCAGAGCAGGACGATGGCGAACATCCAGCTGCCGTAGGCCAGTTTCCAGGCCGCGCTGCTGCTGGCGACCATGCTCGCCAGGCTGGCGTAGAACAGGGCGTTCTTCGGGTTGAGGATGCCGGAGGCGAAGCCCATGCCCAGGCTCTGCAGCCAGCCGTGGGCTGCCTGGGCGCAGCGCCCGGCGGCGGGTACCAGGTTGCTGTGGCCCGCGTGCCGCAGGAACAGCGCACCGATGTACAGCAGGTAGGCGCAGCCGGCCAGTTGCAGGGCAATGAACAGGGCGCTGCCGTCATGCAGGGCCGACATGCCCGTAAAGGCGGCGCCGATGAACAGGCCATTGGCCAGGGCGATGCCCAGGCAGGCCCCGCTGGCTACGCGCCAGCCGGCAGTGGCCGAGGTGCGGGCGACCAGGAAGAAGTCGGGCCCGGGGGACAGCAGGGCGAGGAAGTGGGCGGTGGCGACGATCAGGAACTGCTCCATGGGGGCGGGCTTCTGTGGCAAGGGACGAAAGCCGCAGTCTGTCGCTGGAGGCCCAGTGGCGTATTGAAGATTATTGCGGGGTAGGGACATTGCCGGTGCAGGTCCTTCTCTGGGGCCGCCTCGCGCCCCAGCAATTGCCAACCCCCTACGCTGTTAACTGACGCCCTGCCGATAATGCCCTGGCGTCACCCCCGCA
The DNA here is from genome assembly GCF_024127895.1 of Pseudomonas guariconensis. Classification (GTDB taxonomy): domain Bacteria; phylum Pseudomonadota; class Gammaproteobacteria; order Pseudomonadales; family Pseudomonadaceae; genus Aquipseudomonas; species Aquipseudomonas guariconensis_B. The sequence continues at coordinate 219,205 of NZ_JAMYBK010000003.1, read as the reverse complement.
TGGGCCTTGAACACCCGCTGGAAATGGCTCTGGTCAGCGAACCCCAGGCGATAGGCGACATCCGCCAGCGCCAGGCCCTGGCGCAGCAGCTCGCGGGCCCGGTTGATCCGGGCATTGAGCAAGTACGCATGAGGCGTCATCCCCGTGGCGGCCCGGAAGGCGCGGATCAACTGGTAACGACCCAGGCCGGCCAGCTCCGCCAGCCGGGCGAGGCTCAGGTCCGCCTGGCTGTCCACCTGGATACGCTCGATCAGGCCGCGCAGGGCCGGCAGGTCCAGCGCCGGCACCGGTGCGGCGTCGAGGGTGGGGCAGACGGCGAAGTCATGGTCACCGATGAACGCCACCAGCGCCGCTTCCTTTTCCGCCGGGCTGGCAGCGGAAAAAAGCAGCGCGTTGAGCCGGCAGAACTGGCGATACAACGCCGCCGAGCGGGTGATACGTGCCGGCGCCCCCGGTTCGCCCGCCGCCACCCCCGACTCCAGTCGCAGGCGGCGCAGCCAGTCGGCATCCAGGTGCAGCATCTGGTAGCTCCAGGCCCGGCCCGGTTCGGGGTTGCAGGCATGCACCCGCTGCGCCGGCACCAGCACCAGGGTGCCGGGCGTGAGGCGCTGCCGGCCGGCACCGGCGCCGCTGAAATGGCTGGCGCCGGCGTCGACCGCGCCGATAGAGAACGTCGGGTGGCTGTGGGCCTTGTAGCAGGCCCGGCTGTGGCAGGCGCGGCGGCTTTCCACGAAGGGCAGGGCCGGGTCGCGCCAGAGTTCGCTGTGGGTCGAGGGCATGAGGGGGCCTGCTTGCCGGTTGCCGGGACGTGCAGTCTAGCCCCGAAGCCACTGTTACGGCCATTCGCTGCACCACTGTGCTTGACGTGGAGGGTGCCCGACGCGAGGCTGCTGTCGTTACCATGGAGAACGATGATGGACCTGTCGAGCCTGCTGCTATTCATCCCCGCCTGCTTCGCCCTGAACATGGCGCCGGGGCCCAACAACCTGCTGTCCCTGCACAACGCCAGCCGCTATGGCCTGCGCACTGCCTGTGTCGCCGGCGGCGGGCGGATCCTCGCCTTCAGCGGCATGATCGCCCTGGCCGCCATGGGCCTGGCGGTGGTGCTGCACACCAGCGAATACCTGTTCCTGGCGATCAAGGTGGTGGGCGCCGCCTACCTGTTCTACATCGCCTGGCAATTGTGGCGCGCACCGGTGGGCGAAGCCGTGGTGGTCGGCGACCATCCACGGGGCACCTGGCGCCTGGCGCGCCAGGAGTTCTGGGTGGCGGCGGGCAACCCGAAAGCCATCCTGATCTTCACCGCCTTCCTGCCGCAGTTCGTGTCCGTCGGCAGCGCCACGCCGGTGAGCGAGCAGTTCCTCTGGCTGGGCGTGCTGTTCCTGCTGCTGGAGTGGGCCGCCATCGCCCTCTATTCCGGGCTGGGCGCTTATCTGCAGCGCTGGTTCAGCCGCCCGAGGCCACGCCGGTTGTTCAACCGGGTCAGCGCGTCGCTGCTCGGTTGTGCCGGGCTGGGGCTGTTGGCGGCGCGGCGCTGAGGGTCAGTCGCGGTAGAAGGTCTGCACCAGGTGGTAGCCGAACTTGGTCTTGATCGGGCCGTGCACCACGCGCAGGGCCTTCTTGAAGATCACCTGGTCGATGGCGCCCACCAACTGGCCGGGGCGCACCTCGCCCAGGTCGCCGCCACGCTTGGCCGACGGGCAGGTGGAGAACTTCTTCGCCAGCACGTCGAAGGCCTCGCCCTTGGCGAGGCGTTGCTTGAGCTGTTCGGCTTCGGCAGCGGTCTTGACCAGGATGTGGCGGGCTTGAGCTTTCATGGGGTACCTGTGCTTCGGGCGAAAAAGGGCGCCATTATGCCTGATCGCGCAGCTCCGCGCGGTCGCGGAACTGTTCCAGGGCCTCGGGGTTGGCCAGGGCATCGGTATTGTTCACCGGCAAGCCATGGACCACGTTGCGGATCGCCAGCTCCACCAGCTTGCCGCTGATGGTGCGCGGGATGTCGCTGACCTGGACGATCACCGCCGGCACGTGGCGCGGTGTGGTGTACTGGCGGATGACCTGGCGGATGCGCTGGCGCAACGCATCGTCGAGCTGCAGGCCCTCGCGCAGGCGGACGAACAGGACCACGCGCACGTCGCCCTTCCAGTCCTGGCCGATGGCCACGCTTTCGAGCACCTGCTCGACCTTTTCCACCTGCCGGTAGATCTCCGCCGTGCCGATGCGCACGCCGCCGGGGTTGAGCACGGCGTCGGAGCGGCCATGGATCACCCAGCCGCCGCTCGGACGCTCCTCGGCATAGTCGCCCTGGGCCCAGATGCCGGGGTACTGGCTGAAATAGGCATCGCGGTAGCGGCTGCCGTCCTGGTCGCCCCAGAAGCCCAGCGGCATGCAAGGGAAGTTGCGGGTACAGACCAGCTCGCCTTTCTCGCCGGTCACCGGCTGGCCGTGCTCGTTCCACACCTCGACCGCCATGCCCAGCCCCTTGCACTGGATCTCGCCACGGCGCACCGGCAGCAGCGGGTTGCCGAGCACGAAACAGGAAACGATGTCGGTACCGCCGGACATCGAGGCCAGGCACAGGTCGGCCTTGATCCTGCCGTAGACATAGTCGTAGCTGTGGGGCGACAGCGGCGAGCCGGTGGACATGAGCAGGCGCAGGCTGTCGAGGCAGTGGCTGCGGGCCGGTTCCAGGCCTTCCTGCTCAAGGGCGGCCAGGTATTTGGCGCTGGTGCCGAAGGCCTGGATGCCTTCGGCGTCGATCAAATCGAGCAGGCGCTCGGGGCCGGGATGGAAGGGCGAGCCGTCGTACAGCACCAGGGTGGCGCCGACCGCCAGGCCGCTGGCCAGCCAGTTCCACATCATCCAACCGCAGGTGGTGTAGTAGAACAGCACGTCGTTGGCCTTGAGGTCGTTGTGCAGGCCGTGTTCCTTCAAGTGCTGCAGCAGCACCCCGCCCGCACGGTGGACGATGCACTTGGGCACGCCGGTGGTACCGCTCGAATAGAGGATGTACAGCGGATGGTCGAAGGGCAGCGCCACGAAGCGCGGTTCGCCGCCGGGTTGGAAAAAGTCCTGCCACAGGCTGACACGCGGCGCGTGGAACTCCTCGGGGCGTGTCTGCGTACGGGTATGGGGCACGACCAGCAGGTGTTCCAGGCCGGGCAACTGGGCGGTGACCTGGTTGATCTTCTCCACCTGGTCGATGGTCTTGCCGGCGTACTGGTAACCGGCACAGGCGATCAGCAGTTTCGGCGCGATCTGGCCGAAGCGGTCGATGATCCCGTGCAGGCCGAACTCCGGCGACGAGCTGGACCAGATCGCCCCGAGGCTGCTGCAGGCGAGCATGGCCACCAGGGTTTCCCAGGTGTTGGGCATCACCGCCGCGACCCGGTCGCCGACCTGGATGCCCGCTGCCTGGAGCGCCTTCTGCAGCCCGGCGACCTGGGCGGCCAGCTGGGCGTGGGTAAGTACCTGACGGGTGCCGTCCTCGCGCACGGCGACCAGCGCCGGGCGGTCATCGCGCCGGTGCAGCAGGTGTTCGGCGTAGTTCAGGGTGGCCCCGACGAACCACTGAGCCTCGGGCATGCCTGGGCCTTCGTCCAGGACCTGGGTCGCAGGTGTGTGCCAGTTGACGTGAAAATACTCGGCGAGGGCCTGCCAGAAGGCCGGGCGCTGCTCGACGCTCCAGCGGTGCAGCGCGGCATAGTCGTTGAGCTGGAGGTTGAACCGCAGGTTGACCCGGCGGCGGAAGGCATCCATCCGGCTGGCCTCGATCCGCGCCGTGGAGGGGCGCCAGAGCACATCGTTCATGCCGAAACCTCCAATGCAATCGCAGGGCTTGCCCTAATGCTAGTCGGTCAAGCGGCACTGGGGCTGCTGCGCAGCCTATCGCTGGCAAGCCAGCTCCCACAGGGCCCCCGTTGCCCTTTCGATTTCCGGAAAGGCTGGGTGACCTTCCACAGGGCAGAGAGTGAGTGGGCACCAATGGCCTGTGGGGAGCCGGCTTGCCGGCGATGGGGCGCGCAGCGCCCCTCAATGGCCGGATGCTCGCGCTTATTCAACTTTAGCCTTTTGCACATCCTCCGACGCCGACCACACCCGATAGCGCACCTCGACGCCCTCCGGCACGTACACCACCACGGGCAGCTTGCTGTTGTAGCGCAGCATGAAACCCTCGCCGACCACCGGCACGAAGGCCTCGGTCTGCTTGCCGTCGGGGCAGGCCATCAGGGTGGTGGCCGGACCGCCGACCTTTTCCAGGCGGTAGTAGCTGTAGCCCCAGCCTTCCAGGGTGTGCTCCTGGAGGCTGCCGGCCAGGCGCTGGCGGTTGCAGTCGACCATCAGGGTCTTGCCGGCCAGGATCTCCAACTGGTGCGCTGACTCGTCGGTTTGTGCCGGCAAGTGGATGACCTGGCGGGTGAAGCCTTTTTCTGCATCGGGATAGGGCGCGACGTCCTTGAGTTCGGCGGCCATCGCCGGTACGGCGCTGGCCAGGGTCAGGGAAAGGATTGCGGTGAATGGGATTGGGCGCATGGGGCCTCCTTGCAGATAAACGGATGCAAGACCGTGCCAGGCCCCGGCCGGCCCTTATTGGGCCAGCCAGCCGCCATCGACGTTCCAGGCGGCGCCGCGGACCTGGCTTCCGGCCTCGCTGCAGAGGAACAATACCAGTTCGCCGAGGTGCTGGGGTGTCACGAAGTCCAGCGAGGGCTGTTTTTCGGCCAACAGCTCACGCTGTGCCTGCTGCGCATCGCCGCTGGCCGCGGCGCGGTCGTCGATCTGTTTCTGCACCAGCGGCGTGAGTACCCAGCCTGGGCAAATGGCGTTGCAGGTGACGTTGCTGGTGGCGGTTTCCAGGCCGACCACCTTGGTCAGGCCCACCACCCCATGCTTGGCCGCCACGTAGGCGGCCTTGCCGGTGGAGCCGACCAGGCCATGCACCGAAGCGATGTTGACGATCCGCCCCCAGTTGCGCGCCCGCATGCCGGGCAGCGCCAGGCGGGTGCCATGGAACACCGCCGAGAGGTTGAGGGCGATGATCTTGTCCCAGGTCTCGACGGGGAACTGCTCCACCGGCGCCACGTGCTGGATGCCCGCGTTGTTGACCAGGATGTCGATACCGCCGAACTCGCGCTCGGCGAGGGCGAACAGCGCCTCGATCTGGGCCAGCTCGGACAGGTCCGCCGGGTGGTGGGCGACCTTGACGCCGTGGCGGGCGATGTCGGCGAGCGCTGGGGCCGGGTCACCGAAGCCGTTGAGCAGGATGTTCGCGCCCGCCGCGGCCAGCACCTGGGCGATGCCCAGGCCGATGCCACTGGTGGAACCGGTGACGAGTGCGGTCTTGCCTTTGAGTGTCATGCAGGAAGCTCCTTAGACGATGCCGGTGGCGTAGAAGGTGGCGATGACCACGAATACCGCCAGGGTCTTGATCAGGGTAATGCCGAAAATGTCCTTGTAGGCCTCGCGGTGGGTCAGCCCGGTCACGGCCAGCAGGGTGATCACCGCGCCGTTGTGTGGCAGGGTGTCCATGCCGCCGCTGGCCATGGCCGCCACCCGGTGCAGCACTTCGAGGGGAATGCCCGCGGCATTGGCGGCGGCGATGAAACTGTCGCTCATGGCTGCCAGGGCGATGCTCATGCCACCGGAGGCGGAGCCGGTGATGCCCGCCAGCAGGGTCACGGTGATCGCCTCGTTGACCAGCGGGTTGGGGATGCCGCGCAAGGCATCGGCCAGCACCAAAAAGCCCGGCAGCGAGGCGATCACCGCACCGAAGCCGTATTCCGAGGCGGTGTTCATCGCCGCCAGCAAGGCGCCGCCGACCGCGCTGCGGGTGCCGTCGGCCAGGCGCTGGCGGATGCTGCCGAAGGCGCACACCAGCACCATCAGGATGCCCACCAGCAGCGCCGCCTGTACTGCCCAGATGGCGGTCAGCTTGGCCACGTCGCTCTGCACCGGCGCGCTCATGCCCGGTAACTGCAGGGTGTGGCTGGCGCCGTACCACTGGGGGATCCAGTGGGTGAACAGCAGGTTCATCACGCCCACCAGGATCAGCGGCGAGAGGGCCAGCCAGGGGTTGGGCAGGGCTAGGTCTTCGGCGGTCTCGGGTTCGTTGCGCAGGTTCTTGCCGTAGCCTTCGCCGGCCCGCTGGGCCTTGTTGCGCTGGCGTTGCAGGTAGAGCATGCCGGTGCAGAACACGAACAACGTGCCGATCAGCCCCAGCCAGGGCGCGGCCCAGGCGGTGGTGTTGAAGAAGGTGCTGGGGATGATGTTCTGGATCTGCGGGGTGCCGGGCAGGGCGTCCATGGTGAAGGAGAACGCACCCAGGGCGATGGTCGCCGGGATCAGGCGCTTGGGGATGTCGCTCTGGCGGAACATCTCGGCGGCGAACGGGTACACCGCGAACACCACCACGAACAGCGAGACGCCGCCATAGGTGAGCAGCGCGCAGACCAGCACGATCACCAGCATGGCCTGGCGAGTGCCGAGCAGACGGATGGCGGCGGCGACGATCGAGCGCGAGAAGCCCGACAGTTCGATGAGCTTGCCGAATACCGCGCCGAGCAGGAACACCGGGAAGTACAGCTTGATGAAACCGACCATCTTTTCCATGAACACCCCGGTGAAGGCGGGCGCCACGGCGGACGGGTCGGTGAGCAGGACCGCGCCGAGGGCGGCGATGGGGGCGAAGAGGATCACGCTGTAGCCACGGTAGGCGGCCAGCATCAGCAGGGCCAAGGCGGCGAGGGCGATGAGCACGGTCATCGGGGAAGATCTCCTGGAGTGGGTCTTGTTTTTATCGGTGGCCGGGAGATAGCGGGAATCGTGCCAATTAATTAACTATATGATTTAAAAGGATTTTTACTGATTCGCCGAAAGGTGTGTCTCTGATTGGAGACCGGAGTCGCCTGCTTCGCGGGCAAGCCCGCCTCCACAGGGCCCTGCAAACCGCATCCTTTGTGGCCGGCTCGACCCCTGTGGAAGCCGGCTTGCCGGCGATGGGGCGTTAAGCGCCCCCAAGATCCGGCTCGGTCTCTATTTGGAGACGAACGTCTCTCTATTGAGATGAAACCCCCAGCGCCACCATCTTCTTGTACAGCGTAGAACGCCCCAACCCCAGCAACTTCGCAGCCTGCGGCACATTCCCGGCACACCCTGCCAATGCCTCGGCAATCAACGTGCGCTCGAACGCTTCACAGGCTTCCCGGTAGCCCAGCCGAACAGGCTCAACCGGCTCCAGCGGGCTCAACGGCCCGAGCGCCGAGCGCAGGTCGGCGGCTGTCAGCCGTGGCTGGTCGGCCAGCAAGGTCGCCCGCTCCAGCACGTTGCGCAGCTCGCGGATGTTCCCAGGCCACGCATGCCGGCCCAGTAACGCCAGGGCCTCGGGCTCCAGTTCGTACTGGCTGCCCAGTTCGGCGAGGATCGCCTCGCACAGGGCCGGCAGGTCCTCGAGGCGCTCGCGCAGCGGCGGTACCTGGATCGGCAGCACGTTGAGGCGGTAGTACAGGTCGGCGCGGAAGCTGCCACGGGCCATGGCGGCCTGCAGGTCGATAGAGGTGGCGGCGATGATCCGTACATCGCTGCGCAGCATCTGGTTGGAGCCTACCGGCTCGTACTCCTTCTCCTGCAGCACGCGCAACAGCTTGCTCTGCAGGGCCAGGGGCATGTCACCGATCTCGTCGAGAAACAGCGTGCCGCCTTCGGCCAGTTGCAGCTTGCCGCTGCGGCCCTTGCGGTCGGCGCCGGTGAAGGCGCCGGGTGCGGTGCCGAAGAACTCGGCCTCCAGCAAGGTCTCCGGGATCGCCGCGCTGTTGACGCTGACGAACGCCTTGTGCGCCCGTGGCGAGGCGGCGTGGATGGCATGGGCCAGCAGTTCCTTGCCGGTACCGGTCTCGCCCAGCAGCAACACTGGCGAGTCGCTACCCGCGCCACGCCGGGCCCGGCGCTTGGCCTCGAGGCTGGCGGCACTGCTGCCGACGAACTGGGCGAAGCTGTACTTGGCCTGTCGGGCGCGCAACTGCGAGCGCGTCGAGGCCAGTTCCTGCTGCATGCTCGAATAGCGCTTGAGCAGGGGCGAGAGGCTGCGCAGCTCGTCGAACAGGGCGAAGCCGATGGCGCCGATCAGCGTGCCCTGGTCGTCGTGGATCGGCAGGCGCATGACCACCAGCGGCTCGTTGGCCGTGTCGAGCATGTCGAGCAGGATCGGCCGGCCGTTGCTGACCACCTCGCGCATCAGGCTGCCGGGGATCACCGCCTCGCAGGGCTGGCCGATGGCACTGGCGGCGTCGGCCAGTCCGAAACGCCGGGCGTAGCGCTCGTTCATCCAGACGATGCGTGCCTGGCGGTCGACGATCACCGTGCCCTCGCTGGACTGTTCGATGATCTCGAACAGCGAGCGGATCGCCAGTTGCCGTACCTGGGGGTAGTCCTTGAGGCTGTCGCTTTCGTGCATGGGGTGGGCCTGTGGATGGCAGAGGCTGGATGATGAGTGTGGTCTGTGGGGCACTGACAACCTACCCCCGTGGATCGAACGCCTCGCGCATCGCATCGCCGATGAACACCAGCAACGACAAGATCAGCGCCAGGGCAAAGAAAGCGGTGAACCCCAGCCACGGCGCTTCCAGGTGCTGCTTGCCCTGGGTCACCAACTCGCCCAGCGAAGCGCTGCCGGCCGGCATGCCGAAGCCCAGGAAGTCCAGGGCGGTGAGGGTGGTGATGGCGCCGGTGAGCATGAATGGCACATAGGTCAGCGTGGCGTTCATGGCATTGGGCAGGATGTGCCGCAGCATCACCTGGCCATCCGCCAGCCCCAGGGCGCGGGCGGCCTTGACGTACTCCAGGTTGCGCCCCCGGAGGAACTCGGCGCGCACCACATCCACCAGCGCCAGCCAGGAGAACAGCGCCATGATCCCCAGCAACCACCAGAAATCCGGCTCGACGAAGCCGCTGAGGATGATCAGCAGGTACAGCACCGGCAGCCCCGACCACACCTCCAGCAAGCGCTGGCCGAGCAGGTCGACCCAGCCGCCATGGTAGCCCTGCAGGGCGCCGGCGGTGACGCCGATCAACACGCTCACCACGGTCAGGGCGAAGGCGAACAGCAGCGACACCCGTGTGCCGTACAGCACCCGCGCTAGCACGTCGCGGCCCTGGTCGTCGGTGCCCAGCCAGTTGCTCGCGCTCGGCGGGCTGGGCGTGGGCACCTGCAGGTCGTAGTTGGGCGTGTCGGCGCTGAACGGGATCGGCGCGAACAGCATCCAGCCCCCCTGGCCCTCGATCAACTGACGCACGTAGACACTGCGGTAGTCTGGCTGGAACGGCAACTGCCCGCCGAACTGCTGCTCGGTGTAGCGCTTGAGCGCCGGGGTGTAGAGCTCGCCCTGGTACGACAGCAACAGCGGCTTGTCGTTGGCCACCAGCTCCGCGCCGAGGCTCAACAGCAGCAGGCCGGCGAACAGCCACAGCGAGATCCAGCCCCGGCGGTTGCGCCGAAAGCGCTGCAGGCGACGGCGGGCGATGGGCGACAGCATCAGTGCGCCCTCGTGTCGAAGTCGATGCGCGGATCGAGCAGGGTGTAGGCCAGATCGCCGAGCAGGCGGATCAACAGCCCCGCCAGGGTGAAGATGAACAAGGTGCCGAACACCACCGGATAATCCCGCGATACCGCTGCTTCGTAACTCATGCGCCCCAGGCCGTCGAGGGAGAAGATCACTTCGATCAGCAGGGAGCCGGCGAAGAACACCGTGATCAGCGCCTGGGGCAGGCCGGCCACCACCAGCAGCATGGCATTGCGCAGCACATGGCCATACAGCACCCGGCGCTCGCTCAGGCCCTTGGCCCGGGCGGTGACCACGTACTGGCGGGATATCTCGTCGAGGAAGGCGTTCTTGGTCAGCAGGGTGAGGGTGGCGAAGCCGCCGATCACCAGGGCGCCGACCGGCAGCACCAGGTGCCAGAAGTAGTCGGCGAGCTTGCCCAGCAGGCTCAGCTGGTCGAAGTTGTCCGAGACCAGACCGCGCACCGGGAACCAGTTCAGCGAGGTGCCACCGGCGAACAGCACGATCAGCAACAGGGCGAACAGAAACGAGGGCAGGGCATAGCCGATCACGATCAGCGCGCTGCTCCAGGCGTCGAAGCGGCTGCCATGGTGCACCGCTTTGCGGATGCCCAGGGGGATGGACACCAGGTAGGTGATGAGCGTGGCCCAGAAGCCCAGCGACAGGGTCACCGGCAGTTTCTCCAGGATCAGGTCGGTGACCTTGGCACCACGGAAGAAGCTCTTGCCGAAGTCCAGCCGTGCGTATTGGCCGAGCATCAGCCACAGGCGCTCGGGGGCGGACTTGTCGAAGCCGTACTGGCGTTCGATCTGCGCGATCAGTTTCGGGTCCAGGCCGCGGCTGGCCCGGGACTCGCCGTGCACGGCTTCGCTGCGCGCGCCGGGTGCGCCGCCGCCGATGCCTTGCAGGCGCGCCACCGCCTGCTCCACCGGGCCACCCGGTGCGGCCTGGACGATGGCGAAGTTGACCAGCAGGATCGCCAGCAGGGTCGGCACGATCAGCAGCAGGCGGCGCAGGATGTAGGCGGTCATGGCGCAGTCTTCCGGCGTTCGGCCATCTGCTGGTTGGTCAGCGCCGTCGGGCTGACTTCCCACCAGGTATCCAGGCCCTCGTCATAGGCGGCCTGCACCTTGGGCAGGCCGAAGCGGTTCCACCAGACCGTCGAGCTGCCCGGCGGATAGTAGTTGGGGATCCAGTAGTAGTTCCACTGCAGCACCCGATCCAGAGCGCGGGCGTGACGCAGCATGGCGGCCTGGCTGTCGGCGCGGACCAGGCCATCGAGGAGCCTGTCCACGGCCGGGTCGCGCAGCACCATCAGGTTGTTCGAGCCAGGGTCGGTGGCTGCCGCCGAGCCGAAGTAATTGTACAGCTCGGCGCCCGGCGACAGGGTGACCGGGTAGCCGGTGACGATCATGTCGTAGTCGCGGGCCATCAGGCGGTTGATGTACTGGGCCGAGTCGACGTTGCGAATGTTCAGGGTGATGCCGATCTGCGCCAGGTTGCGCTTCCAGGGCAGCACCAGGCGTTCCAGCCCGGCCTGGCCGTTGAGGAAGGTGAAGCTCAGGGGCTCGCCTTGGGCGTTGACCAAGCGATCGCCCTCGGGCCGCCAACCGGCGGACTGCAGCAGCGCCAGGGCCTGCAGCTGCTGAGGGCGGATAATGCCCGAACCGTCGGTGACCGGCGCCGTGAACACCTGCTCGAAGAGCTCTTCGGGCACCTGGCCACGCAGCGGTTCGAGCAGCTTGAGTTCCTCGGCGTCGGGCAGCGCGCGGGCGGCCAGCGGGGTATTGGAGAACACGCTCTGCTGGCGGATGTACAGGTTGCGCATCATCTGCCGGTTGCTCCACTCGAAGTCCCAGAGCATGGCCAAGGCCTGGCGTACGCGGCGGTCCTGGAACAGCGGCTTGCCGAGATTGAACACGAAGCCCTGGGCGTTCTGCGGCTTGGCCGGGCCGAGGTGGGCGCGTTGCAGGCGGCCGTCGTCGAGGGCTGCGCCGTTGTAGCCGATGGTATAGGCGGTGGCGGAGAATTCGCGGTTGTAGTCGTAGCCACCGCCGCGCAGGACCTGGCGCGCCACCTCGGTGTCGCCGAAGTATTCGATGCGGATGCGCTCGAAGTTGTAGCGCCCGCGGTTGACCGGCAGGTCCTTGGCCCACCAGTGGGGATCGCGTTCGAAGGTGATGCTGCGGCCGTTGTCGATCCGCCCGATGCGGTAGGGGCCACTGCCCACCGGCTTGTCGAAGCCGGCACCGCTGGCGAAGTCGCGCGTCTGCCAGTCGTGTTCGGGCAGCACCGGCAGGCTGGCCAGGTCCAGGGGCAGGGTGCGGCCATGGGGCTGCCTGAAGTCGAAGCGCACCTGCCGTGGGTTTTCGACGGTCACCTTGGCGACGTCGGCGAACTGGGTGCGGAACTTGAGGCTGCCCTTGCTCATCAGCAGCTCGAAGGTGAAGCGCACGTCCTCGGCGCGCACCGGCTTGCCATCGGCGAAGGTGGCGCGCGGGTCGATCTCCAGGCGCAGCCAGGCATCGCCGGGGCCGCGCTCCATGCGTCGGGCGATCAGGCCGTAGACGGTGTAGGGCTCGTCATAGGCACGCACCGCCAACGGCGCATAGAGCCAGCCATCGACCTCGCTGACGCCGATGCCTTGGTCGATGTACGGCAGGATGTGGTCGAACTGGCCGATCTCCACCGCCGAACGACGCAGGCTGCCGCCCTTGGGGGCGTCGGGGTTGACGTAGTCGAAGTGGCGGAAGGATTCGGGGTAGCGCGGGGCTTGGCCATAGACGGTGAGGGCGTGGCTGGGCGTGGCCTGGGCGGTGATGGCCATGCACAGCAGTGCAAGGCAGGTCAGGAGCCGCAAGCAGCATTGCGCCTGCCCTGCAGCCCATCGCCGGCAAGCCGGCTCCCACAGGGGCCAGTGGCGTTCACGAATCATCTGCCATGCAGCGCATGCTGTGGGAGCCGGCTTGCCGGCGATGGGGCGCGAAGCAGCCCCAGATGGCCGCTTGGCTGGCCGGCATGGGAGCGAGCCCGCCCCCACGGGAGACAGCACCGGCAACGGTGAATCAGTCCTGGCGGCTGGTCACTTCCAACAGGTGGTAGCCGAACTGGGTCTTGACCGGGCCTTGCACGGTGTTGAGCGGGGCGCTGAACACGACGGTGTCGAACTCGCGGACCATCTGGCCCGGGCCGAACGAGCCCAGGTCGCCGCCCTGGCGGCTGGACGGGCAGGTGGAGTTGGCTTTGGCGACTTCGGCGAAGTCGGCACCCGCTTCGATCTGCGCTTTCAGTTCGTTGCACTTCTCTTCGGTGCTGACCAGGATGTGGCGGGCAGTGGCTCGGGCCATGGGAAACTACTCCTTGGGTGAAAAAGGCAAGCCTAGCGCACTTGTCCGCGAAATGTCTCGCAAGGCTGCCACAAGATACCTACAAGCGTTCCGCAGCCTGGCGCAGCAGCGCCTCGGTCGAACGCCAGCCCAGGCAGCCGTCGGTGATCGACACGCCATACTTCAACGGGCCCTTGCCCAGGGCTTGGCAGCCGTCGAACAGATGGCTCTCGAGCATCACCCCGACGATCGAGCGATCGCCCGCCAGGCGCTGGCCCAGCACATCCTCGAACACCGCTGGCTGGCGCGCCGGGTCCTTGCCGCTGTTGGCGTGGCTGCAATCGACCATGATCCGCGCCGCCAGCCCGGCCTTGACCAGGCCCTGGCGCGCCTGGGCGATGCTCGCCGCATCGTGGTTCGGGCCCTGGTGGCCGCCGCGCAGCACCAGGTGGGTATCGGGGTTGCCCAGGGTCTCGATGATCGCCGGGTAGCCCTGGGCATCCATGCCGAAATGGCGATGCGGGTGGGCGGCGCTGCGCATGGCGTCGCAGGCGATACCCACGCCGCCGTCGGTGCCGTTCTTGAAGCCGACCGGCAGCGCCAGGCCGCTGACCATCTCGCGGTGGATCTGCGACTCGGTGGTGCGCGCGCCAATGGCGGCCCAGCCGAGCAGGTCGTCGAAGTAGCCAGCGGCCATCGGCTGCAGCAGTTCGGTGGCGACCGGCAGGCCGCGCTCGAGCATGCCCAGCATCAGCCCGCGGGACAGGGCGATGCCGGCGTGCATGTCGTCGCTGCCGTCCAGGTGCGGATCGTATGCCAGGCCTTTCCAGCCGACCGTGGTGCGGGGTTTCTCGACATAGGCGCGCATCACCAGCAGCAGCTTGTCGTCGACCTCACGGCTGAGCTGGGCAAGGCGGTCGGCGTATTCCAGGGCCGAGCGTGGGTCGTGGATCGAACACGGGCCGACGATCACCAGCAGACGTGGGTCGCGGCCTTCGAGGATGGCGCGGATGGCCTGGCGCTGGACGTGGACCTGCTGGGCGAGTTCGTTGGCGAGTGGCATCTGCTGCTTGAGCAGGTGGGGGCTGGGCAGACGCTGGCTGACGGCGGTGTTGGCAGCCTGGGGCTGGTTCAGGGGCAGGGCGAGCGAAGAGGATTGCATGGCGTTTTTCCCTGGGCGGACGGCGGGTTCGGGCCCGCGCGGTCGGCCCTATCGAGGTGTTCGACAAATATTCGGAGTGCTGTGCACAGCGTTGCCACCAGTGGTCGACCGAACGGAGGCGGCAGGCTGGCCCGAACGGGATTGGCTAAATCGCCAGGCGTAGGTGTCGGCGTAGGAGTAGGTGGCGTAGTTCATGGATCTGTCCTCGGTATGAATCGGTGTTTTTTCAGGCCCTGGAAACGCAAAACCCCCAGTCGGGGGGCCGACCGGGGGTTTGAGTATTCTCGTGTTCGGCGGCCCCTCGAAGGTGGGCGCCGTGTGGGTATCAGCGGCGCCTAGTGGCTAAACCAATACCCAAAATAAAAGCTGGCAACGACCTGGCGACCGGCAACGGCCAGCACTGGGCGCGGGGTGCGACCGGTGTGGTTGGCGTGGTTGCGAAGGCTGTGGGTCATGATGCTCTCCAGTGAATGGTCCCGAGCTTACTGCACCTTTAGCGTTGCGTTCAATGGATAAATGCTATGGCGTTGATTGGCAGCTGCAAGCTGCAAGAAAAAGCAGACGGCGCCTGTACGAGCCGAGCACAGCCCTGACATTCTGCGCCGATCAGCTTGTAGCTTGCAGCTCGGTTAAAGCGGGTAGTGCTTCAGCTCCCGCGCGATCAGCATCCGCTGGATCTCGCTCGAGCCTTCGTAGATCTGGGTGATCCGTGCGTCCCGGTAGTAGCGCTCCACCGGATAGTCCTCCAGGTAGCCATACCCGCCATGCACCTGGATCGCCATGGAACACACCCGCTCGGCCATCTCAGAGGCGAACAGCTTGGCCTGGGACGCCTCGGACAGGCATGGCTTGCCGGCACTGCGCAGGCGCGCGGCATGCAGGATCAGCAAGCGTGCGGCATTGACCTGGACCTGCATGTCGGCCAACAGGTTGGCGATGCTCTGGTGCTCGGCGATCGGCTTGCCGAACTGCACGCGATCGCGGGCGTAGGCCAAGGCCGCCTCGAACGCGGCACGGGCGATCCCCAGCGCCTGGGCGGCGATGCCGATGCGCCCACCCTCGAGGTTGGACAGGGCGATGGCCAGGCCCTTGCCGCGCTCGCCGAGCAGGTTGGCGGCGGGGATGCGACAGTCGTCCAGGGTCACCGCGCAGGTGTCGGAGGCGCGGATGCCCATCTTGTGCTCGCTGCGGTCGACCTTGAAGCCCGGGTTGTCGGTGGGTACCAGGAAGGCCGACAGGCCCTTCTTGCCCAGCTCCGGGTCAGTGACCGCGAAGACGATCGCCAGCCCCGCGCGGCGGGCATTGCTGACGAACTGCTTGGCCCCGTTGATCACCCAGTGGCCATCCACCAGCTCGGCGCGGGTCCGCAGGTTGTGGGCCTCGGAGCCGGCCTGGGGCTCGGTCAGGCAGAAACAGCCGATCACCTCGCCACTGGCCAGGCGTGGCAGCCAGGCCTGCTGCTGCTCGGGTGTGCCGTAGGCCAGCAGCGGGCCGCAACCCACCGAGTTGTGGATGCTCATCAGGGCACCGGTGGCACCATCGCCTGCCGCGATTTCCTCCACCGCCAGGGCGTAGGCGACATAGTCGGTGTAGCTACCGCCGAAGTCCTCCGGCACGATCATGCCGAGCAGGCCCAGCTCACCCATCTTGCGCACCACGCCATCGTCGATCCAGCCGGCCTTCTCCCAGGCCTGGGCATGGGGCGCGATCTCGCCACGGGCGAAGTCCCGGGCCATGTCGCGGATCATGATCTGTTCTTCGCTCAGTTCCACGTCTTGCATCTGTGTACTCCCCGGCTCACAGGCCTTCGAAGAATTGTTCGACCCGCTGGCGCGTCAGCCCGGCGAGGGTCGGCGGGTTCCAGCGTGGCTGCTTGTCCTTGTCGATGATCAGGGCGCGCACGCCCTCGATGATGTCGCCATGCGCGAACCACTGGCGATCCAGGTGCAGTTCCATGGCGAAGCACTCCTCCAGGCCCAGGTGCCGGCCACGGCGCAGCATCTCCAGGGTAACCGCCATGGCCAGGGGCGAGCGGCTTTCCAGCTGGTCGGCAGTGGCCAGGGCCCAGGGATGGCTGTCGCCGATGCTCACGGCGCGCAGTTGCTCGATGATGCTGGGCAGGTCGGGCAGGGCGAAGAAGTGGTCGATCACCGGGCGCAGCTTGGCCAGGGGCGCATCGTCCAGCACCTGGGTGCCGAGCTTGGCGAGCAGCCCCTGCAAGTCCTTGAGCGGATGGTCGCTGAAGCTCAGGCGGTCGAGGGCGGCATCCAGGGCGGTGATCTTCTCGCTGGGCAGGTACCAGTCGGCCAGGCCGCAGTACAACGCATCGGCAGCCTGGACCTGGGTACCGCTGACCCCGAGGTAGGTACCCAGCTCCCCTGGCAGGCGCGAGAGGAAGTAGCTGCCGCCTACGTCGGGGAAGTAGCCGATGGCCACCTCCGGCATGCCCAGGCGGCTGCGTTCGGTGACCACGCGCAGGTCGGCGCCCTGGGCCAGGCCCATGCCGCCGCCCAGGGTGAAGCCGTCCATCAGCACCAGCACCGGCTTGCGGTAGCGGTGGATGCACAGGTCCAGGGCGTATTCCTCGACGAAGAAGGTGCTGTGCAAGGCATTGCCGGCCTTGAAGCTGTCGTGCAGCGAGCGGATGTCGCCACCGGCGCAGAAGCCCTTGGGGCCTTCGCCGCGCAGCACCACGGCATGCACCTGCGGATCCTGCGCCCAGTGGTCGAAGTGCTGCCGTAGGCTGCGCACCATGTCGAGGGTCAGGGCATTGAGGCCGGCGGGGCGGTTGAGGGTGAGGTGGCCAATGTGGTTGCGAACTTCGGCCAGGACATGCTCCGTTGCCGAGGTTTGAGCGTGCGCGGTCATCGCGTTCTCCCTGCTTTGTTATTGATTTTCCAAGTGAAGTCTGGAGTTCGCTGGAGGATCGCAGGATCCTGGCATGCGAATTTGCGCGGCACAATCGGCAAATCTGCAGGGTGTTCCTGCATTTTTGCCTTATGGGTGCCGCCTCCTGACCGGGTATTGCCACTTTAGCCCTGTGACACGGGCGAACAAGGTACTACTTTCGTGGATAGGCCATCGGGATGGCAGGCTGCTCCGTTCGATCGGAGCGGCCTGCGCCGGCTCACCCTGAAGGGTGATGGTCGAGCCGTGCGCTGCGTGAAACAATCCTGGCCACGATAACCCTGGCGGGGAACAAGAACATGAGCAAAGACCGGCTGAAATCGCCCGACTGGTACGCGCAGATGGCCCGTGTCATCGATGCCATCGGTACGCCCGGCTTCGTCGAGGCCCTGTTCGCCGCGCTCAACTGCCTGGCCCCCTCCCAGGCCATCACCGTCTTCCTCTACCCACGCAAGGGGCTGCCTTCGGCGCTGTTCGAGAAGGACGAAGAAGGGCCCTGGCTGCCCGAGGGCAATGTGCAGAAGTACCTCGACGGCTACTACCTGCTGTGCCCGTTCTACCGCGCCTGCATGGACGGCATCGCACCCGGTTGCTATCGCCTGAGCGATGTCGCCCCCGACCATTTCAAGCGCAGCGAGTACTACCTGTCGTTCTACCAGCACGCGCACCTGGAGGACGAACTCAACTACATCGTCCCCCTCGGTGCGCACCTGTCCATCGCCGTGGCCCTGGGCAGCACCCGGCGCCTGGCCAGCCAGCAGGTCGGCGACCTCAAGTGCGTGGCCCCCTGGGTGCAGGCGGTGGTGCAGCGGCACTGGGGGCGCCTGGATGCCGACGCGTTGGGCGGACGCTTCGAAAGCGCCCTGGGCCGGCAGATCAACGCGGCGCTGAACAACTTCGGTTCGTCCTTGCTGACCGAGCGCGAGTGCCGCGTCGCCCAGTACCTGCTGCGCGGCCACTCGACCCGCTCCCTGGCCGAGCGCCTGGGCATCAGCGAAGACACGGTCAAGACCCACCGCAAGAACCTCTACACCAAGCTGGACATCGCCAAGCAGTCCGAGCTGTTCTCCTTGTTCATCGACGCCCTGGCCCAGGCCCAGGAAGGCTTGAGCAAGGACCCGCTGGAAAGTTACCTGCGAAGGCGCTGAGCCACCGCATCACCTTACCCGAACCACCACAACGACCGGCCGCCACGGCGGCCGGTAGGGAGTCCTGCGTGCATACATTGAGCGATTGGCAGCAGCGTGCTGCACGGCAAAGCTTCATCGACACGGCCCTGATCGACGGCCGCCCCGTGGCCGCCCGCTCGGGCGTCACCTTCGAGGCGATCAACCCGGCGACCAACCAGCTACTGGCCCAGGTCGCCGCCTGCGGCGAGGCGGAGATCGACCAGGCGGTGCGCGTGGCCCGTCGCGCCTTCGAACAGGGGCCTTGGGCACGCATGGCACCGACGGCGCGCAAGCGCGTACTGCTGCGCCTGGCCGAGCTGATGCTGGCCCACCGCGAGGAACTGGCGCTGCTCGATTCGCTGAACATGGGCAAGCCGGTGATGGATGCCTACAACATCGACGTGCCCGGCGCGGCCAATGTCTTCGCCTGGTACGGCGAGGCGCTGGACAAGCTCTACGACCAGGTGGCGCCCACCGCTGCCGATGCCCTGGCCACCATCACCCGTGAGGCCCTGGGTGTGGTCGGCGCGGTGGTGCCGTGGAACTTTCCGCTGGACATGGCCGCCTGGAAGGTCGCCCCGGCGCTGGCCGCCGGCAATAGCGTGGTGCTCAAGCCGGCCGAGCAATCGCCGTTCTCGGCCCTGCGCCTGGCCGAGCTGGCCCTGGAGGCCGGGCTGCCCGAGGGCGTGCTGAACGTGGTACCCGGCCTGGGCGAGCAGGCCGGGCGTGCGCTGGGCCTGCACCCGGACGTGGATTGCCTGGTGTTCACCGGCTCCACCCAGGTGGGCAAGTACTTCATGCAGTATTCGGCGCAATCCAACCTCAAGCAGGTGTGGCTGGAATGCGGCGGCAAGAGCCCGAACCTGGTGTTCGACGACTGCCGCGACCTGGACCTGGCGGCCGAAAAGGCGGCCTTCGGCATCTTCTTCAACCAGGGCGAGGTGTGCTCGGCCAACTCCCGGCTGTACGTGCAGCGCTCGATCCACGACGCATTCGTCGAGCGCCTGCTGGCCAAGGCCCGCGACTGGCTGCCGGGCGACCCGCTGGACCCGGCCAGCCGCGCCGGGGCCATCGTCGATGCCGGGCAGAGCGCCCGTATCTGCGCCGCCATCGAACAGGCCAGGGCCGACGGTGCACGCCTGCTGTGCGGCGGTGAGCGCCTGCGTATCAACGGCTCGGACAACTTCATCGCCCCGACCGTGTTCAGCGACGTGCAGCCGGGCATGGCCCTGGCCCGCGAGGAGATCTTCGGCCCGGTGCTGGCGATCAGCGCCTTCGACGACGAGGACGAAGCCGTGCGCCAGGCTAACGACAGCGTCTACGGCCTGGCCGCCTCGGTGTGGAGCGACGACCTCAACCGTGCCCATCGCGTGGCTCGGCGCCTGAAGGCCGGCACCGTGTCGGTCAACACCGTCGATGCCCTGGACGTGGCGGTGCCCTTCGGCGGCGGCCGCCAGTCCGGCTTCGGTCGCGACCTCTCGCTGCACGCCTTCGACAAATACACCCAACTGAAGACCACCTGGTTCCAACTGCGCTGATACCCCTCCACGGAGAACAACAATGAACGCTTCTTTCCAGCCTCAACGCGAAACCCGTGACTACCAGTCCGCCGACGCCGCCCACCACATCCATGCCTTCCTCGACCAGAAGGCGCTCAACGCCGAAGGCCCACGGGTCATCGTCCGTGGCGAGGGCCTGCACCTGTGGGACAACGACGGCAAGCGCTACCTGGACGGCATGTCCGGCCTGTGGTGCACCCAGCTCGGCTACGGCCGCAAGGACCTGACCGCCGCCGCTGCCGCGCAAATGGACCAGTTGCCGTACTACAACATGTTCTTCCACACCACTCACCCGGCGGTGATCGAACTGTCCGAACTGTTGTTCAGCCTGCTGCCGGGGCACTACAGCCACGCGATCTACACCAACTCGGGCTCCGAATCCAACGAGGTACTGATCCGTACCGTGCGCCGCTACTGGCAGGTGGTTGGCCAGCCGAGCAAGAAGATCATGATCGGCCGCTGGAACGGCTACCACGGCTCGACCCTGGCGGCCACTGCGCTGGGCGGAATGAAGTTCATGCACGAGATGGGTGGCTTGATCCCTGACGTTGCGCACATCGACGAGCCGTACTGGTACGCCGAAGGGGGCGACCTGAGCCCGGCCGAGTTCGGTCGCCGCTGTGCTTTGCAACTGGAGGAGAAGATCCTCGAGCTGGGCGCCGAGAATGTCGCCGGCTTCATCGCCGAGCCGTTCCAGGGCGCCGGTGGCATGATCTTCCCGCCGGAAAGCTACTGGCCCGAGATCCAGCGCATCTGCCGCCAGTATGACGTGCTGCTGTGCGCCGACGAGGTGATCGGCGGCTTCGGCCGTACCGGCGAATGGTTCGCCCACCAGCACTTTGGCTTCGAGCCGGACACCCTGTCCATCGCCAAGGGCCTGACCTCCGGCTACGTGCCCATGGGCGGGCTGGTGCTGAGCAAGCGCATCGCCGAGGCGCTGGTGGAGCGGGGCGGGGTGTTCGCCCACGGCCTGACCTATTCGGGCCACCCGGTGGCGGCGGCGGTGGCCATTGCCAACCTCAAGGCCTTGCGCGACGAAGGCATCGTGCGCCGGGTCAAGGACGATACCGGCCCCTACCTGCAGCGTTGCCTGCGCGAGGTGTTCGGCGAGCATCCGCTGATCGGCGAGATCCAGGGCACCGGGCTGGTGGCGGCGTTGCAGTTCGCCGAGGACAAGGCCACCCGCAAGCGCTACGCCAACGAGAACGACCTGGCCTGGCAGTGCCGGACCTATGGCTTCGAGGAAGGGGTGATCATTCGCTCGACCCTGGGGCGGATGATCATGGCGCCGGCGCTGGTGGCCAGCCGCGGCGATATCGATGAGCTGGTGGAGAAGACCCGGATCGCCGTGGACCGTACCGCGCGGGGGCTGGGGCTGCTGTAAGAAGGGGCCGTTTGGCGGGCCATCGCCGACAAGCCGGCTCCCAGATATAGCGCCACCCTGAAGTTGAGCGCTATCTCTGCTGGAAGCCGGCTTGCCGGCGATGGGCTGCAAAGCAGCCCAGTCTTCACAATTCTTCACAAATATATCAAATGAGACAAAATTGACTCATTGAGGTTTCACCCATATCATTCGGGCCGTTTTTATCGAAGGCTCGGGTGAATCATGAGCAATTTACGTGCAATAGGGATGGCCGGCTGCCTGGCCATGACGGTCGTCCTGGCCGGCTGCGACCAGGCCGAAACGCCACCGGCGGCGGAAGTGGCCTATCCCGTGGAAACCGTCACGGTGGCCAGCGAGCCGCTGGCCCTGGCCTCGACCTTGCCAGGCCGGGTCGAACCGATGCGGGTGGCGGAAGTCCGCGCCCGGGTGGCCGGCATCGTCCTGCACAAGCGCTTCGAGGAAGGGGCCGACGTCAAGGCCGGGGACGTGCTGTTCCAGATCGACCCGGCACCGTTCAAGGCGGCCCTGTCGCGCGCCGAAGGCGAGCTGGCGCGGGCACGCTCGGTCATGCTCGAGGCCCAGGCCAGGGTGCGCCGCTACGCGCCACTGGTGAAGATCCAGGCGGTCAGCCAGCAGGACTTCGACACGGCCAGCGCCGACCTGCACAGCGCCCAGGCCACGGTGCGCTCGGCCCAGGCGGATGTCGAAAGCGCGCGCCTGAACCTGGGCTACGCCACGGTCAAGGCACCGATCTCCGGACGTATCGGCCGTGCCCTGGTCACCGAAGGGGCGCTGGTCGGGCAGGGCGATGCCACGCTGATGGCGCGCATCCAGCAGCTCGATCCGATCTACGTCGATTTCACCCAGCCGGCCGCCGAGGCCCTGCGCTTGCGCCAGGCGCTCAAGGACGGTGTGCTCGCCGCGGGCGACGACCAGGCGCTCAGCGTGCGGGTCGAGGGCACCGACTATGAGCGCCAGGGCTCGCTGCTGTTCACCGACGTGGCGGTGGACCGTGGTACCGGCCAGGTGATCCTGCGGGGGCGCTTCGACAATGCCGACGGTATTCTCCTGCCCGGCATGTATGTGCGCGTGCGCACCCCGCAGGGCACCGACCACCAGGCCATCCTCGTGCCACAACGCGCCGTGCGGCGCGGCAGCGATGGCGAGGCACGGGTCATGCTGGTGGGGACCGACGGCCTGGCCGAGGCGCGCGAGGTGCGCACCGGCGCCATGCACGGCGCCCGCTGGCAGATCACCGAGGGCCTGCGCCCGGGCGACCAGGTCATCGTCGGCAGCCCGGCCGGTCTTGCGCCGGGCATGCCGGTGTCGCCGGCCCAGGTACAACAGGCCGCGGCGCGGTGAGGCGGGGGTAAGCACAGATGTCCAGGTTCTTCATCGAACGGCCGAACTTCGCCTGGGTCGTGGCGTTGTTCATTTCCCTGGCGGGCTTGCTGGTGATCCCGTCGTTGCCGGTGGCCCAGTACCCCAACGTGGCGCCGCCACAGATCACCATCACCGCCACCTACCCTGGCGCTTCGGCGAAAGTGCTCGTGGAGTCGGTGACCAGCATCATCGAGGAGTCGCTCAACGGCGCCAAGCACCTGCTGTACTTCGAATCCACCAACAACGCCAATGGCATCGCCGAGGTGGTGGTGACCTTCGAGCCCGGCACCGATCCGGAGCTGGCCCAGGTCGACGTGCAGAACCGCCTGAAGAAGGCCGAGGCACGCATGCCGCAGGCCGTGACCACCCAGGGTATCGAGGTGGAACAGACCAGCGCGGGCTTCTTGCTGGTCTATGCGCTGAGCTACAAGGAGGGCGCCGGTCGCAGCGACACCACAGCCTTGGGCGACTACGCCGCGCGCAACATCAACAACGAGCTGCGCCGGGTGCCGGGTGTCGGCAAGCTGCAGTTCTTCTCCTCGGAAGCGGCCATGCGCGTGTGGGTCGATCCGCAGAAGCTGGTGGGCTATGGCCTGTCCATCGACGACGTGGGCAACGCCATCCGTGGGCAGAACGTGCAAGTGCCCGCCGGCAGCTTCGGCAGCGCACCCGGCAGCAGCGAGCAGGAACTGACCGCGACCCTGGCGGTGCACGGCACCCTGGACGACCCCGAGGCCTTCGGCCGCATCGTCCTGCGCGCCAACCCGGACGGCTCCCAGGTGCGCCTGGCCGATGTGGCGCGCCTGGAGGTCGGCCTGGAGAGCTACAACTTCTCCTCGCGCCTCGATGGCAAGCCGGCGGTGGCCGGTGCGGTGCAACTGGCGCCGGGCGCCAACGCCCTGCAGACCGCCGCGCTGGTCAAGGAGCGCCTGGCCGAGCTGTCGGCGTTCTTCCCCGAGGGCGTCGAGTATTCCGTGCCCTACGACACCTCGCGCTTCGTCGACGTGGCCATCGAGAAGGTCATCCATACCTTGATCGAAGCCATGGTCCTGGTGTTCCTGGTGATGTTCCTGTTCCTGCAGAACATCCGCTACACCTTGATCCCGTCGATCGTGGTGCCGGTGTGCCTGCTCGGTACCTTGATGGTCATGAAGCTGCTGGGGTTCTCGGTGAACATGATGACCATGTTCGGCATGGTCCTGGCTATCGGCATCCTGGTGGACGACGCCATCGTGGTGGTGGAGAACGTCGAGCGGATCATGGCCGAGGAGGGCCTGGCACCAGAGGCCGCGACCATCAAGGCGATGGGGCAGGTGTCCGGGGCGATCATCGGCATCACCCTGGTGTTGGCGGCGGTGTTCCTGCCGCTGGCGTTCATGTCTGGCTCGGTGGGCGTGATCTACCAGCAGTTCTCCCTGTCCCTGGCGGTGTCGATCCTGTTCTCCGGGTTCCTGGCCCTGACCTTCACCCCGGCGCTGTGCGCCACGCTGCTCAAGCCGATCCCCCAGGGCCACCATGAGAAGCGCGGCTTCTTCGGCGCCTTCAACCGTGGGTTTGCCCGGCTGACCGAACGCTACTCGGGCATGAACAGCGCGCTGGTCAAGCGCGCCGGGCGCTACATGTTGGTCTATGCCGGGATCGTCGCCATGCTCGGCTACTTCTACCTGCGCCTGCCGGAGTCGTTCGTGCCGGTGGAGGACCAGGGCTATGCCATCGTCGACGTGCAGTTGCCGCCGGGCGCCAGCCGCGTGCGAACCGACGCCACCGGCCAGGCCCTGGAGCAGTTCCTGATGTCGCGCGAGGCGTTGGCGTCGGCTTTCCTGGTCAGCGGTTTCAGTTTCTCCGGCATGGGCGAGAACGCCGCATTGGCCTTCCCGACCTTCAAGGACTGGTCCGAACGCAGTGCCGAGCAATCGGCGGACGCCGAGGCGGCGGCGGTCAATGCGCACTTCGCCGGGCACGGCGACGGCACCATCACCGCGGTCAACCCACCGCCGATCGATGGCCTGGGCAATGCCGGCGGCTTCTCCCTGCGCCTGTTGGACCGTGGCGGGCTTGGCCGCGAGGCCCTGCTGGCGGCGCGTGACCGCTTGCTGGCGCAGGCCAACGGCAACCCGGTGATCCTCTACGCGATGATGGAAGGCCTGGCCGAGGCACCGCAACTGCGGCTGGAGATCGACCGGGAGAAGGCCCGCACCCTGGGCGTGACCTTCGAAACCATCAACAGCACGCTGTCCGCCGCCTTCGGCTCCCAAGTGATCAACGACTTCAGCAACGCCGGCCGCCAGCAGCGGGTGGTGGTGCAGGCCGAGCAGGGCGAGCGCATGACCCCGGAAAGCGTGCTGCGCCTCTATGCCCCCAATGCCGATGGCCAGCAGGTGCCGTTCAGTGCCTTCGTCAGTACCCGTTGGGAGGAGGGGCCGGTGCAGATCGTGCGCTACAACGGCTACCCGGCGATCCGCATCACCGGCGACGCGGCGCCGGGCTACAGCACCGGCCAGGCGATGGCCGAGCTGGAGCGTCTGGTCGGCGAGTTGCCGGAGGGCATCGGCTACGCTTGGACGGGCCTGTCGTACCAGGAGAAGGTCTCCAGCGGCCAGGCCAGCCAGTTGTTCGCCCTGGCCATCCTGGTGGTGTTCCTGTTGTTGGTGGCGCTGTACGAGAGTTGGTCGATCCCGCTGACGGTGATGCTGATCGTGCCGATCGGCGCCCTGGGCTCGGTGTTGGCGGTGATGGCCACCGGCCTGCCCAACGATGTGTACTTCAAGGTCGGCCTGATCACCATCATCGGCCTGGCGGCGAAGAACGCCATCCTCATCGTCGAGTTCGCCAAGGCGCTGCGGGAGCAGGGCCGTAGCCTGCGCGAGGCGGCCATCGAGGCTGCACGCCTGCGTTTGCGGCCAATCGTCATGACCTCCATGGCGTTCATCCTCGGCGTGGTGCCCCTGGCCATCGCCACCGGGGCCGGCGCGGCCAGCCAGCGGGCGATCGGCACCGGGGTGATCGGCGGCATGCTCAGCGCCACCTTGCTGGGAGTGGTGTTCGTGCCTATCTGCTTTGTCTGGGTATTGTCGCTGCTAAGGCGCAGGGGTGTGCAAAGCGAGCGTGCGACCGAGATCGAGCACCCGTAACGGCTCCTTTGGTTGGGAAATCCAACCGCTTCGGCCCCTGGACCTGGTGTTCAGGGGCCTTTTTTGTGCCTGGCAGTCTTTGGGGCTGCAAAGCAGCCCCATGCCCACCATCAAGCCCTGGCTTGCG
Organism: Pseudomonas guariconensis; assembly: GCF_024127895.1. Lineage (GTDB taxonomy): Bacteria > Pseudomonadota > Gammaproteobacteria > Pseudomonadales > Pseudomonadaceae > Aquipseudomonas > Aquipseudomonas guariconensis_B. Next base: position 193,503 of record NZ_JAMYBK010000003.1, on the reverse strand, counting down.
CCCCTTGCAGGAACAATTGCTCCAGCGCCTGCGCCGAGTTGGCACTGGCCGCCCGCCCGCGCCGCTCGGCATCGACCATGCCGTAGATCATGCTGAGGAACATCTCGGTGAACACCGCCGCGCTGATGTCGATGCGCAGTGCCCCCAACTGCTGGGCACGCAGGAAGAAAGCGTCCATCGCCTGGGTGTAGGCACGCCAGCGCTGGTTGTCGCCGCCAAGCAGCGTGTCCGGGCGGTACTGGAACATCAGGAACACCAGCATCTCGCGGTGCTTGAGGTGTTCGGCGATCAGGTGGCGCAGCCCCGCCAGCGGATCGGCGTGCTCCAGGTCGGCCTTGCCGATGACCTCGTTGAGTACCTGCTCGCCGTGGTGCTCGAGCATGTTCACCAGGTTGTCGCGGGTGCCGCAGAAACGGTGCAGGGTGGCCTTGCTGACGCCGGCCGCTTCGGCCAGCGCCTTCAGGGTGGCCCGGGGGTGGACGACGAGGGCATGGGCCAATGCCTTGAGCAGGCGTTCGTCGTGGGGCGTGGGGTGCATCGGGAGGCCTCGCGTTGCTCGCATTCATCGCATTGTGCAGAAATTGCGGGTAGCTTCAACTCATTCGGGCAAGAAAGGTGTCATTTGAGACATTCTGGTTCCGTGGCTGGCAAAAACCGCAGGCATGGGCTGGGGATTACCCAGCCCATGCACAAGGCACTTTCAGTCAGCGCAGAACCCTGCGGCTCAATGCGGTGCGCGCACGATGGTCTTGAGCAGGTCTTCCGGGCTGATGTGCCCGACCACCTGGCCCACGGCGCTGCCCGGGGTCGGCAGGTCGAGGATGTGGTCCTTGATCTTGCCGATCACATGCATCTCGCAGGGCTTGCAGTCGAACTTCAGGGTCAGGACCTCATCGCCATGCACCAGTTGCATCGGCGCGACCTTGGTGCGCACGCCGGTGACGCCCTTGGCTTGCTTGGGGCAGAGGTTGAAGGAGAAACGCAGGCAGTGCTTGGTGATCATCACCGGCACTTCGCCGTGTTCCTCGTGGGCCTCGAACGCCGCGTCGATCAACTCCACCCCATGGCGCTGGTAGAAGTCGCGGGCCTTCTGGTTGTAGACGTTGGCCAGGAACGACAGGTGCGACTCGGGGTAGACCGGCGGTGGGTCGGTCTCGGCCTTGCGCCGGCCGCGAGGGTGGGCCTTGATCCGTGCCTCGGTCAGCGCCTCGATGGCCGAGCGGCGCAGGGCCTTGAGCTGCGAGTTGGGGATGAAGTACGCCTGGGGCGCGTCCAGCGCGATGGCGGTGGCGTGGTACTGGGTGGTGCCCAGTTGGCCGAGCAGGTCGTGCAACTGCTCGAGGGCCTGCTGCGGCTTGTTGGCCACGCCGAACGGGCCGTCCAGGGCGACCTGCACGCTGACACCTTCCTCGCTGGTGGCGGTCAGTTCCAGGCGCGCCTCGCGCAGCACGGCGTTCCAGGCCACGCCGACACGGCGCTCGGCAGAGGTGCGCAGCAGCGCCTGCTGCCAGTTGTGGTCCAGGTTGCGCGACAGCGGGTGGTTCGGGCGCAGGCGGTGCAGGCCCTCGGGCATCTCGTTGGGCTCGACGCGGTAGCGGTAGCGCTTCTGGCCGTCTTCCTCGAATTCGCCCCTGGGCTCGGCGATGTTGGCACGAAAACCCACCACCTCGCGCTTGACCAGTACGTTGAGGCCGTCGCCGTTGGTCAGCGGCACCTCGGTGAGCACCTGCAGGTCACGCTTGCCGACCTTTTCCACCACGCCCACCGGCAGGCCGGTGAAGGTCGGCGAGTCGAAGGCGCCGATGTCGATCTTGCGCGCACTGACGAAATAGTCGGTGCTGCCACGGTGGAAGGTCTTGTCCGGGTCAGGCACGAAGAAATGCTCGGTACGCCCGCTGGAGGCGCGGGCCAGGTCCGGGCGGTCGTCGAGGATGGCATCGAGCAGTTGGCGGTAATGGGCGGTGATGTTCTTCACGTAGCCCATGTCCTTGTAGCGGCCCTCGATCTTGAACGAACGCACGCCGGCGTCCACCAGGGCGCGCAGGTTGGCGCTCTGGTTGTTGTCCTTCATCGACAGCAGATGCTTTTCGAAGGCGACCACGCGGCCTTGGTCGTCCTTGAGGGTGTAGGGCAGGCGGCAGGCCTGGGAGCAGTCGCCGCGGTTGGCGCTGCGGCCGGTCTGCGCATGGGAGATGTTGCACTGGCCGGAGAAGGCCACGCACAGGGCGCCATGGATGAAGAACTCGATGGCCGCCTCGGTCTCGTCGGCGATGGCGCGGATCTGCTGCAGGTTCAGCTCGCGGGCCAGGACCAGCTGCGAGAAACCGGCCTGGTCGAGGAACCTGGCCCGCTCCAGGGTGCGGATGTCGGTCTGGGTGCTGGCGTGCAGCTCGATCGGCGGGATGTCCAGCTCCATCACCCCCAGGTCCTGGACGATCAGCGCGTCGACGCCGGCGTCGTACAGCTGGTGGATCAGCTGGCGGGCCGGTTCGAGCTCGTTGTCGTGGAGGATGGTGTTGAGGGTGGTGAATACCCGCGCGTGGTAGCGATGGGCGAACTCCACCAGTTGGGCGATATCGCTGACTTCGTTGCAGGCATTGTGGCGTGCGCCGAAGCTCGGGCCGCCGATATAGATGGCATCCGCGCCGTGCAGGATCGCCTCGCGGGCGATGGCCACGTCACGGGCAGGGCTGAGCAGTTCCAGGTGGTTCTTTGGAAGGGACATGTCGTTATGGTCGGGCTGTCACGGTCAAGGCGCGCATTGTAGCGGCGAAATGGCCCGGCGGCATCCTTGGCCTGCCCGGTGGGCCCGCGGCGGCTGCGCAGCCGATCGCCGGCAAGCCGGCTCCCACACGATCCTGCCGACCCCATCACAGGTGATCGACTCGGACCAGGGAGCGGGCTTGCCCGCGAACAAGGCGCGCAATTCAGGCCTTGGCCGCCATCGCGGTCACTTCCACGCGCATGCCCTCATAGGCCAGCGACGCCACGCCGACGGCAGCGCGTACCGGCCAGGGCTTGGCGAAGAAGCGTTGGTAGACCTCGTTGAACGCCGCGCGGTCGGCCATGTCGGTCAGGTAGATGGTCAGGTGCAGCACCCGGTCCATCGAACTGCCGGCGCGCTCGAGGGCGTCCTTGAGCGATTGCAGGGTGCATTCGCTCTGCTCGACGATACCGCCCAGCTCGAGGCTGCCGTCGGCTCGGGTGGGGACCTGGGTGGTCACCAGCAGGCCGTTGAAGTCGGCGACATCGGAAGAGATGGACGCCGGGTCGGTGTCGGGGATGAAGGTGATATCTGCGTTTGCCATGGGGGTTGAACCTTGCAACGGAAGGAAACCCGCAAGCCTACGCGAGCGGCCAGGGCGGGTCGAGCGCTGGCCCCGGTCGCCAGGATTTGAAATGCACGGCATTGGCCGTCAGAATCGCGGCCCGATCCGGCCGAGCGTGCCGGGTGCTTGTCGTGAAGAAGGGGCGAGGGTTGAACGAACAGACATTGTCGATGCGCCTGGAGCGCGTGGCCGCGCACGTGCCGGCCGGAGCGCGCCTGGCCGATATCGGCTCGGACCATGGCTACCTGCCCGTGGCCTTGATGTTGCGTGGGCATATCGAGGCCGCCGTGGCCGGCGAGGCGGCGCTCACGCCGTTTCGCTCCGCCGAGCGCAAGGTGCGCAAGAACGGCCTGGACGACAGGATCAGTGTGCGCCTGGCCGACGGCCTGGAGGCCATCGAGCCGCAAGATCGCATCAGCACCATCAGCCTCTGCGGCATGGGCGGCGAGAAGATCCGCGAGATCCTCGAGCGCGGCAAACATCGCCTGAGCGGTCGGGAGCGCCTGGTCCTGCAGCCCAACGTGCGCGAAGGGACCCTGCGCGAATGGCTGATGGAAAACGGCTACCGCATCCTTTGCGAGGAGTTGCTGGAGGAAAACGAATTCACCTACGAGATCATCGTGGCCGAGCGTTGCACAGCGGTGGCGTACTCCCCCCAGGAGTTGTATTTCGGCCCCTTGCTGATGCAGCAGCGCAGCCCGGCGTTCCTCGCCAAATGGGGCCTGAACCTCAAGCGCAAGCGGCGGGTCATGGCGCATTTCGCCCGTGCGCGACAGGCGGTGCCGCAGGAGAAGGCGCAGGAAGTGGCGATGCAGGTGCGGTGGATCGAGCAGTTACTGGCGTGAAGCGGCGGGCGGCAGGGTGTCAGAGCTGCGAGCAGTTGCCCATTTCCCGGTAGTCGATCTCGCGGGTCTGGCCTTGATGGTCGACATACACCATGTGCGCGGTGCCCACCTGGCAATCGGCGGCATTGCTGGCGGGGGTGATGGAAACGACCTTGGCGATGTCCAGCGGCAAGCCGTATTCGTAGGTCTCGCTGCTGGCGGTGACCGGCGGGTTGACGGCCTGCTCGGCAAAGGTCCCGAACGAGGCAAGGGAGGCGAACAGGGCAAGGAAAGCGATCGAGCGTTTCATGATGGGCTCCTTATCTTGAATGTATGACTAATGATGTATTCATTGGTCATTCACAATAAATGGGCTATTTCGTGATAGATTCCTGCCCAGAATGTACGAATAGACCTGAGGGAGCGACGCAATCATGGATATGCTGCATGCCATGCGAACCTTTGCCCGGGTGGTGGAGTGCGGCAGTTTCGCCGCGGCCGCCAACGCCCTGGACATCTCGGCGGCGCAGGTGTCGCGGATCGTCGCGGAGCTGGAAAGCCAACTGCAGACGCGCCTGTTGCACCGTACCACCCGCCGGCTGCGCATGAGCGAGGCGGGCGAGCGCTTCCTCGAGCGCTCGCGGCAGATCATGCTGCTGACCGAGGAGGCCGTCGACGAAGCGCGTGGCGCCCACCTCACGCCCCGTGGCCACCTGCGTTTCCACTGCACCCACGGCCTGGGCCTGCTGATGATGCCGCTGGTCGCCCGCTACAACGCATCCTGCCCCGAAGTGGTGATGGAGCTGACCCTCTCCCAGCGCAATCCGGACCCGCTGGCGGAGGGGCACGACGTGGTGATCACCATGGGCCAGGGCCTGCCGGACTCCCAACTGATCGCCATCCCCCTGGGCAGCATCTACAGCATCCTCTGCGCCTCGCCGGACTACCTGGCCCGCCACGGGGTCCCCAAGCGGCCGGAAGACCTGCACCAGCACATCTGCCTGCGCACCGTGGACCCGTTGTTCGAAGAGGACTGGGCGTTCGGCCAGGCGCCGGAGAGCTGCGTGATCGTGCCCCAGGACACCTTCCTCACCAATGTGGCCGATGCCATGCTCAAGGCCACCGAGTTGGGGATGGGGGTGGGCCTGCTGCCGTACTACTCGGCCAGCCAGGCCATCGAGGAGGGGCGCCTGTGCCGTTTGCTGGCGCCACACCGGCTGCGTCAGCGGGAGATCTACGCGATCTATCCGTCGCGGCATTACCTGGATGCCAAGGTGCGCACCTGGCTGGACTTTCTCAAGGAGCAGTTGCCGCTGCTGTTCGCGGAGCACGAGCGGGTGGTGGACGAGCCACGCTACTGGCGCTGAGCGCCGCCCCGCCCGCTAGCCATTAGCGGCTGTCCTGGTCCTCGGCGGTGCCGCCGGAGCTGCCGGCGCCCGAGCCGGTGGCTTCGCCCGTACTGCCCGAGCCACCCGTGCGGCCATCGACCGCGTCGGGCTGGCTAGCGCTGTCGCTGCTGTCGTTGCCCTGGGTGCCGCCGGGGGTATTGGTGCTGCTGCCTTCGCCAGCGGTGCTGCCTTTGGAGTGGTCGCCGGAGGCGTGTTCGGTCTGAGGCTGGGCGCCGGTGCCGTTCATGTCGGTGGCGGCGAGGCTGGCGGAGGAGGCGATACCCAGGCCGAGAGCGAGGAGGAAGGGGAGCGGACGAATACGGACCATGATGAATCTCCTGTGGGGATGATCGTCATTCGTTCGGCTGCCAGGGTGGGCGTGGGGTGCCCGCAGGGCGACGGGTGGTCATGCCAGTTGGGGTTGCGTTGCAGCCCATCGCCGGCGAGCCCCATGTGTGCTCGACGCCCTGTGGGAGCCGGCTTGCCGGCGATGGGCCGCAAAGCGGCCCCAGGAGCACCAAGCCCCGCTTACTTGACCGGCACAGGGCTTTCCCCACCCAGGGCCTGCGCCATCGGCGGATGCTCCTGCGCCGCGTGCATCAGGTCCTCCGTCACCCGCAGTTCGGCACCGGTCGGCGAGAAGGTCGTCGACGGGGCGAACGGGGCGGGGTGCTCGGGCGCCGGGCGCTTGCCGCGACGCCAGAGGAAGAAGGTCACCATGCACAGGTTGACCACCGCGAAGGCCCAGAACAGCCCAGCCTCGCCGTAGGAAGTCATCACCGGCGAGATGGCCAGCGGGCTCAGGGCCGAGCCCAGTGAGTTGATCAGCAGCAAGCCCTGGATCATCGGCACCAGCGCATCGGCCGGTGCCCGGTCGGCGGCATGGCTGACCGCCACCGGGTAGAGGGCGAACACGCCGCCGCCCAGCAGGAACAGCATGGCCGGCAGCAGCGCCGAAGCAGGCGGCAGCAGCACGATCACCACCGACAGCACCGTGCACAGCGCGCCCAGGGCGATCAGCACGTCCTGGCGGTCCTTGCGGTCGGACCAACGCCCCACCGGGTATTGCAGCAGCATCGCGCCGAGGATCACCCAGGCCATCATGTTGCCGACCTCGCCAACGTCCAGGCCGATGCGCTGCAGGTACAGCGGCAGCAGGGCATACACGGCGGCGATGGCGATCCCCGAGCCGAAACAGCCGACCAGCCCGGTAGGTGCCACCCCCAGCAACTGGCGGGGCTTGAGCGGCTCGACCTGCTCCAGCAGCGGCGACACCCGTGGCAGGATCACGATCGGCAACACCGACAGCGAGGCCAGCATGCCGGCGACCATGAACGGCGCGGTGTCGCCCCAGCCGGTGATCTCGCCCAAGGCCGCCTGGCCGAGCACGCCGGCGCCGTAGAAGGCGATCATGTACAGCGCCAGCAGGCGCCCGCGGATCTTCGCATCGCCGGCCAGCAGCAGCCAGCTCTCGATGACCAGGAACACACCGACCGAGGCCCAGCCGTTGACCAGGCGCAAGGCGAACCACCAGGTGGTGTCGTAGAACAGGCCCTGCAGGAGGATGGTCGCGGCGATCAGCGAGGCGAAGCTGGTGTAGGCGCGGATGTGGCCGATGCGCAGGATCAGCCGGTCGTTGAAGATCGCCCCGAGGGTCAGGCCGATGAAGTAGGCCGACGAGACGATGCCGATCATCGTCGCCGATTCGCCGGCTGCGCCCAGGCGCAGGGTGGTCAGGGAGGACAGGAAGCCATTGCCCAGGGCAACGATAAACAACCCGAGCAGGGGTGCCAGCGCCATGGCCAGCAGACGCGCAGACATAGGTACCTCAAAGTATTCGAAAAGCGGTATAGGCGCCTTTTCGTGCCTGCATGCCTGGCCGGGGAGGATGCGACCAGGGCAAGACTCAACCGCTGGCACCTGGGGAAGGTGGCCGGGCGGGGCGGTTGAGCCTGTTGCACATGCGCGATCATGTGTTCAGGCGTGGACGCTGTCGTTGCTGCGGGTTGCCACCGTACGAGGCGACGGGTGAAAAGGCGGCGCGATTCTATGCCTTGCGCGGGATTTGCCCAAGGGGCCTGGGCCTGCGGCGAAACGACGCAGCCCTGTGCGTGGGGTGTCGAGGCGGCCCCTTCGCGGGCAAACCTACGAAGGGGCCGGTCAGGGCAACGCATTCACCGGTGACGGGCCCGACGCCATCAGGCCCCGGATTCCGGATCACTGGCCGGCACGCCAGGCCGGTCCTCTTCTTCGGTCAGGTTGGGGTCGACATCGGGATCGTCGGCCCGGTCATTGCGTTTTTCGGGATCGAGTTCTGGCCAGTCGTCCTGGGCGCTGCCACCACCCATTCGCAGTGTCTCGTTCATGACGGCTTCCTCGGCTTGGCTTCGATGGGAAAAGACCTGCCGGCGGGCGGGCCGGAAACAGGCGCGAGGGGCGAAGCCACTGACCACCCCTCATGGCATCAGAGCGGCGCAAGGCGGCTGTCGATCCCTGCCCGGGCCTGCGGCACCGACCAACGGCGCTCACGCCCGTGCGATCGACAGGGCATGTCAGGGCCTGCGACGTAACAGGATGATGAAGAAAAGCCCGCCGATGGCCGCGGTGGCGATGCCGATGGGCAGGTCCTGGGGGGCGATCAGGGTGCGTGCGCCCATGTCGACCCAGACCACGAACAGCGCACCGAGCACGGCGCAGGCCGGCAGCAGGCGGCGATGCTCGGCGCCCACCAGCCAGCGGGCCACGTGGGGCAGCATCAGGCCGACGAAGCCGATCGCCCCGGACAGCGACACCAGCACGCCCGTGAGCAGGGCGCAGCCGACGAACACCTGGGCGCGCACCCGGCGGGTGTCGAAGCCGAGGCTGACGGCGGTCTGCTCCCCGCTCATCAGCGCATTGAGGGCGCGGGCCAGGCTGAGCAGCAAGAGGAAGCCGGCCAGCACACAAACGGCCGGCAGCCACAGCAGCGACCAGTGCGCCAGGCCCAGCCCGCCGAGCATCCAGAACATGACCGAGCTGGCGGCATGGGGATCGCCGGTGTAGAGCAGCAGGTTGGCCAGGGCCATGACCACGAAGGACACCGCTACCCCGGCCAGCAACAGCCGTTCGCTCTCCAGTCGGCCACGTCGGCTGGCCACCCCCAGCACCAGCAGCATGCTGCCCAGGGCGCCGATGAAGGCCGCCAGGGGCAGGCTCAAGGCACCGGCGAAGGGGCCAAGGAACAGCACCACCAGCACCGCGCCCAACACTGCACCGGAGCTGACCCCTAGCAGGTGCGGATCGGCCAGTGGGTTGCGCGTCACCGCCTGCAGGGCGCCGCCAACCAGGGCCAGGCCGGCGCCCACCAGCGCGCCGAGCACGACCCGTGGGGCGCGGATCTGCCAGACGATCTGCGCCTGTCCGCGGCTCCAGTCGCCGCCGTCGGCCAGGCCCAGTTGCTGCAGAACGATACCCAGCACCTTGGCCAGCGGCACCTGGGCAGCGCCGAAGCCCAGCGACAGCAGGCAGGAAAACACCAGTGCCGCCAGCAGTGCGACCAGCAACAGGCGATAGCCGGCAGGGCTACGCACCGGCATCAGCGCGGCGCCCCGGCGAACCGTTGCGGATGCAGCGCGGCGGCCAGGTGCTCGATGGCAACGGCGTTGTCCACCGAAGGCGTGACCTGCAGGTACGTCAGCACCACGAAGCGCCGTTCGCGAATCGCCTTCACCTCGCCGAGGGCCGGGTGCTTGAGGAGGACGTCGCGCTTGTGCTGCCAGTGGGTGGGGCCGTAGTCGACGATGACGATCACCTCCGGGTCGCGTTCGACCAGGCTTTCCCAACTGACCTCGGTCCAGCTGGCGTTGACATCGGCCATCACATTCTCGCCACCGGCCGCCTCGATCAGCGCCTGGGGCATGCCCAGGCGGCCGGAGGTGGTCGGGCGGTCCTCGCCGCTGTCGTAGAGGAACACCCGGGGCTTGCGCTGCACCTCGCCAAGTTGGGCGGTCACCCGGGCGATGCGCTGGCGCAGTTGGCCGATCAAAGCCTGGGCCTGGGCGGGCACGGCGAAGATCCTGCCGAGGTTGTCCAGGTCCCGGTACAGGTCCTCCAGGCTGGCCTGGCGCTGGGGCATGATCCGCGAACAGGATTCGCTCAGCTCGTAGACCGGGATGCCGAAGGGCGCCAGCGTCTGTGGCGTGACCGGCCCGCCCACGTGCATGCCGTAACTCCAGCCGGCGAACAGGAAGTCGGCGTCCACGTCCAGCAGGTTTTCCAGCGATGGGTAACGTGCCGCCAGTTCCGGCAGGCCGGCCAGGGCCTGGCGCATCGACGGGTCGAGGTTCTTCCAGCCGCTGATGCCGCTGTAGCCGACCATGCGCTCGCGCAGCCCCAGGGCCAGGAGCATGCCGGTGAGGTTGACGTCGTGGCTGACCGCCCTCTGTGGCGGCTGGGTGAAGGTCACGTCGCGGTCGCAACTGTGCACGGTCAGGGGAAAGTCGCTGGCCAGAGCGGCGAGGGGCAGGGCGGTCAGCAGGGCCAGGCAGGTGACGAAGCGTTTCATGCGGGGCTGATCCAGGTGATGCGCGGGTGACAGGCGAGGGGATGACGATCGACCAGGGCGTGCACGCCGAACACCTGGGCCAGGCACTGTTCGGTCAGGACCTGCTGCGGCGTGCCATGGGCAACGATGCGGCCGGCCTCGATGACATACAGCCGGTCACAGAAGGCGGCGGCCAGGTTCAGGTCGTGGAAGCTCGCCAGCAGGCTCAGCCCGGTACCGCGCATGTGCTCGAGCAGGGCCAGTTGGTAGCGCGGATCGAGGTGGTTGGTCGGCTCGTCGAGGATCATCAGGCGCGGTTGCTGCACCCGTGCCCTGGCCAGCAGCACCCGCTGCTTTTCCCCGCCGGACAGGCTGGCGAAGCCCTGCTCGGCGCAGGCCAGCAGGCCCAGCTCGCGCAGGCAGGCATCGACCAGCGCCGCTTCGCTGTCGCCCTGGAACCAGCCCAGGTGCGGGGTACGGCCCATGGCGACGACATCGCGCACGCTCAGGCCGAAGTCCTCGGGAAACTCCTGCAGCATCACCGCGATGCGTTGCGCCACCCAGCGCGGCGGGCGCTGCCAGATGTCCTCGCCTTCTAGCGATACGCGGCCGCTGTCTGGCCGGGTGAAACGGTAGGCGCAGCGCAACAGGCTGGTCTTGCCGCTGCCGTTGGGGCCTATCAGGCCGACGAACTCGCCAGGGCCGACCTCAAGGTCGATGCCGTCGAGCAGCCGGCGTTCGCCGGGTGACGGTGACCAGTGCAGGCCTTCGATGCGCAGGGTAGGCAAAGACATGGGTGAGCGACCGTTGCGGGGTTGAGAAGACCCGACGGAGCGCACGCACGGAGCAATCGTGGGCACGAGGCTGCCCCAGGACCGGCCCGCGCCCGCCCACCGCGGGAGTTGCCAATTGCAGTGTCAGGCCGGTCTCCGGGCTTGCGAGGGGCGTGAGGCATTCACCTTCCCATGCCGGCGGCACAGTGGTGTGTCGAATGCATCGCTCGCTTACCGTTGCGGGGGCAGCGCCGGACTGGTCGCGCGAGGGCGAGGCACCGGCTTCCCGTTTAACCCCCCGCACGGCGGCGGGGGACACCTGAAACAGGGGCGCATCTGAGCATTTATGGCAGGGGGAGTCAACCGCGGTGGCAGGTGGGGGCCAGGCTTGCATCGCCATTGGGGGCCGCTTTGCGGCCCCAAGCCCTCACGGCATTCAAGTCCGCTTGAGCACCAAGGTCAGGATGTCGTAGCTGGCCACCAGCTCACCCAGCTGGTTGGTCACCTCCACGTCCCAGGCCACCACGCCCTGGGGCTGGCCCAGCGGGCTGGACTTGCCCTGGTCGATCTTGCGCTTGCAGGTCAGGCGGGCCTGGATGGTGTCGCCGATGCCCACCGGGTTGATGAAGCGCAGGGTATCCAGGCCGTAGTTGGCCAGCACCGGCCCTTCGCCCGGCGACACGAACAGCCCTGCCGCCGCGGACAGCACGAAGTAGCCATGGGCGATGCGCTTGCCGAACTGCGAGGCCTTGGCGGCGATCTCGTCGAAGTGCATGTAGAAATGGTCGCCCGACAGGCAACCGAAGTTGACCAGGTCCGCCTCGGTCACGGTACGCCGGTGGGTGAGCAGCGACTCGCCGATGCGCAGGTCGTCGAAATGACGGCGGAACGGATGCACTTCGCTCTCGATCACCTCGGCGCCACGCACGTACTCGCCGGTCACTGCCGTCAGCATGCTCGGCGAGCCTTGCACCGCCGCGCGCTGCAGGTAGTGCTTGACCGCCCGCAGGCCACCGAGCTCCTCGCCACCACCGGCCCGGCCGGGACCGCCGTGCTTGAGCTGTGGCAAGGGGGAGCCGTGGCCGGTGGATTCCTTGGCCGCCTCGCGGTCGAGCACCAGCAGGCGCCCATGCCAGGCGGCCGCCGCCGGGATGGCCTTGGCCGCCACCGCGCGATCGGCGGTGACCAGGGTCGCCACCAGGCTGCCCTTGCCACGGGCCGCCAGGGCCAGGGCTTCGTCCAGGTCGTCGTAGGCCATCAGCGTGCTCACCGGGCCGAAGGCCTCGATGTCGTGGGCGCCGCCTTCGGCATGGGGATCGCGGGCTTGCAGCAGGGTTGGGGCGAAGAACGCGCCCTCGGCCACACCCTCGCCGACCGGGGCGAAGCCGTCGCTCGCGCCGAATAATTGATCGCAGCTCTGGAGCAGGCTACGCACGCGCTCGCCAACATCACGCTGCTGGTCGTGGGAGGCCAGCGCACCCATGCGCACGCCTTCGACCGAAGGGTCGCCCACCACCACCTTGGCCAGGCGCTGGCGCAGGCGGGTGGCCACGGCGTCCAGGTGCCTGGCCGGGACGATGGCGCGGCGGATGGCGGTGCACTTCTGCCCGGCCTTGGTGGTCATCTCGCGCACCACCTCCTTGATGTACAGGTCGAACTCCTCGCTGTCGGGGCTGACGTCCGGGCCGAGGATGGCGCAGTTGAGCGAGTCGGCCTCGGCGGTGAATGGCACCGAGTGGCGCACCAGGTTCGGCGTTACCCGCAACTTGGCGGCGGTGTCGGCGGAGCCGGTGAAGGTCACCACGTCCTGGCCCTGCAGGCGCTCGAGCAAGTCGCCGGTGCTGCCGATCACCAGCTGCAGGCTGCCCGCCGGCAACAGGCCCGACTGGTTCATCAGGCGCACCACCGCCTCGGTCAGGTAGCTGGTCGAGGTCGCTGGCTTGACGATGCACGGCATGCCGGCGAGGAAGGTCGGGGCGAACTTCTCCAGCATCCCCCAGATCGGGAAGTTGAAGGCATTGATGTGCACCGCCACCCCGGCGCGCGGCACCAGGATATGGCTGCCAGCGAAATGCCCTTGCTTGCCCAGAGGGATGGCCGGGCCTTCGTGCACCAGGTTGCCCGAGGGCAGCTCGCGGCTGCCGATGCCGGCATAGGCGAACAACGTGGCATTGCCGCCTTCGATGTCGATCCAGCTGTCGGTACGGGTCGCGCCGCTGTGGTGGGAGAGGGCGTAGAGCTGCTCCTTGCGCTCGGCCAGGTACAGGGCCAGGGCCTTCAGACGGGCGGCACGCTGCTGGAAGTCCAGGGCCATCAGCGCGGTCAGGCCCTGGCGGCGGGCATGTTCGAGGGCTTCGGCGAAGTCCGGGCGCTCCTCGTGGCTGTAGGCCAGGACATGGCCGTCCAGGGCGCTGCGCAGGGCCTGGGCGCCGTGCTGGCCGATCCAGCGGCCGGCGATGAAGCTTTGCAGGGTTGGGGCGTCAGACATGCTGTTCTCCTGTTGAAGGGCGCTGTTACCACAGCGCCAGGGTGTAGCCGATGATCAGGCGGTTCTCGTCCACGGCATTGTTCAGGCCATTGCCGGAACGGAAGGTGACGTTGCGCCAGCGCAGGCTGACGTCCTTGAACGGCCCGCTCTGGATGACGTAGGTGATGTCGGTGTCGCGTTCGCGCTCGCGGCCGTTGCCCGAGGTCGGGGTCTGGGCATGGCGGCCGTCGGTGTAGCGGGTCATGAAGCTCAGGCCGGGGATGCCGAGGGCGACGAAGTCGTAGTCGTAGCGCAACTGCCAGGAGTCGATCCCGGCGCGGGTGAAGGTGTTGTAGGTGACCAGGTTGACGGTGTACGGGTCGCCGCCGTTGAGGAATGGGAAGGCACTGTCGCCGGACATCTGCTGCCAGGTGGCGGAGAACTTGTGGGCCCGCACGCCAAAGGTGAACAGGGCGTTGAAGTTACGGTTGTCGATGTTGCCGGCACGCTCGGCGCCGTCGCCACGGCTGTCGAAGTAGCGCAGGTCGGTGCGCAGGCTCACGCCTTCGGCCAGCGGCTGGGTGTGGACCAGGCCCAGGTACTGCTGGCGATAGATCTCGTCGAGCTTGGCGTAGTAGTAGCTCAGGCTGGTCTGCGGGGTGATCGCGTAGCTGCCGCCGGCGAAGTCGAAGTGGTCGCTGCTGGCCGCGCCGTAGCCGATGTCGTCGCGCCCGGAGGAATCGCGCAGGTTGGCCTTGGTCAGGCGCCCGGCGTTGACGGTCAGGCCGTCGAGTTCCTGGCTGCTCAGCAAGCCGCCCTGGAAGGTCGAGGCCAGCAGGCGGGTGTCGTTGTACACCACCACCGGCAGGATCGGCTGCAGGGTGCCCAGGCGCAGGGTGCTCTTCGACACCCGCAGCTTGCCGGTCAGGCCCAGTTCGCTGTAGTCGTCGACCGGTTCATGGCTGTTCGGGCCGAAGGGCAGCAGGCCGGTGTTGCGCCGATCGCGGCTGGCGTCGAGCTTGATGCCCAGCTGGCCGATGGTGTCCACGCCGACGCCAACCGGGCCATCGGTGAAGCCTGACTCGAGGCGTGCGGTGAAACCCTGGCCCCATTCCTCGGCCTTGGCCTGGGGCGCATTGTCCTGGCGGAAGTCGCGGTTGATGTAGTGGTTGCGCATCTCCAGCCGTGCCTGGCTGTCGCCGATGAAATCCGCCATGGCCGGCAGGGGCAGGACGAGGCTGGCCAACCAGGCGGCCGACTTGAAGCGAGTGTGGTTCATTGTTGTTGTACCCGACATTCGATGTTCAAGGATCAGTGCTTGCTGGCGCCGGCGGCGCCGATACCGGTCATGGAGCGGATGAACTGGGCCAGGTAGCGTCCGCGTTCCTGGTTGGCCCGTTCGGAGCCGTCGGTGACCGAGAACGCCCAGGCGCCGAGGAAGGCCAGGGTCATGGAGAACAGCGCCGGGTTGCTGTAGGGGAACAGCGCCTGTTCGTTGTGCAGTACGTTGACCCACACCGCCGGGCCCAGCACCACCAGGACGATCGCCGAGACCAGCCCGGCCATGCTGCCGCAGACCGCGCCACGGGTGGTCAGGCCCTTCCAGAACATCGAGAGCAGCAGCACCGGGAAGTTGACCGAGGCGGCGACGGCCAGTACCAGGCCGGAGAGGAAGGCGATGTTCTGCGACTCGAACACCAGGCCCAGGACGATGGCCAGCACGCCGATTACCAGGGTGGCGATCCGCGATACGCGCATCTCTTCCTGCTCGCTGGCCTGGCCCTTGCGCACCACGCAGGCGTACAGGTCGTGGGAGATCGCCGAGGCGCCGGACAGCGCCAGGCCTGCTACCACCGCCAGGATGGTGGCGAAGGCCACCGCCGAGATGAAACCGAGGAACAGGTTGCCGCCCACGGCCTGGGCCAGGTGCACCGCGACCATGTTGCCGCCGCCGATGATCGCGCCACTGGCGTCGCGGTAGGCCGGCTCGGTGCCGACCATGACGATGGCGCCGAAGCCGATGACGATCAGCAGCAGGTAGAAGTAGCCGATGAAGCCGGTGGCGTAGAACACGCTCTTGCGCGCTTCCTTGGCATCGCTGACGGTGAAGAAACGCATCAGGATGTGCGGCAGGCCGGCGGTACCGAACATCATGCCCAGGCCCAGGGAAATGGCGTCGATCGGGTTCGACAGCAGGGCGCCGGGGGCCATGATCGCCTGGCCCTTGGCATGCACGGCCACGGCGCTTGCGAACATTTGCTCGGTGCTGTAGCCGAAGTGGCGCAGCACCATGAAGGCCATGAAGGTGGTACCCGAGAGCAGCATGACGGCCTTGATGATCTGCACCCAGGTGGTGGCGAGCATGCCGCCGAAGGTGACGTACAGCACCATCAGCACGCCGACCAGGACCACCGCGTAGAGGTAGCTGATACCGAACAGCAGCTCGATCAGCTTGCCAGCGCCGACCATCTGCGCCACCAGGTACATCAGCGCCACGGCCAGGGTGCCGAAGGCCGAGGTCAGGCGTACCGGGGCCTGGGCCAGGCGGTAGGAGACCACGTCGGCGAAGGTGTACTTGCCCAGGTTGCGCAGGCGCTCGGCGATCAGGAACAGGATGATCGGCCAGCCGGCGAGTACGCCCAGGGCATACAGCAGGCCGTCGTAGCCGTTCATGAACATCATGGCCGAGATGCCCAGGAAGGAGGCGGCGCTGATCATGTCGCCGGCGATCGCCAGGCCGTTCTGCATGCCGCTCAGGCCGCCGCCGGCGGTGTAGAAGTCGCTGGCCGAACGGGTGCGCGCCGCGGCCCAGCGGGTCACCAGCAGGGTGAAGCAGACGAACACCATGAACATCGAGATGGCGGTCCAGTTCATTGCGCGCACTCCTGCTTGACCTTTTCGTTGAGCGGGTCGAGGACGTTGTTGGCGCGGTGCACGTAGAGGCCGGTGAGAAGGAAGGACAGCAGCACCATGAGCACGCCGACCAGCATGCCGACGCTGGTCACGCCGCCGGCGAGGGACTGGCCGAGCACGCCGGGGGCGAAGGCCACCAGCAGGACGAAGCCGTAGTAGGCCACCAGCATGGTCAGGGTCAGACTGCCGTTGAGGCGGCGCTTGTGGCGTACCAGGTGCTGGAAGTCGGGGTGGTTGCTGATGCTTTCGATGCGTTCGGGGGTCATGGGAAGCGATCTCTCTGGTGTTGTAATTGTTCTTTCAGGTCACGCGGGTGTTGCGGTGTCGCCGGGGCCCATTCGCGGGCAAGCCCGCGAAGCAGGCGCCCCGGTATCAGAGCTGGTCGAAATCGAGTACCACCTTGTCGCTCACTGGGTAGGTCTGGCACGACAGCACGTACCCGGCTGCTACCTCGTAGTCCTCCAGCGCATGGTTGCTGTCCATCTCCACCTCGCCCTCGACCACCTTGCACTTGCAGGTCGAGCAGACCCCGGCCTTGCACGAGTAGGGCAGCTCGGCACCGATGGCATTGCCGGCCTCGAGGATGTTCTGGGTGTTGCGCGGCAGGTCGAACGTCAGGGCACGGCCATCGCTGATCACGGTGATGTGGCTCAGCGCCGAGTCCACCTGCCGGGCGGCCTCGCGCGCTTCGCGGCGGGCCTGGTTGCCGGTGGCGGCGAACAGCTCGAAATGGATGCGCTCCTTGGCCATGCCGTTGGCCTGCAGGCTCTCGCGCACGGTCTCGGTCATGGCCTGGGGGCCGCAGATGAAGGCAGCGTCCAGGGCGCGTACGTCGAGCCAGCGGGAAAACAGCTGGCCGCACTTGTCGGCGTCGATACGGCCGTTGTAGAGGTCGACGTCCTGTTGCTCGCGGCTGAACACGAAGATCAGGTTCAGGCGGTCGAGGTAGCGGTTCTTCAGGTCCTCGAGCTTGTCGCGAAACAGCGCCCCGGAGCTGGAACGGTTGCCGTAGAGCAGGGTGAAGCGGCTATTGGGCTCGCTGGCCAGGGTGGTGGCGATGATCGACAGGATCGGCGTGATGCCGCTGCCGGCCGCCACGCCCAAGTAGTGGCCGTGGCGCTCCGGGTCCAGCGGCACGAAGAAGCTGCCGCTCGGCGGCATCACTTCCAGTTGCTGGCCCGCCTTGAGCGCATCGTTGGCGAAGGCCGAGAAGCGCCCGCCCGGCACGCGCTTGACGGCCACGCGCAATTCGCCGTCCTGCACCGCGCTGCAGATGGAGTAGGAGCGGCGCACTTCCTCGTCGTCCAACCGGGTGCGCATGACCAGGTACTGGCCCTGGGTGAAACGGAACTGCGCCTGCAGGTGCGCCGGCACGTCGAAGAGGATGGACACCGCGTCGCGGGTCTCGCTGCGCACTTGCTTGATGGTCAGGCTGTGAAACTGGCTCATGGCGTTCTCCACGGCTCAAATGCATTTGAAATAGTCGAAAGGCTCCAGGCACTCGCGGCAGCGGTACAGCGCCTTGCAGGCTGTGGAGCCGAACTGGCTGAGCAGCTCGGTGTGGGCGCTGCCGCACTGCGGGCAGCACACCTGGGGCGGTTGGCCGAGCAGGCTGCGCTTGCTGTGGCTGCCCTCGGGCGGGGCGATGCCATAGGCGCGCAGCCGTTCCCGGCCTTGGGGGCTGATCCAATCGGTGCTCCAGGCCGGGGTCAGGCGGCGTTCCAAGGCTGGCTCGGCGAAACCGGCCTGTTCCAGGGCCTGGCGTATGTCACCTTCGATCACCTCGGTCGCCGGGCAACCGGAGTAGGTCGGTGTCACCACCAGGTGCAGGTGTCCGGCGTGCCAGCCCAGGTCGCGGACGATGCCCAGGTCGACCACGCTGACCACCGGCACTTCCGGGTCCATCACCTGCTCCAGCACCTCCCAGGCCCGGGCCAGGTCGTCGTGCCGGGGCGCCCGGGCGCCGCGGTCGCTGGCGATCAGCTCACCAGGTCGCATCGGGATAGGCCCGCGGCAGGAACTGCATCTCGGCCAACAGCAGGCCCAGGTGCTCGGTGTGCAGACCCTTGCGCCCGTCCAGGTAGAAGTGGCTGGCGGCCTTGGGCAGCGGCAGCTCGACGCTGGCGAAGGTCGCGTTCACCTGCTTTAGCCAGGCGCTCCCGACCTGGGCCGGGTCGGCGGCGATACCGGCTTCGGCCAGGCGCGCTTCGGCATCGCTGCCGGCGACCAGTTCCACGGTGAAGCGCCACAAGGCCGGGATCGCCTCGAGCATGCGCTGGCGGCTTTCCTCGGTACCGCCTCCCAGGCGTTGCACCCATTCGCCGGAACGGCGCAGGTGGTAGGTGACTTCCTTGACCGCCTTGGCAGCGATGCCGGCGATGCGCTCGTCGCTGGAGCGGGCCAGGCCTTCGAGCATCGCCAGGTGCCAGGCGTCGTAGAAGAACTGCTTGGCCATGGTCACGGCGAAGTCGCCGTTGGGCTGCTCGACCAGCAACAGGTTGCGGTACGCCCGCTCGTCCCGGCGAAAAGCCAGGGCGTCGGCATCACGGCCGTCGTCGAGCAGCTCGGCGGCGTATTCCAGCCAGTTGCGCGCCTGGCCCACCAGGTCGAGGCCGACGTTCATCAGCGCCAGTTCTTCTTCCAGGGCCGGTGCCCGGCCACACCACTCGCACAGGCGCTGGCCCTGGACCAGGGCGCTGTCGCCGAGCAGCAGCAGGTATTGGATGAGGTCTTCTCTATGCATGGCTGGCCTCACATGTGTCCGACTTCTTCGGGCAGCTCGTAGAAGCTGGCGTGGCGATAGACCTTGTCGTCCGAGGGGGCGAACAGTGGGTCTTTCTCGTCGGGCGAGGAGGCGGTGATCAGCGCCGAGGGCACCACCCACAGGCTGACGCCCTCGCTGCGGCGGGTGTAGAGCTCGCGGGCGTTCTCGATGGCCATGACGGCATCGGCGGCATGCACGCTGCCCACGTGCTTGTGGTTCAGGCCGTGCTTGCTGCGCACGAAGACTTCATAGAGGGTCCAGACAGACATGTTCGATTCTCCGCATCAATCGCCGCTTCAGGCGGCGTTCTTGTTCTGTTGCTTGCGTGCGTAGGCCACCGCGGCCTCGCGTACCCAGGCGCCGTCTTCGATGGCCTTGCGGCGGGTGGCCACGCGCTCCTGGTTGCAGGGGCCGTTGCCCTTGATGACTTCGTAGAACTCGTCCCACTGGATCTCGCCGAAGTCGTAGTGGCCGCGAGCCTCGTTCCACTTCAGGTGCGGGTCGGGCGCGGTGCAGCCGAGCAGCTCCAGTTGCGGCACGGTCTGGTCGATGAAGCGCTGGCGCAGTTCGTCGTTGGTCTGGCGCTTGATCTTCCAGGCCATGGACTGGGCGCTGTTGGGGGAATGCTCGTCGCTGGGGCCGAACATCATCAGTGCCGGCCACCACAGGCGGTTGATGGCGTCCTGGACCATGTCCTTCTGCGCCTGGGTGCCGTGGCGCATCATGGTCAGCAGCAGTTCGTAGCCCTGGCGCTGGTGGAAGCTCTCTTCCTTGCAGATGCGGATCATGGCGCGGGAGTAGGGGCCGTAGGAGGTGCGCTGCAGCACCACCTGGTTGACGATGGCGGCGCCATCGACCAGCCAACCCACCGCGCCCATGTCGGCCCAGCTCAGGGTCGGGTAGTTGAAGATGCTCGAATACTTGGCCTTGCCGCTGTGCAGCTTGGCGATCTCCTCGTCGCGGACGGCGCCGAGGGTTTCCATGGCGCTGTACAGGTACAGGCCGTGACCGGCCTCGTCCTGGATCTTGGCCATCAATTGCAGCTTGCGCTTGAGGGTCGGGGCACGGGTGACCCAGTTGCCTTCGGGCAGCATGCCGACGATTTCCGAATGAGCGTGTTGGGAGATCTGCCGGATCAGCGTCTGGCGGTAGGCCTCGGGCATCCAGTTCTTGGCTTCGATCTTGATTTCCGCGTCGATCTTCTCCTGGAAGGCGCGCTCCTCGGGCGACATCTCTTCCAGCGACTTGACACGCTTTACACCGGTTTCCACTAGCTGTGCGTACATGTTCCGACTCCTGCCCTGGGGCTGGTTAAGGCATGAGTCATTTATAAGCGATACAAAACATAACATCAAACACATTTTGATGTATCGGATAAGATTTATGTATCGCATTCCTAGGACTGCTTTGCAGCCCATTCGCGGCGGTCCGGCGTCCCGGCAAGCCCACCGCGCATGGCCCGGCAGGCTGCATCATCTACGATCAACTCGGTCCTTGTGGGAGCGGGCTTGCCCGCGAATCGGCCGCAAGGCCTGCGCAAAAAAAAGCCCCGGACCAGGCCGGGGCGTAAAGAGGCAGCCGATGAGTCAGCTGGCCAACCGTTTGTCGTACACGTGGCAGGCCTTGCCCTCCGAGCGCCTGAGGGTGCCGCAGGGCTGCAGCACCACCTGGGTGCTGATGCCGATGTAGGTCTTGATCTGGCGGCTCAGCTCACTGGTCAACTGCTTGCGCTGCGCCTCGTCCAGTACCTGGCATTCACCGCGTAGCTCCACGTGCACCTCGACGCTGTCGAGGTTGCCATTACGATACAGATGAATCTCGTACAGCTCGGAAAATTGTTTGATTTTCAGCACCTGCTCCTCGATCTGCGTCGGGAACACATTGACCCCGCGGATGATCAGCATGTCGTCGCTGCGCCCGGTGATCTTGCCGATGCGCCGCATCGGCCGCGCCGTGCCAGGCAGCAGGCGGGTCAGGTCGCGGGTGCGGTAGCGCACCATCGGCAGGGCTTCCTTGCTCAGCGAGGTGAACACCAGCTCGCCCAGTTGGCCGTCCGGCAACACCTCGCCGGTCACCGGGTCGATGATCTCGGGGTAGAAATGGTCTTCCCAGATGGTCGGGCCATCCTTGGTCTCGAGGCACTCCATGGCCACGCCAGGCCCCATGATTTCCGACAGGCCGTAGATGTCCAGGGCGTCGATCCCCAGGCGCTGCTCGATGGAGCGGCGCAGTTCGTCGGTCCAGGGCTCGGCACCGAAGATGCCCAGGCGCAGCTTGAGGTCGTGCGGATCGATGCCCTGGCGTTCGATCTCGTCGGCCAGGTTGAGCATGTATGACGGCGTGACCATGATGATGTCGGGCTGGAAGTCACGGATCAGTTGCACCTGCTTCTCGGTCTGGCCGCCGGACATGGGGATCACCGTGCACCCCAGGCGTTCGGCGCCGTAGTGGGCGCCCAGGCCGCCGGTGAACAGGCCGTAGCCATAGGAGACATGCACCTTGTCGCCCTTGCGCCCGCCGGCGGCACGGATCGAACGGGCGACCACGTTGGCCCAGGTGTCGATGTCGTTCTGGGTGTAGCCGACCACCGTCGGCTTGCCGGTGGTGCCGCTGGAGGCGTGCAGGCGCACGACCTGCTCCTGGGGCACGGCGAACATGCCGTAGGGGTAGTTGTCGCGCAGATCGTTCTTGCCGGTGAAGGGGAATTTCGCCAGGTCGTCGAGCGTCTTCAGGTCGTCGGGGTGGGCGCCGCACGCGTCGAAGCGCTCGCGGTACAGTGGCACATGCGCGTAGGCGTGCTTCAGGCTCCAGCGCAGGCGCTCCAGCTGGTGCTGGCGCAGCGCGTCGAGGCTGGCGGTTTCCATCGGGTCAAGCAGGGCGCGTTCGGCATCGTGGTACATGTTCATGGCTTCACTCGAGTTGTTCTTGTACGCCGCCCAGGGGCGGTGAGTGTCATGGAAGGCAGCATACTGCCCTTGTTGTGTTCGGTCTCAGGCCATTGGTCAGAGGCGCTCCAGGACCAGGGCGATACCCTGGCCGACGCCGATGCACATGGTGCACAGGGCATAGCGCCCGCCACGCTCCTCCAGTTCGTGCAAGGCGGTGGTGACCAGGCGGGCACCGCTCATGCCCAGCGGGTGGCCCAGGGCGATGGCGCCGCCGTTGGGGTTGACGCGTGCATCGTCGTCCGCCAGGCCCAGCTCGCGTAGGACCGCCAGCCCTTGGGCGGCGAACGCTTCGTTGAGCTCGATGACGTCCATGTCGGCCAGCGACAGGCCGGTCAGCGCCAATACCTTGCGCGTCGCCGGTGCCGGGCCGATGCCCATGATCCGTGGCTCGACGCCCGCCACCGCCATGCCGACGATCCGCCCGCGGGCCTTCAGACCATGGCGCCGGGCTGCCGCGCTGCTGGCCAGCAACAGGGCGCAGGCGCCGTCGTTGACCCCCGAGGCATTGCCGGCGGTGACGCTGCCGCCTTCGCGAAACGGCGTGCCCAGGCGCGCCAATTGTTCAAGGGTGGTGTCGCCACGCGGGTGCTCGTCCTGCTCCACGCACCTGGCCGGGCCTTTGCGCTGGGGGATCTGCACCGCCACGATCTCCCGTGCCAGGCGCCCACGGGCCTGGGCCGCAGCGGCCTTCTGCTGGCTGCGCAGGGCGAAGGCGTCCTGGTCCTGGCGCGAGATGCCAAACTGCTCGGCAACGTTCTCGGCGGTCTCGGGCATCGAGTCGATGCCGTACTGCGCTTGCATCCGCGTGTTGACGAAGCGCCAGCCGATGGTGGTGTCGTACAGCTCGGCAGTGCGCCCGAACGCCTGCTCGGCCTTGCCCATGACGAACGGCGCGCGGGACATGGATTCCACGCCGCCGGCCAGCATCAGCCCGGCTTCGCCGCAGCGCAGGGCGCGGGCGGCGCTGCCGATAGCGTCGAGCCCGGAACCGCACAGGCGGTTGAGGGTGGTGCCCGGCACCTCGGTCGGCAGGCCGGCGAGCAGGGCGGCCATGCGGGCCACGTTGCGGTTGTCTTCGCCGGCCTGGTTGGCGCAGCCGAGGATCACGTCGTCGATGGCGCGCCAGTCCAACTCGGGGTGGCGCTCGATCAGGGCCTTGATCGGCACCGCCGCCAGGTCGTCGGCACGCACCGCGCTCAGGGCGCCGCCATAACGGCCGATCGGCGTGCGCACGGCGTCGATGATCAAGGCATCGCAGAGGGTAGGTTCAGTCATCTTGCGTCTCCTGCGCCAGCACCGTGCCGCGCACTTTGTAGGATTTACCGTGGAACAGGGCCACCAGCTCGCCGCGCTGGTTCTCCACCCGCACGTCGTACAGGCCGGTACGGCCCTTGCGGCTGAGTTCGCTGGCAGTGGCGGTCAACTGGTCGTCGCGCAATGCCGGCGCCAGGTAGTCGATGCTGCACCCCAGGGCCACGGTGGCCTCGTCGTATGAATTGCAGGCGAAAGCGAAGGCCGAGTCGGCCAAGGCGAACAGGTAGCCGCCGTGGCAGGTGCCGTGGCCCTGGATCATGTCGGCGCGCACCGGCATGCCCAGGCGGGCACGGCCGGGGCCGATCTCCAGCAGGCGAATGCCCATGGCCTGGGTCGCCTGGTCGCGGGAGAACATGGCATCGGCGCAGGCCTGGGCCAGTTCCTCGGGGGTACGGTGCGGGTCAGCCATGCAGGCGGCCTCCTTCGGCGTGGATGCGACGCAGCAGCAGAGAAGGGCGGTAGCGGGTCTCGCCGTAGCTGTGCTGCAGGTGTTCGAGCACCTTCAGGGTGTAGCCGACGCCGAGCTGATCGGCCCAGGCCAGCGGCCCCTGGGGATAGTTGACCCCGGCGCACATGGCCAGGTCGATGTCGCCCGGCGTGCCGACGCCCTGCAACATGGCGTCGGCGGCCTCGTTGGCCAGGCAGGCCACGGTACGCAGCACCACCAGGCCGGGCAGGTCGGCGACAGCGGTCACCTGCAGGCCCGCCTGGCGTAGCAGGGCCACTGCTTGGTCGCGGGCCTGGGCGGTGGTGTCGGCGGACCAACTGATGGCGATACGCGAGGCGCTGGCGTAGTCCAGGGCCAGGTCGAGCAGCACCAGGTTGCGCAGGCCGTCCTCCCGGGCACGCTGGCTGGCCAGGCGGCCATCGGACAGCGCCAGGGTGGCGTCGCCGACCCGCAGCAGTCCGCTGCCGGCCCGCTCGGTCACACCGATGCCGCTGGCCCGCAGGCGTGGCAGCAGCGCGTGCAAGGGGCCGGGCTGGCCCTCGATCACGCAGCGTTCGACACGGGCCTGGCTGTGCAGCTCGGCTGCCTGCGGGCGTTCGGCACCCGCGGCGTAGTCGTAGAAGCCCTGGCCGCTCTTGCGGCCGAGGCGTCCGGCGTCGACCAGCTCCTTTTGCACCAGCGAAGGCTGGAAGCGGAAATCGCCGTGGAAAGCATCGAAGACCGAGCAGGTGACGGCATAGTTGACGTCGTGGCCGATCAGGTCGGTGAGCTCGAAGGCGCCCATGCGAAAACCACCGGCCTCGCGCAACAGAGCGTCGAGGCTGGCGCAGTCGGCGGCACCTTCCTGCAGCAGGCGCAGGCTTTCGGCGTAGAACGGCCGCGCCACGCGGTTGACGATGAACCCGGGCGTGGAGCGGGTATGCACGGGCTGCTTACCCCAGGCCTTGGCCGTGTCGTACAGGGTGGCGGCCAGGGTCGGGTCGGTGGCCAGGCCCGAGACGATCTCCACCAGGGCCATCAAGGGGGCGGGGTTGAAGAAGTGCATGCCGATCACCCGCTGGGGCCGGCGCAGGCCGGCGGCCAGGCTGGTGATCGACAACGACGAGGTATTGCTGGCCAGGATGCAATCTACGGTGCACAGCGCTTCGAGCTGGCGCAACAGGTCCTGCTTGACCTGCAGGTTCTCGACGATCGCCTCGATCACCAGGTGTGCCTCGCCCAGTGCATTGAGGGTTTCGACCGGCTGCAGGCGGGCCGTGATCGCCTCGCGCGCGCTGGCATCGAGCCGGCCTTTTTCCACCAGGCGGCCGAGCTGGCGATCGATGCCTTGCACGGCTTGGCTCGCGGCGCCGGGGCGATTGTCATACAGCATGACCGGGTGACCGGCCTGGGCAGCGACCTGGGCGATGCCGGCACCCATGGCGCCGGCGCCGATCACGGCCACCTGGGCATTGCTCGGGAGGGCGGCCATGGTCAGCACCCCTTGAACGCGGGGGCGCGTTTGTCCATGAAGGCGCTGACGCCTTCGCGGTAGTCTGCGCTGCGCCCGGCCAGGCGTTGCAGGTCGCGCTCCAACTCCAGCTGTTCGTCGAAACGGTTATCGAAGCTGGCATTGAGGCCACGTTTGATGAGTGCCAGGCCGTAGGTCGGTTGGGTCGCCAGGTGGCGTGCGAGCTTGAGTGCCTCGTCGCGCAGGTCGGTATCGTCCACCACGCGGTGGATCAGCCCCCATTGCTCGGCCTGCTCGGCGCTCAAGCGCTCGCCGAGCATGGCCAGGGCCTTGGCCCGTGCCATACCGACCAGCCGTGGCAATAACCAGGTGCCGCCGGAGTCCGGGACCAGGCCGATCTTGCAGAATGCCTGGATGAAGCTGGCCGAACGCGCGGCAAGCACCAGGTCGCAGGCCAGCGGGAGGTTCGCCCCGGCGCCGGCGGCCACGCCGTTGACCGCGCAGATTACCGGCAGCGGCAGGTCGCGCAGGGTGCGCACCAGGGGGTTGTAGAACCGTTCGATGGACTCGCCCAGGTCGGGCATCTGCGCACCGGGTGCCACGTTGCGGTCGGACAGGTCCTGGCCGGCGCAGAAGCCACGGCCTTCGCCGGTCAGCAGCAGGACCCGGGCCTGTTCGCTCTGGCGTACCTGCTTGAGCGCCTCGCGCACCTCCAGGTGCATCTGGGTATTGAAGCTGTTCAGCTGCTCCGGCCGATTCAGCGAGAGGAGGGCGACGCCGTCCTCGATGGAAAACAGGATGTGCTCGAAAGTCATGACAGACTCGCTCCGTCAGTCGGTGGGAATAGGTGGATCAATGCCCCTGGAAGTGGGCCGGGCGTTTTTCCTGAAAGGCGCGAATGCCTTCGTCGCGGTCGGCGGTGCCGGCCAGCAGGGTGAAGGCGTGGCGTTCGAAGCGCAGGCCCGTGGCCAGGTCGGTGTCCTGGGCCTTGAGCAGGGCCTCCTTGGCCAGGCGCACCGCCAGTGGCGCCTGGCGGGCGATGGCGCGGGCCACCTGCAGGGCGCGCTCGACCGCCAGTTCCGGCTGGGTGACCTCGCTGACCAGGCCGGCCTGCAGGGCATGGCGGGCGGTGATGGCCTCGCCGCCAAGCACCATCTGCATGGCCAGCGGCTTGCCGACCGCGCGCAGCAGGCGTTGGGTGCCGCCGGCACCGGGGATGATGCCGAGGTTGATCTCGGGTTGGCCGAAGCGGGCATCCTCGCCGGCGATGACGATGTCGGCGCACATGACCAGCTCGCAGCCGCCGCCGAGGGCGAAGCCGTTCACGGCGGCGACCAGGGGTTTGGGAAACGCGGCGATGCGCTGCCAGTGGGCCACGCGGGGGTCGTTGAGGATGCCGACCAGGTCACGCTCGGCCATCTCGCGGATATCTGCGCCGGCGGCGAAGGCCTTGCGGCTGCCAGTGAGCACCACGGCGCGAGTCTCGGCGTCGCGCTCGGCCTCGTCCAACGCTGTCGCGAGTTCGGCCAGCAGCTCGGTGCAGAGGGCGTTGAGAGCTTCCGGCCGTTGCAAGGTGATGAGGCGGACGCCGTCCTCGGGCGCCTGTACAACGAGGTAACGAGGCATGCTGGGTTCCTCAGGTTGCACGCACGGCACTGTCATGGCCGGCATTTCTTGGAATTGTCTGCAGGGGCAGGGGGCTTGGTGCCGGTCATGCCCAGGTGCGATCCAGTATATGCCTATTGCGATACAAAACATCAACATCAAAATTGTATTTATGTGTCTATTCTGTTTATTTGCCTGAGGTTTTTCTGCTGAAAAACTACCTATTTTTTGTATTTTCGTGGGTTTTTCCTGCTTTATTATTCATTTTTTGGAGTATTTTC
This sequence comes from Pseudomonas guariconensis, assembly GCF_024127895.1. Taxonomy (GTDB): domain Bacteria; phylum Pseudomonadota; class Gammaproteobacteria; order Pseudomonadales; family Pseudomonadaceae; genus Aquipseudomonas; species Aquipseudomonas guariconensis_B. Next base: position 166,477 of record NZ_JAMYBK010000003.1, on the reverse strand, counting down.
TAGTCCCCAAGAAAGCGATACAGAATGATTGGCAGTTGACGATCGTGATCATCGTGATACATGATTTGCTCAGTTCCTGAATCACTTTGGAGATGCGACATGCCCTGCTACCGCCTGGACGGCCTGACTCCTGTGGTCCACCCAAGCGCCTACGTGCATCCGAGCGCGGTACTGATTGGCGACGTGATCGTCGGTCCTCGCTGCTATGTAGGGCCGCTGGCCTCCTTGCGCGGAGATTTCGGGCGCATCGTCCTGGAAGCGGGTGCGAACCTTCAGGACACGTGCGTGATGCACGGCTTCCCGGGTGGTGACACGGTGGTCGAGCGCAACGGCCATGTCGGCCATGGGGCGGTCCTGCATGGTTGCCGGGTGGGCGAGGATGCCCTGGTCGGCATGAATGCCGTGGTCATGGATGGCGCGCACATCGCGCCACGCTGCATCGTCGCGGCCACGGCGTTCGTCAAGGCGGGTTTCATGTGTGCCGAGCAAAGCCTGGTGGTCGGATCGCCCGCCGTGGTCAAACGCCCACTCACGGAGCAGGAGGTCGCCTGGAAGCAACGCGGCACGGCCGAGTACCAGGCCCTGGCCCAACGCTGCATGACGGCGCTGGTGGAATGCCCGCCGCTGGCCGAGGTCGAACCGGCGCGCCCGCGCATGGGCGACTCGGGCTTCAGGCCCAAGGGGGAGGCGGGTGCATGAATGTCGCACTGCGCCGCAATGGCCAGGCCGCCCGGCGTACAGGTATAGTCGGGGCTTTGTCCGCTTCCAGTGCCGTCATGAGCAGCCTTGCACCCTTGAACAACCTGATCACCCGTTTCCAGGAGCAGACGCCGATCCGCGCCAGCTCGCTGATCATCACCCTGTACGGCGATGCCATCGAGCCCCATGGCGGTACCGTCTGGCTGGGCAGCCTGATCAACCTGCTCGAGCCGATCGGTATCAACGAGCGGCTGATCCGTACCTCGATCTTCCGCCTGACCAAGGAAGGCTGGCTGACCGCCGAGAAGGTCGGGCGGCGCAGCTACTACAGCCTGACCGGTACCGGCCGCCGGCGCTTCGAGAAGGCCTTCAAGCGGGTCTACAGCGCCAGCTTGCCGGCCTGGGACGGGGCCTGGACGCTGGTCCTGCTGTCGCAGCTGGATGCCGCCCGGCGCAAGGCGGTACGCGAAGAGCTGGAGTGGCAGGGCTTTGGCGTCATCGCTCCGAACGTGCTGGGCTGTCCACGCGCCGATCGCGCGGATCTTGCCGCCACCCTGCGCGAGCTGGATGCCAGCGACGACAGCATCATCTTCGAGACCCATGCCCAGGAAGTGCTGGCCTCCAAGGCCATGCGCGCCCAGGTTCGCGAAAGCTGGCGGATCGAGGAGCTGGGGCAGCACTACAGCGAGTTCATCCGCCTGTTCCGCCCGTTGTGGCAGGCCATGAAGGAACAGGAGGCGCCGAGCGCCCAGGACTGTTTCCTGGCCCGGACCTTGTTGATCCATGAATATCGCAAGTTGCTGCTGCGCGATCCACAACTGCCGGAGGAACTGCTGCCCGGTGATTGGGAGGGCAGGGCCGCGCGGCAGTTGTGTCGCAACCTTTACCGGCTGGTGTATGCCGGGGCCGAGGCCCTGTTGGGCGAGGCGCTGGAGACGGCGGATGGGCCATTGCCCGATGCCAGTGAGAGCTTCTATCGGCGGTTTGGTGGGTTGGCCTGAGCCAGCGGTTATGGTCAGCGCCACCCCATGTCGTCGACAGCGAAGAGGAGGGGATCGAGCTGGCCAACGCCGCCCCGTTCGGCCTGAGCGGCTACCTCTTCGACACTGATACCCAGCACGCCAGGCAGGTCACGGCACGTATCGATTCGGCCACGGTGTACATCAACGAGTTGATCAAGGTCGCCGAGGTTTCCTGACTCATAAAAAATAACTCGACTAAATATTCATTTAGTCGAGTTATCAATAATTTTTATAAAAAAGAAGCAGGGCGGTCACTTTAGGGGAGAGCGGCTGCCGGTTCAACCCTGGCTCCTGGAAATGCCTCCCACAGGCTTCGCCCCAGCCACTCCATGAACCACAGCGCGTCGGCGCTGAGCTGTTGCTGTGCAGGTATCAGCAACTGGTAACTCTCCAACGGCACCGCCTGTTCGACGCAGCGTACCAGTGCGCCGTCCTGCAGCTCGCGAGCGACCAGCACCTCGGTGGCCAAGGCGATGCCGTGGCCGCGCTGGGCCAGATTGAGGGCAATGTCGTTGCTCATGTGCGACGTGTCGGCCTTGACCCGAAGGCGCAGCCCGTTGGCCGCGAACCAACTGTTCCACCAGGTGCCATCGTCGACGTGGATCAATCTGCAGGCTGGCAGGTTTTCCGCAGCCAGATCCGAAGGCAAGCGCGCCAGGTAGCCTGGCGAGCAGACCGGGAACACTTCAGGGCGGATGAGCACCTCACGCACGCCCGATAGCTCGCCCGGCAAGCCGTAGGCGATGCCCAGGTCGGCCTGGCGGGCATCCACGGCGGTGAAGGTGGCGTTGGGTTCGATGGCGATCTTCAGGTCGGGCCGCAGGCTACGCAAGGTCTCGATGCGCGGTGTCAGCCAACGCGAGGCGAAGGCCGGTACGCAGAGGATACGCAGCCAGCGTTCATTGTTCCGCTGTGCCAGGCGCATGCCGGCGTCGGCGAGGATCTGCAGCGCCTCGGACGCGGCCTTGTAGTAATGCGCGCCTTGCAGGGTCAGGGTCACGCCGCGCGGGGTGCGCTCGAGCAGGCGCAGGCCGAGCCAGTTCTCGAGGTTCTTCACATGTCGTCCGATCGCCGGTTGAGTGACATGCAGCGCCTGGGATGCCGCCACGTAGCTGCCCAGTCGCGCCGCGGCCTCGAAGGCACGGACGGCATTGAGCGGAGGCACAGGACACGCGGGTGGTGGGCTTTCGCAATACCTACCGGCTGTACGAGGGCGATGTCTTCGCCGCTCGTGGAGGCACGCCATATCCGTTGCCCGAGGCCAGCCCCACATTGCGCGATGTCCAGTACAGCCTCGACGGCAAACGGCATCACCTGGCGGACTACCTGGCCAACCAGAGCGTGGCGGGGTTGCTGGTGCTCAAGGACGGCAAGATCGCCTACGAATACTATGGCAAGGGCAACACGGCGCAGACCCTGTGGACCTCACGCTCGGTGGCCAAATCGGTGGTCAGCGTACTGATCGGCGTGGCTATCAAGGAAGGAAAGATCCACTCGGTGGACGACAAGATCAGCCTGTATGTCCCGGAACTCAGGGGGTCCCAGTGGCAGGACGTGACCTTGCAGCAACTCCTGCAACATACCTCAGGCGTGGAATGGGACGAGAACTACGCTTCGAAAGACTCGGATTTCTCCCACATGACCCAGTGCGAGGCCAGGCCTGATCCTTATGACTGCGTGCTGAACCTGGTCCGCTCGGTCAAGCGCAAGCCCGGGGTGAAACCGGGTGACGTCTGGTCCTATAACACCGGAGGTGCCTGGTTGGTGGGCCGTGTGCTGGAAAACGCCACAGGCATGACCATCGCCAAATACCTGGAGAGCCGCATCTGGAGCCGCTACGGCATGCAACAGGATGGCGTCTGGCATGCGCTGGTCCCGGGCAAGGTGGACATGGGCGGCCACGGCTTCAATGCCACGCTGCGCGACTGGGGTCGTTTCGGTCAATTCGTGCTCGACGGTGGCCAACGGCCTGACGGCGAGAAACTGTTGCCGGACGACTGGATCGCAAGCTCCACGCACTGGACCCAGGCCAAGGGCTCGGTAACCGCTGCGGCGCCCAACGGCCAGTATGGAAGAACGCTGAGACACCGAGCTCGCTGTATGACGAGCAGGCGGTGTTCGTGAATGCGGTGAGCCAGGCATTGGGTCAGTAGCAAGGACTGGTGGTGTGGCTTCGGTTGTTGTTAACCGGAGCCAGCGGCTTATATGAGCATTCGCATAATGTATATTATGTTAAATTACATAATCGCTGATATGAGCAGTCGCCAGTCACTTACCCCCAAGCCGTTTCTCCATAATGATGGTGCGCTCAGCCTCATGAAACTCGTCGCGGATTTTCTGATAACCCAACGCTGCGTAGAACTTCTCCGCTGTAATCGACGACGGCACCCGCAAAACGCCAACGCCAGCACTGGCAGCATCAGCATGAATGACATCCATCAGCCGTCGACCGATACCACCACCCTGGTACGCAGGATCAACGAAAACACTTCTAACTACTTCCCCGTCGAGGCTTGCCGTACCGGTAATATTCTCGCCTAGCAAAGCGACGAAAACCTTGCGCTTATCGAGCAGTACGCTGATGGCTTCTGGAGCGAAACTACGCTCAACTTCAGCGATAACGTCAGGTGAATAATCCTGTGAATTCGACTCGCGCAGAGCGCTGACCACTACACGGCTGATCGCTTCTATATCTTCGCTGGTTGCTGGGCGAACCTGACACTTCATGATGGGAACCCCAATCCTTGACGATCACAGCGTAGCCCACCGCAAGCGGATCTTCCTTTCACGTACTGCCCGGGTCGGCCTTCGAAGTTGAAGCCCCCTACCCGCTCACCTGGGAAGTTGAACGTTTGCCTGGAGAGGGCCCGCTGGAGCAAGCAGCATCTAAAAACGCGGCATATTCTTGGTGACACAGTGAATCCCACCCCCACCCGCGGCAATCGGGTCGATATTCACCTGTTCCACCACCCGTCCCGGATAGAGTTTGCTCAACAGCTCCTTGCAATACTTATCCGCCTGCGTATCACCGAACTGGGGAGCGATCACCGCGTCATTGATCAGCAGGAAGTTGATATAGCCCGGCGCGAAATCCGGATTGTTCTTGGTGTACTGGTTGCGGCGTATCGCCAAGGGTGGCGGCAAGGTATGCACCACCAGCTTGCGCCCATCAGCGTCGGTGGCTGCATTGAGGATATCCAGGTGCTTTCGGGTCACCGCGTAGTCATAGGACTCCGGGTCGTTGTCCAGGTTGGCGATCACTACCCCAGGCTTGACGAAGCGTGCATAGAAATCGACATGCGCGTCAGTGATGTCCTGGTCCTTGATCCCCGGCAGCCAGATGATCTTGCGCAGCCCAAGTTTGGCCTTCAGCTCGGCCTCGATCTGCGCCCTGCTCATGCCAGGGTTGCGGTTGTCGTTGACCCAGCAGCTCTCGGTCATGATCGCGGTGCCATGACCATCGACCTCGATGCCTCCGCCCTCGCCGACAAGTTGGCTGCCGATGTAGGTCGCCTCGGTTTCATCGCTCAGGGTGTCGGCCACACGGGTGTCATTGGCCGACGTCTGTTTGTCGCCCCAACCGTTGAAGTTGAAATCCACCAGGCCCAGCCCACCTGAGCCATCGACCACGAAACAACCGCCGTAGTCACGTATCCAGACGTCATCCAGAGGCATGGTCAGATACTGGATATTGCGGGTGCCGCACTTGCTTTTGGCCAATGACAACAGGGACGGCCGACAGAGCACGGTCACTGGCTGATACTTGGCGATGGTCTTGGCCAACATGGCGATGGTGTTGTTCACCGCGTCTTCCCAGCCTTCCCATACCCGTGAAGAGGCCGCAAAGGCGAGGAATACGCGTTCCTGCGGTGCATGCTCATCGGGCATGTACCAATTACTGGCTGTCGCGGCACGCACCCGCGGAGCGCTCAGGCCAAGGCCCATGGATGCGACGACACCCAGGCCGGCGGCAGCTGTCAGTTGTTTCATGAAATCACGACGTGTAGGCATGTTGTTGCACTCTCATCTGCTGGTGATTGGCCGCTTGCACTCGGCCATGCCGTCCCTGGCATGGCACTGCCGCAGCGGTGTTACGAGCGACCGGCGGTTCAGTCGACCTTCACTGTCTTGAAGGTGGTCCAGGCACGCATGCGTGCCCGCATGTCGCGCTGTGGGATGTCCCTGCCGGGAATCAGCCGCTCATAGGTGGCCTCATCGACGTAGATATCCGGGTTGTTGCGCATGTCGGCCGCCACCATCGGCCTGGCCTTGGCGCTGGAGGTGGGATAGCCGGTGAAGTTGCTGATCGCAGCCATGTTCTCCGGGCGCATGACGAAGTTGATGAAGGCATAGGCGTAATCCGGACGCTGGGCGTCGACCGGGATGGCCATGGTATCCATCCACACCGTGGTGCCCTCCTTCGGGATGTGGTATTGGAAGCGCACCTTTTTGCCGGCTTCGTCCGCAGCACGCTGGGCTTGGGTCATGTCGCCGCTGTAGCCCAGGGACAGGCAGATATCGCCATTCACCAGTTGGGTGACCGGCTGCGACTGGAACTTACGGATGTATGGCTTGATGCGCTTGAGCAGCGTCGTCGCCTCGGCCAGCTCCGCCGGTTTGGCACTGCGCGGGTCGTGGCCTAAGTAGTTGAGCACCACGGCCAGCACCTCGTCGGGCGAGTCGATGATGGAGATGCCGCAATCGGCGAACTTCGCCGCCAGCTCGGGCTTGAAGATCAGGTCCAGGCTGTCGACCGGGGCATTGGCCATGCGTTGCTCGATCATCGCCTGATTGGCGGTCACGCCGATGGTGCCCCAGGTGTAGGGCACCGTCGCGTCCCGTGAGTGAGGATACTTGGCATGCAAGGTGCGCAGCCCAGGCTCGATGTCGTCCAGATGCTCGAGCCTGCCCGGGTCCAGCTTCTGCAGGGCGCCGGCGCGCATCAGCCGCTCAGCCACGGTGTCGCCGGGGAAAATGAGGTCGTAGCCGCTATGGCCGGACATCATCTTGGCCTCCAGCGTCTCACTGCCGTCCATGACGTCATAGATCACTTGGATGCCAGTCTCTTTGGTGAAGCTGGCGATGGTGTCCTCGGCGAAATAGTCCGCCCAGTTGTACAGGCGCAAGGTCTTCTGTTCAGCGTTGGCCGACAATACGGCACAACTCAGGGCCAGGCTCAATGAGCCGATCAGCAACTTGTTCAGCGCATTCATTTTCAGACTCCAGGCGTTTGCCAGTGCAATTGCTCGGCCTGGTCGAGATTCTGCTTGAGGTCCCAGCCGCACGCGAACTGGGTCGTAGCGACGGTCAGCTTGCTCATTGCCCTACCCCTTTCAGCGGCCAGGCCGGTTGCTGTTGAGTAATGCAGTGCACGCCACCGCCGCCATGGGCCAGCTCGTTGATCCGTACCGGCACCACTTCGCGGCCAGGGAAGGCCATGCGCAGCGTGGCAGCCGCCTCGTCGTCGGCAGCAATGCCATAGGCCGGCATGATGATGGCGCCATTGCAGATGTAGAAGTTGGTGTAGGAGGCGCAGAACACCTCGGCCTCGGTGTCTACCGCCTCGCTGGCCTCGAACAGCTCGAGCATCTCGAAGCGGCGGCCCCGGGCATCGGTGGCCAGCTCCAGGGCCCGGCGGTTTTCGCGCACCACTTCGGCGTACACCGAGCCCTGATCTCGGGTGGCATCCACCAACAGAGCACCGGGACGGGCAAAGGCGCACACGCCATCGACATGGCCATCGGTCATGTCGCCGGTGACGTAGTCAGGATCGCCCGGCAGCCAGATGGTCTTCTTCACGCCGAGCAGGCGGCTGAATATCTCTTCCATCTCGGCTTTGCTCATGCCGGGGTTGCGATTGGGGTTGAGCAGCACCGACTCGGTGGTGATCAGGGTGCCCTGGCCATCCACATGGATGGCGCCACCCTCGTTGGTGAGCGGTGTATCGAAGCATTCCAGGCCCAGCGTGTTGAGAATGCGCTGCGCCAAGGTCTCGTCCAGGCCATGCGCCGACTTGCCGCCCCAGGCGTTGAAGCGCCAGTTGACGCCGGCAGTGCCGAGTTGCGGATGACAGACGAAGCTCGGGCCGGAGTCGCGGCACCAACTGTCGTCGATCGCCAGCTCGATCAGTTCGATGTTCGGCCCGCACAGCTCGCGGGCGCGAGCTACCGCAGTGGGATCGACCACCATCTTCACCGGCTCGAAGCGAGCGATGGCGTTGGCCACCCGGGCGAAGTCAACCTGCACCTGGGCCAGCGTCACGCCCCAGCTGGCTTCCCACAGGGCCTGGTTATGGGGAAATGCCATCCAGGTAGCGACATGGGGTACCCATTCGGCGGGCATGAGCCAACCGTTCTGCGAATCGTTGAATTGCATACAAGCGCCTTCAGTTAAGTTTTTCTTTTGGTGGGAATTGCGACTGCGGTAATGATTTGTATGCTAGGTCTGTAAAAACGCGGAAACAAACGATAGATTTTGCGCAATTTTGATTAGGAGAGCTTATCAGGCATGCTCAAACACTGGCCTCCACTGAACGCCCTGCGTGGCTTCGAAGCCGCTGCCCGTCTGGGCAGCTTCCACAAGGCCGCGGAAGAACTCCACCTCACGCAATCGGCCATCAGCCAGCAGATCCGCAGCCTGGAAGGCTTTCTCGAACAGCCCCTGTTCTTGCGCAACGGCCGCAGGGTGGCCCTGACCGATGCGGGTTTCGACCTGCTCAGCACCACCCAGTCGCTGTTGCAGCAACTGGCGGTAGGCATCCGTCGCCTGGACCAGTACCGCAAACCGAACCAACTGGTGGTCAACACCACACCGGCCTTTGCCCGCCATTGGCTGGTACCGCACCTGGCTGACTTCCACCGGCAGCATCCCCAGGTCGATCTCTGGCTACTGACCACCGACGAAACGCCGGACATGGCCACTCAGACCATCGACATCGCGGTGCGCGATGACCTCAGCGCCCAGGCCGAATGCAGTTTTCGTGTACTGCTCGAAGACCGCCTGTATCCGGCCTGTCACCCTGACCTGCTGGACACCCCGGTGGATCGACGCACCACCTTGCATGGCGAACGCGAGATGGATTGGAGCCACTGGCAAGTACAGGGCGGTCGCGACGTCGGTCAGCACAGCCAGGGCCTGAACTTCTCTGACCCGGGCCTGCTGCTGGATGCGGCGGCTCAGGGGCTGGGGATCGCCCTCGTCAGCCAGCTTCTAGCAGCCCCAGCGCGCGAACGTGGGCTACTGGTACCGCTCGATGACCAGCGCGTGCGAGGGCCCAAGTGGGCCTGCCTGGTGCACCGTGACAGCGAGGCGGACCCGCTGAGCAAAAGCTTTTGCGACTGGCTGAGCCGCTCATTGCAGATAAGGGATGCGCTGGAATAAGCGTCCATCGATCCCCCGCGCCCCGCCTCCTACTACGCACGACATGACGGTCTCGTGACTGCGACGGGGCCACAGGATACCCCCGCCCTCACCCCGCAGGACAAGCCTTACCCACATGGAGGTGCTACCTGCACGCCTGCAGACCGTCACGATGCCCTCCCGGCTGTTATCGGTCTAGCCAATACCTACCTGCGATCAATCGATTGGAACGAAAACGACGATGACCTGAGCATGGCCACACGAACACACAACAACAAGGAACCGCCCATGCCTGCTCACTTCCACAACCCGGTCGCCACCGTTTTCGGTGGCGGCAGCCTGGACCGCATCGCCGATCTCTGCGAAGGCAAGGTCGCCCTGGTGACCTTCCCTGAAGCGGCGCAGTTGGGGCTGATCGACCGCGTGCGCGCCCAGCTCGGCGAACGCCTCGTCTACGTGATCGATGACGTGCAGCCCAACCCCGACGTGGCCTGGCTGCGCGACGTGCACGAGCGCTTCTGGCTCGAGGCGGAGGACTGCACCACCGTCTTCGCCCTCGGCGGTGGCAGTGCCATCGATACCGCCAAGGCACTGATCGTCGGCACCGCGTCCGGGCACTTCGATGAGCTGCTCGACCTGCTGGCCACCGGCAAACCCTTCGTCCCGGCCCGGCACAAGACGCTGATCGCCGCGCCGACGACCGCCGGTACCGGCAGCGAAGTGACGCCCTGGGCCACCCTCTGGGACGCGCAGCGGCAAAAGAAGTATTCGCTGCACCTGGACTGCACCTGGCCGCAGGTGGCGCTGATCGACCCAGACCTGATGCTCAGCGTGCCCGTCGGTGTGACCACCTCTACCGGGCTGGACGCACTGTCCCACGCACTGGAATCGATCTGGAACCACAATGCCAACCCGATCTCCGACACCTTCGCCGTCTCTGCCATCGAGGACATCCTCGACTGCCTGCCGCGCCTGCAGCAAGACCTGGGCAACCGCGAACTGCGCTCGCGCATGGCGCTGGCGGCGCTGAAGGCCGGCATGGCCTTTTCCAACACCAAGACCGCCCTGGCCCACTCCATCTCCTACGAGATGACCCTGCGCCACGGGCTACCCCACGGCATCGCCTGCTCCTTCACCCTGCCACTGGTGCTGGGCCTGGCCTGGGGCCACGACGCTGACCGCGACCGCACCCTGCAACGTGTCTTCGGCAGCGATCTGGATAGCGCACAGAAGCGCCTGCGTGAATTCCTCCATCGCCTGGGCGTCAAGACCGAATTCGGCGACTACGGGGTGACTGCCGCCGAAGCCGAGGCGATGATCGACGTTGCCATGCAGGGTGCGCGAGGCCGTAATTTCATCGGCTCGCAAGCCGCCTGAAGCTGTCCTTGACCGGGTGGCCCAGGCGGCCGCCTTTTCCTGTTGCACCGAACAAGAGTGCCGACACGCCGAGCCTTGCGCCGGCGCGAGCGAACAAGAAGGAAAATTGCCATGAACCGCGCACAAACCCTGCCTGGCCTCGACTCCTCCACGTCTCCCTTCCGGGCGGCGCAGTGGCGCATGCTGCTCGCCGCGATGTTCTGCTACCTGTTTTTCTATACCGGCCGCCAGACCTTCGGCTTCGCCATCCCGGGCATCCAGGCCGAGTTCGGCCTGAGCAAGGAAACCCTCGGCTGGGTGTCGAGCGCCATGCTTTGGATGTACGCCATCGGCCAGGCCATCAACGGCAACCTTGCCGACAAGTTCGGCGGCCGACGCATCATGAGCCTGGGCGCAGTGCTGTCCTGCGGCGCCAACTGGGTCACCAGTTTTGCCAGCGGTTTCGCCAGCCTGATCTTGCCCTGGGGCGTCAATGGCTACTTCCAGGCCCTGGGCTGGGCGCCAGGCAGCCGCTTGCTGTCGAACTGGTGGGGCAGCGCCGAGCGTGGCAAGGTCTATGGCTTCTACGTGTTCGCCGCGGGCTGTGCCTCGGTATTGTCGTACGTCACCTCGGTCGTCGTGATCGATGTACTGCACCTGGAATGGCGCTGGATCTTCCGCCTGCCCGTGCTGCTGATGCTCGCTGGCGGCATCGTGTTCTACCTGGTGGCACGGGAGCGTCCGCAGGACATGGGCTTCGAGCCGCTGGCCGACACCGGCGTGGCGAATGCCGAGGATCGTGCCAGCGAGGCCGCTGATGGTCAGGAGGAGTCCTCGCTGCAACGCTACCTGGCGGTGTTGAAGAACCCGCGCCTGCTGGTGGCCGCGCTGTCCCTGGGTTTCCAGAACGCCGCGCGCTATGGGCTGATCGTCTGGGTGCCGGTGCATTTCCTCGGCGCCGACTGGCAGAAAGGCCAGAGCTTCATCGACCCGAAGTGGATCACCATCGCCCTGCCCGTCGGCATGGCCGTCGGCGCGCTGAGCAACGGTTGGGTATCGGACCGTCTGTTCGGCAGCAAACGCTACCACGCGATCGTGCTCTACATGGTCCTCGGCGCACTGACCAGCCTGTGGATGTGGAGCCTGCCGGCCCACAGCAGTATCGGCCTGCTCGCCCTGTTCCTCTGTGGCTTCTTCGTCTATGGCCCGGCTTCCAGTTTCTGGGCGCTGTGCCCGGACTTGGTTGGCGCGCGCCGTGCCGGTACCGCCACCGGGATCATGAACTTCTCGTCCTATCTTTTCGCGGGCCTGGCCGAACCCCTGATCGGTCGCATGTTGGACACGACCGGCAATACTTCACTGATCTTCGTCGTGGTCACCACGGCCTGCGTGTGCAGCGCCCTGGTCGCCCTGTTCGTGCGGCGCTGAGGCACAGCCATGCGGCTGGCTGCCGGCACGCCATTGATCAACGCCCCCTGGTTCGAGAGGCTCCATGTACCAGTACCACAAGTGGTTGCGCTCCTTTCATGCCGTGGCCCGCACCGGCAGCTTCACCCAGGCGGCCGAGCTGCTGAGCATCGGCCAGCCGACCATCAGCGAGCAGGTCGGCGGCCTGGAAAAGCGCTTCTCGGTAGAGCTGTTCCATCGCCGCGGCCGCTTCATCGAGTTGAGCCCTGCCGGGGAGCAACTCTACGCCATCACCCAAGGCCTGTTCGGCCAGGAGGACGAAGCCTTGCAGCTGCTGCAGAGCTTTCAGCAGCGCAAGCAGGGCATGCTGCGCATCGGCGCGGTCTCGCCACCGATCGCCATGAGCCTGACCTATTCGCTGATGCAGCGTTACCCGCACATCGAGCTGGAAACCTCCTTCACCAGCGAGGCCGGCACCTTGGAGCGGCTGTACAACTTCGACATCGACGTGGCGATCCTCGCCCTTTCGGAGTTCGACCAGCGCCTGAGTACGCAGCTGTATCGCACCTGCCCGATCCTCGCGGTGGTGCGCGACGACCATCCCTGGGCGCGGCAGCAGGGCGTCAGCGTGCAGGCGATCGCGCAGCAGCGCGTGGTCCTGCGCGAGCCGGCCTCGCGCACCCGCCAACTGGTAGAGGAAGGTTGTCGGCGCCACGGCGTGGAACTGGATTGCGCGATGCAGTTGAACAGCCGCGAGGCCATCGTCCACGCGGTGGTACACGGTATCGGCGTGGGCTTCGTCTCGGCGGTGGAATACGCCGACAGGCCGGGCACCCGCTCCATCGCCTTTGCCGAGGACCCGTTCCACATCAGCTACTACCTGTGCTGCCTGGGCATCCGCCGCAAGCGGCCGATCATCGCCGAGCTGTTCGACGCCGCCGCCGCAGCGACCGACAGCGACCCTTGATGTCCCCTAGAACCTGCAAGCCTGCCCTATCGTCGGGCAGGCTGCGCTCACCCTGCAATTCCCTTCATCGGAGTACTGCCATGCACTACCAGCAACCCCAGCAACTGCAAGCCGCCATTCTCGACTGGGCCGGCACCGTGGTCGATTTCGGCTCGTTCGCGCCGACCCAGATCTTCGTCGAGGCCTTCGCCGAGTTCGGCGTGCAGGTCAGCCTGGAAGAGGCACGCGGCCCGATGGGCATGGGCAAATGGGACCACATCCGCACCCTGTGCGACATTCCGGCCATTGGCGAGCGCTACCGCGCCGCCTTCGGCCGCCTGCCCACGGATGATGACGTCACCGCCATCTACGAGCGCTTCATGCCGCTGCAGATCGAGAAGATCGCCGAGCACTCCGCCCTGATCCCCGGTGCGTTGGAGGCCATCGCCACCCTGCGCAAGAGCGGCCTGAAGATTGGGTCCTGCTCCGGCTACCCGGCGGTAGTGATGGAGAAGGTCGTCGCCCTGGCCGAGCGCAACGGCTACGTCGCCGACCATGTGGTAGCCACCGATGAAGTCCCCAACGGCCGTCCGCATCCCGCGCAGGCGTTGGCCAATGTGATTGCCCTTGGCATCGATGACGTCGCCGCCTGCGTGAAGGTCGACGACACCTGGCCGGGCATCCTCGAAGGCCGCCGTGCTGGCATGTGGACCGTTGCGCTGACGTGTTCAGGCAATGCCCTGGGCCTGACCTACGAGCAATACAAGGCGCTGCCGACGGACACGCTGGAGCAGGAGCGCCAGCGCATCGGCCAGATGTTCGAAGGCTCACGCCCGCACTACCTGATCGACACCATCGCCGAGCTTCCAGCGGTGATCGCCGACATCAACGCCCGCCTGGCACAGGGCGAGATGCCGCAAGGCTGCTAGTTTTCCCGCCCCAAAAGGCTTGAAACGCGGCGCTTTCCCCCTGGGGAGCGCCGCTTTCCCGAGTGTTGCGTCAGTTTGAAGTCGGTTCGCAGACTCCCTCGAATGGCACGCGCTCGCTATCGTTATCCGCAATAGGCTGGCCAGCCCCTTTGTCCTGGACGACGAAGCAGCTTTATTCACCCTCTCCGTGGTTCTCCGATCTCGGGCAACCGGCTGCGCTGCGTTGGCGCGCCTGCGGGAGCTGTTCGGCGACCCGCGGATGGTACGCAACGGCAGGGTCTACGAACCGACCCTGCGAGCCTTGACGATCCTTCGTACGCTATAGCCGGCGATGGACACCATCCCCGTGCCCTCGGTCGTGCCCGGGCGTGTGCTGCATAAGCCATCATAGAGAAATCAATTGATCGACATCTGATGATTCAGGTTTTATATATCGGCCTGAAACGACGAGCCAATTATATCCGAATAGATGATGTCATTGATGTTCACATTCTTCATAAGTGGACATCTTACTTGGCCTCATCAAATATCAAGTTCCGGGGTTTCCTTCCGATGCCCTTGCTCTGCTCAATGCCTTGTTTTAACAAGCGTCAAGCCCAACCCTCATATCGCGCCCAGGCCTTGCAAGGCCCTCGCAAGATCGTCATACCCTGCCGCCTCGAACCCAATACCGCCCTCGCCTGCTTCATTTTTATTATTGAAACGCGTTGACCCGCACAAGAAAGCGACTAGCCTGAAATACCACTCGTTGTTATTCAGCGAGTGGGCGAAACAACAAGGAACAGGAGAGACAGGGATGCTCTTATGGACACCTATCAATATGATTATTCCTATGCGTTGAGCCAGGACAAAGTCAACGACATCCTACGCAGGAACCTGGCATCCGTCGCGATGCCCGTCGCCTACACCGACCACGACCCCATGACCGGGGCCATCACCACGCTCGATGTCCACCTGGATGTATGGAGCATGGCCGACGGCGGCCAGAACAGCCTGATGAAGCTCAACGTGCCCATCAAGGATGGCAGCCTGAGCATCTCCAATCTCCCCGGTGTCAACGGCGAATGGAACATGGCCGGTGTCTCCCTGCTGCTGGAGATAACGCTGGGCTGGATGGGCCCCGGCAACCAGCAGGCACTCGACGGTGAAGGGTCACTGACCCAGTTGGTGTTCTCGCCCACCCAAGACGCGACGCCCAACGATCCCGGCTACGTTGCGATACTGACGGTCACCGACCCTTCCGGCACCTTGACCAGTGCCGCCATCGGTATGCTCAAGCAGATCATCCAGGCGGCCTTCTACGAGAACCGGGGCAACCTGCAGTATGTATTCGCCGGCGTCGTCCCGGTGCCTGCCGGCGCGACGACCTGGCTGCGCCCGTACAAGTGGCAGTACTACATCGCCTCGGGCAACATCGAGGCACTCTGCTTCCTGTCCATGCTCGACGACTCACCGTTCCCACCCACACCCGCCTTCGATTCGACGGCCCTGGTGCCGGGCGCCAACGCCGTGGCCCTCATCTCGCAGAGCGCCTTTTTCAAGAACACGCTATTGCCTGGTGTCCAGGCCACCTTCCCGGGTGGGACCTTTTCCGTCAGCCAATCGAACCAGCATTCGCTGATTTCCAACAGTGGCGCCTTCACCGTTCAGGTTGGTGGCGACGCGATCAACACCAACAGCTTCTCCCTATGGCCCTCCGATGCCGGGGACGGATTGCAGACCTCCTCCGCAGGCGGCGGCCCCCTGACCTTCCTGTTCGGCCTGGCCGACCTCCCCGATGCCTCCTACAGCTGGAGTGCCCATACGGTCAACCCACTGTCGCTGGACGTTGCAAGCGGCAGCATGACCTTCCGGCAAGACCCGAACCCGACGACCACCCACGATCAGGACATCCCCTGGTACGACTACATCATCCTGGTGGGGCTGGGCCTGACGCTGGTCGGCCTGATCGCCGACATCACCGACGCCGTCAACGGCTTCGGCGACCAGGTCAACGACGTCGGCATGTCGAACATCAATGGCGCGGTGCAATCCACCCTCGGCAACCATGCGGTCAACGTCACCGACCTGCTCGACTGGCAGGCCAACGGTCAATCGTTCGCCCTGACCGACGGTGGGCTCGACGGTGCCCTCTACTTCCGTGGAAACCTTTCCTGAGCGTTCCAGGTGCCCGGCGCGGGTGTGCAGGCCGGGAAATCGATCCACCCAGGAGGAACAGCCAATGGCCACCCCCACCGACAACACATCGCTCGCCCCTGTGCCCGTATCAGAAATCGCCACCCGTCCAACGGCCGATACCTACGACTGGGATACGGTGGTGGCCCTGCATTTCGACACCACCAACACGGCCCTCACCGACAACTGGGGCAGCGTCGACAGCCGCGCCAAGACCCTCACCCAGGCCGCCAGCGACGACCCGTCCTACCAGATCCAGGCCAGCCTCGACCCCTGGCAGCTGACCATCGGCGGTGACGGCAAGAACATCAACATGAGCGTGCCGATCGCCAGCGGTGTCTACCAGGCTGGCGCCAACAGCTATCCGCTGGATGGGCTGGGCATGAGTGCAATCATCCAGATCAACATGGACTGGATCCCCGACCCCGACCAGAAGTCCTTCGTGATCAACAGCGGGGTGGCGGCCATCGTCGCCGACCTCGACAACGACATCGTCGATGCGGCCCTCATTGCCGACTTCGCCGCCAACGGCGTCACCATCACCAGCGAGTCGAAGCTCTCGACGGTCCATCAGGGCGCCGCCTGGTTGATCGCCGCCGCCGACAACACCTTCTATTACCTGTTCTTCAGCCAGGACAAGGACCAGAACCAGTTCCTGTCCGTGTACCAGTACACCAAGTCCTTCGCCACCCAGCTTCGCGCCCTGAGCAAGGAAGCCGGTGCAACGCCAGCTGTCGTGGTGATGAACGTGCTGAATCCGCCAAATGCCGGCAGCATCGGCAACGCGGTGCTCCCTGAACTGCTGAGCGAGTGGTTCAACAGCAACATCAGCTATTTCAACTTCGTTTTCTCGGTCATCGACCTCACCCCCCAGCTCGATCAATCGCCCAGCTACACCTGGATCGACCCGACGGCCACCAGCTATGCCGTCATCGACGAGCAGACCATGACCAGCTCGGTGATGGGGGTGCTGACCATGGTCCAGAACAACCGACCCGGCGCGAACCACCAGGTATCGCCCAATGCCATTCCCACCGGTAGCGATGCGAACGGCGCCAACGTGGGGTTGCTGATCAGCGGGCAGAACTTCATGAAGAACATGATGCTCGGCGGCGCCAAGATCCTGTTCGACGATGCCAGCGACGAGGATTTCTCGATATTCAACGATGGGCTGTCCATCCAGAACGTCAACGCGCTGACCTACGGCTACTTCAAGATGGAGGACGACCCCGACGCCACCACCGCCGACAACGGCTATTCCGCCGAGCTGGACAGCGGCTCGCTGCCCCAGGGGCTGGTCGATGCCTTCAAGCACTCCGATGGCGAAGGTGGCTATTACTACAACCCTGACCTGCGCGGCGATACCGTCAAGGTCAATGTCGCCGGCAGCCAGTGGTTCCTCAGCGGCAACGGCTCGGAGTACATCGTCGACCTCAACGACGGCCAGCTCGAGTTCTATACCGCGACCCAGGTCACCATCGCCGCCGGGCAGTTCGAGATGAACCTGGAGCACAGCTTCCTCGAGATCAAATTCATCGACCTGACCTATTCGCAAAGCTGGCAGTACGACGTGCACATCAACTACACCGAGCAGGTCAACCTGGGCCTGAAGACGGTCACCACGTCGACGGGGGCGACCAAGCAGATCTTCAATTTCACCCAATCGGTGCGCAACATGACCGTCGATGTCACCAAGACCCAGGCGGAAATCACCTTCGAGATCGTGATGGGGGCGGTCACCGCCAGCCTGGCCCTGGTCGCCGTACTCGGCCCGATCGTCGACGGCCTGGCCAGTGCGGCGGAAGTGACGGTCGAGAGCGTCGAGGAAGGCAGCGCGGTCATCAACGAAACCACCTTCGTCGAAGAGCTCAGTGGCAGCGATGAAGCAGAGGAGCAGAACCTCGCCAACGAGAAGGATGCCCTGGCCAATGGCGCCGAGCAGACCGCCGGCCGGATGACCCGCATCAAGAATGCCTTCAACTCCACCCGCTGGAAGGTGTTTGGCGGCATCACCGGTGCCGTGGCGGCCGCTTCCGGTATCGAGATCGCCGTCTCGGCGATCATGGCGGCGGTGTACAACAACGAATGGGACAATGTGCCCGGCTTCGATGAGTTCGCCAACGATGCCATAGAGCCGTATACCTTCCCCGGCGTCACTGGCTATGACCTGACCTCGGCGTGGCTGGCCGACTCGCTGCAGATCGGCCTGAAAACCAAGTGAAGGCAACGGCGTACGGAACAGGAGAGGCGTCATGACGACCAGCAACGAGGGGGTCTACACCTACAATTGGGATACCGCCTTCGCCATCCCGATTCCGGACGTCAACCAGACCATTGTCGACCAGAAGTCGTCACCGCCCGGGTTCACGGTCACGGCGGCGGATGCCTACACGGTCTCGGCGAACTTCTGCGATTGGCAGATCTGCAGGGGTGGGGATGGCAAGAACGTGCGTTTTTCCATCCCCATGACCGGGATCGTGGTCGACTACAGCAACGGCCAGCGTGTGACCTGCGAGACGGGCACGGCGGTCATCGAGATCAACCTTCATTACATTCCCCATGATGCAGCGGGCGATGTCCCCTCCAACCCGGTTGCGCTGGTGGTGAAAACCACCTCGGACGACCCCTCGACACCCGTGGCCGCCCTGGTCGGCCAGGTCACCCTGTCGCCCGACCCTGGCACCGTCACCAGCGCCGTCTTTGGCCAGGCGCTGCTGGACTGGGTCAACGGCAACCTGGGGGCGTTCAACCACATCTTCTCGGTGGTCGACCTCAACCGGATGATCGACCAGCAACAATGGGGGTTCGTGACACCCAACTACACCAGCTACGCCTACCTCGACGGCAGCACCCTCGAGGACAGCGTGCTGGGCGTGCTCACCATGACCGGGGACCGCAACGGTGAATCCCTGAGCGAACAGATATCGCCGTCGGCGATTCCCGGGGGCAGTGAAGCCGGGTTCCTGGTCTCCCAGGAACGCACCCTCTACGACCTGGTGCGCCCGGCGATCATGGTCGCCTACCCGGGGCTGACCGACGACAACTTCCTGATGAGCGACGACAAGACCCGCCTCTACCTGGTGCAAGGTGTGTCCGTCGACATGCCGCCGATCGCGCATGATGGCTCGACCTACTACCCGAAGCTCACCGCGCTCACGGTAGAGACCGATGGCGAGACGTTCACCGTCACCAGTACCACCAGCACCTACATCACCTTCGGCGTGACCTCCGAGACGACAGCCACCAACTGGTACACCCTCGACCTCGGAACGTCGAACAATGGGCAGACCATCACCTTCATCCAGACCCAACCCACGGACCAGCAGTACGCCGTCCACCAGGACCCTGGCGTGATCGTCACCGAGATCATCCTGTCGATCATCATCGGTCTGGTGTCGCTGATCTGCGCCCCGCTCACCGACGGCGCATCGATCGTCTTGGGCGGCCTGGTGATCGGGCTGTTGCTGGGGGCATCGCAAATCGCCACGGCGGCCATCGAATCGGTCAACAAGGACACCTCCCCTGCCGTGGACCTGCTCATGGTCAATGCCGTCGACCCGATCAAGTGGACGGGCAGCGGCTCGTTCAAGCTCGACTACGTCCATCCGAACATATCCTTGCAACTGGGCGGTGATCCGCTGTTCGTCTAGCCCACGTGGCACCTACCGACACACACGGAACAACAGGAGGCCTGCCATGGCCAGCCAGTCGACCCACTTCGTGAAGTACCGCCTCAAAGACAGCGCCGCAGGCGAGCACTACGTCACCTTCTCTTCCCGAGGGCCACGGGCACCGGTAACCGGGGCGAATCATCCGCTCATCCGCAAGCTCGCGGAAACCGACGCCGCGGCAGCGAGCACGGTAGAGCGCCTGATCCAGGCGATGACCGCGAATGAACAGCGCTTCTTCGCCTGGCTGGGGGGCGATGCCTCACGCATGGAATATTTCATGGAGGACCCCGTCGGGGCGCTGAAACAGGCAATTCCCGACCTACCGCAGACGTTCTTCGACGAGCTCGCCGCGTTGCCGAAGCTGTTCGCGAACAGGTGAAATGCCATTGGGGCCGCTTCGCGCCCCATCGCCGGCAAGCCGGCTCCCACAGGGTTCGCCGCCGTCCCTGAGCATTGCGGTGAACCTGGGAGCGGCTCTAAAGCAATCTCAAACCGGCGATGGGCTGCCCCCCCTCTCACAGCGGTCTCTGCATGACAGTCAGCACCGCCAACCTGTGCAGGCTGTGTGAAAACCTCCAATGCTTTTTCAGGATCGCGCTTCTACGCGAAATCTGGAAAAGCTTGGCTGCTCAACTCACCCTGAATACGCGTAGAAGCGCGATGTTTAGGTTGTTTTTTGAACAGCCCGATTGCTCGGAGGGTTTTCACACAGCCTGTGTGGGAGCCGGCTTGCCGGCGATGGGACGCGAAGCGGCCCCGGTTTCCAGCGATGTCCTGAGCGCCCTGTCACGGCCCGGGCTCGGGCTCGACGTCGGCCGTGAACAGGCACACCCGGTTGCGCTGGCGCTTGGCTTGGTACATGGCCTGGTCGGCCGCCTTGACCAAGGTGTCGGGATCACGGGCATGCAAGGGATGGAGCGCGACGCCGATGCTCGGGGTGACGAAATCGATGGTCTGCGTCTCGATCTGCACAGGTGCCCCCAATACCTGCAACAGGCGCTCGGCAAGGCGCTGGGCATCGCTTGCGCCGGTGCCGGGCAGGATCAGCGTGAACTCGTCGCCGCCCAGGCGATAGGCACGGTCCGGTTTGCGCACGGCCTCGCGCAGGCGGTTGGCCATCTGCACCAGCAGGCTGTCGCCGATATCGTGCCCGAAGCGGTCGTTGACCTGCTTGAAACGGTCCAGGTCGATGAACAGCAGCGCCAGGCTACCCTTCCCCTCGGCCAGGTTGCGCGTGAGGTGCTCGTAGAAGGCCTTGCGGTTGCCGAGCCCGGTCAGGGCATCGCGATAGGCCAGGTCGAAGAGCTGGTTCTGGTATTCGACATGGCCGCTGACGTCGTGCAGGATGCCGCGATAGCCGCTGGGCCGGCCCTGGCCATCGAAGATGGGCGAGACGTGCGTTTCGTAGTACCCCAGGCTACCGTCGGCCCGGTGCAGGCGCCCATGCAGCAGCGGTGGGTCCCCCGCCGAGTGCGCCTCGACCAGCGCGCCGAGCCGTTGTTCGGTGCATGTCTCCAGCCATTGGCTGGCCGGCTGGCCGATCACGGTTTCTGGCGAGTGGCCGAGCAGCGTGGCCAGGGCCGGGTTGATGGCCAGGAAATGGCCTTGGCCGTCCAGTTCGAAATAGCCTTCCTGCATGGCCTGGAGGATTGCCCGGTCCCGCGCTTCGCTGCGCTCCAGGCGATCGAGCATGTGGTTGGTCTCTTGCCCGAGCAGGCCCAGTTCATCCGTGGCGCGATCGCTGAGGCGACGGCCGGCGGACTCAGGCCCGATGTGCAGCAGCTCCTGGTGCATCCTCGAGATGCGGCGCAGCAGGACAACGTCCAGGCCCAGGTAGGTCAGCAACCAGGCCAGCAGCGCGACCAGCGCCGACAGGCCGAGGAAAAGATCGATCTGCTTGCGCCCCTCGACGTACAGGTGCCGCTCGCGGGGCAGCTCCAGCACCAACTGCGGTTCGTCCGGACGACGGTCGAACTGCAGGAAGATGCGCTGCCGGTCGGCATCGAGGACCTGGCGCGGGCTGATGGCGATGTCTTCGTTCCCTTCGAGCGGGGCCCAGTGTGGCGGCGTCCGCTCGGGCGCGAGCAGCCGTAGGACGCCTTCGAGTTGCCGCTGCAAGGCCGTGGTGCGTTCGCTGTCGAGGAAGTGGCCGGCGAACAGGGTACCTGAGGCCGGTGGTGGCGTCTGCATGCCGACCAGGATCATCGGTACACCTTGTACCGCAACCAGCCGCCCCGGCACTTGCCGGGCCGTCCCATCACGCTCCAGGCGCTGCGCCAGGGCGAGAATATCGTCACGCAAGGCCTGGGTGCTGCGTACAGGCGCCGTGCCCAAGGTCGCCAGGTCGAGGGCCGGCACGGGTTGCCACTGGGCGGCGCTCACCTGCCCTGCCGTATCCAGGTGGAGCAGGAAGTCGAAGTTCATCCGGCTCAAGCTCGCGGAGGGCAGCGGCAGGATGTCGCCTGCCGCTGCCGAAGGCGCCAAGGAGAGCACGAAATTACGCAGGCGGTCATGGTCGCGTTCGAGCAGGTTGCCGACCAAGGCCCGGATATGCGTGGCTTCGGCCACCAGCAGTTGCTCATCCTCATGGTCCAGACGGCCCAGGATCAGCGTGTGCGCCAGCCCATGGATCACCAGCAGGACCACCACCAGCGGTGGTGCGAAAAGCCAGAACAGTCGCTTGCGTAGCGTCATCGAGCGCTCCAGCGGCAAAGGCCAGCCACTAGAGGGCCGGCGCCGGACAGCGCGTCGTGCCGGCGGCGCTGGCCTGTGCGACCATACGGGCGAACCTGCGCAGGTTGTCCTGATGCGCCGCGACCAACCCGGAGATGCTGTTGTCCGCCCTGCTTTGCAAGGTGCTGTGGCAGGACAGCTGGCTGTGCGGCGTGCCATATCCCAGCCGCCAGCTCACATCGAGCAAGGCGTGCTGGCCCGGGATCGAGTCGAAGCGCTGCACCTCCACGCGCAAGCTCGCCCGGTCGCCCGCCCCGGTCGGCGTCCCTAGCTGGTCCTGCAGGGCGCTGCGGAACTCGTCGACCAGGTTGGCCCCCCACCATTCGGTCTCTAGGATCACCAGTCCACTGTCGCCCTGGCGTATGACCAGCTGCGAACGATCGACCTGGGGCGGCAGGGTGACCTGCTGGATCGCGATATCGACGCCCGCCGGCCGCTCGGCAGGCTGCGCCGGCACCAAGGTGTGGTAGTGGATGGGGGCGCTGCTGCAACCTTGCAAGGTCACGACCAGCCCGGCGGCCAACAGCTGCTTTGCCAGCTTGTGCATAGGGGTTCACTCCTTGGTTCAAGGCCGCAGGCCATCGGCATCGACGGCCTTGGGCCGCCCGCGTATCAGCGATTCGGGGTGCCTGCCCAGGTAGTCGGACAGGTCACGCAGCGAACGCGACATGCGCTCCAGTTCGTTGAGGGTGTCGTTCATTCTCTCGCGCTGCGGAGACCCCTCCGACAGCGCGGCATTGGCGGTCTGCAACGTGCCACGCAGCGCTTCCAGAGTCTGGCTGACACCCGGCAAGGTCTGCGTGTTGAACTGCTTGAGGCTGGCCTTCAGCTCGCGCAGGTTGCCGTCCAGGTCGTTGGCGATGCGTTCGATGGGCAGTTTGCTCAGGCGCGCGACCATCTGCTGCAGTTGCTCCTGCAGTTTGTCCAGGCTGCCGGGCACCGTGGGAATCCACAGGGGGCGTGCCGAGGCATCGAAGGCGACTTTCTGTGCGTCGGGGTAGAAGTCCAGGGACACATACAGCTGGCCCGTGAGCAGGTTACCCGTGCGCGCCTGCGCCCGTAGGCCATGCGCGACAAAACTGCCGATCAGCTGGCTGCCGGCCTCCTCGTCCCCTGGCGCTCGCTTGAGCGCCCCGAACATCTTCAGGTAGACAGGCCCCAGGCGCTGCGGGTAGACCACCGCGTCCACCATGACTGGGAAGCTCTGTTTCTGTTCGTCGAAGTCGAGCTCGACCGCCGTGACCTTGCCGAACGCCACCCCCATGAACTCCACCGGCGCGCCAACGGCCAGGCCGCGCATGGACTGGTCGAAGCGCAGGCGCAGCGGCAATGCCTTGCCCGTAGGCGGTGCCAGGGCGCTGTCGCGATCGGCATACAGTTCGAACGCCTGCTGGTCTTCGGCCAGCGCAGCCCCGGTGGCCGACTCGGGTTCACCGAAGACCAGCCCGCCGACCAGGATCGACGACAGCGATTCGGTATTGACCCTCAAGCCATTGGCGCCGAGGTCGAGGTCGATCCCGCTGGCATTCCAGAAGCGCGTGTTGCGGGTGACGAAGGCATCGTTGGGCGCTTCGATGAAGATGCCGATGTCCACCCCCTTGCCATCCTCCTGCAAGGCGTAGGACACCACCTGCCCGACGGGGATCTTGCGAAAGTAGATCGGCGAGCCGATGTCGAGCGAACCCAGGTCCTGGGCATGTAGCGTGAAGCGCTTGCCCTTCTCGCCATAGGTGATCGGCGGTGGCGACTCCAGCCCGGTGAACGCCTTGGCCGGCGTCGTGGACTGGCCAGCATCGGCGCCGATGAAGTTGCCCGAGAGCAAGGTATCGACACCGGTGACACCGCCCGCCCCGATGCGCGGTCTGACGACCCAGTACTGGGCGCCCTCGGTGGCGAACGATTCGGCCTCCTTGGACAGCCGCACGGTGGCCAGCACGCTTTTCTTGTCGTCGGCCAGTTCCACCGAGGCCACTTCGCCGATCACCACGCTGCGGTACTTGACCTGTGTCTTGTGCGCCACCAGCCCCTCGCCCGTCTTGAAGGAAATGGTGATTACCGGCCCTTCCTGCATCCAGCTGCGCACCACCAGGGAGGCGCCGATCAACAGCGCGATGATCGGGACGATCCAGACCAGGGACACGTTCCAGCGCCTGCTCTGCACCTGTGCCGCGGCCGGTTGCCGCTCGCTGTCTTGCACCATTCAGGCGTCCTCCTTGTGTGAAGCGCTGTCCCAAATGAGACGCGGGTCGAAACTCATGGCCGAGAGCATGGTGAACACCACGACCAGGCCAAAGAACAGGATGCCGGCCCGTGGTTCGATGGTGCCCAGCTCGCGCATCTGCACCAGGGCCGCGACCAGCGCGACCACCAGCACATCGAGCATCGACCAGTAGCCGATCAGTTCCACGAAGCGGTAGAGCTTGGTGCGTTGCCGGCATGCCCAGTCGCTGCGCCGCTGCACCGTGACCAGCAACATCAGCAAGGCGATGAACTTGATCGCCGGCACGCCGATGCTGGCGATGAAGATGATCAAGGCGATGTCCCAGGCCCCGCTCTCCCAGAACTCCAGTACACCGCCACCGATGGTGCTGTCGGTGCCCTGGCCGAGCATCTCGGTATGCATCACCGGCAGCAGGTTGGCCGGGATGTAGAACACCAGCGCCGTGAGCAGGTAGGCCCAGGTACGGGTGACGGCCTGTGTCTTGCGCGCATGCAGGGGCGCGGCGCAGCGCTCGCAGCGATGCGGGTGGCGGGTCAGGTCGCAGGCATGGCCGCAGCCGTGGCACAGGCACAGCTTCAGTTCGGCGGCGGTGGGCGGCACGCTCATACCTGCTCCCAGAGCTGGCGGATGTCGCGCCCGGCGATGTAGATCAACAGGACGCTGAGCGCGGCCATGGCCAGCAGGCCGATGCCCGGGATCACATCGAGCAGGCCCGCGAGCTTGATCACGGCCACCAGGGCGCCCAGCAGGCAGACCTCCAGCATGCTCCAGGGCCGCAGCGCCTCGAGCCCCCGCATGCACCAGGCAAAGGCCGGCGCGCGGCGTTGGCGCAAGGCGAAGGCCAGTACCCAGATCAGCAAGCCCACCTGCATCACGGGCGCGATGATGATGGCCAGCGCCACCACCAGGGCGATGAGGGTGATGCTGCCGCGGCTGAGGATCAGCACCGAGTCCCAGAGCGTCGCGCTATTGCTCAGGCCCTGCATGTTGATGGTCATGACCGGGTAGAGATGGGCGAACGCCAGGAGCACCGCGCCGGTCACGCCCAGGGCCAGGCGTTGCTGCACGGACAAGGCGCCATGGCGCTCCAGCACGCCCGCGCAACGTACGCACACGGCGCGCTGGTGGCGAGCCAGCGGCGTGCGCTGATACACCGCGTCGCAGTATTCGCAGATGATCACGTCCTGCTTCATCGCGGGTCACCGATGAACCAGCGGTAGTAAGGGTTGCTGCCATCCTCGCGAACCACGGTCCTCACCTCCCGTGCCCAGGCCTGGCGCTCGCCACGGTAGGCGTGCAGGCCCACACCATAGAAACGCCGCAAGCTCGCCCATTGCGCGTTGACCTGGGCGCGAAACGACGGCTGCACGTTGACCAAGGGCGGCTCACGGCGCAATGCCAGCAGCTCGGGCAGTACCCGGGTGATCTCCTTGGCACGGACCCACGGGGCGTACTCGATGCGTGGCTGGTCATCCGTTACCGCCGGTGCATCGCCGGCATAGGTCTGTAGCCCTTGGCGATCGGTGATCCAGGTCGCCAGCAGCGCGGCCGCCGAGTCGATGCCCACCTCGCCCAGCACGGCAGCCACCTCGGGCTGCGAAAAGCGCTCCTGGATGCGCGCTACGTCCAGTTGCAACGGCTGCAGGGAGCCCACCAGCAGCATCTCGTGAAACTCCGTGGTCCACAGCGAGGCATGGGGAAACACGTCGATGAAGCTGCGCACCAGCGAGCGGCTGTCCTCGTCGTTCTGTGTCGGCAACGGCAACCACTGGGCAACCACGCCATGCTCGTTCAGGCGGCTGGCGGCCAAGCGGTAGAAGTCGCGCGAATACAGGTTGACCACCCCGGCAGCCGAAGGTGGCGGCGGCTCCAGGGTGATCATGTCGTAGCGGGCCTCGCTGCGCAGCAGCTCACGGCGGCCGTCGCGCAGGCGAATGTCCAGGCGTGGATCGTCGATGGCATCGAAGGTCCCACGAAAGTGTGGTGCGGCCCTCAGCACCTCGGGCAGCAGCTCGGCCACCACCGGGTGCTGCACGTCGCGGTAGCGCAGCATGGCACCGGCGGTGATGCCGGTACCGAAACCGATGACCAACGCCGAGCGGGGCTCGCCGCGGTGAATCAACAACGGCAGCAACGCCTGCAGGCGCATGTAGCGCAGCGACGGCATGGCATCGCCGGTATTGGACACGCCCTGGATGTACAGGCGGCTGAACTGCCGTTGCCCCTTGCCTTGCTGTACCACCGCCACTGTGCCGCCCCGCCCCTCCTCATAGAAGCTCAGTTGCCCGCTGCGGGTGGCAGGCATCAATTGCGCCAGGTGCCGGGGCGACGTCAACAGGCCACAGGCAAGGGTCGCGATGCCGACGAGCAGCACCCCCACGCGCATCCGGCGGCTGACCTGCGTCCCTCGCCATACCGCCACACCGCCAATGGCGGCAGCCAGCACGGCGAGCAACGCCAGGCCACGCACCAGGCCCAGCCCTGGTACCAGCAGGAACCCTGTCAGCATCACGCCAAGGATGCCACCCAGGGTGTTGAGGGCAACCACGATCCCCACATCGCGGCCGACATGGGCACTGTCTACCGCCAGGCGCAAGGCCAGGGGAAACGCCGCGCCCAGCAAGGTCGTGGGCAGGAACACCACGCTGAGCGCCGCGACGGCGAAGCGTGCGGACATGCCCGCCAGTTCGCTGCCACCGAGGGTCAGCACCCAGCGCTCGGCCAGGCTCTGCGCGCCGACCAGCCACTGCCCCAGCCCGGCGACCTGGAGAATCGCCAGCAGCCCCGCACTGGCGATCAGCAGGCCGAACACGCCCCAGGGGTCGCGAATACGGTCGGCATGCCGCGCATACAAGGCGCTGCCGAGCACGAGGCCGCAGAGATAGGTGGCCAGCACCACGGCGAAGGCGAAGGCCCGCGTGCTCATGAACTGCACGATCGACTGCGTCCAGATCACTTCGTACCCCAGCGCCACCCCGCCGGCCAGGCAATACAGGCCGATGGCCAGGCGTGCCGAGGCACTGCGTGCGGTGGTGGCCGCAGTGGCCTGGTGTGCCGGCTCGACGGGCGCGCGGGCTACCCACAGCGCGGCGACAGCAGCCAGCACGTTCAGCAATGCGGCGGCATAGGCACTGGCCAGCACACCGAGCGTTGGCAACAGCACGAACGCCGCCGCCAGGGTACCGGCGATGGCGCCCGCGGTATTGGCGGCATACAGGCCGCCACCTGCCCGGCCGAGCTCGCCCTCGACCGGGGACAGGGCGCGCACCAGCACTGGCAGGGTACCGCCCATGAAGAACGCCGGCAGGCCGACCAGCACGAAAGGCAGCACCCAGGCCAGCGGCCCCAGGCTGGCCTCCAGCCGGGCGAAGAGGCCCGCGGCAGCGCCAAGCCCCAGGGTTGCGGCGACCCCGAGGACCGCGACCAACACCTCCAGCCCGGCATACAACAGGACCGGACGGCGCAGACGGTCGGCCCACCGACCGAACGCCAGGCCCCCCAGCGCCAGGCCGGCGAAAAAAGCACTGATGGCCGTGGTGACGGCATACACCTCCACCCCCACCACCAAGGACAGTTGTTTGACCCAGAGCACCTGGTAGACCAGGGCCGCACCGCCGGAAAGGAACATCAGCAACGCGGTGATCGACAGCTGGGAACGTGCCATGGCCGAGGTTGCCTGGACTACCGCGCGACGGGGGCGCGAACGGGACTGACTGGCGGCTGATGACATGGCAAAGCCTTATCGAACGAAAGGAGGCCTGCGCCAGGAAGACTGCCGCAGGCCAGGGGACGGGCGCAGGCGCTGGCCTGCGTCCGCTTCCAGTCGGCGCTTATTTGGCGCCTTGCTTCATCTTGGCCTCGATCTGCCGGTCTACGTCGGCACGGATCTGGTCGATGCTGAAGCTCGCCGGACGCTGGCTGGGGGGATAGTCGACGAAGGTCTGCAGGAAGGCGGCGGCCCTGCGGGTGCCCTCGAAAATCAGGTAGTCGTTCTTGGCGAGCCAGTCGTAGTACTGGTCCGACACCACGTCTGCCCGCTCATATGGATCCATGCGCAGATGGAACAGCTTCGGTACCCGCAGGCATGTGAACGGCTCGCTCCAGACCTTGAAACCACCCGGGGCGCGCTGTTCGCAGAACACCAGCTTCCAGTCCTTGAAGCGCATGGCGACCAGGTCTCCATCGTCGCTGAAATAATAGAATTCCTCGCGTGCGCTCTTGTCGGTCTTGCCTGTCAGGAAGTCCAGCTGGTTATAGCCGTCCAGGTGCACCTTGAAGTTCTTGCCACCGACATCAGCCCCTTTGAGCAAGCGTTCCTTGATGTCCGCACTGCCAGCTGCCGCCAACAAGGTAGGGAACCAGTCCAGGCCGGAGAACATCTGGGTGGTCACTTCGCCCGCCTTGATCTTGCCCGGCCAGCGCACCATGGCCGGCACCCGGTAGGCGCCCTCCCAGTTGGAGTTCTTCTCGTTGCGAAACGGCGTGGTCGCCGCATCCGGCCACGACCACTGGTTCGGCCCGTTGTCGGTGGTGTAGACGACGATGGTGTTGTCGGTAAGCTTCAGGTCGTCCAACGTCTTGAGCAGCTTGCCGACGTCACCGTCGTGTTCGAGCATGCCGTCGGCATATTCGTTGCCTACCATGCCACTCTGCCCTTGCATCGACTCGCGTACATGGGTGAAGGCATGCATGCGTGTGGTGTTCATCCACACGAAGAACGGTTTGTCGGCCTTGGCCTGCTTGTCGATGAAGTTGATGGCCGCCTGGGTGGTATCGTCATCGATGGTTTCCATGCGCTTGCTGTTCAGCGCGCCGGTGTCCTCGATCTTGCCGTCGGCGGTGGAACGGATCACCCCACGCGGCGAAGCGGCCTTGACGAAGGGGTCGTTGGGGTCCTTGGGCCAATACGGGCGCTCGGGCTCCTCCTCGGCGTTGAGGTGGTAGAGGTTGCCGAAGAACTCATCGAAGCCGTGGTTGGTCGGCAGGTATTCGTCCCGATCACCCAGGTGGTTCTTGCCGAATTGACCCGTGGCGTACCCCAGTGCCTTGAGCGCCTGGGCGATGGTCACGTCGCGATCCTGCAGGCCGACCTTGACGCCCGGCATGCCGACCTTGGACAGCCCGGTGCGCAAGGCAGACTGGCCGGTGATGAAGGTAGAACGCCCCGCCGTGCAGCTGTTCTCGGCGTAGTAGTCGGTGAACATCAGCCCTTCCTTGGCGATACGGTCGATGTTCGGCGTCTTGTAGCCGACCACTCCGTGCGAATACGCACTGATATTGGTCTGGCCGATGTCATCGCCGAATATCACCAGGATGTTCGGCTTGTCCGCGGCCGTGGCCATCGAGCATCCCACTATCGCCGTCGCCGCCAGTGCGAACTGCGATAACCACCTTCCTGTGCGTTTCATTGGTGCTTCTCCGTTCTGGTTGCTTGTCGTATCCACGACTGCCTGTGCATCGAGAGACGACGCCTGCACGGACCTCTCGCAGCACTCCCTGTGGCTATCTATCAGTGTTGGCTCGCGTCCTGGTCGAAGGGGTAGACCTGTTTCCACGCTTTGGCCATGTCCACGATCACCCAGCCCTTGTCCCGGGCTTGGTCAAGCGCCTTGTCCAGCCGACCGACCTGGCTCTGCCGGTCGTAGGCCCATTCCCGCTGGGCATCGGTGTGGTGTACCAGCCCCGCCAGGCGCCGCCCTTCCCCAGCCATGGTCCACTGCAGCATCTGCATGTCGCCGTCGGAGTTGCCGAACGCCAGGATCGGCCGACGACCGATGTAGGCCTCGATGCTCTCCGGCTTGCCGGGGCCGTCGTCGTTGTGGGTGAGCTGGGCCAGGCGCTGGATCGACAACGTCCCATCCTGGTCCTGGAAGCGCTTGGCGAAGGTGGTCCCGATCACCTGTTCAGGGGGAATGCCATAGACCTCTTCGGCGAAGGTGCGCATGAAGGCCACTTCACCGCCAGAGACGATGTAGGTCTTGAAGCCATTGGCGCGCAGGTACGCCAGCAACTCCAACATGGGCTGGAAGACCATCTCGGTGTAGGGTTTTTGGCTGCGCGGGTGCTTGCTGCTGGCCAGCCAGCGGCGGGCGTTCTGGCTGAAGGTGTCGGTGCTGATGCCGGTATGGGTGGCCGTGACGATCTGCATCAGGCCTTGCATGCCACTGGCCGCCAGGGTCTTCTGGTCATCCTCCAGCACGGCCTTGAACGGTTGCTGGGTTTTCCATTCCGGGTGCTGCGGCGCCAGGCGCTTGACCTCGGCCAGGGCGAACAGCACCTGGAAATACATCGGCTGCTCGCTCCACAAGGTGCCGTCATTGTCGAACACGGCGATTCGCTCGGCCACTGGCACGTAGTCCTTGCCCTTCTCGTCGGTCACCGCCTCGACGAAGGCCACGATCGCATCACGGGATGCACTGGCGTTCCAGGATGGCAAGGCATCCGCTGCCTGGGCCAGCAACGGCAGGATCAGCAAAAGTGTGAACAACCAGCGCCCTGGGCGGGAAACAGCGTTCAGATGCATATGACTTCCTTGATGAATGCAGGCAATGGGCCGAAGTCAGGGGTTGAGCCTCTTCAGGCCGTGTCGGGGTGACGCGGGCCGGGTGTGCTCGTCGACCGCACGTCGCAGCGCTGGTAACGTCTCCATCAGTTGGCTTGCCGTCGTCGTGTCCTGAGGCGAAACGCTATAGCGCGCCCTCAGAAACGCTAGCAAACATTTACTGACAGCAACGGGAAGTGCGCCCAGGCCCGTACTCATTTCACGACAACCCGTCGCGCGCCTGAGCCACAGGTACAGCGCGCCCAACTGCGGCGGTTGCTGGGCGAGCTGGCCCGGCACCTGCCGCCAGGCGTAGGCGGCCGAGGCGAGCCAGGCCTGCCTGCGCCGCGCGCGCCAGCGCTTCCAGGCGTCCCTTGGCATTTGGCTCCAACCCCGCCCCAGGTACCCTATCACCCCCACCACCAGCGCTGCGGTAACGATGAGCAGCCAATGGCCGGCCACCTGTACCCGGGCGCCCTGGCCGAGGGCGCGCAAATCGTCGCGGATTGAAAACGGCGCCTGGTAGGCCGCCGGCCCGGATGCCTCCAGCTCCAGGGCCGGCAGCGTTGCCGTGCGGGCTTCGCCGCTCTCGGCGTCCCACCATTTCAGCTCGATGGCGGGCAAGCGATAGTGCCCCGCCTCGGTCACTACATAGGTCACGGCGTCGTCGCGACGACCGCCGCTGACGCCTCCACGGCCATCGCTCAGCGGGGCGACAACCGGCGTCTGCAGGTAACGCCGCAGCCCCTCGATGTCGGCGAAGGTCGGTGCGGGGATCAGCATGGCCTGGGCGTCCTCGGCCTGCACCTGCACACGTCGGGTGACGCTGTCGCCGACCCGTAGCGGCTGGTGGGCGTACTCCAACTGCTGGGTGAAACGCACCTGCCGGGCCACCAGATGCTGCCCCTGGCCGCCGCCGGCAGGCTGCCGGGCGACGAAGTGCTGGGCCTGGCTGTACACCTTCACGGGGCCACTGCCCTGCCCCGGCCTGACTTCGATGGCCAAGGCCGGGATGTCGAAGGCCTTGGCCTGTTGCGGCGTGATCTGGTAACTCAGGCGCAAGCCGAAGAATGCCTTGCCGTCGATCCTTTCGTTCAGGTGGGCGCCTTCGCTGCTGGGGGCGGACACCACTGCGCCTTCCAGCTTCAGGGGCGGCAGGTTCGGCGCGGCGTCGAACCAGGTGTCCACCAGCAGGTCGACCTGCAAGGTCAGGGTGCCACCGACCAGTACACCCTCGGCCGGCAGCAGTTGGCTGCGCACGCGCACCTCGGGTTCGGCCGCCTGCGCCAGCAGGGGCAGCAGCAACAGCAGCAACAGGCGTTTCATGGCGTGGCCTCCGAGGCCTGCTGGCGAGCGGCATCCTGCAGCAGGAACTTGCGCTTGAGAAATTGCGCGGGCGAGGTGGTCAGGTTGTCCAGCCAGGCCTGGTCGGCGCTCGCCTGCCCTGCCGGGCGCTGGACGTCCTTGCCTTTGCCGGAGGTGTTGTCGAACTTCACTTGGTCGGCCTTTTCATCTGGCGGCCCCGCTTCCTGTTGGGCCTCGCGGTCCTTCAGCAAGGCCTGGGCCAGGGCCAGGTTGGCACTGGCCTCGGGGAATGCCTCCTGGCGCCGCAGGGCTTGCTGGTAGGCGGCGATGGCCTGCTCGAACTTCGAAAGGCGCACATAGGCATTGCCCTGGTAGAAGTACGCGGCCGCCGTGTCCAGTTGCGCGAAGCTGCCCAGGGCTGCGTCGAAATCCGCCGCACGGTAAGCCGCCACGCCCTTCCAGTAAGGGTCGGCAAAGTGCTGCGCCGCCTGCGGGTAATGCTCATGCTCGAATGCCCAGCGCCCTTGTTGGTCGGGGGTGAAGAAGGCATCGGCCAAGGCGCCGGCCTGGACCGGCTGCGGGGCATAGCCGACAGACAGTGCGAGTAGCCAGGCGCCCAGCCAATGCACCCGCCAGCCCCGGCGCAGGCCGAGCAACGCCAGCACCAGCAAGGGCCAGCACAGCCAGTAGCCTGCGTCCTTCCAGTGCAACGGCTGGTCGTCAGCCTGGGCCGCCTGGAAGTGCCGCTGGGCATGCAGCTCGATCCAGTCGAGGTCATCGTCGTCCAGCGTGAGGCTGCCCAAAGGGGCATCGGCGGCATCGGCGAGGCCCTTGAGCCCTTCGGCATCGAAGCGTGCGTGCAACGTTCGGCCGCTGCCATCGGTACGCGGCTGGCCCTTGGCATCCAGCAGGACGTCAACGTCCCGGCTGCCTACCGCCAGCACCAGCACCTGCAGGTCGCTGCCGCGCAGTTGCGTGCCGATGGCTTCGAATTGACCGGCGTCGGCGCCGTCGCTGACCAACACCAGGGTGCCGGGGGAGCCCTCGGCGGCCAGCAGGCCCTTGGCCAGTCGCACCGCGCCGAGCGCGTCCTTCCCGGGGCTGTCGATGAGCGCGGTGGACAATGCCTGGAGGAAGCTGTCGAGCAATGCCGGGTCGTCGGTGGGGGGCAGCACGAGATGGGCACTGCCGGCATAGGCGATCAGCGCCGTACGGCTGCCGCCACGGCGCTGGATGAGGTCGTGCAGCGTGTGGCGGGCCGCGGCCAACCGCGAAGGCGGGACATCGTCGGCGTCCATCGAGGGCGACAGGTCCAGGGCCAGGATCAGCGGTGCCTTGTTGTCCAGGAACGCCGGCGTGTCCTGCTCCCAGGTCGGCCCGGCCATGGCGATGCCCCCCAGTACCAGCATCGCGCCCAGCAGATGAACCGGGCGCAGGCGTTGATTGTCCTCGGGGGTGATGACCAGGTGCTCGACCAGGTGTGGCGCGATGATGCCGTCCAGGCGCCGCAACAGGTCATGCCGGCGCGTCCATAACCAGGGCAAAAGCAGGCCCGCGACGATGGTCGACAGCCACAAGGGGCGAAGGAAATGAAAGGCGCTCAGGTCGATATCCATGTCAGCGCTCCGTGGCTTGCCCTTTGCCTGCACGGCGTGCCGTGGCCAGGGCCGCCATACCATGGCCGAGCAGCAATGCCAGCAGCGCCGCGCCCAATGGCCAGCAGAACAGCTCGCGCCTGGGCTGGTGGCTGAAGGTCTTGACCCGATGGGGCGTGATCCGGTCGAGGGTGGCATAGACCTCCTGCAACGCGGCACGGTCACCGGCATGGAAAAAACGCCCGCCTGTCTGCTGGGCGATGGCCTGGAGGGCCTGCAGGTCGACCTTGGCCTCGCCGCTGGCCTCGGGGTCGCCGATGCCGATGGTGTGCACCACGATGCCGCGCTCCCGAGCCATGCGCGCGGCATGGTCGGGCGTGATCGCGCTACCGGTGTCGTTGCCATCGGTCAGCACGATCAACACCTTTTCTTGTTCCTTGGCCTTGTCCAGCAACTTGATGGTCAGGCCGATGGCGTCGCCCAGGGCGGTGTTCGGCCCGGCCATGCCGATGCCGACTTCGTCGAGCAGGATGCCCAGGCTGGCATGGTCCAGCGTCAGCGGCGCCTGCGGATAGGCCGCGGTGCCGAACACGATCAGGCCGATACGGTCGTCCTTGCGCCGGTCGATGAACGCGCGTACCACCCCTTTGACGGCCTGCAGGCGGTCCACCCGTTGCCCGGAAGGGTCGTCGTAGTCGGTGGTGGCCATGGACTGGGAAATGTCGATCGCCAGCATCAGGTCGCGCACTGGCAGCTCGCGCTCGATGGGTTTTTCCACCAGTACCGGCCGTGCGCAGGCCAGCAGCACCAGGCCCCAGACCAGCAGGTTCAACGGCAGTTGCCAGCGATCGCCTTCGGCACGGGCACTGCCGGGTTCCTGGCCCACGGCCCGGCTCATGGCGGCGAAGAACGGTACCCGCAGGGCGCTGCGTGATTCCCGGTAGGTGCCCAGGTAACGGCGGGCCAGCCAGGGCAACGGCAGCAACAGCAGCAACCAGGGGTAGTCAAGCTGCCACACGGTGCACCTCGATCCAGTGTCGGGAGGTCGCCAGCAAGGCCTGGAGATCCGCCTCGGGCAAAGCCAGTACCCGCTCGGCTGGCGCATAGGCCAGCAGCGCCAGGCGTTCGGCGAACCACTCTGGCAGCGGTGCGCGGCTGTGGCGCTGCAAGAATGCCTGCCAGTCTTGCCCACGCAGCGTGGCCACGGCCTCCGGCGCGGGCATCGACAGGGCCACGCGCTTGAGCAACTGCGGGACCTCGCGCAGTGCCGCCAGGCGTTGCAAGGGATCGTTCGACGTCTGCACCAGCACCTCCAGGCGCGCCAGCGCCTCGCGGCGATAGAGGTTGCGGCGCCAGCGCAGGTAGCGCCAAGTGACCAACCCTGCGGCGATCGCCAGCAGGACCAGCAACACGGCCAGCCAGCCCCAGGTCTGCGGCCAGTAGCTGACGGGCATTGGCGGCAAGGCCAATTCGCGCAACTGGTCGATGTTCGGCGCGGCCACCTTGGTCATCGTGCCACCGCCGTCAGCCGTCCCAGTTCAGCGCGCAGCTGCTCGAGGCTGTCGCGCCCGGTGCTGAACATCATCAACGGCACCTGGCTGCGCCGCAGCAGCGTGGCGACATCCTTCAGCCGCCCGGCGAGAAAATCGCCCAGCGGCCGGTTGACCTGGCGACGCTCTATCTCCAGCTCGACCTGTACCTGGCCTTGGGTCACGGTCAACCGTCCACGGTCTGGCACCTGCAAGGCAATGGGATCGAACACCTGCAGGGCCAGCACGTCGTTATGAGCGGCCAGTTGGCGCAGCAACTGCAAGGTCTGCTCCGTCACGCCGGCAAAATCGCTGATGATGACGATCAGATGGTCATGCCCTGCGATGCCCAGGCAGTGGCGCAATACCCGGTCGAGCTGGCCCGCTTGCTCGTCGTCGGCCTGCATGGCATGAAGCCTGTGGTTATGCCGGACGATCGCCGCGCACAGGGCCTCGACCCGGGCCCGGCTGCGCAATGGCCGGATCGACTCGATGTCCTTGTCGCCGAACACCAGGCCCCCGACCCGATCGCCTGCGTGAAGGGCCATCCAGGCACCGATCGCCCCCAGTTCGGCGGCGGTGACCGATTTGAACACACGCTGCGAGCCGAAATACATGCTCATGCGCTGGTCCACCAGCACCAGCGTCGGGCGGTCGCGCTCCTCGGTGTAGCTGCGCACGAACGGCTTGCTGTAGCGCAACGAGGCGCGCCAGTCGAGGTGGCGCAGGTCGTCGCCGGGCGTGTACTGGCGCAGCTCGTCGAAACTCAGCCCACGGCCACGCAAGCGTGCGGCATGGTTGCCGGAGAGCACGCTGGACAATGGCTGGCGCGACAGGAAGCTCAAGCCGCGCACGCGGTGCTCCAGCAGCATCAATTGCTCCAGCGAGGCGTAGACCGCGCCGTCGGCGACAACGGGCATGGCGACCTCCCCTTCAGGCAGGGATTGCAACAGTGTCGAGCAGACGATCCAGCACCTGGTCGGCACTGACACCATCGGCCACGGCGTCATACGACAGCAGCAAGCGGTGGCGCAGCACCGGGTGCAGCACCGAGCGCACATCGTCGGGCGTCACATAGTCGCTGCCGGACAACCAGGCGTGGGCCCGGGCGACGCGGTCCAGGCCGATACCGCCGCGCGGGCTGGCGCCGACCTTGATCCAGCGCTGCAGGTCGGCGTCGTAGTCGGCCGGGTGGCGGGTCGCGTTGATCAGGTCGACTAGGTAGCGGTCGATCGCCTCGGATACGTGCACCGAACCGACTTCACGCCGTGCCGCGAAGATCGTCTCCTGCGCCATGGGCGCTGCCGGCTCGCCGCCGACCCCGGCCTGCTGGCGCTGGTCTTCGCTGCGGACCAGACGCAGGACGTGGGCTTCATCCTCGACCTTCGGGTAGTCGATGAGCAGTTTCATCAGGAAGCGGTCCATCTGCGCCTCGGGCAGTGGGTAAGTCCCCTCTTGCTCGATGGGGTTCTGCGTCGCCAGGACCATGAACAGCCCCGGCATCGCGTGGGTCTGCCCGGACACGGTGATCTGCCGCTCTTCCATGGCCTCCAGCAGCGCCGCCTGGACCTTGGCCGGCGCCCGGTTGATCTCGTCGGCCAGGATCACGTTGCCGAACAGCGGGCCTGGCTGGAACCTGAGCTGGTTGCCGGCCTCGGTCTGCTGCAGGATCTCGCCGCCGGTGATGTCCGAGGGCAGCAGGTCGGGGGTGAACTGGATACGGCTCATGCGCGCATCCAGGTGGGTGGCCAGGGCCTTGACCGTACGGGTCTTGGCCAGGCCGGGCAGGCTCTCCAGCAGTACATGACCATTGGCCAGAAGGCCCAGCATGATATGGCCAATGGTCTGCTCCTGGCCGAGGACCTGAAGCCCGACCTGGGCCTGCAGGCCGGCGATCTCATCACGAATGCTCATGCGTCGTTGTCCTTGAGTTGCGTCAATCACCCGGTGAACCGACTTCCCTGCCAGCGACCTGCCGAAACCAACCGGCACACTGCCCATGCCACGGTGCAGATGAAGATGCGTGGTAACTCTAGCTCACAGGTCATTGTTCGCCATCGAAAAGTCACCCAGGGCGTGTCGTGTAAAGAACACCCTGGGCGCCCTCGAGTCACTGTCGCGTCGGAGGCAAACGAGGATCGTCCGGAGCCACCGCGCGCATGCGCTGCGCATACTGTTCGGCCAGGCTCGCCTCGCCGGCCGTCGCATGCAGGTAAGCCAGCGCATAGAGCAGATCTGGGTCTTCGGGCGAGCCCTCCAGGCCTTTGCGCAGCGTCTGCAACGCCTCGTCACGCCGGTTCATCTGGGCCAACAGCAACCCCTGGTTGTAGTGCACTCGGGCATTGCCGGGCATCTCCCGGGCGGCCACGCCCAGCCACTCCAGGCCTTCGTCGGCCTTGCCCTGCTCGACCAGCAGCAAGGCCAGCATGTAGGCGAGGTTCCCGTGGTCGCTGGCCGGCATGTCCTTCAGCGCAAGGCCTTCGCGCAGCAGCGCCTGCGCCTCGTCGAGCTGACCTGCACCGCTGTACAGCGTCACCAGGTTGACCCGGGCGGGAGAGAAATGCGCATCCAGGCGCAGGGCCTGGCGGTATTGCTCGATGGCTTCCGGCTGCCGCCCGAGGCGTTGCAGCAGCACCGCCAGGTTGAGCCTGCCGCCGGGCAGGTCGGCGTTGTCGCGCAAACGCCGCTCATAGTCGGCCAACTGCGCCTTGAACGCCTCCCGGCGCTCGGCTGCAAGTGCTTGCGGTTGCACGTCGGCCAAGGCGCGCAGGGCCTCGTCACGCACGGCCAGCAGAGGGTCGTCCAGCAATGGCAGCAATCGCTGGATGCGCGATTGTTCAGGTACACGGGCGAAGCCGGCGGCGGCGTAGGCGCGTACCACCCCTTCCTTGGAGTTGAGCGCCCAGCTCAACGGTGTGATGGCCGGGGCGCCGAGCTCGGTCAGTTGTTGAGCGGCGGTGGCCCGAACGATCGGGGGCTTGCCGATATCGGCGATGATCGCGGTCAGCAGGCTCAACCGATCGCCCTGGCCGCTGCGCACGGCATGGAATGTCTCGCCGTAATGGGACGGACGCTGGGGCGTGCCGAACCAGTCCTGGATCGCCGTGGCCGCCCAGGCGGGTTGCTTGTCGGTGTGGCACGCCGTGCAGGCATCCGGGCTGGCGGACTTGTCAGCAAGGTCTGGCCGCGGCACCCGCAAACTGTGGTCGCGCCGGGGGTCGACGACCATGTAGGTCTTGCTCGGCATGTGGCAGTTCACGCACTGCGCACCGGCCGAGCCCTGGGCATGATGGTGATGCTCCGGGCTGTCGTAGTCCTTGCCTTGCAGGCTGGGGAAGCGGCTGGTGGGCGGATGGGGGTTGTGGCATTGCTGGCAAAGTGCATTGCCCTGGATCTTCACGCGGGTGGTGTGCGGGTCGTGACAATCGGTGCAACCCACCCCGGCGGCGAACATCTTGCTCTGGGAGAACGACCCGTAGACGTACACCTCGCCATCGATCTGGCCGTCGGCGTGGTACATGCCCTCACGCAAGGTGGCCGGTAGCGAGGCATCGAGTTGCGGTTTGCCGGGCTGCTGGCCCATACCCAGGGATTGCCGGCGGCTGTGGCAGAAGGCGCATTGCTCGACCAACCCCTTGTTGTCCAGGGCCTTGAAATCGACCTTCAAGCCCATCTGTGCGGCCGAGGCAGAGGCCTTGCCTTCGCCCTTGGCCTGCTTGGCCCAGTCCACATGGGCCTGCGCCGGGCCATGGCAGCCCTGGCAGCCGACGGTCTGTTCCTGCCAGGTGGTGGCGTAGCTGTCGTGCTGGTCGTCGTAGTGCTTGAGCAGGCGGGTCGAGTGGCAGTCGGCGCACATGGCGTTCCAGTTCTGGTAGCGTCCGGTCCAGTGCAGGGCATCATCGGGCGCGAAACGCTGCCCGGGGTACAGGGAGAACCAACGCTGGCCGCCCTCCTCCCGTGTGCGGCTATCCCACGCGATGGTCAGCGCCTGCAACCGCCCTCCGGGGAACTCCACCAGGTACTGTTGTAACGGGTAGTAGCCAAACGTGTAGCGCACCTGGAAATCCGCAGGCTTGCCGTCGGCGCCTTCCGTGTGGACGAAGTAGCGGCCGCCCTTGCGCTGAAAACGTGCCTGGACCCCAGCATCGTCGAAGGTACGCCCATCGAAGGCTCCCAGGACGCTGTCGGCATTGGCGACACGCATGGCCCAGGCATGGTCCGAGTCCTTCCATTGCCCCGCCTGCACCTGGTGGCAACCCTGGCAACTGGAGGCTTCGGCGTAGCCCTCGGCTTCCTTCGCCTGGGCCGGCGACTTCCCGGCCTGCTGCGCCCAGCTGGCGATGGGGGCGAACATCAGCAGGCACAACGACACGATCAGGGGACGACAATACACACGGTTTCCTTACTCATGCTGGGATGAGGGTGATGAATCGGTACGGCATGGCGTTCGAGGCGTCATTCATCCTGCTCCGGCGTACCTTCCACCGAGACCGCGTCCTCGGCAGCGGCAGCGGCAGCGGCAGCGGCAAGGGGCAAGGGGCAGGATGGTGATGAACATCGACAACAACGCACCGAGCAACAGCAGCGACCTCATGCTGGTCCAGCACCTCATCCCCACGCTCCGTCCCTCAGTGATCCGCTTCGCGTTTTACCGATCGAATGGGCTCTAGCGTAGTCAAATTTCGGTCATCGGCACTCGGGCTATATCCAATACGCGACAATGTCGGCCGGTTGTTTCTCGTGCTGCCCTGCGGCCACCTGGAGCCGCTGCGCGCGCCATCGCCGGCAAGCGCCCACAGGGCCAGCGGCGTTCACCAATCATGCGTCATGCGGCCCTCCGGGCTACGCTGTCGCACAGAGAACATGCGGCCGCGCCTGGCGACATGATCAGCAACGGCTTCATCGGCCCCGTGGCACTGGCCGTGCGTGATCGTCGGCTCCTCCCGCAGGCCTGCGTATCCGCGACGATACTCAAGGCGCTGCGTTTGAACCCCTGTCATATAAAGGCAAGACAAAGATATGGATAGCATTCGCGGTACCGCATTCCTGCAGTTCGGCGAGTTGCTCGCCAGCAAGTCGCACTGCTACTGGGCCTGCATGCCAGGCGTGTGCCGTTCATCCCGCCAAGTGTTTTGCCGAGTATTTGCGGGTTTTTCCATCGAATGGGGCGTGGCGGAACCTGTCGTCTAAAGTTGATGGTCCGTACGCATCTTTTTGAACGTTTTTGCCTTCCGCCGATCCTGTCGCGAAAAGACAGCCCGGGCCTGCATGGACGCCAGGAAATGCAGCTACCCTTGCCCAGCAGTACGAAACATACCGCTGGCAGTTACCGACAACGGTAGAGCGCACCCTATCGAAAGGAGCTTGTCATGATCGCCCTCGCTACACCGTTGAATCGACAAGAACGCTATTGCCTGGAATCGAGGGTGCGCAAGGCAAACTCGATGAGTTGATGAACGACATGGACAGCTTCGAATTCTGGCTCCCCGGCGTAATGCCCTGATTGCTCCATTGACGCAGTCCGGCGGCAAGCGATGCTCGGGCGGGCTGGTCAACGTCTTGTTTCTCGATTGACTTCTCTTTCCACCACCCGACGAGACCCTGTCATTTCACCACGGACAAGAGCGGACTGAAACGACATGACGAACAAGCACCGAGCCCACAGGGCACCTGTAGCCAACAGCGCGAAGGACGACACGTCGCTGGACGCTGCTTGCACGCCGGTTCCCGGCCCCCTATCGCCCTGCCCGGCCTTGCGCCGGGCACTGGCCTGCGCACTCCTGCTCACCGCCAGCCACGCGTCCGCCGGTGGCATCTTCATCTATGAAACCGGGCAGGAAGGGAACGGCCTGGCCAATGCCGGATCCGCCGCACTGGCCACCGACCCCAGCGTATTGATGAACAACCCGGCAGGCATCACCCAGCTGCAAGGCAC
Organism: Pseudomonas guariconensis; assembly: GCF_024127895.1. Lineage (GTDB taxonomy): Bacteria > Pseudomonadota > Gammaproteobacteria > Pseudomonadales > Pseudomonadaceae > Aquipseudomonas > Aquipseudomonas guariconensis_B. The sequence goes on along the minus strand of NZ_JAMYBK010000003.1, from coordinate 125,054 downwards.
CCAGGTCAGTGCCAACGCCCAGGTGATCCTCGGCGACCTGCGCTTCTCGCGCGGTGGCGACAATCAGTTCGAGGGCAACGAAGGGGGCAATGGCCTGGAGTACCTGCCCGGCGCAAGCCTGTTCATCAGCCATCAGCTCGACGACCGGGCGGCGATCGGCTTCGGCATGTACGGGAACTTCGGCCTGGCACTGGACTACGATGATGACTGGGCCGGTCGCTACTTCACCCAGGAGGCTGCGGTCATCGGTGTCTCGTTCCAGCCGACCCTGGCGTACAAGTTCACCGACGAGCTTTCCGTCGGTATCGGTCCACGCATCATGTATGGCTACTACCGCACCGAAATGGCGATCAACAACAACCTGCTGGGCCTGCGGAACCGCCCGGACGGCCAGCTGGAATACCAGGACACCGACGTCGGTACCGGCGTCAACCTCGGCGTGCTCTACCAACTGTCCCCGCGCACGACCGTGGGCCTGGCCTACACCAGCAAGATCAAGCTGGAGTTCGAGGACAGCCCTCATGTGCGCAACATCAGCAACCCGCTCCTCAATGCCGGCTTGCGTCGCCTCGACTCCCTGGAGCTGGACCTCAACGTGCCGCAGACCGTGACCTTCAGCGTGGCGCACGACCTCGACGAGCAATGGAAACTGCTCGGCAGCCTCGGCTGGCAGGACTGGAGCGACTTCGGCGATGTCGGGGTCGACGTGGACGCCAACGGCGGTGGCGTCAGCCGTACGGTCGATCGCAAGTACAAGGACACCTGGCATGCCTCGATCGGTGCCATGTACCAGGCCACGCCCCGGGTTCGCTGGAGCCTGGGGCTGGGGTACGACAGCTCCGCGGTGGACGATGACGACCGCACGGTCGACAACCCCATGGGCGAGGCCTGGCGCCTGGCGACCGGCATCAACTACCAGGTCGACGAAGGCCTCGACCTGCACCTGGCCTATACCCTGATCTGGCTGGGCGACATGGACGTGGAGCAAACCAAGGCACGCTCGGGCAACACGCTGTCAGGCAGCTACGACAACAGTGCCTTGCACATCATCGGAGGTGGAGCGACCTGGCGCTTTTGAGAGCGAGACCCAACACGCACTACGCATGGCTGCAGAGAATGCTGACTGTCATCAGGAGAAACCCCATGAAACTCAAGTCGATCGCTTCAACCCTGTGCCTTTCCTCGTTACTGCTTTCCGGTTGCGCGAGTAAGTACGTGGAGCCCGATCAATACTCTGGCTTCCTCAAGGACTACAGCATCCTGAAGGAAGAGAAATCGCCCAGTGGCGCCCCGGTCATGCGCTGGATCAAGCCAGGCGTCGATGTGAACAGCTATACCAGCATCTACATCGAACCCAGCCAGCTCTATCCGAGGCCGCAACCGACCGAGAAAATACCCCAATCGACCTTGCAGGGCATCACCCAGTACTACGACCAGGCGCTGAAGACCCAGTTCTCCAAGGTCCTGCCCCTGGCGCAGAGCCCGGGTCACGGCGTGCTGGTCGTACGCCCGGCGATCACCGGGGTCAGTGCCTCCACCAAAGGGCTGCGTCCTTACGAGGTCATCCCGATCGCCCTGGTGGCGGCGGGCATCAGCACGGCGACGGGCATTCGTGACCAGGACACCAGCATCGCCACCGAGGCGGCGTTCCTCGACGGCAACACCAACGAGGTGGTTGCCGAGGTCGTGCGCAAAGGCGCCGGGGCCGACCTGGATAACTCGTCCCAGGTCATGCAGGCCAAGGATGCACGGGCCGTGCTCGATGGCTGGGCACAGGACATGGTCAAGTCCTTCCAGGCCCTGAAGAAATAAACTGTGCAGCCCGCTGCGCGCCGGTGGTCGCAGCGGGCCGGCACCTCGCCTTCCTCCAGGGAATGACAACTCAGGCGTGATGAATCATGGACAGCATCCGCGGTACCGCATTGCTTCAATTTGGCGAGCTCCTGGCCGAATACGGCAGGTCGCAGCGTGACTTCCTGCGCCCGCTGCGCATCGACCTCGACGTCGTCGGAAGCTACGAGAAAACCCTGCCCTACAAAAACCTGGTGCAGCTCTTCGAAGGCAGCGCACATGCCTTGAGCCTGCCCCAGTTCGGCCTGGAGCTCGGCAAGCGCCAGGGCTCCACGCTCATGGGGCCGCTCCGCCACCTGGCCACTTCGGCACCTACCATCGGCCAGGCCCTGGTCGCCGTGATCCGCTACATGCGCAACTACAGCCCATCGATCCACTATCGGCTCGAGCATCGCCCAGGCCAGGCCCTGCTGTATTTCCACAACGCCCTGCCCGGCTCCGAAGAGACACCGCAGATCGTCGAGAAATCGGTGCTGGCGGCGCGGCTGCTGGTCGGCGAGCTGCGCGGCACGGTGTTCCGCCCGCGAGCGGTGACCTTCCGGCATGCGCCGCTGGGCGAACCAGACGGCTACCAGCGTTACTTCGACTGCCCGGTGATGTTCCAACAGGAGCACAACTGCCTGTTCTTGCCCCCGGAAATCCTGCGTGAGCCGTGCATCCGCCATGACGCGGTGCTGCATTCGATCGTGCGCTTCTACCTCGAGACCCACGACAGCCAGGCCGACGACCTGTGCGCACAGGTCGAGCGCCGGATCCAGACGATGTTGCCCAGCCACCGCTGCACCTTGGAGCAGGTGGCGCAAGCGCTCGACCTGCACCCGCGCACGCTCCAGCGACGGCTGGCCCGCGATGGCGTGGACTTCGAGGCGCACCTGGACCGTATCCGCCGCCGCCAGGCCGAGCACATGCTGCGCACGACCAGCCTGAGCGTCGGCCAGATCGCCAGCGAGCTGGGCTATCGGCGCACCACCTCGTTCTGCCGTGCCCATCAACGCTGGTTCGACATGACCCCTTCGGAACATCGCAAGGAATATGGCGACCCGCCGATCGCCAGGCTCGTGGGCGACGAAAAGGCACCTGAAGACTGATACCGCTTTCCCCTGGACCCTGCCCTGGAGGCCACCATGTTCCAATTCGTCAAGACCACGATAGCGGGCGGCGTACTGTTCATTCTCCCCCTGGTGCTGGTGGTGGTGCTGATCGAGAAGGCGATCCATTTGCTGAGCGCGCCCTTGCAGAAGGTGCTGCCGTTCTTCGCCGGCTTCAGCATCGCGGGCGTCACCGCGGTTTCGATCGTCGCTGTCATCGCCCTGGGCTGCCTGTGCTTCGTTGCCGGGCTGCTGGCGCGCACCGCATTTGCTGCCAGGGTCCTGCAAGGGCTGGAAAACCGCGTCCTGGGTAACCTGCCTGGCTACCAGTTGCTCAAGGATGCAACGGCCCGCCTCACTGGCATGGAGAACATCGACGGGGCGAAGGTCGGGTTGCTTGCGGAAAACGATGGCTACCGTTTCTGCCTGGTGCTCGAAGCCCTCGACGAGTGGCTGCTGGTGTACCTGCCGGACGGTGGGCCTGCCGGGGGCACGGCAGGCGAAGTGCGTGTGATGCCCAAGGCGCTGGTACAGATCACCGATATCCCCTGGCTTGGGTTGCTTGCGTGCCTGCGCCGAGGGGGGCGCGGGGCACTGGAACTGACGGCAGGTGTTCTGAAGGAATAGGCCATTTCAACGGCCATCCATGGCTGCCGCGCAGCCTCAGGATCTATCAGGCGCCGCCCATCGTAAAGACGATCCGCTCGCGCCCCACTCAATCCCCCTTCCCCGCCCCATGGATGAAATGCCGGATCCGCACCTCGACCCCGGCAGCCTGGAACCGCCGGGCAGCCGCCTCGATCTTCAGCTCCGCGCGGGTCACCCGCTGGTGATGCCGAAGGTGTTCGAGCCAGGACTCGTCGACGAAGAACTCCAGCCAATGGCGCGGGTTCTCGCTGTCCTGGACCAGCCCCCAGGACACCGCGCCATTGCGTTTGCGCATGCCGCGCACCTCCTGCATCGCAGCCTGGAAGGCGGCCGCGTGGTCGGGGTCGATGTCATAGTCGAGGGTGACCATGACCGGGCCACGCTCCTGGTCCATCCCTTGCGCAAGGATCGGAGCGGGCCAGTGCAGCGAAGGCGCCACGTCATCGGCCTCGGTGCTCGGCAGCCGGTAACGGAGGTTGGCCAGCAACCCGAGCAGCAGGACGCCACCGGCGACCACCAGTGCCAGGGAAATCCCCGCGTGGCTGGCAACGACGCCCCAGAGCGTGCCGCCGGCGGCCATGCTGCCGAAGAACACCAGGATGTACACGGCCAGGCCCCGCGCACGTACCCAGGCCGGCACCGAGGTCTGGGCCGCGACCTGGAAGCTGGACAACACGGCGATCCACGCCACGCCGCTGAGGAACATCACCGGCACCAGCACGTACAGGCTGCGGAAGGTCGCCAGCGCCAGCAGCACCAGGACGTAGAGCACAGTGGCCAGCATGACCAGGCGTTCGGTGCCCAGACGAGCGCGCAAGTCGGGCAGTTTCATCGCGCCCAGCACGGCGCCGACACCGACACTGGCCAGCAGCAGGCCGAACACGGTGGCATCGCCTTGCATCTGCGTGCGCACCACCAGCGGCAACAACGAGGTACCGGCGCTGGCCCCGACGAAGAAGGCGAACGCCCGTACCAGGACCGCCTGCAGCGGGCGCGAACTGCGGCTGTAGCGCCAGCCGGCGCGCAGCGCGCCGAACAACCGTTCGGCCGGCAGGACGCTGGGCGACGGCTCGCGCTTCCAGGTCAGCAACACCAGGATCACCGCGAAGAACGACACGCCATTGAGTGCGAAGGTCAGCCAGGGGCCAACCAGGCTGACCAAGGCGCCGGCGATGGCAGGGCCGATGGCTCGTGCCAGGTTGACGCCCACGCTGGAGAGCGCGACGGCCGCCGGCAGGTCGGCCTTGTCCACCAACTCAGGCGTCGTCGCGCTCCAGGCGGGCATCATCAGCGCCGTGCCGATGCCCATGCACAGGGTCAGCGTCAGCAGCAGCCAGACCCCGATCAACCCCGACAGGCTCAACCCCGCCAGCAGCACGGCGATGGTCGCCATCCACAGCTGCACCCCCAACAGATACCTGCGTTTGTCGACGATGTCGGCCAACGCGCCAGCCGGCAATGCCAGGAAGAACATCGGCAAGGCGCCGGCGACCTGGACCAGGGCGACATGCAGCGGGTTGGCGGACAGGGACGTCATCAGCCAGCCGGCACCGACTTCGTGCATCCAGGTGCCGATGTTCGAGGCGATGCTGGCCAGCCATAGCCAGCGGAAGGTGGTTTGGCGCAAGGGGCTCCAGGCGCTCGGGACAGGTGCGTTCATGGGTCAGAACCAACCGTTGAGTGGATATTCGACAACCAGGTACAAGCGATCGATGTCATCGCCGCCCTGTGCCCGGTTGCCCCGGTGGCTGACGTGCGACACGGACAGGGACAGGTCCTTCGCCACGCCGGCACTGAAGGTGTAGCGCAGGTCGAGGTCGCGCTCCCAGTGGCGCCCGCCCTTGCCTTGCAAAGGCTGGTAGCTGTCGCTCGACCGGTCCCAGGGATTGTAGGCGCCGCCCGCCGGGGCGTGGCTGCCGTCGATGTTGCGGCCGCTGACATAACGGGCCATGAAGGTCAGCCCAGGGATGGCGAATGCCGCCAGGTCGAGGTCGTAGCGCAGTTGCCAGGAGCGCTCTTGCGGGCCGTTGAAGTCAGCGTACTTGATCGAGTTGGCCAGGTAGATCGAGTCGCCACCGATGAAGTCGAACGGCGTGTCGCCGTGGATGTGCTGGTACGCCACCGACAGCGCCTGGCCGCTGAAGGCATAGCGGGCCTGCAGGCTGTAGGCCAGGGTGTCGATGGCCCCGGCCCGGGCGCGGCCTTGGTCGAGGGTCTTGTAGAGATTGCCGTCCAGGCTCCACGGGCCCTGGGCGAGATTCAGGTTCAGGTAGCCCTGGCGCCAGGTGTCGTCCAGTTGCGCCAGGTAGACCGCCGTGCCCAGGCCGTTGCCAGGCGCGAAGGTGGCCCCGGCAAAACCGAGGGCGGCCCCTTCGGTCGTTGCCCCGTAGCCGGCGAAGTCATCATGCCCCGAACTGCCGTTCTGCCGCTTGAAGCGGGTAAAACGCCCGGCCTGCAAGCGCAGGCCTTCGCGTTCTTGGCTATCGAGCAGCACGCCGGTGGCATATTCCGGTTGCAGGCGCTTGTCGCCGGTATCGAGCACGGGGGTCTGCACCGTCATCTCGCCGTAGCTGAGCAGGCTCTGGCCCACGCGCAGCTTCACTGCAGCCCCCGCATCGGCATAGTCGTCGGCATTGTCTCCCCCGCTGTCGTGAGGCAGCAGACCGGTACCGGCATGCCCTCGCCCGCCATCGAGCTTGATCCCGAGAAAGCCATGGGCATCGATGCCCAGGCCAACCGTCCCGGGCGTGAAGCCGGACTCGAGCGTTGCGATGAAGCCTTGGGCCCATTCCCGCTGGTAGCCCTGGGGCGCGCCTGGGGCATGGCGAAAGTCGTTGTGAAGAAAGAAGTTCCGGCTGAGCAGCGACCACGTGCCCTGCTCCGTGCCGGGCACGGCAGGTTCTGCGCTGGCGTGCAGGCTCGCGAGCACGAGCGCGCCGCTGGCCATGCGCCGGGCCATGATTGCCATTTGCAGAGGATCTCCAGGGAAACACGCGGGCCGGAGACCCGGCCCGCGGTGCAAGGTCAGAAGGCGAAGCAAGAGCAGCCGAACGCGCCCCAGAAGCCCTGGTAGTCGCTGACCGGTACATTGGCGCGCCGCGCCCTGTCGTGCTGGTGCGCATGCACCGCGCAGGCGCCTACGCACTGGTGCACCTGCGCCGTCAGCGGCGCCGCCGGTTTCCAGTGCCCTGGCACCTTGTTCACCGGGGACCAGTCCGGCATCACCGGCAGGGCCGGCGGTGCCAGCTTGTCGAACTCCGCCGCGGCATGGACGACCTTGCCATCCACCACCGTGAGCACCGACTCCAGCCACTTGATCGCCTCTTCCTCGACGCTGAAGTAGTCGGCGGATAGCGCGATCAGGTCGGCGAACTGGCCGACCTTGATCTGCCCCTTCTTGCCCTGTTCGCTGGAGAACCAGGCGCTGCCCTGGGTGAACAGCTGCAGGGCGGTATCGCGCCCAAGGCCCTGGGGGTACAACTCAAGGCCACCCACGGTCTTGCCGCTGACCAGCCAGTACAGGGCGGTCCAGGGGTTGTAGCTGGCCACCCGGGTGGCGTCGGTCCCCGCCCCCACCGGCACGCCTTCGGCGAGCATGCGCTGGATCGGCGGCGTCGTCTCTGCGGCCTTGGCGCCGTAGCGGTCGACGAAGTACTCGCCCTGGAAGGCCATGCGATGCTGGATGGCGATACCGCCGCCCAGCGCCCGGATGCGCTCGATGTTCCTCGGGCTGACCGTTTCGGCATGGTCGAAGAACCATGGCAGGCCATTGAACGGGATATCGCGATCGACCTTCTCGAACACATCGAGCATGCGCGAGATGGACTCGTCGTAGGTCGCGTGCAGGCGGAACGGCCAGCGCTGCTCCACCAGGTGGCGAACCACCGGCTCCAGTTCCTGCTCCATGGTCGCCGGCAGGTCCGGGCGCGGTTCGAGGAAGTCCTCGAAGTCGGCGGCGGAGAACACCAGCATCTCCCCTGCGCCGTTGTGGCGGAAGAAGTCGGAGCCGTCGCCGGGCTTGACCAGCTTGCTCCAGTTCTGGAAGTCGGCCAGTTCTTCCTTGGGCTTCTGGGTGAACAGGTTGTAGGCGATGCGCACGGTCAACTGGCCTTTGTCGGCCAGTTCCTGGATGACCTGGTAGTCGTCGGGATAGTTCTGGAAACCACCGCCGGCATCGATGGCGCTGGTGAGGCCAAGACGGTTCAGTTCGCGCATGAACTGGCGGGTGGAGTTGACCTGGTACTCCAATGGCAACTTCGGCCCCTTGGCCAGGGTGGCGTAGAGGATCATCGCGTTGGGGCGGGCGATCAGCATGCCGGTCGGCTCGCCGCTGGCATCGCGCTGGATCTCGCCGCCGGGCGGGTTCGGCGTGTTGCGGTCGTAGCCGACGACCTTGAGCGCTGCACGGTTGAGCAAGGCGCGGTCGTACAGGTGGAGCACGAACACCGGCGTGTCGGGCGCCGCCTTGTTCAGTTCCTCCAGCGTCGGCATGCGTTTCTCGGCGAACTGGAACTCGGTCCAGCCACCGACCACCCTCACCCACTGCGGTGCGGGGGTGCGGTCGGCCTGGTCCTTGAGCATGCGCAGGGCATCGGCCAGGGACGGCACGCCCTCCCAGCGCAGCTCGAGGTTGTAGTTGAGCCCCCCGCGGATCAGGTGCAGGTGGGAGTCGTTCAGGCCGGGAACCACGGTGCGCCGGTTAAGGTCGATGGTGCGGGTCGCGGCGCCGCGCAAGGCCATCGCCTCGGCATCGCTGCCGACCGCGATGAAGCGGCCATCCTTGATGGCCACGGCCGTGGCACTGGGTTTTTCGGGATCGACGGTATGCAAACGGCCATTGAAAAGAATCAGATCGGCGGTCATGGAACCCCCTGAATGGTTGGCATGGGCCGGGTCGCTGGCGCTGGCGAAAGGCAACGAGGACCAGAGCGCGCCCGCGGCCCCGAGTACGGTGGTAGCGGCAAGGAAGTGGCGACGGCTGTCGTTGGGTGGGTCCTGGTTCATGGCGTTCTACTCGCAAGGCCGACACAGGTCGGCACCGATGGCGTGGCACGGCCGCTCCAAGCAGACGGCAAGCGGTTCGCAGGCCGCACGGGTCGGAGTCAGCATAGCCCGCCATCGCTGGAATGAACGGCCCGCGGCAGCGCCCATGGCGCCACCGGCGAGCCTGTTCCGATCAGTGGCCTTCGGAGGCGTTGAACATGGTCTTGGCGTAGATCAGGCCCAGGCCATAGGCGCCGCCATGGGCGATGGAGGTCTGCACGGTCTCGTTATAGGTTTCGCCCCGGGCCCAGTCGCGCTGCAGCTCGAGCAGGTATTGCAGCGACGTCATGGGACGCGCGCCCAGCTGGATCATGCGCTCCATGGCGTGCTGGTGCGCTTCGTTGGAGACATCGCCACAGGCATCGGCGATGACATAGACCTCGAAGCCCTGGTCCAGCGCCGACAGGGCCGGACCGACGATGCACACCGAGGTCCACAGGCCGGCGAGAACGATCTTGTTCTTGCCGAATGCATTGACCTCGACGGCGATGCGTTCATCTTCCCAGGTATTCATGGTGGTGCGGTCGATCACCTTGTGTTCGGGGAATACCGAGCGGATCTCATCGAAAATCGGCCCGGAGAAGCTTTTTTCCGCCACGGTGGTGAGGATCGTCGACACCTTGAACTCCCTGGCGGCCTTGGACACCAGCGCGGCGTTGTTGCGCAGCGTCACCGCATCGATCGACTTGGTGGCGAAGGACATCTGCGACTGATGATCGATCATGATCAGGGTGTGGTTGCTCGGATCGAGCAGGGTCTTGCCAGGCGCAGCTTTTGCGATAGCCATGGGATACAGCCTCTGGTTGTGTTGTCGAGCCCAGACTGTGTGGCATGTGCCTTGGCAGCTTCTTGTACGAATGATCCTGATTTGTATGTTTGTGCCCTGGTGGCAATGTCGGCCAGCGCTGGGGGCCGCTTCGCGCCCCAGGGCTACAAATCGCCACTCAACTGCCCGGCCCGGGCCCAAGGCGCGATGGACAGATGAGCCGCCAGAAACTCCAGCAGCAGCGTGACACGAGCGGGCCGGAAGCTGCCGGGCGGTGTGACCAGGTGGATGGCGATATCGGCGAATCGCCAGTCGGGCAGCACCTCTTCCAGCACACCCGCCTGCAGCGCCTCCCAGACGATGAACTCCGGCTGCAGGGCCAGGCCCTGGCTGGCGAGCAAGGCAGGCCCCAGCAGGTCGGCATTGTTGCTGCGCAGGCTCCCCTGCACCGGCACGCTGAAATCACCCTGGGTCGCATGGCGAAACGTCCAGCGCTCGGGCGTGGGCAGGTTGGTGTAGATCAGGCACTGGTGCTGCCCCAGGTCCCGCGGGTGCTGCGGTCGCCCGTGGCGCGCCAGGTAGGCCGGCGTGGCCACCAAGGGGCGGCGCACGGCGCAAAGCCGGCGAGACCTGAGCGTGGAGTCCGGCAGCTCGGCGATGCGCAGCGCGACATCGTAACGGCCAGCCACCACGTCGACGATGCGATCGTCCAGGGACAGGTCGAGCTCGATCTGCGGGTAGCGCTGTTGAAAGACCGGCAGCAACGCTGCGAGGTACTTCAGGCCGAACGACATGGGCGCCGCCAGGCGTATCCGCCCCTTCGCCACGTTGGCCTGCAGGGAGGCCTGCGCTTCGGTGGCGCGCCCCTCCTCCAGGATGCGCTGGGCACGCTCCCAAGCCTGCTGGCACGTGCTGGTCAGCTCCAGGCGGCGCGAGGTGCGATGCAGCAGCGCGGCGCCCAGGCGCCGCTCCAGCCGGCCGATGGCCTTGGACACCGTCGGCTGGGAGATGCCCAGCACCTGCGCGGCACCGGCGAATGAACCACTGTTGGCGACCTGGGCGAAGATCGCCCAGGCTTCCAAGTCTGGAAGGTTTTTCATCGAAAAAATGGCATGCATGAAATGCCATTCATTCTATTCAGCGTATCGGCGGTTCTCAATACTATGCTTGGCAGGCCTTGGCCAAGCGAGGCTGCCACCCAGCCCCTTGGCCCTGACTGGAACTCTGAAGGGAAGGAGCACGCCCATGCGCTTTACGTTGCCAGCCAAGCGCCCGACGAACCCGGGGAAGGCTTCTCATATGGCGCAACCAGGGAACTACTCGATCGTGCGCAATCGCGAAGATCACCCCGACCCCGAGCTTCGCTTGGACATTCCCTGTGCCGACGCCTACACCGTCATCGTCCAGCTTCAGGATTTCGCCGCGCACAAGCTGTGGCGTGGCCGCGACCTGGCCTTTGTCGGCGGCCACGCACGCCAGAGCGTGTCCATCGCCAACCTGGGCGATGAGTTGCGCTGCCAGCACCTGGCGGCCTACGACAACATCAGGTTCACCGTGCCACGCCACACGATCCGCTCGTTGTTCTACGAAGCTGGCAGCCCGACGGACCAAGGGCTGGAGCGGGTCCTGAGCCAGGTCGATCCGGTCAGCTACTACCTGTCCCAAGCCTTGCTGCCAGCGATGACCCAGCCCGGCGAAGCCAACCAGCTGTTCATCGACCAGGTGGTGCTCGCCCTGCTCACCCACCTCGACGATCGCTACGGCAAGGCCGTGCTGGCCAACGAGAACGGCAAGGGACTGTGCCCTTGGCAGTTGCGCCGGGCCAAGGAGATGATCGCCAGCCACTTGGTCGAGGGCCTTTCGGTCGAACGCCTGGCGCAGTAATGCTCGCTGTCGCGCAGCTATTTCACCCGGGCCTTCAAGCGCAGCACCGGCCTGTCTCCCCATGAATGGCTGATGAAGCTGCGTATCGACAAGGCCAAGACGCTGATGACGCAGAGCCACCTGCCCCTGTCGCAGATCGGCCTGGAATGCGGTTTCGCCGACCAGTCGCACCTTTCCCGGGTGTTCCTCAAACAGGTTGGCGTCGCGCCGGCCAGCTGGCGTCGCGCCCAGCGACACGGCAACGACGAGCAGGGCACATAGGTGCAAAGCCGGCACATTCATTCAAGAAACCTCGCACGGACGAGGCTAGCGTAGTCACCAGCACCGCAAACCGAGGGCGGCCCGATGACCCATGACCTGTCTCAAGATGTCGCGACATTGCTGGTACGCCACTGTGTGAAACAAGGCGCGGAACAGGACTATGAGCAGTGGCTGCGCCGCACCGTGGCCACGGCCAAGCGCTACCCGGGCCACCTCGGCGTCGATGTGATGCGTAACCGCGACGCCGGCCAGCATCAATTCACCTCCGTCATTCGCTTCGCCAGCACTGCCCAACTGCAGGGCTGGCTCGACTCCGACGAGCGTCGCCAACTGGTCGCGCAAGTGGCCCCGCTGCTGGTCGATGGCGACCGCACCGAGGCGAACGCCGACCGCGAGTTCTGGTTCACGCCCTCCGAGCAAGGCAGCGCGCCGGTGCGCTGGAAGCAGGCCTGCGTCACCTTCCTGGTGATCCTACCCCTGAGCCTGGGCGTGCCGCTGCTGTGGCAGCCGCTGTTCGCCCGCTGGCCCTGGCTGGGGGGTTATGTGGCCAGCAACGTGCTGATCACGCTCAGCATCGTGCTGCTGGTGGTGTATATCTTCATGCCCCAGGTCACACGCTGGTTCGCCCCCTGGTTGGAGAACAAGCGCAGCGGGGCGTAGCCCTGATCGTGGTCGCGTAGGTGTTTTCCTTGGCCTGGGTTGTCGCGTAGAGTTTCCCCACGCGAACCAAGGCACCGCATCACGCATGGACAAATACGCGCCACGCCAGTGGTTTCCCCACGAAAAGCCCAGCCTGCCCGGCTCGCCATCGACCCCTTTGCATGCCCCGGCCAAGCGCCTGGCCTTTGGCGTGGTCGGCCTGCTGGTGGCCATCACCGGTGGTTTGGGCAACGCCCTGGTGGTCGCCAACCTGCCGTTCCTGCAAGGCGCCCTGGGCGCGACCAGCGCGGAAATGGCCTGGCTGCCCGCCGCCTTCGTGATGACCAACGTGTCGATGAACCTGCTGCTGGTGAAGTTCCGCCAGGAGTTCGGCCTGCGCGCCTTCACCGAAGTGTTCCTGGTGCTCTATGCCCTGGTGACCTTCGCCCACCTGTTCGTCAACGACCTGAACTCGGCCATCGCCGTGCGCGCGGCCCACGGCATGGTCGGGGCGGCGCTGAGCTCGCTGGGCCTGTACTACATGATCCAGGCCTTCCCCGCGCAGTGGCGCCTGAAGGCCATGGTGCTGGGCCTGGGTGCCTCGCAGCTGGCGGTACCGCTGGCCCGGGTGTTCTCCGAGGACTTGCTGCAGATCGCCGAGTGGCGCGGCCTGTACCTGTTCGAGCTGGGCCTGGCGCTGGCCGCGCTGGGCTGCGTGCTGCTGCTCAAGCTGCCGCCGGGCGACCGCTTCAAGACCTTCGAACCGCTGGACTTCCTGACCTTCTCGCTGATGGCCAGCGGCACCGCCCTGCTCTGCGCCGTGCTGTCGCTGGGACGCATCGACTGGTGGCTGGACGCGCCGTGGATCGGCGTGGCCCTGGCTGCGTCCATCGCCCTGGTGTGCTCGGGGCTGGCCATCGAGCACAACCGCCGCAACCCCTTGCTGATGACCCGCTGGCTGGGCAGCGCCGCGGTGATCCGCCTGGCCCTGTGCGTGATCCTGATCCGCATGGTCACCTCGGAACAGTCCACCGGCGCGGTGGGCTTCCTGCAGGGGTTGAACATGGGCAGCGAGCAGATGCGCACCCTGTACGCGATCATGCTGCTGGGCGCGGTCTGCGGGCTGGTCACCAGCGCCCTGACCATCAACCCCGCGCACCTGGTCACGCCGCTGTTCATCTCGCTGGCGGCGATGGCCACCGGGGCCTTCATGGACAGTGCCTCGAGCAACCTGACGCGCCCCGGGCAGATGTACCTGAGCCAGTTCATGCTGGCCTTCGGCAGCACCTTCTTCCTCGGCCCGTCCATGGCCCTGGGCATCAGCCATGTGCGCACCAACCCGCGCAATCTGGTGAGCTTCTCGGTGATGTTCGGGATCTGCAACAACCTCGGCGGCTTGATCGGCTCGGCCCTGCTGGGCACCTTCCAGACCGTGCGCGAGAAGTTCCACTCCAGCAACCTGGTCGACCAGCTGAGCGCCCTCGAACCGTTGGTCGCGGCGCGGGTCCAAGGTGGCGGCGCCAGCTACGCCGGCATCATCCATGACCCGGCCCTGCGCAACGAGGTCGGCATGCGCCTGCTGGCCAACGCGGCCACCCGCGAGGCCAATATCCTCGCCTATAACGATGTCTTCATGCTGATCGGCGCCGTTGCCGTCGCGACCATGATCTGGATCCTCATCCGCGGCAGCTGGGTCAAGTACGCGACCCGGCAGGCCCCCTCCCCCGACACCACCAGTGGCGCTTCGACCCGATGACCCAACCGACCCAGTCCACGACCACCACCGCCATCGCCGAGACCCCGGAAGGCACCACGCCACCCAGCGAGCCGAGCAGCCCGGTACGCTCGCGGCGCGTGCGCATCCTCTCGTCGGTCAGCTTCGCCTGCGTGGCCCTGGCCGGCATCCTGCTGGTGCTCTATGCCTGGCGCCTGCCGCCGTTCAGCAGCGCCATCGAAAGTACCGAGAACGCCCTGGTGCGTGGCCAGGTGACGATCATCGGCCCACAGCTGGGCGGCTATATCGTCGAGGTGCCGGTGCACGACTTCCAGTTCGTCAAGGCTGGCGACCTGCTGGTGCGCCTGGACGACCGCATCTACACGCAGCGCCTGGCCCAGTCCATCGCCCAGTTGCAACAGCAGCAGGCGGCACTGGCCAACAACCTGCAGCAGCGCAAGAGCGCCTTGGCCACCATCGCCCAGCGCCAGGCGGCCATCGACGATGCTGCGGCGCAGGCCGCCAAGGCCCAGGCCGACCTGCGGCGCAACGAGGCGCTGGTCAGCGATGGCTCGGTGTCCCAGCGTGAACTGGACCTGAGCCGGGCCAGCCATGCCGCGGCGATCGCCAGCCTGGCCCAGGCCAGGGCGGCGCTGGAGATCGCCCGCCAGGACCGGGAGACGGTGATCGTCAACCGCGCTGCCCTGGAAGCGGCGGTGGAGAATGCCAAGGCCGCCGTGGAGCTGGCCCGCATCGACCTGGACAACACCCGGGTGACGGCCCCGCGCGATGGCCAGCTGGGGCAGATCGGCACCCGCCTGGGGGCCTACGTCAACCCGGGCGCGCAACTGATGGCGCTGGTGCCCGATACCCTGTGGGTGATCGCCAACATGAAGGAAACGCAGATGGCCAACGTGCGCATCGGCCAGCCGGCGACCTTCACCGTCGATGCCCTCGATCATTTGCGGTTGCGCGGCCACGTGCAGCAGATCTCGCCGGCCACCGGCTCGGAGTTCGCCCTGTTGCAGGCGGACAACGCCACCGGCAACTTCGTCAAGATCGCCCAGCGGATCCCGGTACGGATCACCGTCGACCCCGACCAGCCCGAGGCACAGCGGCTGCGGCCGGGGATGTCGGTGGTGGTCAGTATCGATACGCGGGAGCAGTGACGGCTGGCCATTGGGGGCTGCTTTGCAGCCCCCAATACTCAGGGCGTCCAGTCCACGCCATGGTCATCCAGGTAGTCATCCACCGCCGCCCCCACCGTTGGGTGGAAGATGTCGGTGCCGATATGGCTGAGCACCTCCAGGCGCAGCAGCTTGTCCTTCACCGGGTCTTTCACCTCCGCCAGGTGCAGCTCGATGCCCGCATTGCGCAGCAATTGCTCCAGCTCGACGAGCATGTCGGCCGAGGTCACGTCCACGCTGGTGACCGGCTCCGCCGCCACCACCACCCGCCGCACCCCGGCCCCGGCGTCGGCGACGGCGTCCAGCACGCAGCGCTGGAACAGCTCGGCATTGGCGAAGAACAACGGCGCATCCCAGCGAAACAGCACCAGCCCCGGCACCCGTCGGGCATGGGGGTAGCGCGACACGTCGTGGTAGCCGCGAATGCCGGCGACCCGGCCAAGCACGGCATAGTGCGGGCGCCAGCCATCCCAGAGGAACTCGATCACCGCGATGACCACCGCCAGGCCAATGCCTGGGACCGCACCGAACACCGCCACGCCGACGAAGCAGGTGATCGACAGCCAGAACTCCCAGCGCTGAATGCGGTAGATGCGCCGCAGGTCCTTGAATTCGAACAAGCCAATCGCCGCCGCGATGACCACCGCCGCCAGGGCGCTTTCCGGCAGGTGGTGCAGCAGGTCGGGCGCCAGCAACAGCAGCAGCGCCACGCCCAGCGCACCGACCACACCGGCCAGTTGGGTCTTCGCCCCTGCCGCCTCGGCCACCGGCGTGCGTGACGAACTGCTGCTGACCGGAATGCCCTGGAACAACCCGGTCGCGAGGTTCGCCAGGCCCAGGCCGAGCATTTCCTGGTTGGGGTCGACCTGGGTGCGGGTCCGGGCGGCGTAGGTCCGCGACAGCACGCTGGTATCGGCGAACGACACCAGCGCCACCGCGGCACCGCCGATCAGCACGGTGGCCAGGTCATCCAGGCCGATCGAAGGCAGGGAGAACCCCGGCAGCCCCTCGGGCAGCGCGCCGACCACCGCCACCCCATGACTGGCCTCCAGGCCCAGTCCACCAGTGGCCAGGGTCGCGAGCAGCACGGCGATGAGAATGCCCGGCACCCGCTCGTAGCGCTTGCACGCGAGGATGATTGCCAGGGTCGCGGCGCCCAACGCGAAGGCGTGCCAGTTGGCCGCGCCATCGAGCAAGGCGCGCAGCAGTTGCGTGGTATCGCCCAGCGGGCCGCTGCTCTGGCTGGAGATACCGAACAACTTGGGCGTCTGGCTGATCAGTACCGTGAGGGCGATGCCGTTCATGTAGCCGTAGCGGATCGGCTTGGACAACAGCTCGGTGACGAACCCCAGCCGCAGCAGGCCGGCAGCGATGCAGATCAGCCCCGACACCAGGGCCATGGCACTGGCCAGGGCGATCGCGCGCATCGGGTCGCCGGCGGCCAAGGGTAGCACGACGGCCAGGATGATGGGCACCAGCGCCGAGTCCGGCCCCAGCACCAGGATGCGGCTGGGCCCGAACAGCGCATAGGCGAGCAAGGGGACGATGGTGGCGTACAGGCCGTAGATGCCCGGCACGCCCGCGGCCTGTGCGTAGGCGATACCGACCGGCACCAGCATGGCCGTCAGCACCAGGCCGGCGAGCAGGTCCCGGGGCAGGCAGCCCGGCGGGTAGTGGCGCAACAGGCGCAGGCCGGGCAACCAGCGCTGCCAGCCGCCGGCTGGCGCAGCGGCCTTGTACGGTGGCGGCGGGTCCTGCCGGCTCGGTGAGCGATTGTCCATGGGCCCCCTGGCTCAGAAGCGCGGCCCCTCCCCCCCGAAGAGCTTCCAGGCCGCCGATCACTGCAGTATGGATGACGCACGGCGCCTTGCCGGCTCACGCGCAGGCCATGACAAACATCGCCCCAGCGTTTACTGTCGCGCACGCACGCCCTGCCTGCCGGAGTTGTCCCCATGCAACTGAACAACCTGATCCGCCGCCTCGACCTGGTCACCCTGCAACTGTTCGTGGCCATCCACGAGGAAGGCAGCCTGACCCGCGCCGCCACCCGCGAGGCTATCGCGGTCTCGGCGGCGAGCAAGCGCCTGAACGAGCTCGAGGGGGCCCTGGGCTCGCCACTGTTCGTCCGCCAGGCCCGTGGCATGCAGTTGACCCCAGCCGGCGAGACCCTGCTCCACCATGCCCGGCGCATGCTGTTCAACCTGGAGAAGATCGGCCTGGAGCTGGGTGAGCACCTGCAGGGCGTGCGCGGCTACGTGCGCATGCTCGCCAACCTGTCGGCGATCATCCAGTTCCTGCCCGAGGACCTGGCGCTGTTCTGCGCGCACCACGAGCGGATCAAGGTGGACCTGGAGGAGCGGCCGAGCAACGGCGTGATCCAGGGCCTGCTCGACGGGGTCGCCGACCTGGGGATCTGCTCCAGCGACAGCGACACCCGCGAGCTGCTCAAGGTGCGCTACAAGCGCGACCAGCTGGTGCTGGTGCTGCGCGCCGGGCACCCGCTGGCAGGGCATGGCCAGGTGGCCTTCGTCGATGCCCTGGACAACGACTTCGTCGGCCTGCACGCGGCCAGTTCCATCAACATGCGCACCCATGAGGCGGCGCGCCGTGCCGGCAAGGTGCTGCGCCTGCGTATCCATGTGCCGAGCTTCGATGCCGTGTGCCGCATGGTGCAGGCAGACATGGGCGTGGGCATCCTGCCGCGCCAGGCCTTCGAACTGTTCGGCGGTGCGCTGGGGCTCCAGGCCGTGGCGCTCAGCGACGACTGGGCCGAGCGCGAGCTGCTGCTGGTGGCGCGCGACCTCGACTCGCTGTCGCCGGTCAGCCGGCTGCTGTTCGAGCATTTGCGCGGTGACAGGGGTTGAGAATGGGCTGACAGGCTCACCGGACACCTCGACCGTTCGCATTTGGCGAACGGTAGTTGCCGACACAGGATTGGTGCCCTCGCCCGCGTCGCCGTAGCCTCTGGCACATAGTCCAAGAACAAGAGGTACGCACCATGCCCGCCCCACTCGAAGGTATCAGGGTCCTGGAAATAGGCACACTGATCGCCGCCCCGTTCGCCGCTCGCCTGCTCGGTGAGTTCGGTGCCGAAGTAATCAAGATCGAAGCCCTCGGCCAAGGCGATCCCCTTCGCAAGTGGCGAAAGCTGCACCAGGGCACCTCGCTCTGGTGGTACCTGCAGTCGCGCAACAAGAAATCCCTGGCGCTCGACCTCAAGGCCGCCGAAGGCCTGGAGATCGTCAAGCGCCTGTTGCAAGACACCGATGTACTGATCGAGAACCTGCGCCCCGGCGCCCTGGAGAAACTCGGCCTGGGCTGGGACGTGCTGCACGCGCTGAACCCCAGGCTGACCCTGGTGCGCATCTCTGGCTACGGCCAGAGCGGTCCCTACCGCGACCGCCCGGGCTTCGGCGCCATCGGCGAGGCCATGGGCGGCATCCGCTACACCACCGGCGAACCGGGCTCGGCCCCGGCCCGCGCCGGCGTCAGCCTGGGTGATTCGCTGGCCTCGCTGCACGCCGTCATGGGCGCCCTGCTCTCGCTGTTCAACGTGCGTGCCAACGGTGGCGAAGGCCAGGTGGTGGATGTGTCGCTGGTGGAAAGCGTGTTCAACCTGATGGAGAGCCTGGTCCCCGAATACGACCTGCTCGGCCATGTACGTGAGCGCAGCGGCGGTGCCCTGCCCGGCATCGCACCGTCGAACACCTACCGCACCGCCGACGGCGCCTTCGTGGTCATCGCCGGCAACAGCGACCCGATCTTCCGCCGCCTGATGCACACCATTGGCCGTCCGGACCTGGCCGAGGCCGCCGAGTTCGCCCACAACGATGGCCGCGCCGCCCAGGCCGCGCTGCTCGACGAGGCGATCGAGGGCTGGACCCGTCGCCATCCCATCGCGCAGGTGCTGGCCGCGCTGGAGGCCGCCGAGGTTCCTGCCGGGCGCATCTACTCGGTCGCCGACATCGTCGCCGACCCGCACTACCAGGCGCGCGGCATGCTGCTCGACAGCCAACTGCCAGATGGTACCCCGGTGCGCATGCCGGGCATCGTGCCCAAGCTGTCCGCCACCCCGGGGCGGGTCGACTGGCAAGGCCCGGCGCTGGGTGAACACACCGATGCCCTGCTCGCGGGCATCGGCCTGGGCGAGGACGACATCGCCCGCCTGCGTACCGAGGGGGTGGTGCAATGATCCCGGCCAATCCCGACTTCATGCTGATCCAGGAAGTCGCCCCCCGCGACGGCCTGCAGATCGAACCGACCTGGGTGCCCACCGAAGAGAAGATCGAGCTCATTGACGGTCTCTCGGGCCTGGGGTTCTCGCGTATCGAGGCGGGCTCGTTCGTCTCGCCCAAGGCGATCCCGGCGCTGCGCGACGGCGACGAGGTGTTCCGTGGCATCCGCCGCCAGCCCGGGGTGGTCTACGTCGCCCTGGTGCCCAACCTCAAGGGTGCCGAACGCGCCCTGGCCGCCGGCGCCGACGAGCTGAACCTGGTGCTCTCGGCCAGCCAGTCGCACAACCTGGCGAACATGCGCATGCGCCGCGAGCAGTCCCTGGCCGGTTTCGGCGACATCGTCCAGGCGGTGCACGGGCGCTCGGTCAGCCTCAATGCCACGGTCGCCACCGCCTTCGGCTGCCCGTTCGAAGGGCATATCGACGAAGACCTGGTGCTGCGCCTGCTCGATGCCTACCTCGAACTGGGCGTGCAAGGCGTGACCCTGGCCGATACCACCGGCATGGCCAACCCGCGCCAGGTCGCGCGCCTGGTGCGGCGTAGCCTGGAACGCCTGCCCGCGGCCATGCTCACCCTGCACTTTCATAACACCCGTGGCCTGGGCCTGTGCAACGTACTGGCCGCCTACGAAGCCGGGGCCCGGCGTTTCGACGCGGCCCTCGGCGGGCTCGGTGGCTGCCCCTTCGCCCCAGGCGCCTCGGGCAACATCTGCAGCGAGGACCTGGTCAACCTGTGCGCCGAAACCGGCATCCCCACCGGCATCGATCTGGACGGCCTGCTGAGCCTGTCACGCAGCCTGCCGGCGCTGCTCGGCCACGAGGTGCCCGGGCAACTGGCCAAGGCCGGACGCAATTGCGACCTGCACCCGTTGCCGGAGCACCTGCCCGGCTGAAACACCGCGCCATCCGGGGGCCCCCGGCCCCCACCAGACAACAAGAACAACAGGGCCGCCTGTAGTGCGGCCGACTGGAGAATGAACGATGAGTCTTTCCGCCCTGCAACTGGGCGCCAGCGATGGCGCCGACAGCGAAAAAGCCCTGGTGCGCAAGGTCGCCTGGCGGCTGATGCCGCTGATCATGGTCTGCTACCTGTTCGCCTTCTTCGACCGCATCAACATCAGCTTCGCCAAGTTCCAGTTGCAAACCGACCTTGGCTTCAGCGATACCGCCTACGGCCTGGGCGCCAGCCTGTTCGTGGTCGGCTATGTGCTGTTCGAGGTGCCCAGCAACCTGATGCTGTACAAGGTCGGCGCGCGCCGCTGGATCGCCCGCATCATGATCTCCTGGGGCCTGGCCACCGCGGCCATGGTGTTCGTCACCAGCGAGTGGCAGTTCTATGCCCTGCGCTTCATCATCGGCGCCATGGAAGCCGGCTTCGCGCCGGGCGTGCTGTACTACCTGACCCTGTGGTTCCCGCGTCACTACCGGGGCCGCATCACCTCGCTGCTGTTTCTCGCCTCGGCCTTCGCCGGGTTGTTCGGCGCCCCCTTCTCGGGGCTCGTGCTCGACCACCTCGACGGGGTGATGCAGATCCGCGGCTGGCACTGGCTGTTCCTGCTCGGCGGCCTGCCCTGCGTCGGCCTCGGCCTGCTGGTGCTGACCCTGCTCAAGGACCGTGTCGAGGATGCCGGCTGGCTGGACGCCCGGGAGAAACAACTGCTGCTCTCGCGCATCGACCCGCCCCAGGCCGCCCACGGCCAGGGCTCGCTGCTGCAAGCGATCCGTATTCCCGGCTTCCTGACCTTGGGGCTGATCTACTTCCTGATCCAGATCGCCTCCTATGGCCTGAACTTCTGGGCACCACAGCTGATCCGCAGCGCGGGTACCGAGAACCCGTCGATGATCGGCCTGCTCACCGCGGTGCCCTATATCTGCGGCGCCATTGCCATGGTGATCTGCGGCAGGCTGTCGGACGCCACCGGCGAACGCCGCTGGTTCACCGCCGGGCTGGGCGCCCTCGGGGCGCTGGGTTTCCTCTGCGCCGGGCTGTTCGATGACAACACGCCGCTGCTGATCCTCTCCCTGGGCCTGCTCGGGGCTGGCGTGGTGGCCTCGATCCCGAGCTTCTGGGCGCTGCCGCCGAAACTGCTGGCCGGCGCTGGCGCCGGGGCTGCCGGTGGTATCGCCCTGATCAACACCCTTGGCCAGTTGGGCGGCATCGTCAGCCCGGTGCTGGTGGGGCGCATCCGCGACCTGACCGGCAGTACCACCCCGGCGCTGTACCTGATCGCCCTGACCTGCCTGGTCACCGTCGCCCTGGTGCTGTTCGCCCTGCCGCAGAAGCTGCGCACGCGGGATGTGCCCCATCAGTGATGGGGCCCGCCGATTGCGCAGATGCCGTCCTGCCATGATTGCGCACCCTCTGGCCCGCGGGTTCTAATTCTGCCCGCCGGCCACGCCGGAGCCTTACCTTCGCAATCAAGGACGCTTTACCATGCACAGGAAGATCGTACCGCTGGCACTGCTGGCCACCTTGGCCGGCTGCTCGGATACCAAGGATGCCAGCGAGGCCAATTTCCAGAAGGCCGCCCAGGCCTACCTCGACACCCAGTACCCCCGCTGCTTCGTGATCACCTCGTTCCCGACCAAGACCCGCGACTTCGACCTCAACGGCACCAACAAGGCGCTGCATGCCCTGGCCCAGGTCGGCGTGGTCAGCGAAAAGGAGATCTCCCGCACGCAAGTGCCCGAGCGCCTGTGGCAGCCGGCCCGCACCGACATCTACTACGCCTACGACCTGACCGACGAAGGCCGCAAGTACTACAAGGCCGATGCGCAGCAGAGGATGAACGGCACCACCTCTGGCGGCCTGTGCTTCGGCAAGGCCCAGGTCACCGCCATCGAGCGGTTCAGCGAGCCGGGCGAGATGATGGGCCAGCAGATCTCCCGCGTGACCTACGCCTACAAGGTCACCGACCTGCCCGCGTGGGCCGGCGATGACAACGTCAAGGCCGGCATCTCGGGCCTGGACAAGATCGTCGCCAGCGCCCAGACGCCGCTGAAGGAAACCCGTGCCATGGTCCTGACCAACAAGGGCTGGGTGCACGAGCGGCTGTTCGGCAAGTAGCCATCCGAGGCGCAGGGCCCGCCCTGCGTCTACAACCACCAGGCCAGCACTGCCGGCAACCAGGCGAACGACAGCACCGTCGAGCACATCACCAGGTTGGCCACCTGCTCCGGCGAACGGTTCGCCCGCACCGCCAGCAGGTAGTTGAACACCGCCACCGGCATCGACGACTGCACCACCAGCACCGCCCGCTCCAGCGGCTCCAGGCCGAGCGCCGCGCCCACGCCCCAACCCACCGCCGCCCCCAGCACGATGCGCAGCCCGCCGAGCAGCAGGCCGTTGCCTACATGGCGCAGGCGGATGCTGGCCAGTGACACGCCCAGGGTCAGCAGCATCAGCGGGATGGTCATGCCGCCCAGCAGGTCGACGGTGTTGGCCAGCCAGCGCGGCAGCTCCAGGTCGAGGAAGATGATCGGCATGGCCCCGACCAGGCTGATCACGATCGGGTTGCGCAGCAACGCCTTGAACGACGCAGCGCTGCCGGACATGGCCAGGCCCACGGTGAACTGGAAGATCGACAGGGTCAGGAAGAACGCCACGGCCAGGGCCAGCCCGTGTTCGCCGAAGGCATACAGGCTGATCGGCAGCCCCATGTTGCCGGTGTTGGGGAACATGAAGGCCGGCAGCAGCACTCGCCAGTGCTGGCCCGACGCACGGCAGACCAACAGGCCGGCCAGGGCCATGCCGAGCATGCACAGCACGCAGCCCAGGGCCATGCTGGCGAAAGCCGTCGGGTCGAGGTCGGTGCGGCTCAGGGTCGACAGCACCAGGGACGGAGTGCCGACCGTCATGACGATCCCGGCGATGAACTCGGTCGGGTAGTCGAGCCCGCGGCGGGCCCAGGCATAGCCGATGCCGGCGACGATGAAGACAGGCGCCAGGACGGCGAACAGCGAAGCCAGCATGTGTTCTCCCTGAACCGGATTAGAGAAGGCAGCCGCCATTATGCGGGGGGTGGCCCCTTCTCGGGCAAGCCTTGCTGCCAGTTTTGCGGCCGCTTCGCGCCGGCTTCCACAGGTTTCCCACTGCCCTCAGACGCGATGGAGTACCTGTGGGAGGATAGGGCTGGTACAGACAAACAAGACAATCGACGATCAGGCAATGACCGCAGCTTCCCCCTCCCCTGGCAACGGCGAATCGCCCGGCAAGGCTGCCGCCACCCCGGGCCCGGACTTCGGCACGAACTGCGCCCCGCTGCCCGACAAGCGCCAACTCACCTCGGTGATCCCGTAGCGCTCGGCCATCGGCCGGCTCACTTTCCTGATCCGCTCCCGCCCGAATTTCGGAATGATCCCGACCCCGGCATCACAGCTGGCCCAATGCCAGGCCTCGGCGTTGTCCATGCGTTCCAGGCGAATGATGAAGCTGCGCTGCTCGCCATGCAGTCGATAGTCGATGATGTACAGCTGTGGGGTTGGCATCGTAGGGGCCCTCCTCTTCTCCATGGATGACTTCCTGATTGATCGGGGTTTTCCGTGAAGATTCAAAAGATTGTCGAACAATGTGAATGAGTGGGCTGAAACCCTCGCCGCGGCCTGCATCCCTGTGCCAGGAGGGTATGGATCGATCCGGGGCGGCGGCCCCTGGCCACCACCCCGGATCGCTGCCCGGCCGGTTCAGCGCCGGGCCTCAGCGAACGCAGGCCTTCACCGGTTGTGGCCGCCGCCGTGGCTGTGCTGGCCACCCTTGCGGCCGGCCTCGGAAGCGCGCTCACGGTCATTGGCGAAGTTGCCCCCGGAGTTCTGGCCGCCTTTGTGGCCGGCGCGGGAGGCTTTTTCGCGGTCGTTGGCGAAATTGCCCGGGTTGGTTTCCTTGGTGCCGCCACGTTGGCCGGATCGCTCTTGGTCACGCGCCATGTCGTTTCTCCTTGCTAGTGGAATTGGCTTGGCACGGAATTGCGCCATGCAGTACTTCCGAACCGGCGCTGGCGGCCTCTGCTCAATCGACATGGCCCAGGGCTGACGAGTGGCGCCAAACGCCCGCTTGGCCAAAAGCTTGTGCGCCAGCGTCTGGCGCAGGGACGCTTGCCGGCGATGGGGCGCGCAGCGGCCCCGAATGGCTTGCCCGCAGTTTTTTCGCACTTCCCCGCCCCAGCCGCTGTCACACCTCAGGATGCCGTTCCCCCAACACCAGGAAGACCGTCATGACACCGACCCACGCCACCCGCCAGGCCTGCCGCCAGCTCGCCCTGGAGCAGAACCAGCGCCTGTTCGCCCAGGCCTACCAGCTCGACCACGCGGCCTTCGCCCTGCTCGAGCGCCCCGGCCTGGATGCCGGTCGCTTCGACCACTACCAGTCGCTGCGGCGCAAGGCCGCCGAACGCTACGAGGAGGCCCTGGAGCACCTGGCGCTGATCGACCAGAGCTTTGGCGCGCGTTCACCGGCGATCGCTCGCCGCTGAGCCGAAGGGCGGCCTATAATCGCGCATCACACGCCCGGCGATGCTTCCAAGGGCCGAACCTTCAGGTCTGTACAAGGCTCCGTTCCATGAAGTCGTCCTCCAAGCAGTCCCCAGCCGCCCCGCAGAACCCAGCGCTGAGCCCCAGCCACCTGGACTTCCCGGTGGTTGGCATCGGCGCCTCGGCAGGTGGCCTCGAGGCCATCTGCACCTTCTTCCGGCAGATGCCTGCCGACTGCGGCATGGCCTTCGTCGTGGTGCTGCACCTGTCTCCCGACCACCAGAGCGTGGCCGACCGCATCATCCAGGAAACCACCGCCATGCCGGTGCGCCAGGTCAGCGAGCCGGTGCCCATCGAGCGCAACCATGTCTATGTGATTTCCCCGGCCAACCGCCTGTCCACCAACGACGGCTACCTGCGGGTCAGCCCGGCCAACCGCCGACGTGGCGACCATGTGGCCATCGACCTGTTCTTCCGCGACCTGGCCGACGTGCACAAGGACCACGCCTTCTGCGTGGTGCTTTCGGGCACCGGTGCCGATGGCGCGGTGGGCCTGTCGCGGATCAAGGAGCAAGGCGGCGTGACCCTGGTGCAGGCGCCGGACGATGCCCAGTACGATGGCATGCCCCGCGCGGCGCTGGAGACCGGCATGGTCGACCTGGTGCTGCCGGTGGCCGACATGCCACAGAAGCTCATGGAACTGTGGCACAACGCCCGCCAGGTCCGGCTGCCGGAAATCGAGGACGACACCCTGCCGCCGGCGCTGGGCAGCCGCCGTGGCGACGCGCGTCAGGCCGAGCCGCTGCTGGAGGAGATCCTGCTGCTGTTGCGCACCAATACCGGCCACGACTTCCAGCACTACAAGCGCGCCACCGTGCTGCGCCGCCTCGAGCGGCGCTTGCACGTCACCGGCCAGGCCGACCTTGCCGCCTACTACCGCTACCTGGAGCAGCACCCGGAGGAGTCCGCGGCGCTGCTGGCCGACATGCTGATCGGCGTGACCAACTTCTTCCGCGACCGCGAAGCCTTCGAGGCGCTGGAGCGCCATGTGCTGCCCGAGCTGGTCAGCGACGGCGAAAGCGGCGACGGCCCGGCCGAGATCCGCGTCTGGTCGGCTGGCTGCTCCACCGGCGAAGAGGCCTACAGCCTGGCCATGCTGGTCTGCGAGCAACTGGCCGTGGAGCAGCGCGCGGCCAAAGTGCAGGTGTTCGCCACCGACCTGGACGAACGCGCCATCACCTTCGCCCGCAGTGGCAGCTACCCCGAGGCGATCGTCACCGACGTGCCGCCGGCACGGCTGCGCCAGTTCTTCGTCAAGGAAGACCAGCACTACCGGGTACGCAAGGAAATCCGCGAGAAGGTCCTGTTCGCCCGCCACAACCTGCTGTCCGACCCGCCCTTCTCGCAGATCGACCTGGTGGTCTGCCGCAACCTGCTGATCTACCTGGACCGCGAGGTGCAGCACGACATCCTGCAGATGTTCCATTTCGCCCTGCGCCCTGGCGGTTACCTGTTCCTCGGTTCGTCCGAGTCGGCCGACGTGGCCGGCGAGCTGTTCACCCCGGTGGACAAGCGCAACCGGATCTTCCGGGCCCGTGCGACCAACCCCGCCAGCCGGCGCTCCGGGCGCGAGTTGCCCGGCGCCGAGGTGCAGGCACCGATCCCGGACAACCGCACCAAGGCCCGCCCCGGGCGCAAGCTGTCCTACGCCGAGGTGCACCACCGTGCCCTGGCCCGGCGCACGCCTCCGAGCCTGATCGTCGACGGCGACGGCAACATCCTGCACATGAGCGAAGGGGTCGGCCGTTTCCTGCACCTGGTAGGCGGCGAACCCAGCCGCAACCTGCTCAACCTGGTCCTGCCACCCCTGCGCCTGGCCTTGCGCAGCACGCTGTTCCAGGCCCGCCAGGGCTCCCAGGCGGTCACCTCGCGGCCGGTGGAGCTGGTCGAGGGCGAGCGCAGGCTGCAGGTGGAAGTGGTGGTCCAGCCGCACAAGGACGAGCCCAGTGCCAGCGAGTACCTGCTGGTGGTCTTCGAGGAGCGCCTGCCAGACCCATCACTGCTGCCGGCCAGCGGCATCCGCCAGACCGACAGCATGGTCCTGGCCAACCTGGAGCGCGAGCTGCAACGCACCCGCCTGCAATTGCAGGAAACCATCGAGCAGTCGGAGATCTCCAGCGAGGAGCTGACCGCCTCCAACGAAGAGATGCAAGCCATCAACGAGGAGTTGCGCTCGGCCAGCGAGGAGCTGGAGACCAGCAAGGAAGAGCTGCAGTCGATCAACGAAGAGCTGCTGACGGTCAACTACGAACTCAAGAACAAGGTCGAGGAAACCGACAAGGTCAACGACTACCTGAGCAACCTGATCGCCTCCACCGCCATCGCCACGGTGTTCGTCGACCGCAACCTGCACATCCGCTGGTTCACCCCACGCGCCACCGACATCTTCAACATGCTGCCGGTCGACACCGGCCGCTCCCTGCTCGACATCACCCACCGCCTGGACTACCCGGAGCTGGCCGACGACGCCCGCGCCGTGGCCCAGGGCGAGACCACCATCGAGCGCGAGGTGGGCGGCGAGAACCAGCGCTGGTACCTGGCACGCCTGCTGCCCTACCGCTCCAGCGAGCAGAAGATCGACGGCACGGTGCTGACCTTCATCGACATCAGCAAGGGCCGCGCCGCCGAGGAGCGGTTGCGCCTGGGCGAGGAACGCATGCGCCTGGTGGCCGAGAGCACCCATGACTTCGCCATCATCCTGCTCGACGAGCACGGCCTGGTCACCGACTGGAACACCGGCGCGACGCTGATCTTCGGCTACGCCAAGGCCGAGGTGATCGGCCGCCACTACGCATTGATCTTCACCGAGCAGGACCGCCGCGAGGGCGTGCCGGAGCGTGAGCTGCGCGCGGCCCGGCTCAACGGTCGCGGCCAGGACGAGCGCTGGCAGGTGCGCAAGGATGGCAGCCGGTTCTACTGCAGCGGCGAGATCTCCCTGCTCAAGGGCAGCAGCTTGCGCGGCTACGTCAAGATCGCCCGCGACCTGACCGGGCACAAGCGCCTGCACGACGAGCAGAGCAAGCAACTGGCCGAGTCGCAGAACACCAGCCACATGAAGGACGAGTTCTTCGCCATCATGTCCCATGAGCTCAAGCACCCGCTGAACCTGATCCAGCTCAACGCCGAGATCCTCCGCCGCCTGCCGTCGGTGAAGCACACCAGCGCCGCCAGCAAGGCGGTTGGCACCATCTGCGACGCGGTGTCCAGCCAGGCGCGGATCATCGACGACCTGCTCGACGTGGCACGCATCCGCACCGGCAAGCTCAAGCTCAAGACCGAGCCGGTGGACCTGTGCGCCATCCTGCGGGGCATCCATGCGGTGGTGGTCAGCGAACAGCACCCCTGCAACGTGGTGCTGGAGATGCCGGCCGATGACCAGGCGCTGTTCATCGAGGGCGACAGCACGCGCCTGGAACAAATCATCTGGAACCTGCTCAACAATGCCTTGAAGTTCAGCCCCACTGGCAGCGACATCCGCCTGGTGCTGGGCCGCCAGGGCGAGCAGGCCTGCCTGCAGGTGATCGACCAGGGCATCGGCCTGAGCGAGCAGAGCCTGGAGTGCATCTTCGACCTGTTCAACCAGGGGGTCCCGCAACCGGTCGGCCACAGCCGCGAGGGGCTGGGGATTGGCCTTTCGCTGGTGCGCCAGCTGGTGCAGGCCCATGGCGGCAGCGTCCAGGCCAGCTCGGCGGGGCTCGGCAAGGGCTGCACCTTCGTCGTGTGCCTGCCGTTGTGCGACGCCGACCAACCCGCCTGTGCCCCGGCCGGCGAGCAGCAGGCCGAGGGCCGCTTGAGCGGTATCCGGGTGCTACTGGTGGACGACTCGATCGAGGTGCTGGAGGTGATGCAGCAGTTGCTGGAAATGGAGAGCGCCGACGTGCAGGCCTACAGCGACCCACGCGCGGCGCTGGAAGCCGCCGGGGGCGAGCGCTACGACATCATCCTCTCTGACATCGGCATGCCGGGCATGGACGGCCACGCCCTGATCAAGGCGCTACGCGGCCATGCCCACCTGCGCTACACGCCAGCCATCGCCCTGACCGGCTATGGCGCCAGCGCCGACCAGTACAAGTCGCGGCAATCTGGCTTCGACCGCCACCTGAACAAGCCGGTGGGTTATGACGAACTGGTGGAGGCGATCGAGGCATTGAGCGGCTCGGTGCCCTACTGACCGCTCATCCGGCCGGTGGCGGATCGGGCACGACATTCAGGGCATCGCGCCACCGTCATCTGCCGTCATGGCAAGAAAACCCACAAGCGACTCCGAGTTCGCGAGCCCAAGGCACAGGATGCGATGGGCGCGGCCCGAGAATGAACTCCCGAGGCCCCTAGGCATGCACGCTCCACTGGCAGGCATCCGCTGCGATCGGCATCTCGTCGATGGCATGGATCATCCCGCTCTGCAACGCTTCCTTGGCCCCGAGGATACGCGGATAGGCCATCAGGTAGCGGGGCACGTCGAGCACCTCGGTGGCGCCCTCGGTGCGCTCGGCGACGATCTGCGCGTAGAGCTGCAGGTCGTAGTCCAGGCTCATGGCGTATTCGGCCATCCGGGCATGGTCCACCGAGCCATGCAGGGTCCAGTGGAACGGATGGAACAGGAACTTGCTCATGGCGCAGGCGGTACGGCGCTCGCCGGCCAGGAACAGGATGTTGCCCATGGACTCCACCGTGCCCAGGTTGTGGGTGTGCACCGGCACCGGCAGCGAGCGCAGGAAGTTGTACAGGGTGAAACCGTAGCTGCACTCCCCGCCCATGGTGGCGATGTTGACCTGCAGCACCTCGGCGCCCTGCTGCAGGGCACGGGAACAGGTGTTGATCAGGTTGCCGCAGGTGGATGAGTTGATCGGGCCGGTGTAATGGATGATGTGTCTGGCCATGCGTGCCTCCAGGGTTGGCAGATCATTCCAGTGGAACGGGCTGGCCTTCAGCCCGCTTCGCCATCGCGAGGCGGGTGGGCCGCATCGTTTCGCTCGCCCTGCTCGCCCAGGCGCTGGTACTGCTTGCGCAGTGCATGCAGCTGGGCCGGGTCCATGTCTTCCAGGTCGAGCAAGGCCTTGTGCGCCTTGCGGGTGGTGCGCAGCAGCTCGTCGATCTTGATGTGCAGTTCGTCGTTGTCGCGGTTCTGGGTGTTCTGGATCAGGAACACCATGAGGAAGGTGACGATGGTGGTCGAGGTGTTGATCACCAGTTGCCAGGTGTCATTGAAGTCGAACAACGGCCCGCTCACGCCCCAGGCCAGGATCACTACGAGGGCGATGGCGAAGGTCAGCGGGCGGCCGGACCAGTTGGCCAGCCATTGGGCGAAGCGGTCGAATTTCATGTTGGCGGTCCTCCCGCGCTGCCTGGGCCTCAGCCCGGCAGCTTGTCCTCGCCGGGCAGGCCTTGCAGGTCGGGGTCGTCCGGCAGGACCTCCGGCTCGTCGTCGATCGGCTGCGGCTGGGTCGTACCGGGCAGTTCGTGCAGTTCGTCGAAAGCGTCGTCGGTCTTCATCGCAGGTTCTCCTCTGGCTGACGAGGCGCGGTTTCGCGGCCCCGGCATCCGGTGGAGAGACAGGCCACGGCAAAGTTCCAATTGTGAGCGCCGTGGTTGAAACCCAGGGGCTGCTTTGCAGCTCAACCCCAAGCCACGACCGAAAGGCCACTCGTCAATCCTGCTGAACCTGGCCACGCCTGCCCAGTCGCACATTCAAGAGCTGCCCGCATCCGTGGCCAGGTTTTCCAGGACGCGGGCGATATCCTCCACGAGCGAAGGAAGGCACCGTGAGCGAGATCCGCATTGGCATTTCCGGTTGGCGCTATGGCCCCTGGCGCAAGGATTTCTACCCCACCGGCCTGCGCCAGGACGACGAACTGGCGTTCGCCTCGCGGGCGGTCAACAGTATCGAGATCAACGGCTCGTTCTACGCCCTGCAAACACCCGAGCGCTACCGCAATTGGCACGACCAGACACCCGAGGGCTTCGTCTTCTCGGTCAAGGCGCCGCGCTACATCACCCATGTGCGACGGCTCAAGGAGATCGAGCAGCCGCTGGCCAACTTCTTCGCCTCCGGGCCGCTGCTGCTGGGCGACAAGTTGGGGCCGATCCTCTGGCAGTTTCCGCCGAGCCTCAGGTACGACGAGGCGAGCTTCAGCCATTTCCTCGAGTTGCTGCCGCACCGGCGCAAGGCCGCACGGGCTTGCGCCGAGCAGTGCAGCGAACAGCTGAAGGGCAACGGCGCCACCGCGCTCAAGGGTGACGGGGCCCTGCGCCATGCCGTGGAGATCCGCCACGACAGCTTCTGTTGTACGGCCTTCGTCGAGCTGTTGCGCCGCCACAACGTCGCCCTGGTGGTGGCCGACAGTGCAGGCAAGTGGCCCTATGTCGAGGATGTGACGGCCGATTTCGTCTACCTGCGCCTGCACGGCGACGTCGAGCTCTACAGTAGCGGCTATACCGCCCGTGCCCTGCGCCGCTGGCAGGCGCGCATCGAAGCCTGGAGCCGGGGCGGACAGCCCGACGATGCCCAGCTGGTCGTCCAGCGCGCCCCGCGCAAGCGGGCCTCGCGGGACGTCTACTGCTATTTCGACAACGACCAGAAAGTCCACGCGCCCTACGACGCCCGGCGCTTGCTGGAAAGGCTCAAGCTGGACGGCGAGCTGCTCACCGAGCCGGGCGTGGAACCGGAGGTCGAGCTGTGAACAAGACCCTGCCCGCCCCCCGCTGCATCATCGACCGGGTCACCGCCGTGCATCGGCTGAACGTGCTGACCATCAACGTGCATAAGGGCTTCACCCTGTTCAACCGACGCTTCATCCTGCCCGAGCTGCGCGAGGCGGTGCGTGCCACCGGCGCCGACCTGGTGTTTCTCCAGGAGGTACACGGTAGCCACCAGGAACACGCCCTGCGCCATCCGGCCTGGCCGGCCACCCCCCAGTACGAGTTCCTCGCCGACAGCATGTGGCCGCAGTTCGCCTATGGGCGCAACGCCGTGTACCCCCACGGCGACCACGGCAATGCCCTGCTGTCGAAGTTTCCCATCGCCGAGCACCACAATCTCGACGTGTCGATCCAAGGCAACGAGCAGCGCGGCCTGTTGCATTGCCGGCTGGAGGTGCCCGGGCACGAGCAAGTGCATGCCGTCTGCGTGCACCTGGGCTTGCGCGAGGCCCACCGGCAGAGCCAGGTACGCCTGCTGCTGGAGCTGCTCGACAGCCTGCCGCCCAAGGCCCCGGTGATCGTCGCCGGTGACTTCAACGACTGGCGGCTGAAGGCCGATGCAGTGCTGTCCCAGCGCCTGGTGGAAGCCTTCGGGGAACACTTCGGCACACCGGCGCGCAGCTTCCCGTCGCGCCTGCCGCTACTGCGCCTGGACCGCATCTACCTGCGCAACGCCATGCCGTGCGCGGCCCAGGTCCTGTCCAAGTACCCCTGGTCGCACCTCTCCGACCATGCGCCCTTGGCGGCAGAGGTGAGCCTGTGAACAGACCCTGGGTGGATGGCAACCATGTCGAGCTGCTGATCAACGGCGAGCAGTACTACCCGCGCGTGTTCGAGGCCATGGCCCAGGCGCGGGAAGAGATCCTGCTGGAAACCTTCATCATCTACGACGACAAGGTCGGCCAACAGCTGCAGCAGGTGCTGATCGATGCCGCCCGGCGAGGTGTACGGGTCGAGGTGGCCGCCGACGGCTACGGCACCGCCGACCTGCCGGATAGCTTCGTCTCGGCCATGACCGAGGTCGGCATCCGCTTCCATGCCTTCGACCCGCACCCGCGCCTGGCGGGCATGCGCACCAACCTGTTCCGCCGCCTGCACCGCAAGATCGTGGTGATCGACGGCAAGCGGGCATTCATCGGCGGCATCAACTACAGCGCCGACCACCTCGGCGACTATGGCCCGATGGCCAAGCAGGACTATGCCGTGGAAGTCACCGGCCCGGTGGTCGCCCAGTTGCATGCCTCCAGCCGCCGCCTGTTGGCGCCAGTACTGCAGCCGCCGAGCCAGGTGCGCCCGGTCACCCAGCCCTGCGGCCAGGCCAGCGCCGTGTTGGCCGAACGCGACAACGGCCGTCATCGCAACGACATCGAGGCCTATTACCTGGAGGGCTTTCGCCTGGCGCGCCGGCGCATCCTGGTGGCCAACGCCTACTTCTTCCCCGGCTACCGGTTGATGCGCGAACTGCGCAATGCCGCCCGACGGGGCGTGGAGGTGACCTTGATCCTCCAGGGGCAGCCAGACATGCGCTGGGTCAGGGCCCTGTCGCGATTGCTGTACAACTACCTGCTGCGCGACGGCGTGCGCATCCACGAATATTGCCAGCGCCCCTTGCACGGCAAGGTCGCGCTGGTGGACGAAGAGTGGGCCACGGTGGGTTCGAGCAACCTCGACCCGTTGAGCCTGTCATTCAACCTGGAGGCCAACCTGCTGATCCGCGACCGCGCGTTCAACCAGCAGCTGTATCGGCGCCTGAGCGAACTGGCCAGCCAGCAATGCAGGGCGGTCACCCTGGAGCGGATGATCCGTGGCTACTGGTGGCGGGCGCCGCTGATCTTCCTGTGCTTCCACATCATCCGCCATTTCCCGCGGATCGCCGGCTGGTTCCCGGCCCATCGCCAGGAACTGCAATCGCTGCGCCCGACCCAGGAAGACGAGTCCACCTACCACGAGGGCAAGACCTGATGGAGCGAAAACCATGGCAGACCTGGGGCAAGCGCCTGCTCACCCTGGCGTTCCTGGTGCTGGTGCCGGCGCTGCTGTACATGCTGGCGCGCAACCTGGACTGGAGCGAAGTGCGCCAGTCGCTGCTGGCCTACAAGCCCGCGACTCTGGCGGTGGGCCTGGCCCTGGCCCTGGCCAGCTACCTGGTGTTCGCCAGCTACGACCTGCTCGGCCGTGCCTATACCGGCCACCATTTGCCCGTGCGCCAGGTATTGCCGGTGGCGTTCGTCTGCTATGCCTTCAACCTCAACTTCACCACCTGGGTCGGCGGCGTGGCCCTGCGCTACCGGCTGTACAGCCGCCTGGGCCTGGACACGCCGACCATCACGCGGATCCTGACCCTGGGGCTGTTGACCAACTGGGTCGGCTACATGCTGCTGGCGGGCACGGTGTTCGCCCTGCGCCTGGTCAAGCTTCCGGACGACTGGGCGGTGGGCGTCGTCGGCCTGCAACTCATCGGTTTCCTGTTGCTGGCCGTGGCGCTGGGCTACCTGCTGGCCTGCGGTTTCGCCAAGCGGCGCACCTGGCGCTTGCGCGCGCATGAAATCACCCTGCCGTCGCTGCGCCTGGCGCTCTGCCAGGTGACCTTGGGCGCGAGCAACTGGGCGCTGATGGCGGCGTTGATCCACTGGCTGCTGCCCCAAGAGCTGTTCTTCCCATCGATCCTGGGCATCCTGCTGATCAGTTGCGTGGCCGGGGTGGTGGCGCACATTCCCGCCGGGCTCGGGGTGCTGGAGGCGGTGTTCCTCGCCCTGCTCCACGGCCAGCTCGGCCAGGGCAGCCTGGTGGCCGCGTTGCTGGGTTACCGCACGTTGTACTACCTGATTCCGCTGTTGCTGGCGGTGCTGGTCTACCTGGTGCTGGAAAAGCGCGCCAAGGCCATGCGCCGGCGCGGCAAAGCGACATTGCGCAAGACCTGACGACGGCCGCGAGGCCAGGAGGTGTGCCATGCGTTTTCCCGTTCTGCTGCTGATGCTGGGCAGCCTGGTCAGCACCCAGGTGCTGGCCGAGGCCTGCGAGGTCTTCACCCGCTCCTCCAGCGATGCGGTGACGCCCGTGGAGCGGCGCACCTGCTACAGCTTCAGCGACATGCCCGCCGAGGCCATCGCCTGGTCGTGCAGCAACGAGAGCAAGGAGATGGTCAATACCCGCAAGCACCCGGTTTCGCGCTGCGCCGATGGCAGCGTCGGCAGTTGCATCGCGCCCTTGACCCAGGAATCGCTGGCCAACCCGAAATCCATCGGTCGCGACCAGCCCCCGACCCACCCGGCGGTGCCCAAGGACGCCCGGGTCATCACCTACTACTACGACACCCCGAGCCTGGCTCAGGCCCGCACCGACTGCGAGCGCAACGACGGCATCTGGCAGCCCCATTGAACCGAAGGAGAACGACCATGCCACGTGGAGACAAAGACAAGTACACCGACAAGCAAAAACGCAAGGCCGAGCACATCGAGGAAAGCTACGAGGCCAAGGGCGTGCCCAAGGACGAAGCCGAGGCGCGGGCCTGGGCGACGGTCAACAAGCAGTCCGGCGGTGGCGAGCGCAAGGGCGGCTCCGGGCAGAAGAAAAGCCCGCAGGCCAAGGAGAAGGCTCGTGAGTCCTCGGCCAAGCGCGCCGCCGCCACCCGCCGCGGCGTGCCACGGCCCGGCCAGCGCCTGGAGGACATGAGCAAGGCCGAGCTGATGGACCGGGCGCGCAAGCAGAACATCGCCGGACGCTCGACCATGCGCAAGGCGGCGCTGGTCGAGGCGCTGCGCCGTGCGGCGTGACGGTGGCCCCAATGCCTGCCCGCCGAGCGGCATTGGGGCTGCTTTGCAGCCCATCGCGACCCACAGGGTCTGAGTCGATCACGCATGATGCGGTTTGCAGGGCCAAAACGGGCGGCCCATCGGCTAGCCCCGCTTCTTCTTCACTCCTCCCTGTCGCGCCTTGAAACGAGGATTGGATTTGCAGATCACATAGATCCTTCCGCGGCGTTTGACTACCTGGCAATCACGATGACGGCGCTTGGCTTGCTTGAGTGACGACAGTACTTGCATGGGAGTCTCCGATTACGTAATAACATAACATTAACGCAAATCATTCCCATCTCGCAATCACCCCGTCACAGCGCATCCTTTGCCATTGCAAGATCCAATCTTCAACTACTTTCTATAGAACTTTGAATACTTAATTGATTTAGAAGCATTTTTTATCTGAATTACCCGCGAAGAGGACACCGAGCTGTATGGCACGGGCTTCGCCCATGTTCGCGCCCTCGAGGAAGACCGTCCCTTGTGCAACCTCAACCAGACCGTTGCGAGTGGAACACCAACGGCAACCCCTGGCAGCTGTCGACCACCCGGCCGCCATGCCAGGCAAGCTGACCGGACACCAGGGTGGTGGTCACCCGATGATGAAACCGATGCTGGATGAACGGCGTCCACTGACAGTGGGCCAGCACCGGATCGAGGGTGACGGCCCGAGGCTCGGGCAGGCGTTCGATCAAGACCAGGTCTGCCCAGTAGCCTTCGCGCAAATATCCCCTGCCCTGGATTGCGAACAGGTCAGCGACCGAGTGACTGGTCTTGCGCACCAGTTGGGCAACCGACAGCACGCCCTCCTCGACCAACTCCAACAGTGCCGGTAATGCATGCTGGACCAGCGGCAATCCAGCGGGCGCCAACGCGTAGGAGCGTTGCTTCTGCGTCAGTGTGTGCGGTGCATGATCGGTCCCGATGACATCGATACGGTCGCACTGCAGCGCCTGGCGCAGGGCATCGCGGTCTGCCCGGGTCTTGATGGCGGGGTTGCATTTGATCAGGTGCCCGAGGCTTGCATAGTCGCGGTCATCGAACAGCAGATGATGCACGCACACTTCCGCGGTGATCCGCTTCCCTGCCACGGGGCCAGGTTCGAACAGTTGCAGTTCCTGTGCTGTGGTCAGGTGCAGCACGTGCAAGCGGGTGCCGAATTGCCTGGCAAGTTGAACGGCCAGTGTCGAGGAACGTAGGCACGCGGCAGCGTCCCGAATGAGTGGGTGCATGGCCGGTGGGATGAAATCACCGTATCGCTCGCGCAGTCGCGCCTCGTTGGCCAGGATCGACGGCGTGTGCTCGCAATGCGCCAACAGGATCGTCGGCACGTTGGCGAACAGCCGTTCGAGGGTTCTCGGGTCATCCACCAGCATGTCCCCGGTGGATGCCCCCATGAACACCTTCACCCCCGCCACGGAACCTGGATCGAGCGATGCCACGATATCGAGGTTGTCCTTGCTTACCCCGAAGTGAAAACCGTAGTTGGCAACGGAGGTCGCGGCGGCGCGCGCTTTTTTCTCCTGCAGCGCGGCAAGGTCCAGGGTGGGTGGGCTGGTGTTGGGCATGTCCATGAAACTGGTAATGCCTCCGGCGACCGCTGCGCGCGATTCACTGGCGATCGTCCCCTTGTGCGCAGCGCCAGGCTCGCGGAAATGCACTTGATCATCGATCATGCCGGGCACGAGCCACTGGCCACAGGCATCGATTTCAGTGGATGCATTGATGCCTTCGATACTGCGGCCGATCTTTTCGATCCGGCCGTGGACGACCAGTACATCGGCATCCTCGACCGCCCCTTCGTTGACCAGGCGAGCGTTGCGAATGATGACGCTACTCATGCCTTCACCCCGCTCCCCACAACGTGATCGGCCTGGATGACGTTGTAAAAGCCGCTTCGACGGCCGATATGGCCGACAAAGCGGGGGCCTGCTGCTACCTGTTCGAGCATTGAAAACATGGGATGGCGTCCTGAATAATTTCGTTATAACGTAACATAAATTAAAAATAGACCACCGCTTTCCGCCTGTGCAGGTATCCGCCATGAATGAAGCCCAAACCTCAGCCAACACTCAGCCCTACGCCGACGTCGAACTGGCCTGCCTGGCAGGCGCCAAGGCTGCGCTCTATCGATGGGCTGCCACCGTGGCCTCGCGGGATGTGGACAAAGTCCTGGCGCTTTACGCCCCGGACGCGATCCTTGTACCGACCCTGTCCAACGAGGTCCGCGACTGCGACGATAGCCGGCGCAGTTATTTCGAAAGTTTCTTCGCCAACGAAGGGCTGGTCTGCGACATCCGCTTCTTCAAGAAACGCGTCAGCCGCAAGCTGGGCACCGTGGTCGTCGGCGGCCAGTACACGTTCGTATTCCGCGAGGCGGGCGAGCAGCGGATCGTGCCCGCCCGCTTTCTCTTCACCTTCGAGCGGATCGAACAGCAGTGGCTGATTACCGGCCATCATTCCTCCATCGAAGCCTGAAAGCGACTCAGCAGCCCTGCTTGCCTGCTCAGCGCTCCAGATCCCCGTTGCCAATGGCGATGGTGATGGCCTGGGCCGTCGTTGCAACGCCTAGCCGGCGACGCGCCGAACGCAATAGATACGTTCGACCACCTCGTCTCGTGCCGATGTGGCAGAAAACAGGACGAAGCGGTTACAGGGAACGGAACGTTATCGAGCGGCTGTTCGGCTGGCTGAAGGAGCATCGCCGCCTGGCAACCCGTTACT
This sequence comes from Pseudomonas guariconensis, assembly GCF_024127895.1. Taxonomy (GTDB): domain Bacteria; phylum Pseudomonadota; class Gammaproteobacteria; order Pseudomonadales; family Pseudomonadaceae; genus Aquipseudomonas; species Aquipseudomonas guariconensis_B. Next base: position 86,993 of record NZ_JAMYBK010000003.1, on the reverse strand, counting down.
GCAAGCTTGCGAAAAGCTATGCCGCAATGGTCACGCTAGCCTGCTGGCGGCGGTGTCTACGACAGGCAAGTGCCTTCCTCCATCCATGCCTATCGCCCTATTAAACTTGCCAGTGACATTTGACAAATTTCACTGATAACTCACCGTCACCGTGGCTATCCCCTTGACCAGGCCGGGAGAGACGCAGCGCCCCCCAGCTTCGCTCTGGTAATAGCGCACCTGATCCAGCAACACTGCCCACCACCACCTTCTTGCGCGGAGCGATGTTAGTGAAAATGCCAGTGATGGGGTCGTAGTGCAGGAGTTCGCGCAGGCGTTGTGCGGTCAACATATCAACGGCCTCCTACTGCGGCGCCCAGCGATGGGGCGCGGACAAGAGAAGGGTCAGAAAGTGTGGTACAGCTGCCTGAACGACAGCCTTGATGCATTCGAAACGCATAGGCTTGCTCCTTTGTGGATGGGGCAAGCCTATGGGTCGGAAGTAGACGGTTTCCCAACTATTTAGCTACCTGGATACGCAATTGTTACCCCGCCACTGCCAGCTGGTAATGACATCGGCGGTGATCTCAAATGTAGTGGTGCAGGACAGCTGAATATTCATAGCGGGGGTTCCGCCATACGAGTTGGTGTATGCGGTGTTGCCCACGACCGTGGTCTGGTACGTAGGCGCACTACCTGGCAGATACATGTCATTGCTACTCGAGTAGATCAGAAATTTCCTGTCACTTGCTTCATATGTTTGCTGCGGCGGCCCCCAGCTTCGCACCAAATCCAGCTCACTAGAGCCAACCCAGCTTTGTAGAACCTTCTCATATTTACCGGTCGTAGCGCACCCGGACACCATGAGCGGGAGCATTAGCAGCGGAAGCCATTTCATGATGGTTTCTTCTCATTGTGGTGGCAGATTGAGCTCAGTCTAAACCACGCTGCAGGAAGCAGGCGGCGGCAGCGGCTAATCCTCGGGCATCCTGCTGGGCAGCCTTGATGTTTTCGTCGGCCTGGACCAGCAGCTCGCGGGCAGAGACAGTGACCGGCAGTCCTTCATTGTCCAGCGCCCCCGTTGGCAGCCGAATATCCTCAACGCGAGCCATGATCTCGTCGGCCAGCTGGATGGTCGGATCAGCATCGGCCTGGCTAGGGCTGGCCATGTCGCGTTCACTTTCGGGAGCGACCCGAGCCTGCCACCGCCGTCCTTTCGGACCGGAGGTGGACAAAGCCTCGGTGCATTGCTTGCCGCTGGCTTTGTAGGTCTGCTCTGGCTAAGCGGCCTGTACTTCGCGACCGTCGCTCGCCGCTGTTACGACCTGATTGTCGAGAGAAATTTCCGGTAACCCCAAGCCCGGCCAAGCGCCGGGCCGCCCTGCTCCTGCCGAATCCACCCATATCCTTGACGAACTCCCGCCGAACGTTGCGTAACGCACCATTTTTGGTACACTCAACACATGAGTGAAATCCCACCAACATTGCACGTCAGTTTTTATCGCACGGAAGCGGGCAATGAGCCGGTGCGCGAATGGCTGACCGACCTGCCTCGCGATCACAAGCGGATGATCGGAACAGAAATCAAAACGGTCCAGATCGGCTGGCCAATCGGAATGCCAGTTGTCAGAAAGCTTGATAAAGGCCTCTGGGAGGTCAGGGTCAACCTAGTCGATACCATCGCCCGCGTGCTCTTCACCGTGGACGGGAACGTCATGGTTCTGCTTCACGGCTTCATCAAGAAGAGCCAGAAAACACCCGCGTCTGACTTGGAAACCGCCAGGCAACGCAAAGCAACACTAGAGAGGAACAAGCAATGAACCAGCACATCGGCTCCGATTTCGACGATTTCCTTGCAGAGCAAGGTCTCGCAGAGGAAGTGTCCGCTGCTGCCCTCAAGCGAGTCATCTCTTGGCAAATCGCTGAAGCCATGAAAAGCCAGAAGGTGACAAAGAAAGCCCTGGCTGCGCGCATGCACACCAGTCGTACCGCAGTGGACCGCGCACTAGACCAAGACGACCCAGGCATGACGCTGGCGACCCTAGCCAGCGCCGCTCGTGCACTGGGCCAACGCGTTGAGGTGCGACTGGTGCCGGAGCAAGAGGCTGCTCACGCATAACCTCGCCCTGCTCCAGTGAGCCCGGTCAAGCGCCGGATCTTTCCCACTCGCCCCATACACATGGACCCCATTCTATAGCTTATAGAATGGGGTCCATGTGTATACACGGCCAGCCCTACGGCAGCCTCTGGAGCCCAGCATGACCGAACCCACCCTCACCTTCAAATGCCTCGGCCACACTGAGCGCGTCGACGGCACGATCGCGAGCTACACGATTGAGGTGACCAGCTCGCGTAATGGTCGAGTTGAGGTACTGGAGGTAGAGCCCGATCACCTCGTCTCGGCCCGAAGCATGAAAGATTTCTCTTAAACCGATGCATGTTTTACTCGACCACTCGCAACGACTCTGCTCCGCAGCGTCATCTCGCAGATTCAGTGGACTTCAGTAGGTGTGAAGCGAAACGCGATCATCAAGTTGTCGAGCGTATTCAAAACGGCCGTGCTGGACGGGCTGATCGCCAAGAACCCGACTGCTTCCCTGGACAAGCCAAAGGCCGTAAAGAAGGTCGTCGATCCATACACCAGGACCGAGGCGGAAGCGATCATTGCTCACCTTTACGGCAGCCTGCGCAAGTACTCCCAAATCTACGCAGCCTTCTTCGAGTTCTGCTTCTTCACGGGGGTTCGGCCTGGTGAGGCAATGGGCCTTCAGTGGGATGACGTCGATCTGGAGGAGCGAACTGCAGTCATACGCCGGATCATCATCAATCGAGCGCCACAAGAGCGCACCAAGACCAAGAATCACCGAACCATCCTGCTCAACGAGCGGGCGCTCAATGCCGTCAGCCAGGCCCGGCGAGTGGCAAACTTGAAGCGCATGGCTTCCAAATCGGCCAATCCGGTCAGCCCCTTCGTCTTCCAGCCAAGCAAAGGTGGGCTGTGGATCAACGAGCCAAGTGTTACAATCCGCCCCTTCAAAGCAGCGCCCAAGGCGCTGGACATCCGTGAACGCCGGCAGTACGACACCCGCCACACCTACGCACCCCTGTGCCTGATAGCTGGAATGAACCTCGCGTTCATCGCCAACCCGCTCAGCCACTGCGTCGAGATGTTGCTCTCTACCTACGCGAAATGGATCAGCTCCTCCTCGGACTGGAGGGAGCTGGAGAAGCTGCCGCCCCGAGTCGAATTGGCCCGAAATTGGCCCAAAACGCACGAGAGGGGCCTAAATACACCTCTGGAACCCCCGCAGGACAAGCACTTGATTTCTACCGCCAACATCACCATGCAATTCGGCGCCAAGCCGCTCTTCGAAAACGTCTCGGTCAAATTCAACAACGGCAACCGCTACGGCCTGATCGGCGCCAACGGCTGCGGCAAGTCGACCTTCATGAAGATCCTCGGCGGCGACCTGGAGCCGTCCGCGGGCCAGGTGATGCTCGAACCCAACACCCGCCTGGGCAAGCTGCGCCAGGACCAGTTCGCCTACGAGGAATTCACCGTGATCGACACGGTGATCATGGGCCACGAGCAGCTGTGGAAGGTCAAGGCCGAGCGCGATCGCATCTACTCCCTGCCGGAAATGACCGAGGAAGACGGCATGGCCGTCGCCGAGCTGGAAACCGAATTCGCCGAGATGGACGGCTACACCGCCGAGTCCCGTGCGGGTGAACTGCTGCTGGGCCTGGGGATTCCGCTGGAGCAGCACTTCGGCCCGATGAGCGAAGTGGCGCCGGGCTGGAAGCTGCGGGTGCTGCTGGCCCAGGCGCTGTTCTCGGATCCGGACGTGCTGCTGCTCGACGAGCCGACCAACCACCTGGACATCAACACCATCCGCTGGCTGGAAAACGTGCTGACGGCGCGCAACAGCACCATGGTGATCATTTCCCACGACCGGCACTTCCTCAACAGCGTCTGCACTCACATGGCCGACCTGGACTACGGTGAGCTGCGCCTGTTCCCGGGCAACTACGACGAGTACATGACCGCAGCCACCCAGGCCCGCGAGCAGCTGCTGGCCGACAACGCCAAGAAAAAGGCGCAGATCGCCGAGTTGCAGAGCTTCGTCAGCCGCTTCTCGGCCAACGCCTCCAAGGCCAAGCAGGCCACCTCGCGGGCACGGCAGATCGACAAGATCCAGCTGGCCGAGGTCAAGCCTTCGAGCCGGGTCAGCCCGTTCATCCGCTTCGAACAGACCAAGAAGCTGCACCGCCAGGCGGTGACCGTGGAGAAGATGGCCAAGGCCTTCGACGACAAGGTGCTGTTCAAGGATTTCAGTTTCGTCGTCGAAGCCGGCGAGCGGGTGGCGATCATCGGCCCCAACGGCATCGGCAAGACCACCCTGTTGCGTACCCTGGTCGGCGAGACGACGCCGGACGCCGGTGCGGTGAAATGGACCGACAGCGCCGAGGTGGGCTACTACGCCCAGGACCACGCCCATGACTTCGAGGAGGACCTGAGCCTGTTCGACTGGATGGGCCAGTGGACCCAGGGCGAACAGCTGATCCGCGGCACCCTGGGGCGCATGCTGTTCTCCAACGACGAGATCCTCAAGTCGGTGAAGGTGATCTCCGGTGGTGAGCAGGGCCGCATGCTGTTCGGCAAGCTGATCCTGCAAAAGCCCAACGTGCTGGTGATGGACGAACCGACCAACCACTTGGACATGGAGTCGATCGAGGCGCTGAACCTGGCCCTGGAGAACTACCCAGGGACCTTGCTGTTCGTCAGCCATGACCGCGAGTTCGTGTCGTCGCTGGCCACCCGGATCATCGAGCTGACGGCGGATGGAGTGGTGGACTTCAGCGGCACCTACGACGATTACCTGCGTAGCCAGGGGGTCGTGGTCTGACCTCGTCCGGCATCGCTTGGTCGTGCCTGGGGCCGCTTGCGGCCCCAAGGCCTCAAGCCCCACCCGACTGACCGGCAGACGAAAAAATCGTTAGCCTGCTTTCTTTTCCATCCGGCACCCGCCATGATGGGCTCCTGCCCCACCGCCCACCCGCGAACGAGCCCATGACCGCGCATCAGCCCGCCCCCAGCAGCACCTTCGGCATCACCCAGCAGATCCTTTCGATCGTCTTCTATACCTTCATCGCCTTCCTCTGCATCGGCCTGCCGATCGCCGTGCTGCCCAGCTACGTGCACGACCGACTGGGTTTCGGTGCGGTGATCGCCGGGCTGACCATTGGCCTGCAATACCTGACCACCCTGCTCAGCCGGCCTTTCGCCGGACGGGTGGCGGACGGCCTGGGCGGCAAGCGGGCGATCCGTTATGGCTTGTACGGCATCGCCGGTTGCGGCGTGCTGACCCTGCTCTCGGCCTGGACCCTCGCCCTGCCCTGGCTGAGCCTGTTGCTGCTGCTGGGTGGGCGGCTGCTGCTAGGCATCGCCCAGGGGCTGATCGGCGTGGCCACCTTGAGTTGGGGGATCGGCCAGGTGGGCAGCGAGCACACGGCGCGGGTGATCTCCTGGAACGGCATCGCCTCCTATGGCGCCATCGCCATTGGCGCGCCGGCAGGCGTGCTGCTGGTGGACGGGCTGGGCTTCAGTGCACTCGGCCCGGCCCTGCTGGCACTGGCCCTGCTCGCCTTGCTAGTGCTGCGTACCCGGCCGAACGCGGTGGTCGTGCAGGGCGAGCGGCTGCCCTTCTGGTCGGCTTTCGGCCGGGTGGCGCCCTGTGGCCTGGGGCTGACCCTGGCGTCGATCGGCTATGGCACCCTGACCACCTTCGTCACCCTCTATTACCTGGAACGCGGCTGGGTTGGCGCGGCCTGGTGCCTGAGCGCCTTCGGCCTGTGCTTCATCCTCTCCCGGCTGCTGTTCGTCAACGCGGTCAACCGCTTCGGCGGCTACAACGTGGCCATCGCCTGCATGGCCACCGAGGTGCTGGGGCTGACCTTGCTGTGGCTGGCGCCTTCGCCGGCCTGGGCGCTGCTCGGCGCCGGCCTCACCGGCTTCGGCCTGTCGCTGGTGTATCCGGCCCTGGGCGTGGAGGCGATCAGGCAGGTGCCCAGCAGCAGCCGAGGTGCGGGGCTCGGCGCCTATGCGGTGTTCTTCGACCTGGCCCTGGCCATCGCCGGCCCGGTGATGGGCGCGGTGGCCGTGCACCTGGGCTATGCCTCGATCTTCTGTGCCGCCGCCCTGCTCGCCCTGGCAGGGGTGGGCCTGAGCCTGTTGCTCGCCCGCCGTGGCCGACGCTTGCAAGCCCCATGAAAAAATCGGCTGACGCACGAGGCGCCAGCCGGTTTTCTACAAGACCACGATCACGCGGCGGCGAACAGCTCGTTGGCGATCCGCGCCTGGGCGGCGTCGATGGCCTGGCTGCGCTGCTCCGGGCCGTAGGCCAGGCCATGGGCGCGGACGATCTCCAGGTCGGTGATGCCGATGAAGCCAAGCAGGACCTTGAGGAACTCCTCGTGGCCGACGCCAGTTGGCTGGCCATGGTGCAGGCCACCGGAGGTGGAGACCAGGATCACCTTCTTGTCGCCGCACAGGCCCTCCGGGCCGGCTTCGGTGTAGCGGAAGGTCTTGCCGGCGACGGCGATGCGGTCGATCCAGGCCTTGAGCTGGGTCGGCACGGTGAAGTTGTACATCGGCGCACCGATCACCACGGCGTCGGCGGCGAGGAATTCGTCCAGGGTTTCCTGGCTCAGCTTGGCCTCGAAGGCCTGGGCGGCGTCGCGCATGTCCTCGGGGGTGCCGGCGGCGACCAGGGTGGCGGCGGAGAAGTGGGCGATGGCGTCGGCGGCCAAATCGCGATAGACCACCTCGATGCTCGGGTCGGCGGCTTTCCAGGCCTCGACCACTTCGCGGCTGAGCTGGCGGGAGGCGGAATTGTCGCCCAGGATGCTCGAATCGATATGCAACAGTTTCATGGGACTCTCCTGTGAATGAAGACCGCGGCGGTGGGCGATCACGATGGAGAGAATCCTATAGGCCCATCGAATGGCTGATAAGCCTGCAAAAATGCATTAGTTTGTCCTATGTATGGAACGATGAGATACGCCAATGCAAGACTTCAATGACCTGTTCTACTTCGCCAAGGTGGTTGAGGCCGGTGGCTTCGCCGCCGCCGGCCGCCAGTTGGGCATCCCCAAGTCGCGCCTGTCGCGGCGTATCGCCGAGTTGGAGGAGCGCCTGGGCACCCGCCTGCTGCAGCGCACCACCCGGCAACTGAAGCTGACCGTCGTGGGCGAGCGCTACTTGCACCATTGCCAGGCGATGCTGCTGGAGGCAGAGGCCGCCGACGAAGTGGTGGCGAGCATGAGCAGCGAGCCGCGCGGGCGCCTGCGGGTGTCGTGCCCGGTGGCCCTGGCCCATGCCTTCCTGCCAGAGATCATCAGCCGCTTCCTCGCACAGTATCCGCTGGTACAGCTGGACATGGTCTTGCTCAACCGCCGGGTCGACCTGATTTCCGAGGGCATCGACGTGGCCCTGCGGGTGCGTGACCTGGGGGACGAAGAACCGGCCCTGGTCACCCGCCGGTTGCGCCAGGCACAGATGCAACTGGTGGCCGCCCCGGGCTTCGCCGACCACCTGCAAGACCCGTCGGAGCTGGCCAGCCTGCCGGTGCTGGGGGCGACCGAGGCCGATCGGCTGGTGCATTTTCGCCTGATCGGGCCAAATGACCAGCAACAGGAAGTGGCGCTGGAGCCACGCCTGGCCATCGACGACTTCGTCGTGCGCAAGGCGGCCGTGCGCGCCGGGCTGGGTTTCACGGCCCTGCCGAGCATGTTCTGCGAAGAGGAACTGGAGCGTGGCGAACTGGTACGCCTGCTGCCTGACTGGTCGCTGCCAGGCGGGTGGCTGCAGGCGGTCTACCCTCACCGGCGTGGGCTGCTGCCGGCGATGCGCGTGTGGATCGACCACCTGGCGGCGTCGTTCGAGGGTTGTGGAGAGCGCTATGTCTAGGAAGATGACACCGGACGAAGTGGCGGCCTTCTGCCTGGGGCTGCCCGGGGCACGGGAAGACTACAAGTGGGGCGGTATCCGGGTGTTCTCGGTGGCAGGCAACAAGATGTTCGCGGTGCTCGACCTGGCGGGAGCGGGGTTGTCGTTCAAGGTGGCCGACGACCTGTTCCTCGGCTACTGCGACCGCCCTGGCATCCGCCCGGCGCCCTACCTGGCACGGGCACGCTGGATCAGCATGGCACCGCCCTACCCCATGGGGCGCGAAGAGCTGTGCGAGCTGTTGCAGCGCTCGCACCAGTTGGTGGTGAGGCGGCTGCCCAGGCGGTTGCAGGTGGGATTGCTGATCGAGTGAGGGGACTTGCGGGCTGCTTTGCAGCCCATCGCCAGCAAGCCCCCACAGGTCCCTGCAAACCGCATCATGTGTGCTCGACTCACCCCGGTGAAGCAGTGCTGCTCGCAAATCCGAGCCCTGTGCCACTGTGGCGCCAAGCCGATCACGCATGGGTGGCTTGCAGGGCCCGTGTGGGAGCGGGCTTGCCCGCGAACAAGGGCGCAGCCCTTGCCATACACCGATGCTGTCAGAGCCGGCCCATTCGCCGGCAAGCCGGCTCCCACACGGGCCAGCGGTGTTCCCGAATCTGCGCCATGCACAGAAATCTGTGGGGGCTTGTCGGCGATGGGGACGACGCCAGCTCAACCACTAACGCCCATGAACCCCAGCCAGCGCCCGCCCAGCACCAGATGGTCGATCCAAAACACCTGGTGCAAGCCAACGATGCCCCAGAAGGTCAACTGATACGACAGCTTGCGCGTCTTGTGGCGGAACAGTTGCTGGGCCAGCAGAGCCCCCGGCCAGCCGCCGCACAGCTCACTGGCATGCAACACCTTCTCCGGCGTACGCCAGGCCTGGGTACGGGCCTGGTGCTTGTCCTGCCAGTAGAGCAGCAGGCTGACCAGGCTCACCGCTGGATAGAGCGCCAGCGGCAACCAGGACTGCCCACTCCAGGCCATCTGCGCCGCGCCCAGCCCCGGCAGCAGGCACAATCCGGCCAACGCCAGCAGCTTCAGGCGCAGGTTACGCACGCCCGCTGCCTCGCGGCCGGCGCCCCGCCGTGCCGCACTCTGCACCCGCGCCATGTCAGCCCTGCGCCGTGGCCCAGTCGACCCAGCCGAACTGCCAGGTCGCCAGGATCAGCAGGCCGAAGACGATACGGTACCAGGCGAACACCGCATAGCTGTGGTTGGCGATGAACTTGAGCAGGCCACGCACGGCGATCATGGCGAAGATGAACGAGACCACGAAGCCGATGGCGAACACCGGCAGGTCGTCCGGCTGGAACAGCTCGCGGTACTTGTAGCCCGAATACACTGCGGCGCCGACCATGGTCGGCATCGCCAGGAAGAACGAGAACTCGGTGGCGGCCTTGCGCGACAGGCCGAACAGCAGCCCGCCGATGATCGTCGAGCCCGAGCGCGAGGTCCCCGGGATCATGGCCAGGCACTGGACGAAGCCGATCTTCAAGGCGTGGCTCCAACGCATGTCGTCGACATGGTCGACCTCGATGCGATGCTCGCGTCGCTCGGCCCAGAGCATGATCACCCCGCCCAGCACCAGGGCCGCGGCCACGGTGATCGGGTTGAACAGGTAGGCGTGAATCAGGTCGGCGAACAGCACCCCCAGCACCACCGCCGGCAGGAAGGCCAGCAGCAGGTTGCTGGTGAAACGGCGCGCCGTGGGCTGGCTCGACAGGCCAAGCACCACGTCGAAGATCTTGCGGCGAAACTCCCACACCACCGCCAGGATCGCTCCCAGCTGGATGATGATGTTGAAGGCCATGGCGCGCTCGCCACCGAAGCCGATCAGGTCGGCCACGATGATCTGGTGGCCGGTACTGGAGATCGGCAGAAACTCCGTCAATCCCTCGACGATCCCCAAGATGATTGCCTGGAAGGCATTCCAAAAATCCATCGTTCCCCCAATGGGGCGCTGCGGCGTGCAGGCCCCTTGTTCTTGATTTGCTTATGAATTGCCGCGCACGGCCCGGCTGTATTACAGCGACAGTCGATCGCCAAGCCAGTGGAAAAGTTCGGCGAGCCTAAAGGTTTCATCTTGCGCGGCCGAGATCCTATCAGAGCGGCCTGCCAATGGCTTGTGCCGCATGCAACACGGATCGCCGCGCCAGGCACTTAGCCCTTGGTCGAGTGTGTGGCCGCCGCGAAAGCGTGCTTGGATGCGCCTGATAACAAGAACGAATACGGGAGTGAGCCTCATGAAGACCCTGAGGTCGATGTCGATCAGCCGGCGTCTGTCGTTGATCCTGGTGGTGGCGGTGGCCATGCTGGTGATCCTCGGCCTGCTGATGTTGCGCCAGTTGCACGGCAGCCTGTACCAGGCCAAGGCCGAGAAGACCCGCCACGTGGTGCAGACCGCCGCCGGCGTGCTGGCCTACTACCAGGGCCTGGAAGCGGCCGGCACGCTGGGCCGCGAGGCCGCCCAGCAACAGGCGTTGCAGGTGATACGCGGCCTGCGCTACGACAAGGACGACTATTTCTGGATCAATGACCTGGGGCCGAGGATGGTCATGCATCCCGTCAACCCCAAGCTCGACGGCCAGGACCTCTCCGCCGTCCGCGACCCCGACGGCTTTGCCGTGTTCAACGAGATGGTCGCCCTGGCCCGCAGCCAGGGCGCAGGCCCGGTCGACTACCGCTGGCCCAAGCCCGGCGCCAGCGAGGCCGTGGCCAAGACCTCCTACATCCAACTGTTCGAGCCTTGGGGCTGGATCATCGGCTCGGGCGTGTACATCGATGACGTGCAGGCCGAATTCGCCCGCCAGGTGCGCGATGCGTCCCTGGTGGGCCTGGGGATCGCCCTGCTGATGGCCCTGCTGGTCGTGCTCATCGCCCGCAGCATCGCCCGCCCGTTGCAGGAGGCGGTGCACGCCATGGGCAACATCGCCAGCGGCGAGAGCGACCTGACCCGGCGCCTGGACACCCATGGCCGCGACGAGATCACCCACCTGGGCGAGCACTTCAATCGCTTCAACGGCAAGCTGCAGGGCGTGGTCGGCCAACTGCAGGGGGCCGCCCATGCCCTGGCCCAGTCCGCCAGCCACGTCGGCGACAACGCAGGCTCCGCCCAGGAGCGCAGCGCCCAGCAGTCGCTGCAGATGGACCAGGTCGCCACCGCTGTCAACGAAGTCACCTACGCCGTGCAGGACGTGGCCAAGACCGCCGAACAGGCCGCCAGCGAGATGCGCGCCGCGCAGCAGCAGGTCGGCCACGGCCAGCAGGCGATCCACGGCAGCCTGCAGCAGATCGACCGGCTTTCGACCACGATCGACCAGGCAGTCCAGGTGATCCGTGAACTGGCCGGGCACAGCACCCGGATCGGCGGCGTGCTGGAAGTGATCCGCTCGATCGCCGAACAGACCAACCTGCTCGCCCTCAATGCCGCCATCGAGGCGGCTCGCGCCGGCGAGCAGGGCCGTGGCTTCGCCGTGGTCGCCGACGAGGTGCGCCTGCTGGCCCAGCGCACCGCGCAGTCGACCGCCGAGATCCAGACCATGATCGAGCACCTGCAAGGCCAGTCGGAAGCGGCGGTCAGGGCCATCGACACCAGCGCCGAGGCCTCGCGCCAGACCGTCGAGCAGGCCCGCGAAGCCGGCAGCAGCCTGGACGCGATCAGCCAGGCGCTGCACAACCTGACCGCGCTCAATGCCTCGATCGCCAGCGCGACCTTGCAGCAGTCCCATGTGGTCGAAGAGATCAACCGCAATGTCCTCGATACCGCCGGGTTGTCCCAGCAGACCGCCGAGGCGGCGTTGCAGTCGCGCGATGCCGGGGCGGCCCTGGCGCGGCTGAGCGAGGAGCTGGAGCAGTTGCTGCGCCAGTTTCGGGTCTGAGCCTTGTAGCCTGGGGCCGCTCTGCGGCCCTTCGCGGGCAAGCCCGCTCCCACAGGGTCCTGCGTCAACCGTCACAGGTTCCGAGTGGATCGCGTATGATGCGGCTTGCAGGGCCATGTGGGTGCGGGCTTGCCCGCGAATAGGCCAGACCGAACACCTCCTGCATAAGGCGATCACCTCGAAGCAGCCCCACGATTCACCTTCCCCGCCCCACAAGCTACAATCGCGCCCTTTCCCTCCCCCAAGGATCGCCGATGTCCGGCCTCGAACTCTTCGCCGCCGCGCTCGGCGTCATCGCCGTATGGCTCACGGTCAAGCAGAACCCCTGGTGCTGGCCGATCGGCCTGGTGATGGTGTTGCTCTACAGCTGGGTCTTCTACGAGGTGAAGCTGTATTCCGACATGCTCCTGCAACTGGTCTATGCCGTGCTGCAGCTCTATGGCTGGTGGCAATGGACGCGCCCGGACCGGGTCGAGGACGCGCGCCAGGTGACCCGCCTCGGCACCGCGCCGTTGCTCGGCGGCCTGGGGATCGGCCTGCTGGCCGGCCTGGGCCTGGGCGCGGCCATGGCGCACTGGACCGACGCCGCCCAACCCTGGCTGGATGCCACCCTGACCGGCCTGAGCCTGGTGGCGCAGCTGTGGATGGCGCAGAAGCGCCTGCAGTGCTGGGCGCTGTGGGTCGTGGTGGACGTGGTCTTCGTCGGCCTGTTCCTGCACAAGGCCCTGTACCTGACCGCCGCGCTCTATGCCCTGTTCACCCTCATCGCCTTGCGCGGCTGGCTGGAATGGCGGCGCGACCCGGCGCTGGCCTGCGCCGCATGAAGGTCCTGGTGCTGTGCGGCCCCGAGTCCAGCGGCAAGAGCTGGCTCAGCGGCGAGCTCCAGGCGCATTTCGGTGGCCTGGTGGTGGGCGAGTACGTGCGTCACTTCATCGATCGCGAGCAACGCGATACCTGCTACGCCGATATTCCGACGATCGCCCGCGGCCAGCTCGCCTGGGAAGACCTGGCCCGCCAGCAGGCACCCGAACTGCTGATCCTCGACACCCACCTGCTCAGCAACCTGCTCTGGAGCCGCGTGCTGTTCGGCGACTGCCCGCCCTGGATCGAACAAGCCCTGCTCGCACGCCGCTACGACCTGCACCTGCTGCTCAGCCCGCACGGCGTCGACTGGGTCGGCGACGGCCAGCGCTGCCAGCCAGGCCTGCCGCAGCGCCAGGCGTTCTTCGCCGACAGCCTGGACTGGCTACGCCGCCACCGCCAGCCGCTACAGGTGATCGAGGGCGGCTGGCCGCAACGTCAGGCCCAGGCCCTGGCCGCGGTGTCGAAGCTGCTCGATGGCCAGCTGCCAGCCTGTGCCACCGAGTGTTAACGCGCTGATACAGCGACGGGGACGCAAAGCCCCATTTCTGGGGCCGCTGGCGCAAATCCGGGGGAAGTGTCTCAGGGCTGATACAGCGCTGCGAATAGCCCTCGGGGCCAGGTTCTTCAACGCTTGGCGGCTCACCGGGGGCCGTGGTGTATCAACCGTGACACAGGTCAACACCGGCATCGCCCTGTTCACACCACAAGCTATTGATTAACAAGCAAAAAGCAAAAGCGGCACGGCTTTCGCTCTACCTCTGCCAACGCTCAAGGGCCAGCGTACAGAGAAAGGGAGCATCGCCGTGGGGAACAAGAACAATACACTGCCTGCACTGCTTGTCCTGGGTTGCCTGACCGCCGCAACCCTTCCTCTTCCGGCCGAGGCCGGCGGCAACGGGATCATCGTCCTGACCCGCGACGTCCAGGCCCGCCAGGCCGCCCGAGCGACCGGCACACCCGACCCCTACCCCACCACCGTCAACACCGACCAGTCGCCTCGGGTGATCGCCCAGACCAACGAGCTGACCGATGGTGACTTCGCCAACGTGGCCAGTGGCTCGACCTTCAACCGCATGCTCACCCCCGACCACTCAGGCAACCTGCGCGGCATGGGCACCGTCCAGTCGCAACTGCCGGGCATGGCCGGCGGTTCGGCCGCCGGTGCCAGTGGCGGCAACAGCATCGCCAACACGGTCAACCAGAACGTCCAGCGCGGCCTGGCGCCGCTGCAGATCCTGACCCGGGGCCAATGACATGCGCGCACTCACCCTCTCCCTGCTGTGCCTGGCTGCCTCCGCAGGCCATGCCTTGGCCGCATCGCCGGTGGTGGACAACGCCACCCTCGATGCCAGTGGCCGCGCTTACCAGGGCAACCTGAGCATCAACCAGGCCGCCGGCGATGCCCTGCAACAGGCCAACGCCCGGGCGATCGCCATCGGCACCCAGGCCAACGCCTCGACGCAGATCCGCCAGCGCAGCGACTTCCAGGCCAATCCGGCACTGGATGCCCGCGCCAGCATCAGCGGCAATGCCTTCAGCCACGGCAGCGGCATGCTCGGCATCAACCAGTCCGCCGGTGCCGCCACGCAACAGGCCAATGCCGTGCGGATCGGCATCAGCGCCGCGCCGCAAAGCATCGACGACAACCTTCTCAGCCAGCAGAACGTCTCGCTGGCCAACGGCTCCGACGCAACTGATCGCGCACCCGGCAGTCGCCAGGTCACCACCAGTGACCAGGCCTTCACCGGCAGCCGCGGAGTGATCCAGTTGAATCAGAGCGCCGGGGTGGGCAACCGAATGGCCAACACCCTGAGCGTACGGGTCGCGGATTGACCCGAGTGGCAACACAACACTTAACAACGAAAAGCGGAGAAACACCATGAAACCAAAAATGGCACTCAAGCCTCTGGTATTCGCCCTCGCTGCGGTCATGGCAGTTGCTGCACAAGCCGGCGGACGTGGTCACGACAACCACGGTGGCCACAACGGCGGCCATAACGGCCACAACAACAACGACAACCTGCTCCTGCAACTGCTGATCACTGCCGGCTCCGCCGCCACCGTGACCGACATCCAGAGCAATGGTGGCAACCAGGTGCTCAACCAGGCCACCCGCAACGATGCCCGGATGGACAGCTCCGCCAACGGCTCCCAAGGCAACCTGGGCGCCAACGTGGCCGCCGGTGACGGCAACCAGCAGGACAACGTCGCCGCCATCGCCACCGCCGACGAAAACTTCATCTTCGGCAGCGCCATGGCCCTGTCCACCGCGACCCAGACCAACGGCGGCAACACCGTTGCCAACTACTCCACCTACAACAACGCCAGCCTGACCAATTCGGCCAATGGCAGCTCGGGCAACATCGGCGTCAACGTCACCGCTGGCGACTTCAACCAGCAGAAAAACAACCTGGCGATCGCCGTGTCCGGCGGCCGTGTAGCCGTGGCCAGCGCCGGCGCCAACCAGACCACCAGTGGCCTGAACGTGCAGAACAACGCCGACCGCACCTACAGCAAGGACACCCTGCATGCAGGCTTCGCCGCCTGGGGCAGCTACGAGGGTAACGGCTGGGGCTACGTGGAAGACGAACGCAGCGGTGGCCATGGCCACAAAGGCGGCAAGGTCGACAAGGATCCTCTGAAGTTCCACGAAGAGGGCACCTTCGGCCTGGCTGGCGTCGCCTCCTACCAGGTCCTGACCCCCAACGGCTGGAAAAACCCTGTGACCAACACTGCCGTCATGTCCAACTCGCTCAACGGCGTGTCGGGCAACGTCGGTGCCAACGTCTCGGCCGGTTCCGGCAACCAGCAGAGCAACTCGCTGTCCATCGCCGCAGGTTGCAAAGCCTGCATGTAACACCAGTCGATCGGGGCCCTTCGGGGCCCCTTTCCCTGTCTCTGCCAGGTGGAGAGGGTCATGCGCATTGTCCTGCTTGCCACGCTCGTGTTCCTTGCCGGCATCGTCGAGGCCGCGCAGATGCCTATCGCAGCACTGCCTGGCGGTACCCTCGTGTACAAGCCGGTGCAGAGCATACGGGAGCGGCGCTTCGCCGACCTGGTGCAACAGAAGACCGATTTCAGCTGCGGCGCCGCCGCCCTGGCGACCATCCTCAAGCAGGCCTACTGGCTGGACGTGGATGAGCACCAGGTCATCGAAGGCATGCTCGCCCATTCCGACCAGGACACCGTCCAGGTCCAGGGCTTTTCCATGCTCGACATGAAGCGCTACGTGGAAAGCATCGGCATGCGTGCCCGTGGCTACCGCGTCGACCCCGACAGCCTGCACCGGGTGAGCATCCCGGTGGTGGTGCTGATGGACATCCGTGGCTACAAGCACTTCGTCGTGCTGCAGCGCATCGACAAGGGCTGGGTCTACATCGGCGACCCGGTGCTGGGCCACAAACGCTACACCTTCGACGATTTCGTAAAAGGCTGGAACGGCATCATCTTCGCCGTCATAGGCCCTGGCTACGACAAGGCCAACGCCCTGCTCGACCCGCCGGCGCCGGTGACCGCCCGCAACCGTATCAACGGTTTCTACCCGGTGGATGACGCGCAGTTGATGGAGTTCGGCTTCATCCAGAGCGATTTCTTCTAATGATTACAAGGGGCATGGAGCCCCGGGGAGCAGCGATGAAGACTACCACCTGGCTGGTCGCCGCGTGCCTGGCCACCAGCCTCCCCGCCCAGGCGCAATTGTTCAAGCCCATCGAGATCAAGGACCAGGAACTGGCCGAGCTGCGTGGGCGTTATGTGATGCCCGGGCGGATCATCAGTTTCGGCGTGGTCATGAGCAGTACCTGGCAGAACGCCGCCGGTGACCGTATCGGCGCGACCACGACCTTGCAGGTCCAGCAGAACACCTTCAAACCCCAGTTCTACGTGTCCATGTCCGGGGACAACGGCAGCGGCGCGGCGCCTGGGCGCGGCAACGGCCTGGTCAACGGCGGCGCCGGGCTGGTCAATACCCAGGGGGTGACCCAATCGGTACGTGCCGCCGGCGACAACAATAGCGCCTACAACGACGTGGCCATCAACGTCAGCGAAGGCGGCAAGGCGCCCACGGCCGTGCCGCAAGGCCAGGTCCTGGCCGCCGGCACCACCCTGACCAACAGCAACAACGCCGGCACCCTCAGCGTGTCGAACACCGGCAAGGGCATCCAGATGTCCATCCAGGCCAACAACAACCAGGGGCAGAGCCTGCAACGCCTGTCCAATGGCGGCCTGTTGCAGACCACCACCTTGCTCGGCGGCAGCAACGCGGTCAACAACCTGACCCAGCTCAACGTGGTGCTGCGCGACAACCTGCCTTCGGCCGGTGCGCTGAACTGCAACCTTGATCAGCTCAAGGGCCTACGGATCTCGGGATATTGATCTACGCTTCGTCTCAATCATCGCAGTTGGAAGGGACGGCTAACTTATGCATCGTTCGATGTCGTTGAAAGCAGTTGTCTGCCTGGGGACCCTGTTACCTTCTTCGCTGCTGTACGCGGCAGCCGATCCCCAGGTGGAAGCCCTCAAAGCCGAACTGGCGGCGCTCAAGGCGCGCTACGAGGCCCAACAGCAGGCCCTGATGGTCCTGGAACAGCGGGTCCGCCAGGTGGAGGAACAGCCCGCCACGCCGCAACCCCAACGCCTGACCCGTTCACCCGCCTCGCAGCCGCGCAACAACCAGGCCATCGCCGCCTCCGGCACAGGCTCGTCCTACGGTGAGTCGCTCAAGGAAGATTCGGAACCGGCGCAGAGCGTTTCCAACCTGTACGACGAGGCCAGCGGCTTCTTCGGCGGCGGCAAGTTCAGTGTCGAGACTGGCATCACCTATGCCCGCTACGACACCCGCCAGCTGATCCTCAACGGTTTCCTGGCGCTGGACTCGATCTTCCTGGGCAACATCAACCTGGACCGGATCAAGGCCGACAACTGGACCCTGGACCTGACCGCCCGCTACAACTACGACCAGCGCTGGCAGTTTGACGTCAACGTGCCGATCGTCTACCGCGAGTCGACCTACCAATCCGGCGGCGTCGGCGGCAACGCCCAGGGGGTTTCCGAGCACACCGTCACCCGCGACCCGACCCTGGGCGACGTCAACTTCGGCATCGCCTACAAGTTCCTCGACGAGTCGGAGAACACCCCCGATGCGGTGTTCAGCGTGCGAGTCAAGGCGCCCACCGGCAAGGACCCGTTCGGCATCAAGCTGCTGCGCGACGCGGAGAACGACAACCTCAGCTACCCCGAGGACCTGCCCACCGGCAACGGTGTCTGGTCGATCACCCCGGGGATCTCGCTGGTCAAGACCTACGATCCGGCGGTGCTGTTCGGCAGCCTGTCGTATACCCACACCTTCGAGGAGTCGTTCAGCGACGTCAGCTCCACGGTCAACCAGAAAGTGCCGGGCAAGGTGAAGATCGGCGACAGCTTCCAGATCGGTGCCGGTATCGCCTTCGCCCTCAACGAGAAGATGTCCATGTCGTTCTCGGTCTCCGACCTGATCGCCCGCCGCTCGCGGATCAAGTCGGCGGAAACCGGCGACCGCTGGGCCGACGTCAAGAGCAGCGACGCCAACGCCGCCTACTTCAACATCGGCATGACCCTGGCGGCCACCGACAACCTGACCATCGTGCCGAACCTGGCGATCGGCTTGACCGACGACGCCCCGGATTTCACCTTCAGCCTGAAGTTCCCGTACTACTTCTGAGCCGGCCCGGGAGGCCCTGCCTGGCCGGCCAGCGGCCCTCCCGACACCACCGGTGCCTGGCAAGGGCTTCGCCCTTGTTCGCGGGCAAGCCCGCTCCCACAAGGTCCGAGTGGATCGTCTGAAGATGCGATTATGCAGGGAGAGCGGAGCTTGGCCCGCAGTTCCTCTGCCCCACCCACGCCCCGCCCAAGCGGCAGGCCGTCCTGTAACCCCCGCCTTCTGCCGAGCGCCTGTTATCATGGAGCACATCTCTGTGACAGCTTCATGGCAAGAAGGAACTTTTTTGTGAACGATAGGCTCGGCCATCCCCGCACCCGGCTGCTCGCCCTGGCGGGCCTGGTACTGGCGCTTCCCCTGGGCATCCGAGCCCTGCTCGGCTGGTCCGACCCGCTCGGCTACCTGTCCGACCTGGCCATCGGCAGCCTGCTGCTCCTGCTGCTGCACCGCCGTGCCTGGTGGCTGGCATTGCCGGTACTGTTGGCCTGGGGCGCCTTGATGGTGGGCTCGGCGGAACTGGTCAGTGCCGTGGGCAGGCTGCCCACCAGCGCCGACCTGACCTACCTGCTCGACCCACAGTTCATGGAGAATTCCACCGGCGGCGCCCTCGCCCACCCATGGCTGCCCTGGGTCCTGGTCGCGGGCCTGGCGGCCTGGCTGCTGGCCGTCTGGCGCAGCCGCGGCCGGCCTGCCATGGCGTTGTCGCGCAAGGCCTGGGCCATCCCCTTGCTACTGCTGGGCGCGCACTGGGCCAGCCAGCACCTGGTCCCCTCCGAGGCCGACCAGTGGCGCCAGTACAACCTGCCGCACCAACTTCTATCCGCTGGCGTCGGCGACCTGCAGCGCCAGGCCCGTGGCTGGCTGGGCGACGAGCCGACGGTCCCCCCCCTGCCCACCGCCGGCCTGGTGCAGTCGGACCTCAACGGCCGCAAACTGCTCGCCACACCCGGTCAGGCCCGCAACCTGCTGGTGATCACCCTCGAAGGCATCCCCGGCGCCTACGTACGCGCCAACCGCCAGGCCCTGCACAGCCGCTTCGACGAAGAGCTCATGCCCAACCTCAGCCGCTGGGCCGAGCGCGGCATGAACACGCCCGACTACGTGTTGCACACCCACCAGACCATCCGTGGCCTGTACGCCATGCTCTGCGGCGACTACGACAAGATGGCCAACGGCACGCCCAAGGGCGTCGAACTGCTGACCCAGGACCTGCGCAACCAGGCCTGCCTGCCGGCCCAGTTGCGCCAGGCCGGCTTCACCACCCACTACCTGCAAGGCGCGGGCCTGCGCTTCATGGCCAAGGACCGGATCATGCCGCACATCGGCTTCGACTCGGTCCACGGCCAGGAATGGTTCCGCAACGCCAACTACCTCGACTTCCCCTGGGGCAAGGACGACCGAGCCTTCTTCGAAGGCGCCCAGGCGTACGTGGCAAAGCTGCGCAAGCAGAAACAACCCTGGATGCTGACCCTGCTGACCGTCGGCACGCACCAGCCCTATTCGGCACCGGCGCACTACCTGCGCCGCTACGCCACGCCCAAGCAGGCGGCAGTGGCCTACCTGGACGATGCCCTGGGCCGCTTCCTCGACGACCTGGAGCGCCAGGACGTGTTGAAAGACACCCTGGTGGTCATCACCTCCGACGAGTCCCACGGCATCGATGGCGTACGCCTGGCCTCGTCCTGGGGTTTCAACCTGACCCTGGCCCCGGAACAGGCGCAGTTGCCACGCATCAAGCAGGGCACCTATGGCCATGTCGACCTGGCCACCTCCCTGCTCGACTACTTCAGCCTGCCGATCCCGGCAGCCCTGGGCGGCCGCTCGCTGTTTCGCGACTACGACAGCGGCCGCGAGATGATTTCCTTCACCAACGGCATGCTGCGCTACCACGACGGCCACGGCACCCTGACCGAGTGCGATTTCCAGCAGCGCTGCCGGCGTTATGCCAGCCAAGGCTTCATCGCCGATCGCGCCAAATACCTCGGCCGCGGTGACGAAGCCACAGGCCAGCAGCTCACGGCCTTGGCCAGCGCACTGGACCAGTCCCTGCTGCAAACCCCGCTCAACCTGCGCTACCAGTTCGGTGGCCCGGCCGCCATCCCACTGCACAAGCGCATCCGCGACGACTGGGCCGACAACCTGATCGGCGCCCAGTACCTGGAGATGCCCGAAGGCTCCCATACCCGCGTACGGCTCAAGGTGCGCTCCCTCGACCCACGGCACGTGGCCTACATCCGCCTCAAGGCCAAGGAGTTCGAACAGGACGTGCCGCTCGGGCTGCCCGAAGAGATGAGAGTGACCACCAAGAAGCCGCTGGTGCTGGAGTTCAGCTTCGACAACCCTTCCCAGCGCAAGGCGTTTTCCTTCCACCTGCTGGGTTATGGCGGAGGCAAGGTCGAGGTCAGCGACTTCAGTGTGATCACTGCGTTGCCGGGGGAAGACGAGACGGTCGAGGAATTCCAGGACGGGCGAGTCGCCCACTCTGGCTGAACGCTGCGCAGGCAGGCTCCGCCCACGCTATCAGCGGATCTGGTGCTTGTGCAGCAAGCGGTAGAAGGTGGGCCGGGAAACCCCCAGCACCTTGGCGGCGATGCTCAGGTTGTCGCTGTGCCGGCTGAGCACGTCGCACAGGGCCTGGCGCTCGGCCCGGTGCTTGTAGTCCTCCAGGGTGCCCAGCGGCTGATCTTCCTGCTCCAGGGTCTGCAAGCCCAGGTCCTGGGCCTCGATCTGCCGCCCCTCGGCCAGCACCAACCCGCGCCGCACCCGGTTGGCCAGCTCGCGCACGTTACCTGGCCAGTCGTGCCGGCCCATCGCCGCCAAGGCGCTGTCGCTGAACGAGCGCGGCCGGCGGCCGGTCTCCAGGCTGTAGAAATGGGCGAAGTGGCTGGCCAGCATCGACAAATCGCCATGCCGATCACGCAGCGGTGCGGTGACCACTTGCAGGACGTTGAGCCGGTAATAGAGGTCTTCACGGAAACGTCCCTGCTCGATGGCTTTCTCCAGGTCCACGTGGGTCGCGGCCAATACCCGCACGTCCACCGGGATCGGCTGGTCCCCGCCCACCCTTTCGATGTGCTTCTCCTGCAGAAAGCGCAGCAGGTTGGCCTGTAATTCCAGGGGCAGGTCGCCGATCTCGTCGAGGAACAAAGTGCCGCCGTTGGCCGCCTCGATGCGTCCCACCTTGCGCTGGTGGGCACCGGTGAAAGCACCTTTCTCGTGGCCGAACAGCTCGGACTGGATCAGGTGTTCGGGAATGGCGCCGCAGTTGATCGCGATGAAGGGCTTGTCACACCGTAGCGATTGCCGATGCAGGGTGCGCGCCACCAGCTCCTTGCCCGTCCCGCTCTCGCCACGGATCAGCACCGGCGACTCGGTGGGCGCCAGCTTGCCCAGCAACTTGCGCAGTTCGCGGATCGGCCGGCTGTCGCCCAGCAGCTCGTGCTCCGGCTCGTCCACCCGCACCGAGCCCTTGCCGCGCAGGCGCGCCATGCCGAAGGCACGGCCCAAGGTGACCTGGACCCGCGACACATCGAACGGCAGGGTGTGGAAATCGAAGAACCACTCGCAGACGAAATCCCCGACGTTCTGCATGCGCAGCTCCTCGGCGCTGAGCACGGCGATCCATTCGGTGTTGCTGCGCTTGATCATGTCCTTGACCGCATCGGGGTGACGCAGGTGCGAGGCCTGCAGACGCAGCAGGCCGACATCGCAGCGATGCTCCAGCGCGGCCGCCAGGGTACAGCTGTGTACATCCCAGCCGACGCTTCGCAGGCCCGGTAGTAGACGGTGGCAGTCGTCGCAGGGATCGACGATCAGCAAGCGGCGTTGAGAGGCGGTTTCGAGCATGACCGTTCCTTGGCGCCAATTTTTGGTTTTTCACGTAGAAACAGTAAGTTGCAGCGCCCGAATTAACAGTAGCAATGAACCTGACGCTCCCCACTACCGTTTGTCTGCCGGTTGCTGTCATCAGCGGGTCATCCGGGAATTTTTCAAAGTTATCGACGTCACAGGCGGCACAGGCCACGGCAACACTTTTGCAGACTAAAAAAAATTTCAACGACCCTGTGACTTCACCCCCAACATGGAGCATCAGTACAAGTAACCCCGCGCTGCCTACCTTCGACCTTGAGCAACGCGGACTTCATTTCGCTGTTTGGGACCATAGAGAGACCGAACCATGAATGCCCCGCTCCGTGTCAACGAAGCACTGCTGATCGCCGACCACGCCTTCGAACCCTTCCAGTGCGTAGCCTGGGATGCACCCAATGGCACTGGTGAGCTGAGCCTGGCAGTGATCGACCGGACCAGCACCCGTATCGGCAGCAAGCAAGTTTCCTCGCGTATCTATTCCGACCCCGCGCAGTGGGCCTGCCTGATCGAGGAAGTACGCGCCGAACTTTGCGAAAAAGGTTACGACCTGCAACCCTGGTCGATGCCCAAGTAATATCGCGGCCACTTGCAAGTGCGTGCCGAGCCACGCACTTGTGCAACTTTCTACCGCCCTGGCCTGGCAACTTTCTTTAATTGCGACATTGCGCCGCAGGCGCGACTTCCCTTCTTTAATCAGTCACGTACCCTGAACTGCTGGATGTGCCGGTATTCGGCCTGCAGTTGTTCGGCCAGCCGCTGTGCCCGCCCCAGACGTACCGCTGTCAGCTCCATGTCCACCAGCACAGTCGCGCAGGGCATCGGCCGTGGTGCGTTCCAGCGTTGCAGGCGGCCATCGGTGAGCACCAGGCAGCGCTGTGTCTCCTGGGGGTGACGCTTGCCCCGGGCCAGCAGCCACTGGTGCGCCTGCTCCAGTGCCGCGATCAGCGGTGTGCCGCCCCCCGCCCCCAGCGCCTGCAACCAGGGTTGCAATGTCCCCGACGCCTTGAGCCCCTGGCGCTGCCAGCGCGGTGCGCCGCCGCTGGCGGTCACCAGGGCCAGGCGTGCACGCTGGCGGTAGGCCTGATCGAACAGTTCGGCCAGCAGCCCCTTGGCCTGGGCCAAGGCCTGGTGACGACGGGTGGAGGCCGAGGCATCGACGATCACCAGCCATAATTCCGGCGCCTGGGCCTGGCGCTGCTGCCAGCACAGGTCCTGGCGCTGGCGGGGCCGGCCCTTGAGCAGGGTCGGCAACCAGGCCACCTTTCCCGCACCCGCCATCCGCGCTCGTCCACGGGGCGCACCTGCCAGCTTTCCGACGCGGGGCCTGGCATCCGCCGCCAACGCGTCGGGCTGGCGAATGCTCAGGGCTTTTTTGCCCAGTTCGGCACCTCGCGCCGGGCACCGCTGGGCACGGCCTGCGGCGGCAACGCCCCCCAATCGCCCGGCCCACCCTGAAGCTCGGTCTGCCCATTGCCGGCACTGGTTGCCGCATGGGGGGGCGTGTCCGGCGGCGAGGCGCGGCGCCGGTGACGCAAGGCGAACTCCGCTACCGCCTGCACGTCGTCTTGCCCGATCGTTTCGCCCCCGCGCCAGGCAGCGTGGGCCCGGGCCGCACGCAGCCAGACCAGGTCGGCGCGCAGGCCGTCCACGCCAGCGGCGAAACAGCGTTCGGTGATCCAGGCCAGGGCCTGGTCGTCCAGCGGGATGCGCTCCAGGCGCTGGCGCGCGCCGTGGCAGCGTTCACGCAATTGCGCCTGGGCCTGGGCCCATTGCGCGCAAAAGGCCTGCGGATCGCTGTCGAAGGCCAGGCGCCGGCGGATGATCTGCTGACGCGCCTCGGGTTGCGCCAGCCCTTCGAGGGCGACGTTGAGGCCGAAGCGGTCGAGCAACTGCGGGCGCAGCTCGCCTTCCTCCGGGTTCATGGTGCCGATCAGCACGAAGCGCGCCGCATGGCGATGGGAAATGCCGTCGCGCTCGATACGATTGGTGCCGCTGGCCGCCACGTCGAGCAGCAGGTCCACCAGGGGGTCGGGCAGCAGATTGACTTCGTCGACGTAGAGCACGCCGCCGTCGGCCTGGGCCAGCACGCCCGGGGAAAACTGGGCCTTGCCCTGCCCCAGCGCGGCATCCAGGTCGAGGGTGCCGACCAGCCGCTCCTCGGTCGCCCCCAGCGGCAGGGTCACGAAGGGGCCTTCGCCCAGCAGGTCGGCGAGGCCCCGGGCCAGGGTGCTCTTGGCCATGCCGCGCGGGCCTTCGATCAGCACACCGCCGATCTTCGGGTCGATGGCCGTCAGGCACAGGGCCAGCTTGAGGTCGTCGGCGCCGACCACGGCAGCCAGTGGAAATTGCAGGGGTTCGCTCATGTCAGGCCTGTTCCTCGCCGTCCAGCAGTTGCTCCTCGAGGGCCTCGCGATACGCGCCCGGAGCCTGCCAGAGGCCACGCTGCTGGGCCTCCAGCAAGCGTTCGGTGAGGTCGCGCAAGGCGTCGGGGTTGTGCTGGCGCATGAAATCGCGGGTCGCCGGGTCGAGCACGTAGGCGTCGGCCAGGGACTGATAGTGATGGTCGTCGATCAGGTGCGTGGTGGCATCGAAGGCGAACAGGTTGTCGACCGTCGCTGCCAGTTCGAAGGCACCTTTGTAGCCGTGGCGCTTGGCGCCTTCGATCCACTTGGGGTTGAGCGCGCGGGCGCGGATGACCCGGTTGAGTTCTTCCTTGAGGGTACGGATGCGTGGCCGGTCGGCCTGGCTGTGATCGCCGTGGTAGCTGGCCACCGTGGCGTCTGCCAGGGTCTCGGCCGCCGCCAGCATGCCGCCCTGGAATTGGTAGTAGTCGTTGGAATCGAGCAGGTCATGCTCGTGGTTGTCCTGGTTCTGCAACACCGCCTGCACCTGGCCCAGGCGTCGGGCGAATTCGGCACGGGCCGGCGTACCGTCGTCGGCACCGCCGTAGGCATAACCGCCATGGTTGAGGTAGACCTCGGCCAGGTCGTCGCGGTTGTGCCACAGACGCCCATCGATGGCGTTCTGCACCCCGGCGCCGTAGGCCCCGGGCTTGGCGCCGAACACGCGCCAGCCTGCCTGACGCGCCGCCTGCTCGGCGTCCGCGCCCGCGGCCAGCAGCGCCTCGCGCTCGGCACGCACCCGGGCCGCCAGGGGGTTGAGGTCGTCGGGTTCGTCCAGGGCCGCCACGGCCTGCACCGCCGCGTCGAACAGGCGGATCAGGTTGCCGAAGGCATCGCGAAAGAAACCCGAGACACGCAGGGTCACGTCCACCCGTGGGCGGTCGAGCAGGCTCAGGGGCAGGATCTCGAAGTCGTCGACCCGCTGGCTGCCAGTGGCCCATACCGGGCGCACGCCCATCAACGCCATGGCTTGGGCGATATCGTCGCCACCGGTACGCATGGTCGCCGTGCCCCACACCGACAGCCCCAACTGGCGCAGGTGGTCGCCATGGTCCTGCAGGTGACGCTCGAGGATCAGGTTGGCCGAGGCGAAACCCAGGCGCCAAGCAGTGGTGGTGGGCAGGTTGCGCACGTCCACGGTATAGAAGTTGCGCCCGGTGGGCAGTACGTCCAGGCGCCCCCGGCTCGGTGCACCACTGGGGCCGGCCGGGACGAAACGCCCGGCCAAGGCGGCGAGCAGGCCATCGAGCTCAGCCGCACCGCAGCCATCGAGGTTCGGCGCCACCGACTCGACCAGCGTCTGCAGCACACTGCGCACCGGCTGCCAGGGGGCCTCGTCGGGCAGTTGCAGGCAGCCGTCCAGCCCTTGCTCGATCAGCGCCAGGGCCAGCAGTTCGAGGCGTTCGCGGGTATCGCCGCAGGTCCGCCAGGGGGGTGGGGCCAGCGCCTCCAGTATGGCCGGGCGCGGCCCCTGCCAGGGCTGGCCGAGGTCGCAGTCCAGAGGATCGAAGCTCAGCGCCAGGGCCTTGGCCAGGGTACGGATGAGGCTGGCATTGCCGCCCTTGCCGTCACCACGCTCGACACGTACCAGGGCCAGCAGGGTATCGCTGCGCAGCCGCCCTTCGGGCGATTGGCCGAACACATGCAGGCCATCGCGGATCTGCGACTCCTTCAGGTCGCACAGGTAGGTGTCCAGCCGTGGCAGCCAGAGTGCCGCATCGTCCAACTGGCCTTCCAGTTGCAACTCACGGTCGATGTGGTTGGCTTTGAGCAACTCGAGGATGTCGTGCTGCAGCTCCCGGGCACGGCGTGGGTCGAGCAGTTGCGCTTCGTAGTATTCATCGGCCAGGCGCTCCAGGTCGCGCAGCGGGCCGTAGGTCTCGGCACGGGTCAGCGGCGGCATCAGGTGGTCGATGATCACCGCCTGGGTACGCCGCTTGGCCTGGGCGCCCTCGCCTGGGTCGTTGACGATGAACGGGTAGATGTTGGGCAGCGGCCCGAGCAAGGCATCTGGCCAGCACTGGGCCGACAGGCCGACGCCCTTGCCGGGCAGCCACTCCAGGTTGCCGTGCTTGCCGACGTGGATCACCGCGTCGGCGGCGAAACCATTGCGCAGCCAGAAGTGGAACGCCAGGTAGCCATGGGGCGGCACCAGGTCGGGGTCGTGGTACACGGCGCTGGGGTCCACCTGGTAGCCCCGGGCCGGCTGGATGCCGACGAACGTCAGGCCGTAGCGCAGGCCGGCGATCATCATGCGCCCGCTGCGGTACATCGGGTCTTGTTCAGGGGCGCCCCAGCGCGCCAGCACCGCCTGCTGGTTGGCCTCGGGCAGGTCGGCGAAGGCCGCCTGGTAGTCGGCCAGGGCCAGGCTCTGGGCGCAGGGGCGCTGGTCGAGGTGCTCCAGGTCGTTGCTCACGCCGCCCAGCAATTGCTGGATCAGCGCGGTGCCGCTGTCGGGCAGGCCAGCCACCGGGTAGCCCTCGGCCTGCAAGGCGCGGAGGATGTTCAGGGCCGCGCCGGGGGTATCCAGGCCCACGCCGTTGCCGATGCGCCCGTCGCGGGTCGGGTAGTTGGCCAGCACCAGCGCCACGCGCTTCTGCGGGTTGGGCAGGCGCGCCAGTTCCACCCAGCGCCGCGCCAGCTCGGCGACGAAGTCCATGCGCTCAGGGTGGGCCCTGTAGCAGACCACGTCCGACTGGCTGCGCTCGCTGCGCCAGGCCAGGTCCTTGAAGCTGACCGGCCGGGTGATGATGCGCCCGTCCAGCTCCGGCAAGGCGATATGCATGGCCAGGTCACGGGCGCCCAGGCCCTGTTCGCTGGCCTCCCAGCCCGGCTGGTTGTCCTGGGCGCAGATCGCCTGCAACACCGGGACGTCGCGACGCAACGGGCGCAGGTTGGGCTGCTCCGGGCTGGACAGGGCAAAACCGGTGGTGTTGATCACCACGTCGGCGCCGACCTCGTCCAGCCAGGCCTCGACCTGGTCGAGGCAGGCGCGCTCCTTGAGGCTGGCCACAGCGATCGGCAGCGGGTTCAGGCCCATCGCCTGCAAACGTGTGCAGAAGGTATCGATGAAGGCGGTGTTGGCCGCCTGCAGGTGCGAGCGGTAGAACAGCAGCGGCGCCACCGGCTGCTGCGGGTGCCACTGGCCGTACCAGTCCTCGAGCGTGGCGCTGGCCTTGGCGGGGTGATACACCGCCGTGCGCGGCAGCGGCTGCGGTTCGTCCCAGGCATAGGTACGCCCCAGCCACAGGCTGGCCAGGCAGTTGAACAGGTTCAGGGCATTGGCCTTGCCGCCCTGGCGCAGGTAGTGCCAGAGCCGTTCGGCCTGCTCGCCGGTCACCGTGCCCAGGCCGGTCAGCTCGGGGTCGGGGCGGTCATCGCCTGGCACCAGGATCAGCCGTACACCGCGGTTGGCCAGCTCGACCAGTTGCTCGACGCCATAGCGCCAGTAGCCGACCCCGCCGTGCAGCGACACCAGGATCACCTTGGCGTGGCGCAGCACCTGGTCGACGTAGAGGTCGACCGAGGCGTGGTTCTGCACCTGCATGGGGTTGGCCAGGCGCAGGCTGGGGAAGTCGTCTGGCAACTGCTCGGCGGTTTCCGCCAGCAGCGCCAGGTGCGAGTCGCCGCTGCAGAGGATCACCAGCTCAGCGGGCGTCTGGCCGAGGTCGGCGATGCTGTCGTCCGGCACGAAGCCGCCGGGCTGGGTCCGCAGCAGGTGCATGGATCAGGCGCCCAGGGCCTGGCGCAGGCGCGCCTCCAGTTGCACGGCATCCAGGTCCTGGCCGATCAGCACCAGGCGCGTCAGGCGAGGCTCGTCGGCACGCCAGGCGCGGTCGAAGTGTTTGTCGAAACGGGTCCCCACGCCCTGCACCAGCAGACGCATCGGCTTGCCGGGAATGGCCGCGAAGCCCTTGGCGCGCAGGATGCCGAACTCCACCACCAGTTGCGTCAAGGCGTCGAGCAGCAGGCTTTCGTCGGCCTCGGGCAGGTCGATGGAGATCGAGTCGAAGGCGTCATGGTCATGATCGTCGTGATCTTCGCCAGCGTGATGGGCATCGTGGTGGGTGCGCCGGCCATCGATGTGCGCCTCGGCCTCGGCGCCCACGCCAAGCAGCACCTCCAGCGGCAGGCGCCCGCTGCTGGCCTCGATCACCTTGACCGCCGGCGGCAGTTCCTCGGCCACCTCGGCGCGGACCTTGGCCAGGCCTTCGGCATCGATCAGGTCGGCCTTGTTCAGGACCACCAGGTCGGCGCTGGCCAACTGGTCGGCGAACAGCTCGTGCAGCGGCGACTCGTGGTCCAGGTTGGGGTCGAGCTTGCGCTGGGCGTCCACTTGCTCTGGGTAGGCAGCGAAGGTACCCGCCGCCACCGCCGGGCTGTCGACCACGGTGATCACCGCATCGACCGTGCAGGCATTGCGGATTTCCGGCCACTGGAAGGCCTGCACCAGCGGCTTGGGCAGGGCCAGGCCGCTGGTTTCGATGAGGATGTGGTCCAGGTCGCCACGGCGTGCCACCAGTTCGCGCATCACCGGGAAGAACTCTTCCTGCACGGTGCAGCACAGGCAGCCGTTGGCCAGTTCGTAGACGCGGCCGCTGGCCTCTTCCTCGGTGCAGCCGATGCTGCACTGCTTGAGGATCTCGCCGTCGATGCCCAGCTCGCCGAACTCGTTGACGATGACCGCGATGCGGCGGCCCTGGGCGTTGTCGAGCAGGTGCCGGAGCAAGGTGGTCTTGCCCGAGCCGAGGAAGCCAGTGACGATGGTGACGGGGAGCTTGGCCAGTGTTTTCATGTCGCGATGCCCTTGGCAGGATGGCGCGGGCATGCAGGACGAAAGCCTCGTGCCACCACGGCCGGGCCCGTTCGCCACCGGATCACCCCGCCCGGTTGAAAGTCGAAAGCGTTTCGAGGCAGGTCTCCTGGCTTGCACCGTACCGGCCCCGGGCCGGTTGGATGACGCCTTCCCGCGCTGGCGCAGTGGCTGTGTCGATCCTGTTCAGTGCTTACAGTTGCGGGGGCAGCCGCGGCTTGGACCGCGTTCCCATCTTAGCTCCGGCGGCGGCCGGAGAACCTCGAAGCGGCAAGGCTACGCAGTGGTTGGCAGGCGGTCAACCTTGGCAGCCCTAAAGCCTTGCCTATCCTGCGATTGACGGGGAAACCGCCCCATGATTTGCTAATGCACTGCGTTCAGGTGCCCCTTCGGGGGTGAAACGGGAAACCGGTGCGTCCCAGGCCCCCAAGGGGTCGGACAACGCCGGTGCTGCCCCCGCAACGGTAAGCGAGCGAAGCGTCTTGACCACTGTGCCACGTCGTAGGGCATGGGAAGGTGACGCTCCCCCCCAGGAGCCCTGCTCCTCCTCGCAAGCCCGGAGACCGGCCTGACGTCGAATGATCACCCCGCGGTGGGCGGGCGCTGTCGCATCTCCCTGGGCCCGTTGCGCCCGGGGCTGTCGCGCTTGTCCGCCGCCTATGACAAAGCAGAGGAAAGCGTCATGCCCGTCACCAGCGCCAAACACAGCGTCAGCACCCCCGTCAGCCTCAGCCAACGCATCGTCATCGCCGCCGGCGCCAGCCTGCTGGGCCTGTGCCTGATCTACTTCGCCGGTTTCTCGCACATCGAGGCCGTGCACAACGCCGCCCACGATACCCGCCACAGCGCCGCCTTCCCTTGCCACTGAGTACGCCTGCATGATCAAGCGCATCGCCCGTACCGCCGGCTTCAGCGGCCTGCTCGCCGCCCTGCTGCTGACCTTCTTGCAAAGCCTGTGGGTCAGCCCGCTGATCCTCGAGGCGGAAACCTATGAAAGCGCGGCCCCCGTCGCCGAACACCACGGCCACGGCGATGCCGTCGCCGCCCATGAACACGACGCCGAAGCCTGGGCACCGGAAGACGGCTGGCAGCGCCTGCTCTCCACCACCGGCGGCAACCTGGTGGTCGCGGTCGGTTTCGCCCTGATCCTCGCGGCCCTGTACAGCTTGCGCGAACCGGGCCGCGTGGCCACCGGCGCACTGTGGGGCCTGGCCGGGTTCGCGGTGTTCTGCCTGGCGCCGACCCTGGGGCTGCCGCCAGAGCTGCCGGGTACCGCCGCTGCCGACCTGGGTCAGCGCCAGGGCTGGTGGATCGGCACCGCCGCCGCCACCGCGGCAGGCCTGGCCCTGCTGGTGTTCGCCCATCACTGGCTGTTCAAGGTACTGGGCCTCGCCCTACTGGTCGTGCCGCACCTGATCGGCGCGCCGCAACCGGCGACGCACGAGAGCCTGGCGCCCGAAGCCTTGGAAACCCAGTTCAAGATCGCCTCCTGGGTGACCAACGCCGCCTTCTGGCTCGCCCTGGGCCTGCTCAGCGCCTGGCTGTACCGTCGCACCAGCCAAGCCTGATGCGCCTCGCCCCTCCTGCGCCGGCGTTGTACGCCGGCTTCGGCTGCCGCCAGGGCTGCCCGGCCGACACCCTGCAGGCCCTGCTGCGCGGGGCCCTCGCGGCGCACGGGCTGGCCCCGGCGCTGCTGCGCGGCATCGCCAGCATCGACCTCAAAGCCAACGAACCCGGCTTGCAGGAACTGGCCAGGCGCCTGGCATTGCCCCTCGTGCTGTTCAGCCCCGCGCAACTGCACGCTTTCGAACCCCAGCTCAGCCACCGCTCGGCAACCACCTTCCAGCACAGCGGCTGCTGGGGGGTGGCCGAAAGCGCAGCCCTGGCCCTCGCCAGCCAGGCCCAGGGCCCGGCCGCCCTACGGGTAACACGCCAGGTCCTCGGCCCGGCTACCCTCGCCCTGGCCAGTGGCGGATAATCGCCTCCCCCGCTCACCCGCAAGGACTCCCCATGACGGTCTACTTCATCGGCGCCGGCCCCGGCGATCCGGAACTGATCACGGTCAAGGGCCAGCGCCTGATCCGCCAGTGCCCGGTGATCATCTATGCCGGCTCCCTGGTGCCGCCGGCGGTGCTCGAAGGGCACCGTGCCGAAACAGTGATCAACAGCGCCGAACTGCACCTGGAGCAGATCATCGCCGCCATTCGCAGTGCCCATGACAAAGGCCAGGACGTGGCCCGGGTGCACAGCGGCGACCCCAGCCTGTATGGCGCCATCGGCGAGCAGATCCGCTACCTGCGCGAGCTGGGCATCGACTACCAGATCGTCCCCGGCGTCACCGCCACGGCGGCCAGCGCCGCCCTGCTCGGCTGCGAGCTGACCCTGCCGGCGGTGGCACAGACGGTGATCCTCACCCGCTACGGCGACAGCTCGCCCATGCCAGCCGGCGAGCAACTGGCCGACCTTGCCCGGCACCGCAGTACCCTGGCCATTCACCTGGGCGTCAAGCACCTGGCACGCATCATCGCCGAGCTGCTACCGCACTACGGCGCCGACTGCCCGATCGCCGTGGTCCATCGTGCCACCTGGCCCGACCAGGACTGGGTCATGGGTACCTTGCAGGACATCGTCGAACGCACTGCGGCCAAGGGCTTCCGGCGTACGGCGCTGATCCTGGTGGGCCATGTGCTGGGCGATGCGCCGTTCGCCGAGTCAGCCCTGTACCGAGCCGGGCACGCCCACCTCTATCGCCCCGCGGACCAATAACCTGTCGGCTGATTCCGGCACGCGAATACCTGTGCAGGAATCAGCCGAAGACGCTGCCAGCCCCCGCCTACTGAAACCCCTTAATCGTGTAGGGTTTTTCAACAAACCAACCTCGCTTTTTCAACACCCCTATACTCGCCATTACCAACGCTCCTGAATCGACGTATCTTGCGCGCTGCCACGCAGGCCCCCAGACATATTCCTGGGTGATTTCAGGAAACGGACCACACCCAGACAGGAGTTCCCCAATGACAACCGTACTGTTGGTCGATGACCACCCCACCGTTCGGCTGGCCGTACGCATGCTGCTCGAACGCGAACGCTTCCAGGTCGTTGGCGAAGCCGGCAGCGGCATCGAAGCGGTACAGATGGCTCGCCAATTGCAGCCCGACGTGGTCATCCTCGATATCGGCCTGCCAGGGCTGGATGGCATGGAAGTGATCAAGCGCTTGCAACTGCTCGAGCCGGCGCCAAAGATCATGGCCCTGACCGGCCAGCCCGCCGACCTCTACGTGCGCCGCTGCCTGGACGCCGGCATCTCCGCCTTCGTGCGCAAGGACGAGGACCTGGAGGCGCCAGTCTTCGCCCTCAAGGCCCTGGTCAAGGGTTACTCGACCTTTCCGCAGATGTCGGTCAACAGCAGTTCGCTGGAAAGCGAGAGCGTACGCCTGGACAGCTTGTCCAACCGCGAGATGGAAGTGCTGCGCCGACTGGCACGCGGCGAGAGCAACAAGCACATCGGCCAGTGCATGAGCCTGAGCGCCAAGACTATCAGCACCTACCGCGGCCGCATCATGGAGAAACTCAAGACCGAGTCGCTGGTCGAGATGGTCGACCTGGCCAAGCGCAACAACGTCGCCTGAGCCATGCCACCGCCATGAAAGGCACGCTGCCGAGCCTGCTGCTGGCCATGTTCCTGAGCGTGCCGAGCCTGGTGCTCGGCGATGCCGAGCCACGCCACCTGCTCGCCCGCTCGGCCAGCGTCGCCCCGCCGCTGCACCTGCCCCAGGACGACCGGCAATGGCTGCTGCAACGCAAGGTACTGGTGCTCGGCAGCTCCCGCCCCGACTACCCGCCCTTCGAGATCAACGTCAGCCAGCGCGACTACGAGGGCCTGAGCGCCGACTATGCCGGGCTGATCGGCGAGCAACTGGGCGTGGCGATCGAAGTCCGCCGCTTCCCCAGCCGCCAGGCGGCGATCGAGGCGCTGCATGCCGGGCAGATCGACCTGCTCGGCAGCTCCAACGGCTTCGAGGCGGCCGATGCCCAGCTTGCCCTGAGCCAATCCTATGCCGATGACCTGCCGGTGATCGTCACCCGCCAGGGCCGCTTGCTGCAAAAGGATGAAGACCTGGCCGGCCTGCGCCTGGCGATGGTCGACCACTACCTGCCCGAAACCTCGGTGCGCGAGCTCTACCCACAGGCGCAACTGCAGCTGTATCGCTCGACCCTGGCCGGCCTGTCCGCCGTTTCGCTGGGCGAAGCCGATGCCTACCTCGGCGACGCCATCAGTACCGACTTCCTGATCGGCAAGAGCTACCAGGGGCAGGTGCGCATCGATCACTTCGTGCATGGCCCCACGGATGCCTTCGCCTTCGCCCTGGCCCACGACAACCACAGGCTGCGCCGCTTGGTCGACCAGGCGCTGGCACGGATCAGCGACAGCGAGCGAATGACCATCCTACGTCGCTGGACCAGCGGCAACACCAGCCTGCTGCTCGAGCGCCACCTGTCCAGCCTGAGCGACGAAGAGCACGACTGGATCGCCCGCCACCCCACGGTACGTGTGCTGATCAACAGCGCGCTGGCGCCGCTGACCTTCAACGATCGCCAACAGCAGGCCAATGGCATCACCCTCGACCTGCTCAAGCAGATCAGCCTGCGCACCGGGCTGCGCTTCCAGATGCTCGAGCGCGACTCGGTGCCGGAGATGGTCGACGAAGTGGCGCGCGGCGACGCCGAGATGATCGGTGCGCTGGACTACGGTCCCGGACGAGCGGCACGCCTGCGCTACACCCGCCCCTACCTGGTCACCCCAGGGGTGATAGTGGCGCGCAGTGACGCCGGCGCGAGCGAGCTGCTCGACGGGCAGCGCGTGGCGCTGGTGCGCGGCTCCTCCCAGCACGTCGCCCTGCAACAGCACGCGCCACGGGCGCGGGTGGTCGAGACGGACAATGCCCTGACGCTGATGGAAGCCGTGGCCAGCGGCCACGCCGACGTCGCCCTGATTCCCCATATCACCGCGGCCTACTACATTGCCCACGTGTTCAAGGACACGCTGCGCATCGCCGGGCTGCAGGGCGATGACCCGGCGGTCGCGGCCTTCGCCGTGGCGCCGGGGCAGCCCCAGCTGCAATCGATCCTGGACAAGGCCCTGCTGAGCATTCCCCCGGAGGAGCTGGACCAGTTGGTCAATCGCTGGCGCACCAGCACGGTGGTCAGCGACAGCCTGTGGGGCGATTATCGCTCGCTGGTGCTGCAGGTGCTGGTGCTGGCCGCCGCGCTGCTGGCCGGCGTGGTGTTCTGGAACAGC
This sequence comes from Pseudomonas guariconensis, assembly GCF_024127895.1. GTDB lineage: Bacteria > Pseudomonadota > Gammaproteobacteria > Pseudomonadales > Pseudomonadaceae > Aquipseudomonas > Aquipseudomonas guariconensis_B. The sequence goes on along the minus strand of NZ_JAMYBK010000003.1, from coordinate 52,197 downwards.
TACCTGCGCAAGTTGATCCAGCAGCGCGGCGAAGCCCAGCGTGCCCTGCAGGCACAGTTGGCGTTCAGCCGCAGCCTGCTCGAACAACTGCGCCAGGCCAAGGACGATGCCGAACAGGCCAGCCAGGCCAAGAGCAGTTTCCTGGCGATCATGAGCCACGAGATCCGCACCCCGATGAACGCCGTGATCGGCCTGCTGGAGCTGGCCCTGGAGGACAGCCGCCAGGGCCGCAGCGACCCGCAGGGCCTCAAGACCGCCCATGATTCGGCGCTCGGCCTGCTCGAGCTGATCGGCGACATCCTCGACATCTCGCGCATCGAATCCGGCCACATGACCTTGCAGCCGGTCGCCACCGAGCTGGTCGAGCTGGTGCGCGCCACCCTGCGGGTGTTCGAGGGCAATGCGCGGATCAAGGGCCTGGCCTTGCGCGCCGAACTGCCCCAGGCGCCGGCCTGGGTGATGGTCGACCCGGTGCGTTTCAGGCAGGTGCTGTCCAACCTGGTGAGCAACGCCATCAAGTTCACCGACCAGGGCCATGTCGAAGTCAGGCTGGCGCTGACCCCCAGCACGCCCGGGCACGTCACGCAGGTGGCGCTGCACGTGCAAGACAGCGGTATCGGCATCAGCCCCCAGGACCAGGCCAGGCTGTTCGAGGCCTTCGCCCAGCTCGACAACCACCGTGCCCGCCAGGGCGCTGGCCTGGGCCTGGTGATCAGCCGCACCCTGTGCCAGCTCATGGGCGGCGAGCTGCAGCTGCACAGCGCGTCGGGGGTCGGCACCCGGGTCGAGGTGCACCTTGGCCTGGTGCCCGCCACTGCGCCGGTAGCCGAACCGATAGCCGGGCCGGTCGCGCAGCCGAGCGCCGGGCCATTACAGATCCTGGTAGTCGACGACTACCCCGCCAACCTCATGCTGCTGGACAAGCAGTTGCGCAGCCTCGGCCACAAGGTCACCCTGGCCGAACACGGCGAGGCGGCGCTGGAGCGCTGGCAGGGCGGTCGCTTCGACCTGGTGATCACCGACTGCAGCATGCCGGTGATGGACGGCCATCAACTGACCCGGCGTATCCGCGCGCTGGAGCAGGTACATGGAGGGCCGCCCTGCCGCATTCTCGGCGTTACCGCCAACGCCCAGGCCGAAGAGCGCGAGCGCTGCCTGGCCAGCGGCATGGACGACTGCCTGTTCAAGCCGATCGGCCTGCAGGTGCTCAGGGCACGCCTGTCCCGGATCGCTCCCAACGACGCCATGGCTGCCCCCGAGGAGGAGCCCGCCAGTGGGTTCGACCTCGGCCAACTACGCCACCTGACCCAGGGCGACGAACAACTCACCCGGCGCCTGCTCGCGCAACTGGCGCAAAGTACCGCCGAAGACCTGCAGGGCTTGCGCGGTCTCGGCCCGCAACCCGATGTCCAGGCGCTGCGGGCCCTGGTGCACCGCATCAAGGGTGGTGCCAGGATGCTCAAGGTACGCGGCGTGGTAGGCGATTGCGAAGCCATCGAGCAGGCGATTGGCCAGGCGCAGCCGACCGAGCGGCTGTGCCAGCGGCTGGAGGCGAACCTGGAGGGGTTGGCGCGGCAGTTGCGCGATGGGCTGGAGGCGATCGACGGGGCCGGCTGAGCGAGGTCATGAAACCCTGGGGCGCGCAGCGGCCCCAACCCAGCTCCCGCCGGCTTCAGGAACTCTCGCGCACCATCAGTTCGAACCCCAGGTCCTGCTCCTCGACCGCCACGCGCTTGCCGTCGAGCAGTGCCAGCAGCGCCTGGGCCGCGCCCCGGCCGACCGCGGCGCGCGGGGTACGGATCGAGGTCAGGCGCGGCACCATGTGCGCCGAGGCCGGCAGGTCGTTGAAGCCGACCATCGCCACCTGGCGCGGCACTTCGATGCCCTGGCGCAAGGCCTGGAGCACCGCCCCCTGGGCCAGGTCGTCGTTGCAGAAGAAAATCCCATCCACCTCCGGCGCCTGCTCGAGCAAGCGGCTGAACAACTCGCCACCCAGGCCGATCGACGAAGGCTGCGACGTCAGCAACTCCAGCTCCGGCGCCTGCAGGCCGGCCTCGGCCAGGGCCTGGCGGAACCCTTCGGCACGCTGCATCACCCGTGGGTCGAGCTGCGCGGCGATGAACGCCAGGCGCCGCCGGCCACGTTCGATCAGGTGGCGGGCCGCGGCACGCCCGGCCTGCTGCTGGGAGAACCCCACCGACAGCGCACCGGCCTGCCCGCCCAGCTCCATCATGTGCACGCACGGCACACCGCTGGCAGCCAGCATCTGCCGGGCAGCGTCGCTACGCTCGAAGCCGGTGAGCAGCATGCCGCAGGGCTGGTAGGCCAGGTAGTTGCGGATCAGATTCTCTTCCTCGGCGATATCGTAGTGATAGTTGCCGATCAGCACCTCCAGCCCACGCGGGCGCATCACCTCGTGGATGGCCTCCAGGGTGTCGATGAACAACTGGTTGGACAGCGACGGGATCAACACCACCACCGATTGGCTGCGCGCCGAGGCCAGGGCGCGTGCCGCCGGGTTGGCGACATAGCCCAGGCTGGCAGCGGCGGCCATGACCTTTTCCACCAGCGCCGGCGCGACCGTGCTGACGCCGCGCAGGGCGCGCGAGGCGGTGATGGGGGAAACCCCCGAAAGCCTGGCGACTTCAGCCAGGGTGGGGCGACCGGTAGTGCGCGAGCCTGTGCGAGACATGGGTGTTGTAATTTTACTACTTGCCAGAAAAAGGAACGGCCACTAAGGTAGCGCTGTCTCAGGACGCAGGCAACGTAATCTTGAGTAGCGGCTATGTGCCAAGCGTCCATACTGCGAAAAGACAAGACCAATAACACCCGGGAGGGTGGCGCTCGCGACAACGCCTCGTCCATCACGAGACAGCGCTATCTCGCCCCGCAGGAGGTACTGATGAACTCTCCCCTGTCCGCGATTGTGGTAATGGGCGTAGCTGGCTGCGGCAAGAGCTGCGTCGGGGCCGCCATTGCCAGCAGAAGCGGCGGTCGCCTGATCGAAGGCGATGCCTTTCACCCTGCCGAAAACATCCGCAAGATGAGTGCCGGTATTCCCCTGGACGACGATGACCGTGCCGGCTGGCTGGTGCGCCTGGGCCAGGAACTGCAGGCCACCCTCGCCGCTGGCGAACGCCCCATCCTCACCTGCTCCGCACTCAAGCGTCGCTATCGCGACACCCTTCGCCAGGCGGTGCCCGGCCTGGCCTTCGTCTTCCTCGAACTGAGCCCGGCCGAAGCCGAGAAACGCGTGCTCGCCCGCCCAGGCCACTTCATGCCGGCCAGCCTGATCGACAGCCAGTTCGCCGCCCTCGAGCCTCCCCATGGCGAACCGCTGACCCTGGCGCTGGATGCCACGCGGCCGATCGAGGCCCTGGCCGAAGCGACCCACGCCTGGCTAAAGCCCTGCGGTGACCGGAGCCTGGCGCGGACCGCCTGAACAGGTGGTTTTCCCGGCTCACCAAAGACAGCGCTATCTCGGTGCCATCAGGCACCGAGCGTTTGACCAAGAACAACGATAAGATCGAGGCACATGAACCATGTTCGGACTCGCTACTGATACCTACCTGCTGCTCGATGCCCTGGTGACCATCGTCGGGCTCGTCCTGCTGATCACCCATTTCAAGGTCCACCCCTTCGTCGCCCTGACCCTGGCAGCCGGCTTTCTCGGCCTGACCTCCGGCATGCCGGTGGCCAAGGTCATGAAGTCGTTCCAAGACGGCTTCGGCGGCGTGCTCGGCTTCGTCGGCATCGTCCTCGCCCTGGGCACCATGCTCGGCAAGCTGATGGCCGACTCCGGCGGCGCCGACCAGATCGCCCGCACGCTGATCCGGGCCTTCGGCAAAGAAAAAGTGCACTGGGCGATGATGTTCGCCGCCTTCCTGGTGGGCATCCCGCTGTTCTTCGAGATCGGCTTCGTGCTGCTGATCCCGCTGGTGTTCATCGTCGCCCGGCGCTCGGGGGTGTCGCTGGTGAAGATCGGCATCCCGCTGCTGGCCGGCTTGTCCGTGGTCCATGGCCTGGTGCCACCGCACCCGGGGCCCTTGCTGGCGATCGGCATCTTCAACGCCGACATCGGCAAGACCATCTTCTACGGCCTGCTGGTGGCCCTGCCCACCGCAGTGATCGCCGGCCCGCTGTTCGGTAACTTCATTTCCCGTTACATCCCCGGCAACCCTTCCCAGGAGCTGATGGACCAGATCGCCCGCGAGTCGGACCAGCAGAACCTGCCGAGTTTCAGCGTGACCCTGATCACCGTGCTGCTGCCGGTGGTGCTGATGCTGCTCAAGACCTTCGCCGACGTGGTGCTGCCGACCGAGCACATCGTGCGCCAGTGGATGGACCTGATCGGCCACCCCATCAGCGCCCTGCTCGCCGCCCTGCTGCTGGCCTTCTACACCTTCGGCGCGGCCCGTGGCTTCTCGCGCCAGCAGATCATGAAAATGCTCGACCAGAGCCTGGCCCCCACCGCTGCGATCGTGCTGATCGTCGGTGCCGGTGGCGGCTTCAAGCAGATGCTGGTGGACACCGGAGTCGGCAACGTGATTGGCGAAATGGCGGTACAGGCGCAGATCTCGCCGATCCTGCTGGCCTGGCTGGTCGCAGCGGTGATCCGCATCGCCACCGGTTCGGCGACGGTGGCCACCATCACCGGCGCGGGCATCGTGGCACCGGTGATCGACCTGGTCCCGGGCGTCAACCGCGAGCTGCTGGTGCTGGCCACCGGCGCCGGCTCGCTGATCCTCTCCCACGTCAACGACGCCGGTTTCTGGCTGGTCAAGCAGTACTTCAACATGACCGTGGCCGAGACCTTCAAGACCTGGAGCATGATGGAAACCCTGCTGTCGGTGGTCGGCATCATCTTCATCATGCTGCTGTCGCTGGTGGTCTGACCGCCTGTCGCAGTGATGGCACCTCGCTGACGAGGACATGGCCCAACGCAGGAAGAGGCCTTGCGCATGCAGTCGCGTGCGCTACAGGCCTCCTTCCCCAAGCAAAGGAGCCTGCCCATGAAAGCCACCTACCTACTGGCCGCCCTGCTCGCCTCGCCCCTGGCCCTTGCCGTCGGCACGGGCCCGACCCATCCGGACAATCCGCACACCCCGGCGCCCAACCCGGGCGCCGACAGCACCCTCAACCCGGTCGAGAGGCCCATGCCCCGGGATACCGACCCGCGTATCCAGGGCAACGACCCGGACAGCCCGCCCGCCGAGCAAACCGACGACCGCAACCTGCCGGGGATGGATGGCGGGGGTTCGGAGGGCATGCGGGGCCAGGACGATGCTGACTACAATGGCCAGCGCTAGGGGCATTGGGGCTGCGGTGCAGCCCCAACCGCTCACCACTGCCGCTTGTCCGGCCGCGTCAGCCCAAGCTTCTCGATCCGATAGCGCAGCATGTCCCGTGACAACCCCAGCAAGCGCGCCGACTTGGTGACGTTCCAGTCGGTACGGTCCAGCGTCCGGCACACCAGGTCGCGTTCCATGTCCGGCAGGCTGGTGCCCGCCTCCGGCTCGTGCCGCGGCGCCTCGAAAACCGGTGGCGCAGCCTGGGCCAGGGGTTCGTCGACCAGTGTCATGCACAGGTTCAACTGGTGCGCAGCAATTACCTCGGTGGGCGCCAGCAGCACCGTCTGCTCGAGCATGTTGCGCAGCTCGCGCACGTTGCCCGGCCAGCTGTAGCCGAGCATCAGCGCCTCGGCCTCGGTGGAGAAACGCAGGTTGGGCTTGCCGTAGCGGCGCCCATGGTAGGCGAGGAAATGCCGCGCCAGCAGCAGGATGTCCTGGCCGCGGGCGTACAGCCGTGGCACCTTCAGGGCAATGATGCGCAGGCGGAAGAACAGGTCGCGGCGGAACTTGCCCTGCTGCACCATCTGCTCCAGGTTGCAGTTGGTGGCGCTGATCACCCGCAGGTCGACCTTGCGCTCCTTGACCGCGCCGATACGGCGGATGCAGCGATCCTCCAGCAGCTTGAGCAGCTTGGCCTGCAGCACCAGGTCCATTTCGCCGATCTCGTCGAGGAACAGCGTCCCCCCGTCCGCCGCCTCGACCAGGCCCACCCGGCGCTCCTTGGCATCGGTGAAGGCCCCCTTCTCATGCCCGAACAGCTCGGCTTCCAGTAGGTTGGCAGGGATCGAGGCGCAGTTGAACTCGATGAACGGCCCCTTGCTGCGCGTGCCGTCGAAATGCAAGGCACGCGCCACCAGTTCCTTGCCGGTGCCCGTCTCGCCCTCGATCAGCACCGGCGGCAGGTCGCCGCTGGCCATGCGCTGCTCGGCATCGAGCAACTGCCGCAGGGTGTGCTTGAGGCCCTGCATGGCCGGCGATTCGCCGATCAACGCCTGCAAGCCGGAGCGCTGCGCTTCGCGCTCCTGGTAGAACGACAGGGTGCGCTCCATGCGCTCGGCAGCCAGGGCCTTGTCCAGCATCAGCTTGAGTTCGGCCAGCACCACCGGCTTGGTCAGGTAGTGGAAGGCACCCTCCTTCATGGCCAGCACGGCATCCTCGACGTTGCCATAGCCGGTCATCATGATCACCTTGAGCGCCGGCGCCTGGGCCACCAGGTTGCGCAACAGGTCATGGCCGCTCATGCCAGGCAGCGAGTTGTCGGTCAGCACCGCATCGGGCTGGACCCGCCTGACCTGCTCCAGGGCCTGTTCCGCGCTGTGGCAGACCGTGACCTCGAAGCCCTTGAGGCCGAGGTAGGTGCGGATGTTGTCGGCGAGGATCTCGTCATCCTCGACCACCAGAATGCTGGGCTCCATGGTCCCCTCCCGCTGCGATATTGAAGATCAGGCTGACGCGGGTTCCTTCCTCTTCGCGGCTGTGAAGGCTGACCGAGCCGCCAAAGCGTTCCATGATGCGCTTGACCAGGGCCAGGCCCACGCCGAGGCCGCCCTGCTTGGTGGTGAAGAACGGCTTGAACACCATTCGCTCCTGCTGCTGGCTCATGCCCTTGCCGGTGTCGCTGAGCAGCAACTGCACCCGCTGCCCCTCCAGGCGCCTGACCTCGGCCCGCAGGTGGCCGCCCTGGGGCATCGCCTCCAGGGCATTGGCGAACAGGCTGTTGAGGATCTGCGTCAGTTGCAGTGGCTGGCTGGCCACCCACTGCAATGCGGGCCCTGCGAAGCTGAACTGCACGCCATGGCGCTCGATCTGCTGGGCGAAGGCCAGGCGGGTGTCCTCCACCGCCGCCACCAGGTCCACCGCCTCGACCTCGTCGCTGGCCGGGCGCAGCGACACCAGCAGGTCGCGCACCCAGCGCGACATGCGGTCGACCTGGCTGATGATGTCGTTGATGTTCTTGCGCGCCGGCTCGCTGGCGATGTCCTGGGCCAGCTCGGCGCTGGAGCGGATGTTGGCCAGCGGGTTGCGCAGGCTGTGGGCCACCGCCGAGGACATCTCGCCCAGGGCCACGTAGGTCTCGCTGGCCACCAGGCGGTCCTGCTGGTGATGCAGCAACAGCGCCGCGCGGCGCACGATCCAGAACAGGCCGAAGTAGATCAGCGCCCCACCCAGCAGGGTCGAGACCCAGATCAGCACATAACCGCGCTGGATGCGCCGCACCAGGTCCTGCGGCTCCTTGTAGATCTCCACCATCGACAGCACCTGCTCGCCCTGGCTGTCGAACAGCGGGATGTAGTTCTCGATGAACAGGTAGCGGGGTTCGCGCAGGAATTTCTGTTCCTCGCGGTCGTCCTCGGCCTGGTGGTAGCTCGCCGAGACGGCCTTGCGCGAGCGGAAGGCATGGTCCAGGTCGCCATCGGCAGAGATGCGCTTGCCGATCAACTGGGGATTGGTGGACCAGACGATCGTCCGATCACGGGCATAGACATTGGCCAGCAGGGTATCGGGCAGGTGCTCGACATGGTCGAGGAACTCCGTGCGGGTCGACCGCGCCAGCGCCGGGCTCACCTGCAGGTGCTGGCTGTCCAGCCGTGGGTCGAGCAGCTCGCCCATGGTGGTGCCCGGCGGCAACTGCGAATGGCGCACTTCGGCCTGGGCCATGGCCTGGATGAACTGGGCAGTGAGCATGGCGTCGCGCTCGACGCTGTCGCGCACCACGAAGCGGGTCGAGACGTAGCCCAGCCCGCCGGCCACCGAAGCGATGATCAGCAGGCTGATGAGGGAGAACCAGCGCAGCAGGTTGAACTCGCGCAGCGGCGCAGCCAGCCCACTGGATGGGAGGGAGGCCTTGTCGGGGACATCGTGTTCCAGCGTCTGCATCGCGTCGTTCCCGCCTGGAGGCCTTCGGTGGATGTCGCCACGGTATCGTTACCGCACGTAGCAAGGTGATAGCAGTTCGCCAGAGCAGCTGCAGCCGCCGTTGGTCGTCATGGCTGCTGTGCAAGAAATCAGCCAGCAATCATTTTTAATGAAATTTTCTTTACTATCAAATAGATAGAAAAATTACTTCTCATTGATTGGAGGTTGATTCCCCACATTTGGGTAATGTTCACCCCAAAACCATTAATCCATTTTAAAACAATAAGTTACTAGATAAATAGAAAGTCAATTATCAGGACTTGGCCAGTCGGAAACTGAGTGAGACACAGGTCCCCTCGCCTTCACGACTGCTCAGGCGAATCGAGCCGCCGAAGCGCTCCATGATCCGCTTGACCAGCACCAGCCCCACACCCAACCCACCCTGCTTGGTGGTGAAGAATGGCCGAAAGGCCATGCGTTGCTGTTGCTCGCTCATGCCCTTGCCGGTATCCGACAGGCGTAGGGTCAGGCTGCGCCGGTCCTGGCGCACCACCTCCACGCGCAAGTGCCCACCCTGCTCCATCGCCTCCAGGGCATTGGCGATCAGGCTGTTGAAGATCTGCCCGATCAGTACCGGGTGACCCAGCACCCGCAGTGACGGCAATGGGCAGACATCCAGGCTCACACCACTGCGCAGCAGGGGCACGGAGAACGCCTGCAGGCTTTCCTGCAAGGCCTGGGGCAGGTCCACCGGCACTGCCTCGTCGTTGAGCGGACGCAGCGACTGCAGCAACTGGCGCACCCATTGGGCCATGCGGTCGACCTGGCTGATGATGTCGCTGATGTTCTTCTGCGCCGGCCCTTCGTCGAAGGCCTGGGCCAGCTCGGCGCTGGAACGGATGCTGGCCAGCGGGTTGCGCAGGCTGTGGGCCACCGCCGAGGACACCTCGCCCAGCGCCACGAAGGTCTCGTTGCTGATCAGCCGCTTCTGCTGGACCTCCAACGTGCGTGCGGCACGGCGCATGATCCCGTACAGGCCGAGGTACACCACCGCGGCGCCCACGGCGATGGCCAGCCAGATCAGCAGCAGCCCATGCTCGATGCGCACGATCAGGTCGTGGGGTTCCTTGTAGATCTCCACCATGGCGGCGACCCGTTCGCCATCGGCATCGAACAGCGGGATGTAGTTCTCGATGAACAGCTGCTGGGGCGGGGTCACGAATTTCTGCTCGCTGCGGGCGTCGTCGAAGTCGTGGTAGCTGGCCGAGACCCGCATCTTGTATTCGAAGGCCCGCTCCAGGTCGTCGTCGGACTCGATCACCTTGCCGGTCAGCGCCGGGTTGCTCGACCAGATCACCGTGCGGTCGGGGGCATAGATGTTGGCCAGCAGCATGTCCGGCAGGTGGGCGATGTGGTCGAGGAACTCACCCCGGGCCTTGCGCCGGGCATCCGGGTCGACGTCGGGCATGGCCTGGTCCATGCGCGGGTCGAGCAGCTCGCCCATGGTGCGCACGTTGGGGATCGCCACATGGCGCACTTCCGCATCGGCGATTGACTGGATGAACTGGGCGGTGAGCAGCGCGTCGCGCTCGACGCTCTCGTTGATGATGAAGCGGCTGGAAATCAGCCCCAGCCCGACGGCCACCGAGACGATGATGGCCAGGCTGACCCAGGCGTACCAGCGCAACAGGTCGAACGGCTTGCGCACCGCCCCGGCATCGCCGTCGCTAGGTACAACCAGGGTGTCGGAACGGGGAGCGATGTCCATGGCGGACTCCAGCGGTGGGCGCCTTTTTCAAGGTTATAGCCCAGAGTTGGGGAACCATGGAGCACTTGTGGCTTTTCGCCCCTACAACGGCGCATCCTCGGCCAGCCCCTGCAGCCGGCGGTACTCGTTCAGCACATTGGGCACGTAGCGGCGCGTCTCGGCGAACGGCGGCACCACCCGGCCACGGCTGAGCACCGCCTCGGGCCCGGCATTGTAGGCCGCCACCGCCAGGGTGATGTCGTTGTCGAACAGGGTGAGCATGCGTTTGAGGTAACGCGCCCCGCCCTGTAGGTTGTCCTGCGGGTCGAGCACGTCCTTGACCCCCATTTCCCGCGCGGTATCCGGCATCAGCTGCATCAGCCCCTGTGCACCCTTGGGCGAGCGTGCCTTGGGGTTGTAGCCGGATTCGGCCTTGATCAGCGCATGCAACAAGGCCTGGGGCACACCGTGGGCCTGCGCCGCGGCGGCCACCAGGTCGGCGTATGGCCGGCCGGTGACCAGTTGGGCATCGACGGGCCCGGCCTGGGCCAGCGACTCACGGATGACCTTCTCGTAGTGCCGCCCTGGCCGATGCACGTTGGACAGCACATAGACGCCCTGGGCGTCGCGGGAAATGTACACGTCGGCCTGGGCGATCCCTGCCGCCAGCCAGATCAACCCAAGGATGACTCCACGCATGTCGGCCGCCTCCCCGTCGAGCCCCCGAAGTGGGGGAAATGCCCCGGAAAACCCAGGGTTTGCAGCTACGACGCAAGCACTGTGCCGCCTGCCGTGCCGCATGGCGCAAGGCCGCGCAACAGACGTGCACGGCTGTTGCATGGTGCTGGCAAAGACCTGCCCACACGCCCTGGAGGGTTTCACCATGCAGCGCAGATCCATCCGCCAACGCGGCTTCACCCTGCTCGAACTCCTGGTGGTCCTGGTGGTGCTTGGCCTGCTGGCCGGCATCGTCGCGCCCAAGTATTTCAGCCAGCTCGGCCGCTCCGAAGCGAAGGTGGCCCGGGCGCAGATCGAAGGCCTGGGCAAGGCCCTGGACCTGTACCGCCTGGAGGTCGGCCACTACCCTAGCAGCGAGCAAGGCCTGCAGGCGCTGGTCAGCGCCCCCAGCGGCGAGCCACGCTGGTCGGGCCCCTACCTGCAGAAAGCGGTGCCCCATGACCCCTGGGGCCGCCCGTACATCTATCGCCAGCCCGGCGAGAACGGCGGCGAGTACGACCTGCTGTCCATGGGCAAGGACGGCCAGCCTGGCGGCGACGGGGAAAACGCCGAAATCACCAGTTGGCAGTAGGGAGAGGCAACCATGCGCTACAGCCTCAAGGCCCTGGGCCGGCATGGCATCGTCCAGTTGCAGGTCGATGCCGAGGATGCCGAGCAGGCACGCCGCCAGGCCGAGGACCAGGGCCTGCGGGTGGTCAGCGTGCGCGGCGCTGGCGGCCTGCTGCATGCCCTGCCCTGGCGCCGGGCGGCGGATTTCGACCTGGTGCTGTTCAGCCAGGAGTTGGGCACCCTGCTCGAGGCTGGCCTGCCGCTGATCGATGCCTTGGAGAGCCTGGCCGAGAAAGCGCCCAGCGCGTCGGCGCGCAAGGTCCTCGAGGCGCTGGTGCGCCAGCTCTACGAGGGCCGCTCCTTGTCCCAGGCCCTGGGGCAGCAGCCACGGGTGTTTCCCGCCCTGTACGTAGCGCTGGTGCAATCGAGCGAACGCACCGGCGCCCTGGGCGACGCCCTGGCCCGCTACATCGGCTATCGCCAGCGCCTGGACCTGGTCCGGCAGAAGCTGGTCGGCGCCTCGGTCTACCCCCTGCTCCTGCTGCTGGTGGGCGGCGGCGTGGTGCTGTTCCTGCTGGGCTATGTGGTGCCGCGCTTCAGCCTGGTGTTCGAAGGCATGGGCAGCGAGTTGCCCTGGTTGTCGCGCGGGCTGATGCAGATCGGCCTGTTCCTGCACGCCCAGCGACTGCCCCTGGCACTGGCGACGCTGGCCGGTATCGCGGCCCTGGTCCTGCTGCGCCGGCATCCAGCGCTGCGACGCTGGGCAGGCCGCCAGGTGCGCCGTTGGCCCGCCCTGCACCAACGCCTGGTGATGTACGAACTGGCGCGCTTCTACCGTTCGCTGGGCATTCTCCTGCAGGGGGGTATCCCCATCCTCACCGCCATGGACATGGCCCGCGGCCTGCTCGGCAGCGCCGCGGCGGCCGGCCTGGCGCAGGCCCGTCAGCGGGTCGGCGAAGGCCTGCCGCTGTCCGACGCACTGGAAGCCGGGCAACTGGTGACACCGGTGTCCCTGCGCCTGCTGCGGGCTGGCGAGCAATCAGGCAACCTCGGCGAGATGCTCGAGCGCTGCGCCGACTTCCACGATCAGGAAATCGGCCGCTGGGTGGAATGGTTCGTGCGCCTGTTCGAGCCGCTGCTGATGACCTTCATCGGCCTGCTGATCGGCCTGATCGTGATCCTCATGTACATGCCGATCTTCGAACTGGCCTCGAGCATTCACTGAATGCCAGCTGCACGCTTCAAACTACACGCTGGAGCTCAGTAATCGAAGCGGTCGACGGCCCGCCGCCGCTCGTTGTCGTCGCGCCGGTCATAGCTCGCGGTGGTCTGGATGTTGGCGTGATGCGCCAGCTTCTGGGCGATCGACAAGTCGTGCTCCTCGATGACCCGGGTGATGAAGGCGCGGCGGAAATCGTGCGGCATGATCTTCACCCCTACCTGGGCACCGCGCTGGCGGGCGATGTAGTAGATGGCGTGCTTGGTGATCCGCGCGCGGGTGATGTGGTTGCCACGGCGGATACGGTTGAACAGGAACGGATCGTCCGGCTCGCCAGCAGGCAACTGTGCGCGCCGCAGGTCGAGCCAGGCCTGCAACTTCTCGAAGGCCCAGGTCGGCGCGTACTTGATCAGCTGGCGATTGCCCTTGCCCACGACTTGCAGGCTGCGCGCCTGGAAGTCCACCTGGTCCAGGTCGATGTCCACCGATTCCGACTTGCGCATGCCCGTGCCATACAGCAAGGCGATGATCGCCGCGTCGCGCACACCCTGCGGCCGTGGGTCGGCGGCGCAGAGCTCCATCAATTCACGGATCAGGCTGCGCCGCAGGTTGCGCCCCGGCGGCAGGCGGCTGCCGCTGGCCGGCTTGACCTCGCGGATGCGCAGCAGCCGCTCATGGTCGATCTGGCCCTGGCGCCAGGCCTCGTTCATCACCCCGCGCATGGCGTTGACGTACAAGGACGAGGTATTGGGCGCATAGCCATCGGCACGCAGCGCTGCCACCAGGGCAACGACGTGGCCGGGTTCGAGGCGGTGCCAGGGCACCTCGGCGATATCGCAGTCGACGAAGCCCAGCCGGTCGGCGGCATCCTGGAGGATGTAGCGCATGGTCAGCTGGCTCGAAGGCGCCAGGCGGGCCAGGTACTGCAACAGTGGATTGAGCAGAAGATCGGACAAAACGTGGATCCTGTAGCGCAGCAGGGGGCTGCAATGCATCAAGCGAGTCATTTCGACCTTTATGGATGTCGAATTGACAGCGAAACATGGAGTCATAGCGACTCCGCACCATGCCATCACCTTGATATACAAGGCTTTTGCCGATGGCACGGTTCGTGATGGTACCTCATTAGATGCCCACTGTTCGAACGAAGGTCCGCCATGCTCGCCCAGCCGATCGCTTCCCGCCCGCGCCAGGCCCTCTGGGCCCTGGGTTTTCGTCCGTTCTTCCTCGGCGGCAGCCTGTTCGCCCTGGTCGCCCTGCTGCTGTGGGGCGGCGTGCTGCTTGGCGTGCTCGCACCAACGCCGCCCGGCGGCATGCTGGCCTGGCACCGCCACGAGATGCTCTACGGCTTCGCCGCGGCCATCGTCGCGGGCTTCCTGCTCACCGCCGTGCAGAACTGGAGCGGCATCGCGGGCCTGAGCGGGCGGCCCTTGGCAGGCTTGTTCCTGCTCTGGCTGCTGGGCCGGGCCAGTTGGTTCCTGCCCCTGCCGGGCTGGCTGCTGGTACTGGTGCAAGGCAGCTTCCTGCCCCTGGTCGCCCTGGCCCTGGCGCAGCCCATCGTGCGGCGGCGCCTGCGCAACAATTACCCGATCGTCGGCTTGGTCCTGCTGTTGGCCGCCTGCCAGTGGCTGACCCTGGTTGGCTGGCTGCGCCAGGACGAACTGTGGCAACGTCGCGGGGTTTTCGCCGGCCTGTGGTTGGTGGCGGCGATGATGACGGTGATCGGCGGGCGGGTCATTCCGTTCTTCACCCGCCGCGGCCTGGGCGATATGACACCCGCCCCCGCCCGCCCCTGGCTGGACCGGCTGTGCCTGGCGCTCAGCGTCGCCGTGCCGCTGACCTTCGTCGCCGGCCTGGGCGATACGCCTCGCCTGCCCTTGGCCGTCTTGTTCGCCGCCCTGGCCGTGCTTCATGCGGTACGCTTGGCGCACTGGCACGCCCGGGGTATCTGGCGGGTACCGCTGCTATGGTCGTTGCACCTGGCCTATGCCTGGCTGCTGCTGGCCTGCCTGGGCATGGCCCTGTGGCACGCCGGGCTGGCACTGAACCCGAGCCTGGCCACTCATGCCCTGAGCGTCGGCGCCATGACCGGCTTGATCGTGGCGATGATGGCGCGAGTCAGCCTCGGCCATACCGGCCGCCCGCTGCAGGTGCCCGCCCTCATCGCCTGGGCCTTCGCCCTGATGCAGCTGGCGGCGTTGGCGCGGGTGCTGCTGGCGCCTTTCACACCGCTGGGGCTGAGCCTGTCGGTGCTGGGCTGGAGCCTGGCGTTGCTGCTGTTCCTCTGGCATTACCTACCGATCCTGCTGCGCCCGCGGATCGACGGCATGCCGGGGTGACGCAGGCCGGGCGAGCGGCACCGTTGGTCCGAAACCCCGCTGGGCAGTGAACTCACGTCGCCCCAAGCGCCTCGGCCGCCGCTCACCGCAGAAAACGTTTGCCAGGGCCTTCGGCCTGGCCCTGGTCATCCCTACCGGGGCTGTGATCGACATCATGCGTTCGCACATTTGTCATGTTTTCCACGGGACACTGGCGATGCAGCTGCTATCGTTACATTCCCACCGGCCAAGCGAACGGCCGCCCGATCACCGCGTTCAGGATCAGGACAAGGAGGCTGGCATGAACAAGATGACGTTCCCCAACGCCTGCCAGGTGATGCGCTGGCACTTCCACCCCTTGGGCTTCGAGGCGAGCATGGATGCGCCGCGCAGCATGGTCGCCCGATTGTTCGACCGCGCCACCGGCGAGACCTTGCTGGCCATCGCCGGTATCCCCTGCGCGACCATCATGGCCGCCGCCGATGTCGAGCGCATCATCGAGGCCGTGGAGGCCGAGATGGAGGCGTTCGTGCCGTTCTGTACCTTGCGTGACGCCAGTTAGCTCGCCTCGGGCTGGCGCGTCGCGTCCAGCCCGGCCATGAACTGCTCGGCCGGCACTGGCTGGCCGAGCAGGTAGCCCTGCAGCGAATCGCATCCCAGGCGGGTCAGGAACGCCTGCTGACGGTCGGTTTCCACCCCTTCGGCGACGATACGCAGGCCCAGCGCCTGGCCAAGGGCGACGATGGCCGAGACGATCGCGGCGTCGTCGCTGTCCTGCTCCAGGTCGCGGACGAAGCCACGGTCGATCTTCAACTCGTTGGCCGGCAGGCGCTTGAGGTACATCAGGCTGGAATAGCCCGTGCCGAAATCGTCGATGGACAGGTCCACGCCCATGTCGGCGAGCTTCTGCAGCACGGTCAGGCTGGCGTCGGCATCGCGCATGGCGGTGGTCTCGGTGATCTCCAGGGTCAGGTGGTTCGGCGGCAGGCGGTTGGCCTCCAGGGCGCGGGCCACGCTGGCGACCAGGCCAGCGTGGCAGAACTGGATGGCCGAGAGGTTGACCGCCATGCGCCAGCCCTCGTGCCCCTGGTCGAGCCACTGACGCATCTGCCGGCAGGCCTCGTCGAGCACCCACTCGCCAATGGGAATGATCAGCCCGGTCTTCTCCGCCAGCCCGATGAAGCGCTCCGGCAGCAACAGGCCGTGCTGCGGGTGTTCCCAGCGCAGCAATGCCTCGGCACCGATCGGCTGGCGGGCGACGGCATCGAACTTGGGCTGGTAGTGCAGGCGGAACTGGCCCAGCTCCAGGGCCGCGCGCAGGTCCTGGAGCAACTGCAGCTGCTGGCGGGCGTTGCTGTTCATCGAACTGTCGAAGAAGCTGTAGCCGTTCTTGCCGGCGCTCTTGGCGTGGTACATGGCGGCATCGGCGTTGCGCAGCAGTTCGTGCTGGTCCTGGCCATTGCCCGGGTAGAGCACGATGCCCAGGCTCGCCGACAGCTGCAGGTCGTGCTCGGCCACGCGGAACGGGCGCGACACCAGGTTGACCTGCTTGACCGCCACGTCCATGGCATCGTCCGGCTCGCGCAGTTGCACCAGCAGGACGAACTCATCGCCGCCGATGCGTGCCAGGGTGTCCTGGCTGTGCAGGTGGCCGCGCAGGCGCGCCGCCACGGCCTTGAGCAACTGGTCGCCGACATGGTGGCCGAAGGCATCGTTGACCGGCTTGAAGCCATCCAGGTCGATGAACATCAGGGCGAAACAACCGCCCTGCTCCGCCACCTTGCCGATGGCCTGCTCGATGCGGTCTGCCAGTAGGGTGCGGTTGGGCAGCCCGGTCAGGGTGTCGTGCAGCGCCAGCTGGATCAGTTCCTGGTTGGCCAGGGTCAGCGACTGTGCCAGCTCCGCGGTACGCGCCTCCAGGCGGGCGTCCAGCACCGAGGTGAGCAGTGCCACGGCGAGCACCGCCAGGGTGGTGATCAGCACCAGGTAGTCCAGGCCATCGCCGCGCAGGCCACCGGCCAGTGCACCGCAGAAACTGCCCTCGGGGAAGTTCGCCGCCGCCATGCCGGTGTAGTGCATGCCGACGATGGCGATGCCCATCAACACCGCCGCCGCGCCACGTACCTGGCGCACGTAGGGCGTGTGCCGGCGCAAGCGGAAGGCGATCCACAACGCCGCCGCCGACGCCCCCACGGCGATGGCCAGGGAGGCGCCGAACAGCGTCGGGTCGTAGTCGATGCCCGGCTGCATACGCAACGCGGCCATGCCGGTGTAGTGCATGCTGGCGATCCCGCCGCCCATGATCAGCGCGCCGAACGCCAACGACGGCCAGGGCAGGCTCGGTTGGCTGACCAGCCACAGGGCGAAGCCCGACGACAGCATGGCGATCAGCAAAGACAGCGCGGTCAGGGCCAGGTCATAGCCCAGGTCGATGGGCAGGCTGAAGGCGAGCATGCCGATGAAGTGCATCGACCAGATGCCGATGCCCATGGCGAACGCGCCCCCGCCCATCCACAGCCAGGCCGCCTGGCCCTTGGCCGTGGCGATGCGTCCGGTGAGGTCAAGGGCGGTATAGGACGCCAGGATGGCCACGCACAGCGAGATCAACACCAGCGAAGAGGAGTAGCTACCGATCAGCATTTGCAGTTCCAGCGGCAGGCCCGGAGTGGGTCCGGAAAAAGCCGATGATTGTACTCAAGCCTTGCTGAAACGCACGGGTTTTCGCGAATGAGAATGGATCCATTCTAGGAAGGGGATTGGGGCCGCTTCGCCCCCCCAAAAACCCAGGCTCAGTCCTGTCCGCTCTCCTGCGCCTCGGCAAACGCCTGCTGCGCTTCCCATCCGCCGCCCAGCGCGGCGATCAGTTGCACGCTGGCCACCAACCGCCCCTGCAGCAAGGTCAGCACGCTGCGTTCGTTGCTCAGCGCCGTGGTCTGCACATTGACCACGTCCAGGTAGCCGATCAGCCCGGCACGGTACTGGTTCTCGGTCAGGCGCAGCGACTCGCGGGCGGCATCCAGCGCCTCCTGGCGCACCACCGCCTCGTCCCCGTACACCTTCAGTTGCACCAGGTAGTTCTCCACTTCCCTGAAGCCATCGAGCACGGTCTGCCGGTATTGCGCCACGGTCTGGTCATACACCGCGACCGTGCGGTCGACTTCGGCACTGCGCCTGCCGGCATCGAACAGCGTCATGGCCAGTTGCGGCCCTACCGACCAGTAGCGGTTGGGCAGCTCGATCCAGTTGCTGAAGCTGCTGCTGGAGTAACCGCCACTCATGCTCAGCGTCAGGTCTGGGAAGTAGGCCGCACGGGCCACGCCGATATTGGCGTTGGCCGCCATCACATTACGCTCGGCCGAGGCGATGTCCGGGCGCCGCTCCAGCAACTGCGACGGCAGCGCCAGGGGAATCTGCGGCAAGGCCGGGATGTCGTTGCTGTCGGCCAGGGCGAAATCGGCCGGCGCCTTGCCCAGCAACACGGCGATGGCGTTCTCGTACTGGGCGCGCTGCCAGGCCAGGTCGATCAGGTCGGCCTGGGTGCTCTTGAGCTGGGTCCGCGCCTGGGCCACCGCATCCGGGCCGGCGACGCCCGCGCGGTACTGGTTCTCGTTCATCCGCAACGAACGCGCGTAGGCGGCGACGGTCGCTTCCAGCAGCCGCTTCTGCTCATCGATCACCCGCAGTTGCAGGTAGTTCTGCACCAGCTCCGACTGCAGGCTCAGGCGAATCGCCGCAAGGTCGGCGAAGCTGGCTTCGGCGCTGGCCTCGTTGGCGTTGAGCGTTTCGCGCAGTTTGCCCCACAGGTCCAGCTCCCAGCTCACACCGAGCTGGGCGTTGTAGGTATTGCGGATACCACTGCTGTTGTTCGACAGGCTCGAGCTGCTGCTGCCGGTGCCCTGGGCCGAGCGGGTCTTGCCCACGGACAGGTCGAGGCTGGGGAACAGCGCGCCACGGCTGCTGCGTACCAGTGCCTGGGCCTGGCGGTACTGGGCTTCGTACTGCGCGACAGTCTGGTTGTTGCGGTTGAGCTCCTCGACCAGCGCGTTGAGCCCGGCATCGCCGTAGATCTCCCACCAGGCTCCACGCGCCAGGGCGTCGGACGGCTTGGCCTGGGTCCAGCCTTCGGCCTGCTTGAACTGGGCCGGCGTGCTCAGTTCGGGCCGATGGTAGTCCGGGCTCAAGGTACAGGCACTGAGCATCGCCACGCACAGCCCGGCGCCGAGCAGGCGCGAGCCGCGCCCGCGGGTCAGCCGCGTGAAGGCACGATGAAGTGGGGTCTGGGCAAAGTTCATAGCGGGGTTTCCAGTGCGGCGTCGGTGCGCACGCCGCGCCAATGGTTGAAGCGGTGGCGCAGGCGGTCGAGGTACAGGTAGACCACAGGCGTGGTGTAGAGGGTCAGGACCTGGCTGAAGACCAGGCCGCCGATGATGGTCAGGCCCAGGGGCTGGCGCATCTCGGCGCCCTCGGCGCGGCTGAGCAGCAGCGGCAGTGCGCCGAGGATGGCGGCCAGGGTGGTCATCAGGATCGGGCGCAGGCGCAGCAGGCAGGCGCGGCGGATCGATTCCTCCGGGCTCATGCCGTCGTTACGTTCGAACTGCAGGGCCAGGTCGATCATCAAGATGGCGTTCTTCTTCACCACGCCGATCAGCAGGAACAGCCCCAGCAGCGAAATCAGGCTGAACTCCCCGCCTGTGGCGTAGAGCGCGAGCAAAGCGCCGACGCCGGCCGAGGGCAAGGTCGAGAGGATGGTCAGCGGGTGGATGTAGCTCTCGTAGAGGATGCCCAGTACCAGGTACACCAGCACCAGGGCGCCGAGGATCATGAACGGCTGGCCTTCCTGGGTCTTGGCAAAGGCATCGGCGGTGCCGCCGAGCTTGGCGATCACCGACTCCGGCAGGCCGACCTTGGCCACCGCGCGCTCCAGTGCGGCCATGGCCTGGTCGGGGCTGTAGCCCTCGGCGACGTCGAAGGCGATGTCCTCGGAGGCGAACTGCCCCTCGTGGCTGACCCGATCGTTGGCCAGGCTGTTCTCGTAGCGGGCGAAGCTCGACAGCGGCACCCGCGCCCCCTCGGCGGTGATCACCTGGACCTGCTCCAGGGTGCTCGGGTCCCAGGCGTACTTCGGGTTGATCTCCAGCACCACCTGGTACTGGTTGAGGCTGTCGTAGATGGTCGAGATCTGGCGCTGGCTGTAGGCGTTGTTCAACACCGTGGTGACCATGTCCATGTCGATCCCCAGGCGCTTGGCCTGGTCGCGGTCCACCACCAGGGTCACCTGCTGGGTGCCGGCGCCGTCACGGGCGTCGATGGCGGTCAGCTCCGGCAAGGCGCGCAGGGCCGTGGTGACTTTCGGGAACCACTCGCGCAGGGCCGCCAGGTCGCCGCTCTGCAGGGTGTACAGGTACTGCGAGGTGCTCTGGTCGCGGCCACCGCCACCCAGTTGCAGGTCCTGGTCGGCCATCAGGTACAGGCGCCCGCCAGGCACCTTGGGCAGTTCCTTGCGCAGGCGCTCGATCACCTGCTGGGCCGATATCCGGCGTTCGCTGATCGGTTTGAGGCGCACCAGCACCATGGCGTTGTTGGTACCGCTGTTGCCACCGATGAAGCCGGCCACGCTCTGTACCGCCGGATCCTGCAGCAATGCCCGGCGATAGACCTCCATCTTCGGCTGCATCACGGTGAACGACAGGCTGTCGTCGCCACGGATGAAGCCCATCAGCTGGCCGGTGTCCTGTTGCGGCATGAGGGTCTTGGGCACCACCACGTACAAGGCAATGTTGACGGCGATGGTCACCAGCAGGCTGACCAGGGTCAGGCGCTTGTGGCGCAGGGCCCAGCCCAGGCTGCGGTCGTAGGCGCCGACCATGCGCTGGTGCACCTGCTCGCTCCAGCGCTGCAGGCGGTTCTGCTCCTCGCGGTGCGGCTTGAGCCAGCGTGCGCAGAGCATCGGCGTGAGGGTCAGGGACACCACCAGCGAGACGATGATCGCCGCCGCCAGGGTGATCGAGAACTCCTGGAACAGGCCGCGCACGATGCCCCCCATGAACAGGATGGAGACGAACACCGCCACCAGCGAGACGTTCATCGACAGCAGGGTGAAGCCCACCTCCTTGGCGCCGAGGAAGGCCGCGCGCATCGGTGGCTGGCCGTCCTCGATGTGCCGGGAGATGTTCTCCAGCACCACGATGGCATCGTCCACCACCAGGCCCGTGGCGAGGATCAAGGCCATCAGCGACAGGTTGTTCAGGGAGAAGCCGCACAGGTACATGACCGCGAAGGTGCCTACCAGCGACACCGGTACCGCAAGGCTCGGGATCAGCGAGGCACGCAGGTTGCCGAGGAACAGGTAGACCACCAGGATCACCAGGGCCACGGCGATCAGCAGGGTGTGCTCGGCTTCCTTGAGGGTCGCTTTGATCACCGGCGAACGGTCCATGGCCACGTCCAGCTTGACGCTGGCCGGCAGCAGCGACTGCAGGGCAGGCAACTGGGCCTTGATCTGCTCGACGGTCTCGATGATGTTGGCGTTGGTCTGGCGGTTGACCACCATCAGCACGGCGCTCTGGTCGTTGAAGAAGCCGCTGTTGTAGCGGTTCTCCACGCCGTCGGTGACGCTGGCGACATCCGACAGGCGCAGGATCGAGCCATTCTCCTGGCGGATCACCAGGGGCTCGTAGTCCTTGGCCTTCTCCAGCTGGTCGTTGGCGCGCACCTGCCAGTTGCGCTCGGCGTCCTCGACGAAGCCCATGGGCCGGCGCTGGTTGGCGTTGGCCACGGCGGTGCGCACCTCGTCCAGGGACAGGCCGTACTGGTTGAGCAACTGCGGCTCCAGGGAGATACGCACCGCCGGCAGGGAACTGCCGCCGATCTGCACTTCCCCTACCCCGCTGACCTGGGCCAGGCTCTGGGCCAGGATGGTATCGGCCAGGTCGTAGAGCTGGCCTTTCTGCAGCACGTCGGAGGTCAGCGACAGCACCATGATCGGCGCCTGGGACGGGTTGATCTTCTTGTACGTGGGCATGCTGCGCATGCCGCTGGGCAACAGGTTGCGGGTGGCGTTGATGGCCGCCTGCACTTCGCGTGCCGCACCGTCGATGTCACGCCCCATCTCGAAGCCGATGATCACCCGGGTGGAGCCCTGGTTGGAACTGCTGGTCAGGGTGCTGACCCCGGCGATGCTGCCAAGCTTGCGCTCCAGGGGCGTTGCGACGGTGGCAGCCATGACCTCGGGGCTCGCGCCCGGCAGGTTGGCCTGCACCACGATCACCGGGAAATCCATCTGCGGCAGCGGCGAAACCGGCAACAGGCCGAAACTGACGCCACCGAGCAGCATGATCGCCAGGCTCAGCAGCATGGTCGCCACCGGCCGGCGGATGAACGGGCCGGACAGGTTCATGGGCGACCCCGGGCGGCGAAATGCAAGCGGCAAGCGTCAAGCTGCAAGCCGCACGAGAAAACCAGGCCAGCCACAAGCTCGACGTGCACACCGATCAGCTTGCCGTTGCTCATGCCGGCTCCTCCGTCAGGCGCTGCTTGCCGAAGCGCCGTGCAAGGCGGTCGAAGTAGAGGTAGATGACCGGGGTGGTGAACAGCGTCAGCACCTGGCTGACCAGCAGGCCACCGACCATCACCAGGCCCAGGGGCTGGCGCAACTCGGCGCCGGAGCCGGTGGCGAGCATCAGCGGCACGGCGCCGAACAGCGCGGCCAGGGTGGTCATCAGGATCGGCCGGAAGCGCAGCAGCGCCGCCTGGTAGATCGCATCGCGCGGGCTCATGCCCTGCTGGCGCTCGGCCTCCAGGGCGAAGTCGATCATCATGATCGCGTTCTTCTTGACGATGCCGATCAGCAGGATGATGCCGATGATGGCGATCATCCCCAGGTCGTTGCCGCTCAGCAGCAGCGCGAGCAAGGCCCCCACCGCCGCCGATGGCAGGGTCGAGAGGATGGTCACCGGGTGGATGTAGCTCTCGTAGAGCACGCCCAGCACGATGTACATGGTCACCACGGCGGCGAGGATCAGCAGCAAGGTGCTCGACAACGACGCCTGGAACGCCTCGGCGGCGCCCTGGAAGCGGGTCTGCACGCCCAGCGGCATGCCGATCTGCTGCTGCACCTGCTCGATCACCTGGACCGCCTCGCCCAGGGACGCACCGTGGGCCAGGTTGAACGACATCATCACCGCCGGGAACTGGCCGATATGGGAAATGGCCAGTTGCGCCTGGCGCTGCTCGATGCGCGCCAGGGCCGACAGGCGCACCTGGCCGCCATCGCTGGCCTTGACGTGGATCGACTCCAGCGCCTGCGGGCCGATGCTCGACGCGGCCTGGGACTGCAGCACCACGCGGTATTGGCTGGCCTGGGTATAGATGGTGGAGATCTGCCGCTGGCCGAAGGCGTCGTACAGGGCGTTGGTGATCTGCGACACGCTGATGCCGAGGCGGCTGGCCATGTCGCGGTCGATCACCAGGTAGACCTGCAGGCCCTTGTCCTGCAGATCGCTGGCCACGTCCATGAGCTCGGGCCGTTGCTGCAGGGCCTGGACCAGCTTGCCGCTCCATTCGGCGAGCATGTCGGCATCGGGCGAGGACAGGCTGAACTGGTACTGGGTGCGGCTGACCCGGTCCTCGATGCTCAGGTCCTGCACCGGTTGCATGAACAGGCGGATGCCCACCAGCTTGTCCAGTTGCGGCTGCAGGCGGTCGATCACGTCGCTGGCGGTGACGTCACGCTCGGTATGGGGCTTGAGGTTGATCAGCAGGCGGCCGCTGTTGAGGGTGGCGTTGTCGCCATCGACGCCGATGTAGGACGACAGGCTCTGTACCGCCGGGTCCTGCAGGATCACCTTGCTCAAGGCCTGCTGGCGCTCGCTCATGGCGGCGAACGACGTCGACTGCGGCGCCTCGGAGATGCCCTGGATCACCCCGGTGTCCTGCACCGGGAAGAAGCCTTTGGGCACGATCAGGTAGAGGAACACGGTCAACGCCAGGCTCGCCACCGCCACCATCAGGGTCAGCGGCTGGTGCTTGAGTACCCACTGCAGGGCGCTGCCGTAGTGCTCGATCAGCCAGTCGATCCAGGCGCCGCTGGCGCGGTAGAAGCGCCCCTGCTCCTCGGCCTTGGGCTCGCGCTTGAGCAGGCGGGCGCACATCATCGGCGTCAGGGTCAGGGACACCACCAGGGAGATCAGGATCGCCACCGCCAGGGTGATGGCGAACTCGCGGAACAGCCGGCCGACCACGTCGGCCATGAACAGCAGCGGGATCAGCACCGCGATCAGCGAGAAGGTCAGCGACACCAGGGTGAAGCCGATCTGCCGGGCGCCCTTGAGCGCCGCCTGCATCGGCGTCTCGCCCTCCTCGATGTGCCGGGAGATGTTCTCCAGCATGACGATGGCATCGTCCACCACGAAACCGGTGGCGATGGTCAGGGCCATGAGGGTGAGGTTGTTGATCGAGAAACCGGCCAGGTACATCACGCCGAAGGTGCCGATCAGCGACAGCGGCACGGCGATCGACGGGATGATCGTGGCGCTGACGCGGCGCAGGAAGACGAAGGTGACCATCACCACCAGGGCGATGGCGATCAGCAGCTCGTGCTGCACGTCCTTGACCGCGGCACGGATGGTCTGGGTACGGTCGGTGAGGACCATGACATCCAGGCCGGCCGGCAGGTTGTCGGTGATCGACGGCAGCATCTGCTTGATCCGGTCGACCACCTCGATGACATTGGCCCCCGGCTGGCGCTGGATGTTCAGCAGCACCGCCTGGTTCTCGTTGGCCCAGGCCGCCAGACGCTCGTTCTCGGCACCGTCGACGATCTCGGCGACGTCCTTCAGGCGCAGCGGTGCACCGTCGTTGTAGGCCAGGATGAGGTTGGCGTACTCCTCGGGCGAGCGCAGCTGGTCGTTGGCGTCGAGCATCGACACCCGGGTCGGGCCGTCGAAGTTGCCCTTGGGCTGGTTGACGTTGGAGGCACCGATCAGGGTGCGCACATCGTCCAGGTTCAGGCCGTTGGCGGCCAGGGCATCGACGTTGACCTTGATCCGCACCGCCTGGCGCTGGCCGCCGGCGATGCTGACCATGCCCACGCCGCTGATCTGGGCGATTTTCTGGGCCACGCGGGTATCGACCAGGTCGTTGAGCTTGGGCAACGGCATGGTCTTCGACGAGATGGCCAGGGTCAGCACCGGGGTGTCGGCCGGGTTGACCTTGTTGTACACCGGCGGTGCCGGCAGGTCGCTGGGCAGCAGGTTGCTGGCGGCATTGATCGCGGCCTGCACCTGTTGCTCGGCGACGTCCATGTTCATGTCCAGGCTAAAGCGCAGGGTCAGCACCGAGGCGCCGCCGGAACTGGTCGAGGCCATCTGGGTCAGCCCCGGCATCTGTCCGAACTGGCGCTCCAGTGGCGCGGTGACCGCGCTGGTCATCACCTGGGGGCTGGCACCGGGGTACAGGGTCATGACCCGGATGGTCGGGTAGTCGACCTGGGGCAAGGCCGAGACCGGCAGCAGCTTGTAGGCGATCAGGCCGGCCAGGACGATGGCCAGCATGCTCAGCGTGGTGGCGACCGGACGGAGGATGAACAGGCGCGACAGGTTCATGCGCCCGCCTTGCGCGGCTCATCGGCCTGGGCCGAGCCCTTGGCGTCCTGGCCCTGCAGGTGCTGGCCGGGGGTGGTCGGGACTTGCGAGCTGTCTTCCACCACGTCCACCAGGCTGCCCTCGCGCAGGCGGTCGGTGCCTTCGAGCACCAGGCGATCGCCGGCGGCCAGGCCCTCGAGGATCACGCTGCGCTCGCCATCGCTGGCACCCACCTTGAGCTTGCGGATGTTGACCTTGTTCTGGGCATTGACCACGTAGGCGAAGGTACCGTCGTTGCCGAACTGGATCGCCGCGGCCGGGGCCAGGACCACCTGTTTGAGGGTATCGGCCAGCAGGCGCACGTTGACGAACTGGTTGGGGAACAGGGCCTGGTCCTTGTTCTCGAAGCGGGCCTTGAACTTCAGGGTGCCGGTGGTGGTGTCGATCTGGTTGTCCGGGCTGCCCAGCACGCCGGTGGACTGCAGCTTGGCATCGCCACGATCCCAGGCCTCGACCGGCAGGCTGGCGCCGCTGCGGTAGCGCTCGAGCACGGTGGCCAGTTCCGTCTCCGGCAGGGTGAAGGCGACGTTGATCGGTTCGGTCTGGGTGATCACCGCCAGCGCGGTGGTGTCGTTGGCCGCCACCAGGTTGCCCAGGTCGAGCTGGCGCAGGCCCACGCGGCCGCTGATCGGCGCGCGGATCTGGGTGAATTCGAGGTTCAGACGGGCATCGTTGACCTGCGCCTGGTTGGTCTTGACCAGGCCCAGGAACTGCGCCACCTGGGCCTCGGCGGTGTCCAGGGTCTGCTTGGCGATGCTGTCTTCGGCGTACAGGCCCTTGTAGCGCGCCAGGTCGACCTGGGCGTTCTTCAACTGGGCCTGGTTCTGCGCCAGGGTGCCTTCGGCCTGCTGCAGGGCGATGCGGTAGGGGCGCGGGTCGATCTCGGCAAGCAAGTCGCCGGCCTTGACCTGCTGGCCTTCCTTGAAGTGGATCTTGACCAGCTCGCCGGCCACCCGGCTGCGCACGTTGACCGTGTTGGTCGCCGTTACCGTGCCTAGGGCCTTGTAGTACAGCGGGAAGTCACCGACGCGCACCGGCTCCACGCGCACCGGCACCGGGTCGGCGGAGGCGCCGAAGCCAGGACGCCCGCCTGGGCGCCCGCTCGCTTCCTTGTTGGCCGGCGATGCAGGCCACAGCCACCAGGCCAGCAGGGCCATCAGCAGCAGGATCAGCAGGCCGACGAGCCAGCGACGAGGGGAACGGGAGACGGAAGCTTGCATGGGTTGAACGAACCTTGTTCAGGAAATGGCGGCTTGGGGAGGTTGAACGATAAGCACTGGCACCGTTTTAGCAAAGGGCCTTTACCAGGGATTTACCTTCGGCTTACGTTGCCAAGACGCTGAACTTTAAATGAAAACGGCCTGGAAAGCGTTCCAGGCCGTTACAGGGTGTAACCCCAGGGGGCTGCACGGCAGCCCCGGTACATTTATTTCAATACAGCCAGCGCCGCGTCGTAGTTCGGCTCGTCGGCGATTTCGCCGACCAGTTCGCTGTGCAGGACCTTGTCGTTCTCGTCCAGCACCACCACGGCGCGGGCAGCCAGGCCGGCCAGGGGGCCGTCGGCGATGGCCACGCCATAGTTCTCGAGGAACTCACGGCCACGCAGGGTCGACAGGTTCTTCACGTTCTCCAGGCCTTCGGCGCCGCAAAAGCGCGCCTGGGCGAACGGCAGGTCGGCGGAGATGCACAGCACCACGGTGTTGGCCAGGTCGTTGGCCTGGGCATTGAACTTGCGCACGGAGGTGGCGCAGGTCGGGGTGTCGACGCTCGGGAAGATGTTCAGCACCTTGCGCTTGCCGGCGTAGTCCTTCAGCGACTTGTCGGCCAGGCCTTCGCCAACCAGGGAGAAGGCCGGCGCCTGGGCACCGGCCTGCGGCAGGTTGCCGTTGACCTGTACGGGGCTGCCTTTGAGGGTCACTTGAGCCATGACATGAATCCTTATGCGAGGTTTGAAAAGGACACCGAGTTAAGCACGAAGGCGCCCGGGTGCCTAGTGGCCCCTCGAGCTGCAAGCGACAAGCCAAGGCGCACCACGTCGCTTTTACTTGAAGCTTGCAGCTCGAAGCCGCCCCCTCACCCCAGCAGGCTATCGACCACCGAGTAGACCACCGAGGACATGGCCATCAGGCCAAGCACCACGACGAAGACGTTGGACAGCGCGCCGCTGTACTTGCGCATCGACGGCACGCGGCGGATGGCGTACATCGGCATGAGGAACAGCAGCGCAGCGATGATCGGGCCGCCGAGGGACTCGATCATGCCCAGGATGCTCGGGTTGAGGGTGGCGACGATCCAGCACACCACCAACATCAGCGCAGCGACTACACGGTCCATGGCCTTGGCGTCTGGGCGCAGGCCGGTCTTGGCGATGATGCCCTTGAGGCCTTCGCTGGCCCCGATGTAGTGCCCCAGGAACGACTTGGCGATGGCGATGAACGCGATCAACGGCGCGGCGAAGGCGATGGTCGGGTTGCTGAAATGGTTGGCCAGGTACGACAGGATCGACAGGTTCTGCGCCTTGGCCTCGGCCAGTTGGGCGCTGCTGAGGGTCAGCACGCAGCTGAAGACGAAGAACAGCACCATGGCTACCATCAGCAGATGGGCGCGTGCCAGGATCTGGCCGCTGCGCTCATCGGCATGTTCGCCGTAGCGACGCTTCTGGTCGACGGCGAAGGCCGAGATGATCGGCGAGTGGTTGAAGGAGAACACCATCACCGGGATCGCCAGCCACAAGGTGTGCAGGAAGGCCGAGCCTGACGGCAGCTGGGTGGCGCTGTCGAGGATGCCGCCATTCCAGTGCGGCACCAGGTACAGGGCCAGCAGCGCCAGGGCGACGATGAACGGGTACACCAGCAGGCTCATGACCTTGACCGTGGCCTGTTCACCGCAGCGCACCACCAGCAGCAGGCCGAAGATCAGCAGGAACGACAGGAGCGCCCGCGGTGGCGGGGTCATGTGCAACTGGTGTTCCATGAAGCTGCTGACGGTGTTGGTCAAGGCCACGCTGTAGATCAGCAGGATCGGGAAGATGGCGAAGAAGTACAACACGGTGATCAGGGCACCGGCCGTGATGCCGAAGTGTTCCTCGACCACCTCGGTGATATCGCCGCCGTTGCGCCCGGAGAGCACGAAGCGGGTCAGCCCGCGGTGGGCGTAGTAGGTCATGGGGAAGGCCAGCACGGCCAGGATCAGCAGCGGCCAGAAACCGCCGAGGCCGGCGTTGATCGGCAGGAACAGGGTTCCGGCGCCGATCGCCGTGCCGAACAGGCCCAGCATCCAGGTGGTGTCTTGTCGCGACCAGCTGCCGAGGGTGGCGGGGGTCGATTCTTCGAAGCGCCGTTCGACGCTTGGGGCCTGCTCATTCATTCCGGGTGCAACTCCACTCGCAAGACTGCAACAGGCTGAGAGCGGCGAAACACAAGGCCTCGCGCACCTCAACCGAAAAAGAGGGGCGCGATTGTGCGCTGATTGGGTTGCACTTGCATAGCCCTGCCCGAGGGACGGTTGCACCTTGGGTGGGAATTTTCTGAAACCAGGCGTTACCTGATTGGAGGAATGGGTTGCACCTTCACACAGGAAGCCTGGCGGCGAACGCACTCGCGGGCAAGCCCGCTCCCACAGGGGCCGAGCCGGTCGCCAACGATACGACTGGCAGGATCATGGGAGCGGGCTTGCCCGCGAATGTGATCGACCAGGCACCCCGAAAGGGTGCCCGCCTGCATCAACCCTGTTGAACGGCCGCGAATGCCTCGGCCACACGGCGCAGGTTGGCCGGGCGCAGGCCCGACATGCACACCCGGCCGCTGTCGATCAGGTACACGCCGAACTCGTCCCGCAGGCGACGTACCTGCTCGACGCTCAAACCGGTGTAGCTGAACATGCCGCGCTGGCGCAGGAAGAACTGGAAGTCCTGGCCCGGCAGCAGTTCACCGAGCAGGTCCACCAGCCCCTGGCGCATGTCGAGGATACGCTTGCGCATCGCTTCCACTTCCGCCACCCACTGGGCATTGAGCGCGGCATCGCCGAGCACGCCGGCGACCAGTTGGGCGCCGTGGCAGGGCGGGCTGGAATAGTTGCGGCGCACGGTGGCCTTGAGCTGGCCGAGCACGCTCTGAGCGGTGGCGTCGTCGTCGCAGACCACCGACAGGCCCCCTACCCGCTCGCCGTACAGCGAGAAGATCTTCGAGAACGAGTTGCTGACCAGGCACGGCACCCCGGCGCGGGCCATTTCGCGGATGGCGTAGGCGTCTTCCACCAGGCCTTCGCCGAAGCCCTGGTAGGCGATGTCGAGGAACGGGATCAGCTGGCGCGCCTTGACCACCTCGACCACCTGCTGCCACTGGTTCTGGTCCAGGTCGACGCCAGTGGGGTTGTGGCAGCACGGGTGCAGCAGGACGATGCTGTTCTGCGCCAGCCCCTGCAAGGTGGCGAGCATGCCGGCGAAGTCCAGGCCACGGCTGGCCGGGTCGAAGTACGGGTAGGTGTGGACCTTGAAGCCCGCGCCCTCGAAGATCGCCCGGTGGTTGTCCCAGGTCGGGTTGCTGACCCAGACCTCGGACTGCGGGAAGTAACGCTTGAGGAAGTCCGCACCGACCTTCAGCGCCCCGGAGCCGCCCACGGTCTGCACGGTGGCCACGCGACCGCCTGCCACCGCCGGGTGATCGGCACCGAACAGCAGGGCCTGGATCGCCTGGCGATAGCTGGCCAGACCTTCCATCGGCAGGTACAGGGAAGCCTCGTGGGGCTGGCCGGCCAGGCGCTTCTCCACCTCGCCCACCGCCGCCAGTTGCGGCACCACGCCAGCCTCATCGTAGTACAGGCCGATACTCAGGTTGACCTTGTCGGCACGTGGGTCGGCCTTGAAGGTCTCCATCAGCGAGAGAATCGGGTCGCCGGCATAGGCATCGACATGTTTGAACACAGCGCACAGCTCCTTGGATCAGGACAGTTCGGGAAATGCTGCCCCCGAGGATACCTGCAGTGGCGCCACAGGAACATCACTGATGTGCAAGGTGTTCAGTGCAGGCCTGCACGACATAAGGACAGCGGTATGCTCTGAGCGGCCATTGGGCCGTGTCAGCCAGCCAGCGCCTCGAGCCCCTGCAACTCCTGCTCGCTCAGTGCCACGCCTTCCCGCTCGGCCACCTCCCGCTCGCGGTAGCGCCGCTCCCCCGGCATACGGGTCAGCCCCACCGCCTGCATCTGCTCCACCAGCTCCCGGCTGCGCTGGGCAAACCGCTGCCCTTGTGCCTTGCTCGGGTCGATGACGATGATCAGTTGCCCGGTCCAGGGCGTCTTCGCCCCCGGATGCCCGGACCAATCGAACTCCCAGGAGAAATGCCCACCGGTCAGCGCCGCCGCCAGCAACTCGACCATCATCGACAGCGCCGAGCCCTTGTGCCCGCCAAACGGCAGCAGCGCGCCGCCTTCGAGGATCGCCGCCGGGTCGCAGGTCGGCTGGCCCTCGGCGTCCACGCCCATGCCCGGCGGCAACGTCTCGCCCGCCCGGGCGGCGATCTGCACGTCGCCATGGGCCATGGCGCTGGTGGCCATGTCGAAGACGATCGGATCATGCCCTGCGCAAGGCGCGGCAAAGGCGATGGGGTTGGTGCCGAACAGCGGCTTACGCGCCCCATGGGGCACCACGCAGGTCATGCTGTTGACCACGCTGAGCGCCACCAGCCCTTCGTCCGCGAAGGGCTCCACGTCCGGCCAAAGGGCGGCGAAGTGGTGCGAGTTGTGGATCGCCAGCACCGCGATCCCGGCGCTGCGAGCCTTCTCTACCAGCAGCGCCCGGGCCGCCGCCAGGGCCGGCTGGGCGAAACCGCCAGCGGCGTCGACGCGCACGTACCCCGACGCCACGTCACTCACCTGGGGCTGGGCACGGCCATCGACCCAGCCGCTGGCCAGGGTAGAGACGTAGCCGGGCATGCGGAACACGCCATGGCTGTGGGCGCCATCGCGCTGGGCGCTGGCGCAGTTGTGGGCGAGCACCGCGGCCACCGCCTCGGAACAGCCGTGACGCAGGAAGATACGTTGCAGCAGCGCCTGCAGCTCGGCAAAAGGCACGCGCACGACGGGGCTGGCGGAAGGTGCGGACATCTGGAGCTCCTTTCTTGGCATTGGAATGGCTACAGCGTAAGGCAATGGCGAAGACTTTCCCGCGAATGGCAGTTATCTGTCAAATATTGACTTAGTGACAGAAAACATCCATTTTCTATCCCACGCCTCAGCCAGCCCGGAGCCGCGACATGAGCCAACCGATCAAGCAACGCCTGGAGAACAGCCTGCACGGCGCCGCCGCCTCGGGCCGCAAGATCGCCAGCTACATGCTCGCCAACCTGCACGAGCTGCCGTTCCAGACCTCGGCCAGCATCGCCGCCAAGCTGGGCGTCAGCGAGTCCAGTGTCGGCCGCTTCTGCCGCGCCCTGGGCTATGCCCACCTCAAGGCGCTCAAGCAAGACCTGCAGAGCGACCTGGGCGACGGCCCCTGGCTGGTGGGGGATCGCCTGCAAGCCTACCGCCAGAACCGCGAAGCTGCCGACAGCGCCGGCAGCCTGGAGCTGGAGATCGCGGCACTGGTGCGGGTGCACGAATACAGCCGTGGCCAGGCCTGGCAGCAGGTGGCCCAGCGCCTGGCGGACAAGCCGCGGGTGTTCGTCGCCGGTTTCCAGACCGAACGCGGCATCGCCATGTGCATGAGTCACCTGATGCAGTACCTGCGCGACGGTGTGCAACTGGTCGATGGCAGCGCCGGGCACTTCGGCGAGGTCTTGCTTGGCCGCGCCGAGGACAGCGCCTTGCTGGTGTTCGAGGCGCGCCGCTATTCACGCCATGCCCTGCAGCTGTGCCAGAAGGCACGCCAGGCCGGCATTCCGGTCACCTTGGTGACCGACACCTTCTGTGACTGGGCCGAGGCCAACGCCGACGAGGTGTTCCGCATCCCCACCGAATTCAACCTGTTCTGGGAGTCCACCTCGGCGATGCTGTCGTGGGTGCACCTGATGGTCAACGAGGTCTGCAGGAAACTCGGGCCCGATGTTGAAAGACGCTTGGAAGCGACTGCCGCTCTACATAACGAGTTCGTCGGCTACACCTCGTGGCCAGCGGGCAAACAACAATAGCAAGAGTGCAAGTACAGAGGTGCGAAATGAAAAAGACCATGGCTGTGGTGGGTGCGTGCGCCCTGCTGCTGGCGGGCGCCGCCAGTGCCGAGACCTTGCGGTTCGCCACCGAGGGCGCCTACCCGCCCTTCAACTATGTCGACGCCGATAACAAGCTGCATGGTTTCGACATCGATATCACCCATGCCCTGTGCGCGCAGATGAAGGTCCAGTGCACCCTGGTGGCCCAGGACTGGGAAGGCATCATCCCGGCGCTGATGGCCCGCAAGTACGATGCCGTGGTCGCCTCGATGATCGATACCGAGGAACGGCGCAGGAAAATCGCCTTCAGCGACCCTTACTACCGCACCCCGCTGGCCGTCGCGGTGGCCAAGGACAGCCCGATCACCGATGCCCAGACCGACTTCAAGGGCTATACCGTCGGCGCCCAGTCTTCCTCGACCCAGGCCATCTATGCCGAGGACGTCTACGCCAGGGCCGGCGCCGACGTGAAGCTCTACCCCACCATGGACGAGGCCAACGCCGACCTGGCCTCCGGCCGCCTGGACGGGGTGATCGCCGACAAGTTCCCCCTGCACGAGTGGATGGACAAGAACGGCCAGGCCTGCTGCCGGATCCTCGGCGACGTCGCCGGCACCAAGGCCAACGCCGCCATCGCCGTGCGCAAGGACGACGACGCCCTGCGCCAGCGCCTGAACCAGGCGTTGGCCGAGATCGTCGCCAACGGCACCTACCAGAAGATCGCCAGCAAGTACTTCGACTTCGATATCTACAACTGACCTGCGACCGCCCTCTCCCATGGAGGCTGCGCCGCTCTTGAGCTCGGCGCCGCCCCTGTGGGAGCGGCCTTGCGTCGCGAAAGGGGCACGAAGCGCCCCCGATAGCGACAGTGTGGAGATACACCATGCTCGATCAATTGTCCTTGCTGTCTTTCGCCAGTGGCGGCTGGGGCCAGGCGCTGCTGGCCGGCGCCCTGGTGACCCTGTCGCTGGCCCTGGCTTGCCTGCCCATCGGCCTGCCCCTGGGCCTGCTCGTGGCCCTCGCCGCGCGTTCGCGCAAGCGCCTGCCCCGCGCCTGGGCGACCACGTTCTCCACCGTGTTCCGTGGCCTGCCCGAGCTGTTGACCCTGCTGATCATCTACTACGGCTGCCAGATCGCCGCGCAGACGCTGCTGGCGGCCCTGGGCTATGAAGGCGAGGTGCTGATCAACACCTTCCTCGCCGCGATGATCGCCTTCAGCCTGGTGTTCGCCGCCTTTTCCAGCGAGATCTGGCTGGCCGCCTTCAAGACCCTGCCCAAGGGCCAGGTGGAGGCTTGCGCCGCCCTGGGCCTGAGCCGGCGCACGGGGTTCTTCAAGGTGGTGCTGCCGCAACTCACCCGCATCGCCCTGCCTGGTCTGTCCAACAACTGGCTGTCGTTGCTCAAGGACACCTCGCTGGTGTCGACCATCTCCCTGGTCGACCTGATGCGCCAGACCAACCTGGCGGTCAGCGTGACCAAAGAGCCGATGTTCTTCTACGGCGTGGCCTGCCTGGGCTACCTGCTGTTCTCGGCGCTGTCGGGCAGGGTCTTCGCCCTCATCGAACGGCGCTGCAACCGCCACCTGCAAGGAGCCCAGGCATGAGCGTCGAACAATGGCTGACCATGGTGTTGGACCCCGACCTGCTGGAGCGCTACGGCCCGCGCTTTCTCGACGGCCTGTTGGTGACCGCCAAGCTGGTGGCGATCTCCTTCAGCCTGGGCGCGGCGCTCGGCCTGCTGCTGGCCCTGGCGCGCCTGTCGCGCAGCCAACTGCTGCAACGCCTGGCCGCCGGCTACATCTACTTCTTCCGTGGCTCGCCGCTGCTGGCCCAGCTGTTCTTGCTGTACTACGGCCTCGGCTCGCTCAAGGGCTTCTGGCAGGAGCTGGGTCTGTGGTGGTTCTTCCGCGAAGCCTGGTACTGCACCCTGCTGGCCTTCACCCTGAACACCGCCGCCTACCAGGCGGAGATCTTCCGCGCCAGCCTGCTGGCCATCGCCCCCGGCCAGTACGAGGCGGCGCGGGCCCTGAACCTGAAGCGCTCGACCACCTTCTTCAAGGTGATCCTGCCGCAGTCGCTGCTGGTGGCCATCGGCCCACTGGGCAACGAGCTGATCCTGATGATCAAGGCCAGCGCCATCGCCTCGCTAGTGACCATCTACGACCTGATGGGCGTGACCAAGCTGGCCTTCTCGCGCAGCTTCGACTTCCAGATCTACCTGTGGGCCGCCGTGCTCTACCTGGTGATCGTGGAACTCGTGCGGCGCGCCCTGAAACACCTGGAAGCCCGCCTGGGCCGCCACCTGAACTGACCGAAGGATACGCCCCATGCACTGCCAAACCCTTGTCCTCGGCGCCGGCATCGTCGGCGTCAGCACCGCGCTGCACCTGCAGGCGCGCGGACGCCAGGTGATCCTGCTCGACCGCGACACGCCCGGCAGCGGCACCAGCCATGGCAACGCCGGGCTGATCGAGCGTTCCAGCGTGATTCCCTATGCCTTCCCGCGCAACCTCGGCGCCCTGCTGCGCTATGGCCTGAACCGCCAGCCAGACGTGCGCTACAGCCTGGTCCACCTGCCCAAGGCCGCGCCCTGGCTGTTGCGCTACTGGCAGCAATCGGCCCCAGGGCGCCTGGCCGGCGCGGCGGCCGACATGCTGCCGCTGGTGCAACGTTGCGTCGAGGAGCACGACGCCCTGATCGAGGCCGCCGGCCTCGGTGCACTGGTGCAGGCCAAGGGCTGGATCGAGGTGTACCGTGACCCACGCCTGTTCGACCGGGCCAAGGCCGACCTGCACGGCCTGGCGCGCTACGGCCTGCAGTACGAAATCCTCGAGCGCGAGCAACTGCAAGCCCGCGAGCAGCGCCTGGAGGGCGACGTGCTGGGCGGCATCCACTGGCTCGACCCGAAGACCGTGAGCGACCCCGGCGCCCTGACCCGCGGCTATGCCGCACTGTTCGTCCAGCGTGGCGGGCAGTTCCTGCAGGGCGATGCGCGTAGCCTGCGCCGGCTCGGCGAGCGCTGGCAGGTGGACAGCCGCCGTGGCCCGCTTGAGGCCGACGAAGTGGTGGCCTGCCTCGGCCCACAGTCGGCCGAGCTGTTCGAACCGCTGGGCTACCGCTTCCCGCTGGCGATCAAGCGCGGCTACCACATGCATTACGCCACCCGCGACGGTGCCGAGCTCGGCCACTCGATCTGCGATACCCAGGGCGGTTATGTGCTGGCGCCCATGGCCCGGGGCGTGCGCCTGACCACCGGCATCGAGTTCGCCGCTGCGGATGCGCCGGGCAACGAGATCCAGCTAGGCCGCTGCGAAGCCCTGGCGCGCAAGCTATTCCCGGCGCTGGGCGAACGCCTCGACGACAGGCCCTGGCTGGGCCGGCGTCCGTGCCTGCCAGACATGCGCCCGGTAATCGGTCCGGCGCCGCGCCACGCCAACCTGTGGTTCAACTTCGGCCATGCCCACCACGGCCTGACCCTGGGCCCGGTCAGCGGCCGCCTGCTGGCCGAGCTGGTCACCGGGCAGGCGCCCTTCACCGACCCGGCGCCCTACAGCGCCACTCGCTTCGACTGAACCTATGCGGGAGAACAACAAGATGACCGCCCCACTGAGCCTTGCCAGCCTCGCCCCTGAAACCGACCCGCGCCCGGTGCTGATCCGTATCGAGGGCCTGAACAAGCACTACGGCGCCTTCCACGTGCTGCGCGATATCGACCTGGAGGTACGCGAAGGCGAGCGTATCGTGCTCTGCGGCCCATCCGGCTCGGGCAAGTCGACGCTGATCCGCTGCATCAATCGCCTAGAGATCGCCGAGCAAGGCAGCATCCGGGTTGCCGGCACCGACCTGGCCGCCACCACTGGCCAGGCCGCCCAGGTGCGCAGCGAGATCGGCATGGTGTTCCAGCACTTTAATCTGTTCCCGCACATGAGCGTGCTGGACAACTGCCTGCTGGCGCCCACCAGCGTGCGTGGCCTGTCGCGCAAGGACGCCGAGGAGCGGGCGCGGATGTACCTGCGCAAGGTCGGTATCGAGAACCAGGCGCACAAGTACCCCAGCCAGCTGTCCGGCGGCCAGCAGCAGCGCGTGGCCATCGCCCGGGCGCTGTGCATGAAGCCGCGGATCATGCTGTTCGACGAGCCCACCTCGGCGCTCGACCCGGAGATGGTCGCCGAGGTGCTGGACGTGCTGGTGCAGTTGGCGCAGACCGGCATGACCATGCTCTGCGTCACCCACGAGATGGGCTTCGCCCGCCAGGTGGCCGAGCGCGTGTTGTTCCTCGAAGGTGGGCAGATCATCGAGGACAGCGCGCCGGAGGTGTTCTTCAACCAGCCCCGCACGGTGCGGGCGCAGGCGTTTCTCAAGCAGATCCTGCACTGACCAGGGGGGCTGCAAAGCAGCCCCAAGCTTGTCGGGCCGACGAACCGCCAGGAATGAGCCCGCACCGCCCTTTCATTGCAGCCACGCAAAGACCCAACTGCATCGTTAAATATTATTGACCTCAACCTCCGCCAAACCCTTGCCACCTCAGGCTTGTACGCCCTGCAGCCCCCGAAAACCGGCGCCAGACCGCCCTGCCAGTCGTTTGACATATCGAACGGCTCTGGCAAGCTATGAATCAAGCCCCGACCGGAAACGCCCCTCCGGCGAGCCGGCAGTGCTCGGGGCCCCAGGCCGCACACAAGGCCCAGGCCGTGCGCCTGCACAACAACGACAGGTAGAACCTGTCCTAAGGTGACATATGTCCAACAGCAACATTGGCAACAAGCAACCCACCCTGCGCAAACCCGTCGTCCTGATGACCATGGGCACCCAGGAGCGCAAGGGCCATGACTACCAGGTCATGACCCACAAATACATCACCCCGCTGGTCGAATTCTCCGGTTGCGTCCCGGTCCTGGTCCCCACCTGCTGCGGGACCGAAGACCTCGAGACTTACCTCGACATGGCCGACGGCGTCTACCTCACCGGCGCGGGCAGCAACATCGACCCGGCCCTCTACGGCCAGGAAAACCTGACCCCGGGCAAGGCCCAGGACAAGGACCGCGACCTGTTCGACATCCCCCTGGTGAAGATGGCCATCGCCCGTGGCCTGCCGATCTTCGGCGTCTGCCGGGGCATGCAGGAAATCAACGTCGCCCTGGGCGGCGACATCTACCAGACGGTCTACGCCGAGCCTGGCTTCAACGACCATCGGGAAAACCCCGAGGACCCGGTCGAGATCCAGTACCAGGCCGTACACAGCGTGAAGATCCAGCCTGGCAGCTGGCTGCGCGAGACCCTCGGCACCGACGAGATCCGCGTCAACTCGCTGCATGGCCAGGGCCTGCGCAACCTGGGCAAGGGCATCGAGCCGATCGCCCATGCCGAGGATGGCCTGGTCGAGGCGATCCACGCCCCGGGCATCTCGCCGTTCCTGTTCGCCGTGCAGTGGCACCCGGAATGGCAGGCCGCGAAGAACCCTGACTCGATCAGGATCTTCCAGGCCTTCGGCGACGCCTGCCGCGCCCAGGTGCGCAAGGCCCAGGTCAAGCGCAACCAGGCGGCCTGACCCGTTCTTCGTTAGCTTTGATCGCGGGGCGGCGCAAGGTCGCCCCCGTTTCCCCAGGTCACCCTCTGCTGGTCCCAGAACATCTCCTGTGGAAACGGGCGGCGGGCTTGTGCCTGTCTGCGCGATCTTTTTTTATCCCTACTGCCAATGCCCTGCTCCTGGGGCTGCAAGGCGGCCCAAATGCTCTCTCAGCCCCCCTCGCGCCGGCTGAACGCCGACGGCGCCCGCCCCATGACCCGGCGGAACATGCTGGAAAAAGCGCTGGGGCTGTCGTAGCCCAGGTCCAGGGCAATCCGGGTGACCGCCTCGCCCGCCGATAACCGGGTCACTGCCGCCATCACACACGCCTGCTGGCGCCAGGCACCGAACGACAAGCCAGTCAGTTGGCGAAACCGGCGATTGAAGGTGCGCAGGCTCTGGTTCGATTGCCGGGCCCAGCCCTCGGCATCGACGCGGATGTCCGGGGCACGCAGGAACGCCCGGCACAGCCCCGCCAGCCGAGGCTCGGCGGGTATCGGCGCGAACAGTGGCAGGCGCGGCGCTAGGCTCAGCTCATGGAGAATCAGTGCCAGCAATACCCCGTCCCGCCCCTGCACGTCATACAACGGCGGTATCTCCACGCTGGCCAGCAGCAACTCATGCAACAACGGGCTGACCCGTAGCGCCTCGCACGAGGTGCCCGCGCGCGGCGCCGCCTGCGGCTCGATGTACAGGCTGCGCGTGCTCACCCCCTGCATGCGCACCTGGTGCGGCTTGCCCGGCGGGATCCAGACGCCGTTGTGCGGCGGGATGACCCAGGAGCCATCGTCGGTCTGCACCTCCATCAGCCCACTCATGCCATAGAGAAACTGGGCCCGCCGGTGGGTGTGGCTGGGCAACAGCGTGCCCGGCGCGTAATCGGTGCCGATCGCCAACACAGGCCGGGGGGTGGCATCGACCTGGGCCAAGGGGATGTTGCGCATGGCTGAAGCCTCTGGCCTGAACACGATGATTATTGGCCGATTCGCGCATGCCGGCCAAGCCTGCTCGCTCTACGCTGCCGGCCTCCATACGCCTGGGAGGCAGATCGATGCTGTATCCATTGCTCGGTGCATTCGGCCTGTGTGCCGGTATCACCACCCTGCTGTTCGGCTTCGGCGGTGGTTTCTTCGCCGTACCGCTGCTGTATGCCCTGCTGCTGGCCAACCATGAAGCCAGCTCGCTGGTCGGCCAGCAAGCCATGCAGGTCGCCGTCGCGACCTCCTCCGCCGTGATGATCGTCAGCAGCGCCCTGGCGACCTGGCGCCATCATCGCGCGGGTAGCCTGCGCTGGGGCCTGGTCCGCCCGCTCGCGCCCGGCATCGCCCTGGGCGCCCTGCTCGGTGCCTTCGCGGCACTGCACCTCGACAGCACCTGGCTGCGTTGGGTGTTCGTCGCCTATCTGGTGGCCAGCCTGCTCGATGGCTGGCTGCGCCCAGGCTTCCTCCACGAAGGGGCCAGGCTGCGCCCCTTGGGCCGAGCGGGTGCGACCCTGGCCGGCCTGCCCATTGGCGCGCTGGCAGCCTTGCTCGGCGTGGGCGGCAGCGTGATGACCGTGCCGCTGATGCGCAGGCGTGGCGCGAGCATGCTCAGCGCCACGGCCATGGCCAACCCGCTCTCCCTGCCCATGGCGCTGGCGGCCACGCTGGTCTATGCCGTATTGCCGGCATCGGGCCGAGGCCTGGGCGATGGTTATCTTGGCTTCATCGACCTGCCGGCCGCGGCTGCCCTGGTGCTCGGCGCCTGGCTGGGCATGCGCCTGGCCGCACCGCTGGTCGGGCGGATCGCCGATGGCCTGCACGCGCGCGCCTACCTGGTACTGCTGGGGATCGTGTTGCTGACGATGCTGCTGGTAGGCCCCTGACGGCAAATTGCTGGCCCCCGGCCACTCCAAGCGAAGGCAAACTCCCTTTTCCTTCATAAGCTTAGGACAGCAACATGCGGGTATTTCTAGCAACGGTCGCCGGCTGCCTGTTGATCACGGTGGCTTCCGGTGTCCAGGCCAGGGCCTTGAACCAGAACGATCGCCATGTCTGCAACTGGGGTTCGCAGATCGCCGCCGAGGCGCAGCACGCCAAGCTCTCTGGCGTTACCTTGTATGCCACACGCAAGAAACTGCAGGCACGCAAGTTCCCCAAGCCATGGATGCGTATGACCGCCTTCGGGATTACCGAACAAACCTACAACAGCCGCTCGCGGCTCAAGCCGGCAGCGATCAAGCAGACGTACTACGAGCAGTGCGTCCAGCATGCTGTCGCCAGAAGATAATTCTCTATAAAAACAATAAGTTAATTGATTTTTATAAAGTAATTACGAGATTTAGTTAATGTAATTTCTCAAAATGCTCCACTCAAGCCTGACCTCACAGGTCAGGCTCGCGGGGTGGCGCTGGCCCTGAACGGCCAGCGCGCGGGGGAAGGCTCAGCAGCCGCTCAGCGCCGGTGCTCGTCGCTCGCCCGCGAAGAACAGCGGTCGCAGGCGTACGCCGACCAAGTTGCCGGTGTAGGCCGCTACCAACCACAGCCAGCCGTGCACGCTGCCCGAGGCGATGCCGCTGAAATAGGCGCCGATATTGCAGCCATAGGCCAGGCGCGAGCCATAGCCGAGCAACAGGCCGCCGATCACCGCGGCGACCAGCGACGGCAGCGGGATCTTCAGGCTCGGTGCGAAACGCCCGGCCAGACCCGCGGCCAGCAGCGCGCCGAGGACGATGCCGATGTCCATCACGGTGGTGATGTCTTGCCACAGGGGCGCGGCCAGGGCCTTGGCGTTACCCGGCATCTGCCAGAAGGCCCAGCTGCCGACATCGATGCCCAGGCCGCCCAGGGTCTTGGCGCCCCACAGGGCGAAGGCCGAGGTGATGCCCCAGGGGCGCCCGGCCAGGGCCAGGGTGGCGTAGTTGAGCAACGCCAGGGCAACGGCGCCCCACAGCAGCGGCCAGGGCCCGCGCAGGAAGCGGCGCAGGCCCTGGTGCTCGCTGCGCACCGGGCTTTCGAGCTGGCCGTGGCGGCGCTTCTCCAGCACCATGGTGGCCCAGGCGATCAGCCCGAACAGCGCCAGGCTTGCCAGCAGCGCCGGCGCCACGCCCCATGTCTGGACGATCGACGTGGCCGGGAACGAAGGCAGGGCGAACCACCAGTCGACATGGTGGGTGGCGGTCACCGAACCGATGATGAAGAACAGCAAGGTGACCAGCATCCGGGCATTGCCGCCGCCGACGGTGAACAGCGTGCCGGAGGCGCAACCGCCGCCCAGTTGCATGCCGATGCCGAAGATGAACGCACCGAACACCACCGACACCCCTGCCGGCGCCACCAGCCCGGTGACCGGGGTGCCGAACAGGCTGCCAGCCGACAGCGCCGGGAAGAACAGCAGCACGGCCAGGGCCAGCATGACCATTTGCGCACGCAGGCCGGCGCCACGGCGTTCGTTGATGAACACCCGCCAGGCCGAGGTGAAGCCGAAGGCGGCATGGTAGAGCGTCAAGCCCAGGGCGGCACCGACGATCAGCAGCAGCACCTGCTTGGCGCCGGCGTTGAGGTTGAGGAACCAGGCGCCGGCCAGCAGCAGGGCCAGGGCGATCAGCGGCGCGCCGAGGCGGCGCGGTTCGGGTGTGGCAGTTGCGCAAAGACCCATCGGAATACTCAGATACAGTGGAACGGGGCCGCGAGTATAACGCCCCAGACGCCAGGGCACGACTGCGACGAGGTCACGAACCTGGCCTATCCTTTTGCAGCCAACCCTCCAGATCGGGCGCCCGCCATGTCACCTAGCGAAACCACGGTCCTGCACACCTGGCACCACAACGCGCAGGCCTGGATCCAGGCCGTGCGCGAGGGCGGCATCGAAAGCCGGCGCCAAGTCACCGACCAGGCCATCCTGCTGGCCATACTCGGCCGGCAGCCACAACGGGTACTGGACCTCGGCTGCGGTGAGGGTTGGCTGCTACGTGCCCTGGGCGAGCGCGGCATCGAGGCGGTGGGCGTGGACGGCGATGCGACGCTGGTCGAGGCCGCGCGGGCGGCGGGTCCGGCCAGCGTGCACCTGGCTACCTACGCGCAACTGACCAAGTCCCAGGTGGATATTGGTCGCGGCTACGACCTGGTCTGTGCCAACTTCGCCTTGCTGCACCAGGACATCATTCCGTTGCTCGCCGCCCTGAACGCGCTGCTCGCCGCAGACGGCGCGCTGATCATCCAGACGCTGCATCCGTGGAGCATGGCCGAGGGCGATTACCAGGATGGCTGGCGCGAAGAGACGTTCGTGGCGCTCGCCGGGCAGTGGGCACCCATGCCGTGGTATTTCCGCACCTTGTCCAGTTGGTTGAACGCCCTGGAGATGGCGGGCTATCGCCTTGCCGGCCTGCAGGAGCCGCAACACCCGCAGCGTGCACTGCCACAATCGTTGCTGCTCACGGCAGTAGCAGCACCGGAGGCAGGGATACCTTGAAAAACAAAACGATATATAAAGAACAAAACAATCTAACAAATTGGAATTAAAAAATTGAAAGCACCCAGACGCCTCCTTAGGCTGGGCAGGCCATTTTCCTTGCCCTCCAGGAGATCTTCCCGTGCCTGCCCGTGCCTTCTCTCCCCTGCGCCGCCTGCTCCTCGGCGGCCTGCTGGCCGGTGTCGCCAGCGCCCTGCTACCCTGGTCCAGCGCCTTGGCCGATGAGGCCAGGACCCTGCGCATCGGCTACCAGAAGTTCAACAGCATCAATATCCTCAAGGGCAGTGGAGCCCTGGAGAAGGCCCTCGCCCCACAGGGCGTGAAAGTCAGCTGGCACGAGTTCGCCGCCGGCCCGCAGTTGCTCGAAGCCTTGAGCACCGGCGCCATCGACCTGGGCCATGCCGCCGACGCCCCCTCGGTGTTCGCCCAGGCAGCCGGCAAGCCGGTGGTCT
This sequence comes from Pseudomonas guariconensis, assembly GCF_024127895.1. Classification (GTDB taxonomy): domain Bacteria; phylum Pseudomonadota; class Gammaproteobacteria; order Pseudomonadales; family Pseudomonadaceae; genus Aquipseudomonas; species Aquipseudomonas guariconensis_B. Next base: position 9,168 of record NZ_JAMYBK010000003.1, on the reverse strand, counting down.
ACCTGGCGGCAGAGCAGCCCTACCCGCGCGGCATCGGCCTGGTGGTGCGCGAGCAGGACCACCTCGCCAGCGTCCAGGACCTCAAGGGCAAGCGCGTGGCCACCGGCCGCGGCTGGAACGCCCAGTACCTGCTGGCCGTCGCCCTGGAGCAGGCCGGCCTGAGCTACAAGGACATCACCCCCGCCTACGTCAACAACGCCGCCGATGCCGTGGCGGCGCTGCAGTCGGGCAGCGTGCAGGCCGTGACCCTGTGGGACCCGTTCCTCGCCGCCGCGCAGCGACAGCCAGGTCTGAAGAACCTGCGCGATGGCAGCGGCCTGTCGAACAACCGCACCTTCTACCTCTCCACCGCCCGCTTCGCCGACCAGCACCGCGAACTGCTCAAGACCTTCTTCGCCGAACTGGGCAAGGTCAGCCAGTGGGCCAATGCCAAGCCTGCCGAAGTCGCCAGCCTGCTGGCACCACAACTGGGGATCAGCGCCGACATCCTGGAAGTGGCCAGCGAGCGGCGCAACTACAACGCCGTGGCCATCACCCCGCAGATCGTCGCCGAGCAACAGAAGCTGGCCGATACCTTCCAGGGCCTGGGCCTGATCCCACGCAAGCTGCAGGTGGCCGACGCGGTCTACCCGGCTTCCGTGCTGCCCTGACGCCAAGGAGATGCGCATGCCACGCCCGATCCGCTTCAACGCCTTCAGCATGAACGCCGCCAGCCACCAGTCCCCCGGCCTGTGGCGCCACCCCCGCAACACCAGCGTGGATTTCAACCGCCTGGACTACTGGACCGACCTGGCCCGCCTGCTCGAGCAAGGCCTGTTCGATGCCCTGTTCATCGCCGACGTGCTGGGCATCTACGACGTCTACCAGGGCAGCCCCGAGGCGGCCCTGCGCGGCGGCGTGCAGGTGCCGGTCAACGACCCGCTGCTGCTGGTCCCGGCCATGGCCGGCGTCACCCGGCACCTGGGCTTCGGCGTGACCTTCTCGCTGACCTACGAGCACCCCTACCCCTTCGCTCGGCGCATGTCGACCCTCGATCACCTGAGCGATGGCCGGGTCGGCTGGAACATCGTCACCGGCTACCTGGACAGCGCCGCCCGCAACCTGGGCCTGGCGCGCCAGCTCGGCCACGACCAGCGCTACGACCTGGCCGAGGAGTACCTGCAGGTGCTGTACAAACTCTGGGAAAAAAGCTGGGACGACGACGCCGTGCTGCTGGAGCGCGAGACTGGCCGCTACCTCGACCCTGCTCGTGTGCACCCCATCGGCCACCATGGCGAGCACTTCCAGGTGCCCGGCATGCACCTGTGCCAGCCCTCGCCCCAGCGCACGCCGGTGCTGTTCCAGGCCGGCGCCTCGGCCCGTGGCCAACAGTTCGCCGCGCGGCACGCCGAGTGCGTGTTCATCAGCGGGCCGACCCCCACCGTGCTGCACCGCTACGCCGACGGTATCCGCCAGGCCAGCGAAGCGGCCGGCCGGGGCCGCGACGACGTACTGATCTATGCCCAGGCACTGCTGATCGTCGCCGACACGCGCGAAGCGGCCCAGGCGCGCTTTGCCGATTACCGCCGGCACGTGGACCTGGATGCCGCCCTGGCCTTGCTGTCGGGCTGGACCGGCATCGATTTCGCCGGCCTCGACCCCGACGCGCCCATCGAGTACGTGGAGAACGATGCCGGCCGCGCCGCCCTGGCCGCGTTCACCGCCGCCGACCCGAACCGCCGCTGGACGGTGCGCGAGGCCGCCGCGTTCGTCGGCCTCGGCGGACGCGGGCCGGTACTGGTGGGCTCGCCCGCAGAGGTCGCCGACCAGTTGGAACACTGGCTCGACCAGACCGGCATCGACGGCTTCAACCTGACCTACGCCGTACAGCCGGACGACCTGCGCCACGTGGTCGAGCTGCTGGTGCCCGAGCTGCAACGCCGTGGCCGCTACCCTCGGGCTTATACCGACGGCACCTTGCGCCACAAGCTGTTCGGCCGTGGCAACCGGCTGCCGGAACAGCACGCGGGGCGCCAGGTCGACATTCAGTGAATGAATACCGGATATTTCAACATTTAATTTGTGGATACCCGGCAAAGGCTCATATTCTGTCCGTGCATCCCCTGCGGCGCACCGGCCGGTGCGGCTTACGGCACGGGGACAGAACAACAAGTCGAGACCCTCCATGTCGAACCATTCCTACTTCGCCCCCCACGGTGGGCACCCAGCCCAGACCGAGCTGCTGACTGACCGTGCCATGTTCACCGAAGCCTATGCCGTCATCCCCAAGGGCGTGATGCGTGACATCGTCACCAGCCACCTGCCGTTCTGGGACAAGATGCGCATGTGGGTCATCGCTCGCCCATTGACCGGCTTCGCCGAGACCTTCTCGCAGTACATCGTCGAAGTCGCCCCGGAAGGCGGCAGCGAGCGGCCGGAACTGGACCCGAACGCCGAAGCGGTGCTGTTCGTGGTCGAAGGCGAGATCGACATCACCGTCGAAGGCAAGCACCACACCCTGGTCCCGGGCGGCTATGCCTTCCTGGCCCCAGGCGCCGAGTGGAGCCTGCGCAACAACAGCAAGGCCAACGTCACCTTCCACTGGCTGCGCAAGCACTACCAGAAGGTCGAGGGCCTGGCCGTTCCGGAATCCTTCGTCACCCACCGCGACAAGGCCCAGGTCATCGAGATGCCGGGCACCGAAGGCCGCTGGGTCACCACCCGCTTCGTCGACATGGCCGACATGCGCCATGACATGCACGTGAACATCGTGACCTTCCAGCCCGGCGGCGTGATTCCGTTCGCCGAGACCCATGTCATGGAACACGGCCTCTACGTGCTGGAAGGCAAGGCGGTGTACCGCCTGAACCAGGACTGGGTCGAGGTCGAGGCCGGCGACTTCATGTGGCTGCGCGCCTTCTGCCCGCAGGCTTGCTACTCTGGCGGCCCGGGCCCGTTCAGCTACCTGCTGTACAAGGACGTCAACCGCCACGTGCACCTGACCCTCAACCCCCAACGTTGAAGTAAGCGAACAGGGCGCGCTTGGCGCCCTGTTCGCGGGCTGCAACACAGCCCAACAGCTCGACAGCGCAGATCTTCATGGCACCTCTGCCTCCAGCGGCCATACTTGCCTGACGCCTTCCCACCCGGCCGCCGCCCCATGCCCTCCTTGCACCGATTGCTCGCCGTGCTGCTCCTGCTGGCAGCGCCCACGCTGCTGGCCGACGACTGGCGCCTGGCGCACCAGGAAGACGGCATCGATGTCTACCTGAGCGCGGTACCCGGCTCGCCCTACCAGCGGTTTCGCGGCGTCACCCGCATCAAGGCCAGCGTACGCATCCTGGCCGACCTGCAGGAGAATCTGCGGGTCGCCTGCAAATGGCTGTACGCCTGCGCCACGATGCGCCTGCTGGAAGTCGATGGCGACACGACCTGGGTCTACCTGACCACCGAGCTGCCCTGGCCGGCACGCCCGCGTGACATGGTGCTGCGGGTACGCAGCGAACGGCTGGACGACGGCACCCTGTTGCGCCACCTGAGCGCCGAGCCGGGCAAGGTGCCGGTAGTGCCTGGGCAGATCCGCGTACGGCGGTTGCGCGGGGAGTGGATCATGCGCCCCCTGGGCGCGCGCGAGACCGAGGTGACCTACCAGCTGCAGGCCGACCCTGCCGGGGACGTGCCGGGCTGGCTGGCCAACCGCTTCGTGGTGGATGCCCCCATGGTGACCCTGCGCACGCTCAGGGCCGTGGCCGAGCGGCAACCCTGAGGGCCCTTGCCATGCACAGGCGATATCAGGCCCCGCCCCCTGATGGGCAGAAATAATTTGAACGCCACCCCAGAGCAGGCTATCGAAATAGAGATAGCCCATTTTTCACGCAAGGAGCCAGCCCATGCCGTCACCCCAGTGCCATGCCCGGGGCCTGCTGCCATGAAAATGAGCTGCCGCGCGCCCAGCGCCTGCCTGGAACTGGACTTCGTCCGCGACACCCTGTTCGGCCCCGTGGCCCAGCGTGCCGAGTGCCATGTCCAGGTCGCCGCCCTCAACCTGCAGGGCTGCCCCGCCCTGCGCCTGCATATCAACCCGCCACTGCCAGACAAGCTCGAGCGCGCCCATAGCGTCGCCTTCGTCTGGGACGGGCGCAGCTATCATGGCGTGGTACGCGATCATGGCAAATGTGGCGACGGCAGCCTGAACCTGGTGCTGGAACTGCAGTGAAGCGATCAACGGCGGCGAAACAGTCTGAACCCCCAAGGGCACCCGCTTCTCCATAACAAGAGGACACGCTCGCCAAGCGTCCCGAGGAGAACGCCATGAACAGTCCCTTGCTCAAGCTCTTCACCCACCCCGCCGAAGCCTGGCTGGACATCCGCCGCGCCGAGGAAGCCCACCCGCAACAATACCTGCCCCGCCTGCTGGCCCTGGCGCTGATCCCTGCCCTGTGCCTGTTCGTCGGCACCACCACCTTCGGCTGGAGCCTGGCAGGGGAAGAACAGGTGCGCCTGAGCATGGCCAGCGCCGCGCAACTGGCCGGCCTGTTGTATGCGACCACCGTGGTCGGGGTGATGCTGATGGGCGTGATGATTCGCTGGATGTCCCGGGGGTTCGATGCGCAGCCCAGCCTGAACCAGTGCATCGGCTTCGCCGCCTACTGCGCCACCCCCTGGTTCATCGCCGGGGTCGTCGGCCTGGTGCCGATGCGTTGGCTGGCGGTCGTGGCCCTGCTGGCCGCCTCGGCCTATGCCACTGTGCTCTTGTATGGCGGGTTGCAGACTTTCCTGCGGCTGCGCAAGGAACAGGCCATGCTATTGGCCACCTGCGTCTGGGGCGTGGGCCTGCTGGTGCTGGTGACCATCCTGGTGTCGATGATCCTGTTCTGGTTCAACGGCTTGATGCCAGAGTACGTGCGCCCGGCCAGCCTTGGCTGACCGGGCTGCGGCCGCCGTCAGGCGATGGCCTTGAGCGGTGGCTTGTGGTTCGCGCGCTGTTCCTTGCGCAACTGCGCCACCAGCTCCGCGATGTCCCGGCAGCTGTTGAGGCTGTCGAGCGCGATCCCGCTCACGGTCAGGCAATCGTCCAGGCTGTCGCCCTGGCCGAGGCGGATGGTCAGGCTGACACCGTCCGGGCAGGTGACTTCGCAGCGGTCCGGCAGGCAGGCCTGCTCGATCAACTGACGCAGCTCTAGCATCGAAACTCCGATCAACGACATGGTACGACCCTCTCTGTACTGGATGGCCTGTTGTGTGTGAGTACGCCTTAAGCGGGCGGGGTGCCAATTGATATTGCACATATCCAAGCGGCGGACCATGCGCCAGGACAATGATCGTGCACGAATCCTCTAGCACCTTAGTGGAAGAACCCAGGCGCGCGGCGACTGTTCGATCGGATGCCTGCACGGGACGACGGGCGGTCGCCGCGTTGCCATTCGTCGTGCCCTGGGAATATTTTTCAAACTTTTGCGGGCCTTGCGCATTCCCACGGACAGGGCCAGGGTACGTCCGTGCCTGGCCTGTGACCGAGCCTGCGCAAAGGATGTGGATGCCCGATGATCGACGCAAAACTCTTCGTGATCGACTACCAACTGCACGGCCAGCACAAATCCTTCGTGATTCGTGCCGAGCGCATGGACAACGCCGAGGCCTGGCACTGGGCCAGTTGCGATGCGGGGGTTGGCCGCATCGGTCGCTATGGGCGGGAGAAGATCAGGAAGGTCAGCAAGCCGGTGGCCGAGCGCTACGGCATCAGCGAGGTGCACTGGCGCCAGTCGGGTTGATCAACCCGTGGCGCCAGCGGGGCGATGCCTCAGTGGCGAGCCCCCTCTCCGGCGCCGGCCATCTGGCCGAAACGTCCGGCGTGGAAATCGTCGAACGACTCGGCGATTTCCGCCTGGCTGTTCATCACGAACGGTCCGTAGCCGACGATGGGTTCGTCGATCGGCTCGCCGCTGAGCAGCAACACGCTGGCATCCTCCAAGGCCTCGACCTGCACATGCGCCCCCTCGCGCTGCAGCAGCACCAGGCTGGCCGGCCCGGCTTCGCGCTCAGCGTTGACCTGCACGGTACCGCGCAACACCACCAGGGCGGCATTGCGCCCCTCGGCGACCGGCAGTTGCACGCGGGCACCGGCTTTCAGGCGCAGGTCCCAGACATCCATGGCGGTGAAGGTCCGCGCCGGGCCGGGGTGGCCCTGGTAGCTACCAGCGATCACCCGCAGGCTGCCGGCATCGCCTTCCAGCGCCAGCACCGGGATGTCTGCCGCCAGCAGGGTCTGGTAACCCGCGGCGGCGCGCTTGTCCCGGGCCGGCAGGTTGACCCATAGCTGCACCATCTCCAGGGTACCGCCGCTGCGGGCGAAGGCCGGCGAATGGAACTCCTCGTGAAGGATGCCGTTGGCGGCGGTCATCCACTGCACATCGCCCGGGCCGATCAGGCCGCCGGCGCCGGTGGAGTCACGGTGTTCCAGTTCGCCCTGGTAGACGATGGTCACGGTCTCGAAGCCCCGGTGCGGATGCTGGCCGACCCCACGGCGGGCGTCGGTCGGCGTGAAGTCGTGGGGGCCGGCGTAGTCGAGCAGCAGGAACGGGCTGATATGCCGGGCCAGGTTGTCGTAGGTGAACAGGCTGCGCACCGGAAAGCCGTCACCCACCCAATGGGCATGGGGGCTGCGGTGGATACCCAGGATCTTTTTCATGAGAAGTCTCCTCTCTTGGCTGGGTATAACCTTATCGGCGGCACCAATCTTTCGCTAGATAGCCTAAATGGCATTGTTCGTTCCAAAAATGGGACGAATGGACAGCCGACCTTTCACGCGCTCAAGGCTGCAGGAAGGCCAGCACCTGCTCCGCCGCCGCCACGGGATCTTCCTGCATGAAGCAGTGCCCGCCGGGCACCTGCTGGGCGCTCACCTGTGGGTTGATGGCCGCCAGGCGCCGCACCGAGTGCGCGACGAAGGGGTAGCTCTGTTCGCCATGCAGGATGTGCGTCGGTGTGCGGATTTGCGCCAGGCTCGGCCACATCCGCGCCGGGAACGAGCTGAAGATCTCCACCTCGCGGCTGGGACGACACTTGAGCACCACGCCTTCGCCGCAGTCGCCGATGGCGTGTTCCACATAGGCCTGCAATGCCGCATCGCTCCAGCCCTTGAAGATGCCCCGCCCCTGCAGCGAAGCCAGCGCCGCCTCGCGGTCGGGCCAGTGGCTGCGGCGGGTGGCGGCCTTGCGTGCCAGGGCATGGCGCCGATGCAGGCCGACCAGGGCGGCAGCGCCCATCACGCCGATCATGCGCCGGCTGAACAACACCGGGTCGAGCAGCACGGCGCGGCTGAACAGCTGCGGCTCGCTCGCCAGGATCAGACCCGTCAAGACGCCACCGAAACTGTGGCCGAGCGCCATGCGCGGCACCTCGCCGTACTCGCCGCGCCCGGACTCGAAGGCCTCCACCGCCAGCGCAGCGCTACGGTTCCAGCCACGAAAGGCACCGCCATGGTCACTGTCGCCGTGGCCCTGGACATCGCTCAGCCACAGGTCGAAGTGTTCGCCCAGGCGCATCAGCAAAGGCTGGTAGGCCAGGCTGCAGAAGCCGTTGCCATGCAGAAAGTGCAGCAATGGCCGGCCGCTTGCCGGCGAACGCCAGCCACGCAGGGTGAAGCCTTCGGCGCAATCATGGGACCAGGGGATCAGCTGCATCGTCCTGCTGTACTCATCGGTTCAAGAAAACGCCGATTCTACAAACAGCAGCGGGTATAGCGAAATCACCAGCAACAGGGCCATCAGGACATTGAACAGCATCAGCCAACGCGGGTTCTGCAAGAAGTTGCGCAAGGCGCTGCCGAACATCACCCAGACCCCGACACTGGGCAGGTTGACCAGGGCGAACAACCCGGCGATGACGATGACGTTGAGGACATAGCCCTGGGCCGGCGTGTAGGTGGTGATCGCCCCCACCGCCATCACCCAAGCTTTAGGGTTGACCCACTGGAACGCCGCCGCGCCCCAGAAGCCCAGCGGCTTGCCCGTGCCCGCGGCCTCGCCGCCGATCGGCCCGGCGGTGGCGATCTTCCAGGCCAGGTACAGCAGGTAGGTGGCGCCCACGTAGCGCAGGATGCTGTACAGCGGCGGCCAGGCCTTGAACAACTCGCCCAAGCCAAAGCCCACCGCCAGCACCATGACCATGAAGCCGATGCTGATACCCAGGGCGTGCGGGATCGAACGCCGCACCCCGAAGTTCACCCCCGAGGCCAGCAGCATGGTGTTGTTCGGCCCGGGAGTGATCGAAGAGACGAAGGCGAAGAGCACGAAGGCGGTGAGCAGATCGAGAGAACCGAGCATGGCGGGCTTCCAGAAGGAGGGTTGTGTTGCCACACTAGCGGAGTGATTTTTCCTACAACCTATACAGTTACAAGAAATTAAACCAATACACCTCACTGTACCGTTACAGTTTCAGAGCCAGAGATAGAACCTGCCCCAGCACAAGGAAGCCCCATGAGCCTGACCATTCGCCCCGCCGTGCCTGCCGATGCCGCACAGATCCTGGCCTTCATCACCGAGCTGGCCGACTACGAGCGTGCCCGCCACGAGGTGGTGGCGACCCTCGCCGACATCGAGCACAGCCTGTTCGGCGAAGGCAGCGCGGTGCGCAGCCTGATCTGCGAACGGGATGGTCGGGCCATTGGCTTTGCCGTGTATTTCTACAGTTATTCCACCTGGCTGGGGCGCAATGGTATCTACCTGGAGGACCTGTATGTGACCCCTGAACAGCGTGGGGATGGTGCTGGCCGCCAGTTGCTGCGGCACATCGCCCGCGAGGCCGTGGAAAACGGCTGCGGCCGCCTGGAGTGGAGCGTGCTGGACTGGAACGAGCCGGCGATCGGCTTCTACCAGTCGCTCGGGGCCGAGCCGCAGGACGAGTGGGTCCGCTACCGGCTGGACGGGGAACGCCTGGTGCGCTTTGCCGAGGGTTGAGCGTTCATAGGATGGCGGCTGCTTCCAGCCCCTTCGCGGGCAAGCCCGCTCCCACAGGGCTGAGTCGTTCACAGATGATGTGATTTGCAGGACCATGTGGGAGCGGGCTTGCCCGCGAAGGGGGACTGTCAGATTTTTTGTGTGCGGGCCGGTAACGGCCTGCCGTCAGGCAGGCCCTGATTCTCACCAGGTCGGCCTGATGAACCGGTCTCCGTACAGAATCGCAAATTGA
>NZ_JAMYBK010000002.1 GCF_024127895.1 Pseudomonas guariconensis | reverse complement strand
GCGGCGACCACACATGATGCGGTTTGCACGGACAATGTGGGAGCCGGCTTGCCGGCGATGGGGCGCGAAGCGGCCCCAAATGACAACTGAAAGTCTTAACTGACCGGCATTGGGCCCAGGCCGGGGTTTTTCTTTTGGGGCAATGCCATTGGGGCAGGCGCTTGCCATGCACCGGCGAGCCAGCCGATTCGCGGGCAAGCCCGCTCCCACGGCCCCCCCCCCCCCGGCAGGCCGGACAATCTCCCACCGCCCACCCAATGCCCGTCTACACTCGAATTCAGACCCCCTGAACGAGAGGCCGCTATGCCCTTTATGCCGGCCCTTCTGTTGCTGATCCTGCTCATCTGGAACACAACGGCCGGCGCCCTGACCCTGACCGACGAGGAGAAAGCCTGGCTCAGCGCCCATCCACAGCTGCGCCTGGGCATCGACGCGTCCTGGCCCCCTTTCGAGTTCCGCGACCAGGAAGGCCGCTACCAGGGATTGGCCGCCGACTACATCACCCTGATCCAGGAACGCCTGGGCGTCACGCTCAAACCCGTCGAGCCCAGCAATTGGACCCAGGTGCTGGAACAGGCCCGGCAGAACCGCATCGACCTGCTGCCAGGCATCATGTCGACGCCGGAGCGCCAGACCTACCTGGCCTTCACCCGCCCCTACCTCGATTTCCCCATCGTTATCCTCGCCCACGAAGGCGGCCCGCAACCACGCACACTGAAAGACCTGTACGGCCTCAAGATCGCCGTGGTGGAAAACTACGCCCCCCACGAACTACTGCGCAGCCACCACCCCGACCTCAACCTGGTGGCCCTGCCCAATGTCAGCTCAGCCCTCCAGGCACTGGCCATCGACGAGGTGGATGCCGTGGTCGGCGACCTCGCCTCGAGCATCTGGAGCCTGCGCCAGCTCAAGCTCGAAGGCCTCTACGTGAGCGGCGAGACGCCCTACCGCTATCAACTGGCCATGGCTGCCCCACGGGAGAACAAGCTGCTGGTCGGCATCCTCGACAAAGTCATGGCCGACATGAGCAGTGGCGAAATCAACCAGATCCAGCAACGCTGGGTCGGCAACGTCGTGGATCAACGAACCTTCTGGCACGACATGCTGCTCTACGGCCTGCCCGCCGTCCTGCTGCTGGTGGCCATTCTCGCCGTGGTGATCCGCATCAACCGGCGCCTGAGCTCGGAAATATCCCGGCGCATCGCCCTCGAACAGGAACTGCGCAGCAGCGAGTACCACTACCGCAGCCTGGTCGAAAGCCTGTCTGCCATCGCCTGGGAAGCCGACGCCAACGACTTCACCTACAGCTACGTCTCGCCCCATGCCGAGGACCTGCTCGGCTACCCGCTCAACGAGTGGCTCAAGCCAGGCTTCTGGCGCAGCATCCTGCACCCCGAAGATGCGCTCTGGGCCCAGGCCTACTGCGACAGCGAAACCGCCGCCGGGCGTGACCACAACCTCGACTACCGGGTGATCCGCGCCGATGGCCACACCCTGTGGGTACGCAATATCGTCAGCATGATCGAGCACGGCCACCGTCCGCTGATGCGCGGCCTGATGATCGACATCAGCGAGACCAAACGCACCGAAGACGCCCTGCGCCTGTCGGAGCAGAAGTTCGCCTCGGTGTTCCAGCAATGCCCGGACATCCTGTTGATCGCCAGGCACAGCGACGGCTGCCTGCTGGAAGTCAACGAGGCCTTCGAGGAGCAGATCGGCCTGAGCGCGGCCCAGGTGATCGGCCGCACCGCCACCGAGCTGGACCTGTGGGCCGTCGCCGGTGCCGGCCCGGCCTTGCTCGAACGCCTGCACAGCGGCGGCATCCGCAACCTGGAAATGAGCTTCCGGCGCAGCAATGGCCAGCTGTTCACCGGCCTGACCTCGGCCGAGACCTTCGACCTGGACGGCATCCCGGCCCTGGTGGTCGCCGTGCGCGACATCAGCCAGCTCAAGGAAACGCAACAGCAGTTGCAGACCTCCGAGGAGAAGTTCGCCAAGGCCTTCCACGCCTCGCCCGACGGCCTGCTGCTGTCACGCCAGAGCGATGGCCTGCTCATCGAGGTCAACGAAGGCTTCTGCCGCCTGACCGGCTACGACATCAACCCAGCTATCGACCAGACTTCCCTGGACCTGGGCATCTGGGTCGACCTCAACGAGCGCAGTCGCCTGGTCGAGCAACTCAAGCGCGACGGTTTCGTGCGCGACTTCGGCTGCCACATCCGCCGCAGCGACGGGCAGATCCGCCTGTGCGAACTGTCCGCTCGGCCACTGCCGATCGCCGGGGTCGACTGCATGCTGACGATCGCCCGCGACATCACCGAACGCCACCTGATGCAGGAAAAACTGCAGCTGGCCGCCACGGTGTTCGAGAACACCGCCGAAGGCGTACTGATCACCGACCCCGACCAGCGCATCAGCGCGGTCAACCGCGCCTTCAGCGAGATCACCGGCTACAGCGAGATCGAGGCCCTCGGCCAGACCCCGCGCCTGCTCGCCTCCGGCCAGCACGACAGCGCCTTCTACGCCGCCATGTGGCACCAACTGACCGCTGAGGGCCACTGGCAAGGCGAAATCTACAACAAGCGCAAGAACGGCGAACTCTACCCCGGCTGGCTGACTATCAGCACCGTGCGCAACAGCGAGCGTGGCATCACCCACTTCGTCGCCGTGTTCGCCGACATTTCCAGCCTCAAGCACGCCCAGGCCAAGCTCGACTACCAGGCTCACCACGACCCGCTCACCGGCCTGCCCAATCGCGCGCTGTTCGAGAACCGCCTGCAAGCCGCCCTCACCTGCGCACAGATCTCCAATCGCCAGGGCGCGGTGCTGTTCCTTGACCTGGACCGCTTCAAGCACATCAACGACAGCCTCGGCCACCCGGTCGGCGACCTGCTGCTCAAAGGCATCGCCCAGCGCCTCAAGGAGCAGGTGCGCGACGTCGACACCGTGGCCCGCCTGGGCGGCGACGAATTCATCATCCTCCTGCCCGGCCTGCACAGGCCCAGCGACGCCAGCGCCATCGCCAACAAGCTGCTGGCCTGCTTCCACGCCCCATTCCAGGCCGGTGAACACGAGTTCTTCACCAGCGCCAGCATCGGCATCAGCCTTTATCCACAGGATGGCAGCGACGTTGCCAGCCTGATCCGCAACGCCGACGCCGCCATGTACCGCTCCAAGGCCAAGGGCCGCAACCGTGTCGAAGCCTACACCCGCGACCTCACCGCCCAGGCCAGCGAACGCATCGCCCTGGAGCATGAACTGCGCCGCGCCATCGAGCGCAACGAGATGAGCCTGTGCTACCAGCCCAAGTTCAGCCTCAAGACCCAGAGCCTGGTCGGCGCCGAAGCCCTGATCCGCTGGAGCCACCCGACCTTCGGCGAAGTCCCGCCGGAGCACTTCATTCACCTCGCCGAGGAGAACGGCACCATTCTCCAACTGGGCGACTGGGTGCTGGAGCAGGCCTGCCGGCAGATGCACGCCTGGAAGCGCACCCATCAACCGTTCGGCCCCTTGTCGATCAACCTCGCCGGCGCCCAACTGCGCCAACCCAACCTGGCCAGGCGCATCGAACACCTGCTCAAGGCCTACCAGCTCAAGGCGGGCGACTTGCAGTTGGAAATCACCGAGAACTTCATCATGAGCCAGGCCGAAGAGGCTCTGGCCATTCTTCACCAGCTCAAGGCCCTTGGCGTACAGCTGGCCATCGACGACTTCGGCACCGGCTATTCGTCCCTGAGCTACCTCAAGCGCCTGCCCCTGGACATCCTCAAGATCGACCAGTCCTTCATCCGCGGCCTCCCCGACGACCCCCACGACGCCGCCATCACCCGCGCCATCATCGCCCTTGGCCGCAGCATGCAGCTGACCATCATCGCCGAGGGCGTGGAGAACCAGGCACAACAACGCTTCCTCGCCGCCGAAGGCTGCGAGCAGATCCAGGGCTACATCGTCAGCTTGCCCCTACCGCCCGAGGAGTTCGCCGCTACCTGCCTGCGCATAGCACTATCGGATCTTTCAGATGGCACCGTCTCGAAACCCTCGTTATAATCCGGCCACCTCCTGGGGCCTATAGCTCAGTTGGTTAGAGCAGAGGACTCATAATCCTTTGGTCCACGGTTCGAGTCCGTGTGGGCCCACCAATAAAATCAATGGCTTACGTCCAATCAGCGTAAGCCATTTGTGTTTCAGGCCAGAAATTTTCCCCGTTTTGTCCCCGTTTCGTCCCCATCACGCGACGACCGGAAGCGACCTACATCCGAGACTGCAGGCGCCCGATACTTGGCTCGGATCGGAAGGGGTGAACGTGCTGCAGGTGCTGTGTGATCTGCTCGACCTAGTGGAGCAGATGAACCTGCATATCGCGGGTCATGTTCATGGTAGCAGCCCTGTACCGAGCAGCGCCGCGTTATTCAATCAAGCAGCCATTTACGCAAACGAACTAGCCAGTAAAACCAAGCCTATTACACTATAAGACATAAAAAAGCCCGCACTAGGCGGGCTTCAAAGTCAATCTCTTATGTAGCAAAACGACTGCGGCGCAGAGCCACTAGGAATATACTCCTTAAGACTTTGAGGTGTTTCGTAACGTCTCACCGCAGCCACTTTGATAGCATGTGCAAGCTCTCTACCATCAAAATATTCATTAAAGAACTTTTTGGTAATCCCCGAAAACCTGCTTGTGAGGTTCCAAATCTCCTTCGGATTATCAGTGAGGACTTCTTCAAAGTCAAACTCCCCAATAACTTTGCCGACAGGCATAGTGGCATAAATCACCACCGTTTTGACGTCAGGATTCCTAAATATAGACTTCCTGAATTCAAACCGTTTTTTGCCCTGCAGTATTTTTTCCGCATACTCAGGCTTAATTGATAACAATACCTTCATCTATTTGGCCCGCCCGTATGATGGAATCAAACTGATTCTTTGTGAGCGACATGAACCCCGGATATGCGTTGGCATCCAGTCCGAATTGCTCAATCATTTCGCCACGGGTCACGCGTCGCTTCAGCGCAGCATTATACGTAAACCTGAAGACGTGAGGGTATCTTTTTCTGGCCCAGAAGTCATTCAGCTCAGCATCACTGAAAACGCTGTATGGCTGGCAATACGCCATGAACTCATCCCGCGATGCAAAGGTGTAGATGGACCGGTACTCCTCAAGTACACCGACGGAGGTTGCAACAGACCGATAGTGAGCCGGACCGACGCCATCACTGGTCCGATAAATCAGAAGAATATCACCTGGTTTAAGATGCTCAAGCCCTCTCATCGCTGAGAGATAAACCTTGTGGATACTATTGGTATGAGAAACATCTTCGATGATGCGCGCATTCTCATTATTTAAGATTGAATCAGGGAGAAGCCGTGTATGCCACTCAGGCCTCAATGAAAGCAAGTATCTGTTTACTTCTAGATTATTCACAGTAGGGTAGGACTTAACGAGATCCCCCTGCAGCTTACTCAGTGTCTTGAGAAGAACCAACTCAACACCATTGGCAGAGCGTTTTTCTGCAACCGGGGTGAAACCGTACTTCTGAAATAACCCAATAAGAACATCGTGATGAGGAAACACTGTTACGTAGATTTCATCTACCCCATTATGTAGGGCATGATCGAAAATCTTTTTTAAAAATCGCTCGCCCAGCTTTGTTCCGCGAGCATTGATCTTCATTGTGCCCACTTTAATACGTCTTTTAGGAGGCAGAGGTGGCGTCACATCTGTAACGGCACCCTCTTCGGTCTTTAGGTAGAGGAAGCCATTCACATGCCCACGTTCATCTTCAAACACGTATGCAGTATCTTCAGCTTTACGTGCAAACCAGTCTGAGAACTCACTGTAATCTTTCAAAAGAGACGCAAAAAAATCATCTTGCAAATTAATGCTTTTAAACTTCTTCTGAATAAGCTCCATCTAACTCAATTCCTGGCAGAAAAATTAATAATAGTTTCAATGCAATCCACAAAAGACTCTACTGACGGGTTATGCATTAAAAACAATGGAACCTTCAACTCTAAAGACGTGCGAAGAGCAGCCCGCCTCTCTGAGTCCATGAAACTCTTAAGATCCCCAGCATTAGCGTTCGAATCGCGCTGCAGTAGGCGCTGCGCGACCACTTGGGGCTCGTTCTCGATGAGAACGATTGCCGACGGACCGAGCCGCTGGAAGGTCTCCATAGGAATTTCCTCGAAAACACCTGGAGCCTTTTTCAGAACAAAATGTCCATCTAGAACCAGAGCGGCTTCCTGCGCCAAGATCCGATCGACTGCGATGGTGAGAGCATCTTGATTGCTCGCTATTTCTGTAACGATTTTATCATCGCCCCAGGTCTCCGCCCGCTTTTCCTCCTTGATGAGCTGGCTCGCGCTAGCGTGTTTCACGCCAACGGTGACCGACATTTCTCGGCATAGGTGGGTTTTGCCTACGCCATGTATCCCAGCGACAAAGATGATCATTGCTAATCTCCCTATTAGTGATAGCAGTACGCCAGTCAGTGCAGCTGCTGTCAATCCACCCTTAGCCCAGCGGTCACCAAATCTGCAGCCTCGAAATAAAATGTTGGAGAAAAATCACTTATCCCCCTCCCGCCGACGCGCTTTCCGTCGAAAAAAAGTGCAAAGGCCGTGGGTAGTGCAAC
Organism: Pseudomonas guariconensis; assembly: GCF_024127895.1. Lineage (GTDB taxonomy): Bacteria > Pseudomonadota > Gammaproteobacteria > Pseudomonadales > Pseudomonadaceae > Aquipseudomonas > Aquipseudomonas guariconensis_B. The sequence goes on along the minus strand of NZ_JAMYBK010000002.1, from coordinate 492,244 downwards.
GGAACGCCCGGCCCAGGCCCGCTGCGGGCTCTGGCAGCAGATCGGCCATTGCACTGAGTGCAAGGTTTGGCAAAGGAATGCAAAGCCATTGCGCGTAAAACTGCCCGCCCCTGGTAGCCCACTGCGGCCATCACACCCAATGGCAATAGGGGTGAGCCCAGATTTTTTCAGAATGCGCCGCTCAATTTTGGCGCTGCCTTTTCTGATCCAACGGGCGCTGGTGAATCGGCCGTAGCCCAGTGGCGGCAAAGGTTTCAGGCTTGGTAGTAGGGTTTGAGCGGTTGCACTTAGTTGCACGTCAGAGCTTGATGCGGGGACGCAGAGTGATGAGCTTCGCTCGCTCAACGGACGCTGCGAAAAACCCGCAAAACCCACCGAGGCCGATTGCACGGCCCCGGCAGCTATCGTGCTAGTAGCTTTTCGAGCCAGGTGGAGCTAGGTTCAGGATTTGGCGTTCAGGGTCTTGAGCTTGTGCAACGTAGCGGGCGAGTTCACCGCCACCTCGTTCGAGAGTGCGCTAGGAACCGTAGCCAAGGCTGGCGGCACTCCGTCCTTCTCAGCACCGTCAAATAGCTTCTCTAACTCTTTCCCAAACTCCATCCAGACAAGTTCATTCTTCTTTGCTTCTCTTTCACGCGACCCGTTACAGTGACGCAACAAACCTTCATGTATTTTTAGGTCACGGAGGCATATTGCCCTCGACAACACGAAAATTTGCATTAACTCTTCGCGCAAACCATCACGGGCAAGCATTTTGGCAAGCTGGGCTTTCCAATACTCATTATTGAGCGTCAGAGGCTCACTTGACAACTTCATACGCGCCTCTGCCAATCGCATAATCAAATTATTCTCAAGACTGGCCCGCGCCTCAACCGTGGCACGCATGGCACTAGCTTCTTTCCTAAGCTTCTCGGCGCGCTCGATTTCTTCATTAACTTTGGTTTGGTCGATCTCCCCCGTTCCTGCAAGCCTTCTCCAGGACGCATCAGTTCGATCAGCCTGCCGTTCAAACTCAGCGGCCTTTTGTAGCAGACGCTGGTTTTCTTGCGTCACCTCAACAAGTTTATTTTGAAGATCGACGTACACAGCCTTATTAGTTTCAAAGCAAGTTAAGCGATGTTGCAGCTCAGGGGTCAAACTCTGCACATCAAAGGTTTGGATACTCATATGGTTTACCTGAATGGTTGAATTGATATTGAAAGCGCCCAGGTACGACTGTGGCTAGAGAAGTCGCTTCGTGGGCTTGGCCTTGTACTTCCCGCGCGATCTCAAAGCGCACACCTGAGCGCTTAACTCCCGCTTCACGCGCTTCAGACTTGCGGCCAGGACGTTGCTCATGGGTGCAGAACGCATCGGTATAGCTTTGGTGCGATAGGTGGCTGTATTGGCTTTCCTGGAGAAAAATAGTTCTTGCGTACCGAGACTGGTGGGCTCATCAGTCACAGAAAGGCCTGTCATATAAGCCCGACCAGATCCAGCAAAGTTTGGCGTTATCTCGACGCTAGAAAACAACTTTTCCCCGTCACGATTCAACTGGAGCAAGCGGGCATTTGGCTTCATCTGCACTTCTAATGCTACTTGGCCCTTTGCTAGTTCAGGATCATTATCAATTAAGCGCACAGAGTAAACTGTACCGTGCGCGCCATTGCCGCGCTGGTTATCGACCCAGATAACAGCGGTGTATTTAGATGGCGAATAGGTTTCGGCACAGTCACGTAAGTCCTGCGCTTTGATTTCTCGCCCGTCAGCAGTCGGCCCACTGGTGGCGACACGCTTCCAGGAAGTTACAAGTGATCTGGGCATTAAGAGCCTCACTTAGCGAAGGTAGTTAGTCTAAAATGTGCAACCGTCGCAAACATGCGCAACATGCCGCACCAACATGTTAATATTAACATACAGCTGAGGCTTATCCGTCCTTTTGAGGCGCAACGAATGCGGATTTATTGTGGATCTTGTGGAAAAAAGGCACGTATTTTTAGAGTGGAAGAAGAATCACCAACCTATGCAAAACTCTATTGCATTTGTCTTGAGCCGCACTGCGGGCACAGCTTTGTTTCAGAGTTCAGTTTTTCTCATACTCTAAAGCCTTCAAATTTAAAGACAGTAGGAAGCACAATTATTGATAGAATCTTGCAACTCACTGAAGAACAGCAAAGACAGATACTCCAGCAGTTGGACCTATTGACATGACTAGGGCCATACCTGGTGTGCTGACATTCCAGGACCTTCAGCAGGTTACAGGTTATCAACGGCGCTCCGATGTTGAGCGGTGCTTAATAGGTCAAGGGGTAAGGATATTCCGTGGTCGCTCTGGCCCCTGGACAACTATCGATCTCATCAATCAGGCGGGCGGCATCAAACCGGACAGCGATGATAAGTATGGTGCAGACGTCATTTGATGCCAGACGGCAACGGCTCAAAGCGGCTCGCCAAGGGGGTGGGGGGTCACGGTCGGCGTCTTGCCTCAACCCCACCACCTGGCGTGCAAAACACTCGCATAGGTCAAAGCTTCAGATATCTGTCAACAAAAACCACCGACACCCCCTATTTACCGCGTCTGATTTCAAAAAAACGGGGAACGCGGGATTTTCGGGAGAACCCTTCTAGAATGCGGCCTCCAGAGAATTTTTCTGTTCCCGCAATTTTTTGACCGGGAACAAAATGGGTGGGACGTACCCTATTAAACAGAGTTGTGTTCCCATGTTCCCACTCTTGTGTTTTAAATGGGAACGCCAGAAGCCCCGTATTCTCTGGCCGTTCCCGGTGTTCCCGGTGTTCCCGATCAAAAATAGCTCTGCGCCCATGTCTTGTGGGGTAGCGCGGCCGGCTTACCCCTCTTTCTCTAGCCTATCGGGGTCAATCACGTAAAAACGGGAATTCCCACCACCTGGCGTGCGTCGCTTTTTCGTCCACCGGTTGTCTTCACTATCCTTTTGCACCAAAGCGTCCACGCCGATCAAGGCGCGTACGATTCGTGCCTGGCTAAAACCTGAGGCAGCCTCTTTAAGACCTGGAGGGTTAAACAAATAGAGACGCTTATCGGATTCAACCTGGTAGTAACCAGCGCGTTCACGAACAGTGACATTGGCATGTTCTGCGCATATGTCTGAGAAACGACTATCACTGTGTAGGGCGATAAATTCGCTAATACCACTAAGTATCTGCCGATCTTCTGCACTACCGTCACCCATCGTTTGCAGCCATTCGTTGAACAGCGTTTGGCAGCCCTTGACGGCAGTCCCTTTCGGCCATTTCAGCAGTTTGCGGCGAATAGCCGATTCACCAGCCAGCGCCATGATTGCGAAGCGATCCGCTACCCGGCCTGCCTGTGAACTCTCGGTGGCAAAGGCTTCCCGTACCTGCCGGAATGCGCTGTGCAGATCTTCCGGATGCTGAATGAGCGACTCCACGAACGCCGGGCCTACGTGGCCGTAATGCTGGGTGACGGCATCGCTCACAACCCGGTGAAACTCCTGGCCCGTCAACCCATGCACGTCATCAAAAGCGCGGTGTGCGCGAGTACCCGCATTGACATCCACCATGCGCAGTTCGGCACCGGCGTGGGCGTTGCTGCCACCAATGGCGGCGTGGTCTGACAGTGAACGCTCCCCGCTGGATAGCGCCAGGACACGCCAGGTCAACTTGGCACGACCCTCTCGCTCCCTGGTCATGGTGCCCTTACCCATGCCGTTGGCGATGGCATACGCCATTTCCTGAACCCGCTTTGGGTCAGCCCGCTTGATTTCGTCCAGGATCAGGATGGTGTCATTACGCGATGCGGCCTCGATCTCGATACCGCCCTTCGATACGTCCCAGGACGCGGCGAACGCCCCAGGATTGCCCCATACGGACGCTGCGAGGAGCTGGGCAAGGGATTTACCACTCGACGAATCACCCACCAGGTGCACGCCGCCGCCATTCACCCCCACCTTGGCGAGCAAAGGGCCCGCCAGGGCACAGCAAACTGACAGGATCAACACGGGGTTGCCTACACACCGGGCGGCAATTTCGGTCTGCCAACCGTCGACGGTGCCCTTGCTGGTGAAAATGTTGGCTGCCCTGCCAGAGTCTTGGAAACGCACGTTGTCCCCGCCAATGACGCGAGACGGCAGTACAAATGCCCCCGACTCATGCCAGCCCGGCTTGCTGGTGGTAGCGATCACCAACTCAGGTGACTGGTGGCTGGCCAAGTAGGGCACGATCTGGCGGCGCTGGTGGTGCTCGATGACAAGGCCGCGACTCAGCAGCACCTTCAATACCTCATCACCCTTCCCACCCAGTGCCTCCATAGGCATGACCCATTCGATGCGCCGTCCCCGGTGAGTGAACGACAGCAAGCGGCCTATGGTGCCGTCCTCTGAATTAATCGTTTCAGCTTCTACATTCAAGGGAGCACAGATCCAGTGATCGACCGGAATGGCCTTCTCATCAGGCCCGCTTTGCTTCAATCCGTGATACCAGGTGCCGGCCTTATAGAGCTTGCCCTCCACGGTGCAAGGGTGCTCGTAAACGGCGTAGCGGGGCCGCTCCAGCTTTTCGAATGCAGGTGCTTGTGGCTCGCCCACCAGACTCAAGGTCGGGGGCTTTTCGTGTGTGCTCATGGCTTGCAGCTCTTGTTGGATTGACCCGCAAGCCAGAGGTGCAGGTCGTTAAAATCGGATAGGGCGGAGGGGGCGTTAGAGGGCCACTCAGGGAAAACCACACGAGCATCGGCAGCACGAGCGGCTTGGTTGGCAGCACGCTTTCCCGGATTACTAGCCGTGCTGCGGTCATCGTCACCGGCAATAACTAGGTCAAGCGTGGCGCCATAGCGCTCACGCATGGCCATGGCTACAGCCTTAAGGTTTCCGGCATTCATCGCACAGACCACCGGACACCCGGTGGTTTGGTGCAGCGTGGCGCCCGTGGCCCACCCCTCACACACATACAGGCGGCATCCCTCGGAGAGTTTGCCCAGTGGCGAATAGCAGCCTTGGACACGCCCACCCATCAGAAAGCGTTTGCTGCCATCCGGCGTGATGATCTGCAGGTTCACCAAGCGCCCGTTATCACAGAGCGGCACCACCAACCGCCCTTGTCCTAACTGGCGCACCAGGTGCGGTTTCACCCCCTTAGCCAGCAGGTAGGTGTGCAGTGGATCGGCGGCCTTCGCTACTTTCCAAAGCTGCGCGGCTTCACGGGCAGCCTGGAGCTGCTTTTCCTCCTGGAGCTGTTGTTCACGCAGGCGCCAAGAGGCACGCTCGCGCTCGGACACCTGTTGACGTTTCTGGAGCTGCTGAGCATCCGTAACCGTAAGCTTGAAGAGACCCAGGCCCAGGCGGTCGTCCACTTCCTTGGCCGCATCCAGTTGACCGCATCCGCGCAGATAGGCCAGCAGCGACACCAGGTCGCCGCCATGGGCAGCGCTGTCAGCAAAATCATTCCACCGGCCTGTATCGAGCGATACACCGAAGGAACCGGCTTGCCGATCCCCGCGGGCGATGTTCGCCGCCACCCACTCGCGGCCTTTACGTTTGCCTTCAGGAAGCCACTCCGCCAAAAGCACATCAGCCGCACTCAGGGCTCCGGCTGCTGCATGACGAATCAATTCAACAGGTCGCAGGTGGCTCATCATTTCTGCTCCTTTCGGAGAAACGTTGTGCCACGGACCTGGCGTAGCGCTTCTTCGGCTTGCTGCGTTGCTTGCTGCGCCAAGTCTTCCATGTCGATGAGCACGCCTTTTGTGCCGTCAGTCTTTGGAATGGTGCGATAGGCCCCATTCTTGATCTCACGACGGATCGAAGAGATGGACTGACCGGATAGCTGCGATAGCTGCTCTATCGTAAGCGGGGAGGTTTTAACGCCAATTTTCATTGAACGTCTCCCTTGCAAGCGCCCACAGCGATGAAGCGATGGTTTTTGTCCAGCTTGTAAAAAACTCCGGCCAATAAACCCTTCTCTCCTATGTAACCAACAGCGGTGCGATAGCGCTGCGCCCGACCATCCCAATATTTGAGGCGAATTTCCCCCTGCTCACCGGCACAGACCGTCCCACCCACTCCTGCGCTGGCTGTACCCTTGACTCCGGTAGAGGCGGTACCGTGATCTCCGGCATTTGCTACCCCACAGTGCCCAGCAACGGCAATACCGCAAGTAAGAACAGAGGCCACACCGCCATCACCAGCGGTGGCACGTCCCCACTCTCCAGCACTTGCCGTCCCGAACATTCCTGCCAGCGCTGAGCCCCGATCGCCCACGACTGCCATTCCGCTTTCCCCGGTCATGGCAGTGCCACTGTCCCCGCCAATTGCCGTTCCGTAGTCGCCCGCCTGGACGCTATCTTGGTCACCGACCAAGCGATATGTCCGAATGGGCTTCACATACCCGACTTGAGCGCTGTGCGCATCCAGGTTCAACACATCAAAGGCTTTTTCCAGGCAAGCCGAACCCGTCAGCGCATCACTGCGCTCTTTGAAAATGTTCATCTCAATCGTCCCGTAATGAGGGGAGGAAGATCACAGGGCTGATATGCCTGTAACCCGCCTCGCAACAGCTCGAATCAATGGCAACCAGTGCCCCAGGTGATCAATCGGCCGGATTCAGCAGCGGCGATTTGCAGCCCATGGGTGCAGGGCACTGCCCTGCCGGGGTGTGGGCGAGCAGCCCACGTTGGTAAAGAGTCGAGCGTAGCGAGCTGAGCCCCGCAGGGGCGAAGGCATCAGGGTTGTTGATTTGTTGCTTGCTCACTGCGCACCCTTGGCTTTCCAGGGTTCGAACAATGTTCATGTGGTCGTTGTAGCGCTTGAGACGTACAGAGAGAGATGAATTTGCGCGGAGAGCGCTCAAGGCCATGCGACGGTGAGCGAGTGCACGGATTGCGGGCGGAATTAGGGCGGACATAGGTGGTGCTCCGTTTGCGTCTTTGGAGCTGCCACGGATCGTCGCCAAACGATTTAGGGTGGCAGCTGTACGCGGGTTGGCGAACCGGGGCAAACGGGACCCGGCAGACCCGAGGGTCTCCCACGCACAGCCACCATAAACAGGATATGCGGGCACAAAAAAAGCGCCTGCAATCGAGATGGGGGCGCCTGTGCGCCGTTTGCTGATCGGGTCGCCAAACCCGGTCGCTGAATTGGCAGCGACAGACGAACGATAGCGGCGGACGCGTGACTTTGCAACCCTCGGTGGGGTCCCTGTGCGAATCGGCATGACTCAGCCCTTCCTGTTAGTGAGGAAGGCGTCTACGGCCTCTGCATCCCAGCGCAGGACGCGACCAGCACGGATCGGTACGGGGAAATTGTCAGCTTTCGTCCAACGCCAGAAGGTGGTGCGACTGATCTGGTAAAGGGTACATAGCTGTTCGGTGGTGGCACGGATACCAGCACGCGGAACATTCGGAGCAAGAGCATTGTCAGTAGCGGGCGTCATCGTCGATTTCTCTAAGCGCTAGGAAAAACCGAGACGGTGAGGCAAAAGAGGAAGGGCGACTGTTGCATGGCCCTACCGCTCGCACTACAGTTCCGGCTGGGCCTACAACCCAAGTCGAAATCTCTGTAACCGCTTCACCTCTCGGATTGTGTACTGGCTTTTCCGGTATGCAGAAGGGCGCTGTAACGTCCTTTCCAAATAGGCCCCGGTACGGCAAATACCGGGGCTTTTTCTTATCTACAAGTACCGGGTTTGAAGCTCTGATCTACGTTCCAGAGCGTCACGTTAGAACTCACCAGCGCACTCATGGTAGCGGGGTGTTTCAGTCGCATTCAAACTTAGAGCATTGATGGAGCACGCATTTTCGGCCCGCTGGCAGGGTTGGGAAAGTGTCGCCGAGGGATATATGGGTTATATAGGCATATATATTCCGGCATGGTTACCAGCACTACCGTTCGTCGGATTTTTTTCGTCGCTGGGTTAGAAGCACCACATTGGCAGACGACTTACCTTGAGCTAGGTCGTCCAGGTATCGCCCCCAGTGCTCCAGGGCGGCACGTTTCTCTGGCAAGTAGCTGTACCGATCATAGTGCTTTGCCTGAACTCCACTGCGACCGTGGGATAGCAACCAAGCCCGTACTTCAGTGCCGACACCCAGGTGTGCCAGCAGGGATTCAGCCGTTACGCGAACGTTCTTCCAGGTGAACGCACGGGCCTTACCGGCTGCCGAAAGTGATCGCCCAGCGTCGATAAACATCGCAGAAACAGTGTTTGGATTCGCAGACTTGCCGGGCGTCAGCGAGAAAGGGCCAGGGCCGATTCGGTCATCTAGGAGTGGTTCAAGGATCTGGCCGATTCGCTCGGTGATCGGTAGCAAATGCTCCCAAGCTTGGAGCTTGCGCCCCTTCCCGTCCATAAGGCACAGCGTGTCGTCTGTGACGGCCTCCCACGGCACAGTGCATAGCTGGGTGAGGCGTTGACCACCCAGGTAAATGGCTGCCTTGGCGATCGCCGCGTGCCTGACGGGCAGTGTGTCGAGGTGCCTCAGAAGCGCTCCCAATTCATCAGGTGTGAGCGACTCAGTATCACCGGCCCCTGTGCCTTGAGTGACAGGAATGTCCCTCAGTGGGTTGGAGCGGATCGAAAATACCTTGCCCTCATTGGCTATCCGCTCAGGAGCAAGGTGGGCTTTTGCAGCATGGCTGAAGGCGGCTTGCAGGTAGCGGCGGAGCTTGTCACACGTCGTGCGCATGCCGTTGGCCGATGTCCCTGCAGCCCTATGGCCGATCCCCCGCCCCTTGGGTTTACGACCCAGCACACCTGCCAGGATGAGCTGTATGTCCTCTGGCTCAATATCGGCAGCCGCACGGCCTACCAGTCCCGGATGGTAGTCTTTCACATGCAGCCGAAACATGTTGTCGATTTCCTTGGCGCTTACCCTGCCCTCTGCCACCATTTTGCTTACGTAGCTATCCAACAGCTCACCAAAGGTGCCGCGCCGCGCCAAAGCCTCCGCCTGGCGCTGTAGCCGAAGCCTTTCCACCTCCATCGCCGCGCTGTGCTCTGCCAACTGCTCCAGGTACTTCCCAACACCGCCTGCGGCCCCTACCTCGCCGGCCAGGCGCATAGCATCAGACCTCAGCTCATCCAATGTTCGCTCGCCTGTTCCTGGTCGTGGCTTGCGGGCTAGCGTGCCAAGCGGCAGACGCTGATCGCTGGTGGGTGTTCTCTCCCGGTAGTAGGCGTTAATGGCACCGGATGCCTTGCGCTCCAGGAGCAACGTTCCTTTGCCTCGCGAACCGACTGGCTCCGACTTCCTGGTCTTGACCGCATGAGCTTCCAGGTCGGTCAACCTTGCACGTTTTGCCATTGCCTTCCCCGTTCATTCCCCGTTTCGGACGAAAAACTAGGGTACTGACTGAAACGCCGGAAAACAAAGGAAGGGGGAAACTAGCTGTTTTTACTGGACTTTATGGAGCAGCAGGAACGGTAAGCGACACCGAGAAACGCCACCTTAGCTCGCTCATAATCCTTTGGTCCACGGTTCGAGTCCGTGTGGGCCCACCAGTCCAGAAGCCGCGCACTGCGCGGCTTTCGTCTTTTCAAAGCCAGCGATCCACCTCGCCGCCCCCCTCCTGCAAGCCCCTTTGCGTCCACAATACGTCCACACCGGCATCAAATGCGGGATATCGCCGCAGCTCCGCTAGCAAAGAAACATCACAAGACGTAAGCGCCCTGCCCATCTGCCCAGACTAACCATCCACCCCCTCGACACCAGGCACCAGCCGATCCCGGCTATTGGTGAAGTGCAAGCATATGGCCGCACGCGCGGCATCCGGATCCTGTCGGCGGATTGCATTGAGGATGGCCTCATGCTCCAGGTTGGCCAGGTATGCATGACGGGCCAGGTTCGCGCCGGAGCGCTCGACCAGGTCGAGCCTGTTGCGGGGAATCAGGGCGCTTCCCAGGTGGCTCATGAGCTCGGTGAAGTAGACATTGCCCGTGGCCTCCGCAATCAGCAGGTGAAAACGCCGGTCAGGCTCGATGCAGCTATCCCCGGCTGCCGCCAGGTCCTGATAGTCATCCAGGGCCTGGCGCATGCGTCGCAAATGATCGTCAGTGCGCCTCAGGGCTGCCAGGGCGGCGGCCTGCCCCTCCAGCCCAATGCGTAATTCCAGCACCTGGCGTACACCCGCCGCTGTCTCCACCCCCACATGGAAGCCGCTTTGCGGTTGTCGCTCGATCACGAACGTACCGATACCATGCCGCGTTTCAACAAGGCCTGAAGCCTGGAGCTTCGACAGCGCTTCGCGCACCACTGTCCGGCTCACGCCATGCTCGCGTGCGACAGCTCCCTCGGACGGCAACTTGTCTCCCGGCTGGAAAGTACCCATCAGTATGCGGCGCGTCAGGTCGGACACGAGGTCATGAGCACGTGTATGGCTTTTCTTGCGCGGGATCGGCGCAGGGGACTCTTGAAACGCCATGCTTCCTCACCTCTGGTGGCAGTTGACAGACAACCCAAGCCGTTTTCGGGAGATTTTAGCAGCGCCAAGTTGTATGACAACTAATTTTTATATCTAATTTACGACGTGTCAGAGCAACCCGACAGCAACATGAAATAGCCGGAATTGTGATCATATTCCAGCATGTTAGCCACTAAAAGCAGGTTGTATCCTGTGAATTCTTTCTCGAAAAACGCTTGTCGTACAACATTTTCGGTCCTACCATCGCCCTCGACATGTCAGACAAGCCACGCTGCCTCCTCCACAACAACATCCAAGCAGGTTGTGACCCGTCATGAATCCTCAAGAGTTGAAATCGATCCTTCCTCCTGGGCTTTCGCCCTTCCCTGTCACCGACTTCACTGCCAACGGTGATTTGAACGCTGCCCGCGACGCAGTCCGCCCGCAATAGAGCGGATGGCCTGGCGGCTCACGCCGCCTGCCCATTGCGACAAAGAACCACCAACCAGGGACGCCACCTGGCCGGTACAGCCCGCACAAAAACAATTAGTGGGAGATCAGGTCATGAACCAGATCGCAGATTCAGCCGCCGACGGCGATGTCCTCGGCCGCGCGGTAGGCAAGGTCAAACGCCATGTGCTACCGCTGTTCGTCATCATGTTCATCGTCAACTACATCGACCGGGTGAACATCGGCTTCGTTCGCACGCACATTGAAACGGACCTGGGCATCGGCGCTGCCGCCTTCGGCCTGGGCGCCGGTCTGTTCTTCATCGGCTATGCGCTTTTCGAAGTGCCGTCGAACATGCTGCTGCAACGCGTCGGCGCACGGGTGTGGCTCACTCGCATCATGCTCACCTGGGGCCTGGTCGCCAGTGCCACGGCGTTCATGCAGAACGAAACGCACTTTTACATCCTGCGATTCCTCCTGGGCGTCGCCGAGGCCGGTTTCTTCCCTGGCGTCATCTACTACTTCACCCGCTGGCTGCCCAAGGATGAACGCGGCAAAGCCATCGCCATCTTTCTCAGTGGCTCAGCAGCAGCCTCGCTGATTTCAGGCCCTCTGGCGGGCGCCTTGATGCAGATCGAGGGCCTGGGCATGCACGGCTGGCAGTGGATGCTGTTCATCGAGGGGATGGTCTCCGTCGTGCTGTGCTTCGCCGTCTGGTTCTGGCTGGACTCCACGCCCAACGACGCCAAATGGTTGACCGCAGACGAGAAGAACGCGCTCAACAGCGCCATCGAACGCGAGCAGCGCGAGCGTGAAGCGCTGAAGGGGCCAAGGCTTACCGTATGGCGCCTGCTACGCGATCCCCAGATCATCCTGTTCTGCGTGCTGTACTTCTGCATCCAGCTGACCATCTACGCGGCGACCTTCTGGCTGCCAAGCATCATCAAGAACATGGGTGGGCTCAGCGATATCCAGGTCGGTTTCTTCAACTCGATCCCCTGGCTGATCTCCATCGTCGCCATGTATGCCTTTGCCGCCTGCGCCGGTCGCTGGAGGTTCCAGCAGGCGTGGGTTGCAGCTGCGCTGCTGATCGCCGGCCTGGGGATGTTCCTCTCCACCACCGGCGGCCCGGTCTTCGCGTTCGTGGCGGTGTGCTTCGCGGCCATCGGCTTCAAGTCGGCTTCTGCGCTGTTCTGGCCAATCCCCCAGGCCTACCTGGATGCACGCATCGCCGCAGCGGTCATTGCCCTGATCAACTCCCTGGGCAACCTCGGCGGCTTCGTCGCCCCGGCGACCTTCGGCATTCTCGAAGAGCAGACCGGTTCGATCCAAGGCGGCCTCTACGGCCTGGCCTGCACCTCGCTGCTCGCTGCCCTGCTCGTCTTCTTCATCCGCACGGCCCCGAAGGGCGCGGGTGACGACAACGCCAAACATCCCTCGGCGCTGAGCCAGCCTCACTGACTTCCTGCAGGAATTGACGACCATGAACCTTCACAGCCCAACCCAGCCCTTTTTCACCCCCTCCACCCAAGTGTCCAATGGCACGCCCGTGGTCACCGAGCTACGGGTAATCCCGGTTGCAGGGCACGATGCGATGCTGCTGAATCTCAGCGGTGCCCATGGCCCGTACTTCACCCGCAATGTCGTAATCCTGCGCGACAGTGCGGGCAACACGGGTGCCGGCGAGGTGCCAGGGGGCGAGCGTATCCGCCAGACCCTGGAAGATGCCCGTAGCCTGGTCGTGGGCCAGCCGATCGGGCACTACCAGCGCGTGCTCAACGCCATGCGCCAGACGTTCGCCAGCCGGGATGCCGACGGGCGCGGCTTGCAGACCTTCGACCTGCGCATCACCGTGCACGCTGTCACCGCCATGGAGTCGGCACTGCTCGACCTGCTTGGCCAACACCTCGGTGTGCCAATGGCCGCCTTGCTCGGCGAAGGCCAGCAGCGCGACGCAGTGAAGATGCTCGGCTACCTCTTCTATGTCGGTGACCGCAACGACACCAACCTGGAATACCGCAGCGAGCCTGACGCCGACAATGACTGGTTCCGCATCCGTCATGAAAAGGCGCTGACACCTGAAGCGGTGGTACGCCTGGCAGAAGCTGCCAAGGCACGCTACGGCTTCACCGACTTCAAGCTCAAGGGCGGCGTACTGCGTGGCGAAGAAGAGATCGAAGCGGTTACCGCGCTCGCCGAGCGTTTCCCTGAAGCTCGAATCACCCTCGACCCCAATGGTGCCTGGTCGCTCAAGGAGGCCATCAGGCTGTGCCGTGACCAGCACCACGTGCTGGCTTACGCCGAAGATCCCTGTGGCGCTGAAAACGGCTACTCCGGCCGCGAGGTGATGGCCGAGTTCCGCCGCGCGACCGGCCTTGCGACGGCCACCAACATGATCGCCACCGACTGGCGCGAAATGGGGCATGCGATCCAGTTGCAGTCGGTGGATATCCCGCTTGCCGACCCGCACTTCTGGACACTGCAGGGCTCGGTCCGGGTGGCCCAGATGTGCCATGACTGGGGCCTGACCTGGGGCTCCCATTCCAACAACCACTTCGACATTTCCCTGGCCATGTTCACCCAGGTGGCAGCCGCGGCGCCGGGCGAGATCACGGCCATCGATACCCACTGGATCTGGCAGGACGGCCAACGCCTGACACGCGACCCGCTGCGGATCGTCGACGGCTTCGTCAAGGTACCGGAGCGTCCAGGCCTGGGTGTCGACATCGACGAGGACCAGTTGGCCAAGGCGAACGAACTCTATTTCCAGAAGGGCCTGGGCGCGCGGGATGACAGCATCGCCATGCAGTTCCTGGTTCCCGGCTGGCAGTTCGACAACAAGCGTCCGTGCCTGGTGCGCTAGGCGCCTGGCGGCCTGTCTTCAATGCCGTTGAGTTGTCATTTTGGGGCTGCGTAGCGGCCCCAATGGCGGTTGCATGTCTTGGCTGACCGGCGCTGGGCTTGATCCGGGATACTCGCTCGAGACGAACCGCAGCGCCTTGGCCTCTCAAAACACATCGATGGGATACTCAGTGATCACCCTGACCTGGTCCTGGGTGCCCCCCGTACTCGCATCCCCTCGGTGCCACGCCAGGCGCAGGCGCACCGAAAGATCCTTCGCCGGCCCCGACTGGACCACATACCTGGCCTCGGCATCGGTTTCGAACTCGCTGTCGTCAGAGCCGTACTTGTTGAAGTAAGCCCCCGAAGACACCTTCGTGCCGTCTATGTCCTGGCCGTTGAGGTAGCGGACCATGAACGACAACCCAGGCACGCCATAGACCACCATGTCGAGGTCATAGCGCAGTTGCCACGATTTCTCGCCCGGGCCATTGAAGTCCGAGTACTGCACCGAGTTCGGCAGGAAGATCGACCCTCCGGCCCGCCCGGTATCCCCGAAGCCCACGTAGTCGAAAGGCTGGTCGCCATGGATGCTCTGGCGCGCAAGCGTCAGGGTATGGCCTGAGTACTTGTAGGCCACCTGCATGCCGACAGCTGTCGTGTTGATGGTGCCGGCCTTGGCCTGGCCACTGTCGAGGGTTCGATAGACATTGAAGTCAAAGGTCAGGCCTTGGTTCTGCCCCAGAGGTAGCGCGTAGTTGACGTTCCCGTAGTATTGGTCCCAAACATCCTTGAAACGGCTGACGTAAAGGCTGGCCACCACGCCTTCGGCAAACCTGTACTTGCCGCCGGCATAGCTGACCGAAGGTGTGGTGACCAGGGCATAGGTGGCCCAGAGCTCACCGTCGCTGTTGGTATTGACCTGATCGGTCCCCGCCGTGAAGTGCCCGGCATCGACCAGCAACGGAGCGAAATCGTTACTCGTGAGCTGGAAGCCCGTGGCGGTCTGGGGGAACAGTCGGCTGGTGCTCTGGGCGAAGACAGGGGCCGACGGGCTCATCTCGCCATAGCGAAGCACCGTTGATTTGAAGCGGGCTTTCACGGCACCGCCGGCTCGTCCGTATTCGTCGTCCGGCCGCCCATCATCGCCGACCGGCAGATTGCCGGTGCCGGTTCGGCCACTACCGCCATCGAGTTTGAGGCCCCAATAGCCGAACAGGTCGACACCGAACCCTACCGGCCCCGGCGTGAATGCCGACTGGAAGTTGGCAAGGAATGCCTGGGTCCAGTCCACCTGATCCGAACGCTGCTCGCCTCGGCTGGTGTTGTAGTAATAGTTCTTTGCCAAGACATTCAGGCGCCCCATCTTCTCCCCAACTTCCCCTGCCTGCCCCGCCGCATTGACGGAGGGTGCGAGCATGAGCGCGCCCAGCGATATATATAAACCAATAGACTGCCTGGAGCCTGCAAGCGAACGTGCAAACCTGTTAGCCAACACCATGACCACCTCTTTCACGCTTTAATTATTATTGAACGCCAGGCAGGGAATACCCGGAGCGCTTACGCCAAGAGAATTCGATACCGAGAGAACTTGCCCCCAGGCGCTGGAACAAAAACAATCACCGCCCACCAATTGTTCCAGCCGGGTTCAATTCAAGATATTGAAAGAAACTTACCTACCCAGGAATGAATAGCCGTAGCCGACGAGCTTCGCGTCATCGCCATGGCGCCCGAGGAAGGACACCCCCACCGACACCCCACCCGTGATGGTTCCAGCCGGCACCGTGATCTCCGGAAACCCGGTGGCGGATGCGATATAGGCCGCCGCATAGGTATCGTCCGACTGGCACTCGAAGCTATCGTCCTTCTGCCCATGCACCACCGAAGCCGGGCAGTTGATGGTCGCGAACATCAAGCCATCGATGCCTGAGGCTTGCATCAGGTTTTCAAGATCCCGACGCAGGCCTGGGATCCGGTTGGACAGGATCGAGATGTACAGGGGCGTGTCAGCCTGCGAATGCCCAGCGAGCGCCTCCAGCGCCTCGAAACGCTTGGGATTCATCGGATGCCCATCGCGCTTCGACTGCTCAGGCTTTGCCCGCGCCAGGAATTGCTCCAGCGTTTTCGGCTGATCGGCCGAAAGCGTCGAGAGATAGCGCTCGAACTGCGGCTTGAACTCACTATCCCCCACAGGCCCCAGTACATCTGCCCAGAGGGTTTCATAGGCTTTCGGCAAGGTGATGCTCACAACGTTCGCGCCTTTGCCTTCGAGCCGCTGCTGGGCCTGGTGGAAAACCTGGTCGACCTGTGCATTCGCGCCTTCGAAGTTGGTCACCACACCGATGGTCTTGCCATCCAGCGCGTTGGGGCGAAGCGCTTCGACGAACCCGATGCGCTCTGCTGCGATGCCCTGGGTGGCCGCATCGTTGTCGTCCTGGCCCTTGAGCACATCGAGCACGATCGCCTGGTCAGCCACGCTTCGGGTGACCACCCCGACGGTGTCGAAGGTCAGGGACAAGGGGATGACGCCGCTGCGGCCGATCAGGCCCATGGAGGGCCGCAGCCCAACGGTGCCGGTCACGCTTGCCGGACCACGGATCGACCCGCTGGTATCCGACCCCAGCGCAAAAGGGGCGAACCGGGCCGCGACCGCGGCAGCGGAGCCGCTGCTGGAGCCAGAGGCATCGCGCTTGGTGTTCAGCGGGTTGAGCGTCTGGCCGCCCAGCGAGCTGTAGCCGAACCAGCCGAAGGAGGCGGCCAGTTCGGACATGTTCGCCTTGCCCAGCAGGATCGCCCCGCTGTCCAGCAGGCGCTGGACAGCGAAGGCGTTCCGGGAAGGAATCGAAGCGCGCAGCACATAGGCGCCACCGCTGGTCACCTGGTCGCGCGTGTCGAAGTTGTCCTTCGCCAAAAACGGTATCCCCGCAAGCGGGCCGCTGTGGTCCTGGGGGTTCCGGGCTCGCTCGACATCCCAGGCACGGGCCTGTTCGAGCGCCTTGCCGTTCACCGCGATCACCGCATTGATATGCCGGCCCTGGCGATTGTCTTTCTGGATGTTCGCCTGGAAATGGCGTACCAACTGTTCCGATGTCACCTCTCCCCTATCGAGCGCTTCACGAAGTTGGAGAAGATTCATTGAATCTATGTCTGCCGCCATCACCCGTGAACTTATCGTGGCGAACAGCAATACCGCGCCCACGGTTCTTGTTATGGAAACCATGACGAATCCTACTGGTGGTGCGAATAGATTAGGAGCGCCCGAACAGCGGGCACCTGTCGAATGATCAGTCAGCAGGGCCTGCGACAGCGGGTGCGAGCATATTGTTCTTCGACAAATATTCGCTGGCCACTTTCTCGATGGACTCCCTGCCGACATCGACGCGCGAGTTGAGCGTCGCCATGGTATCGCTGGTGAGGCTCGCGGATAACGTGTTGAGCAGCTCGGCGACGCCAGGATGGGCTTCCAGGAATTGGGTGCGGACGACCGGGGTCAAGGCATAACTTGGGAAGAATCCCTTGTCGTCCTCGAGGATCACGAAGCCGAACGCCGGAACGCGACCATCGGTGGACAACACCAAGGCCACATCGGCCTGCCCCTCACGCAGGGCCTGGTAGGTCAACCCGCCGTCCATGCGGATGATGTCGTCACGCTCGAACGTGAACGCATAGAGATCCTGAAGCGGTCGCAGACCATCAGGCCGCGAATAGAACTCCGCGTTGGAGGCGAACTTCAGGTGTTCGCCATCGTTGACCTTGGTGGCCAGGTCGCTGAGCGTGGCAATGCCTTTCGCCTTCGCCTCCTCCTCCCGCATGGCGAAGGCATAGGTATTGTTGGCCTCGGACGGCTGCAGCCAGGTCAGCTCCTTGGCAGCGTCCAGGCGCTTGACGCGCGCGTAGGTCTGCTGGGCATCGAGCCGCTCCTTGACCTTGTTGTAGATGATCAGCGACGTACCGGTGTATTCCCAGTAAATGTCGACCTGGCCATTCTCCTGTGCAGAACGCAGCACGGACGACCCCAGGTCGGGACGCTTGTCCACCTTGTACCCTTCGCTGCGCAGCAGTTGGGCGGTCATCTCGGCAATCAACTGTTGCTCGGTGAATTTCTTGCCCCCGACGACGACACTCGGCTGGGCAGCCTGGGCGGCCCCCAGCAGCGCCATCGTGAGCAGTGCGACAATGCCTCGTGCGAACATACAGCACCTATGTGTTTTGAGTTGTTATCAGGACTATCGCGCCGCAAGTCGCAAGCCACGGGAGACCGTCGCGTACTGGACGAAGCCGCAGGCCAGGTCCACTGCGATGGCCAGGCCCGCCGTCGCCACGGCACCCGCGATCATCATGGGGTAGTCGTTCAGGTCGATGCCGGTGAAGATCAGCTCGCCCAGGCCTCCCCCGCCGACCAGAAAGGCAAGCGGCGCGGTACCGACGTTGATCGCCAGCGCGGTGCGGATACCGGCGAAGATCACGTTGAGCGCATTCGGGATCTCGACCTTGAACAACGTCTCGCGCGGCGTCATGCCCATGGCTTCGGCGGCTTCGACCAGGTGACGCGGCACCGAGCGCAGGCCCTCGTAGGTGTTCACGGTGATCGGCAGCAGCGTCGCCACCCACAGCGCAAAGATGGCGGCAGGCCCGCCAACCCCCACGAAGCTCATGGCCAAGGCAAGCAGCGCGAGCTTCGGGATCGCCTGGCCGACGTTGAGCACCTGCATGACAGCCAGGGCATACTTCTGGTTGCCCGTGCGACTCATCCAGATGCCCACCGGCAGCGCCACGATCAACGCCAGTGCACTGCTCACCGCGACGATGTGCATGTGCTGGAAGGAGAGGTAGATGATTTCGCTCCAGTAGCCCTGGAGCCATTCCCAGAGGTTGGCCACGCCGTTCATCAGTGCACCACCGTCGTCGTGTTCTCGACCAGGCGGGCAAGGATGTCTTGCTGGTGCACGAACCCGACCAGCTTGCCGTTCTTGTCGTTGCACACAGCCCAGTCACGCCCCTGCCCCAGCAATTGCGACAGCACCTGGCGCAGATCGTCCGTGTGCTGCACGACCAGGGGCGCGAACGAGGCCGCGCCATTGCCCCCGACGATCTGCATCTGCTCCTGGGGCGGCGTCTGCCGCGCGATATCGCCGGCACGCAAGAGCCTCAGGCGTTTCATGATGCGATCGCCGCCCATGAAGTTGGCGACGAATTCGCTGGCGGGGCGGGCCAGCAGATCATCGGGCGTGCCGAACTGCTCCACCTTGCCCGCATTGAACAGCGCCACGCAGTCGGCCATCTTCACCGCTTCGTCGATGTCATGGCTGACGAACAGGACGGTCTTGCCGACCTGGCGCTGGATGCGCATGAACTCGTCCTGGATGATGTCCCGGTTGATCGGGTCGATCGCACCGAAAGGCTCGTCCATCAGCATCACGGGTGGGTCGGCGGCCAGCGCACGGGCGACACCGACACGCTGCTGCTGCCCGCCGGACAGTTCGCAAGGGAAGCGTTTGGAAAACTTCGAAGGCTCCAGCGCCACCACCTCCAGCAACTCCGCGGCACGCTTGCGGCTCTTGGCCTTGTCCCAGCCGAGCAGATCGGGCACTACGCAGATGTTGTCCTCGACAGTCATGTTGGGGAACAGGCCCACTTGCTGGATCACATAGCCGATCGATCGACGCAGGGTCACGGTATCCAGCTCTGCCGTGTCACGCCCGCCAATGAGGATTCGCCCGGAAGTCGGCGGGATCAAGCGGTTGATCATCTTCAGCGTGGTGGTCTTTCCACACCCCGAAGGACCGAGAAGCACGCAGATCTTGCCCCCTTCCACGGTAAAGGAAACATCTTCCACAGCCGTGATAGAGCCGAACTTTTTATTCAAATTATTAATCTGGATCACGTTGTAGCTTCCTTCATGCTGGGGTTATTCATCTTGATAACCCCTTTTGGGGTCAACGCACGCTGCAGGACGGACAGGGCATAATCAGCGGCCACCGCGATGATGCTGATCAAGATGGCCCCGGCCAGCAGTTGGCGCGTATCGGTCTGGGAGATGCCGCGCACGATCAGGCTGCCCAACCCGCCTGCGCCGATATAGGCGGCGATGGCCGCGATGCCGATATTGATCACGGTCGCCACACGCACCCCGGCCATGATCAAGGGCGTTGCCAACGGCAGTTCGACTTTCCAGAGCCGCTGCCAGGAAGACATGCCCATGCCCCGGGCCGCCTCGCGCAGGGCCGGGTCGACGTTGGAGATCGCCGTATGGGTATTGCGGATGATCGGAAGTTGCGAATAAAGAAAGAGCGCAATGATTGCCGGAACGACGCCGATCCCCTGGCCAATCAAGGAAAGGACAGGGATCATGAGGCCAAACAGTGCGGCGGAGGGGATCGTCATGAGCATGGCGGCAAACGACAAGACCCAACGGCTTGCACGAGGATGCTGGGAGATGAAGATACCCACCGGCACACCCGTCAAGATAGCCAGCCCGACAGCGACGAACACAATGAAGAGATGTTGCCCCAACAACTGGGCGACAAGCCCTGAATTGGAAAGAATGAAACTTAGCGTTTCCATTTTTGTTATGCCTATCTCCGCAAGGTTCTTGTGATTTCCGGGTCATCGGGAGCGGATGCCGGATTTATGACGACCTTACCCCGCTCCCTTCTCCCGGCTGAGCTTCAGGTTCGACGACCTTTATCAAAAAATCGACATGACCCATGCCGCGCATATCCCTTGCGAAAGCCACGGGCTGATACTCGGCAGACCACCGTACAAATCTTCTAAAAGCGCGTTTCGAAAGGCCGGCCATATATAAGGAAACAGCACCCGAAGCCCAGGTCGGTTAGTTACTAAGCCACCTATTTATGTCGGACCATGCCGTGTCCCCGAGGCCGCCAAAAGCCGGGCGCGGACATATCCCATCGCGGTACATCCTGCCGGCGCCTATGCCTGGCCCATATCAAACTTTCGCCGCTCCTCACCCGGGCTGCAGCCCCACGCCTTGCGATAGGCACTGCCCAAATGAGAGGCAGAGACGAACCCGCACGAGTAGGCGATCGAGGCAATGGACTTGGTGCTTTCCCTCAGCATCCGCCGCGCCTCGGCCAGGCGCAGCTCCAGGTAGAATCGCTGGGGCGTCATGCCGAAATGCTGGTGCCACAAGCGTTCGAGCTGACGCTGGGAGAGATTGCACACCTGCGCCACTTGCTCGATGCTGATGACGTGCTCGAAGTTGTCCTCCATCTGCGCGATGGCCGCTGTGATGCGTCTATCGTGCACACCGAATCGCCATTGGATGGACATCCGCTGTTGTTCTTCCGGCCCTCGGATCCTGGCATGCAGGAACTGCTCAGCCACCGCGGCGGCAAGCTTGCCACCATAGTCGACGGAGATCTGCGCCAGCATCAGGTCGATGGCCGCCGTGCCGCCGGCACAGGTCCAGCGATTGTCATGGTTGACGTAGAGTTCGCGCGTCACCTCGATGGTGGGAAACTCTTCGGCGAACTGGTTGATCGACTCCCAGTGCAGCGTGCACTTCTTCCCTTCCAGCAAGCCCGCCCGTGCAAGGATGAACGTGCCGGTGCTGAAGGCTCCCACGGTCTTGCCCTTGGCGACGGAGCGGTGCAGGAACCTGATCATCTTCGGTGGGCGCTGATGCTCGATATCCAGGCTCGCCAGCACGAATACCCGATCGAGCTCAGGCGCCTCTTCGAGCGACTGGGTATTGATCTCCACGCCACTGCTGGAGCTGACGGTACCGCCGGCCTCCGATAACAAGCTCCATTGATAGAGCGTTTTTCCGGCGAGGCGATTGGCAGCCCGCAGCGGCTCGCTGGCGCCAGCCAGGGCCATCATGGAGAACTGGGGAAGGATGAGCAGCCCGATTCGCTTGGGGGCTTCACCTTGCACGTTGGCGGTGGATGAGCTGAGCATACCTTTCCTCGATATTTCTCAGGGGCGAGAGACACGAGTCATAGGCATACCACATTACGACATGCTGGCGGAGCAGGCGGGGCCCGCGCGCAGACTCTGCGACGACGATCGCAGCGCGACACAAGCGGCGACCGATCTGGCGTCCCGGCCATCGGTGGCCAAGCGCGTCGGGAGGGTACAGCGAGGGGGGTGGCGAGACAAGGTCTGCGACTGGAAGGCCCGACGTGCGGGCCCGCCAGCTTGCATGCTGCGACTCAGGCGTACCGACGGACCGCCTCGTCGATCTTCTCGATGATGGCCTGGAACACCGGGTGGTCCGCCTGGTTCTGCTGGCCATGTTGCATGTCAGCCAGCAAGAACACACCTTCACCGGCGTCCCCCGGGTACAGGCGGAACAGACGCTCGGACTCGGCCGGCATGTGCAGGCTGTTCTTGGCACCGTGGATGATCAAGGCCGGCGGGAAGCCCGTTGCCCCTTCGATGGCCTGCTCTGGATCGAACGCCACATAGGAGGTGTACGACTTGGCGGTTACGTGGCTGCAGCCCGGCCAACGGTCGGCGCCACCGGCTTCGGTGTAGGCGCCCAGTTGTTCATCCACGTATTGCTGGGTGGCCGGATCGAGCGGGTAGTAACCCAGGCGGGTCGCCTCGGTGCCGGTGTCGAACGGCGGGATGGGCGCATCGCCATCGAGTTCGCGAATCGCGGCATCAGCGGCCTTGGCATCGGCGCGCAGCGATTGCAGGTCCTGGATGCGGGTGTAGCTCATCGGCACCCAGAACTTGATCTGCTCCTTGCCAGCCTTGGCCAGCTCGGCCACCGCGGCAAGGCTGGCCACCGAGCCCATTGCCCAGGAAGCGACCACCGGCATCTCGCCGAAGGCCTCACGCGCCCAGGCCACGGCGCCCAGCACCTCGTCCTTCTGGTCTTCCAGGCTCACGTTGGTCACGGTGATGTCGCCGACCTGATGGGTGTTACGGACCTGCTTGTTGGAGAAGAATCCGGCAACATCGTAGGTCATGACACGGTAGCCACGGGCAGCCAATGCGCGGCCGAACAGCTGGCCGTACATCGAGACACCGCCGGTGAAGCCAGAGTTGAAGACGACGGGCGGAAGATCGCTTGCCTGTTCGGGCTGGAATACCGCCCCTTTCAGGCGCACGCTGTGGCCAGCGTAGTCAACGTCGAATTCAATTTCCTGCATCGAGACTTTATTGTTCATATTTCGTCCTGCCTAGCACTCTGGCTTAATCAAAGTTGAATATTTCTGCTGCTGCACCACTGAGAATCTGTCCGGCCGGTATTGCGCATTTAACCGACAGCCGCTCGGCCAGATCCTGAACAAACCCGAACGCCCCGGCGGTATCGAAACTGCGCGCAAAATCACTCCCATCGCTATCAGCACCAACATGCGGCGCATCCGTGGCTTCGAGAATCAACTTGCCTGCCCCCAGTTCCGAAATCAGGCGACTTGCAAACGGAAGCACTTTTTCAACGTCGGTAGACGTTCGATAGCCGGGGCCCTTGAACCAGACATTTCCTCTTTCCCGCGCTTCTCGCAGCAGGGAAACATAGGCTTCTTCTTCCGCGCCCCGTGAAGCATGGCAACTGCCGAGGTGGTCGATCATCACCCGCACATGCCGCGGTATCTGCCTGAGGACGCGAAGGTTGGTCTCGGCTTCCTGGGCATAGACATGGACGTGCTGGTGATCGCGCAGACGGTCGTACAATGCATTCCAGGCCGTATCGCTGTAGGCACCGTTCCGAACCGAGCCGGGTTTCGCGTCATGCAGCACGATCCTGATTCCCGCCACTTGCGGATGAGCCAGGCGGGCTTGCGTCGCATAGGCAGGATCGGCCTTGATCGTGCCGACCAGGCGTATGCCGGAATACGTGGCCGGGTCACGGGCCTGTAAATCCTTGAGTTCTTCGAACGAAGCGAAGACGTTTTCCGAATCGGGAAGAATGCTCAGGTGAACATTGTTCAAGAATCGCGGGAGCACATTGTTTTTTGAAAGCTGCGCCAAGTAGTCCGTTAGCGAATGAGGCTTCGGCAGCGTATAGGGAAGTTTTCCGGCGACTTTTTCAAGGTCCGCTTCTGTATAGAAATGAACATGGCTATCGATCATTGCTCTTTCGTTGTGCATGGCCAACTTCCCGCTGTGTTGGGCAAAACGATAAACGCAAATGTCAGGCGACCACTCCCGCGAACCCGACGTGTCGTATCATTTTTTCGCCATCGGGGCGGCTTTCTGATGGTGGATGATGGGCCAGCCGGTGGTTAGGTCTTTGCGAGAGTGCTCCTACCTTTTTCACAGGCAAGACGGGCTGCGTCCTTTAAAGCTGCGAACCACCCAGATTTCTCCTACAAGATGCAGCTGATCCAGACTTTGTAGAAAGCACCACTTCCAGCATTATTAGGCACTTGATCCTACACAACCCCACTATGGAGCGCGTCAATGTCCTCAGTCCTTCCGTCTCCTCGGGCATTCGCGGATTGTCGGGATATCACAAATGGCCCCGTCATCCTTCTGGCATCCGGCACATCGGCGAAAAACTTTCCGATCGCTGAGTTCGCCCATGTCCCGGTGATTGCCATGAATGGCTCGATCTCACTGTTGCTGGAAGCAGGAATAGCGCCGTTCTTCTATGCCTGCACTGATAGGGATTTTGCCCGCCAACAACCCGAGTTGTTCTCGCTGGCCATGGAAAAGAGCCAACGGATAGCGCTGTGGAAGGACCAGTACGAAAACCTTCAGCCGCCACCAAAGGGGGAGGTTTTCCTGCTCAGGAAAGTCAGGGATCTTTCATTCCTCCAGCGACTGCTCAGCAACGAACAGGCTCTGGTGCGCAGCCGCAATAGCTTCGACAAGAGAGCCCGTTCGCTGGGCTTCAGCAAGGACCTTCAACAGGGTTTCTTCGATGCTCGCACGGTCGCTTATGTGGCATTGCAGATCGCCTACCATGTCGGCTTCACCCAAGTGTTTCTCGTGGGTGTCGATCTGCAGCAGTCGGCTGGCCGCTTCTACGAGCAGGAGGGTTCAGACAAGTCTCCTTGCGGACTCGACCAGCACTTCCAAGGCAGGATCCTGCCATCCTTCGAACTGACGGCTCGCCAGGTCGTAGGGGATCGCTTCAGGATATATAACCTGTCCGCGACCTCCAGGATTCCGGACGACGTCATCCCCAAGATCACGCTGGACAGGTTCCGCGCCATGGCGGAGTTGCCGCCGCAACCCTGACGGCTGTTCATTTCTCGATGATCACCGCATTGCGCTGGTTATAGAAAACACAATTATCGGAAATGCTCTTGTTGACAAAAGACATCGCCCCGATCGTCACATTGTTCCCCACTCGCACTTGGTCGGCGATGATGCAACTGTTCGCGCCCACGCTCACATTGTCGCCGATTACCAGGCTGTAGCTTTCACGCCCCAACGTCTTGATGCCAATCGTACTGTTCTGGCGGATGAACAGATTGCGGCCGATGCGCGCATGCCCACTGATGACAATGCCCGGGAGATGAGCGATGCGCAGCCCAGGCCCGATCGATGCCCCCACGTCTATGTCGACGGCGTACCGCAGATTCAGGCGTTGGTTGAGCCGCCGAGCATAGCCGGCACGCAGACCTCCCTTTGCGCACAAGTATTGCGCAATACGAAACCAGAACAGGTAGCGGAGTTTGTTGTCCTTGCGTGCCCGCCGGAGAACGTTGAGCAACAAGCTGATTTTGCGTCCGGGCTTTTTCTTGTTGGAGACCTCCATGCGCCAACATTCAAGCAACTGTTCGAAATTCAAGATGCATCCCACACTGGCCTGGGCCAAGTCACTCGTGTGATTGGCGATGGCAACATCACCGCGTCCAGGCATGATAACCGCGGTATTTCCATGGTGACAGACGAAACCCTGTTGCCCGCTTTCTTGTACACGCTTGACGTCCCATCTAGGCTAAGCGGCCATATAGACAGGAAGCCTGCATGTCCGACTACCGCCCCATCGCTCTCGACGAAATCGACCGCCAGCTGATCGCCCTGCTGCAGATCAACGCCCGCGAAAGCGTCGCCACCCTCGCTCGCCACCTGGGTATCGCCCGGACCACGGTGAACTCGCGCCTGGCGCGGCTGGAAAAGGCCAAGGTCATCACCGGTTACGGCGTACGCCTGGGCCAGCGCCTGATCGGTGGGGGCCTGCAAGCGTACGTGGGGATCAAGGTGCAGCCGCGCTCGGGCAAGGACATCGTGCGCCGCCTCAGCGCCATGGGCCAGGTCCAGCAACTGTGCGCGGTGAGCGGCGAATTCGACTATGTGGCCTGGCTGAACAGCGACTCACCGGAGCAACTGGACCAACTGCTCGACCAGATCGGCAGCCTCGATGGCGTGGAAAAGACCACCACTTCCATCATCCTCAGTAGCAAGGTGGATCGGGGGCAGCCGGGCTGAGGGCCGGCTGCCTGGATGGGCATCAAGCGCCCTGGCCGTCGAGCACACCCTCCAGCAGGGCCTTGAGCGTTTCTGCCGAGTGCTGGATCGACCAAATCATCCCGCGCCCATTCTCCGGGCATGGTGCTGGGCGCAGTCACTGGCGATTTCATCGATGCCGCGCGCCAGAAGGCTAGCGTGGACAACGCTCGTAGGATAGTTCCTGAATACAAGCAGGTCTGTAGGAAATGGCTCGTCCGCTCCGGATCCAGACTTCAACAAGTCCTTCTCCCAGCACGGCCGCCAAGCTTGGTATTGCTGCCTTTACATCGAACATGGCAACTGGCGAGCCATTCGCCGGAGGCTAGCGCCAGGCAAACGTTCCCCGAAACACCTCGAAAACCTCAAGCCCAACCTCTGTGCCTCCCCCCGGATAGGCTGCCAGAGGTCGCCCCTTGACGAGCGGCCACCCCAAGCTATACGCAGGTAGCGTACAGATCATGGAAGCGATCTTTATCGAACTGCCGGCTTTCGAGCGGCACCGCGCGGAACACCTCGATGACGAGGGCTTTCGCACCTTGCAGCAGACACTCCTGACATATCCCTATGTCGGCAATGTCATCCCGGGTACCGGAGGGCTGCGCAAGATGCGCTTTGCCGCTCCCCAACGCCACAAGGGCAAGCGAGGGGGTATCAGGGTGATCTACTACGGGTGGGAAGCGGGTTACCAGTTCTGGTTGTTCACGCTCTATGGAAAAGACCTGCAGGACGACCTAAGCCCTCTCCAACGGCAGGCAATCAAGCATCTGCTGGAACGCGAATACCTGACGAGGACAACCCATGCCACGCAACATTTTCACTGAACTCACCGAAGGCTTCGACGCCCTCGCCGAGGAGCGCGCCGGGAAGCTGACCCTGCGCACCCACAAAATGGCGTTTCAGGAACTGGCGCCACTGGCCGCCAACGAACTGATCGAGCTGCGCCAACGCCTGAATATGTCCCGAGCCGTATTCGCCAGCTACCTGCGCACCAATGCCCGCACCCTGGAGAACTGGGAGCAGGGCCGCTCCAGACCCAACGCCCAGGCGGTGGCGCTGATCCGCCTGGTGCAGAAGTGCCCAGAAACGCTCGAGCACCTGGCCGCGCTGGGCTGAATGTCGTCATTATGCAATCAATTAATGTCATTAAGACGATTAACACAGCATAACGACGCCACTCTGCATCTTAATTACGAACACCCCGCTCCATAAAATGGCCACCAGGCATTTCCTATACTCAGGCTCCGCCCCTGCGCAGCCTCCCTGGCAAGGTCCTCACATGAACAAGAAAAACCGCCATCCCGCCGACGGCAAGAAACCCATCACCATCTTCGGCCCGGACTTCCCCTTCGCGTTCGACGATTGGCTGGAGCACCCCGCTGGCCTGGGCAGCATTCCAGCCGAGCGACATGGCGAGGAAGTGGCGATCGTCGGTGCCGGTATCGCCGGGCTGGTGGCGGCCTACGAACTGATGAAGCTGGGCCTCAAGCCAGTGGTGTACGAGGCCTCCAAACTGGGTGGGCGCCTGCGCTCCCAGGCGTTCAACGGCACCGACGGGATCATCGCCGAGCTCGGCGGCATGCGTTTCCCGGTATCGTCGACAGCCTTCTACCACTATGTCGACAAGCTCGGCCTCGAGACCCGGCCCTTCCCCAACCCGCTGACCCCAGCCTCGGGCAGCACGGTGATCGACCTGGAAGGCCAGACCTACTACGCCGAGAAACCCGCCGACCTGCCGGCGCTGTTCCATGAGGTGGCCGATGCCTGGGCCGACGCCCTGGAGAGCGGTGCCCGCTTCAGCGAGATCCAGCAGGCCATCCGCGATCGCGACGTGCCACGCCTCAAGGAACTGTGGAACACCCTGGTGCCACTGTGGGACGACCGCACCTTCTATGACTTCGTCGCCACCTCGCGCGCCTTCGCCAAGCTCAGCTTCCAGCACCGCGAGGTGTTCGGCCAGGTCGGCTTCGGCACAGGCGGCTGGGACTCGGACTTCCCCAACTCGATGCTGGAGATCTTCCGCGTGGTGATGACCAACTGCGACGATCACCAGCACCTGGTCGTCGGTGGCGTCGAGCAGGTGCCCCAGGGCATCTGGCGCCATGTGCCGGAGCGTTGCGCCCACTGGCCGACCGGCACCAGCCTCAGCTCGCTGCACGGCGGCGCGCCACGCACCGGCGTCAAGCGCATCGCCCGCGCTGCCGATGGTCGCCTGGCAGTTACCGACAACTGGGGCGATACCCGCCACTATGCCGCGGTGCTCGCCACCTGCCAGAGCTGGCTGCTGACCACCCAGATCGACTGCGAAGAATCGCTGTTCTCGCAGAAGATGTGGATGGCCTTGGACCGCACGCGCTACATGCAGTCGTCGAAGACCTTCGTCATGGTCGACCGGCCGTTCTGGAAGGACAAGGACCCGGAAACCGGCCGCGACCTGATGAGCATGACCCTCACCGATCGCCTGACCCGTGGTACCTACCTGTTCGACAATGGCGACGACAAGCCGGGGGTGATCTGCCTGTCCTACGCCTGGATGAGCGACGCCCTGAAGATGCTGCCGCACCCGGTGGAAAAACGCGTGCAGCTGGCCCTCGACGCACTGAAGAAGATCTACCCGAAGACCGACATCGCCGGCCATATCATCGGCGACCCGATCACCGTGTCGTGGGAGGCCGATCCGCACTTCCTCGGCGCCTTCAAGGGTGCGCTGCCGGGCCACTATCGCTACAACCAGCGCATGTACGCACACTTCATGCAGGATGACATGCCGGCCGAGCAACGCGGCATCTTCATCGCCGGCGACGATGTGTCGTGGACGCCGGCCTGGGTGGAAGGCGCGGTGCAGACCTCGCTGAACGCGGTGTGGGGTATCATGAATCACTTCGGTGGCAAGACCCACCCGGACAATCCCGGCCCGGGCGACGTGTTCCATGAGATCGGGCCGATCGCCCTGGCCGACTGAAACAAGGAGGCGCCATGCGCATCGCCCTGTTCCAGGGTACGCCCAGGCCACTGGACGTGCCCGGCAATCTCGAGCGCCTGCAACAGCAGGCGCAACTGGCGGCAGCCCGCGGCGCGCAACTGCTGGTCTGCCCGGAGATGTACCTGAGCGGCTACAACATCGGTGCAGAGGCAGTGCAGCGCCTCGCCGAGCCCGATGACGGCCCTTCGGCCATGAGCGTGGTGGAAATCGCCCAGGCCCACCGCATCGCCATCGTCTACGGCTATCCGGAGCGCGCCGAAGACGGCGCGGTATACAACAGCGTGCAGTTGATCGACGCCCATGGTCGCAGCTTGTGCAACTACCGCAAGACTCATCTGTTCGGCGAGCTGGACCGCGCCATGTTCAGCCCGGGCGCCGATCACTTCCCGGTGGTCGAGCTGGACGGCTGGAAGCTGGGCATGCTGATCTGCTACGACATCGAGTTCCCGGAAAACGCCCGTCGCCTGGCCCTGGCCGGCGCCGAGCTGATCCTGGTGCCGACGGCGAACATGACGCCCTACGACTTCATCTGCCAGGTCACCGTGCGCGCACGGGCACAGGAGAACCAGTGCTACCTGGTGTATGCCAACTACTGTGGTGCGGAAGGCGAGATCCAGTATTGCGGCCAGAGCAGCATCATCGGTCCGGATGGGAGCTTGCTGGCCATGGCAGGGCGCAGCGAGTGCCAGTTGCTGGCCGAGCTGGAGCATGAATGCGTGGTGCAAGGGCGGGCGGCGTTTCCCTACCTGACCGATCTGCGGCGCGAGCTGCACCAGGCTCGCCAGGACTGAGCCCCCGGGGGCTGGCTTGCCGGCGATGGGGCGCAAAGCGGCCCTAATTGCTCCCAGCCAGCCTCCACAAATGCGCTAGCATGAGCGCATGTACGCCACTCGCCACCTCACCCTCGCCAATGGCCTGCAGCTCGTCCTGCGCCACGCCCCGCACCTCAAGCGCGCCGCCGCGGCGCTGCGGGTGCATGCCGGCAGCCATGACGCCCCAGCGAAATGGCCTGGCCTGGCCCATTTCCTCGAGCACCTGTTCTTCCTGGGTACCGACCGTTTTCCCCTGGAAGACGGCCTGATGCGCTATGTGCAAAGCCTGGGCGGCCAGGTCAACGCCAGCACCCGCGAGCGCACCACCGACTTCTTCTTCGAGGTCCCGCCCACTGCGCTGCCAGGCGGCCTGGAGCGCCTATGCCAGATGCTCGCCGAGCCGGACCTGGGCATCGAACGCCAGGTCCGCGAGCGCGAAGTGATCCATGCCGAATTCATCGCCTGGTCGCGCAACCCCGAGGCCCAGCGGCACTTCGCCCTGCTCCAGTGCGTGTCCGCCCGCCATCCGCTGAGCGGTTTCCAGGCGGGCAACCGGCACAGCCTGGTGTTGCGCGATCCGGCGTTCCAGCAGGCTCTGCGGCAGTTTCACCAACAGTTCTACCAAGGCGGGCAGATGACCCTGGCCCTGTGCGGGCCACAGCCATTGGACGCGCTGCAAGCCGTGGGCCAGCGCCTCGGCGGCCTGTTCGCTGACGGCCAGCGCATCCCCCAGGCGATGCCCCCGGCCCTGCTGCAAGGCGCCCTGCGTCACCTCCCCCCAGCCGGACGAAGGTTGGACCTGCTGTTCGCCCATGAAAACCTGCCGCAAGGCGCCGAACAGGCACTGGAACTGCTGCTCGCCTACCTGGGTGACAGCCGAAAGGGTGGCTGGCTGGCACACCTGCGCCAACGTGGATGGCTACAAGGCTTCCAGGCCGAGCCACTGCACGCCTTCGCCGGGCAACTGCTCTGGAGCGTTCGCCTGCAACTGAGCGAAGAGGCATCGCAAGCCGACATTCGCACGTCGCTGCACAGCTGGCTCGGCTTCATGCGCCACGCCGATAGGGCGACCTTGAACGAGGCGTTCGCCCGCCTGCAGCACAGCCGCGAGCAAGCCGCCAGCGCCCTCGACCTGGCCCGCCGAGACAGCGCAGGCCACCCCTTCCGGGCCCTCGATGCACAGGGCCTGGAGGCCTTGCGAATACTGCTGGGCAGCCTCCCCAGCAGTGACAGTGCCCACGACCACTGGCGGCTAGCGCCACCCGATCCGTTGCTGCAAGCCGGCCTTCCCCGGCACTCCACGGCCGCGCCTCCAGCAGGCCTGGCGATCAGCGACCTCCTGCCGG
Organism: Pseudomonas guariconensis; assembly: GCF_024127895.1. Lineage (GTDB taxonomy): Bacteria > Pseudomonadota > Gammaproteobacteria > Pseudomonadales > Pseudomonadaceae > Aquipseudomonas > Aquipseudomonas guariconensis_B. Next base: position 461,061 of record NZ_JAMYBK010000002.1, on the reverse strand, counting down.
ACACACGCCGCTTCGCCGCGCTCTACCTGCGCTGGCAGATAACCTCCTGCTTGCGTCAACGTTTCCATCCGCTACTCGAACAGGCACTGCGCCCGCTGATGGAGCGCGCCGAACGCGCATCGATACAACTGGCCTTCGATGCCATCGGCGAATACTGGCAACTGCGTTGCACGGGGCGTCCGGAAGCGGTGTTGCGCGCGGTCGAGGAGTCGCTCGCCCTGCTACGTGCACCCACGCTGGATAACTGGCAGTCACCGCCCACCCAGGGGCCGGCGCTGATTCCACTTCGGGCATTGCTCAAGGCACTGCCCGACGTCCTGCGGAACGGCGAAGCCCAACCCACTTCGGCCGCCCCGTTGGACCAGGCCCTGCTCGACCGGCTCTGGCAAACGGCGCGCTGGCAGGGCCTGGCCGTGGGCTTCGACCAGGCCGGGCAGGCAGCCCTGGGCGTGACCCTGGGCAAGCTGATGGGCCAACCCGCCCACCTGCAGCGGCCCGCGCCCTTCCACGGGCTGCACTGGCATCACGCCCAGGCCGAGGGCAGCGAGAGCGCCCTGCTGCTGTTCTGCCCGCTACCGGCTGAACAGCAAGCCGCAGGCCGGCTGCTGGCGCAACTGCTGCAGGGTCCGTACTACCAGCGCATGCGAGTGGAGTTGCAACTGGGCTATGCGGTGTTCAGCGCCTTTCGTCAGGTCGAGGGCGTCGGCGGCCTGCTCTTCGGCGTGCAATCGCCCCATGCCAGCCCCACGCAAATCCTCACCCACCTGCTGGCCCTGCTCCAGGAAGGTGTGCAGCTCGACAGCGGCGTGCGCCAAGCCCTGGCCGAGCAGTTCGCGGAGTCCGCCATGGCCAACACCGACATGGCGGAATGGGCATGGCAGACACAACTGGCCACACAAGCCAGCGACCTTTCCTACATGCAGCGGTCTATTCTGAATACAGACCAGACGCACCTGGATCTGTTAATGCAGCGCCTGCTGGCGGCCGAAGATGGCTGGCTATGCTTGGCCAATGCACCGGCGCCAGATGAGCGATGGCAATGAGCGAAGGTCGATTGTTACGGTAAGTGCAAGGGCACTTTTCGAATAATTAACCTTTCGGTACAAATTTTTCTTGTAAGATAGCGCAATCTCAGCCAATGGAACCTCCTCCGCGAGGCGGTACCCAAACAAGTGACTGACAACCCCAACCCCTATCCGGAAGGAGCAAGCCCATGTGGACCAAACCTGCATACACTGACCTGCGTATCGGCTTCGAAGTGACCATGTACTTCGCCAACCGCTAAGCCAGCCTGCGGTTCGACGCCTCGGTCCGCCGGGGCGTTTTCGTTTTTCGGATACGCATCTTCGGATAGAGAGCAGCCATGTACATCCAGATTCTCGGTTCCGCCGCTGGCGGCGGTTTTCCCCAGTGGAACTGCAACTGCGCCAACTGCAAGGGCTTTCGCGACGGCACGCTGCGCGCCACGGCGCGGACCCAGTCGTCCATCGCCCTGTCCGACGACGGCGAACACTGGATCCTGTGCAACGCCTCGCCAGACATCCGCGCCCAACTCCAGGCCTTCGCGCCGATGCAACCGGCCCGCGCCCTGCGTGACACCGGCATCGATGCGATCGTTTTGCTCGACAGCCAGATCGACCACACCACCGGCCTGCTCAGCCTGCGCGAAGGCTGCCCGCACCAGGTCTGGTGCACCGACATGGTCCACCAGGACCTGACCACCGGCTTTCCGCTGTTCAACATGCTCAGCCACTGGAATGGCGGCCTGAAATGGAACCGCATCGAGCTGGACGGCAGCTTCGTCATCGAAGCCTGCCCAAACCTCAGGTTCACCCCCTTCCCCCTGCGCAGCGCCGCACCGCCTTATTCGCCGCACCGCTTCGACCCGCACCCGGGCGACAACCTGGGCCTGCTGGTCGAAGACCTGCGCACCGGCGGCAAGCTGTTCTATGCCCCAGGCCTCGGCCAGGTCGACGGCCAGTTGCTGGAGATGATGCACGGCGCCGACTGCCTGCTGGTCGACGGCACCCTGTGGGAGGATGATGAAATGCAACGGCGCGGTGTCGGTACCCGCACCGGCCGCGAGATGGGCCACCTGGCGCAGAACGGCCCGGGCGGCATGCTCGAGGTGCTGGAGGGCTTCCCGCGCCAGCGCAAGGTGCTTATCCACATCAACAACACCAACCCGATTCTCGATGAAGACTCCCCGGAACGCGCCGAGGTACAACGCCGGGGCGTGGAAGTCGCCTACGACGGCATGAGCATCGAGCTGTAGGAGGCCTGATGAGCGACGCAACACCGATGTCCCCTGCCGAATTCGAGCAGGCCTTGCGCGCCAAGGGCGCCTACTACCACATCCATCACCCCTACCACGTGGCGATGTACGAAGGCCGCGCCACCCGCGAGCAGATCCAGGGCTGGGTGGCCAACCGCTTCTACTACCAGGTCAACATCCCGATGAAGGATGCCGCGATCCTGGCCAACTGCCCGGACCGCGAGGTGCGCCGCGAGTGGATCCAGCGCCTGCTCGACCATGACGGCGTCCCTGGCGAGGACGGTGGCATCGAGGCCTGGCTGCGCCTGGGCCAGGCGGTGGGCCTGGATCCGGATCAGTTGCGTTCCCAGGAACTGGTCCTGCCCGGCGTGCGCTTCGCCGTGGACGCCTACGTCAACTTCGCCCGCCGCGCCAGTTGGCAGGAGGCCGCCAGCAGCTCGCTGACCGAGCTGTTCGCCCCACAGATCCACCAGTCGCGCCTGGACAGTTGGCCGCAGCACTACCCGTGGATCGACCCGGCCGGCTACGAGTACTTCCGCACCCGCCTGGGCCAGGCCCGGCGCGATGTCGAGCATGGCCTGGCGATCACCCTGCAGCACTACACCACCCGCGCCGGCCAGGAGCGCATGCTGGAGATCCTGCAGTTCAAACTGGATATTCTCTGGAGCATGCTCGATGCCATGAGCATGGCCTACGAACTGGACCGCCCGCCCTACCACACCGTCACCGGCGAGCGGGTCTGGCACAAGGGGATCGCCCTATGAGTTTCGATCGTCAGCAAGTCCCGCAGTGGCGCCCGGGCTATCGTTTCCAGTACGAACCGGCGCAGAAGGGCCATGTCCTGCTGTACCCCGAGGGCATGATCAAGCTCAACGAAAGCGCCGCGCTGATCGGCGGCCTGATCGATGGCCAACGCGACGTGGCGGCGATCATCGCCGAGCTCGAGCGGCAGTTCCCCGGTGTCCCGGAAGTGGCCGACGACATCGAGCAGTTCATGGAGGTGGCCCGTGCCGAACACTGGATCGTCCTCGCCTGAAATGCCGGCCAAACCGGAGGTCGGCCTGCCGCTGTGGTTGCTGGCCGAGCTGACCTACCGTTGCCCGTTGCAGTGCCCGTACTGCTCCAACCCACTGGACTTCGCCGCGCAGGGCCAGGAGCTCTCCACCGAGCAGTGGTTCCGGGTGATGGCCGAGGCCCGTGAGCTGGGCGCGGCGCAACTGGGCTTCTCCGGTGGCGAGCCGCTGGTGCGCCAGGACCTCGCCGAGCTGATCGGCGAAGCCCGGCGCCTGGGCTACTACACCAACCTGATCACCTCCGGCATCGGCCTGACCGAGCAGAAGATCGCCGCGTTCAAGCAGGCCGGGCTGGACCATATTCAGATCAGCTTCCAAGCCAGCGACGAGCAGGTCAACAACCTGCTGGCCGGCTCGAAGAAAGCCTTCGCCCAGAAGCTGGAGATGGCCCGGGCGGTGAAAGCCCATGGCTATCCGATGGTGCTGAACTTCGTCACCCACCGGCACAACATCGACAAGATCGACCGCATCATCGAGCTGTGCATCGCCCTGGAGGCCGACTTCGTCGAACTCGCCACCTGCCAGTTCTACGGCTGGGCGCACCTCAACCGCCTGGGCCTGCTGCCGACCCGCGCCCAGCTGGAGCGGGCCGAACGCATCACCAACGCGTACCGGGAAACACTCAAGGCCGCCGGCAACCCGTGCAAGCTGATCTTCGTCACCCCGGATTACTACGAGGAACGCCCCAAGGCCTGCATGAACGGCTGGGGCAGCCTGTTCCTCACCGTCACCCCGAATGGCACGGCCCTGCCTTGCCACGGCGCGCGACAGCTGCCGGTGCAGTTCCCCAACGTGCGCGACCATGACCTGCGCCACATCTGGTACGACTCGTTCGGCTTCAACCGTTTCCGCGGCTACGACTGGATGCCCGAGCCCTGCCGCTCGTGCGACGAGAAGGAAAAGGACTTCGGCGGCTGCCGCTGCCAGGCCTTCATGCTCACCGGCGATGCCAGCAACGCCGACCCGGTGTGCGCCAAGTCCGCCGACCACGGCATCATCCTCAAGGCCCGCGAGGAAGCCGAAACCGCCCAGCTGGGCATCGAAGAGATGACCTTCCGCAATGAGCGCAACTCCCGTGTCATCGCCCGTGGCTGACTTCAGCGCTGCCCAGGCAGTGGCAGCCGGCACCGATTTCGCCGAACTCAAGGTCGGCGCCGCCGGGCTGTTCTGGAACGAGTTCCGCCCTGCCGACGGTGCCTGCCGCATCTGGCACTGGCGCAACGCCCAGGCCCATTGCCTGACCCCGGACGGCTACAGCGTGCGCAGCCGCGTCTACGAGTACGGCGGTGGCAGCTTCTGCCTGGGCGGTGACGGCCTGGTGTTCGTCAACGAGGCCGACCAGCAGGTCTACACCCAGGCGCTCGACGGTTCCCCGCCACGCGCCCTGACCCAGGCCGAACATTGCCGCTATGGCGATGTGCTGTGGCAGGCGGGCCAGGTCCTGGCGGTGGAAGAACAGCATGTCGAGCGGGTCGAGCATCGTCTGGTGGCCCTCTCCGGCGAAGGCCGCGTGGTGCTGGCCGAAGGCGCCGACTTCTATGCCTCGCCCACCCTGAGCGACGACAGCCAGCGCCTGGCCTGGGTCGAGTGGGACCGACCGGAGCAACCCTGGACCCGCACCCGCCTGATGTGCCGTGAACGCGACAGCCGAGGTGATTGGGGGCCGGCCCGTTGCCTGGCAGGTGACGCGGCAGACGAAGAATCGCTGCAGCAACCCCGCTTCGACGCCGACGGACGGCTGTACTGCCTGAGCGATCGCAATGGCTTCTGGCAGCCCTGGGGGGAAGTCGATGGCCAGTGGCAGGCACTGCCTGCGGCGACCGCCGACCATGCCGCAGCCCCCTGGCAACTGGGGGCCAGCACCTGGCTGGCGCTCGGCCCCGATACCTACCTGGCCAGTTGGTTCGAGGAAGGTTTCGGGCACCTGGGCCTGCGCAGCCACGGCGGGCAGGTGCAGCACCTTGGCAGCGACTACACGCGCTTTCGCAGCCTGGCCATGGATGCCGGGCACATCTACGCCATTGCTGGCTCGCCACTGAACCCGCCAGCGGTCATCGCCATCGACCGGCATACCAGGCAGGTACAGGTACTGGCCGGTGGCGGCCTGCCCTTGCCGGCCGAACGGGTCAGCCGCCCGCAGCCGATCCACTACCCCAGCGGCGGCGACACGGCCCATGGTTTCTTCTACCCGGCCATGGATGGCAGCGCAGCGCCTGCGCCGCTGGTGGTGTTCATCCATGGTGGCCCGACCTCGGCCTGCTATCCGGTATTCGACCCACGCATCCAGTATTGGACGCAACGGGGTTTCGCCGTGGCCGACCTCAACTACCGGGGCAGCAGCGGCTATGGCCGTGCCTACCGCCAGGCCCTGCACCTGCGTTGGGGCGAGATCGATGTGGAGGACGCCTGCGCCGCGGTCGCCCACCTCGCCGGGCTGGGCCTGGTCGACTCGCGCAAGGCTTTCATCCGTGGCGGCAGTGCAGGCGGCTACACCACCCTGTGCGCCCTCGCCTTCCACGACGTGTTCCGTGCTGGCGCCAGCCTGTACGGCGTTAGCGACCCCGTGGCGTTGGGCCGGGCGACGCACAAGTTCGAGGGTGACTACCTGGACTGGCTGATCGGCGACCCGCTGCGGGATGCCGAGCGCTACCGCCAGCGCACGCCGCTGCTGCATGCCGAGCGGATCAAGGCACCCGTGATCTTCTTCCAGGGCGAGCTGGATGCCGTGGTGGTGCCGGCGCAGACCCGGGCCATGCTCGAGGCGCTCAAGGCCAACGGCATCGAGGCCGAGGGGCATTTCTATGCGGGGGAGCGGCATGGTTTGCGCCAGGCACAAAACCTGGCCCATGCGCTGGAGGAAGAGTGGAAATTCTACTGCCGGGTGCTAGGCAGGTAGATTCCTGGGCTTTGTACTCTCCAGAGCCCTGTGAAAGTCAGCTTGCCGGCGATGGGCTGCAAGGCAGCCCTATGCGACAGGCCAGCTCTAGCAACCCTCAACGCTTGGCGATGATGTACACCGCATGCACGATCCCCGGGATATAACCCAGCAGCGTCAACAGGATGTTCAGCCAGAACGCGCCACCGAACCCGACCTGCAGGAACACCCCCAGCGGCGGAAGAATGATGGCGATGATGATGCGAATGAAGTCCATGCAGATCTCTCCTTGGAAGGTTCACAAGAGAGACTAGCGGCATGGCCCTATGGTTCCACAGCCAGGCGCCAGGCAAAAAAAACGCCCCGGGCCAAAGACTACAGGCCAAGGGCGATGCGCAGGAACGCGAGACGGTTCGTTGAAACTCTTGCGACCGCAAGGCCGGTCAGGCCGATACCTCGCGGCGGCTGTGCTGCTGGGCATGCAAGCGGGCGAAAGCGCGGGCCAGGCGCAGGAGCATCTCGTCGATGTTGCCCTTGCTCACCGTCAGCGCCGGTGAGAAGCGCACCACGTCCGCCTGTGGGGCATTGAGCAGCAGTCCCTCGCGCAGCGCGGCCTCGACCAGATCACGGGCCAGGTCTTCGCGCAACTGCAAGGCCCAGAGCAGCCCCTGGCCACGTACCTCGCCCTGGCCATAGCGGCCAGCCAGGCGGCAGAGGCCATCGCGCAGGTGGCGGCCGCTGTCCTGCACATGCTCGAAGAAACCCGGCTCCAGCACGGTATCCAGCACTGCTAGGCCAGCGGCGCTCATCAAGGCATTGCCGTGGTGGCTGCCCTCCAGCTCGCCGGGCTCGGCGCAGCAGGCGTTGCCACGGGCCAGCAAGGCGGCCAATGGCACGCCACCGCCCAGGCCCTTGCCCAGGGTGACGATGTCGGCGCGCACACCGTAGGTCCGCTCGGCCAACAGGGCACCGCAGCGGCCAATGCCGGTCTGGACTTCGTCGAGAATCAGCAGGATGCCCAGTTCACGGCACAGTTGCTCGACACCCTTGAGGTATTCGCGGGTCGCCGGGACCACCCCCGCCTCCCCCTGGATCGGTTCGAGCATGATCGCCACGGTGCGCGAGTCCACCGCCGCGTGCAGGGCAGCCAGGTCGTTGAACGGCACCTTGCTGAAGCCCGGCAGGCCAGGTTCGCAGCGGTTGCACGGCAACGGGTCGGAGGCCGACAGCGCCCCCAGGCTCCGCCCATGGCAGCCCTGGCTGGCAGTGATGATGTGATAGGCACCATTGCGATGCAGCTGGCCCCACTTGCGGGCCAGCTTGATCGCCCCTTCGCAGGCTTCGGCGCCGCTGTTGAGCAGGTACGCCTGGTCGCTGCCGGTGCTCTGGCACAGCCGCTCGACCAGCTCCAGCAGGCTCCGGCTGTGAAAACCCGCACCCGGGTTGATCAGCGCCTGGGCCTGGTTGCCCAGCGCCTTGGCCAGCACGCCTGGGCTGTGACCGAGGCTGTTGACCGCACAACCCTGGGTGAAATCCAGGTAGGCATGCCCTTCGCTGTCCCACAGCCACGAGCCCTGCCCCCGCACGAAGACCTGCTCAGCCCGTTGCGCGCTCGCCATCAGGTGCTCGCGAGCCAGTTGCGGCACCGCCGGCTCGGCCACTGGGGCACGCTTGGGCTCGGCGGCCACCGGGGGCGAGCGGCGCAGGTTGAACAGGTTCATCGGGGCTCCAGCCAATCACGGTCAGGGTGGTCAAGGCCCCGGTCGATGTGCCGGAGGGTTTATATTCTGCCTTGCCTATCAAAAGTCTTTTTCATCCAGGGTAACAATCACTGTAATGATCGCTGTAAGCCGCTGGAATACGGGATAGACTAGGCGTCACGGCGCGTTGCGGCCATTCCGTTTTTTCAGCTTTTTCGATAAGTATTGCTTATGGATTTTCGTCAGTTGCGTTATTTCGTCGCGGTGTACGAAGAAGGCCACGTAGGCCGTGCCGCCGAACGCCTGTCCCTGTCCCAGCCGGCGCTGTCGCAGCAGATCCGCCAGCTCGAGCACAGCCTCGACCTGAGCCTGTTCGAACGCAGCAACAAGCGGCTGCTGCCGACCCTTGCCGCCCATACCCTGTACAACCACGCCCTGCCGCTGCTCGACGGCCTGCAGCGGGCCCACGACGCCATGCGCAGCTTCAAGGGCCAGTCCCTGCGTACCCTGGCCATCGGCGTGTTGCAGACGGTACGGCCGAGCCTGGTACCGCAACTGCTGGAGCGCGTGCGCCGAGCCCAGCCGCACCTGGTGGTGCAGATCTACGAGTTGTCGGGGCTGGAGATCGAGCGGCGCCTGCTCAACGGCAGCCTGGACATCGGCATCAGCTACCTGCCGCCGCGCCAACCGGGGTTGCATGGTTTGCTGCTGTACGAAGATGAGCTGCAGCTTGTCATCCCCGACACTCACCCCCTGAAGGACTTCAAGAAGGTCTCGATCCGCCAGGCAGCCGAACTGCCGATGCTGATGCTTGGTGAGGAGTTCCAGATCCGCCAGATCTGGCAGGCGCAACTGGCCAACCTCGGCCGCAGGCCGCAGGTGCAAGCGGAGATGAACAACATGGGCGGGATTCTCGACAGCCTCGCCCATACGGCGCTGGCGACCATCCTGCCTGGGCGCGCCAAAGATGCTGCCGAGGACGACCAGCCCTTGCTGTGGAAGCCTCTGAGTGAACCGCGGGTGCCGCTGAAGGTCGGCCTGGTGTTTCGCGATGTGCAGCGCCAGCAAGCCTCGGTGGAGTTGCTGCGCACGCTGCTGGAGGAAGAGACCGATGCCCGCCAGTTGGGCGTTTCGCCCCTGGACGTACTCGGTTGAACAATCTGCAGACGAAGAAAACCCCGCCTAAGCGGGGTTTTCCAGACTGTTTCCCTTGACATCCTTATCGCCCCGCCACCCTGGCAGGAAATCCTACGTTGTCCCTGTTCTGTCCATTGCGCATCCTGCGCTACGTCCATGTGAGAAAGATTAACAGTGGATCCAATCCTAGGAAAGGGGAGAAAAGTCACCACGCGATGTAGGAAAAAGCTTACAAAAAAACATCCGGTATTAGGGCTGCCTTGCAGCCCATCGCCGGCAAGCCGGCTCCCACAAAGTCGAGTCGATCACGCATATTGTGGTTTGCAGGGGACCCTGTGGGAGCCGGCTTGCCGGCGATGGGCCGCGAAGCGGCCCCGCGTTATCTCAGAACTGCTCCGCATCCAGCAGGTACAGCGTTTCGCTCCCCGCCTTCACCGAGGCCACCAGCGAATGCACACGTGGCAGTAGGCGAGCGAAGTAGAAACGCGCAGTCCCCAGCTTGCCAGCATAGAACGCCTCGTCACCTTCGCCAGCCAACGCCGCCCGGGCCATCAGCGCCCACATGTAGGCATAGGCCACGTAGCCGAAGGCGTGCAGGTATTCCACCGAGGCGGCACCGATCTCGTTGGGATTGCCCTTGGCTCGCTCCAGCACCCAGGCGGTCAGCTCATCGAGCTGGTCCAGGGAAGCCGCCAGCGGCTTGGCGAACGCTTCCAGGTCACTGCCGGCACCGGCGATGAACTGGCGGATCTCGTCGGAAAACAGGCGGTAGAACGCCCCACCGCTGCCGACCACCTTGCGGCCCATCAGGTCCAGGGCCTGGATACCGTTGGTGCCCTCGTAGATCTGGGTGATGCGCACGTCACGCACCAGTTGCTCCTGGCCCCACTCGCGGATGTAGCCGTGGCCGCCGAACACCTGCTGGCCATGCACCGCGCACTCCAGGCCCAGGTCGGTGAGAAACGCCTTGGCCACTGGCGTCAGCAGCGCCACCATCTCCTCGCTGCGCTTGCGGGTGGTGGCATCTTCGCTGTACTTGGCGCTGTCCAGTTGCATGGCCACATAGGTGGAGAACGCACGACCACCTTCGATCAGCGCCTTCATGGTCAGCAACATACGACGCACGTCTGGGTGGACGATGATCGGGTCGGCCTGCTTGTCCTTGGCCTGCGGGCCCGTGGGCGCGCGGCTCTGCTGGCGCTCGCGGGCGTACTCGACGGCGTTCTGGTAGGAGCGCTCGGCCGACGCCAGGCCCTGGATGCCAACCCCCAGGCGCTCGTAGTTCATCATGGTGAACATGGCCGCCAGGCCCTTGTTCGGCTCACCCACCAGGTAACCGGTGGCGCCGTCGAAGTTCATCACGCAGGTGGCCGAGGCCTGGATGCCCATCTTATGTTCGATCGAACCGCAGTTGGCCGGGTTGCGCGCACCCAGGCTGCCGTCTTCGTTGACCAGGAACTTCGGCACCAGGAACAGCGAGATGCCCTTGGGCCCTGCCGGTGCGTCCGGCAGCTTGGCCAGCACCAGGTGGATGATGTTCTCGGTCAGGTCGTGTTCGCCGCCGGTGATGAAGATCTTGGTGCCGCTGACCTTGTAGCTGCCATCGGCCTGGGGCTCGGCCTTGGTGCGGATGATGCCCAGGTCGGTGCCGGCGTGGGGCTCGGTCAGGCACATGGAGCCAGCCCAGATGCCGGCGTACAGGTTGGGCAGGTACTTTTCCTTCAGCGCCTCGCTGGCATGGGCGTTGATCGACAGGCAGGCCCCGGCGGTCAGCATCGGGTACAGGCCGAAGGCCAGGCTGGAGGCGTTGACCATCTCCTCGACCTGGGCGGAAATCGCCTTGGGCATGCCCATGCCGCCGAACAGCGGGTCGCCACCCACGCCGACCCAGCCGCCTTCGGCGTAGGTCTTGTAGGCCTCGATGAAACCGGCTGGGGTACGCACGGCACCGTTGTCCCAATGGCAGCCTTCCTCGTCGCCGGCACGGCTCAGCGGAGCGATGGTCTTGCCGGTCACCTTGCCCGCCTCCTCCAGCACGGCCATGGCGGTTTCTTCGTCGACCGCCTCGGCCAGGCCAGGCAGTTGCGACCAGAGCCTGGCCACCTCGAAGACTTCATTCAGGACGAAGCGCATATCGCGCAGGGGCGCTTTATAGTCAGCCATCACAACCTCTCGCTATCAGGGGCGGGGCGATCCTGGAGGACCGCGGCACGGGGTTGGAAGGAGTGTAACCGAACAACTTTTGCGAGACATAGGGTCATCAACAGACCGCATGGTCTCATTCAGTCACGCCATGCGCACCGCCCCACGCTTCGACTGCTGACCGCAAACCATGACGCAGTTACGCCCCGCGCCCTTGGCGCTGTAGAGCGCCTGGTCGGCCGACTTGAGCACGGCATCCGGATTACGGTGTTCGGCCTGGCGTTCGGCGACGCCGATACTGATGGTCACCGAGACCGTGCTGCCAGCAGCCGCGCCACGGCGCTGGCGCCCCGCCGAGTCATCCTGGGGCCGGTTCTGCGGGTCGCGCAACTGGATCGCATAATTGGCGATCACCTCCCGCACCGCCTCCAGGTGCGGTACGCACTCCTCGGCACTCTTGCCTGCGAACACCAGGGCGAACTCCTCGCCACCGTAGCGGTAGGCCCGCCCACCACCCGTCACCCGCGCCAGCCGGCTGGCGACCAGGCGCAGCACTTGGTCGCCGACATCGTGGCCATGGGTGTCGTTGAATTTCTTGAAGTGGTCCACGTCGGTCATGGCGATCACGTAGTTGCGCCCCAGGCGTTGCATCCGCTCGTTCAGCGCACGGCGGCCCGGCAGCCCGGTCAGCTCGTCGCGAAACGCCATCTGGTAGGCCTCGTGGGCTACCGCCGCGGCGATCATCAGCATCACCTGGCTGCACATGATGTTCAGGGTGAAAGGCAGGATGAAGGTCTTGGGCAGCATCCAGAAGATGCCGACCAGGCCGATGATCTGCGCCGCATGCAGGGGCCTGGGCTGGCGCAGGTACTGCACCACCAGGAGGATGAAAATGCCCAGGAACAGCGGATAGGCGATCTGGATCAGGCTCATCCACTGACCGTGCAGCGACGGCCAGCGGATCTCCGCCAACCACGCCAGCAATGCCTCGGGGTAACGCTGCTCCAGCGCCAGCGCCACGCTGCCGACGGCGAACAGCACGGCGAAGCGGGCGAGCATGTCCTGGGCCAGATGGGTGCGCTCTTGCCAGGCGCCGAACAGGCCGAACAAGGCGGGCAGCAACAGGCAGACCAGGTGAAAGACCACTGCCGCGTCCTCACGAACCCGGCCATGGTCGCGGTAGAAGTCGGTCTGGGTATCGAGCAGGAAATAAGCGATATACACCGTGACCATCAGGAACAGTTCGCGCTGACGGCGATACACCGCGCAGTAGGCGCCACCCAGCAACAGGACCAGGGTGGGCAGGACATTGAACAGCGAAGTGAAGAAGACGTTGAGGTCTCTTACGTAAGCCGCCGCGAGCCCCGACAGCAACAGGATCAGTGAAGGCAGGAAGTGGCTCGTGCGTACAGCGGATAGACGAAACAAGAGAAATCTCCGACCCGGCAGATCGATAATGGCATTGTGCCTCTAGCTCATCGGCAGCGCACATGAATAGATGAATGCATTGAGTGCCGGCTGGAGCGCGAAGCGACCCCAAATGACAGCCCAAGGCTCAACCGGGCGAATTCCAGACGAAAAAAACCGCCTGCCGGTGAAGGCAGGCGGTTTTTCTCTACAGCCGGTTGGCTTAGCAGGACAGACCGAAGTCTTCTTCCTTCATGGCCATCAGGTTGTCGGCACCGGACAGGATCGCCGCCACATGGGCGCGGGTGCGCGGCAGGATGCGCTGGTAGTAGAAGCGTGCAGTCTGCAGCTTGGCGGTGTAGAACGCCTCCTCGCTGGTGCCGGCGGCCAGTTTCTCGGCGGCCAGGCGGGCGATGTCGGCCCAGAAGTAGGCCAGGCAGGCGTAACCGGAGTACATCAGGTAGTCCACCGAGGCGGCACCGACTTCCTCGCGGTCCTTCATCGCCGCCATGCCGATCTTCATGGTCAGCTCGCCCCACTCCTTGTTCAGCGCAGCCAACGGCTCGACGAACGCCTTGATGGCCTCGTTGCCTTCCTGGGCCTGGCAGAACTTGTGGACGATCTTGGTGAAGCCCTTGAGCGCCTCGCCCTGGGTCATCAGCACCTTGCGGCCGAGCAGGTCCAGGGCCTGGATGCCGGTGGTGCCTTCGTACAGCATGGAGATACGGCTGTCGCGCACGTTCTGCTCCATGCCCCACTCGGCGATGAAGCCATGGCCGCCGTAGATCTGCACGCCATGGTTGGCGGCCTCGAAGCCGACCTCGGTCATGAAGGCCTTGGCGATCGGGGTCATGAAGGCCAGCAGGGCGTCGGCCTTCTTACGAGCCTCTTCGTCCTGGCTGTACTTGACGATGTCCACCTGCTTGGCGGTGAAATAGACCATGGCGCGGTTGCCTTCGGCGAAGGCCTTCATGGTCAGCAGCATGCGCCGCACGTCCGGGTGCACGATGATCGGGTCGGCGGCCTTGTCCGGCGCCTTCGGGCCGGTCAGGGAACGCATCTGCAGGCGCTCGCGGGCATACTTCAGGCCACCCTGGAAGGCCACCTCGGCATGGGCCAGGCCCTGCAGCGCGGTGCCCAGGCGGGCGGTGTTCATGAAGGTGAACATGCAGTTCAGGCCCTTGTTGGCAGGGCCGATCAAGAAGCCGGTGGCGCCGTCGAAGTTCATCACGCAGGTGGCGTTGCCGTGGATGCCCATCTTGTGCTCGATGGAGCCGCAGGACACGGCGTTGCGCTCACCCACGCCACCTTCGGCGTTGGGCAGGAACTTGGGCACGATGAACAGCGAGATGCCCTTGGTGCCGGCCGGGGCATCGGGCAGGCGGGCCAGGACGATATGGACGATGTTGTCGGCCATGTCGTGCTCGCCGGCGGAGATGAAGATCTTGGTGCCGGAAACCTTGTAGGAACCATCGGCCTGGGGCTCGGCCTTGGTGCGCAGCATGCCCAGGTCGGTGCCGCAGTGTGGCTCGGTCAGGCACATGGTGCCGGTCCACTCGCCAGTCACCAGCTTGCTCAGGTAGGTGTGCTGCTGCTCGGCGGTGCCGTGGGCCGACAGGGTGTTCATGGCGCCGTGGGACAGGCCCGGGTACATGCCCCAGGACCAGTTCGCCTCGCCGACCATCTCGCTGATGGCCAGGCCCAGGGACTCCGGCAGGCCCTGGCCGCCGTGCTCGACGTCATGGGCCAGGCTCGGCCAGCCGCCTTCGACGAACTGCTTGTAGGCTTCCTTGAAGCCAGTAGGGGTCTTCACGCCCGACTCGCTCCAGGTGCAGCCTTCCTGGTCGCCGACACGGTTCAGCGGAGCCAGTACCTGCTCACAGAACTTCGCGCCTTCCTCGAGGATCGCGTCGACCATGTCGGGCGTGGCGTCCTGGCAGCCCGGCAGGCTCTGATAGTGCGCTTCAAAGCCGAGCAGCTCGTCGCGAACGAAGCGAATATCACGCAAGGGGGCTTTGTAATCAGGCATAGCGATGAACCTCTGTGATGAGTCCGGTGGGGAGACCGCTGGTACCGACCAGCTCTTGCCGGCTTTCGGTCAAACAGTTGTTTGAAACTTACGTTTAGCTCCGGGCAATGTCAAGGATGGACTATGGTGCCATTCATGCCGCGAAACATGGCATACACGCCAATCGGCTGCACGAGCGCCTTGTGTTTCCCGCTGCGGGGAGAGCGACTTGGCAACGGCGTTGTCTGGGCGGGCGCATTCGCGGCGGTTCGGCGCCCCGACAGGGGCACGCATCCTGTGTCATGCCAAGGCTTTGGGGAGCCGGCTTGCCGGCGATGGGCGGCAGCCCAGGGAAAGGCAAGTCAGGCGTAGGTGTCGATGAACCGACCGAGCATTTCGTCCGAAGCCTTGGCGACTTTCACGCCCAGTTCGACTTCATGCTTGCCCAGCGCCAGTTGCACGGTGCTGGTGGCCAGGTCCATCTGCTGGCTGCGGTCGACCGCACGCAGGCGTTCGGCCTGATAGTCGCTGGTCTGACTGGTGGCGGCACGCTCTACGGTGCCGTTGGCGATCTGGCTGGCGGCCGGGTCGATGCGCTGCTGGCCGGCCTGGATGGCGCCAAGGCCTGCGTAATAGGCAGAGCTACCGGTGATTTCCATGTCAGGACTCCGAGGACGCGGGATGATGAAACAGGCCTCATTAAAGCAGTTGAGGGGTAAAAAGGCCCGTTTAAATGACTAATAGCCTAGTGCCATCCAATAGACCGGCAATATTCCTGGCCCTCCAGTGGGGTTGACACACGCTGGGGCCGCTGCGCGGCCCCAATAGGGCTAATCCAGCAAATCCAGCTGCAGATGCGCCGCCACCGCGTCGGCACTGGCCACCTTCAGCCTCGGCACCCGCCCCAGGCAAGGTGCTGGCAGCCGCTCGGCCAAGCTGGCGAGGTTCTCCTCCAGCCGTGAGGTACGCGGATCGACGATGTTGGCCACCCAGCCGGCCAACTGCAGCCCATCGCGCGCAATGGCCTCGGCGCTGAGCAGGGCATGGTTGATGCACCCCAGGCGCACCCCCACCACCAAGATCACCGGCAGCTTCAAGGCGATCGCCAGGTCCGACAGGTTGGCCTGGCCCGACAACGGCACCCGCCAGCCCCCCGCGCCTTCCACCAAGGTGAAGTCGGCGCCCTGGGCCAACACCTGCTGCATGGCGGCCAGCAGCGTCGACACCTCCAGGCTCACCCCGGCCTCCCGCGCCGCCACGTGCGGGGCGATCGCCGGCTCGAAGGCGAATGGATTGACCTGCTCGTAGGGCAGCTTCACCGAACTTTCCGCGATCAGCGCCAGGGCATCGGCATTGCGCAAGCCTTTGGCGCCCAAGGTGCAGCCGGAGGCCACCGGCTTGGCGCCCAGGGTGCTCAGGCCCTGCGACCGCGCCGCGTGGAGCAATCCAGCGGCGATGGTAGTCTTGCCTACATCGGTGTCGGTGCCCGCGATGAAATAGGCCTGGCTCATCTCACGCCTCGTCTGCCATGGGTTTGCGCAACACGCCATAGACCACCTGGTAGGTGGCTGGCAGGCCTTCGGGCTGGCGGAAGCGCTCATAGGCCTGCAGCAGGCCCTGCATCCGCGCCCGCCCGGTCAGCCCGGACGGCCGGCCGGGATTGAGGTTGTGCGCCCCCAGGGCCTTGAGTTCGTGGGTCAGGCTGCGCACGTCCGGGTAGTGCAGTACCTGAGGGCGCCGCTCCAGGCCAAGCACCCGCAACCCGCTCTCGCCACACAGCCGCTGGTAGTCCTCGAAACACCGGAAGCGATTGACGTGGACCAGGCCATCCACGGCCTGCCAACTGGCGCGCAGCTCGTCGAGGGTACCGACGCACAAGCTGCTGAAGGCCAGCACGCCACCCGGGCGCAGCACCCGCCGCGCCTCACCCAGCACACTGGCGAACTGGCCGCACCATTGCACCGCCAGGCTGGAGAACACCAGGTCGACGCTTTCATCGCGCAACGGCAGGCGCTCGGCGTCGCCTGCCACGTGATAGCCGGCGCCGCCCTGCTCACGGGCATGGCGCAACATGCCTTCGGCAATGTCCACCGCCACGCCGGTCGCCGTGTCGAAGCGCTCGGCCAGGGCACGGCTGAAGTGGCCCGTGCCACTGCCCAGGTCGAGCCAGTGCGACGGTGCCAGGTCGTCCGGCAACCGGTCGAGCAGGGCCAGGCCCACAGCCCGCTGCAGGGCCGCCACGCTGTCATAGCTGGCCGCCGCGCGGGAGAACGAGGCCGCCACCTGGCGCTTGTCCGGCAGCGTGCCGGGCAGGTTCGGACGGGAAAGGTCAGTCATCGCCACTCTCATGCAGGAAACTCTTGATGCCCGCCGCCAGCTCCTGTGGGTATTCCAGCAGGAAGGCGTGGGAACTGTCTTCGACCAGGCCGACTTCCACGTCCGGCAGCAGTTCGCTCAGGGCCTTGGCCACCTCCGCCGGGACCAGCGCATCGCTGCCGGCGAACAGGTGCAACTGGGGCCCGCCGTAGTGCTCCAGGGCAGTGCGTGTATCGAGGCTGGCCAAGAGCTCCAGGCCAGTGGCCAGGTACAGCGGGTCGGTGTCCGGCACACCGACACCCAACTGGCGCAGCAGGGTGCGCGGCATCTGTGCGCCTTCGCTGCATAGGGTACGAAAGCGCTTGAGGGTCACCTGGGGATGGCTGCGGCAACCGTCGAGAAAGGTACCGAAGGTGTCCACCGCCATGCCGTGGGGCCAATCCGGCCGGCAGACGAAGCTGGGGTTGCTGGCCAAGGTCAGCAGGCCGCAACAGTGGTCGCCGCGCTTGTGCGCAAGCAAGCTGGCGAGCATGCCGCCGAGCGACCAGCCGCCCAGCCAGGTGTCGTTGGGCAGCTTGCGGTCGAGGTACTCGACCCAGGCCTGGACATTGGCCTCGGCCAGCTCCGGCAGCGGCATCAGCTCGACCTGCAGGCGCGAGTCCTGGGCCCGCAGGCTTGCGGCCAGCGGTTCCAGCGAGGCAGTGCCCAGCCCCCAGCCGGGCAGGAGGATCAGTCGGTTACGCATCGGCGGACTCCAACGATGGATAGCATTCTGCCAATGCATTCAACAATAGCTGGACCTGAGCCTCACTGTGCGCCGCGCTCAGGGTCACGCGCAGACGGGCGGCACCGGCCGGCACGGTCGGCGGACGGATCGCGGTGACCAACAGCCCTCGCTCGCGCAACATCTGCGACAGGCGCAGGGCCCGTGCACTGTCGCCAACCAGGATGGGCTGGATCGGCGTCTGGCTGTCCATCAATTCGAGGCCGATCTGCTCGGCGCCCCGGCGGAACTGGCTGACCAGGGCAGCCAGGTGCTCGCGCCGCCAGGTTTCACGGCGCAACAGCTCCAGGCTCTTGAGCGTGGCACAGGCCAGCGCCGGTGGCTGGCTGGTGGTGTAGATATACGGTCTGGCGAACTGCACCAGGGCCTCGATCAGCGCCTCGCTGCCGGCCACGAAGGCACCCGCGGTGCCGCAGGCCTTGCCGAGGGTGCCGATCAATACCGGCACGTCGTCCAGTCCCAGGCCGAAATGCTCGACGACTCCGCCACCGTTGGCGCCAAGGGTGCCCAGGCCATGGGCGTCATCGACCATCAGCCAGGCGCCACGAGCCCGGGCGACCGCGGCCAGGGCCGGCAGGTCGGCCAGGTCGCCATCCATGCTGAAGACCCCGTCGGTGACCACCAGGGTATCGCCGCTGGCCTTGTCCAGGCGGCTGGCCAGGCTGGCCGGGTCATTGTGCAGGTAACGGCTGAAGCGCGCACCACTGAGCAGCCCACCGTCGAGCAGCGAGGCATGGTTGAGGCGGTCCTGCAGCACGCTGTCGCCCTGCCCCACCAGCGCGGTGATGGCGCCGAGGTTGGCCATGTAGCCTGTGGAAAACAGCAGCGCCCGTGGACGCCCGGTCAACTCGGCGAGCGCCTCTTCCAGCGCATGGTGCGGCGCGCTGTGGCCGATCACCAGGTGCGAGGCACCGCCACCGACGCCCCAGCGCTCGGCTCCGGCGCGCCAGGCGGCGATAACCTGCGGGTGGTTGGCCAGGCCCAGGTAGTCGTTACTGCAGAAGGCCAGCAGCCGCTGCCCATCGACCACCACCTCCGGCCCCTGGGGGCTTTGCAGTAGCGGCCGCTGCCGGTACAGGTCCGCGGCGCGCCGTTCGGCCAGGCGCGCCGCCAGGTCGAAGGCCATGTTCAGGCCGACGCGGCGTTGTAGAAGAGCTCGCTGCTACGCTGCTCGACCAGCGCCTGCTCGATGGCCGCCTGGTGCACTTCGTCGGCGTGCTCTTCGCGCGCCTGCGGCTGGATACCGAGGCGGGCGAACAGTTGCATGTCCTTGTCGGCCTGGGGGTTGGCGGTGGTCAGCAGCTTCTCGCCGTAGAAGATCGAATTGGCGCCGGCCATGAAGGCCAGGGCCTGCATCTGCTCGTTCATCTGCTCGCGGCCGGCGGACAGGCGCACATGGGACTTGGGCATGAGGATCCGCGCCACCGCCAGCATGCGGATGAAGTCGAACGGGTCCACGTCTTCCTCGTCGGCCAACGGCGTGCCGGCGACCTTGACCAGCATGTTGATCGGCACCGACTCGGGGTGCTCGGGCAGGTTGGCCAGCTGGATCAGCAGGCCGGCACGGTCATCGAGCGACTCGCCCATGCCGAGGATGCCGCCGGAGCAGATTTTCATGCCGGCATCGCGCACATAGGCCAGGGTCTGCAGGCGCTCGCCGTAGGTGCGGGTGGTGATGATGTTGCCGTAGAACTCCGGCGAGGTGTCGAGGTTGTGGTTGTAGTAGTCCAGCCCGGCCTCGGCCAGGGCCTGGGTCTGCTCGCGGTCGAGGCGGCCGAGGGTCATGCAGGTCTCCAGGCCCATGGCCTTGACCCCTTTGACCATCTCCAGCACGTAGGGCATGTCCTTGGCCGAGGGGTGCTTCCAGGCCGCGCCCATGCAGAAGCGGGTCGAACCGATGGCCTTGGCCCGGGCGGCCTCCTCCAGCACTTTCTGCACTTCCATCAGCTTCTGTTTTTCCAGCCCGGTGTTGTAGTGGCCGGACTGCGGACAATATTTGCAATCTTCCGGGCAGGCGCCGGTCTTGATCGACAGCAGGGTGGAAACCTGCACGCGGTTGGGGTCGAAGTGCGCGCGGTGCACGGTCTGCGCCTGGAACAGCAGGTCGTTGAACGGTTGCTGGAACAGCGCCTTGACCTCGGCCAGGGTCCAGTCGTGACGTGTTGTTGCAGTTGTGCTGGCGCTCATCGGCGTTTCCTTGTTTAGGCTCTGACTGGCGCCGGGACAGGCGCATCACGGATAGCCCGCATAGTCACGGAAGGCCCATGGACTGTCAACCACCACTCAAAACACTGGTTTACAAGTGTACAAATATCAACCAATACTGCTTGCTCTGCGACGAGCCCGCCGCACAGGCCTACCCCCTGTGCATGGCTTGCGAGCTGGAACTCCCCTGGCTGGACGAGCACTGCACCCGGTGCGCCCTGCCCTTGCCGATGGACGACCTGACCTGCGGCCAATGCAGCCGCAGGCCCCCGGCGTTCGAACAGGCCGTGGCGGCCTGGCATTATGGCTTCCCGGTCGACACCCTGATCGCGCGCTTCAAGCACCACAGCCAATGGCCGCTGGGCCGGCTGATGGCCCAATTGTTGGGCCATGCTTTGCAGCACCGCTTCGCCCAGGGCCTGCCAAGGCCTGACCAGCTGTTGCCCGTCCCCCTGGGCATGCGTCGACTGCGCCAACGCGGCTTCAACCAGGCCGGCATGCTGGCCCGCTGGCTGTCCACGCAACTGGCCATCCCCAGCGATGACCAGCTGCTGCGAAGGGTGCGCGAGACACCTGCACAGCAGACCCTGGACGCCAAGGCACGCCAGCGCAACTTGCGCCAAGCCTTCACACTCGCCCCAGATGCCGCTGTGGAGGGCCAGCACCTGGCCCTGGTCGACGATGTGCTGACCACCGGCGCCACCGTCCAGGCCTTGGCGAGCCTGCTGCGCAAGGCCGGTGCGCGGCGGGTGGATGTGTACTGCCTGGCGCGCACGCCCAAGCCGGGGCAGGCATGAGCGGGTTGCCCGGCAGCACGGAACTTGACTTGCCCAGGAGCGGGAGGCACCGTCGCTGCATCGCCATCCGTTCCCGGCACTGCCCATGTCCCTACCCGCCCTGCTCACCCAGCACATCGCCCGCCGCCCACAACGCATCGCCCTGTTGCAGCACGTTGCCGAGCAAGGCTCGATCACCCGCGCCGCCAAGGCTGCCGGCATCAGCTACAAGGCCGCCTGGGATGCCATCGACGAACTCAACAACCTGGCCAGCCGCCCCCTGGTGGAGCGCAGCACCGGGGGCCGCGGCGGCGGTGGGGCGTGGCTGTCGGTCGAAGGTGAGCGGGTACTGCGCCTGTACCAGCGCCTGCAGGCCCTGCAAGCGGAAATCCTCGAGGCCGCCGAGGAGAGCAGCGACCTCGACCTGCTCGGCCGCCTGATGCTGCGCACCAGCGCGCGCAACCAGTTGCAGGGGAAGATCAGCGGCCTGCGTCGCGAGGGGCGGCATGACCGCGTCAGCCTCGACCTGGGCGCTGGCCTGGAAATCGAGGCGTTGATCACCCGGGGCAGCACCGAACGCCTGGAGCTTGGGCTGGGGACCACGGTGGTGGCCTTGCTCAAGGCCGGTTGGGTGCAGTTGCTCGGTGATGCCGACGAGGTCGAGGCTGGCAGCAATTGCCTGAAGGCCACGGTCGAGGAAGTGCTGGCGGATCAAGGCGGGCCCAGCGAGGTGCGCCTGGCGCTGGGCAATGGGCAGACCTTGTGTGCCTTCGCCGAAGTGGATTGGCTGGCACAAAGGAAGGTTGGCCAGGGTTGTGGAGTGAGGGTGCAGTTCCATCCGTCCCATGTGCTGCTTGGGGTGCCCGTGTAGCCTGGCCGTGCGCTGCGCGCCCGGTTCGCGGGCAAGCCCGCTCCCACAGGGACCGCACCACTCTCGAGATCACTGGGCTTGTCCCGCGAATGGCCTGCCTGGAATGCGCTACCATGCGCCCATGCCGTCCGCGCCCTGGAGCCTTCATGTCCCACCCCTTCGATACCCTCACCCCCGACCTGGTCCTGGATGCCGTGGAAAGCCTGGGCTTTCTCAGCGATGCCCGGGTCCTGGCGCTCAACAGCTACGAAAACCGCGTCTACCAGGTGGGCATCGAAGGGGAGCAACCGCTGGTCGCCAAGTTCTACCGCCCAGGCCGCTGGGATGATGCCGCGATCCTCGAGGAACACCGCTTCAGCAGCGAGCTGGCCGAGTGCGAAGTCCCCGTGGTCGCACCGCTGCAACACCAGGGCCGCAGCCTGTTCGAACATCGAGGCTTTCGTTTCGCCCTGTTCCCACGCCGGGGCGGCTACGCGCCAGAGCCCGGTAACCTCGACCAGCTCTACCGGCTCGGCCAGTTGCTCGGCCGTCTGCATGCCGTGGGCGCCGCACGCCCGTTCGAGCACCGCGAAAGCCTGACGGTGGACAACTTCGGCCATGCCTCGCTCGAGACCTTGCTGGCCGGCGACTTCATCCCAAAAGACCTGCTGCCGGCCTTCGAGTCCGTGGCCCGCGACCTGCTGCAACGGGTCGAGGCCCTCTATGCGCGAACCCCGCACCAGGTCATCCGCCTGCATGGCGACTGCCACCCCGGCAACCTGATGTACCGCGACGAAACCTTCCATATCGTCGACCTGGACGACTGCCGCATGGGCCCGGCCGTGCAGGACCTGTGGATGATGCTCGCCGGTAGCCGCGAGGAGCGCCTGGGCCAGTTGGCCGAGCTGATCGACGGCTACAACGAGTTCCACGACTTCGACCCGCGCGAGCTGGCCCTGATCGAGCCGCTGCGTGCCCTGCGTCAGTTGCACTACAGCGCCTGGCTGGCCCGGCGCTGGGACGATCCGGCGTTTCCGCCGAGCTTCCCCTGGTTCGGCCAGCCACGCTATTGGGGCGACCAGATCCTCGCCCTGCGCGAGCAGATCGCCGCCCTGGATGAAGAACCCCTGAAATTGTTCTAGAACCCCAAGCCGGTCTGTCTACAATAGGCATGCTGTATTTAGCTACCTAAGCAAGGAATCTGCATGCACGCTGCAAACCCGCGTCGCGGGTACATCCTGGGCCTTGGCGCCTATATCATCTGGGGTTTGTTCCCCTTGTACTTCAAAGCCATCCAGAACGTCCCGGCGGTGGAAATCATCGTCCATCGGGTGCTCTGGTCGGCGCTGTTTGGCTCGCTCCTGCTGCTGGTGTGGAAGCACCCCGGCTGGTGGCGCGAACTGCGTGACAACCCACGTCGCCTGGCGGTCCTGGCCCTGAGCGGCGCCTTGATCGCCGGCAACTGGCTGACCTACGTGTGGGCCGTGAACAATGGCCGCATGCTCGAAGCCAGCCTGGGCTACTACATCAATCCGCTGGTCAACGTGCTGCTGGGCATGCTCTTGCTCGGCGAACGCCTGCGCCGCCTGCAATGGCTGGCGGTGGGGCTGGCGGCGGTAGGCGTGGCCCAGCAGGTCTGGCAGGTCGGCAGCCTGCCCTGGGTATCGCTGGTGCTGGCGCTGTCGTTTGGCTTCTATGGCCTGATCCGCAAGCAGGCGCCGGTGGCGGCCCTGCCCGGCCTGGTGGTGGAAACCTGGATGCTGGTGCCCCTGGCCGCCGGCTGGCTGCTCCTGCACCCGGCCGCGAGCAGCGCCCAGGGCGACTTCTACACCAGCAGCGAAGCCCTCTGGCTGATGGCTGCCGGCCCGGTCACCCTGGTGCCGCTGGTGTGCTTCAACGCCGCCGCCCGTCACCTGCCCTATACCACCCTGGGCTTCCTGCAATACCTGGCACCGACCCTGGTGCTGCTGCAGGCGGTGTTGCTGTTCGGCGAGCACCTGTCGTCCAGCACCTTGCTGGCCTTCATGTTCATCTGGGCGGGCCTGGCGATCTACAGCGTCGATGCCTGGTTGAGCCTGCGCAAGCGGGTTTGATCAAGAAACGATCAAAACTCTGCAGGCCATGGAATACTTGGCCTGCAGCAAGGTCTCCAAAGGTTATCCACACCCTCGTCCCCGTGCTTTGTGCACAAGCGGATGATTTCTGGACGTTTTTTGCTCAAAACCGGGGAGGCCGCGCCGCTTCTGGGCTGCAGGCGAACGCCCCCAGGTTATCCACAGCGCCGTCCCCGCGAAACCGGGATAACCCATTCCCTGGCTTTCCGGCGATGGGACGCGAAGCGGCCCTGATGACAATGCACTATTCCTCCGGCCGCAGCTTCAGTTCGACCATCAGGTCATCCGCCAGGCTCTCCAGCCGCTGCTGCAGTTCATCCAGCGACAGCGTCAGGGGCAGCGCCAGCAGCGCATCGGCATGGAACAACGGCTCGCTGCTCATCGGCGCAGGCCGTACCTCGGTGGTGAAACGCTCAAGGTTGACCCCCTGCTCAGCCAGCAAGCGGGTAATATCGCGCACGATGCCCGGCCGGTCGTTGCCCACCAGCTCCATGGCGATCGGCTTCCAGGTGCAGGACGGCTCGATGCCACTTTCGGCGATCAGCACGCGGATATCATGGCTGGCCAGCCCATGCAGGGCTTCCACCAGGTCGTCATAGGATTCGGCCGGCACCGCCACCCGCAGGATCCCGGCGAACTGCCCGGCCATCCGCGACATGCGACTCTCCAGCCAGTTGCCATTATGCTCGGCGATACATTGAGCGATGCGTTCGACCTGCCCGGCCTTGTCGGGGGCGATCACTGTCAGTACGAGATGGTCCACGGGCCGCTCCTCTACGCTGTTTTCAATCGCCGGCGCCGCCGCGCGCGGCGAAATACGGGGGATCGAATCAGTATAGGCAAGGCGCGGCAACCTGCCGCAGGGCGGTTCGCACAGCTAATCGTGTACTGTTTCAAGATTTATCTGGAACAATCCACCTGTTTTTTGCGAACATAATGCCTCCCAGCGTGACCCGATGCGGCCTCTTGGTCGCACAGCGACGCTTTTAGTCTGATTTTCACCTGCCTGCTGCTTCATGTAGTATGCGCCGGCGCGGACTACAAAACGTCGTTTGGATGTCTGCCAAGGCGCCTGTGAAAATACGCAACCGCCCGCCGGCCCGTCTGGCAGGCCGCACCCAGCCGCGCTCGGGGTTATACGACGAGGGCAAGTACTGGTGCCGTGTTTAGAGAAGCGCTACAGGCTTAATACAGAAGAGCGAAATAGCTGAGCAGAGTGAGGCAAGCAATGACTGAACACGTTCAAGTCGGTGGCCTTCAGGTCGCCAAGGTCCTGTACGACTTCGTCAACGACGAAGCCATTCCAGGGACCGGCATCGTCGCCGAGCAGTTCTGGGCCGGTGCGGAAAAGATCATCAACGACCTCGCTGCAAAGAACAAAGCCCTGCTCGCCAAGCGCGACGAACTGCAAGCCAAGATCGACGCCTGGCACCAAGCGCGCAAAGGCCAGGCCCACGATGCCGCGGCCTACAAGAGCTTCCTCCAGGAAATCGGCTACCTGCTGCCCCCGGTCGACGACTTCCAGGCCACCACCCAGAACGTGGACGAAGAGATCGCCCGCATGGCCGGCCCACAGCTGGTGGTGCCGGTGATGAACGCCCGCTTCGCCCTCAACGCCGCCAACGCCCGCTGGGGTTCGCTGTATGACGCGCTGTACGGCACCGATGCCATCAGCGAAGAAGGCGGCGCCGAGAAAGGCCCGGGCTACAACAAGGTCCGTGGCGACAAGGTCATCGCCTTCGGCCGCGCCTTCCTCGACGAAGCCGCGCCCCTGGCCGCCGGCTCCCACGTCGACTCCACCGGCTACCGCATCGAAGGCGGCAAGCTGGTCGTCGCCCTCAAGGGCGGCAGCAACAGCGGCCTGCGCGACGACGCCCAACTGATCGGCTACCACGGCGACGCCGCGGCTCCGACCGCCATCCTGCTCAAGCACAACGGCCTGCACTTCGAGATCCAGGTCGATGCCAGCACGCCGGTCGGCAGCACCGATGCCGCGGGCGTCAAGGACATCCTGATGGAATCGGCGCTGACCACCATCATGGACTGCGAAGACTCGGTCGCCGCCGTCGATGCCGACGACAAGGTCCTGGTCTATCGCAACTGGCTGGGCCTGATGAAGGGCGACCTGGCCGAGAACGTGACCAAGGGTGGCAAGACCTTCACCCGTACCATGAACCCGGACCGCGAATACACCGCGCCAAACGGCGGCAGCGTCACCCTGCACGGCCGCTCGCTGCTGTTCGTGCGTAACGTTGGCCACCTGATGACCAACCCGGCGATCCTCGACGCCCAGGGCAACGAGATCCCCGAAGGCATCCAGGACGGCCTGTTCACCAGCCTGATCGCCCTGCACAACCTCAAGGGCAACACCAGCCGCAAGAACAGCCGCACCGGCAGTGTCTACATCGTCAAGCCGAAGATGCACGGCCCCGAGGAAGTGGCCTTCGCCGCCGAGATCTTCAGCCGTGTCGAAGACCTGCTGGGCATGCCACGCAACACCCTGAAGGTCGGCATCATGGACGAGGAGCGCCGCACCACGGTCAACCTCAAGGCCTGTATCAAGGCCGCCGCCGAGCGCGTGGTGTTCATCAACACCGGCTTCCTCGACCGCACCGGCGACGAGATCCACACCTCCATGGAAGCCGGCGCCGTGGTGCGCAAGGGCGCCATGAAGAACGAGAAGTGGATCGGCGCCTACGAGAACAACAACGTCGACATCGGCCTGGCCACCGGCCTGCAAGGTCGCGCGCAGATCGGCAAGGGCATGTGGGCCATGCCCGACCTGATGGCCGCCATGCTCGAGCAGAAGATCGCTCACCCGCTGGCCGGAGCCAACACCGCCTGGGTACCATCGCCAACCGCCGCCACCCTGCATGCCCTGCACTACCACAAGGTCGACGTGCAGGCGCGCCAGGCGGAACTGGCCAAGCGTACCCCCGCATCGGTGGACGATATCCTGACCATCCCGCTGGCCGCCGACACCAACTGGTCGGCCGAGGAGATCCGCAACGAGCTGGACAACAATGCCCAGGGCATCCTCGGCTACGTGGTGCGCTGGATCGACCAGGGCGTGGGTTGCTCCAAGGTGCCGGACATCAACGACGTCGGCCTGATGGAAGACCGCGCCACCCTGCGGATTTCCGCCCAGTTGCTGGCCAACTGGCTGCGCCATGGCATCGTCAGCCAGGAGCAGGTCATGGAAAGCCTCAAGCGCATGGCCGCGGTGGTGGACAAGCAGAACGCCGGTGACGCCCAGTACCGCCCGATGGCGCCGAACTTCGACGACAACGTCGCGTTCCAGGCGGCAGTCGAGCTGGTGGTCGAGGGTGCCAAGCAGCCGAATGGCTATACCGAGCCGGTGCTGCACCGTCGTCGCCGCGAGTTCAAGGCGCGTAATGGGCTGTAAGCAACATCTTCGTACCGGGGGCCGCGTTGCGGCCCCACTTGGATGAATCTACTCGATCCCCAGCTCCTTCCTCACCAGTTCCAGCACCCTCCCCAAGTCCACCGGCTTGAGCAAAAAATCCACCACTCCCAGGTGCATCACGTCCACCGCCTCCTTCACATCGGTGTCGCCCGACACCACGATGATCGACAGCGCCGCCCGCTCCGATTCACGAATTCGCCGGATCAGTTCCAGGCCATCCGTGGGCGCCATGCGCAAATCGGTGATCACCAGGCCGATACGGGGGTTGCGCTTGAGTTGCCGGAGCGCCGCCGCGACACCCTCGGCGTCGACACACTCGATCCCCTTGCTCTTCAGGTAAAGGCACAATGCCTCGCGACTGAGCGCGTTGTCGTCCACCACCAGCACCTGCTGGGCCGGTGCAGGAGGGGCAGTCACCACGGCCAATGCTTCGCGCTCGGCGTCACTCAGGATGTCTTCATGCTCGACCATGTCCATCTCGTCAAAAAAATCCCACTTACCCAGTTCAGACCGCAAAACAACGCTATGCAAGCTGCCTTTTGTCGGCTATTTGACATCCGACACATTCCGGCAGGTCGCACCGCGTCCTATAGACTTACGTCCAATGGGCACCACAGGGCTGCCGGCCGACCATGGAGCCTTAGAACAACAAGGTCGGCGTCTACTTACGCCGACACACCTATGCGGTAGTTCCATGAGCAAAAAGGACGCCTACAGCCAGGCCGGCAGAACGGCGGTGCTGCAGAACATTCAAGGTACCCTGCAGTTCCTCCAGCGTTTTCCGCCTTTCAACCAGATGGAGCACAGCCACCTGGCCTACCTGGTGGAGCAATGCCAACTGCGCTTCTACGCCAGCGGCGAAAGCATCATCAAGCCCGCCGACGGCCCGGTGGAGCACTTCTACATCGTCAAGCAGGGCCGTGTGATCGGCGAACGCCAGCACGTCACCAAGCCTGGTGTGGAGACCACCTTCGAGATCGCCAGTGGCGAATGCTTCCCCCTGGCCGCCCTGCTCGGCGAGCGGGCCACCCGCACCGAACACCTGGCCGGCGAGGACACCTTCTGCCTGCAACTGGACAAGGCCGCCTTCATCCGCGTGTTCTCCCTCTCGGAGGCCTTTCGCGACTTCGCCCTGCGCGGCGTCAGCAGCCTGCTCGACCAGGTCAACCAGCAGGTTCGCCAGCGCGCCGTGGAAACCCTGGGCAACCAGTATTCGCTGAACACGCCTTTGGGCGAACTGGCCATGCGCCACCCGGTGGTCTGCGCCCCGGACATGCCCCTGCGCGAGGCCGTGCACCTGATGCATGAACAGCAGGTCGGCAGCATCGTCATCGTCGATCCGCAGCGTTTCCCGATCGGCATCTTCACCCTGCGCGACCTGCGCCAGGTGGTGGCCGATGCCAGCGCCGAGCTGTCCGCGCCGATCGATCGCTACATGACGGCCAAGCCGTTCTACCTGAGCCCCCAGGCCAGCGCCTTCGATGCCGCCATGGCCATGACCGAGCGGCACATCGCCCACGTCTGCCTGGTGGAAAACCTGCGCCTGTGCGGCGTGATTTCCGAGCGCGACCTGTTCTCCCTGCAGCGGGTCGATCTGGTTCACCTGGCCCGCACCATCCGCCACGCGCCACGCCTGGACACCCTGGTGTCGCTGCGCGGCGAGATCGGCCAACTGGTCGAGCGCATGCTGGCCCACGGCGCCTCCTCGACCCAGATCACCCAGATCATCACCCTGCTCAACGACCACACCGTGTGCCGGGTGATCGAGCTGGCCCTGGCCGAGCGCGGCGACCCTGGCGTGCCGTTCAGCTGGTTGTGCTTCGGCAGCGAAGGGCGGCGCGAGCAGACCCTGCACACCGACCAGGACAACGGCATTCTCTTCGACGCCCGCGACAGCGCCGAGGCCGACGCGATCCGCGCACGCCTGCTGCCGTTGGCCCAATACATCAACCAGTGCCTGGCCCAGTGCGGGTTCAGCCTGTGCAAGGGCAACGTCATGGCCGGCAACCCCGAGCTGTGCCTGTCTCGCAGCGAATGGGCGCGGCGCTTCGCCGGCTTCATCCGCGAGGCCAGCCCCGAGAACCTGCTCGGCTCGAGCATCTACTTCGACCTGCGGGTGGTCTGGGGCGACGAACAGGGCTGCGCGCAGTTGCGCCAGGGGATCCTCGAGCAGGTCCAGGGCAACCGCCTCTTCCAGCGCATGATGGCCAACAACGCCCTGCGCCAGCGCCCGCCCGTGGGGCGCCTGCGCGAATTCGTGCTGACCCGCCAGGGCAACGACAAGACCGCCACCCTCGACCTCAAGGTCCAGGGCCTGACGCCCTTCGTCGATGGCGCGCGGCTGCTGGCCCTGGCCAACGGCATCGAGGCTTGCAACACCCTGGAGCGCCTTCGCCAGCTGGTGGCCCGGGGTGTCATCGACCCGCTCGATGGCGCCGCCTACGAGGAGGCCTACCACTTCATCCAGCAGACCCGCATGCAACAGCACCAGCGCCAGACCCGCGACAACCTGCCCTACTCCAACCGGCTCGACCCGGACAGCCTCAACCACCTGGACCGGCGTATCCTGCGCGAGTCCCTACGCCAGGCCCAGCGCCTGCAGAGCAGCCTGGCCCTGCGGTACCAGCTATGAATCTGTTCGCCTGGCTGCGCCCATCCTCGCCCGCCCTGGACGACCACCTGCGCCAACGCCTGGCACGCCTGCCCAAGGCCCCGGCCCTGAGCGTGAAATCGCTGCGCGAACAACGCTGGGTGGTGCTCGACCTGGAAACCAGCGGCCTGAACGTCAACCGCGACCAGGTGCTGTCGATCGGCGCCGTGGCCATCGAGGACGGCGCCATCGATTTCCGCCAGCAGTTCGAACGCACCCTGCACCGCCCGGACCAGAAGACCAACCCCAGCGTGCTGATCCATGGCCTTGGGCCTAGCGCCTTGGCCGCTGGCTGCGATCCGGCCGAGGCCCTGCTCGACTTGCTGGCGTTCATCGGCGACAGCCCCGTGCTCGCCTTCCATGCCCCCTTCGACCAGCGCATGCTGGCCCGGGCCCTGAAAGA
Source organism: Pseudomonas guariconensis (assembly GCF_024127895.1). Lineage (GTDB taxonomy): Bacteria > Pseudomonadota > Gammaproteobacteria > Pseudomonadales > Pseudomonadaceae > Aquipseudomonas > Aquipseudomonas guariconensis_B. Next base: position 430,919 of record NZ_JAMYBK010000002.1, on the reverse strand, counting down.
CAGCCTCGGCTATCGTCTGCAGCATCCCTTCTTCGACGTGGCCGAACTGGCGCCGATGCTCAACCCTGACACCGTATTGCGCGAGGCCAGCCTCGACGACTGGATCGCACGCTTCGGCCTGCAGGTGGAAGAACGCCACCACGCCAGCGCCGATGCCCAGGTCACCGCCGAACTGGCGCTTATCCTGTTCAGCCAGGCCCGCCGCCAGCAGCTCGACAGCCCGCTGCAACTGAACTTGCGCCTGCAGCAGTGGCGTCGGCGCAACGCCCAGCATCAGGGTGGGTGATGGCAATCCGATAAGCGTCAATTGCACCGCGCCCCTAAGCTCTGCGACAATCGCGAATAATTATCGTTAGTTAACGCATTCGTTCCGGGGGGACGCTTCTTGTCGTCTGCGCAGAGCCCACACGCCGAGCTGGTCGGTACGCTGTACCGCGATCATCGCGGCTGGCTGCTGGCCTGGCTGCAACGCAGCACCGCCTGCCGCCAGCGCGCCGAAGACCTGAGCCAGGACACCTTCGTGCGCCTGCTCGGCCGCGAGCAACTGGCCGCGCCCCGCGAACCCCGCGCCTTCCTCGTGGCAGTGGCCAAGGGGCTGCTGTTCGACCACTTCCGCCGCGCGGCCCTGGAACAGGCCTACCTGGCGGAGCTGGCACGCCTGCCGGAGGCCGAGCAACCGTCCCCGGAAGCCCAGCACCTGATCCTCGAAGACCTCAAGGCCATCGACCGCCTGCTCGGCAAGCTGTCGAGCAAGGCGCGCGCGGCCTTCCTGCACAACCGCCTGGACGGCATGGGCCATGCCGAGATCGCCGAACGCCTGGGGGTTTCGGTGTCGAGGGTGCGCCAGTACATCGCCCAGGCCATGCGCCAGTGCTACGTCGCGCTCTACGGGGAGCCGACGTGAATACCACGCCGGTCTCGGCCAAGGTCCTGGATGCCGCCATTGCCTGGAAGCTGTGCCTTGACGAAGGCAACGGCAGCCCCGACGAGCGCAGCGAATTCATGCGCTGGCATGCCGCCAGCGAGGAGCATGCCCGCGCCTGGCGCCAGTTGGGCATGCTCGACCAGCGTGTCAGTGCCGCCGCCGGCCCTGCGCGCCATGCCCTGCTGCAGTCGCGCGCCGGCCTGCGGCGGCGGGTCGCCAAGCTCGGCGGTGGGCTGGCCGGCATGCTGCTGGTGGGCGTGCTGCTGGCCTGGGCCGGCGCACCGTCGCTGTCGCCGGGCTACTGGCTGGCCGACCAGCGCACCGGCACCGGCGAACTGCGCACCCTGCGCCTGGAGGACGGCACCCTGCTGAGCCTGAACACCCATACCGCGGTGGACATCGACTATGCCGGCGAACAGCGGCTGATCGTCCTGCACCAGGGGGAGATTTCCGTCGAAACCGGCCACCAGGACAGCCGCCCGTTGCTGGTGCGCACCGACGACGGCCGCCTGCGGCCGCTGGGTACACGCTTCTTGGTCAAGCGCGAGGAGCAGGGTACCCGCCTGGAGGTGCTGCAAGCCTCGGTGGCCGCACGCCCGTCGAACAGCGGCGACGAGCAGGTCCTGCGCGAGGGCCAGCAGGTACTGATGACCAGCGATGGCCTCGGCCAGGTCAACCCAGTGGCCATCGGCGCCGATGCCTGGACCCACGGCATGCTGGTGGTGGACAACGTACGCCTGGCCGACCTGGTGGCCGAGCTTGGCCGTTACCGCAAGGGGCACTTGGGCGTCGCCGCCGAAGTCGCCGACCTGCGGGTGACCGGCAGCTTCCCACTGACCGACACCGACCTGGCCCTGGCCTCGCTGCTGCCGGCACTGCCGGTGAAGATCGAGCGGCATACACCCTGGTGGGTGACAGTGGTCAAAAAATAAACACCCGCGGTATTGGGGCTGCGTTGCAGCCCCCTGGCAGCTGAAACGGCATTGTCCCTGCCCTCTTACAGCGCCCAACTCGCCACTCGCAACTTTTTTTCCACCACCCCTGTCACTTTCCCAATCTCGTTCGGCAAGGAAGCAGTTAGCACTTATCCGTCGAGGAGCCGCTGCATGTCCCGTGCCGTTGATTCATTCCTGCGCCCCAGCCTGATGGCCCTGGCCATCGCCCTGGCCAGCCCATTGGCCAGCCCTGCCCTACACGCCGCCGAACAGTCCGGCATGCACGCCTACGACCTGCCCAGCGCGCCGCTGGCCAGCACCCTGAACCAGATCGCCAGCCAGGCCGGCATCGCCCTGGCCATCGACCCGGCCCTGGTCAGCGGCCGCCAGTCAGCGCCGGTCAACGGCCAGTACGATGCCCTCGGCGCCCTGCAGGCCGCCCTGCGCGGCACCGGCCTGCAACTGCAACAGAGCAGCGTCGGCAGCTACAGCCTGGTGGCCACGCCCGAAGGCAGCCTGGCGTTGCCGGAAACCGCCATCAACGCCACCGGCGACTATGAAAGCGCCTGGGGCGCATCCAGCGGCTACGCGGCCACCCGCACTGCCGCCGGCACCAAGACCGACACACCTATCGTCGAGACGCCCCGCTCGCTGTCGGTGATCACCCGCCAGCAGTTGGACGACCGCCAGGTCCTCAACCTCAACGACGCCTTGCGCTACACCGCCGGCGTGCAGAGCAGCGGCTACGGCTCCGACTCCCGTGCCGACTGGCTGCGAGTGCGCGGCTTCGACCCGACTCAGTTTCTCGACGGCCTGCCGCTGCCCAAAGGCTCCTTCGCCAACCCCAAGGTCGAGCCGTGGAACCTCGAACGCATCACCGTGCTGCGTGGCCCGGCATCATCCGTCTACGGCCAGACGCCACCCGGCGGTATGCTCGACATGGTCAGCCGCCGCCCGCAGGCCGAACGTGCCCACCAGATCGAGGCCCAGGTCGGCAGCAACGAGCACAAGCAGATCAACTTCGACAGCACCGGCAAGATCGACGACGAAGGCCGCTTTCTCTACCGCGTCAGTGGCGTGGTGCGCGACAGCAACTCGCCCATCGACCACATCCCGGACAAGCGCTACAACATCGCCCCCAGCCTGACCTGGAACATCGATGAAGACACCAAGCTGACCTTCATCTCTCAGTACACCCGCGACGATACTGGCATCACCGGGCAGTTCCTGCCGCTGCAGGGCACCAAGCTGGGCTCGCCGGTGGGCAAGATCTCCCACCACAAGAACCTGGGCGAGCCGGACTGGGACTTCTACGACCGCACCTACTACGCCCTGGGCTATGGCTTCGAGCACCGTTTCAACGACACCTGGCAGTTCCGCCAGAACCTGCGCTACACCAAGAGCGACTTGGAATTCCAGGCAGTCAACGTTGCTACGGTCAACAACATCGACGCCGATGGCAACGTCAACCGCGAGTCCGGCATCGTCAATGAAGACATCAGCCAGTTCGCCGTGGACAACAACCTGCAGGCCAACTTCCAGACGGGCGCCGTCGATCACACCCTGCTGATGGGCCTGGACCACCAGCGCTCGAATACCAACTACCAATGGCTGTATGGCCTGGGCGTGCCACCGATCAATGTCGTGCGCCCGATCTACGGCGCCGACATGTCCAATGTCACCTACTTCGCCATGCAGGACTTCGGTCAGAAAACCTACCAGACCGGCGTCTATATCCAGGACCAGATGGCCCTGGACAACTGGCGCCTGACCCTCGGCGGGCGCGAGGACTGGGTGCACACCGGCACCGTGTTCCACAACAAGGCCGACGCCACCAACACCCAACGTGACAAGGCCTTCAGCGGTAACGTCGGCCTGAGCTACGTGTTCGACAACGGCGTGACCCCCTATGTCTCCTACACCGAGTCGTTCCAACCGGCCAGCGGCGCCAACGTCGACTCAGCCCAATCCTTCGAGCCCACCGAAGGCCGCCAGTACGAAGTGGGGGTGAAGTTCCAGCCGGTGGGCAGCGACACCCTGCTCACCGCCGCCGTCTATGACCTGCGCCAAAAGAACGTGCGGGTCACTGAAGGCAGCATCACCCGCCAGGTCGGCGAGCTGCAGGTGCGCGGCCTGGAACTGGAGGCCACCAGCCAACTGACCGAGAACTTCAAGACCGTCGCGTCCTACACCTACACCGACACCGAGATCCGCAAAGGCCTAGCCACCGAGAAAGGCAACCGCATGGCCCTGATCCCGCGCAACCAGGCCACCCTGTGGGCCGACTACACCTGGCACAGCGGCCTGCTGGACGGCTTCGGCATCGGCGGCGGCGTGCGCTACGTCGGCGATACCTACGGCAACACGGCCAACACTGAGCTTGCCCATGTCAGCTCCTACACGGTGTACGACGCCTCGGTCCACTACGACCTGGGCCGCCTGGACAACAGCATGAAAGGCCTGAGCGTAGCTGTGGAAGCGAAGAACCTGTTCAACAAGGACTATCTGTCCAACTGTGATGGCTACTGGTGCTACTACGGCGACGAGCGCAACGTGGTGGCCAGCGTCAACTACAAGTTCTGAAGGCGGGGGCGCGTTGCGCCCCTTTTCGCGACACCCCGGAGCCGTGATGAAAAGCCGAACCATCCGCCGCTGGTCCGTGATCCATACCTGGAGCAGCCTGGTCTGCACCTTGTTCCTGCTGTTACTGGCGCTGACCGGCCTGCCACTGATCTTCCACCATGAGCTGGAACACCTGCTGGGCGATGCCCCCGAACTGCGTGAAATGCCCGCAGACACCCCGCACCTGGACCTGCAACAGCTGGTCCTGAAGGCCGAGGCCCATCGCCCCGGCGAGGTGATGCAGTACTTCGGCTACGACGAGGACGACCGCAACGGCGTGGTGGCGATCATGGCGGCCACCGCCGGCACCGAGCCCAACGCCTCGCACACCTTCATGCTCGATGCCCGCACCGGCGAGGCGGTGGCCATGCCGGCCGCCAACGGTGGCTTCATGATGACCATGCTGCGCCTGCACGTGGACATGTTCGCCGGCCTGCCGGGCAAGCTGCTGCTGGCCTTCATGGGTGTGCTGTTCGTCGTGGCGATCGTCTCCGGCACCGTGCTCTACGCACCGTTCATGCGCCGTCTGGCGTTCGCCACGGTACGCCACGACAAGTCGCGGCGCTTGCGCTGGCTCGACCTGCACAACCTGATCGGCATCGTCACCCTGACCTGGGCCCTGGTGGTCGGCGTCACCGGGGTGATCAGCGCCTGTGCCGACCTGGTCATCGCCGCCTGGCGCAACGAAAGCCTGGCAGCGATGGTCGCCCCCTATCGCGATGCGCCGCCGCTCACCGCGCGCGCCCCGGCCGACCGCCTGCTGGACATCGCCGCCGAGGCCGCCCCGGGCATGCACCCGGACTTCATCGCCTTCCCCGGCACACGCTTTTCCAGCGAGCACCACTACGCCGTGTTCATGAAAGGCGCCACGCACCTGACCTCGCACCTGCTGACCCCGGTGCTGATCGATGCACAAACCCTGCAGGTCACCGCCGTGGGCGACCGCCCCTGGTACATGGACGCCATGGGCCTGTCGCAGCCACTGCACTTCGGCGACTACGGCGGGCGGCCGATGCAGATCCTCTGGGCAGTGCTCGATGTGCTGACCATCGTCGTGCTCGGCAGCGGTCTGTACCTGTGGTGGGGCAAGCAGCGCAAGGCTCGGGAGGTGCAGGCATGAGCCACAGGTCGCAGTCGAGCCGACGGATCTTCGCCTGGCCGGCGCTGATCGCCGTGCTCGGCGCCGTGGGGCTGTTCGCCGCGCTGCTGGGGGATGGTGGGTGGGACGTGCTGTCCTGGCTGGGGCTGGGGATACCGGCGGTGCTGGGGGTGCGCGGGTTGTGGCGACGGGGATGAGCCTTGGGGAGGCTCGCTGTCTTGGCGCCCATTGGGGCCGCGAAGCGGCCCCACGATCCAGCAGGAACCTCACGCCCCCAATCGCGGCAACACCTCATCCAGGCGCCGGTGCAAGGCACTGCCGCTCGGCCAGTTGCGCAGCAACCGCGCCCGGTCCCGGGCATAAGCTGGGGCGAAGCTGAGCTGCGTGGCGTGCTGGCACATGGCATCGAGGTCGATCAACGACCACTGCCCATCCAGCCAGAACAGGTTGTGCCCCTTCATGTCACCATGGCTGATGCGCTCACGGACCAACTGCTGCATCAGGTGCACCAGGGCCTGCACCTGCTCCTCGGGCGCTTCGCCGCTTTCCACATAGGGCTGGAAACACTCGATCAAGTCCGGGCCATCGGCATATTCAGTGACCAGGTAAGCCCGGCTGCGCAGGCCCATGACCCGCTGCTCCAGCACTGCCAGCGGCCGTGGCGTGGCGATGTCGAGAAACGCCAGGCGGTGCCCCTCGATCCATGAATGCCAGGCCCGGCTCGGGCGCCAGAAGCGCTTGAACCAATGGGCAGTGTTCTTGATGTTGTAGCGCTTGAGCACCAGCGCACGACCGCCCACGTCGATGCGTGCCACGCTGGCGGCCCCACCGGTCTTGAACAGGTGGCCCTGGTCGATCAGTGCATCGGCCTGGGCCAGCACCGGCAGCATGGCGTCCACCTCAGCCCGGCGGATCGCCCGCAGCCCCGACAGGCTGCGCTCGACACTGAACAACGTGCATTCGCGCCCGGCCTTCTCCAGGTAATCCTTCAGGCGCCAGCTGCGCACCTTGTCCACCTGCTTCTGCAGGGCTTCCAGCGGCAAGGCGTGCTCGGCGTTGGCCAGCAGGTAGTGCACCAGCAGCTCTTCGATGAACGGTTCCAGGCGCTTGGGCAACTGGGCGAAGAACACCCCGAGGTTCTCCAGCACCCGCTGGCGCGACAGTTGCTGGCCCGGCGTCTCGGCTTTGATGCCAGCACCGTCGATCAGGTACAGCCGGCCGTCATGGCGCAGTAGGTTGTCCAAGTGCAGGTCTTCCTGCCACAACCCCTTGGCATGCATGTGCGCGACTGCGGCGAGCGCCTCGCCGAGCACCTGTTGCTGCTCGTCGGCCAGCACGGGCAGGTCCTGCACCTTGGCCCAGGCATCGGCCAGGCTCTCGGCGCCTTCGAGGAACTCGAACAGCAGCCAACCACCCTCGCCCTCCTTGAGGCCGTCAGCCAGCAGCTGCGGGGTGGTCAGGCCTTGGGCGGCCATCAGCCGGGCGCCTTCGAGCTCACGCTGGAAATGCCGGGCGGCGCTGTTGCCGACCAGCAGCTTGGCCAGCACCGGCGTGCCACGCCAGATGCCGGCGCCGACATAGCGTTGGCCCGGCAACACGCGCAGCAGGCTGAGCAATTGCAGGTCAGCGCTGCCAGCGGCATCGGCCAGGGTCACGGTCAGGGGCAGCGTCGGGCTGCGCCCGGCGTCCTTCAGTTCAGGCAAACGCATCAGCGGGCCTCCTTTTCACGACGGCGGCGCCCTAGGCGCTGCAACCAGGTATCGACCAGCGAACTGTCGGCCGGCTGCTGCAGGTAGGCCGCCAGCAAGGTACGCACGTCCGCCTCGCTCCAGGCCCGGGCACGGCGCAGCAACGGCTCCAGGTCCTTGAGCCGGTCACGCATGCCGAACAGCAGCGGGCGGGTCTTCTCCAGGTCGATCAGCTGTGCCTGCCAGCCCTCGCGGCGCTCACGCAGGAAGATGTGCTTGGGGTAGAAGCAACCATGCAACTGCCCGGCGGCGTGCAGCGTGCGCGCCAGGGTGCCGCAGGCCTGGAGGATGCCTTGGCGTGTTGCCGGCTGCAGTTGCGGCCACTGGGCCAACAGGCTTTCCAGGTCGCTCCAGTCGTCCAGGGCGCGGGTCATGAGAATGGCGCGGTGTTGGCCGTTACCCTTGCGCTCGCCGTAGAAGACGGCCTGCAAGGCCGGGATGTTCAGTTTCCGGTAACGGCTGATGTTGCGAAATTCGCGGGCGAAGGTCGGCTCGCCGAAGGGGCGGTACAGGGTGCGCGTGAGGTAGTCGCTCTGGCGCTTGAGGTAGAACCCCTTGCCTTCCAGCTCCAGGCGAAAGACGCTGCTCCAGCCGCCACGGCCGGTATTGGGTTCGTCCACGGCATCGAGCTGCAGCGCCCACAGCGCCTCGAAGTCGCTCAGGCCATGCCGTTGCAGCAGCGCCTCGTCGGCACTGGCCAGGTAATCGGTCATTCCCTTCCCTCGAAAAATCTCACCACCTGGCGGATGCGCCGCTTGTCCCGTGCGTTGAGCCGCTCGTGCCCGCGGTATTGCAGGTAGAAGCGCAACCGCTGGGTTGCCGACAGATGGTATTTGGCGACCTTGTCCAGGCATGCCAGGTCCTTGATGACCCGGTGGCGCAACATGAAGCCACGCCAGAAATCACCGGTCGGGCAGTCGATGAAGAACACCGTGGCCTGGTCGTCGACCAGCAGGTTACGCCACTTCAGGTCGTTATGGGCGAAGTGGTGATCGTGCATGACCCGGGTATGCCGTGCCAGCTGGCGGCTGACATGGTCGACCCAGGCGCGGTCAGCCAGGCGCGGGTCGTTGCGTTCGGCCAGCGCCGAGAGGTCTTCGGTACGCGGCAGCTCGCGGGTGATCATCGCCCCGCGGCCGAAGGCCAGGCCCTTGCGCTCCAGCCCCCAGGCCACCACCTCGGCGGTCGGGATATCCCACTTGGCGAACTGCTTGAGGTTCTGCCACTCGGCCTTGATGCGCGGCCGCCCCATGTAGCGACGCAGGGCCTTGCCGGCACCGGTGTAGCGCTTGACGTAGTAGTTGACCCCTTCGCGCTGGATACGGATGACCTCGCTGAGCGGGTCATGGGTCAGGCGTTCGCCCTCGAGGGCGAACACCGCCTCGAGGCTGCCGAAGTCCGCCGCCAGGCGCTCGTAGCCTGGCGCCAGTGTCCATCCCGCCATCAGAGCGCGTCTCCATAGCGTTGCTTGCGATCGTAGAGTTTCTGCGCCTTGCGCTCGAGCCTGGCGAGCAGCACGGCTTCGTCGGCCAGGACCTGGCGCAGGGGGCGCTGGAAGTAGCCACGCAGGAAACGCAGCTTGTCGCGGCGAGTCAGGCCGATGTCCAGGGCCGAGAAGTACAGGGCCGCCAGGTCCTTGTCGCGCCAGCGGCGAGGGATGCGGGCCCTGGTCTGGGCACGGTGCAGGTCGATCACCGAGAGCTTCAGGTCCTCGGGCGTCACCGGGCGGTCGGTGTGCAGCAGGAAGTGGCAGATGTAGCAGTCGCGATGGTTGACCCCGGCACGGTGCATGGCACCGGTCATGCGCGCCACCTCGGCGATCAGCGCGTGCTTCAGGCGCACGGGTGGCGGCTGCTTGGTCCAGTCGAGGCTGAAGTCTTCCAGGCTGATGGTCGGCGCCAGTTCCTCGGTGACGATGAACGAGTGCTGGGTCGCCGGGTTGCTGCCCCGCTCGCCATAGGCCACGGCGGTCATGGTCGGCACGCCGACCTCGTGCAGGCGCTGGATGGCCCGCCACTCCTGGCCAGCACCGAGCACCGGCAGCTTGGCGCTGAACAGGTTCTTGAAGATCTCGCCCCAGCCGATGCCACGGTGGATCTTGACGAAGTAGCCTTCGCCCTCGACCTCGGTGCGCAAGGTACGGCGCCCCTCCAACTCACGGAACACCTGGCCTTGCAGGGCCTCCACAGCATCGAAGGGGTCGCGCCCGGCCCACAGGCGCTTGAAGGGTTCGGCCAGTATCAGCTTCATGCGGTCTCCTGACCCAGGATCACGTCGGCAGCACGCTGCGGCATGCTGTACAGGTCGGCGCTGTCGGCGAAGGCCAACCCATTGTGCGACCAGGCGGCACGGGCCTGGCCATCCTCGAGCATGCGTTGCAGGTAGGTGTCGAGTTGCTGCTGTTCGAAAGGCTCGTCCAGCACCAGGCCGCAATTGGCCTCGGCGATGTAGTGCGCATAGCCGCAGACCTGGGAGACCAGCACCGGCAGGCCGGCCACCAGGGCCTCCAGCAGCACGGTGCCGGTGTTCTCGTTGTAGGCCGGGTGGATCAGCAGGTCAGCGCCGAGCAGAAAGCGTGGGATATCGCTGCGCCCCTTGAGGAACTGCACCTGCTCGCCCAACCCCAACGTGGCGCTCTGCAACTGGAACACCTTGGGGTCGTCCTGGCCGATGACCATCAACCGGGTGCGCTTGCGCAGGGCCGACGGCAGCGCGGCCAGGGCCTTGAGGCTGCGGTCGACGCCCTTGGTCTTGAAGCCCGAACCGATCTGCACCAGCAGCAAATCGTCGTCACCCAGGCCGAATGCCTTGCGGAACTCGGCGCGTATCGCATCGGCGTCGGCCGGCCGCCGGCGGTCCTGGGAGATGCCCGGCGGCAGCAGGTGGAAACGCGCCTGCGGCGTGCCGTAGTGCTTGATGAACAACGGCTGCTGCACCTCGGAGATCATCAGGATCTCGGTGGCAGCCTCCTTGGCGAACACCGCACGCTCGTACTCGGCGAAATGCCGGTAGCGGCCCCAGCGCCGGTACAGGCCGCCGCGCAGGGTCTGGGCCTTGTCCTCGAAACAGCCATCGGCGGCGTAGTAGACGTCCAGGCCCGGCATCTTGTTGAAGCCGATCAGGCGATCGACCGGGCGCTTTGCCAGGTCCTCGGCCATCCAGGCGCTGAGCTTCTCGTTGCGGCGGTGGTTGAACAGCGCCTTGACCGGTGCCACCAGCACCTCGAAGCCTGGTGGAACATCGCCCTCCCAGATCAGCGTGTAGACACGGATCTGGTGGCCTCGCTTCTGGCACTCCAGGGCAATGCGCATGAAATCGCGCTGCAGCCCGCCGAAGGGGAAGTATTTGTAAAGCACGAAAGCCAGTTGCATCAACGAACATCCTCAGCCAGCAGCAACGCGCTCAAGCGGCTCGCCACATGCTCGGGATTCAGGCGAGTGAAGCACAGCGGCCACTCGCGTTTGAGATCGAACCGGCGCAGGTCCTCGGCGCTCGGCTTGTAGGTGCATTTCTTCTGCAGGCAGGGCGCGCAGGGAAAATCGCTGGCCTGGTGGACCTGGGCACGTCCGTAGGCACCGGTCAGGCCAGGGTTGGTGGGGCCGAACAGCGAAATGGTCGGCACGTCCAGCGCCGCGGCCAGGTGGCCCAGGCCGGTGTCCACCGCCACGCAGGCCTTGGCCGCCGCCAGCACGCGGGCGACGCCGGCCAGGTTCAGGCGCGGCAGCACCTGGCAGTTGTCCAGGCCCTGGGCGATGCGCTCGGCGCGGTCCTTCTCGGCCTGGTTGCCCCAGGGCAGGCACACCTGCAGCTTGCGCCGGCCCATGCGCTCGGCCAGTTCACGCCAGTAGGCCTCGGGCCAGTGCTTGGTGGCCCAGGTGGTGCCATGCAGGAACACCACGTAGGGTGCGGCGGGCGGCAGTTGCAAGCGGTCGAGGTCCAGGCCGTAGCGGCCGAGGCCTTCCGGCAGGTCGTAGGCCAGGGCCAGGGCGAACAGCTGGCGCACCCGCTCCACCGCATGCTGGCCGACGGCGACCGACAGGCGCCGGTCGTAGAAGCGGCTGGCCCAGCCTTCGCGGGCCGAATAGCGGTCCAGCCCGGCCACCGGCGCCTTGACGTAGCGGGTCAGCCAGGCCGACTTGACCAGGCCCTGGGCATCGATCACCAGGTCGTACCGCTGCGCCCGCAGGCGTTGTTTGAACGCCCGCCATTCGCCGCTCTTGAGGGTCTGCCAGATGTTCTTGCGCCAGCGGCGGATGGCCACCGGGATCACCTGGTCGACGGCCGGATGCCAACTGGGGATCTCGGCGAAGCCTTCTTCCACCACCCAGTCGAAGCGGATCCCAGGGATGGCATGGGCGGCATCGGTGAGTGCCGGGAGGGTGTGGATCACATCGCCCAGCGACGACGTCTTGATGATCAGGACCCGCACTTAGTCGACCTCGGTCACGGTATCGATCAGGTTCGGCCCGCCCAGGCTGTGCAGGGCGGCGATCACTTTCTGCGGCTCCAGCAGGCGCAGGCAGTTGTAGTGGCCGAAGCGGCAGGTGCGGTCGAAGCAGGGGCTGCATTCGATCCCCAGGCGCACGATCTCCACCTGTTCGGCCAGCGGCGGGGTGAAGCCCGGCGAGGTCGAGCCATAGACCGCCACCAGCGGGCGGTTGAGCGCGGCAGCCACGTGCATCAGGCCGGAGTCGTTGGACACCACTGCAGCGGCGCACGACAACAGGTCGATGGCTTCGGCCAGGGAGGTTTCACCGGCCAGGTTGGTCGACTCCTCACGAAAACCTGGGATCAGCCGGTCGCGGATCGACTCGCCCACCGGGTGGTCGTTCTTCGAACCGAACAGCCAGACCTGCCAGCCCTGGCGGATCATCGCATCGGCCACCTCGGCGTAATGCTCGGCCGGCCAGCGCTTGGCCTCGCCGAACTCCGCGCCCGGACACAGCGCCAGCACCGGCCGGTCCAGCTCCAGGCCGAACTTGGCCAGGGCGGCATCGCGGCTCTGCGCCTCGATCTGCAGGGTCGGCCGTGGATAAGGTTGCGCCAGCTCGACGCCTGGCGCATAGGCCAGGGCCATGAAGCGCTCGATCATCAGGGGATAGCGCGCCTTGTCCAGGGTGCGCACATCGTTGAGCAGGCCATAGCGCATCTCGCCACGCCAGCCGGTGCGCTTGGGGATGCCGGCGAAGAACGGCACCAACGCCGATTTCAGCGAGTTGGGCAGGAGGATCGCCTGGTCGTACTGGCCGGCCAGCGATTTGCCGATGCGCCGGCGCGTGGCCAGCTCCAGCACGCCGTGGCCGAGCGGGAAGCTCAAGGCCTGGCGCACCTCGGGCATGCGCTCGAGGATCGGCCGGCTCCATTCGGGCGCCAGCACATCGATCACGCATTCGGGGTGCTGCTGTTTCAGGCACTGGAACAGGGTTTGCGCCATTACCATGTCGCCAACCCAGCTGGGCCCAATGATCAGTATTCTCATGCTTAGTCCAGAAACGCTCGGGGAGGCTGCAGGCTGCGGTACAGCCTGGCCTCCCCTCTTTATATTCAGGCTATGTGGCGGACAGTGTATCACCCAGGTCCATGCTGTTCCCCAATCGCCGGCACGCCGGCGATTGGGCCTCACGTCAGACCCAACTGCCCCCAGATCCGCCGCACCTCGCGGCGCTCATCGGCGAACTGCGCCGCGTCGATCACCCCAGCCTGCTTCTGCAGGGCCTGGCGGTGCGAAGCCGAACGGAACGCCTTGTACACCTCGCGCAGCAGCACCGCGTCGCCGGCAGGCACCAGGCCGGCCTGCTCCAGCTCCTCGAGGATGCGGATGTTGTCGGTCCAGCGCAGCAAGGCCGGATGGTCGTGGGACCAGGCCAAAGCGGCGTATTGCACCATAAATTCGATATCGACGATACCGCCGGCATCCTGCTTGATATCGAAGGGCTGGCCGGCGTCGAAGGCGTTGCCCGCGGTGCCTGCGGCGGTGACCTTGGTGCCGAGGTTGTCGCGCATCTTGGCGCGCATCTCGCTCACTTCGCTGCGCAGCTTGTCCAGGTCGCGGGCCTGGCCGAGCACACGGGCGCGTACCGCCTCGAAGGCCGTCGCCACCTGCTTGCAGCCCACCAGCACGCGGGCCCGCACCAGCGCCTGGTGCTCCCAGGTCCAGGCTTCGTTCTGCTGGTAGCGCTCGAAGGCACCGAGGGAGCTGACCAGCAGCCCCGAGGCCCCGGACGGGCGCAGGCGCATGTCGACGTCGTAGAGCTGGCCGGAGTTGGTCTGGGTGGTCAGCATATGGATGATGCGCTGGCCCAGGCGGGTGAAGAACTGCGCACTGTCGATCGGCTTGGCGCCATCGGTCTCGGCCTGGGGGTCGCCATCGTGGATGAACACCAGGTCCAGGTCCGAGCCATGGCCCAGTTCGATGCCGCCGACCTTGCCGTAGCCGACGATGATGAAGCCCGGGTCGCACAGGCTGCCGTCGCTGCGCCTGGGCTGGCCATGACGGGCCACGGTCTGGCGCCAGGCCAGGGCCAGCACCTGGTCGAGGATCGCCTCGGCCAGCCAGGTCAGGTAGTCGCTGACCTTCATCAGCGGCAGGTTGCCGGTGATCTCCGAGGCGGCCACGCGCAGGCTGTGGGCCAGCTTGAAGTGGCGCAGGGCTTCCATCTGCTGCTCCAGGTCGTCCTCGGGGATGCGCGTCAGCCGCTCACGCAGCTCCGAAGCCAGCTCCGGCGCCAGCGGCGGGCTGAACAGGCGGCCTTCGTTGAGCAGTTCGTCGAGCAGCAGCGGGAAGCGGGCGATCTGCTCGGCGATCCACGGGCTGGCTGCGCACAGGGTCAGCAGGCGGCGCAAGGCGCCGGGGTTCTCGGTCAGCAACACCAGGTAGGCGGAACGCCGTGCCACCGCCTCGACCAGCGGCAGCACCCGTTCCAGCACCAGGTCCGGGTCGTCGTGCTCGACGGCCTGGGCCAGCAGGCGCGGAATGAAGGCATCCAGCCGCTCGCGGCCGATACGTTGCATCGAGCGCAACTGCGGGCTGGCGCGCAACCCGGCCAGCCGCCGCAGGGCCTCGGCCGGCTGCTTGAAGCCGGCCTCTTCCAATTGGCGGCAGGCGGCCTCCTCGTCCTGAGCCTGCTCCCACAACGGCGACCATTCGCCACCAACCACCAGCTCGCCCTCGCCGTCCTCATCGTCCGGGTCGGCGATCACCTGGCGGAAGTGCCAGTCGATACGCCCACGCCAATGCATGAGTTGCGCGTGGAAGCCCGACCAGTCGGCAAAGCCGAGGATATAGGCAACGCGCGCGCGGTCCGTGGCATCGTCCGGCAGCATCTGCGTCTGGCGGTCGGCGATGGCCTGGATCGCATGCTCGGTATAACGCAGGAACTCGTAGCCTTCGCGCAGCTCGGCGACCACCGCCGGCGGCAGGTAGCCCTGGCCCTCGAGGGTGGCCAGGACCTTGAGCAGCGGTCGCTGCTGCAGGCTCAGGTCGCGCCCGCCGTGGATCAGTTGGAAGGCCTGGGCGATGAACTCCACTTCACGGATGCCACCGGCACCAAGCTTGATGTTCTCGGCCATGCCCTTGCGGCGCACCTCCTGCTGGATCAGCTGCTTCATGGTGCGCAGCGCCTCGATGGCCGAGAAGTCCAGGTAACGGCGGTAGACGAACGGGCGCAGCATGTCCTGCAACTGGGCACCTGCCACCTGGTCGCCGGCCACCACCCGCGCCTTGATCATGGCGTAGCGCTCCCAGTCGCGCCCCTGGTCTTGGTAGTACTGCTCCAGGGCATTGAACGACAGCACCAGGGCACCCGCCGAGCCGTAGGGGCGCAGGCGCATGTCGACGCGGAACACGAAACCGTCGACGGTGACCGGGTCCAGCGCCTTGATCAGCCGCTGGCCCAGGCGGGTGAAGAACTCCTGGTTGTCCAGCGAACGCTTGACTCCTTCGGTTTCACCGCCCTCGGGGAAGGCGAAGATCAGGTCGATGTCCGACGAGAGGTTCAGCTCCACCGCCCCCAGCTTGCCCATGCCCAGCACCACCATGTGCTGCGGCTGGCCACTGCGGTTGCCGATCGGTGTACCGAACTGTTGGCAATGGCGTGGGTACAGCCACTGGTAGGCCTGGTCGATGGAGGCGTCGGCCAGGTCGGAAAGATCGCGGCAGGTTTCGCCGAGCGCGGCCTGGCGGGTGATATCGCGCCAGATGATGCGCAGTTGCTGGCGGTTGCGCTCGCGGCGCAGGTTGCGCGCCAGTTCCTCCTCGCTCTGCGCGGTCTGGGCCGCGGTGGCGACGCGCGCGCTTAGCTGGCCGGGGCCGAAACGCTGCTCGAGCTCGCCGCTGGCCAGCAGCTCGAAGAGCATGGCCGGCTCGCGCAGGGCCTGGTCGAGGACGAAGTCGCTGGCGGCAGCGACCTGGTCGAACTGTTGCCGATGCACCGGGCTCCAACTGTCCAGGTCCAGCCCTTCGAGGCCGGCGACGGCCTCCAGCAGGGATTGTCGGTTGCGAGCGGCCAGTGGCTGCAGGGCGGCGGGCAGATCGGACGGCAAAGGCAGGCGCATGGTCTATCCTTGATCGGCGAGTCGGTGAGGGGTAGGTACGGTCAAGGGGAAGCCGGACCACGGTTGGACTGTCATACAAAAGTTGGAAATAGCTGAAAAAAACGAATCATTGGCAAGAAACATCAAGATTCACCTCTTCAGAACACAGTCCCAACCAACGGGAACGTTTTTCTCCACAACCCGGAAGGCGGCCAAAAGCCGTTTTTCTGTAGTTTTACTACTACCCCGGCGGTGCAAAAGCATGAAATGCCAAATCATTTGTAGTAAAACTACACGGCGCCGGATGACTGTCCGGTAAATCCAAGAATTCACGACGTCTGCCCAAAAGGCCAGTCGCAAACTCAGG
This sequence comes from Pseudomonas guariconensis, assembly GCF_024127895.1. Classification (GTDB taxonomy): domain Bacteria; phylum Pseudomonadota; class Gammaproteobacteria; order Pseudomonadales; family Pseudomonadaceae; genus Aquipseudomonas; species Aquipseudomonas guariconensis_B. The sequence continues at coordinate 414,691 of NZ_JAMYBK010000002.1, read as the reverse complement.
CCATCGATTCTGGTGGCCTTTCCGCCCTGGAGCAAGCCATGCAAGACCTCGATCCCGTCGAAACCCAGGAATGGCTGGATGCCTTGGAGTCGGTCATCGACAAAGAAGGCGAAGACCGCGCTCACTACCTGATGACCCGCATGGGCGAGCTGGCCACCCGTAGTGGCTCCCAGCTGCCGTATGCCATCACCACGCCATACCGCAATACCATCCCTGTCACCCACGAAGCACGCATGCCCGGCGACCTGTTCATGGAACGCCGCATTCGCTCGATGGTGCGTTGGAACGCCCTGGCCATGGTCATGCGTACCAACCTGAAGGATTCGGACCTGGGCGGCCACATTTCGAGCTTCGCCTCCAGTGCCACCCTGTACGACATCGGCTTCAACTACTTCTTCCAGGCTCCGACCGAGGAGCACGGTGGCGACCTGATCTTCTTCCAGGGCCACGCCTCCCCCGGCATCTACGCCCGCGCCTTCCTCGAAGGCCGCATCAGCGAAGACCAGATGAACAACTTCCGCCAGGAAGTGGACGGCAACGGCCTGTCCTCCTACCCACACCCCTGGCTGATGCCTGACTTCTGGCAGTTCCCGACCGTTTCCATGGGCCTGGGCCCGATCCAGGCGATCTACCAGGCACGCTTCATGAAGTACCTGGAAGCCCGTGGCTTCATCCCGGCCGGCAAGCAGAAGGTCTGGTGCTTCATGGGCGACGGCGAGTGCGACGAGCCGGAATCCCTGGGTGCCATCGCCCTGGCCGGCCGCGAGAAGCTGGACAACCTGATCTTCGTCATCAACTGCAACCTGCAGCGCCTGGACGGCCCGGTGCGTGGCAACGGCAAGATCATCCAGGAACTGGAAGGCGTGTTCCGCGGCGGTGGCTGGAACGTCAACAAGGTCGTCTGGGGCCGCTTCTGGGACCCGCTGTTCGCCAAGGACACCAACGGTGCCCTGCAGCGTCGCATGGACGAAGTCATCGACGGCGAATACCAGAACTACAAGGCCAAGGACGGTGCGTACGTCCGCGAGCACTTCTTCAACACCCCAGAACTCAAGGCCATGGTCGAAGACCTGTCCGACGAAGAGATCTGGAAGCTCAACCGTGGCGGCCACGACCCGTACAAGGTCTACGCAGCGTACCACCAGGCGGTCAACCACAAGGACCAGCCGACCGTCATCCTGGCCAAGACCATCAAGGGTTACGGCACCGGTGCTGGCGAAGCCAAGAACACCGCGCACAACACCAAGAAGGTCGACGTCGACAGCCTGCGTCAGTTCCGTGACCGCTTCGACATCCCGGTCAAGGACAGCGAGCTGGAGAACCTGCCGTTCTTCCGTCCCGAAGAAGGCAGCGCCGAAGCCAAGTACCTGGCCGAGCGCCGCGCCGCCCTGGGCGGTTTCGTGCCACAGCGCCGTGCCAAGAGCTTCAGCGTCCCGACCCCGCCGCTGGAAACCCTGAAGGCGATCCTGGACGGCTCGGGCGACCGCGAGATCTCCACCACCATGGCCTTCGTGCGTATCCTGGCGCAGCTGGTCAAGGACAAGGAAATCGGCCAGCGCATCGTCCCGATCATCCCGGACGAAGCCCGTACCTTCGGTATGGAAGGCATGTTCCGCCAGCTGGGCATCTACTCGTCCGTAGGCCAGCTGTACGAGCCGGTCGACAAGGACCAGGTGATGTTCTACCGCGAGGACAAGAAGGGCCAGATCCTCGAGGAAGGCATCAACGAAGCCGGCGCCATGTCGTCGTTCATCGCCGCCGGTACCTCGTACAGCAACCACAACCAGCCGATGCTGCCGTTCTACATCTTCTACTCGATGTTCGGCTTCCAGCGTATCGGTGACCTGGCCTGGGCCGCTGGCGACAGCCGCACCCGTGGCTTCCTGATCGGCGGCACCGCCGGCCGTACCACCCTCAACGGTGAAGGCCTGCAGCACGAAGACGGCCACAGCCACCTGCTGGCGGGCACCATCCCGAACTGCCGCACCTATGATCCGACCTACGGCTACGAGCTGGCGGTGATCATCCAGGACGGCATGAAGAAGATGACCGAAGAGCAACAGGACGTCTTCTACTACATCACCGTGATGAACGAAGCCTACACCCAGCCAGCCATGCCGGCCGGCGTCGAGGAAGGCATCATCAAGGGCATGTACCTGCTCGAGGAAGACACCCGCGAAGCCGCGCACCACGTGCAACTGATGGGCTCCGGCACCATCCTGCGCGAAGTCCGCGAAGCGGCGAAGATCCTGCGCGAGGAGTTCAACGTCGGCGCCGATGTGTGGAGCGTCACCAGCTTCAACGAACTGCGTCGCGACGGCCTGGCCGTTGAGCGCGCCAACCGCCTCAAGCCTGGCCAGAAGCCGCAGCAGACCTACGTCGAGCAGTGCCTGGCCGGCCGTAAGGGCCCGGTCGTGGCCTCGACCGACTACATGAAGATCTTTGCCGAGCAGATCCGTCAGTGGGTGCCGAGCAAGGAGTACAAGGTCCTGGGTACCGACGGTTTCGGTCGCAGCGACAGCCGCAAGAAGCTGCGTCACTTCTTCGAAGTCGACCGTCACTTCGTGGTGCTGGCTGCCCTGGAAGCCTTGGCCGACCGTGGCGAGATCGAACCGAAGGTGGTGGCCGACGCCATCGTCAAGTTCGGCATCGATCCGGACAAGCGCAACCCACTGGACTGCTGAGGAGTATTTTTAAGTGAGCGAACTCATTCGCGTACCTGACATCGGCAGCGGTGAAGGTGAAATCATCGAGCTGTTCGTCAAGGTCGGCGACCGTATCGAAGCCGACCAGAGCCTGCTGACCCTGGAGTCCGATAAGGCCTCCATGGAGATCCCGGCGCCCAAGGCTGGCGTGATCAAGGAGCTCAAGGTCAAGCTGGGCGATCGCCTGAAGGAAGGCGACGAGCTGCTGGTCCTGGAAGTCGAGGGCGCCGCCGCGGCGCCCGAGGCTCCGGCCGCCCCCGCCGCCGAAGAGCAACCGGCCGCCGCACCGGCGGCTGCCGAGGCCGCACCGGCGCCTGCCGCAGCCCCGGCTGCCGCCAGCGTGCAAGACATCCACGTGCCGGACATCGGCTCGTCGGGCAAGGCCAAGATCATCGAGGTCCTGGTCAAGGCCGGCGATACCGTCGAAGCCGACCAGTCGCTGATTACCCTGGAGTCCGACAAGGCCTCCATGGAAATCCCCTCGCCCGCCGCTGGCGTGGTGAAGGAAGTGATCGCCAAGCTGGACGACGAAGTCGGCACCGGTGACCTGATCCTCAAGCTGGAAGTCGCCGGCGCAGCCCCCGCTGCCGCCCCGGCTCCGGCCGCTGCCGCCCCTGCCCCAGCCAAGGCCGAAGCGGCTCCAGCCGCTGCGCCTGCTGCACCGGCCGCCACGGCGGCCCCTGTGGCCACCGCGCCTGCCGCCGGCAGCAACGCCAAGGTCCACGCTGGCCCGGCCGTGCGCATGCTGGCCCGTGAGTTCGGCGTCGACCTGGGCGCGGTCGCCGCGACCGGCCCACACGGCCGTATCCTCAAGGAAGACGTGCAGGTCTACGTCAAAGCCATGATGCAGAAGGCCAAGGACGCTCCGGCAGGCGCCGGCGCGACCGGTGGTGCCGGCATCCCGCCGATCCCGGCCGTGGACTTCAGCAAGTTCGGTGAAGTCGAGGAAGTCGCCCTGACCCGCCTGATGCAGGTCGGTGCCGCCAACCTGCACCGCAGCTGGCTGAACGTGCCGCACGTGACCCAGTTCGACTCCGCCGACATCACCGAGCTGGAAGCCTTCCGCGTGGCGCAGAAGGCCGTGGCCGAGAAGGCCGGCGTCAAGCTGACCGTGCTGCCGCTGCTGCTCAAGGCCTGTGCCCACCTGCTCAAGGAACTGCCGGACTTCAACAGTTCCCTGGCGCCGAGCGGCAAGGCGGTGATCCGCAAGAAGTACGTGCACATCGGCTTCGCCGTGGACACCCCGGACGGCCTGCTGGTCCCGGTGATCAAGAACGTCGACCAGAAGAGCCTGCTGCAGCTGGCTGGCGAAGCTGCGGCCCTGGCCGAGAAGGCGCGCACCAAGAAACTGGCGGCCGACGACATGCAAGGCGCTTGCTTCACCATCTCCAGCCTCGGCCACATTGGCGGCACCGGCTTCACGCCGATCGTCAACGCGCCCGAGGTGGCGATCCTGGGTGTGTCCAAGGCCACCATGCAGCCGGTCTGGGACGGCAAGGCCTTCCAGCCGCGCCTGATGCTGCCGCTGTCGCTGTCCTACGATCACCGCGTGATCAACGGCGCCGCCGCCGCGCGCTTCACCAAGCGCCTGAGCGACCTGCTGGCGGACATCCGCACCCTGCTGCTGTAACGCAGCTACCTGCCTCCCCGACGGGAGGCAGGCCCCCTTTCGAGCTGCCACGCTCGTACCTCAACCCCGTCACGTTCTGGCGGGGCTTTTTTTAGCTGCAAGCTGCAAGCTACAAGCGACAAGAAAAAGCAGGCGGCGCCCTGGCGAGCCGAGCACGGCCATGACAAGCAGCGCCGATCAGCTCGAAGCTCGCAGCTTTAGATTCCCGCCGATCAGCCGACAACCTGCTCATAGCAATGGCGGCTTGCCAGCCCCTGGGACATGATGCAACCTTGCCCCAGGCACCGCCGCATAGACCGTGGCCCGCCGCGCCAACCGCCCTCTTCAAGCGAGTCTTCGATGAAAAGCCAACCCGATGTCGCCAGCCGTATGGCGGCCGAGGTCGTCACGCAGCTTCCCGTGCCTTCGCGGCTCGGCATGCTGCGTTTCGAAAGGCTCAACGAAGCCAGCTGGACGATGCTCTACCTCGACCCGGCCTGCGACCGCCAGTTCGGCCTGCCCGCCGCCGAGCTCTGCGCCCTGGTCGGCTCGCCCTATGCCAGCCTCATGGAGCCGGAGGCCCGCTACCAACTGCACGACGAGATCCAGCGGCAGCTGGCCCAACGCAGCCACTACCGGGTGCGCTACACCTTGCACGCCAGCACCGCGCCCCTGCGCTTGCTGGAGATCGGCGAAGCCTACAAGCAGCACAACCGACAACTGCTGCGCGGCTACCTCACGGTGCTCGACGAGCAACCGGACGACGGGCCGGACCTGGCGGCCAACGACCTCGAGTCGCGCAACAGTCGCCTGCAACTGGCCCTGCAACTGAACCAGCGCGCCCAGCAGGAGCAACTCGAACACCTGGAACGGGTACGCGCCCAGCAGGACCTGATCCTGCGCCTGGCACGCCAGCGCTACAGCGCCGGCAACTCGCTGCAGGAAGCCGCCGAGCTGATCACCCGCAGCGCCTGCGAGATCTACAAGGTCGATTGCGCCAGCATCTGGCACCTCGAGGACCAGCGCCTGGAACCGATCAGCGCCTGGCATCACCGCGACCAGCGACACCACAGGCCGGAGCCGATCGACGCCAGCCAGTTTCCCGACTACCTGGACGCCCTGCACGCCAGCCGCGCCATCGACGCCCACAATGCCAGCGACGACCCGCGCACCCGCGACATGGTCCAGCGCCTCTACCCCAGCGGCAACAACGCCATGCTCGATGCCAGCATCCGCGTCGACGGCCAGGTGGTGGGCGTGCTCTGCCTGGAGCAGACCGGCACACCCCGGGCCTGGCAGTCCGACGAGATCGCCTTCGCCGGCGAGTTGGCCGACCAGGTCGCCCAGGTCATCACCAACCACAACCGGCGCACGGCCACCAGCGCCCTGCACCTGTTCCAGCGCGCGGTGGAGCAAAGCGCCAGCGCCTTCCTGCTGGTCAACCGCGACGGGGTGGTGGAATACGTCAACCCAAGCTTCGCCGCCATCACCCAGTACAGCACCGAGGAAGTCCAAGGCCGCCACCTGGCCGAACTGCCAGCCCTGGAGAACCTCAGCGAACTGCTGTTCGACTCGCCATCCAGCCTGGCCATGGGCAACAGCTGGCAAGGCGAGTTCAAGAGCCGGCGCAAGAGCCTCGAGCCCTACTGGGGCCAACTGTCGATCTCCAAGGTCTATGGCGACAACCGCGAACTGACCCACTACATCGGCATCTACGAAGACATCACCCAGAGCAAGCTGGCCCAGCAGCGCATCGAACGCCTGGCCTACACCGACAACCTGACCAACCTGGGCAACCGCCCGGCGTTCATCCGCAACCTCGACGAGCGCTTCGCCCGCGACGACGAGCATCCAACCTGCCTGCTGCTGGTGGACATCGACAACTTCAAGCGGATCAACGACAGCCTCGGCCACCAGACCGGCGACAAGCTGCTGGTCAGCCTGGCCCGGCGCCTGCGCAACAGCTTGAACAACGGCGGCCAGCTGGCACGCTTCGCCAGCAACGAGTTCGCCGTGCTGCTCGACGGCACCAGCCTGGAAGATGGCCAGGGCGTGGCCCAGCAATTGCTGCGCACCCTCGACAAGCCAATGTTCGTCGACAACCAACTGATCAACGTCACCGCCTCGGTGGGCCTGGCCTGCGCACCTTTGCACGGCAGCGACCCGCAGACCCTGATGAAGAACGCCGGGCTCGCCCTGCACAAGGCCAAGGCCAACGGCAAGCACCAGGTCCAGGTCTTCACCGAAGTGCTCAACGCCGAGGCCAGCTACAAGCTGTTCGTCGAGAACAACCTGCGCCGCGCCCTGACCCAGAACGAGCTGGAGGTGTTCTACCAGCCCAAGCTGTGCCTGCGCAGCGGCCGCCTGCTCGGCCTGGAGGCGCTGCTGCGCTGGAACCACCCCGAGCGCGGCATGATCCGCCCCGACCAGTTCATCAGCGTGGCCGAGGAAACCGGCCTGATCATCCCCATCGGCAAATGGGTGGTGCGCCAGTCGTGCCGCATGAGCCAGCAGTTGCGCGAAGCCGGCATGGGCAACCTGCACGTGGCCATCAACCTCTCGCCCAAGCAGTTCTCCGACCCGGAGCTGGTGTCGTCGATCGGCAACATCCTCGAGGAAGAAGCCCTGCCGCCACACCTGCTGGAGCTGGAGCTGACCGAAGGCCTGCTGCTGGAAGCCACCGAAGACACCCACCGCCAGCTCGACGAGCTCAAGGCCCTGGGCCTGACCCTGGCCATGGACGATTTCGGCACCGGCTACTCGTCGCTGAGCTACCTGAAGAAGTTCCCGATCGACATCATCAAGATCGACCGTAGCTTCATCAACGAAATCCCCGACAACCAGGACGATATGGAGATCACCTCGGCGGTGGTGGCCATGGCCCATAACCTGAAGCTCAAGGTGGTCGCCGAAGGCATCGAGACCGCCGAGCAGTTGGCGTTCCTGCGCCGCCACCGCTGCGACGTCGGCCAGGGCTACCTGTTCGACCGGCCGATTCCCGGACGCGAACTGGTCGACAAGCTCAAGCGCTATCCACGTGGCCCTCTGGCCTGACAGCGGCGCCAACCTCGGGCACTATAGAACCCATTCGAGCCCTATCGCCGGCTTGCCGACGATGGCTCCGCCACCTATCCAACTGATAAACACAAGGAGCGGCCATGGTCCTGCGTTCGGAAATCCTGGTGAACAAAAACGTCATGCCCACTGCGGAGCAGGCCCTGCCTGGCCGCGAGACCCCGATGGCCCTGCCCGAGAAGCACTACGTGTTCAAGGACACCCCACTGCTGGGTCCGTTCTTCCAGAACGTCGATTTCGCCATCTTCGGCCTGGGCTGCTTCTGGGGCGCCGAGCGCCGCTTCTGGCAGCGCGAGGGCGTGGTCAGCACCGTGGTCGGCTACGCCGGCGGCTTCACCCCCAACCCAACCTACGAAGAAGTCTGCTCGGGCCTGACCGGCCATACCGAAGTGGTGCTGGTGGTGTTCGACAAGGACAAGGTCAGCTACCGTGAGCTGCTGGCGATGTTCTGGGAGCTGCACAACCCCACCCAAGGCATGCGCCAAGGCAACGACATCGGCACCCAGTACCGTTCGGCGATCTACTGCACCAGCCCCGAGCAGTTGGAGCAGGCCAAGGCCAGCCGCGAGGCGTTCCAGGCCGAGCTGACCAAGGCCGGTTTCGGCGAGATCACCACCGAGATCGCCGAGGCGCCGACCGTGTACTTCGCCGAGGCCTACCACCAGCAGTACCTGGCCAAGAACCCCGACGGCTACTGCGGCATCGGTGGCACTGGCGTATGCCTGCCACCCAGCCTGCAAGGCAACTGAGGGCAGCCATATGGCGACCATGACCCTGTTCCACTCGCCGCTCTCGCCGTTCGTACGCAAGGTGATGGTCGTGCTGCACGAAACCGGGCAGCTCGACCGCGTGACCTTGCAGGCGGTCAACATCAGCCCGGTGAACGACGACGAGCAGCTCAACCAGGGCAACCCGATCGGCAAGATCCCGGCCCTGCGCCTGGAGGACGGCACCGTGCTGCATGATAGCCGGGTGATTTGCGAGTACCTCGACCTGCAGCACGTCGGCAACCCGCTGGTCCCCCGCGAGGGTTCGGCGCGCTGGCGCCGGCTGACGCTGGCGTCGCAGGCCGATGCGATCATGGATGCGGCGGTCTCGACCCGCTACGAGACCTTCCTGCGCCCCGAGGACAAGCGCTGGGACGGCTGGGTCCAGGCCCAGGCCGGCAAGATCCGCCGCAGCCTGGCCGACCTGGAACAGGCGCACCTGGCCGAGCTGGCCTCGACCTTCGATATCGCGGCTATCGGCGTGGCCTGCGCGCTGGGCTACCTGGACCTGCGCCAGCCGCAGTTCGGCTGGCGCGAGCGGCAACCGGGGCTGGCAGCTTGGTATGCCGAGGTGGCCAAGCGACCGTCGATGGTCGCTACCGTGCCGATGGCCTGACAGGCGCTGTCGCAGGCAGGCCCGATACCGGTCGGAAAGGGGCGCGAAGCGGCCCAAATGGCCAATCAGCAGTCCGGCTTGCCTGCGGTGAACTTGCGTGCCGGGTTCACCGCCGCCTTGAACTCACGCAGCGCCTTGGCGCCAATCAGCAGTGGATAGTTGAAGTTACTCCGGTCAGCCAGGTTGACCTCCACCGTGCGCTTCACCTCGCCCAGGCACAGCTCCAGCTCGACCACCGGCCGGCGCGCAGCCTCCAGCGTCTCGCCTTCGTCGTCCTCTTCGTCGGAGCGGGCCTTGATCTTGCTGATACGCGCCAGCTTGTGCTCGTAGACCTTGCCATCGGCATCCTTGGTCGCCAGGCGAAAACGCACCCATTGCTCGCCATCACGGGTAAAGCGCTCGATATCCCTGGCCGACAACGAAGCCGTCAGGGCGCCAGTATCCATCTTGGCCTTCAATGTTTCGCCAATCTCCGGCAGGGTGATGTACTCATAGCGGCCGTAAAGAGTCGGCTCAGCCGCCATGACCGGCAGTGCAAGCAGTGACAACAGGGCAAGCAATGGTTTCACGGATTACGCTTCCTTGAGTGAGGACAGTGGTTAGACTACTCGGGCAGGATAGGTTTCCTCCAGCTACGAAGTGCAAGTAAAGGCAGATAGCACAGCCCCCACCGCCTAATGCTGTTCACTTAAGTCTGATGTGACATCGATAGGGGCTGCCTTGCAGCCCTTCGCGGGCAAGCCCGCTCCCACAGGATCGTGCATTCCTTGAGGCTTGCAGCGTACTTGTGGGAGCGGGCTTGCCCGCGAAGGGCCGCAAAGCGGCCCCAATTGCTTAAGTGAACAGCATTAGCCCCCACCGCCCCGCTTTTTCTTGCAGCTTGAAGCTTGCCGCTACATAACGAATTTGGCGTAGGACCAAGCCGTGCTTATCATTGCCACCCGCTTAATTCCCACAACAAGAGTTCCCTTATGCGTCGCCTGCTGACCGGCATCCTCACGACCCTGCTGCTGCTGCTCAACACCCTGGTGCTGATCGGCCCGCTGATGGTCTTCGCCCTGCTCAAACTGGTACTGCCGGGCCGTGGCCGCGACTACGCCTCCTGGGCGGTGATGTGGATCGCCGAAACCTGGTCGGAAATCGACAAGGCGATCTTCGCCCTGTGCATCCCCACCCAATGGGATATCCGTGGCATCGAGACACTGCGCCAGGACACCTCCTACCTGTGCGTGAGCAACCACCAGAGCTGGGTCGACATCCCCGCCTTGATCGAGAGCCTCAACCGCCGGGTGCCGTTCTTCAAGTTCTTCCTCAAGAAGGAACTGATCTGGGTGCCGCTGCTGGGCCTGGCCTGGTGGGCGCTGGACTACCCGTTCATGAAGCGCTACAGCAAGGCCTTCCTGGACAAGCACCCGGAGCTCAAGGGCAAGGACCTGGAGATCACCAAGGCTGCCTGCGAGCTGTTCAAGCGCCAGCCGGTGACCGTGGTCAACTACCTGGAAGGCACCCGCTTCACCGAAGCCAAGCGCGAAGCACAGCAATCGCCCTACCGCCACCTGCTCAAGCCCAAGGCCGGCGGCGTGGCCTTCGTGCTGGCGGCGCTGGGCGAACAGCTCGATGCCCTGCTGGACGTCACCATCGTCTACCCCGGCGACAAGGCCCCCGGGTTCTGGGACCTGCTCTGCGGCAACATCAGCCGGGTAATCATCGACATCCGCGTGCGCGAGCTGGATCCGGCGCTGTGCAATGGCGACTATGAGAACGACCCGGCGTTTCGCCAGACCGTGCAGGACTGGGTGAACCAGCTGTGGCTGGACAAGGACCAGCGGATCGAGGCATTGCGGGCGCAGATGGGCTGAGGTCTTCGTTGCCTGGCACGGCCCATTCGCGGCGGTTCGGCGCGAATGGGCCCGCAAAAAAACATCACGGATGCCCGATTAAAATCCACATTAATAATTGAGATAAACAAATCTTTGTTTGTCATCACCCTCCAACCTGGATAAAAATCGATCAACAACTACAAAACGCCCGGATCGATCGATGGCAAATCAACCTTGCAATGCTGCCGAGGCAGCACCCGCCCAACTCCGCCGTGTCCTGGGCCTGCCCGCCCTGGTGTTCTTCGGCCTGGTGTACATGGTCCCGCTGACCATCTTCACCACCTACGGCATCGTCACCGAAATCACCGGCGGCCGCACGGCCGGCGCCTACCTCGTCACCCTGCTGGCGATGCTGTTCACCGCCACGTCCTACAGCTTCATGGTCAAGCGCTTCCCCGTCGCGGGCTCGGCGTACTCCTACACCAACCTCGCCTTCGGCCCCAATGTCGGCTTTCTCGCAGGCTGGTCGTTGCTGCTCGACTACCTGTTCATCCCGATGATCAACTACCTGCTCATCGGCCTGTTCCTCAACATCGCCTTCCCGGCCATCCCGGCATGGACGATCGTCCTGGCCTCGATCGCCCTGGTGACGGTGCTCAACGTGATCGGCATCCACTCGGTGGCCAAGGCCAGCAACCTGATCGTCGGCGCGCAGATCGTGTTCATCGGGGTGTTCGTGGCGCTGTCCTGGCAGACGCTGGGCAGCGGCCAGCCCGTCGACTTCCTCGCGCCGCTGGTGGGCGATGGCAGCGCACGAGGCTTCGGTTCCCTGATGGCCGGTGCAGCGGTGCTGTGCCTGTCGTTCCTGGGCTTCGACGCGGTCTCGACCCTGGCCGAAGAGTGCCGCGACGCCCGCCGCGATGTACCGCGGGCGATCATCCTCACCACCCTGTTTGCCGGCTTGCTGTTCACCGTGCTGGCCTACATCAGCCAGCTGGTGCTGCCAGGCAGCACCTTCGCCAATACCGATGCGGCGGCCAACGAGGTGATGTTCAAGGCGGGTGGGCAGTTCCTGGCCAACTTCTTCACCGCCGCGTTCGTCGCTGGCAGCCTGGGCTCGGCACTGGCCTCTCAAGCGGCGGTGTCGCGCATCCTGTTCACCATGGGCCGCGACAAGGTGCTGCCCAAGCGCAGCTTCGGCTATCTGTCGCCACGCTTCGGTACGCCGGTGTTCGCCATCCTGCTGGTGTCGGCGTTCTCCCTGCTGGCGCTGGTGATCGACCTGGCCACCCTGGCCTCGCTGATCAGCTTCGGCGCACTGGTGGCGTTCTCGGCGGTGAACCTGGCGGTGGTGAAAACCCACCTGATGCACGATGCCAGCCAGCGCAACCTCAAGGGCCTGCTGCGCTATGGCCTGGTACCGCTGGTCGGCCTGAGCCTGACCTTGTGGCTGTGGACCAGCCTGTCGGCGCTGACCCTGGTAATCGGCCTGTGCTGGTTCGCCCTGGGGTTGGCTTACCTGGCCGTACTGACCGCCGGCTTCCGCCGCCCAGTACGCTTGGTGGACTTCTCGGAAAGCGCGTGATCCAACGCCGCACACGCGCTTACAGGGTGCGCGTGTGGGGCCTTCAGACCGAGGGTTGAGCCAACGGTGCCGGGGTCGCCCACAGGCTGCCCAGGTTCTGCAACAACGACCCGGCGATGCCCTGCTGGCCCAGGTACTGGAGGATCAGCGGGGCGAACTGGCCGATCATGCCGGTATCCATGCCCAGCGCCTTGAAGGCATTGTCCAGGTCGTTGCGGTTCTCGACATTGCCCAAGGCATTGCTCAGCGCCGGTTGGCTCTCGCTGTTCTTGCCCAGCAACTCACCCAGGCCGTTCAGCCCACCCAGGGCGTTGGCGCCAGCGAGCAGGTCCAGGCCGGGCACGGCCTTGGTCAGTTGGCCGTAGTCGGCGTCGCTCAGGTTGTTGCGCGCCAGGCCCAGCATGGCACCCGCCCCGCCCACCGCCTGTTCGGGGGTGATCTTCAGTTCGCTGCCCAGGGTATTGAGCAGGTTGGCCGACGCCTCGGGCGCCTGCACCTGGCCCTGCTGCTGGCTCTGCATCGCCGACACGGCATTGGCCGCATCGCTGAGGTTGAAGGCGAACGCCGGGCTTGCGGCCAGGGTCATCAGGGTTGCCAGGGTGAATGCTTTCATCGGGAAGGACCTCGTCGGCCGGAATGGCCGGGAAACGAGGCATTCGACTGGCGACATCGGGCTTTGTTCCAGGCCAGCTATCGAGGGCTGCTGCGCCCTTCGACCGCCAATGCCAGCGCCTCCGCCTGCCCCCAGGCAATCTGCATGGCCCGCAAGCCGTGCGCCAATAACTGCCGGGTTTCTTCATCCTCGATGCGCTCAAGGGCACGACGGCTGTCGCTGTAGGCGAACATCAAGTAGTGGCTGACGTTCATCAGCACGAACTCCATCGGAACGATACCGTCGTTGATGGCGTGGGAGAGGGATGTGCCCTTGGGCAGATCGAAGGTGTGGGGTGGGTCGGGGACGAGTTTTTTCATATCGGCACCATGTAGGCTGAGCTGCGCCCTTCCGTTTCCACACATCAGGGGTGGCAGCTGTACGCGGGGTGGAAAACCAGGCACATGGCAAACCCGGTAGGTCCGAAGACCTCCCGCGCACAGCCGCCGTAACAGGCAGTTCCATGTACCACCGGGTTTCCACACCCGATCGCTGAACGATTCAGCGACCCAGTGAGCCTAGAGAGCAAGGTTTCCCGGGGCAATCAGATAGGAGTCGACAGAATTCGTAGGGTATTTCCTAGAACCAGCAAGCACCAGCGCCAGCACGTCGGAAATTTCGGCAACAGGAGTATGAAATCTGCCATGCCTAACGTTCCAGTAGCGTTCTCCTATCATTTCTGCCAGTAGCCGACAAAATGCATCGCCATGATACTGGGTTCTGCGGTAGGGAAATTGCCTCCCCCTCGGCAGAGAACGGGAACCAGCCCATGAAAAAGAACTCTATCATCACTCTGTGCTTCTACCAGGAAGACAAACTCGCTTCCGTACGAACAGATAAGTACAGTCGTAGGATCTTCCGAGCACCTGATTTACCACTCGTAGAGCAGCAACTTACTGACAAGACAACCAACGGGCTATTAGCGACAGACCAAAAAGGTTCTGTGCTCAGAGCCAAGAGCGTCAATGATGAAGAAACGCATACCTATTCACCCTATGGCCAAACTTCAACCCTTCCCGCGCTACTGACACTGCTTGGCTTCAACGGGGAAGCTATCGAACCTTCGGTGAACAGCTATTTACTCGGAAGTGGGCACCGTATCTACAATCCCAGCCTGATGCGTTTCTACTCCCCTGACCAGCTGAGCCCTTTCGCTGCGGGCGGAATAAATTCATACATGTATTGCAATGGCGATCCCATTGGAAAAATTGACCCATCAGGACGTGTACCGATTTTCCTCAAGCCGTTGAGCAGCCTCTACAAAGGCATTAAAAAGCGATTCTTTGGCAGAATACCTAAGTCACAGAGGGCAACGTCGAGCCCGCCGCAAGCAGCCACTCCAAATAACCGGAGCACTGATAGTGAACGCACCCCAGACCCTTTCATTCAGAGTATGGCCCGTCATGAGAGAGCTGATCTTCACAGACGTGTTAGGCGCGACATAGCCGAAGCAAAAGCGTACGACCTGACAACAGTACCACCTGAAATCCTCAAAGAAAGACTTCGCCTACACGAAGTATATAAAAATCGAATTAAATTCTTGACTCTTGAATACAAGTTAGAACCTTTAGGTCTAACTACCGGCATCCCTTCGGGTCCAATGGAGCATCCAACAACAGGCTTTGACTCACTCTACAACTCAGACACTATTAGCCAGATTCGAAGCCCGAATTAAACCGACGAAACCAGTGCCATGATGCATGGATAAATGGGCTAAAGCGCTCTCCCAGCGATGGTGATACACATTGCTTGATATGGAAATCGGCTGCGGTGCAGCCCTTTCACGACACCAAGCCGAGACAGGGGCAGCGGCGCCGTCCCTGTCTCGGCCCTAGGCATCAAGCCGCACTGAACGTCTTGTGCGGATCGATCACAAACTTCTTCGGCACACCCGCATCGAACTCGCCATACCCTTCCGGCGCCTGATCCAGGCTGATCACCTGCACCCCGACCACCTCGGCGATATTGATGCGATCCCACATGATCGCCTGCATCAGCTGGCGGTTGTACTTCATCACCGGGGTTTGCCCAGTGTGGAAGCTATGCGACTTCGCCCAACCCAGGCCAAAGCGAATGCTCAGCGAGCCGATCTTGGCCGCCGCATCCACCGCGCCCGGGTCTTCGGTGACGTACAGCCCCGGAATACCGATCTTGCCGGCCACGCGGGTCACCTGCATCAGCGAGTTGAGCACGGTGGCCGGCGCCTCGTGCTTGGCACCTTCATGGCCATGGCCACGGGCCTCGAAGCCCACCGCATCGACCGCGCAGTCCACTTCCGGCTCGCCCAGCAGGTCGGCGATCTGCTCGTGCAGCGGGGTGTCCTTGGACAGGTCGACCACCTCGAACCCCTGGGCCTTGGCATGGGCCAGGCGGGCCGGATTCAGGTCGCCGACGATGACGCAGGCCGCGCCCAGCAGGCGAGCCGAGGCAGCCGCCGCCAGGCCGACCGGGCCGGCACCGGCGACGTACACGGTGCTGCCCGGGCCAACGCCCGCCGTGACAGCGCCGTGGTAGCCAGTGGGCAGGATGTCGGAGAGGCAGGTCAGGTCACGGATCTTCTCCATGGCCTTGTCACGGTTTGGCAGCTTCAGCAGGTTGAAGTCGGCGTACGGCACCAGCACGTACTCGGCCTGGCCACCGGTCCAGTCGCCCATGTCGACATAGCCGTAGGCACCGCCGGCGCGGGCCGGGTTGACGGTCAGGCAGACGCCGGTGTGCATTTCCTTGCAGGAGCGGCAACGGCCGCAGGCCACGTTGAACGGCACGGAGACCAGGTCACCGATCTGCAGGTGTTCCACGTCACGGCCCTTCTCGATCACCTCGCCGGTGATCTCGTGGCCGAGGACCAGGCCGACCTGAGCGGTGGTGCGGCCACGGACCATGTGCTGGTCGGAGCCGCAGATATTGGTGGAGACCACCTTGAGGATCACGCCGTGCTCGATCTTCTTGCCGCGTGGGTCCTGCATTTTGGGGTAGTCGATCTTCTGCACCTCGACCTTGCCGGCGCCGAGATACACCACTCCACGATTACCAGACATGCTCTTACCTCGCTTGATTTGTATTTATGCAGCGGTGGTGGAAAGCGCCGCCATCCTTGGGCGGCATGTGTTACTGGAATGGGAGGAATTGTGGGCCTGATGGGGGATGTCGCGGTGACTGGATGCGACAGGGATATGCCTTTTAACGGCAGGAAAAAACAGGGGCCGCTTTACGGCCCCAGGATCGTCAGAGCACCACGGTCCGATTGGCGTTCAGGAACACCCGCCGCTCGATGTGATACCCCACCGCCCGCGCCAGGGTCAGGCATTCGATGTCCCGCCCCTTGGCGATCAAATCCTCGGGATAGTGGCTGTGGTCCACGGTCTCGACGCCCTGGGCGATGATCGGCCCTTCGTCGAGGTCGTTGTTGATGTAGTGGGCGGTGGCGCCGACCATCTTCACACCCTTGTTGTAAGCCTGGTGGTAGGGCTTGGCGCCCTTGAAGCCCGGCAGCAGGGAGTGATGGATGTTGATCGCCCAGCCATCCAGGCGCCGGCACAGCTCGGGCGAAAGCACCTGCATGTAGCGGGCGAGGATCACCAGCTCGGCGCCGGTCTCCTCGATCACCTGGAGCACCTTGCGCTCCTGGGCGGGCTTGTCCTTGGGGTCGAGGGCGAAGTGGTAATAGGGAATCTTGTGCCAGTGGGCCAGGGGCTCGAGGTCAGGGTGGTTGGAGATCACCGCGACCACGTCCATGGCCAGCTGGCCGATGCGCTGGCGGTACAGCAGGTCGTTCAAGCAATGGTCAGCCTTGGACACCATGATCACCACCTTGGGGCGGTGATTCGGCGCGGTCAGCTCGAACGTCATGCCGAACGCATCGCTGCGCTCGGCAAGGCCTGCACGGAAACCGGCCTCGTCGAAGTCGTCCGGCTGGCGGAACTCGACGCGGATGAAGAACCGCCCCGACAGCCGGTCGTCGAAGGAGTGATGCTCCGTGACGTAGCAACGCTGCTCGAAGAGGTAGCGGGTGACCACGTCGACGGTGCCGAGCATGCTCGGGCAGTCGGCGGTGAGGATCCAGGTGTCCGGTGCCCGACTCATGCGTATTCTCCTTATGCCTCGATCGCCAGGCCGTACTCGGCCGAAGCGTCCTGCAGCCACAGCCACCAGTAGTCGGCGAAGCTGCGGCGGATCACCAGCTCCCAGGTGTCTTCGGCTGTGCGGCGGATCACCAGTTGCGACTTGGCGAACACGGTGCCGACGGCCTTGCCGACCGGGAAGTTGTTCGGGTGCACATCATAGCTGGTGGACTTCATCAGCACCTCGCGCACATTGGGACCGCGCAGCTCGAGCAGGGTCTGCCCGCCGCTGACGTTGACCACCTGGACATGCTGGCCCTCGAGGGCCGCGCGCAGTTTCTGCTCGACGGCGAACTCCTGGCCGCCGGGAACGATCAGCAGCCACTCGTCCGGGCCCATCCACTGCAACGACATCTGCTCGTTGGCGACCACGGTCAGGGCCACCGGCAGCTCCAGGCCCAGGGCCTTGTGCACGCCGCTGGCGAAGGCCGGGTCGTGGCCATCGCCACGAATGGTCAGGTGGCCGAGGAATTTCTTCTCGCGCAGGGTCACGCCTGCGTTCTTGCGGCCCTTGCCGACCAGGCTGGCCAGGTCGGCGTGGTGCAGTGGCGACTCGGCCCGGGCGTCGGCGCCGGGGTTTTGCTGGAAGACGTTGATAGCGCTCATTTCTTACCTGCCTTGAATTCTTGTTCGTCGAAACGATGAGCCTCTGAGGTGGATGCTCTGGCCCTATCGCTGGCACGCCAGCGCCCACAGGTACAGCATCGCCCCTCGGCCTGCATCGATCCTGTGGGAGCCGGCTTGCCGGCGATGGGGCCAGCAGGCTCACCACAGGGCTCGGAGTCAAACGTTCTGCCGCTCACCCTTCGGATCGAAGAACACCGAAGACACGATCTCCGCCTCGATCACGCTGCCGTCTGCCTGCGGCGAGTACACCCGCTCGCCCATGCGCTTGAGGCCGCCCTTGACCACGCCCATGGCGAACGAATAGCCCAGGGAGTTGGCCTTGTAGCTGGAGGTGACGTGGCCGACCATGTCCATCGGGATCGGCTGCTTCGGATCGAACACCAACTGGGCACCCTCGGGCAGCCACACGTTCGGGTCGACCGGCTTGAGGCCCACCAGTTGCTTGCGGTTCTCGCGCACGCAGTCCTCGCGGTTCATGCCGCGCAGGCCGATCCAGGAGAACGGCTTGTTGCGCCCGACGCACCAGCTCATGTTGAGGTCGTCCGGGGTCATCGAGCCGTCGGTGTCCTGGCCAACGATGATGAAGCCCTTCTCGGCCCGCAGCACGTGCATGGTCTCGGTGCCGTACGGGGTCAGGTTGTACTGCTTGCCCGCCTCGACGATCTGCTCCAGCACGCCCATGGCGTAGTTGGCTTGCACGTTGATCTCGTACGACAGCTCACCGGTGAACGAGATACGGAACACCCGCGCCGGCACGCCGCCGACCAGGCCTTCCTTCCAGCTCATGAACGGGAAGGCTTCCTTGTCCAGGTCGATGTCGGTCAGCTCGGCCAGCAGCTTGCGGCTGTTGGGGCCGGACAGGGTCATGGTCGCCCAGTGGTCGGTGACCGAGGTGAAGTACACCTTCAGTTCCGGCCATTCGGTCTGGTGGTACAGCTCCAGCCACTGCAGCACGCGAGCCGCGCCGCCGGTGGTGGTGGTCATGATGAAGTGGTTGTCGCCGACGCAGGCGGTCACGCCGTCGTCGAAGACCATGCCGTCTTCCTTGCACATCAGGCCGTAGCGGGCCTTGCCCACGTCGAGCTTGGTCCAGGCGTTGGTGTACACGCGGTTGAGGAACTCGCGGGCATCCGGGCCCTGGATGTCGATCTTGCCCAGGGTCGAGGCGTCGAGCAGGCCGACACTGTCACGCACGGCCTTGCACTCGCGGGCCACGGCGGCGTGGATGTCCTCGCCCGGCTTGGGGAAGTACCACGGGCGCTTCCACTGGCCGACGTCCTCGAACTCGGCGCCGTTCTTCACGTGCCAGGCATGCAGGGCGGTGAAGCGCACAGGCTCGAACAGGTGGCCGCAGTGCCGGCCCGCTACCGCGCCGAAGGTCACCGGCGTGTAGTTGGGGCGGAACATGGTGGTACCCATTTCCGGGATGCTGATGCCCAGCGAACGGGCGGCGATGGCCAGGCCGTTGATGTTGCCCAGCTTGCCCTGGTCGGTACCGAAGCCCAGCGCGGTGTAGCGCTTGACGTGCTCGACCGACTCGAAGCCTTCGCGGGTGGCCAGCTCGATACCGGCGGCGGTGACGTCGTTCTGTTGGTCGACGAACTGCTTGGGCGCACGGTTGGTGCCCTTGTCGTGGGGCACCTGGAACAGCGCCACGGTGGCCTCTTCCTTGCGCGCCACGGTTTTTGGCAGGGTGCCGACGGTGGCCTTGAAGCCGGCCTCGGTCGCCGCCTGGACACCACCCTCGAAACCATCGGCGATCACGTCGCCGAGTGCGTAGACGCCATTGACGCCGCCGACACACACACGTTTCTGCGGTGCATCGCCCGGCACGAAGCCGAGGATGTCTTCACGCCACACCGGGCGGCCGCCCAGGTGCGAAGCCAAGTGGACGATCGGGCTGTAGCCGCCGGAGGTGGCGATCAGGTCGCACTCGAGCACTTCGCCTGGGCTTGTGACCTTGTGCGCCTGCACGTCGATGGCGGCCACGCGGGCGCCGGTCACGTGCTTGCTGCCACGGGCCTCGATCACCGCACTGGAGGTCAGGATGCGGATACCCTTGGCACGCGCTTCCTCGACCAGCGAGCCACGTGGGTTATGGCGGGCGTCGGCGATGGCGACCACCTGCAGGCCGGCGTCGTGCCAGTCCAGGGCGGCGCGGTAGGCGTGGTCGTTGTTGGTCGACAGCACCAGCTTGCGGCCCGGGGCCACGCCATAGCGGCGCACGTAGGTGGAAACGGCGCCTGCCAGCATGTTGCCCGGCACATCGTTGTTGCCATACACCAGCGGACGCTCGTGGGCGCCGGCGGCCAGCACCACGCGCTTGGCGCGAACGCGATGCACGCGGTGGCGTACCTGGCCGATCGGGGCGCGGTCGCCGAGGTGGTCGGTCAGGCGCTCGTGGATGGTCAGGAAGTTGTGGTCGTGGTAACCGTTGACCGTGGCACGCGGCAGCAGGGTCACTTCCGGCAGGCCTTCCAGCTCGGCGACCACCGCAGCCACCCATTCGGCCGCAGGCTTGCCGTCGAGGGTCTCGCGGCTGTCGAGCAGGCTGCCACCGAACTCTTCCTGTTCGTCGGCGAGGATCACGCGGGCACCGCTGCGTGCCGCGGCCAGGGCGGCAGCCAGGCCGGCAGGGCCAGCACCGACGATCAGCACGTCGCAGTGCTGGTTCATGTAGTCGTAGCTGTCCGGATCGTTCTGCAGCGGCGCACGGCCCAGGCCTGCCGCCTTGCGGATGTACTTCTCGTAGGTCATCCAGAACGACTTGGGATACATGAAGGTCTTGTAGTAGAACCCGGGCGGCATCATGCTGCCGCCGACCTTGCCGATGATGCCCATGACGTCGTTGTTGACGTTCGGCCAGCCGTTGGTGCTGGTGGCCACCAGGCCTCCGTACAGTGCCTGTTGGGTGGCACGCACGTTGGGGATCTGGGTGGCTTCGCTGGAGCCGACCTGCAGGATGGCGTTCGGCTCTTCGGTACCGGCGGCGATGATGCCGCGCGGACGCGAGTACTTGAAGCTGCGGCCGACGATGTCGACACCGTTGGCCAGCAATGCGGCGGCCAAGGTGTCACCGGCATAGCCCTGGTAGGTCTTGCCGTTGAAGGTGAAGTTCAGGACCTTGCTGCGATCGATGCGACCGCCGCTGGCGAGGCGATAGGTCTGGCTCATACTTTTTCCCCTTGGCCTTTGACGGTCGACGGTGCGTTGCTCGGCTTGCCGCTGGCGGTCACCTGCGGCTGCTCGCCGATCTTGTAGGTTTCCAGGATCTCGTAGGTCACGGTGTCACGGGTGACGTTGAAGTACTGGCGGCAACCGGCGACGTGGTCCCACAGCTCGTGGTGGATGCCGCGCGGGTTGTCACGGAAGAACATGTAGGTGCCCCACTCCTCGTCGGAGCAGGCGGCCGGGTCCAGCGGGCGGGCGATGTGTGCCTGGCCAGAGGCGTGGAACTCTTCTTCGGAGCGCAGCTCGCCGCAGTGGGGACAGAAGATTTGCAACATGACGATTGTCTCCGATTAGTGGGCGACGGCCGCAGCGCCGTGTTCGTCGATCAGCGCGCCGTTGTAGAAACGGTCGATGGAGAAAGGTGCGGCCAGCGGGTGCATCTCGCCCTTGGCCAGGCTCGCGGCGAAGACGTTGCCCGAGCCCGGGGTGGCCTTGAAGCCGCCCGTGCCCCAACCGCAGTTGAAGAACATGTTCTTGACCGGGGTCTTGGAGATGATTGGGCAGGCGTCCGGGGTGGTGTCGACGATGCCGCCCCACTGCCGGTTCATGCGTACGCGCGAGAGGTTCGGGAACATCTCGACGATCGCCTGCAGGGTGTGCTCGATGATCGGGTAGGAGCCGCGCTGGCCGTAGCCGACCCAGCCGTCGATACCGGCGCCGATGACCAGGTCGCCCTTGTCCGACTGGCTGATGTAGCCGTGGACGGCGTTGGACATGATCACGCTGTCGATGATCGGCTTGATCGGCTCGGACACCAGCGCCTGCAGCGGGTGCGATTCGAGCGGCAGGCGAAAGCCTGCCAGGCGCGCCATGTGCCCGGAGTTACCGGCGGTGACCACACCGACGCGCTTGGCGCCGATGAAGCCCTTGTTGGTTTCCACGCCGATCACCGCGCCGTTTTCCTTACGGAAACCAATGACCTCGGTCTGCTGGATCAGGTCCACGCCCAGGGCGTCGGCGGCACGGGCGAAGCCCCAGGCCACGGCGTCGTGGCGGGCCACGCCGCCACGGCGCTGCACGGTGGCGCCGAGGATCGGGTAGCGGGTGTTCTTCGAGCAATCCAGGTACGGGATCTCTGCCGCCACCTGGGCGGTGTTCAGCAGTTCGCCGTCCACGCCGTTGAGGCGGTTGGCACTGACCCGGCGCTCGGAGTCACGCATGTCCTGCAGGGTGTGGCACAGGTTGTAGACCCCACGCTGGGAGAACATCACGTTGTAGTTGAGGTCCTGGGACAGGCCCTCCCACAGCTTCATGGCGTGCTCGTACAGGTGCGCCGACTCGTCCCACAGGTAGTTGGAACGCACGATGGTGGTGTTGCGGGCGGTGTTGCCGCCGCCCAGCCAGCCTTTCTCGACCACGGCCACGTTGGTGATGCCGTGCTCCTTGGCCAGGTAGTAGGCCGTGGCCAGGCCATGGCCGCCACCGCCGACGATGACCACGTCGTAGACCTTCTTAGGCGTTGGCGTGCGCCACATGCGCTGCCAGTTCTCGTGGTGGCTGAGGGAGTGCTTGAAGAGGCCGAAGCCTGAATAACGTTGCATGGTTGGTTACTCCACTCAGCGGTAGACCGGGAAGTCGGCGCACAGGGCCGCGACGTTCTTGGCGACATCGGCTTCGACGTCGGCGTCGCCCAGGTTGTCCAGCACGTCGCAGATCCAGCCGGCCAGGGCCACGCACTGGGCGACCTTGAAGCCACGGGTGGTGACGGCCGGGGTGCCGATGCGCAGGCCCGAGGTGACGAACGGCGACTGCGGGTCGTTGGGCACGGCGTTCTTGTTGACGGTGATGTGGGCGCGGCCGAGGGCGGCGTCGGCGTCCTTGCCGGTCAGGCCCTGGCGGATCAGGCTGACCAGGAACAGGTGGTTGTCGGTGCCGCCGGAGACCACGTCGTAGCCGCGCTCGACGAAGACCTGGGCCATGGCCTGGGCGTTGTCGATGACCTGCTGCTGGTAGGCCTTGAATTCAGGCTCCAGGGCTTCCTTGAAGCACACGGCCTTGGCGGCGATGACGTGCATCAGCGGGCCGCCCTGGGCGCCCGGGAACACGGCAGCGTTGAGCTTCTTCTCGATCTCTTCGTTGGACTTGGCCAGGATCAGGCCGCCTCGCGGGCCACGCAGGGTCTTGTGGGTGGTGGTGGTGACCACGTCGGCGAACGGGATCGGGTTGGGGTACAGGCCAGCGGCGACCAGGCCGGCGACGTGGGCCATGTCGACGAACAGCAGCGCCCCGACCTTGTCGGCGATTTCACGGAAGCGCGGGAAGTCGAGGGTCTTGGAGTAGGCGGAGAAGCCGGCGACGATCATCTTCGGCTTGTGCTCGACGGCCAGGCGCTCGACTTCGTCGTAGTCGATCAGGCCGGTGTTGGTGTCGATGCCGTACTGCACGGCGTTGTACAGCTTGCCCGAGGAGGACACCTTGGCGCCGTGGGTGAGGTGGCCGCCGTGGGCCAGGCTCATGCCCAGGATGGTGTCGCCGGCCTGCAGCAGGGCCAGGTACACCGCGGCGTTGGCCGAGGAGCCGGAGTGCGGCTGGACGTTGGCGTAGTCGGCACCGAACAGTTGCTTGGCGCGGTCGATGGCCAGTTGCTCGACCTTGTCGACGTGCTCGCAGCCACCGTAGTAGCGCTTGCCCGGGTAGCCTTCGGCGTACTTGTTGGTCAGGCCGCTGCCCTGGGCCTGCATCACGCGCTTGCTGGTGTAGTTCTCCGAGGCGATCAGCTCGATGTGATCTTCCTGGCGCTGTTCTTCGGCATTCATCGCCGCCAGCAGTGCGTCGTCGTAACCCTGGATCTGGTCTTGCTTGCTGAACATCTTGTTGTCTCCTGGCAGCGATCGTTTCTTGTCTGATGAGGGTCTTCTCACCCTTTGCGGCGATGTTATGACCGGGACGGGGGACCCAGATGCCTGCGCACGCCTTGCAATGGCGCGTTTACGACATTCGCCACCGGCCTGTGCGATGGCCCCGCCCCGTGCAATCTTCTTCGCGGGCAGGCCTGGCACCACCAGGGGCCAGCTTGTATAGGCATCTTCCGAAGCGATGGTTTAGAGTGCTGGTCTGCGTCGTTCACAGGACAGGTGTCATGACAGACAACAGCCAACAATTCGCCAGCGACAACTATTCCGGCATCTGCCCCGAAGCCTGGGCCGCGATGGAAAAGGCCAACCGCGGCCACGAGCGCGCCTATGGCGACGACCAATGGACCGAGCGCGCCGCCGACCATTTCCGCCAACTGTTCGAAACCGACTGCGAGGTGTTCTTCGCCTTCAACGGCACGGCAGCCAACTCCCTGGCCCTGGCCTCCCTGTGCCAGAGCTACCACAGCGTGATCTGCTCCGAGACGGCACACGTCGAGACCGACGAATGCGGCGCGCCGGAGTTCTTCTCCAACGGCTCCAAGCTGCTCACCGCGCGCAGCGTCGAGGGCAAGCTGACCCCGGACTCGATTCGCGAGGTGGCGCTCAAGCGCCAGGACATCCACTACCCCAAGCCGCGCGTGGTGACCATCACCCAGGCCACCGAGGTGGGCACGGTCTACCGCCCCGACGAGCTCAAGGCGATCAGCAGCACCTGCAAGGCGCTGGGCCTGAACCTGCACATGGACGGTGCGCGCTTCTCCAATGCCTGCGCCTTCCTGGGCTGCTCGCCGGCGGAGCTGACCTGGAAGGCCGGCGTCGACGTGCTGTGCTTCGGCGGCACCAAGAACGGCATGGCGGTGGGCGAGGCGATCCTGTTCTTCAACCGTGCCCTGGCCGACGATTTCGACTACCGCTGCAAGCAGGCGGGGCAACTGGCGTCGAAGATGCGTTTCCTCTCCGCGCCCTGGGTCGGGCTGCTGGAGGATGGCGCCTGGTTGCGCCATGGCGTGCATGCCAATCATTGCGCGCAGTTGCTCGCCGCGCTGGTGAGTGACCTGCCGGATGTGGAGCTGATGTTCCCGGTGGAAGCCAACGGGGTGTTCCTGCAGATGCCGGAGCCGGCGCTGGAGGCCCTGCGGGCCAAGGGCTGGCGCTTCTATACCTTCATCGGCAGCGGTGGGGCGCGGTTCATGTGCTCGTGGGATACCCAGGAGGCGCGGGTGCGGGAGCTGGCGGCGGATATCCGCGCGATCTTCGGCGCCTGATCGATGGCCGGGAGGGCTTCGCTCAATGCCGGCCAGTTAAGACTTTCAGTTGTCATTTGGGGCCGCTTCGCGCCCCATCGCCGGCAAGCCGGCTCCCACACTGTCCGTGCAAAACGCATCATGTGGGGTCGCCGCGGTCCCTGTGGGAGCCGGCTTGCCGGCGATGGGCTGCAAGGCAGCCCCAAAAATGACAAAGCGCCGCTTAACTAACTGGCATCGGGGCTTCGCCCTTCGGGCCTCAGAGCCTGAACCCACCCATCTGCCGCGCCAGGTCATCGGCCAGCCCGCGCAACGCCTGGCACTGTTCCCGGCACGCTTGCACTTCGGCCGCCGGCTCCCGGGCCAGGTCGGAAATCCCCTGCACGGTACGGTTGATCTCCTCGGTCACCGCCGACTGCTCCCACATGGCCCCTGCAAACCGCATCATGTGTGGTCGCCGCGGTCCCTGTGGGAGCCGGCTTGCCGGCGATGGGCTGCAAGGCAGCCCCAAAAATGACAAAGCGCCGCTTAACTAACTGGCATCAGGGCTTCGCCCTTCGGGCCTCAGAGCCTGAACCCACCCATCTGCCGCGCCAGGTCATCGGCCAGTCCGCGCAACGCCTGGCACTGTTCCCGGCACGCTTGCACTTCGGCCGCCGTCTCCCGGGCCAGGTCGGAAATCCCCTGCACGGTACGGTTGATCTCCTCGGTCACCGCCGACTGCTCCTCGGTCGCCGTGGCCACCTGGTCGTTCATGTCGCTGATGTGCTCGACCTGATCGGTGATCGCCCCGAGCGAGGCTCCGGTACGCTGGCTGGCCTCCACGCCACTGCCGGTGGCCTGCTGCCCGGCCTGCATCGAGGCCACCGCGCTGCCGGCGCCCTGCTTGAGGCGCTGGATCATCTGCTGCACTTCATCGGTAGACACCTGGGTACGCCGCGCCAAGGTGCGCACCTCATCGGCCACCACCGCGAAACCGCGCCCCATCTCCCCGGCCCGCGCCGCCTCGATGGCAGCGTTGAGCGCCAGCAGGTTGGTTTGCTCTGAAATACTGCGGATCACCGCCAAGACCTCATCGATCGAGGCGACTTCGTCGGCCAACTGGCCAACCGCCGCCGCTGCCCGACCGATCTCCCCGGACATACCCTCGATGTTGTCGATCGAGCGGCTCACCACCTCACGGGCCTGCAACGCCTCGTCGCGCGCCGCCTGCGAGGCCTGGGCGGCATTGCCGGCGTTCTGCGCGATGTCCTGCACGGTCAGGCCCATCTCGTGCACGGCGGTGGCGACCATCTCGGTCATTGCCTGCTGGCGACCGGAGCGCTCGGCGGTGTTGTCCACCACCAAGGTCACCTGCTCCACCGAGCGGTGCAGGCGTTCGGTGGTGCGCAGCACCTCGCCGATCAAGGCCCGCTGGCTGTCGAGGAAACGGTTGAAACCACGGGCCAGGTCGCCCAGTTCATCCTGGCGCGAATCGTCCAGGCGGTGGCTGAGGTCACCCGCCCCGCTACCGATCTGCACCAGTGCCGCCGTCACCTGGCGGATCGGCCGCACCAACCCGCGCGCCAGCAGCACCACCAGCAGCAGCGAGACCAGGGCCACGGCCCCGCCGATCAGGCTGGTCAACCACACCGCTTCGCGCATCTGGGCGTAGATCTGCGCCTCTGGCACCTCGGCCACCAAAGTCCAGTTCAGGTCGCGCAGGGGCAGGGCCAGGGCCAGGTAGTCTTCGCCATCGCGGCTGAACCGGGCACTGCGCAGGCCCTCGCCGCCCGCAAGGACGGCCTTGGCCGCTTCCGCGCCAAGCTGTTCGCGCAACTGGCGCTTGCCGCTGAATTCATGCTGGGGATGGACCTGGATCAGACCATCGTTGCGCACCAGGAGCACCCGGCCGTGTTCGCCGAAACTGAAGTCGCGGATCAGTTGCGACAGCTCGGTCAGGCGCAGCCCCATGCCGGCCACACCGACCAGTTGGCCGTCCTTTTCCACGCGGTAGTCGATGAACAGCGCCACTTCACCCGTGGCGCCATCGACATCGATGTTGATCAGCCGCTCGGCGCCACTGTCGATGTAGCCGTAGAACCAGCTGTCCTTGGGGTTGTCGCGGCTCAGGGTACGGTCCAGGCCCTTCTCGCTGTAGTAGTGACCAGTGCCGGTGGCGGCGAACAGCGCGGTGAAAGCCTGGTTACGCTGCCTGGCGGCCTCGAGGTACTCGATGAAGCGGGGTAGCTCGGCCGGGTTCTCGCCAGCGGCCAGCCAGTCGCGCAGCAAGGTGTTGCCGGCGATGTCCGCCGCCGCCACCAGTGGCTGGCCGAGCATGCGCTCGATGTCGTTGCGAATCGCCTCGATGCTGGCCGGCAGGGCCGTATCGACCAGGTAACGCTCGGTCAGGCGATTCACCGCCGCGGTATACACCGCCACTACCACCAGGATGCTCGCCAGCAAGGCCGCGCCCATGCTCGCAATCAACTGCCACTGGATACTCCGCCGCCAGATCCGCATGCCCTTCCTCCCCAGGAAAATAAGCGTGGCGCAATACGCCTGGGGAAAAGTGTATACA
The DNA here is from genome assembly GCF_024127895.1 of Pseudomonas guariconensis. Classification (GTDB taxonomy): domain Bacteria; phylum Pseudomonadota; class Gammaproteobacteria; order Pseudomonadales; family Pseudomonadaceae; genus Aquipseudomonas; species Aquipseudomonas guariconensis_B. The sequence goes on along the minus strand of NZ_JAMYBK010000002.1, from coordinate 387,224 downwards.
CTTACGTATTCAATTATTCCAGTGATCCTGGACAATGCCTTGAAACCTATTGGGGGCGCTGCGCGCCCCTTTCGCCACGCAAGGCCGCTCCCACAGGGTATCGGCGCCGATCTCAAGAGCGGCGCGGTCTGGGAGCCGGCTTGCCGGCAATGGGCTGCAAAGCAGCCCCAAAAGGCTTATTGGTCGCCGATGGTTCGGGCGATGGCATCGACCGTGGCGTCGATCTGCGCCTGGGTGCGTTCGAGGGTCTGCTGGTGCTCGCGCTGCAGTTCGATCTGCCGGGAGCACAGGTTCAGGGCTGCCAGCACCAGCAGCTTGTCACCGATCAGGGTGGGGTATTGACGCTTGGTTTCGGCCAGCGAAACGTTGAGCATCCGCACGGCTTGCGCCAGGGTCTCTTCCTGGCCTTCTGGCGCCTTGATCGAATAGTCATTGCCGAGGATCGACACGACATTGATCGGCTGCGCTTGCAGTCTCATGCGTTGACGACACCTGCGCTGGCGCGCTCCACCAGGGCCTGGATACGCGCGGCGGTGGCGCCGTGCTTCTCTTCCTGCTCCATCAGCGACAGCTGCAGGCTGTCGTTCTCTTCCTTGGCCTGGGCCAGTTCCTGGCTGAGCGCGGCGTTCTGCTCGGCCAGTTGGGCGTTCTTGTGCACCAGGTCGTTGACCAGTTGCTCGAGTTGATTCAGGGAGGCTTCCAACATGGGGGTTTGTCTCAGGTTGTTGCAAAGGGCGCACACGATAAAGAAAACTGCGCACCCCCGCCATTAAATATCGGAAATGAAAGGCTTTAGCCTGGGCAGATTGACAGGTCCTGCCCCGCCTTGTTCCGACCTGAGTCAACCGCCCGTCAGGAAAAGCAGCGGCAAGCTGCAAGAAAAAAGCAGGCCCTGCGCCTAATGCCGTTCACTTAAGCAATTGGGGCTGCCTTGCAGCCCTTCGCGGGCAAGCCCGCTCCCACAAGTACGCTGCAAACCTCAAGGAATGCACGATCCTGTGGGAGCGGGCTTGCCCGCGAAGGGCCGCAAGGCGGCCCCAATCGATGCCACATCAGACTTAAGTGAACAGCATTAGGCCCTGCACCGGCCTGCTTTTCTCTTGCAGCTTGTAGCTTGCCGCTCAATAGTCGATCCGCACATCCCCCTTAGGCACACTGCAGCACGACAGGATGTAGCCTTCGGCTTCGTCCTCCTCGGTGATGCCGCCGTTGTGCTCCATCTCCACCTCGCCGCCGAGCTTGAGCACCTTGCAGGTACCGCAGATGCCCATGCCGCATGCCTTGGGAATCATCAACCCGACCTTCGCCGCCGCCGCATGCACCGTCTCGCCCGGCGCGACGCGGATGCTCTTCTCGCTGCCGATGAACTCCACCAGGTTGAGGTCGGCGACATCCATCTCCTCGGCCGCCTCGGCGGCCTGCTCGGCATGCTCCACCGCGTCGGCCTTGGCTTCTGGCGGGGTCGCGCCGAACGACTCCTCGTGGTAGTTGCGCATGTCGAAGCCCACGCCCTCGAGCATGCGCTTGACGGCATTCATGTAGGGCGTCGGGCCACAGCAGAAGATCTCGCGCTCCAGGTAGTCCGGGGCGATCAGTTCCATCAGCCGCTGGTTGAGGTAGCCACGGTAGCCCGCCCAAGGCTCGCCCAGGCCGTGCTTCTCGCAGATGATGTGCAGGCTGAAATTGGGGATCCGCGACGCCATCTGCTCCAGCTCGCGGTGATAGATGATGTCTTTCGGCGAACGGGCGCTATGCACGAAGACCATGTCGACGTTGCCGTTGGTGTCGTAGAACCAGCGGGCCATCGACATCACCGGGGTGATGCCGACACCGCCGGACAGGTACAGCACCTTCGGCGCCGGGAAGTCGATGGCGTTGAACAGGCCCACCGGCCCGTGCACCGCCAGTTCGAAACCTTCGTGCATGTTTTCGTGCAGCCAGTTGGAGACCTGGCCGCCCGGCACGCGCTTGACCGTGATGGAGAAGCTGTAGGGCACCGAGGGCGCACTGGAGATGGTGTAGGAGCGCATCACCTGCCGGCCATCGATCTCCAGCTCCAGAGTGACGAACTGCCCCGGCTTGAAGAAGAACATGATCGGCTGGTCGGCCATGAAGCAGAAGGTGCGCACGTCCCAGGTCTCCTGGATGACCTTGACGCAGCGCACGACGTGGCGGCCATTGGCCCAGGTCTGGGTGGTGACCGGATTGAGGAAGGTATCGGACATGTTCATCTCCAGCGGCCGACTACCGGCCTTCATGGCTCCGATAATGCGCAAGCCGGTGACGAAGTACATTCCCATCAGCGACATCGGCGTGCTTATCGCGACCAGCCCCGCGATACAAGGGCTGGCGCGTCGGAATTCGATTCGGCCATGTCGCCCATGGATATGGTTGCCCACCGCTTCGAACGCACACTCCACCGCAAATGAACCTGCTGTTCTTGCACGACAGCCTTGCGGCACAACAACAACGATTAGCCACCTTTCGCCGGCCGTACTCGGCCCTGAGGACCAAACGATGGACGTCACCGCAACCCTGAGCCTGGGCGATCCACTGGAAGCAGCACGCAAGGCCACCGCCGAGATGCTGCAGACCCGCGAGCGCACCTTCTCGCTCCCCCAGCCTTTCTACACCGACGAGCGTCTGTTCCAGATCGACATGCAGGAGATCTTCCACAAGGAGTGGCTGATCGCCGGCATGACCTGCGAGATTCCCGCCAAGGGCAATTACCTGACCCTGCAGATCGGCAAGAACCCGATCATCGTGGTGCGGGGTGCCGAGGGCAAAGTGCATGCCTTCCACAACGTCTGCCGCCACCGGGGCTCGCGCCTGTGCGTCAGCGACAAGGGCAAGGTGGCCAAACTGGTCTGCCCGTACCACCAGTGGACCTACGAGCTCGACGGCCGCCTGCTGTTCGCCGGCACCGAGATGGGTGTCGACTTCGACATGTCCCAGTACGGCCTCAAGCCGGTCAACGTGAAGACTGCCGGCGGCTACATCTTCATCAGCCTGTCGGAGAACCCGCCACCCATCGACGACTTCCTCGCCACCCTCGAGCACTACATGGAGCCGTACGACATGGAGAACGCCAAGGTGGCGGTGCAGACCACCTTGATGGAAAAAGCCAACTGGAAGCTGGTGCTGGAGAACAACCGCGAGTGCTACCACTGCAACGGCTCGCACCCTGAGCTGCTCAAGACCCTGCTGGAGTGGGACGACACCAACGACCCCCGCGCCGACCAGGCGTTCAAGGACCACGTCGCCGCCTGCGCCGCTGCCTGGGAAGCCGAGAAGATCCCGTACCTGCACAAGAGCCATGGTCTGCGCAACCGCATCGTACGCATGCCGCTGCTCAAGGGCACGGTGTCGATGACCATGGACGGCAAGCAGGCCTGCCAGAAGCTGATGGGCCGCATCAAGAACCCGGACCTGGGCTCGATGCGCATCCTGCACCTGCCGCACTCGTGGAACCACTGCATGGGCGACCACATGATCGTCTTCACCGTGTGGCCGATCAGTGCCCAGGAGTCGATGGTCACCACCAAGTGGCTGGTGCACAAGGATGCGGTCGAAGGTGTCGACTACGACCCCGAGCGCATGCGCCAGGTGTGGGACGCCACCAACGACCAGGACCGTCGCCTGGCCGAGGAAAACCAGCGTGGCATCAATTCCACCGCCTACCAGCCGGGGCCGTACTCCAAGACCTATGAGTTCGGGGTGATCAACTTCATCGACTGGTACAGCCAGCAGATGCTCAACAACCTCGGCGCGGAGCCGGCACCGTACCTGAAGGAAGTGAAGACGCAGTAAGGCGCCGGATAGTGAAAGAGGGCAGTCGGGAGGCTGCTCTTTTTTTTTGCCTCGGGCATCATGGCCTCACCAGGCCGATCATTTATTGATCAGGTTCAATACAGCCCAGAGCTGCCAAGGCCTGCAGGCAAGGGCCAACATTTTATCCACAAGCTGACGCACAGTATTTGTGAAAAACCCTCCAGCTTGCCACTGCCAAGTGTCGATCACTTTTTGACCAAAACGCTGTAAGCCTTTGATTACTTGGCCTACAGCGATTACCGAACATCTTGTCCACAGACCGACCAACAGACTTTGTGAGCAAGATAAGGCAGCCTTCGCCGAGACTTGTGGATAATCCTCCAAAGGCCTTGTCGCAGGCCACCCGAAGGGTATTCCAGGGTCAATTGATCATTTATTGATCATTTTCATACAGACCAATGAATTCGCGGGCTACAGCGTATACCAAACAGATTATCCACAGAGCGACCAACAGCGATTGTGGGCAACATCCTGGAATATTCCCCGGGTCGACATCAAAACGACACGGAGCGCCCCAGCCAAGGCCTGATCATATTTTGAACAAACCTCTGAAATCCAGTAACCACGCGGCCTACAGCGAAGCGCAAACATTTTATCAACAGGTTGGCGAACAGATTCGGTGTGTAAAAAAGCCCGCCCTGCATAACCTGCAGGGCGGGCTTCGGGTCGTTCGGATGGATGGCTAGCGCAACACCCCCTCCTCCACCAGCAACTTCAGGATGGCCTCGGCGCCCTCCTGTGGAGAAACGTCCTTGAGCACCTTGCCGCCCCCGCCACTGGCCTTGGCCGTGGCAGCCTTCATGCGGTCGGCACCGCTCTTGGCCTTGATCACCTTGAGCCGCTTGGGCCGTGGCCGGGCCGGTTGCAGCTCGGCGTCAGCCAGCAGCTCGTCCTCCACCACCTCGACATTGCGCGCCGCCAGCACGCCGCGCCGGGCTGGGCCGAAGGCGCTCTGGCGCGGCTTGGGCGCGGCGTTATCCACAGTCGCCAGCAAGGGCAGGCGTACCTTCAACCGGCGCCGCTGGCCACGGGGCAGCGCCTGCAATACCTGCGCAGTGCCGTTGTCGATGGATTCCACCTCAGCCAGCCCGACCACCAGTGGCCAACCCAGCTTCTCGGCCAGGAGGAACGGCAGCATGCCCGACCCTTCGCCAGTTTCCGCCTGGCTGCCGGTCAGTACCAACTGGGCGCCCGCCTCGCGCAGGTAATCACCGAGCACGCCCAGCACATCGGCGCCCGCTGGCTGCTCCAGCACGTCCAGGTGATCCAGCCCCATGCCCAGGTAGGCACGCAGGGCCTCTTCCCGGGGATCGCCGGCATGTACCACCTGCAGGTTATCCCCAGCCAGTTGCAGGCCCAGCTCCACCGCACGGGCATCCTGCTCGGCACGGCGGGTGCGGCCGGAGCTGGGGTGGGCGCCGATGGAGACCAGGCTGATGACTTTCGTACTCATGCTCGTGCCCTTATGCCGCGTCGCGCTGGCTGGCGCTGCGGTAGTTGTCCACAGCCTCGATCAGCGCCTGGAGAATCGCCGAGCTGTCGCCAATCACCGACAGGTCGGCCCGTTTGATCATGTCGCAGCCTGGGTCCATGTTCACTGCCACCACCTTGTCGCAGGCGCCGATGCCTTGCAGGTGCTGGATCGCGCCAGAGATACCCACAGCCACGTAGACCCGTGCGGTCACCCAGGTACCCGTGGCGCCGACCTGGCGGTTACGCGGCATGAAACCGTCGTCCACCGCCACCCGCGACGCCCCCTCGGTGGCGCCGAGCGCAGCGGTTGCCTTGTGAAAAAGCGCCCAGTCCTTGACCCCGTTGCCGCCGGAGACGATGAACTCGGCCTCGGCCATGGCGATGGCTGCCGGGTCCACGGCCACCGGGCCAAGGTCCTCGATGCGCGACAGGCTGCGGGCCACGCTTGTGGACAACTCCACCGGCAGTGCCTCGTGGCGGGTTTCGCTGACCGGCTCGGCGCACTCGGCGGCGGCCAGGATCAACCGCGCCAAGCCACGTTGCAGGTCTTGCTGGCCGGCCCCGGCGCGGCCGATGCACTGGCCGTCCTTGACCTGCCAGACCCGCGTCGCCGGGCGCTCGCCGAGCGCGGCGGCCAGGCGCCGACCGAGTTCGCCACCGCCGGTGCGGCTGTCGGGCAACAGCCAGTGACGTGGCGAGAACTGGTTATCCACAGCGCGCAGGCCCTGCACCAGTTGCTCCGGTGCATAACCTTCGAACGCCTCGCCCTCGATGACCAGCAGGCGATCGACACCGGCTGTGGAAAAGTTGCTCTCCTTGTGCTCGCCGAAGACGATGGCCAGCACCGCGCCGTCGCTGCCCGCCAGGCTGTGGGCAAGCCCGAGCAGGTCGCGGTCGTGGCTGCCCAGGCGGCCGCCGACCATGTCCGGCACCACGGCGATGTAGAACGCCGGCTCCACGACCTGATGCAATGGCAGTTGCACCTGGGCACCAGCACTGCGCCGCGCCCCACCGCTGGTGCCCTGCTGGGCGCCGCTGCGGTCGATGCGCTTGATGCCGTTGGGGCCGATGAAGCCAGCGGCGATCGCATGAGGGTTCTTGCGGATGAGGCCGTTGGGCCCCATCCAGCTAGTCTGCTGGGTCTGCATCGCCGCATGCAGCGGGTGCAGGCGGTTACGTGCGATCCACTCGGCACGAGGGTCGCGGCGGATGATGTCGCTCATCAGTGCACCTCCGCAGGTTCACGTTTGGCCACCTGGGGCTTGGTCGCCGGGGTGTCGTCTTCGATCAGCACGTCGGCCACCAACTCGGCCAGGTCCTTGATCTGCGGGCGGGGTTCGACCACGCCTTCGAGCATCGCCGTGCATTGCGGGCAACCCACCGCCACCAGCTCTGCCTCGGTCTCGCGGATGTCGTCCATGCGCATGTCGGGGATACGCTGCTTGCCCGGTATGTCGGTGATCGGCGCACCGCCGCCACCGCCGCAGCAGCGGGAGCGCAAGCCCGAGCGCTGCATCTCGCGGACCTCGATGCCCAAGGCCTTGAGCACCTCGCGCGGGGCTTCGTATTCGCCGTTGTAGCGGCCCAGGTAGCACGGGTCGTGGTAGGTGACGCTGCCCCCCTTGTGCTGGCCCAGGTTGAGCTTGTTGGCGGCGATCAGCTCGGCGATGTAGGTGCTGTGGTGCTGCACCTGGTACTCGCCGCCCAGGGCGCCGTATTCGTTCTTCAGCACATGGAAGCTGTGCGGGTCGCAGGTGACGATGCGCTGGAAGCGGTACTTGCTCAGCGTCTGGATGTTGCGCCGGGCCAATTGCTGGAAGGTCGCCTCATCGCCCAGACGGCGCGCCACGTCACCGCTGTCGCGCTCCTCCAGGCCGAGCACGGCGAAGTCCACGCCAGAGGCCTTGAGCACCTTGACGAAGGCGCGCAGGGTGCGCTGGTTGCGCATGTCGAAGGCACCATCGCCGACCCAGAACAGTACCTCGGTGTTCTTCACCTCGGACAGCAGCTGGAGGTTGAGGTCGGCCGCCCAGTTCATCCGCCCGCCAGGGTTGAAACCGCCGGGGTTGTCGGTGGCGATCAGGTTGTCCAGCACCTCGGCGCCCTTGTTCGGGGTCGCGCCCTTCTCCAGGGTGAGGTGGCGGCGCATGTCGACGATGGCATCGACGTGCTCGATCATCATCGGGCACTCCTCGACGCAGGCGCGGCAGGTGGTGCACGACCACAGGGTCTCGGCATCGACCAGGCCATTGACGATCGGCTGGTGCGGATGGCCGCCATGCTCGCCGATCGGCTTGCCCGGGTAGGGGCTGCCGGCGAAGGTGGCGTCGGTGCCACCGGCCAGGCCGATGACCATGTCCTGGATCAGCTTCTTCGGGTTCAGCGGCTGGCCGGCGGCGAACGCCGGGCACATGGCCTCGCACTTGCCGCACTGCACGCAGGCGTCGAAGCCCAGCAGCTGGTTCCAGGTGAAGTCCACCGGTTTTTCCACGCCCAGGGGCGCATTCGGGTCTTCCAGGTCCAGCGGTTTGAGGCCGGTGGAGCGGCCACCGCCGAAGCGCTCGGCGCGGCGGTGCCAGGCCAGGTGCAGGGCGCCGGCGAAGGCGTGCTTCATCGGCCCACCCCAGGTCATGCCGAAGAACAGCTCCGACCCGCCCCACAGCACGCCCACGCCGAGCAGCGCCACCAGCAGCCAGCCGCCCGTGCCCTCGGGCAGGATGCCGGCCACCGGCAAGGTGGCGACGAAGAAGCTCGCGGCGAACACCAGCAGGCTCTTGGGCAGGCGCATCCAGGGGCCCTTGGACAGCCGCGAAGGCGGGTCCAGGCGCCGCTTGAAGACGAAGATGGCGCCACTGAACATGATCACCGTGGCCACCAGCAGGGCGTAACCGAGGATCTTGCTCTGCAGGCCGAAGCCGTGCACCAGGATCGCCAGCACCGCCGACAGGACAAAGCCGCCCGCCGTGGCCACGTGGGTCTTGGACATGTACTTGTCGCGCTCGACCACATGGTGCAGGTCCACCAGGTAGCGTCGCGGCATGGCCAGCAGGCCGCCGATCAGGTTGACCTTGGACGGCCGGCCACGCCGCCACATGCGCACCCGGCGCAGGGCGCCGAGCACCGCCAGGCCAAGGGCGGCGAACAGCAGGATGGGTAGAAGGGTGTTCAACATCGCTAGGCACCTTTGAGCTGCGAGCTGCAAGCTGCAAGCCGCAAGAAAAAGCCGAGTCGCTCTTGCTGGCTGCTTACAACGGCTGGCTCATCGCTGTTACGCAGAATCGTTTCCAAGCAACTCTCGGAGCGATGGCCGCAAGCAGAAGCGATGAGGACTGCTTCTGCTTGCCGCTTGCCGCTCGAAACTTGCAGCTAGCCTAGAAATCCTTGCACAGGCGCAAGGCGTCATAGATCGCCGCATGCACGTTACGCTGGGCCACGCAGTCGCCGATGCGGTACAGCAGGTAGCCCTCGCCCGGCTGGCTGAGGATCGGCTGCGGCTGGATGGCGAACAACGCCTCGATGTCGATCTGGCCCTTGTTGCGCGAGCCGTCCTTGAGCGCGTAGTAGAGTTCCTCGTCCGGCCGCACGCCGTTTTCCACCACCACCTGGTCGAGCACGCGCTCTTCCTTGGCGCCGGTGTACTCGTTCTCCAGCACCGCGATCACCTTGTCGCCCTCGCGGTAGACCTTTTCCAGCATCATGTCGCCGGTCATGATCACCTCTTTCGGATAGAGGCTGCGGTAGTAGGTCGGGAAGGTGGTGCCGCCCATGGCCACACCCGGCTTGATGTCGTCGGTGACGATCTCCACCTGGCAGCCCTTGTCGGCCAGAAAGTCCGCCGTGGACATGCCGGTGAACTCGCAGATGGTGTCGTACACCAGCACGTTCTTGCCCGGCGCGACCTTGCCGTCGAGGATGTCCCAGCTGCTGACCACCAGCCCTTCGGCGGCGCCCCAGTGCTCGTTCTGCTCGACGAACGGATGGCCGCCCACCGCCAGCACGACGATGTCCGGGCGCAGGTCCATGATGGTCTGCGCATCCGCCGCGGTGCCCAGGCGCAGGTCGACCTTCAGGCGGGCGAACTCCAGCTGGTACCAGCGGGTGATGCCGGCGATCTGGTCACGCTGCGGTGCCTTGGCGGCGATGGTGATCTGCCCGCCGATCTGCTCCTTCTTCTCGAACACGGTGACGTCGTGGCCGCGCTCGGCCGCCACGCGGGCCGCCTCCATGCCGGCAGGGCCGGCGCCGACCACCACCACCTTGCGCTTGGGCCCGGTGGACTTCTCGATGATGTGCGGCACGCCCATGTATTCACGGGAGGTCGCGGCGTTCTGGATGCACAGCACATCCAGGCCCTGGTACTGGCGGTCGATGCAGTAGTTGGCACCGACGCATTGCTTGATCTGGTCGACCTGGCCCATCTTGATCTTGGCGATCAGGTGCGGGTCGGCCATGTGCGCGCGGGTCATGCCGACCATGTCCACGTAGCCGCCTTCGAGGATGCGCGTGGCCTGGTTCGGGTCCTTGATGTTCTGCGCGTGCAGCACCGGGACCTTGACCACTTCCTTGATGCCGGCAGCCAGGTGCAGGAACGGCTCCGGCGGGTAGCTCATGTTGGGGATGACGTTGGCCAGGGTGTTGTGGGTATCGCAGCCCGAGCCGACCACGCCGATGAAGTCGAGCATGCCGGTGGCGTCGTAGTACTTGGCGATCTCCTTCATGTCCTCGTGGCTCAGGCCATCGGGGTGGAATTCGTCGCCGCAGATGCGCATGCCCACGCAGAAGTCGTCACCGACCTCGGCGCGCACCGCCTTGAGCACTTCCAGGCCGAACTTCATGCGGCCTTCGAAGCTGCCGCCCCATTCGTCGGTACGCTTGTTGACCCGTGGGCTCCAGAACTGGTCGATCATGTGCTGGTGCACCGCCGACAGCTCGACGCCGTCCAGGCCGCCTTCCTTCGCCCGGCGCGCGGCCTGGGCGTAGTTGCCGATGACCCGCCAGATCTCCTCCACCTCGATGGTCTTGCAGGTGGCACGGTGCACGGGTTCGCGGATGCCCGACGGCGACATCAGGGTCGGCCAGTTGAAGCCGTCCCAGCGCGAGCGCCGGCCCATGTGGGTAATCTGGATCATGATCTTGGCGCCATGCTTGTGCATGGCGTCGGCCAGGTTCTGGAAGTGCGGGATGATCCGGTCGGTCGACAGGTTCACCGACGACCACCACTCCTGCGGGCTGTCGATGGCCACCACCGACGAACCGCCGCAGATGGCCAGGCCGATGCCGCCCTTGGCCTTCTCTTCGTAGTACTTGACGTAGCGCTCGGTGGTCATGCCGCCGTCGGTGGCGTAGACCTCGGCGTGCGCGGTGCTGAGCACGCGGTTGCGGATGGTCAGCTTGCCGATCTGGATCGGCTGGAACATTGCTTCGAATGCCATGACGCTCTCTCCGGCTTACAGCGGCTTGACGATGAACAGGCCGTCGTCGTGGCCTTCTTCCGACCCGCCGTAGACCTGTTCGGCCACGGTGCGGATGGAACTGCCACGGGCAGCCAGGATCTGGTCCATGGCACCGGCGAACCAGCCGGTGAACATGTAGTCGACCTTGCGGCCGACCTTGCCGTAGACGTAGACGAACGCCGAATGCTTGAGCTTGACGCTGGCGGTGCCCTTGTCCAGGTCGATGTCCTGGATCTCGAACAGGCCCCAGCCGCGCTGGGACAGGCGCTTCATGTAGTGCTCGAACACCGCCACGCCTTCCAGGCCATGGCATTCGGCTTCTTTTTCGCACCAGTGCCAGGCCGACTTGTAGCCGGCCTTGTAGAGGATCTCGGCGTAGGCGTCAGCGCCCAGCACTTCCTCGATGCCCATGTGGTTGTTGACGAAGAAATGCCGTGGCACGTAGAGCATCGGCAGGGCATCGGTGGTCCAGACACCGGTCTCGCTGTCGACTTCGATTGGCAATTGCGGGGCGATCTTGGCCATGGAAACTCAACTCCATAAAAATTTTTGTTGGATGCCCCGGCGTTGCTGGCCGGGGCTTTTCAGGCTTGGAGAGCGGCTTACTCGCCCCAGACGTCCTTGAGGACATTCACCCAGTTCTCACCCATGATCTTGCGCACCACCCGTTCGGAGTGGCCGCGCTTGAGCAGGGTCTCGGTGAGGTTGGGGAACTCGCCGACAGTGCGGATCCCCAGCGGGTTGATGATCTTCCCGAAATTGGTCAGGCGACGGGCGTAACCCTTGTCGTGGGTCAGGTACTCGAAGAAGTCCTGGCCGTGGCCCTGGGTGAAGTCGGTGCCGATGCCGATGGCGTCCTCACCGACGATGTTCATGGTGTACTCGATGGCCTCGGCGTAGTCGTCGATGGTCGAGTCGATGCCCTTGGCCAGGAACGGCGCGAACATGGTCACGCCGACGAAGCCGCCGTGGTCGGCGATGAACTTCAGCTCTTCGTCCGACTTGTTGCGCGGGTGCTCCTTCAGGCCCGAGGGCAGGCAATGGGAATAGCAGACCGGCTTCTTCGACTCGAGGATGACTTCCTCGCTGGTCTTGGAGCCGACGTGGGACAGGTCGCACATGATGCCGACGCGATTCATCTCGGCGACGATCTCGCGACCGAAGCCCGACAGGCCGCCGTCGCGCTCGTAGCAGCCGGTGCCCACCAGGTTCTGGGTGTTGTAGCACATCTGCACGATGCCCACGCCCAGCTGCTTGAACACGTCGACGTAGCCGATCTGGTCTTCGAAGGCGTGGGCGTTCTGGAAGCCGAAGAGGATGCCGGTCTTGCCCAGCTCCTTGGCCTTGCGGATGTCGGCGGTGGTGCGCACCGGCATGACCAGGTCGCTGTTCTCGCGGATCAGCTTCTGGCTGGCGGCGATGTTGTCGACGGTGGCCTTGAAGCCCTCCCAGACCGATACCGTGCAGTTGGCCGCGGTCAGGCCACCCTTGCGCATGTCCTCGAACAGCTCGCGGTTCCATTTGGCGATGATCAGGCCATCGATGACGATGCTGTCGGCGTGAAGTTCGGCTGGGCTCATCAGGCTGTCCCCTTTTATTGACTTGGGCCACGCCGAACCTTGTGCCGGCGCTTTGGGGCCAGCATATGCCTGCCGCCCGAGGCGCCCCGGTGCAAAAACGACAGGGGGTTTGCCGAAAGCGTCAATGGGCGACAGGGCGCGCTCTGGCACGGCGTGTGGCGATGAGAGCGACTCTCGACAACCGTCGTTTTTGGCCATTCATGAACATTTGCGTCGGGAGCTACCGCAGCGTCGCAGGCTGAGCGAGAATCGCCTGCGATTCGTCAGCCTGTTTAAGGAGAAAACGGATGAAATCAATGGCATGGCTGGTGTTGCTGAGCGTGGCCCTGGGTGCCCAGGCCGGCGAGGAGGAAAGCACGCCCTGCGACAACGTCGAGACCGATCAGCAGGGCTATGCCTGCGCCGCCTTCAACAAGCACACCGCCGAGCGGGAGCTGAAGGCGGCCTATGACGAACTGGTCCAGCGCATCCGCGACCAGTATGCGGACGAAGTCGGCCAGGCCACGGCGCTGATCGAGCGAATGGACGCTGCCGAAAAACTCTGGGTGCAGCTGCGTGATGCCGACTGCAAAGTCGAGACCTTTGCAGGGAAGCCTGGCAGCCAGGCGTTCGAGGCGGCCTGGAACACCTGTATCGCCCAGCGTAGCGATGAGCGATCGGAGTACCTGCAGTCCATTGGCCAGCCATGATCTCGACGGCGCGCCCAACTGTCATTTGGGGCCGCTTCGCGCCCCATCGCCGGCTTGCCGCCGATCCTCCCTGGGACAGCGCTCGAAGCGTGCCCGGTAGCAACGGGTGAAATACGACGCCGACTCGAACCCACAGGCCACCCCCACCTCCAGCACGCTCATGTCGGTCTGGCGCAGCAACTGCCGCGCCTTGTCCAACCGCAGGCGCAGATAGAAGCCGCTGGGCGTGTCGTCCAGATACAGGCGGAACAGCCGCTCCAGTTGCCGCCGGGTGACCTGCACGGCCTCGGCCAGCACCTGGGTATTGAGCGGCTGCTCGGTGTTGCGCTCCATCTCGCCGATCACCCGCACCAGCTTCTTGTTGCTGATGCCGTAGCGCGAGGCGATTTGCATGCGCTGGTGGTCCTGGCGCGGGCGGATGCGCCCGAGCACGAACTGCTCCGACACTTGCACCGCCAGTTCGCTGCCATGGCCCTGGGCGATCAGGTCGAGCATCAGGTCGATGGAGGCGGTGCCGCCGGCGCAGGTGATGCGCCGGCGGTCGATCTCGAACAGCTCCTGGGTCGCCTGCAGGCGCGGGTAGCGCTCCTTGAAAGCCTCCAGCGCCTCCCAGTGCAGGGTCGCCCGATACCCGTCGAGCAGGCCGGCCTCGGCCAGCACCACCGCGCCGGTATCGATACCGCCAAGGATCACCCCCTCATGGTCGAGACGGCGCAGCGCCTGTTGCAGCACAGGGCCGTAGCAGGCCAACGGCTCGAAGCCGGCCACCACCAGCAGCATACTGCCCCGCTCGCCCTCGCCCAGGGCGCCGTCGACGTTCACCGACATGCCATTGCTCGCCTGCACCGCGTCACCCTCCAGGCTCAGCACGCGCCAGCGGTACAGCGGCCCGCGAAAACGGTTGGCCACGCGCAAGGGCTCCAGCGCCGAAATGAAGCCCATGGCCGAGAAGCCCGGCAACAGCAGGAAGTGGATGGTTTGCGGCATCGATATGTTCCACGGCAGAAGTGGTCGCTTGTGTGCAATTGTTGGTCGTCAGGGTGCGATTTTCCACCCTGCCAGCAGCGTAGCGTGTTCACACGGCCCACAGAGGCCGATCCCATAACAATATGCACTGCCGTTGGAGAGCCACCATGCACAGCTTGATCCGCCGCAGCCTGTTGTCCCTCGCCCTGAGCAGCACCCTTGCCACGCCCCTGTTCGCCGCCGAGCCCGCCGTTTGCAAGAACGTACGCCTGGGCGTGGTCAACTGGACCGATGTCATCGCCACCAGCGCCATGGCCCAGGTCCTGCTCGATGGCCTGGGTTACCAGACCAAGCAGACCAGCGCCTCGCAGCAGATCATCTTCGCCGGGATCCGCGACAAGCGCCTGGACATGTTCCTGGGCTACTGGAACCCGATCATGACCCAGACCATCACCCCGTTCATCCAGGCCGGGCAGGTCAAGGTCCTCGACAAACCCAGCCTGGACGACGCCCGGGCCACCCTGGCGGTGCCGAAGTACCTCGCCGACAAGGGCCTGAAGAGCTTCGCCGACATCCACAAGTTCGAGAAGGAACTGGGCCGCAAGATCTACGGCATCGAGCCTGGCTCCGGGGCCAACACCCAGATCAAGGCCATGATCGCCAAGAACCAGTTCGGCCTGGGCAAGTTCCAGCTGGTCGAGTCCAGCGAGGCCGGCATGCTCGCCGCGGTCGACCGGGCCGTACGGCGCAAGCAGGCGGTGGTGTTCTTCGGTTGGGCGCCGCACCCGATGAACGTCAACATCGACATGACCTACCTCGATGGCAGCCAGGATGCCCTGGGCCCCGACGAAGGCCGTGCCACGGTGTGGACCGTCACCGCGCCGGACTATGCCGAACGTTGCCCCAACGCCCACCGCCTGCTGGCCAACCTGAGCTTCAGCGCCGAGGACGAGAGCCGCATGATGCAGCCGCTGCTCGACCACAAGGACCCGCTGGAGTCGGCCCGCCAGTGGCTCAAGGACCACCCCGAGGACAAGGCGCGCTGGCTGCAAGGCGTGACCACCTTCGATGGCAAGCCCGCGGCCGAGAACCTCAAGCTCACCGCCAACTGACCCGGCCTCATCGCCGGCAAGCCAGCTCCCCCAGGCGCTTCACGCACCAGGGCTCACCACGCCCTGTGGGAGCCGGCTTGCCGGCGATTGGGCCACCACCGACACCACAAGGAACACACCATGAACCACGACGTCATCATCACCTGTGCCCTCACCGGCGCCGGCGACACGGTCGCCAAGAGCCACCTCGTCCCTGTCACGCCCAAGCAGATCGCCGAATCCGCCGTGGAAGCCGCCAAGGCCGGCGCCACCGTGGTCCATTGCCACGTCCGCGACCCCGAGACCGGCCGTTTCAGCCGCGACGTGGCGCTGTACCGCGAAGTGATGGAGCGCATCCGCGAGGCCGACGTGGACGTGATCGTCAACCTCACCGCCGGCATGGGCGGCGATCTGGAGATCGGCCCTGGCGAAACACCCATGGCCTTCGGCCCGGGCACCGACCTGATCGGCCCACTGGAGCGCCTGGCCCACGTGGAGGCGCTGCTGCCAGAGATCTGCACCCTCGACTGCGGCACCCTCAACTTCGGCGACGGCAACGCCATCTACGTCTCCACCCCGAGCCAACTGCGTGCCGGCGCCAAGCGCATCACCGAGCTGGGCGTGAAGGCCGAGCTGGAAATCTTCGACACCGGCCACCTGTGGTTCGCCAAGCAGATGATGAAGGAAGGCCTGCTGGACGACCCGCTGTTCCAGCTGTGCCTGGGCATCCCGTGGGGCGCGCCGGCGGACACCACCACCATGAAGGCCATGGTCGACAACCTGCCCGCCGGTGTGACCTGGGCCGGCTTCGGCATCGGCCGCATGCAGATGCCCATGGCGGCCCAGGCCGTGCTGCTCGGCGGCAACGTACGGGTGGGGCTGGAAGACAACCTGTACCTGGACCGTGGCGTGCTGGCCAGCAACGGCCAGTTGGTCGAACGCGCGGCGGAAATCATCACCCGCATGGGCGGCCGTGTCCTCAGCCCGGCAGAAGGCCGGGAAAAGATGAACCTCAAGCGCCGCTAATTCAGGAGCCGTTCGACATGCCTTACATCACCGAGATCAAGACCTTCGCCGCCCTGGGTAGCGGCGTCATCGGCAGCGGCTGGGTCGCCCGCGCCCTGGCCCACGGCCTGGACGTGGTCGCCTGGGACCCGGCCCCCGGCGCCGAGCAGGCCCTGCGCAAGCGCATCGCCAATGCCTGGCCAGCCCTTGAGAAACAAGGCCTGGCGCCCGGCGCGGCGCAGGACCGGCTGACGTTCGTCAGCACCATCGAGGCGTGCGTGCGCGACGCCGACTTCATCCAGGAAAGCGCCCCGGAGCGCCTGGACCTCAAGCTCGACCTGCATGCCAGGATCAGTGCCGCGGCCAAACCCAACGCGATCATCGGTTCCAGCACCTCGGGGCTGCTGCCGAGCGAGTTCTACGAGTCGTCCACCCACCCCGAGCGCTGCGTGGTAGGCCACCCGTTCAACCCGGTGTACCTGCTGCCGCTGGTGGAGATCGTCGGCGGCCAGCGCACCGCCCCCGAGGCCATCGAAGCCGCGAAGACCATCTACACCGCGCTGGGCATGCGCCCGCTGCACGTGCGCAAGGAGGTTCCCGGCTTCATCGCCGACCGCCTGCTCGAAGCGCTGTGGCGCGAGGCCCTGCACCTGGTCAACGATGGTGTGGCCAGCACGGGCGAGATCGACGACGCGATCCGCTTCGGCGCCGGCCTGCGCTGGTCGTTCATGGGCACCTTCCTGACCTACACCCTCGCCGGTGGCGATGCCGGCATGCGTCACTTCATGTCGCAGTTCGGCCCGGCGCTCAAGCTGCCCTGGACCTACCTGCCGGCCCCGGAACTGACCGACAAGCTGATCGACGATGTGGTCGAGGGCACCGCCGAGCAGTTGGGCGAGCACAGCATCGCCGCGCTGGAGCGCTACCGTGACGACACCCTGCTGGCGGTACTGGAGGCGGTGAAGCACAGCAAGGCCCAGCACGGCATGGCCTTCGGCGATTGAGGAGCACCTGATGCCAGCACTGACCACCTACCGCACTCCAGTCCAGGAGGGCTGGGTCGACTACAACGGCCATCTGCGCGATGCCTATTACCTGCTGATCTTCAGCTACGCCACCGATGCGCTGATGGAGCGCATCGGCCTGGATGCCGACAGCCGTGGGCAGAGCGGCCATTCGCTGTTCACCCTGGAGGCGCACATCAACTACCTGCATGAGGTGAAGCTCGGCACCGAGGTGTGGGTGCAGACGCAGATCGTCGGCTTCGACAAGAAGCGCCTGCATGTGTACCACAGCCTGCACCGGGTAGGGTTCGACGAGGCGTTGGCGGCCAGCGAGCAGATGCTGCTGCATGTGGACCTGGCGGGGCCGAAGTCGGCGCCGTTTGGCGAGCGCAGCGTGGCGTTGCTGCAAGGGTTGCGGGAGGCACAACGAGACCTGCCGCCTGCCGAGTTCGTCGGGCGCGTGATGCGATTGCCTGGTTGACCGATGCCAGTTGGGGCCGCTGTGTCGCGAAAGGCGCGCACAGCGGCCCCGAAGGTATGTACCGCAGAAAAAAATAACCCCGGAAAGCCGTGAGCATCCGGGGCCAAGAGCGAGCAACATCCACTTTGCATGAGCGAGGGTGACCAAACCCTCCGTTGCCGTGAATGACGCCAGTGTGCGGCCTCTGCGGGCCGTCGATTTAGCCGGGAACGACCTGTTCTTAGCCAAAGCAGCCATTGCGACACACTGCCCTTGCGGGCATGTCGCCGTGGACACAGAATCGGTCGTGAATCACAGCAGCACTCTCTTAGCGATAAAAGGGACAACAGCCATGATGCATGCGGATTTGATCGATCAGGACGACCTGCTGGGCCAACTGCGCGCCCTGGGCTTCGAGATGCCGGCCGGGGCCAGTGCCGAACAGGCCTGCGAGGTCGCCGTGCGCGGCCTGACCGAACCCAATGCCCGGGCCCTGCGCGGCATGGTCGAGCAGATGTACACCGGCAGCGCCACCATCCTCCCGGCCGTGCGCCAGGCCATCGACAAGCAGCTGTTGCCGGCGTTGGCGCAGTTCAACAAACGCGCCTGATTGGCTAATGCTGTTCACTTAAGTCCGATGTGACATCGATTGGGGCTGCCTTGCAGCCCTTCGCGGGCAAGCCCGCTCCCACAGGGTCGTGCATTTGCAGCGTACTTGTGGGAGCGGGCTTGCCCGCGAAGGGCCGCAAGGCGGCCCCAATTGCTTAAGTGAACAGCATTAGCCTGATTGGCGGCCCCAACAGCTCAGAGCCTCACACTGGCAAACGTCGACTCGTTGCGCGCCTGGCTCAGTGCCCCCAGCGGCCCACCATGGGGCGACAGGGCCATGGCCTGCGGGATCGGCATCATCGCCACCTGTTGCGCGGTATTGGAGCCGACACGCTCGTCACGCGGCGGAATGCCGAAGTATTCGCGGTAGCACTTGGAGAAGTGCGGCGTGGACACGAACCCACACACCGACGCCACCTCGATGATCGACATGGGCGTCTGCTTGAGCAACTGACGCGCACGGATCAGCCGCAGCTTCAGGTAGTAGCGCGACGGCGAGCAGTGCAGGTACTTCTGGAACAGGCGCTCGAGCTGGCGCCGCGACACCGAGACGTACACGGCCAGCTCGTCCAGGTCGATCGGCTCCTCCAGGTTGGCCTCCATCAGCGCAACGATCTCCTGCAGCTTCGGCTGGTTGGTGCCGAGCATGTGCTTGAGCGGTACGCGCTGATGATCCTGTTCGTTGCGGATGCGCTCGTAGACGAACATCTCGGAGATCGCCGCCGACAGTTCGCGGCCATGGTCGCGGCTGATCAGGTGCAGCATCATGTCCAGCGGCGCGGTACCGCCGGAACTGGTGAAGCGGTTGCGGTCGAGGGTGAACAGACGGGTGCTCATGTTGACCCGCGGGAAGGCCTCCTGCATGGCCGCCAGGCATTCCCAGTGCACGCTGCAGTCGAAACCGTCGAGCAGGCCTGCACAGGCCAGCGCCCAGCTGCCGGTGCACACCGCACCCAGGCGGCGCGACTGGCGGGCCTGGGCCTGCAGCCAGGTGACGTGCTCACGGGTCACCGAGCGCTGGATACCGACGCCACCGCAGACGATCACGGTATCCATCGGCGGCGCGCTGTGCATGGCCGCATCGGGGGTGATCTGCAGGCCATCGCTGGCCCAGACCTGGCCGCCATCGACCGTCAGGGTGTGCCAGCGGTACAGCTCGCGACCGGACAACTGGTTGGCCATGCGCAGGGGCTCGACCGCGGACGCCAGGGAAATGAGGGTGAAGTTGTCCAGCAGGAGAAAGCCGATGGACTGGGGGGCTGTGCGGTTCTGGGTTGGATTCCCGGAGGTGTACGACGTCATCGCGATTTCTCCTCACACAAATGCAGGGTGTGCCTCAGGCGGGCACTGTTTCTTGTAATGGCCCCGATTCGGATGCAGGGGCTTTGCCAATCTCGACGCAAACGCCGTGCCTGAAATTGAACGGCTATCCAAAAAAACTCAAAAACGACGTCGTCATGCGACGTGTAGAGCTTTTCTGGCGAGGTGGTAGGTAAACGCAAACAGGCGCGCCAGCGCCTTTGCGTGTAACTGCTGAGCAATTCGGTAGCACTTGTGGGAAAGATGCCCAGAAGCGACATACTTGAGTGTCACCGACAACGACACCTCTGGTAGCGACAGCCGACGGCCGGTGGGTGTCGGCCGCTGCGCCAACAGGTGGCACAGCGGCCTGGAACGGGCGAAAACGGCGCATCAGCACTCGATGGCGCTGACCGCCAGGCCACCGCGCGAGGTTTCCTTGTACTTGTCGTGCATGTCGGCACCGGTGTCGCGCATGGTGCGAATCACCTGGTCGAGGGAGATGAAGTGCTCGCCGTCGCCGCGCAGGGCCATCTGCACCGCATTGATCGCCTTGACCGCGGCGATGGCGTTGCGCTCGATGCACGGCACCTGGACCAGGCCGCCGACCGGGTCGCAGGTCAGCCCCAGGTTGTGTTCCAGGGCGATCTCGGCGGCGTTCTCCAACTGCGCCGGGGTCGCCCCGAGCACCTCGGCCAGGCCCGCGGCGGCCATGGCGCAGGCCGAACCGACCTCGCCCTGGCAACCGACTTCGGCGCCGGAGATCGAGGCGTTCTTCTTGCACAGGATGCCCACCGCCGCCGCGCCGAGGAAGAACTCCACCACGTTGGATTCGTCCACCGCATCGGAGAAGCGCATGTAGTAGTGCAACACCGCCGGGATGATGCCGGCCGCGCCATTGGTGGGCGCGGTGACCATGCGCCCGCCGGCGGCGTTCTCTTCGTTGACCGCCAGGGCGAACAGGTTGACCCACTCCATGGCACTCATGGTCGAGCCGATCACGTTGGGCTTGCCCAGCTCCTGCAGGCTGCGGTGCAGCTTGGCCGCGCGCCGGCGCACATTGAGCCCGCCGGGCAGCGTACCCTCGTACTTGAGGCCGTTGTTCACGCATTCCTGCATGGCGTGCCAGAGCTTGAGCAGGCCGGCGCGGATCTCTTGCTCGCTGCGCCAGGCCTTTTCGTTCTCCATCATCAATTGCGACACGCGCATGTCGTTTTGCTTGCACAGCCGCAGCAGCTCGGCGGCGCTGTTGAAATCGTAGGGCAGCACCGTCTGGTCGGCATCCAGCACGCCGCTGGCGGCCTGGGCGGCATCGACCACGAAGCCGCCGCCGACCGAGTAGTAAGTGTCACGGTGCAGCTCGCCCTGCTCGCCTTCGGCGACCAGGGTCATGGCGTTCGGGTGATAGGGCAGGTTCTCGTCGAGCAGCAGCATGTCGCGGGCCCAGACGAACGCGATGGGCAGGCGGCCATCCAGCAGCAGCGTGCTGGTTTCGCGCAGCTCGGCGATACGCGGGGCGATCACCGTGGGGTCGATGGCGTCGGGCCATTCGCCCATCAGGCCCATGATAGTGGCGTTGTCGGTGCCGTGGCCGATGCCGGTGGCCGACAGCGAGCCGTACAGCCGCACCTCGACCCGCCTTACCCGCTCCAGCTCGCCGCGCTCGCGCAGGCCCTGGACGAACAGGGCGGCGGCGCGCATGGGGCCGACGGTGTGGGAGCTGGAAGGCCCGACACCGATCTTGAACAGGTCGAACACGCTGATGGCCATTGTCGAATCACCTCTTGATGGGCTTGTCTCCCCACGCCAGGCGTGAGGTCGCACAGCTGCTAGGCTGAACGCCGTGAATGCTCGCATCATCGGGCTTTTGCCCCACCTCCCGGCGTCTGCAACCGACGCCATTTTGTCCGGCAGCGCCGCCCTGGCCCGGTCACCGACCGACGCTTCCAGGCGCTCGGATGACGCAAAAAGACGGGGGAACGGGTGGAAGACCCCATATGCGACATCGCCCTTACTGGATGCGACCCGTCCTGTACTGGTTACGACCCCACCAGTAGGCGATTGCCGAGCACTGGGGGATTATCGAAAGCGACTCGTATTGCACGGCCTCGCAACCTGCCCTCTGCAGGCCTGGTCGACCGGACCCCGAGAACGTCCGGCGCCCCGCGCGAACCCGAAGATAAAATCACAGGAGTCCATTCATGAAAGCTTCACCCTCGCTGTTGCTGGCCGCGTTGCTGTCCGCTCCGCTGCTGGCCCAGGCCGCCGAACCCGAGCAGTGCCGAACGGTAAGGTTCTCCGATGTCGGCTGGACCGACATCACCGTGACCACCGCGGTGACCAGCGTCGTGCTCGAAGCCCTGGGCTACAAGACCCACACCACGATGATCTCGGTACCGGTGACCTACAAGTCGCTGGCCGCCGGCAAGGACCTCGACGTGTTCCTCGGCAACTGGATGCCGACCATGGAGAACGACATCAAGCAGTACCGCGACGCCGGCACCGTCGAGACGCTGCGCGCCAACCTGGAGAACGCCAAGTACACCCTGGCGGTGCCCCAGGCGCTGTACGACAAAGGCCTCAAGGATTTCGCCGACATCGTCAAGTTCAAGCGCGAACTGGGCGGCAAGATCTATGGCATCGAGCCGGGCAACGACGGCAACCGCACCATCCAGAACATGATCGACCAGAACGCCTTCGGCCTGAAGGACGCCGGTTTCAAGCTGGTGCAGTCCAGCGAGGCCGGCATGCTGTCGCAGGTCGACCGGGCGCAGAAGCGCGGTGATGCCGTGGTGTTCCTCGGCTGGGAACCGCACCCGATGAACAAGCGCTTCAAGATGCAGTACCTCTCCGGCGGCGACGATTTCTTCGGCCCCGAGTACGGCAAGGCGACGGTGCTGACCAATACCCGCAAGGGCTACGCGCAAGAATGCAGCAACGTTGGCCAGTTGCTGAAGAACCTGTCGTTCACCTTGGACATGGAAAGCACGCTGATGGGCAACGTCCTGGACGACAAGATGAAACCCGAGGCGGCCGCCAAGGCGTGGCTGAAGAACAACCCGCAAGTGCTCGACACCTGGCTGGCCGGGGTGACGACCGTGGACGGCGAACCGGGGCTGGAGGCGGTAAAGGCCAAGCTGACGCAGTAGCAGTAATGGATGCAATAGCAGTAGGCACTACCTCGGGGCAGGACCGTGCCCGCCCCGGACTGATTTCAATCTTTGCAGGTGGAAGCTCGCTATCATGCTTATCGAACAGAAAATACCCCTGGGACAGTACATCGCGTCGTTCGTCGAATGGCTGACCCAGAACGGCGCAGATTACTTCGACGCCATCGCCCAAGGCCTGGAGTTCATGATCCATGGCGTCACCAGTGCCCTGACCTGGTTCAACCCCTACGTTCTCATCGCCCTGTTCGCCGCTCTGGCGCACCTGATCCAGCGCAAATGGGCCCTCACCGCGTTCGTTGCCTTCTCGTTCCTGCTGATCTTCAACCTGGGCTACTGGCAGGAAACCATGGAGACCCTGGCGCAGGTGACCTTCGCCACCGTGGTCTGCGTGGCCATCGGCGTGCCGCTGGGCATCCTCGCGGCGCACAAGCCGTGGTTCTACACCGGCATGCGGCCGATCCTCGACCTGATGCAGACGGTGCCCACCTTCGTCTACCTGATCCCGACCCTGACCCTGTTCGGCCTGGGCGTGGTACCGGGGCTGATCTCCACGGTGGTGTTCGCCATCGCCGCGCCGATCCGCCTGACCTACCTGGGGATCTGCGACGTACCCCAGGAGCTGATGGACGCCGGCAAGGCCTTCGGCTGCTCCCGGCGCCAGTTGCTGACCCGCATCGAACTGCCACACGCGATGCCGAGCATCGCCGCTGGCGTCACCCAGTGCATCATGCTGTCGCTGTCGATGGTGGTGATCGCCGCCCTGGTGGGCGCGGACGGCCTGGGCAAACCCGTGGTCAACGCATTGAACACCGCCGATATCTCGCTGGGCTTCGAAGCGGGCCTGGCGATCGTACTGCTGGCGATCATGCTCGACCGTATCTGCAAGCAACCGGAGCTGCCGGCAAGGGGTGAAGCATGAGCATCATTCGTTTCGAAGACGTCGACGTCATCTTCTCCAACAAGCCTCGCGAGGCCCTCGCCCTGCTCGACCAAGGCCAGACCCGCGAGCAGATCCTCAAGAAGACCGGCCTGGTGGTCGGTGTGGAAAAGGCCAACCTGGACATCGACAAGGGCGAGATCTGCGTGCTCATGGGCCTGTCCGGCTCGGGCAAGTCGAGCCTGCTGCGTTGCATCAACGGCCTGAACACCGTCAGCCGTGGCAAGTTGTTCGTCGAGCATGAAGGCAACCATATCGACATCGCCCACTGCACCCCGGCCGAGCTGAAGATGATGCGCACCAAGCGCATCGCCATGGTGTTTCAGAAGTTCGCCCTGATGCCCTGGCTGACCGTGCGCGAGAACATCAGCTTTGGCCTGGAGATGCAGGGGCGCCCGGAAAAGGAACGGCGCAAGCTGGTGGACGAGAAGCTCGAGCTGGTGGGCCTGACCCAGTGGCGCAACAAGAAGCCCGACGAGCTCTCCGGCGGCATGCAGCAGCGCGTGGGCCTGGCCCGGGCGCTGGCCATGGATGCCGACATCCTGCTGATGGACGAACCCTTCTCGGCCCTCGACCCGCTGATCCGTCAGGGTCTGCAGGACGAGCTGCTGGAGCTGCAGCGCAAGCTGAGCAAGACCATCGTGTTCGTCAGCCACGACCTGGACGAGGCACTCAAGCTGGGCAGCCGCATCGCCATCATGAAGGACGGCCGCATCATCCAGTACAGCAAGCCCGAAGACATCGTCCTGAACCCGGCGGACGACTACGTGCGCACCTTCGTTGCCCACACCAACCCGCTCAACGTGCTGTGCGGGCGCAGCCTGATGCGCACCCTGGACAAGTGCAAGCGGATCAACGGTTCGGTGTGCCTGGACCCGGGCGTGGACTCCTGGCTCGACCTGGGCGAAGGCGGTTCGATCAAACGTGCCCGCCAGGGCCAGAATGGCCTGGACCTGCAGAACTGGGCGCCAGGGCAGGATGTGGAGACGCTGGCGCGCAAGCCGACCCTGGTGAGTGCCGACATCGGCATGCGCGAAGCCCTGCAGATCCGCTACCAGACCGGTAACAAGCTGGTGCTGCAAGAGAACGACAAGGTGGTGGGGATTCTTGGCGACAGCGAGCTGTATCACGCGTTGCTGGGCAAGAATCTCGGCTGATCGTGAATCGGGGGCTGCTTTGCAGCCCCAGGGTTCAAAGCCCCACGCGCAGAATCAGCGAACGACGATTCCCCGCGCCGCCATGTAGGCCTTGGCCTCGGGCACGGTGTACTCGCCGAAGTGGAAGATGCTCGCCGCCAGCACCGCGCTGGCATGCCCTTCCAGGATCCCGTCAGCCAGGTGCTGCAGATTGCCCACGCCGCCCGAGGCGATCACCGGGATGCCCACGGCATCGCTGATGGCGCGGGTCACGCCCAGGTCGAAGCCGCTCTTCATGCCATCCTGATCCATGCTGGTGAGCAGGATCTCGCCCGCCCCCAGGCCTTCCATCTTCTTCGCCCAGGCCACCGCATCCAGGCCGGTCGGCTTGCGCCCGCCGTGGGTGAAGATCTCCCAGCGCGGCGTCTCGTCGGGGCCGCTGACCTTCTTGGCGTCGATGGCGACGACGATGCACTGGGAGCCGAAGCGCTCGGCCGCCTCGCCGACGAACTCGGGGTTGAACACCGCGGCGGTATTGATCGAGACCTTGTCGGCACCGGCGTTGAGCAGGTTGCGGATGTCCTGCACGGTACGCACGCCACCGCCCACGGTCAGCGGGATGAACACCTGGCTGGCCATGCGCTCGACGGTATGCAGCGTGGTGTCTCGGCCATCGACGCTGGCGGTGATGTCGAGGAAGGTGATCTCGTCGGCACCCTGCTCGTCGTAGCGCCGGGCGATCTCCACCGGGTCGCCGGCATCGCGGATGTTCTCGAACTTGACGCCCTTGACCACCCGGCCGTTGTCCACGTCCAGGCAAGGGATGATGCGTTTAGCTAAAGCCATGGGGGACTCCTGGGGAGCAGCTGCAAGCTTCAAGCGGCAAGAGAAAGGCCGGACCGCGTACTGCCTTTATCTTGCCGCTTGCAGCTTGCCGCTCCTGTCAATAGTTGTCGCAGAAGGCCTGGGCCTCGGCGACGTCGAGGGTGCCTTCGTAGATGGCACGGCCGGTGATAGCGCCGATGATGCCCGGCGCCTTGGCGTCCAGCAGGGCCTTGATGTCGCCCAGGTTGTGGATGCCGCCCGAGGCGATCACCGGGATCGACGTGGCTTCGGCCAGGGCCTTGGTGAAGGGCACGTTGCAGCCCTGCATCATGCCGTCCTTGGCGATGTCGGTGTAGACGATCGCCGAAACGCCATCGGCCTCGAAACGCTTGGCCAGGTCGATGACCTGCACCGAGCTGACCTCGGCCCAGCCGTCGGTGGCGACGAAACCGTCCTTGGCGTCCAGGCCGACGATGACCTTGCCCGGGAAGGCCTTGCACGCTTCGGCGACGAACGCTGGCTGCTTGACCGCCTTGGTACCGATGATCACGTAGCTGACGCCGGCCTTGACGTAGTGCTCGATGGTTTCCAGCGAGCGGATGCCGCCGCCGATCTGGATCGGCAGCTGTGGGTAGCGCTTGGCGATGGCGGTGACCACCTCGCCATTGACCGGCTGGCCTTCGAAGGCGCCATTGAGGTCGACCAGGTGCAGGCGACGGCAGCCCCCCTCGACCCATTTGGCGGCCATGCTCACCGGGTCGTCGGAGAATACGGTGGAGTCTTCCATGCGACCTTGGCGCAAGCGTACGCAGGCACCATCCTTGAGATCGATAGCGGGGATAATCAGCATGCTCTTTCCTTCATCAATTCAAGCGGCAAGCGGCAAGCCACAAGCTGCAAGCAATGCGCGGTGGTTGTTCGATAGGCGATCAGGCTTTAGCTTGCGGCTTTCAGCTTTTTTCCAACGCCCATAGGTCGCTTTCGATGCTCTCGAACCGCTCCTTGAGGTGCAGCTGAACATCGGCAATCGCCCTGTTGTAGTAATGGGGTGCAATTTCCTTGCTGAACAGTTCGAGAACCTCGGCCACTTCGAATGAGCCCAGTTGCAGCTCGAAGCGGTCCTCCAGGAACCGCTTCAAGGTGTCGAGGGCCTCGCGCTCCTGCTCGGGGGCCAGGGTGAGGACCGGCGCCTTGGTCCGCGACCTGCTCATCTACCAGCGCCCGTCCCAGGCGATGAAGTTCTGCAGCAACTGCAGGCCATGGGTATGGCTCTTCTCCGGGTGGAACTGCACGGCGAAGCGCGGGCCATCGGCCAGCGCCGCCGCGAAGTCGACGCCGTAGTGGCCGCGGCCGACCACCTGGCCCGGCTTGCCGGCATTGATGTAGTAGCTGTGCACGAAGTAGAAACGGGCCCGGTCGGGGATATCGTGCCACAGGGGGTGGTCGATGGCCTGGCTGACCTCGTTCCAGCCCATGTGCGGCACCTTCAGGTGCTCGCCGTCTTCCTGCAGGCCTTTGCCGAAGAAGCGCACCTGGCCGGGGAACAGGCCGATGCAATCGACGCCGTCGTTCTCCTCGCTGTGCTCGAGCAGCGCCTGCATGCCGACGCAGATGCCGAGGAATGGACGGTCCTGGCTGACCTCGCGGACCAGACCATCGAAGCCCAGGCGACGGATTTCGGCCATGCAGTCACGGATCGCGCCGACGCCGGGGAACACCACCCGGTCGGCCTCGCGGATCACCGCGGCGTCGCTGGTGATCAGCACCTTGCCGGCGCCGACATGCTCCAGGGCCTTGGCCACCGAGTGCAGGTTGCCCATGCCATAGTCGATAACGGCGACTGTCTGCATTACAGGCATCCCTTGGTCGAAGGCATCTGCCCGGCCATGCGCTCGTCCAGCTCGACGGCCATGCGCAGGGCGCGGCCGAAGGCCTTGAACACCGTCTCGATCTGGTGGTGGGTGTTGTGGCCACGCAGGTTGTCGATGTGCAGGGTCACCAGGGCGTGGTTGACAAAGCCCTGGAAGAACTCCTGGAACAGGTCGACGTCGAAGCCACCGACGCTGGCACGGGTGTACGGCACATGCATCTGCAGCCCCGGGCGGCCGGAGAAGTCGATGACCACGCGCGACAGCGCTTCGTCCAGCGGCACGTAGGCATGGCCGTAGCGGCGGATGCCCTTCTTGTCGCCGATGGCCTTGGCGAAGGCCTGGCCGAGGGTGATGCCGACGTCTTCCACGGTGTGGTGGTCGTCGATATGCAGGTCGCCCTTGCACTCGATGTCCAGGTCGATCAGCCCATGCCGGGCGATCTGGTCGAGCATGTGTTCAAGGAAAGGCACACCGATATCGAATCGGGCCTTGCCACTGCCATCGAGGTTGATCGAGGCCTTTACCTGGGTTTCCAGGGTATTGCGCTCGACGGAAGCCTTACGTTCGACCATCACCAGCTCCGCAAAATCATTGGGCGAAAAGGCTGCCATTATAGGCCCAGAACGCGCCGGCTTGGAACGCGGATGACATATGGCAGCGCCAGGCCATTTTTGCGCCCGCCGCCCCGTCCAAGGAACTGCGGTAGTGGATGAGGTCAAACCTGTACTGGCCAAACCATCGGCGCCTTCTTCAACATTCGTAAGAAATGCCCTGTATCGCTTGTCTGATACGCAGGAGCCATCGCCGCGGCGCTATACTTTGCCGCTTGAATTTCAAAATCGGACTACAAGGACTCGCCCATGAAAGCGTTCGGCAAAATCCTGGGGCTGGGGCTTCTCGGGTTGCTGCTGATCATCGTGGCGCTGGGCTTCGCCCTGACCCACCTCTTCGATCCCAACGACTATAAAGACGAGATTCGCCAGCTGGCCCGCGACAAGGCCCACGTCGAGCTGACCCTCAACGGTGAAATCGGCTGGAGCCTGTTCCCGTGGCTGGGCCTGGAGCTGCATGACGTCAGCGTCGCCACGCTGAACAACCCCAAGGCGCCGTTCGCCGACCTGCAGATGCTCGGCCTGTCGGTGCGCGTACTGCCCCTGCTGCGCCGCGAAGTGCAGATGAGCGACGTGCGCGTCGAGGGCCTGAACCTGACGTTGACCCGCGACGAACAGGGCCACGGCAACTGGGAAGACATCGGCAAGCCCCTGCCCGAGCAGAGCGCCAGCAGCGGCGCCAAGCCCGCCGAGCCCACCGCCAGCGAGCCCCCGGCCAGCCAGCAAGGTGCCAACGAGCGCCAGGTCAAGTTGGACATCGACAGCCTGACCGTGAACAACGCCCGGGTGCAGTACACCGATGCCCGCAGCGGCCAGAGCTTCAGCGCCGAAAGCATCCAGCTGAGCACCGGCGCGGTGCGCGAGGGCGTGAACATCCCGCTCAAGGCCAGCGCCTTCCTGAGCGCCAGCCAACCGAACCTCAAGGCCCGCACCGAGCTGACCGGCGAACTGCGCTTCGACCGTCGGCTCAAGCGCTACAACTTCGAGGACATGCGCCTTTCCGGCGAGACCTCGGGCGAGCCGCTGGCCGGCAAGACCATGACCTTCGCCGCCCAGGGCCAGTTGCTGGTCGACCTGGCAGCCAACGTCGCCTCGTGGAACGGCCTGAAGCTGTCGGCCAACCAGCTGCGCGCCCTGGGCGAACTGAACCTGCGCGACCTGGACAAGACCCCGCAACTGAGCGGTGGCCTGTCCGTGGCCCAGTTCGACCTGCGCACCTTCCTCGACAGCATCGGCCACCCGCTGCCGGCCACCGCCGACCCGGCCGCGTTCGGCAAGCTGGAGCTGGTCAGCCGCCTGCAGGGCAACCCGAACAGCCTGGCCCTGGAAGACCTGGCGGTGAAACTGGACGACAGCACCTTCAGCGGCCGCGTGGCCGTCGAAGACGTCGCCAAGCAGGCCTTGCGCCTGCGCCTGAAAGCCGACAAGTTCGACGCCGATCGCTACTTCCCGGCCAAGAGCGAGGAGGCCAAGGGCGCCACGGCCGCCCGCCAGGCCGAGGTCAAGCAGCAGGAAGCCCGCGCGGTGACTGGCACCACCCCGCTACCCAACGCCCCGACCCAGGTGGCCTGGAGCAACGACAAGCTGCTGCCGGTGGACCGCCTGCGCGCACTCGACCTGCAGGCCGACCTGTCGTTCGGCGCCCTGACGCTGGACAAGCTGCCGATCGCCGACGCCCAGCTCAAGGCCAGCGGCCAGGGCGGCCTGGTGACCCTCCAGACCCTGCGCGGCAGCCTGTACAACGGCAGCTTCGAGGCCAAGGGCACCGTCGATGTACGCCCGGCCGTACCACAGATCGGCGTCAACACGAAGATCACTCGCGTGCCGGTGGAGCACTTCATCAAGCGCGAAAGCCCGGACCAGGCCCCGCCGGTCAAGGGCCTGCTGACCCTCTCCAGCGACCTGACCGCCACCGGCAACAGCCAGAAGGCCCTGGTCGATACCCTCAACGGCAAAGCCAGCTTCACCATCAACGATGGCGTGCTGGTCAACGCCAACCTGGAACAGCAACTGTGCCAGGCCATCGCCACCCTCAACCGCAAGACGCTCAGCGGCGAGCCGCGCGGCAAGGACACGCCCTTCCAGGAACTGCGCGGCAGCCTGGTGATACGCAACGGCGTGGCCAGCAACCCGGACCTGAAGGCGCGCATCCCCGGCCTGGCCGTCAACGGCCATGGTGACGTCGACCTGCGCGTGCTGGGCATGGACTACAACATCGGCGTGATCGTCGAAGGCGACCAGCGCGCCATGCCTGACCCGGCCTGCCAGGTCAACGAGCGCTACGTTGGCGTCGAACTGCCGCTGCGCTGTCGCGGCCCGCTGGAGCTGGGTGCCAAGGCCTGCCGCCTGGACCAGGACGGCCTGGGCAAGGTCGCCGCCAAGCTGGCCGGCAATCGCCTGAAGGAGAAACTGGATGACAAGCTCGACGAAAAGCTCGGTGACAAGGTGAGCCCGGAAGTCAAAGAGGCACTCAAGGGGCTGTTCAAACGATGAGTCCCGAGCAGTTCTCCAGCGCCGTGCTGGACTGGTACGACCAGCACGGCCGCCACGACCTGCCCTGGCAACAGGGCATCACCCCCTACCGTGTCTGGGTCTCGGAAATCATGCTGCAGCAGACCCAGGTCAGCACCGTGCTCAACTATTTCGACCGTTTCATGCAGGCCCTGCCCACAGTACGGGCCCTGGCCGAGGCACCAGAGGACGAGGTACTGCACCTGTGGACGGGCCTGGGCTACTACACCCGCGCACGCAACCTGCAGAAGGCGGCGAAGATCGTGGTCGAAAAGCACGGCGGCGAATTCCCACGCAGCGTCGAGCAGCTCACCGAGCTGCCCGGCATCGGCCGCTCCACCGCTGGCGCCATCGCCAGCATCAGCATGGGCATTCGTGCACCGATCCTCGACGGCAACGTCAAGCGCGTGCTGGCCCGCTATACCGCCCAGGCCGGCTACCCGGGCGAGCCGAAGGTGGCCAATGCCCTGTGGGCCAATGCCGAGCGCTTCACGCCGATGACCCGGGTCAACCACTACACCCAGGCGATGATGGACCTGGGGGCGACGCTGTGCACCCGCAGCAAGCCCAGTTGCCTGATCTGCCCGCTGCAGCAAGGTTGCCAGGCGCACCTGCTCGGCCAGGAAACCCACTACCCCGAGCCCAAGCCGCGCAAGGCCCTGCCCCAGCGCCGCACGCTGATGCCGATCCTGGCCAACCAGCAAGGCGCCATCCTGCTCTACCGCCGCCCCTCCAGCGGCCTGTGGGGTGGCCTGTGGAGCCTGCCGGAGCTGGACAGCCTGGAGCAGCTCGACGACCTGGCCTACCAGCATGGCCTGCGCATGACCGCCAGCCACGCCCTGGAAGGCCTGACCCACACCTTCAGCCATTTCCAGCTGGCCATCGAGCCCTGGCTGGTGCGCGTCGACCCGGCCGGCTCGCACGTGGCCGAGCCCGACTGGCTCTGGTATAACCTGGCCACCCCGCCGCGCCTGGGCCTGGCTGCCCCGGTCAAGAAACTGCTCAAACGCGCGGCCGACGAATTGATTGCAGGAGAGCCCCGATGACCCGCACCGTGATGTGCCGCAAGTACAAAGAAGAACTGCCCGGCCTTGAGCGCCCGCCCTACCCCGGCGCCAAGGGCCAGGACATCTTCGACAACATCTCAAGGCAGGCCTGGGACGAATGGCAGAAGCACCAGACCATGCTGATCAACGAAAAGCGCCTGAACATGATGAACGCCGAGGACCGCAAGTTCCTCCAGGCGGAGATGGACAAGTTCTTCTCCGGCGAAGACTACGCCAAGGCCGAAGGCTACGTTCCCCCCAGCGAATGAGCCTCGGAAACGTAAGCGACGGAATTAATTTAAAAAATTTTCAAAAAGTCGTTGACGTGATCCTGAAAAACCCTTTTAATGCGCCCCGTTGCCCAGATAGCTCAGTCGGTAGAGCAGGGGATTGAAAATCCCCGTGTCGGCGGTTCGATTCCGTCTCTGGGCACCAAATACCGAAACCCTGGATCGAAAGATCCAGGGTTTTTTTGTGCCTGTCAGTCGGCGCAAGCGCCCTCTGTGGGAGCTGGCTTGCCAGCGATGGGGCGCGAAGCGGCCCCTGGCCCGGACGATCAGCCCAGCATTGACCGACATCAAAAAGCCATCAATCAGCGAGTCCTAGCATATCGGGTGGACACTCGAATCGACCCGAAGGGACTTCCATGAGCGACGACTCCACGCCCCTGCTCTCCCCCACGCCCGCCCAGGACGCCAGCCCAGGCATCGCCTCGATCCCTCGCCGCCGCCCCTCACGCCCGCGCAAGCCCGCCGCCAGGATCAAGCCCGAGCCGACCATCAGCGCCATCAGCCAGCAACCCGCCGCCCTGGAAGTGGCCACCGCCCGCCACGGCAGCAGCGAGGACAGCACCTCGGCGCGCCTGCCGGCCAACTACCCATACCGCACCCGCCTGCGCCGCCAGGACTACGAGAAGGCCAAGCACAACCTGCAGATCGAGCTGCTCAAGGTGCAGAGCTGGGTGAAGGAAACCGGCCAGCGCGTGGTCATCCTCTTCGAAGGCCGCGACGCGGCGGGCAAGGGCGGCACGATCAAGCGCTTCATGGAACACCTGAACCCGCGTGGCGCGCGGATCGTCGCCCTGGAAAAGCCCTCCGAGCAGGAAAAGGGCCAGTGGTACTTCCAGCGCTACATCCAGCACCTGCCCACGGCTGGCGAAATGGTGTTCTTCGACCGCTCCTGGTACAACCGCGCCGGCGTCGAGCGGGTGATGGACTTCTGCACGCCGCTGCAGTACCTGGAGTTCATGCGCCAGGCCCCGGAGCTGGAGCGCATGCTGTGCAACAGCGGCATCCTGCTGTTCAAGTACTGGTTCTCGGTGAACCGCGAGGAGCAACTGCGCCGCTTCATCTCCCGCCGCGACGACCCGCTCAAGCACTGGAAGCTCTCGCCCATCGACATCAAGTCGCTGGACAGGTGGGAGGACTACACCGCGGCCAAGGAGGCCATGTTCTTCCACACCGACACCGCCGACGCGCCCTGGACGGTGATCAAGTCCGACGACAAGAAGCGCGCGCGGATCAACTGCATCCGCCACTTCCTGCATTCGCTGGACTATCCGGGCAAGGACCACAGCGTGGCCCATGCACCCGACCCACTGCTAGTGGGGCGGGCTTCGCGGGGGTTCGAGGAGGATGAGCCGGCACCGCAGGCCAGTTGAACCCCAGGTCTGCTGCGCAGCCCTTTCTCGACACAAGGCCGCTCCCACAGGCTCGCCGCTGCTCTTGAGAGTAGCGCGCTCCCTGTGGGAGCTGGCTTGCCAGCGATGGGCCGCACAGCGGCCCCAATCGGCCAACGCTTGGGTTTCTTCGGCAACTACGCTTCAATACGCGCATTTTCCAGACACCCCCAAGGATCTACCCCATGGCCTCCAACACCAAGCAACAGAAACGCGCCAAGCGCGCCGCCGCCAAGGCCAAGCAGAACCGCATGGTGCGCAGCGGCCAGGCGGTCAAGGCCAGCACCGGCGAGAGCGCCAGCGTCGAGCAGGTGTTCACCAAGGCCATGGACTCGGGCAGCTACAACAGCCTGTTCGACAAGATGAAAGAAGCCCAGGAGAACGGCCTGGTGCCGATGATCTCGGTATTCCTGGTCGACCCGCTGCTGGCGCTGGTACTCAAGGGCCACAAGGAAGAGCACGCCACCGACTACATCGTCATGGTCTTCACCGCCTACCGCAAATGGCTCGACGGCACCGACGAAGACACCACCATGGCCTGGCTGGAAAGCGATGAGTTCCAAGAAGCCTATGTGGCAGCCTCCGAAGCGGTGGCCAAGCAGCAGCAACAGCAGAAGCAGTTCGGCTGAAACCCTATCGCCGGCGAGCCCCACGCAGGTCTGGGCCGATCAAGAACGATGGGGGTTGCAGAGGCCCTGCGGGAGCGGCCTTGCGTCGCGACAGGAGCATAAAGCGGTCCCAATGAAAAGGCCGCGCCCTGCACAGGACGCGGCCTTTTCATTCACAGCAGCCCACCTCAGTTGTCCAAGGCCACCTGCCCGGCCGCCTGGCCTTCGGCCTTGCGCTTGCGATGCACCAGCAAGCCAGCCGCGACCACGCCAATGCTCAGCAGCGCAGTGGCGATGATCTCGGCGCGATGATCCTCACGCAAGGCCATCACCGCCAGCACGGCGACGATGAAGGCGATGGCCGCCCAGGTCAGCCCCGGGAACAGCCACATCCTGAAGGCGATCGTCTCGCCACGGGCCTCACGCTGGCTGCGCATGCGCAGTTGCGACACGGCGATCACCAAGTACACCAGCAAGGCGATGGCGCCGGAGCTGGCCAGCAGGAACTCGAACACCGCCGCCGGGGCGACGAAGTTGGCGAACACGGTCAGGAAGGCCGCGGCAGTGGACAGCAGCACCGCCCAGTGCGGGGTGCCGGCCTTGGTGGTGCGCTGGGCCAGGGCCGGGGCGTCGCCGCGCTTGCTCAGGGAGAACAGCATGCGCGAGGAGGTGTACAGCGCCGAGTTCAGGCAGCTGGTCACGGCGATCAGCACGACGATGTCGACGATCAGCTTGGCGTTGGGCACGCCGATCCGGCTCAGCACGGTCTGGTAGGAGCCGGTCTCGGCCAGGGCCGGATCGTTC
Source organism: Pseudomonas guariconensis (assembly GCF_024127895.1). GTDB lineage: Bacteria > Pseudomonadota > Gammaproteobacteria > Pseudomonadales > Pseudomonadaceae > Aquipseudomonas > Aquipseudomonas guariconensis_B. The sequence goes on along the minus strand of NZ_JAMYBK010000002.1, from coordinate 352,567 downwards.
CACGGCACCAGGGCCACGACCAGGAAGATCGACACCAGGTAGAACAGGCAGATACGCCAGATCACCGAGTTGGTGGCGCGGGTGATCTGCTTGCCCGGGTCCTTCGACTCCGCCGCCGCGATGGTGACGATCTCGGTCCCCATGAACGAGAACATGGTCGTCAGCATGGCCGCCAGCACGGCGCCCAGGCCATTGGGCATGAAGCCCTGGGTATCGAACAGGTGGCTGGCGCCGCTGACCTGGCTACCTGGCGCCAGGCCGAACATGGCCACGCAACCGACCACGATGAAGCCGATGATCGCCAGCACCTTGAGCAGGGCGAACCAGAATTCGAACTCGCCGTAGTTCTTCACGCTGAACAGGTTGGTGCCGGTCAGCACCAGGGTGATGACCAAGGAGAAGGCCCACAGGTCCACGGCAGGGAACCAGGCGTGCAGGATGGCCGCCGCGGCGTTGGCCTCCAGCGGGATCACCAGGACCCAGAACCACCAGTACAGCCAGCCGATGGTGAAACCGGCCCAGCGCCCGATGGCGCGGTCGGCGTAGGTGGAGAAGGAACCGGTGTCCGGCGAGGCGATGGCCATCTCGCCGAGCATGCGCATCACCAGCACCACCAGGGTACCGGCGGCGGCATAGGCGAGCAGCACGGCCGGGCCGGCCAGGGCGATGGCGTGGCCGGAGCCGACGAACAGGCCGGCGCCGATCACGCCAGCGATGGACAGCATGGTCACATGCCGTTGCTTGAGCCCCTGAGCGAGGTCATTGGAATTGTGCTTACCGCTCATAAAACTACCTTTGTAAGGAGTGGACCGTCCGAACGTGATAGCAAGCGCGCCCTGGGGTCGATCCAGGCACCGCTGCATTCGGCCCTCTCCTGCTGGCAATAAGCGAGCCACCCGGCCAGGACACTCGTCCGAAAACTCCCCAGCCCCCAAGTAGCACCGCCTTGCGGGGCATTCAGCCAGCCCTTGACCGAAAGGCCATCATTGCCCCATGCCAAGCCTGGATTACTGAAATACTCACTTACAAACGCACCAAAGGTGCTCCTCGGTAACACCTGCGCACGAAAATGCTGCATGAAAAAGCGCAACCCATCAGCGCAACCTGGCCAAGGCATAACGCGCAAGAAAGCGCCACCCGGCCAAAAACGGCTTCCCAGGCACGTCCAAAGCTGGCACCATCGCGCCTTTTTTCATCAAGGCTCCGGTGCTGGGCGAAGGCGCCCGCGGACATCCTCGCGACAGTCCGCTGCAACGATGCGACAAACTGTCCCGCCAGCGACCCGAGCCCCTTGCGACCTGGTTGGCTGTCATTCCGCCGCTATGCTAGCTTGGCGCTCGCCAGGAAGGCCGCCAACAGCTGGGAACGCACCCGAACACATGAGGACCGCACATGGCCCAGGCCACGCCCGCGCTGGAAATCCGCAACCTGCACAAACGCTACGGCGACCAGGAAATTCTCAAGGGCATTTCGCTGACCGCCCGCGACGGTGACGTGATCTCGATCCTCGGCTCGTCCGGTTCCGGCAAGTCCACCCTGCTGCGCTGCATCAACCTGCTGGAGAACCCGCACCAGGGCGAGATCTTCGTCGCCGGCGAGGCGCTCAAGCTCAAGGCGACGAGGAACGGCGACCTGATCGCTGCCGACAATCGCCAGATCAACCGCCTGCGCAGCGAGATCGGCTTCGTCTTCCAGAACTTCAACCTCTGGCCGCACATGTCGATCCTCGACAACATCATCGAGGCGCCGCGCCGCGTCCTCGGCCAGAGCAAGGCCGAGGCCATCGAGCACGCCGAGGCGCTGCTCAACAAGGTCGGCATCTACGACAAGCGTCATGCCTACCCCGCCCAGCTTTCCGGTGGCCAGCAGCAGCGCGCCGCCATTGCCCGTACCCTGGCCATGAAGCCCAAGGTCATCCTGTTCGACGAGCCGACCTCGGCCCTCGATCCGGAAATGGTCCAGGAAGTGCTTAACGTTATCCGTGCGCTCGCCGAAGAAGGCCGTACCATGCTGCTGGTGACGCACGAGATGAACTTTGCCCGCCAGGTGTCCAGCGAAGTGGTCTTCCTGCACCAGGGCCTGGTCGAAGAGCAAGGAACGCCGCAGCAGGTCTTCGAAAACCCGAACTCGGCGCGTTGCAAGCAATTCATGTCCAGCCACCGCTAACGGAGCAACACATGCAAACCTATAAGAAATTCCTCCTGGCCGCCGCCGCCACCCTGGTCTTCTCGGCCAACGCCATGGCCGCGGAAAAACTGCGCATGGGTATCGAAGCGGCCTACCCGCCGTTCAACAACAAGGACGCCAGCGGCAACGTGGTCGGCTTCGACAAGGACATCGGCGACGCCCTGTGCGCCAAGATGAAGGTCGAGTGCTCGGTCGTCACCTCCGACTGGGACGGCATCATCCCGGCCCTGAACGCCAAGAAGTTCGACTTCCTGGTGTCCTCGCTGTCGATCACCGAGGAGCGCAAGCAGGCCGTCGACTTCACCGACCCGTACTACTCCAACAAACTGCAGTTCATCGCGCCGAAGAACGTCGACTTCAAGACCGACAAGGCCTCGCTCAAGGGCAAGGTGATCGGCACCCAGCGCGCCACCCTGGCCGGTACCTGGCTCGAGGACAACTACGGCGACGACGTCGACATCAAGCTCTACGACACCCAGGAAAACGCCTACCTGGACCTGGTTTCCGGGCGCATCGACGGCATCCTGGCCGACAAGTACGTGCAGTACGAGTGGCTCAAGAGCAAGGACGGCCAGAACTTCGAGTTCAAGGGCGAGCCTGTGGTAGACAGCGACAAGATCGGCATCGCCGTGCGCAAGGGTGACCCCCTGCGCGAGAAGCTCAATGCCGCACTGCAAGAAATCAAAGCCGACGGTACGTACAAGAAGATCAACGACAAGTACTTCCCGTTCAGCATCGAATGATACGCCCCGACCGGCACCGCCTCGCGCGGTGTCGGTCCCTTGAACGCACCTGCCCATGAATATCGACCTGCACGGATTCGGTCCGGCCCTGGCGGCCGGCACCCTGATGACCGTAAAACTGGCGCTTTGCGCCCTGCTGCTGGGGCTGGTCCTGGGCCTGCTCGGCGCCTTGGCCAAGACCTCCTCGATCAAACCGCTGCAATGGCTCGGCAGCACCTACTCGACCCTGGTGCGCGGCGTGCCCGAACTGCTCTGGGTCCTGCTGATCTACTTCGGCACCGTCAGCCTGATGAACCGCATCGGCGAAGCCCTCAACATACCGGGGCTGGAACTCAATGCCTTCGCCGCCGGCGTGATCGCCCTCGGCCTGTGCTTCGGCGCCTATGCCACGGAGGTATTCCGTGGCGCCATCCTGGCGATCCCCAAGGGCCATCGTGAGGCCGGCCTGGCCTTGGGCCTGTCCAAGGGGCGCATCCTGTCGCGGATCATCCTGCCGCAGATGTGGCGCATCGCCCTGCCTGGCCTGGGCAACCTGTTCATGATCCTGATGAAGGACACCGCACTGGTTTCGGTGATCGGCCTGGAAGAAATCATGCGTCATTCGCAGATCGCCGTGACCGTGAGCAAGGAGCCGTTCACCTTCTATATGGTCGCTGCCTGCATCTACCTGAGCCTGACCATCGTCGCCATGGTTGGCATGCACTTCATGGAAAAACGCGCCGCTCGCGGCTTCGTGAGGGCCGAGCAATGAACTGGGAAGTCATCATCAAGTGGCTGCCACGCCTGGCCCAGGGCGCGACCCTGACCCTGGAGCTGGTGGCCATCGCGGTCATCGCCGGGCTGATCCTGGCCATCCCGCTGGGCGTTGCCCGTGCCTCGCGCCACTGGTACGTGCGCGCCCTGCCCTACGGCTACATCTTCTTCTTCCGCGGCACCCCGCTGCTGGTGCAGCTGTTCCTGGTGTACTACGGCCTGGCCCAGTTCGATGCGGTACGCAGCAGCGCCCTGTGGCCCTACCTGCGCGACCCATTCTGGTGCACCGTGCTGACCATGACCCTGCACACCGCCGCCTACATCGCCGAGATCCTGCGCGGCGCGCTGCAGGCCATCCCCAAGGGCGAGATCGAGGCGGCGCGCGCCCTGGGCATGTCGCAGAGCAAGACACTGTTCTACATCATGCTGCCACGGGCCGCGCGCATCGGCCTGCCGGCCTACAGCAACGAAGTGATCCTGATGCTCAAGGCCAGTGCCCTGGCCAGTACCGTGACCCTGCTGGAACTGACCGGCATGGCCCGGACCATCATCGCCCGTACCTACCTGCCGGTGGAGATCTTCTTCGCGGCCGGGGTGTTCTACCTGTTGATCTCCTTCGTCCTGGTGCAGTGCTTCAAGCTGCTCGAGCGCTGGTTGCGCGTCGACGCCTGCCAAGGGCGATGAACGCTTCGCGGGCAAGCCCGCTCCCACAGGCCGCGCTGCCCTTGAGATCGCTGTGGGAGCGCGCCGGACCGGTCGGAAAGGGGCGCACAGCGCCCCCGAAAGGCGCCGCCCGCTAACTGACCGCCCTCGACCCTCGCCCCCGAACACGCCGCAACACCGCCATCCATAATGCAACCATGAGCAAGATCCCCTTCCTCCATGGCGACCAGCTCGCCGAGCGCTTCCACGCACTCGACCGCTTTCTCGCCCAGCACCAGCAGCTCTGGCGCCCCCGCCCGTTCACCCAGCTACGCATGGCCTGGGAAACGGACCACCCCGAGCTCTCGACCTGGCTGCGCCAGCGCTCCCTGGAGGAAGCCGAGGCAGCCCAGCAGCACCTCGATCAGCTCCCTGCCCCCGCCCCTTATCCACAGCTCGCCCAGCAGGCCAGGCAACTGTCCACGGTCGGCGAATTGCCAGACGCCGGCCTCCCCTCGGCCGGCCATCGCCTCGATGCCAACGTCCCCGGCCGCAAATGGCAACAGATCGAAGCCTTCAGCCGCCGCCTGAGCTTTCGCGAGCACACGCACCATTGGCTGGACTGGTGCTCGGGCAAAGGCCACCTGGGTCGGCGTGTATTGCAAGCAGGGCAGCGCCTGACCTGCCTGGAACACGATGCCGAGCTGGTCGCTGCCGGCCAGGCGTTGAGCGATCGCCACCGGCTACCCGCGACCCACGTACGACAGGATGTGCTCGCCGAAGACAGCGCCCGCCACCTGGGCGGCGACAGGAGCGTGGTCGCCCTGCACGCCTGCGGAGACCTGCACGTACGCCTGCTGCAACTGGCCAGCCAGCAGGGCTGCCACCAGATGGCGGTAGCCCCCTGTTGCTACAACCGCATCCAAGGCACGCACTACCAGGCGTTATCCGCAGCTGCGCAGGCTTCGAACCTGCAGCTCTCGCTGGACGACCTGGGCCTGCCCTTGAGCGAAACCGTCACCGCCGGCACCCGGGTACGCCGCCAGCGCGATGAGTCCATGGCCCGACGCCTGGGTTTCGACCTGCTGCAACGCCAGCAGCGCCAGCGCGACGAATACCTGCCCACACCCTCGCTACCGGTCGCCTGGCTGGCGAAGCCCTTCGCCCAGTACTGCCGCGACCTGGCCGCGCTCAAGGCGCTAGAGATCACCGGCGAGCCGGACTGGGCGGCTTTGGAAGCGGCAGGCCAACGACGCCTGGCCGAAGTGCGCAACCTGGAGCTGGTGCGCAACCTGTTCCGTCGTCCGCTGGAGCTCTGGCTGGTACTGGATCGCGCCCTGTTCCTCCAGGAACAAGGCTACGCCGTGCGCCTGGGCGTGTTCTGCGACTACCACCTGACACCACGCAACCTGCTGTTGCTGGCCGAACGCGGCGGATAGCCGCACATGCTTGACAGCCTGTGGATAACTCTGTGAACAAGCTTGTGATGAAAATCACGAAATCTTGGATCCAAACGCTATTTCAGCCGCTCGGCTTATTCCACCCACCGCTCGAAAACCAAGGAAAACAGGCCTTTGCGCAAAGACCGACGGCAGTGTCGATCGGCATGCTTTTCGCGCAAGCCCGGCATGCCGCTTGTGCATAAGCGTGCCAGGCAGGCGCGCTGGATGCCGTTTTCCGGGCCCGAGCCATACCTATGGATACTCGCCATCGCCCAGCGCGTATGGCATCAATTGCATGACCTGCGACACCCCTCCAGCGCCTCCCGACGAAGACCGACCCACGAACGAACCACCATGAACCAAGCCAAGTCCTTCGCCCTGTTCGCCCTCGCCCTGACCCTGGCCGGTTGTGCCAATGACGCCTCCAATACCCCTTCCCTGGGCTGGAGCATGCCCGGCATGCAACTCGGTGGAGATCACGGCCTGCCCCTGCAGGTCGACACCCCGTGCCGCAAGCGCGGCTGTGACAACGACAAACTGTTCTTCAACCCTGGCAAGCCCGAGCCGGGCGTCAACACCATCCACCGTGGCTGGTAGGAAAATTCTTCTTTCTAGCCGGTAACTTAGGGTGTTGCTCGATGATCGCAAGAAGTGGTTTACAGTTGCCGATCCATCGCTATAATGACGCCCCTATGCCGGTATAGCTCAGCTGGTAGAGCAACTGACTTGTAATCAGTAGGTCCCGGGTTCGACTCCTGGTGCCGGCACCATACGTAGTACTCAAGAGGCTCACCGAAAGGTGGGCCTTTTTTGTTTTGGCTGCGAGATGTGACTCAGATGGCGAATTCCCCCAACCTTGCGCAAGGCGTTGTGCATTCAGCTATGGCGTTCTCAAAGGCGTTCCGGCAAACCCCTCCGCGATGGTTTGCGTTCGGCCTATTCTCCATGTTCCCCACGAACTGCTGTGAATTCGCGAGTTTGCTGCTGGCGTGGTTTCTATGCGAGGGACACGAGGGCATTACCATCGACGTGGTAACGGGTGAGTTGAAGGAAGATAGGGAGCAACGGCACATCTGGCTGAGGCTCGAAGGGTACAATCTGGATATCACCGCCGACCAATTCGATGCAGCTCTTCCTCACACGCTCATCACCCAACCCGGGGGGTGGCATGAGAGATACGCAGTGATTCACGCGGCGCCATTCCAAAGGGATTTTCACGAAGACTATGGGGATGATTGCAGGCAAGACATCATCGACGACTATAGGGCCTTGGCACATAACGCACGGGCGCGATGCAGCAAAATGTAGCCCAGAACCTGAAAAGCCACGCCGCAACCGCGGTGGTTCAGCCCAAGTACGATTCGAATCCGGCAGCTCGTGCGGCTTGCGCAAACCACCCCGCCGTGCCCTCAGTCACGCCGTACAATCGCGTGACATTTCTTTTGCAAATCCTTACACACCGTGCAATGCACCCTCAGCGGCTAGAGCCCGCAGCGGGCCTTGACGGGAGGGAGTAAGTGATTTGCTGCCCCGATTTCACCTCCCCCTCTCATCAGCACGGTGCCAAACTACCTTGCAAAACTGCGCAGCACTGCATACCCTTGCGCACAACACACCCGCCATGCCTATGGTTGCCTCGGCAGCTATGCACAAATTGAGCGGGTTTTTTTTACCTGGCCGTTTTGCATGAAGCCCTTCCAAAAACCTGCCATCGACATTCCTGCGCAGCTGGCTCTGCTCAAACAACGGGGCTTGAGCATTCAGGATGAAGCCAAGGCGCATTGCTTTCTCGAAGCAGTCAGCTTCTTTCGCCTGACGCCCTACATGCGCCCCTTCCAGATTCCGGAAGATGCTGACCACGCTTTCAAAGCCGGCACCCGACTACGCGACCTCACCCGTTTGTACGACTTCGATCGACGCTTGCGCCTGCTCGTCATCGATGCCATCGAGCGCATCGAAGTCGCCGCACGCGCCGCAATCAGCAACCACATGGGACCGACCCACGGTGCTCACTGGTATCTCCAGCGCCAATTGTTTCAAAGCAGCTATCGACATCCGGAGCTGCTGGACAGCATTCGCAGCAAGCAGGACAAGGCATGCCAGGATCATCAGCGCGAATGTCGGCGCATCGATGCCTCTAAGGCATCCACAGGACGCAAAGAGCAGCTGAAAAACCTACGCGCCAAGGAAAGCTATGCCCGCCACTATGCGCTGACCTATGACGCGCCAGGCCTGATGCCCGCTTGGGCCGCCATGGAAGAAATCACCCTAGGGGACCTCTCGCACTTATTCAAAGGCCTGGCGCGAGACGCAGACAGGAAAGCCATTGCCCGCCGCCTGGAACTACCTGGCCCGTTGCTGCAGTCCTGGCTCCATACCCTGACCACCATCCGCAACATCTGCGCGCACCATGCGCGGCTGTGGAACCGCGAGCTGGGCATTCGACCTGAGCTGCCAAAGACAGTCACCTTCCCCTGGCCGCAGCATCTGCAAGAGCCTGGGCAACACACACGGGTGTTTCCCGTGTTGTGCATGCTCAACCTGTTGATGCGCCGGGTCAGCCCACACACCAGCTGGGATAGGCGATTGCATGATTTACTGGCGGACTTTCCAGAAACCAACCTGCGAGCGATGGGCTTTCCCCCCAACTGGCAGCAAGACCCATTCTGGCAATTGTCCAACTGAAGCTCATATCGGCTGGGCCCTACCTGAGCGGCGCTGAACGGCAACAACCTGTTCGACAAGAAGTACTACCAGACCATCGGCGCCATCGACCGCAACAACTGGTATGGCGAGCCGCGCAACTACATGCTGACCCTGCGCGGCACCTTCTGCCCCATCCCCCTGAGGCAGAACGTCGCGATCATAGGAGAGCCGCTAACGCCCCCGATCGAACGCGAACACATGGCAAGCCGGTTCTGCTGCACAGCCTGGCCGGCATCAGGGCTGTGCAACTCGCAGAGGGTCCGACTGAGGTCGCTCGCAAGCCCAGAAGTCCACGGCGGCGACGTCCTGTTTCGGTGGTCCCAACCAGTCCGACAACCACTGGCATCGGCCAGCGGCACACACCTGGTAATCGCCAGCCTCGGGCGTGCGTCCGGCGCGCAGGGGTTGCAAGGGTGGCAGTTGCCGATGGTAATGCCAGGCACCATCACGCAGGCGGGCATCGTCCGGGATGTCCATGCCTGCGCCATTACCGCGCACGCGCGCCTCGCCCAGGACCAAGCCTGCAGGCGTCACCTGGTAATCCTCCTCCCAGCGGATCTTCTCGATGCTGTGCTGCCAGGCCAGGGTGAAGTCGTGCAGCGGCAGGCTGACCCAGACCACCCCCGCGAGCCCAATGCACAAGCTGGTCATGCCGGCTGCTGGGTAGGCGGACGCTGTCGCCAGCAATGCCAGCCCAGCACGATCGCCCCCAGGGCGAAGCCCGCTTCGTCGCTGATAGGCAGCGCAAGGATCAACGACACACCAGCGGCAAATGCCAACAGGCGCTCCCACCAGGGCATGGGCCCTCGCAGGTGGCCGATCGAGGCACAGCCCCAGAGCGTCACCGCGAACATGGCCTTGACCAGCATGTACAGGGTGGCGCTCCAGCTGTCGCCCTGCATCATCAGCGCCGGATCGTATACCGCCATGAACGGCACGACGAACCCGGCCAGTGCGATGCGCACTGCCCAGATGCTGATCAGCAGCCCCCTTTCCTTGGCGATGGGCGCGGCGGCGAAACATGCCAGCGCCACCGGCGGGGTAAGGTCGGCGAGGATGCCGAAGTAGAACACGAACATGTGCGAGACGATCAGCGGCACCCCAAGCTCCAGCAAGGCCGGGGCGGCAATGGAGCTGGTGATGATGTAGTTGGGAATGGTCGGGATGCCCATGCCCAGCACCAGGCAGGTGAACATGGTCAGCACCAACGACAAGAACAGGTTGTCGCGCCCCAAGTCCAGAATGTAGCCGGCAAAGGTAGTGGCCAGGCCAGTCAGCGAGATGACGCCAATGATCACCCCGACCAGTGTGCAGGCGATGCCCACCGGTACCGCATGGCGCGCGCCCTCGACCAGTGCCATGACACAAGCGCGAAGCGTCGCCCGGCCGCCCTGGACGAAGCAGCACGCCAAAGCGAGTGCGGCGATCACCAGCAGGATGACGCCGATGCCCATGCGGAAGAAACCCGAGCAAAGCACACCCAGGGCGATCCAGAAGGCCACCCGCAGCCAGGTCTTGCCAGCGCGCAGGATGATCGCCGAACCCAGGATGACGATGGCTGTCAGGGCCAGCCCGACCATTCCCGAATACAGCGGCGTGCGCCCGGAGAACAGCAAGACCACCAGGATGATGAGCGGCACCAGCAGGAACCAACGCTCACGCAACGCCCCCCAGGCGCTTGGGCACTGCTCGCGTGGCAGGCCGTGCAATTGGCTGCGCCGGGCCTCCAGATGGACCATCCAGTAGACTGAGCCGAAATACAGCAAGGCCGGGATCAGCGCCGCCTTGGCCACCTCGGCGTAAGGCACGTTGATCGTCTCGGCCATGATGAAAGCCACTGCCCCCATGACCGGCGGCATCAGCTGGCTCCCCATGCTGGCCGTCGCCTCGACGCCACCGGCAAAGGCTGGCGCGTACCCAAAGCGCTTCATCAGGGGGATGGTGAACTGACCGGTGGTGACCACATTGGCGACTCCGGAGCCGGTAATGGTGCCCATCAGCGCCGAGGAAAACACCGAGACCTTGGCCGGGCCACCGCTGCGGTGGCCGAACAGCCCCATCGCGAAATCGGTGAACAGACGGATCATCCCCGCCTGCTCGAGGAAGGCACCGAACAGGATGAACAGGTAGATGTAGGTGGCCGACACATAGGTCGGCGTACCGTAGAGCCCCTCGGTACCGAAGGCCAGTTGGTTGACCATCTGGTCCAGGCCGTAGCCCCGGTGAGCCAGCTCTCCCGGCAGGTACTGGCCGAACACGCCATAGGCCAGGAACAACGCACAGATGATCGGCAGGGCAATGCCCATGACACGTCGCGCCGCCTCGAACACCAGGCCGATCAGCACCAGCCCGATCACCAGGTCGCCTGTGGTCAGCTCGCCAGAGCGCTGGATCAGCTCACCTTCGAAATACCACTGGTAAAACGCGGTGCCCATGCCCGCGAGCCCCAGCAGCCAGGCCATGGGCTGCCAGGGCCGGCGATGGCCGGCGAGCGGGTAGCTCAGGTATACGACCAGAAGCAGGAACCCCACATGGACCGCCCGCAGTACCTGGGTGGAGATCAACGGGAAGGCCGCGGTGGCGACCTGGAAGATCGAAAACGCCAGGGCGACGGCGAAGAGAGTGGCAGGCCATCGATCGGTGCTGGCCTGCAGGCCTTGGGTGGTATCGCTCATGCGCTGCTCCCACGGTTCGACGATGGTTTCAGGGGAGCAGGTTCTTTTCCTTGTAGTAACGCTCCGCGCCAGGATGCAGGGGGATCGGCAGGTTCGTCGCGGCATTTTCCACGCGGATGTCCTTCGCCGCGGCATGGGCCGTGACCAGTCGCGGGAGGTTTTCGAAGATCAGCTTGGTCATCTGGTAGGCCAGGTCGTCGCTGATGCCTTCATGGGTGACCAGGATGTTGTTGATGGCTGCGGTAGGTACCTCGGCATCCTGCCCATCGTAGGTCCCGGCGGGGATAGCGGCCTGCTGGTAGGCGTTGTTGCCGATCTTGGCCACCACATCGGCGGGAATGGGTACGAACACCACCGGCAAGGTGGCAGCCAGGTCGCGGATAGCTGCCTGGCCGAGCCCGGAGGACTGCAGCGTGGCGTCGAGCTGGCGGTTCTTGATCAGTTCGACGGACTCGGCATAGGGCAGGTATTCGACCTTACCCATGTCCTGGTAGCTGAGCCCTGCGGCCTTGAAGATGGCGCGGGCGTTGAGCTCGGTGCCGGACTTGGGCGCGCCCACCGAGATGCGCTTGCCCTTGAGGTCATCCAGGGATTCGATCCCCGACTCCTTGCTGGCGACGATCTGGATGTAGTTGGGGTAGGTACCGGCGATGGCCCGCAGCTTCTTCAACGGCGTCTTGAAACCCGCCTCGGCGTCGCCTTTCCAGGCATCGGCCACCGAGTCACCGAGCGCGAAAGCCAGCTCCCCCCGCCCGGCTTGCAGGAGATTGAGGTTCTCCACCGAGGCCTTGGTGGCCTGGACCGAGGTCTTGCTGCCCTCGATGCCATGGCTGTAGATCTGCGATATCCCCACACCGATGGGGTAATAGACACCGCTGGTGCCGCCCGTGAGGATGTTGATGAAGGTGGGCGCGGCCTGGGCCGTGGCGCAGACGGCAAAAACGGTGCTGGCCAATGCCAGTCGAAGGGCTCGGTTCATGGCGAAGTCTCCACTTATTGTTCTTTTTCCTGCGCCAATAAACCTAGAACGAATCGGCAGGTCCTGCCCAGCTTTTGCGATCGACACTCGCCGCCCCTACACGAAAGGCCTCTCTAATTGGGCTGTCTTGCAGCCCGCCAGCATCTGGCCAGTTCGTACAAACCCTATCCCCCGCTGGCATTCATGAACCGCAGCACCTGCACCTCATCGCTGTCGAACCGGTGCCGGGCAGGCTTGCGCAGCACGGCCTGGCGTATCGCCTCGAGCACGGGCGCGTCATCACCAGGATGACGCCGCAGCAGCCCGCGCAGGTCCAGCGCGTGCTCATGGCCCAGGCACAGCAGCAGGCGCCCCTCGGCGGTCATGCGCACGCGGTTGCAGGTGTCGCAGAAGTGCTGGCTGATCGGCGAGATGAAACCGATGCGCGTACCAGGATGCCCGCTCACCCGCACGTAACGGGCAGGGCCGCCGCTCTGCTCGGCGCTGTCGATCAGTGCATGGCGTTCGGCGATGCGCTCGCGCACCCAGGTGCTGGCGCAATAGCTTTCGTGGCGTGAGCGGCCCACGTCCCCCAGCGGCATTTCCTCGATGAAGCTGATATCCAGGCCGTGGGCGATGGCGAACTCGACCAAGGCGGGCACTTCGTCGCTATTGCGGCCATGCATCACCACGGTGTTGAGCTTGATGGCGGCAAAACCTGCCGAGCGTGCCGCCTCGATGCCGTGCAGCACACGGTCGAGCTCACCGGTGCGGGTGATGGCACGGAAGCGTTTGGGGTCGAGGGTGTCGAGGCTGATGTTGAGGCGCTTGACGCCAGCCTGGGCCAACGGATGGGCCAGTTTGGCCAGTTGCGAGCCGTTGCTGGTCATCACCAGTTCGCGCAGGCCCGGCAGCGTCGCGATACGCTCGCACAGGCCGACGATGCCAGGGCGCACCAACGGCTCGCCGCCGGTGAGGCGGATCTTGCGCACGCCCTGGCTGACGAACAGCCGCGCCACACGCTCGATTTCTTCCAGGCTCAGCACCTGCTGGCGGGGAAGGAAATGCATGTGTTCGGCCATGCAGTAGACGCAGCGCAAATCGCAGCGGTCGGTGACCGAGATGCGCAGGTAGTCGATTTTCCGGCCGTGGCCGTCGAGCAGCAGGGTGTTCATTCGGAGAGTCCTTGGGGCTGCCTGGCAGCCCATCGCCGGCAAGCCCACGAAGAGGCGCGCAAAACGCTATTGAACCAACGGCGAATCCGCGCCATCGAGCAAGATGCCGCGGATATCAGCCTGGCCGACCAGGTTCTTGAGGTACTGCGCCACCGCCACCTGCCACACGCGCTGATCGAGCTCGGCACGAATCGCCTCGTGCACCACCGCGAACGGCAACGCACGGCCTTCGACACGCTGGTCGATCCACACCAGGTGCACGCCATAGCGGCTTTCCAGCGGCTGCTGCGCCAGCCCTGGCGGCAGGCGCAGCAGTTGCCGCTCGAACTCAGGCACGGTCTGCCCCAGGCTGATCTGCCCCAGCGCCCCGCCCTGCTCTTTCGACGGGCACCCCGAGTGGGCCAGCGCCAGCTCGGCGAAACGCGCGCCATCCTCGGCCAGCTGGGCGATCAGGCGTTCGCCCAAGGCCCTGGCGTGGCTGCGCGCCTCGGCATCGTCCGGGGCGCAGGCCAGCAGGATATGCCGCACGGCCAGCAGCGGCGCGCTGGTGTAGCGTTCGCGGTTGTTGTCGTAGTAGTGCCGGCAAATGGCTTCGTCGGCACCCGGCAGTTGCAGCTCCTGCTCGATCAGCATCCGGGTCAGCGCCTCTTCCTCGCTTTCGCCCTGCGCGCACTGCGCCTGCAAGCCCAGTTGCGCGATGCGCTGGCGCAGCAGTTCACGCACCACCAACGCCTGGCTGGCCAGGAAGATCGCCTCCTCGCGGCTCGGCGCCGGGTGGTACTGCAGCTCGCGGGCGATCGCCGCCCCTTCGAGGGCCACGCCATTGACCGTGATACGCGGCCACTGCAGCTCGCTGGTCGCGATCAGCGTCGCGGCATCCGGCAGCTGCTCGTGGGTATTTGCAATGCCCATGTTCGGGCCTCCTTCATCCAGTGCGGGGGCTCGCGCCCCCACGGTCATCAACCTTTCTGGCGCACGATCTGGTAGCGCCGGCCCAGGTACCACACCGGCGCGCTGACGAAATGCACCAGGCGGGTGAAGGGGAACAGCACGAACAGGGTCAGGCCGAGGAACACGTGCAGCTTGTACACCAGGCCCACCTGGGCGATCGCCGCGGCCGCCCGTTGCGGTTGCAAGGTCACGGTGTACTGCGCCCAGTCGGCCAGCATCACCATCACCGAGCCGTCCAGGTGCTGGGTGGACGCGACGATGGTCAGCAGGCCGAGCGACAGCTGGGTCAGCAACACCACCAGGATCAGGATGTCGGAGACGCTCGAGCTGGCACGTACCCGTGGGTTGAACAGGCGCCGATGCAGCAACATCACCAGGCCGATGAAGCACAGCACGCCGAAGAAACCACCCGACACCATGGCCAGCAACTGCTTCTCGGCAGTGCCGATGACATGGTGGTACACCGCCTCGGGCGTCAGCAGGCCGACGAAGTGGCCGGCGAGGATGAACAGCACGCCGACGTGGAACAGGTTGCTGGCGATGCGCATGTAGCGCCGGTCGGCCGGGGTCTGGCTGAAGATCTGGTTGGAGCCGGCCTTCCAGCTGTACTGCGACAGGTCGAAGCGCGCCCAACTGCCGACCAGGCAGATGGCCAGGGCGATGTACGGGTAGACCCCGAACACCAGCAGATCGACGTTAGACATTGCGCACCTCCCGAGCCTGGGCATCCGCCCCCTCATGCTTGAAATCCACCCAGTGCAACGGCACCGGCACCTCCTCGCGCGCCTTGCCAGGCGCACGTGGCTGGCTGGCGCAGCGCTCCTGCTGCTCGGCCTTGAGAAAGTCCACGGCCTCTTCCTCCCAGACCTTGTCCATCGCTTCCAACGAGTCGTCGCGTGGCTCGTCGGCCACCCGTTCGCGGGCAGCCTCCATGACCTGGCCCGGTTGCACCCCGGCGATCTGCAACAGGGCCCGGAAACACGCCGCGTAGCGGCTGCCCCGCTCCTCCAGGCGCGCAGCCAGCAGTGCCAGCAGGTGCGCTACATCGGCCAGGCCCTCGCGGGCGCCCAGGTCGTCGCAGGTCGCGAGGTACTCCAGGTACAGCGGGATGTAGTCCGGCAGCTCGCGCACGCCGATGGCAAAGCCGGCGGCTTCGTACTGGGCCATCAGGTCGACCATGGCCTGGCCACGGTCGCGGGACTCGCCATGCACGTGCTCGAACAGCAGCAGGGACAACGCCCGGCCCCGTTCGAACAGCGCGTCGTAGCGCTCCTGGACATCCATTGGCTCGGCGCCGGTCAGTTCGTCGAGCAGGCAGCGCAACGCCGCGCGCTGGGCGGGGCTGATCTGGCGGGCGGCGTCGATCGCCTGGGCCAGCTCGGCACGGGCCTGCCACAGCGGCGCCTCGGGGTAGTCGAGCAGCAGGGAAATCACCTTGAGAATGCGCATGTTCATTTCTCCCACAGCTGGACGGTCTTGAGCACATCGCGGCGGTTGGCCTTCTTCGCCCCGAACAGGTTGATGTCGGAGCTGCCGCCACACCCGCTGCCAAAGCTGAAGCCGCAGCCGGAACGCTCGGCGAAGGCGTCGCTCATGGCCTCCTCGCGGTGCGCCGAGGGCACGACGTAGCGGTCTTCGTAGTTGGCGATGGCCAGGTAGCGGTACATGTCCTCGCACTGGGCCTGGGTCAGGCCGACCGAGGCCAGCACGTCCAGGTCGCGCACGCCGTCCACCTGCTCGGCGCGTTTGTAGGCGCGCATCGCCAGCAGGCGCTTGAGGGCCAGGCGCACCGGCGCTTCGTCGCCGGCGGTGAGCAGGTTGGCCAGGTAGCGCACCGGGATGCGCAGGCTGTCGACATCGGGCAGCACGCCATCCAGGCTCACGCTGCCGGCAGCGGCGGCGTTCTGGATCGGCGACAGCGGCGGCACGTACCAGACCATCGGCAGGGTGCGGTACTCCGGGTGCAGCGGCAGGGCCAGTTGCCAGTCCACCGCCAGCTTGTACACCGGCGACTGCTGCGCCGCCTCGATCACCGACATCGGCACGCCATCCTTCAGGGCCTGCTCGATGACCTGCGGATCGTTAGGGTCGAGGAACATCTCCAGTTGCTTGCGGTACAGGTCCTGCTCGCCCGGGGTGCTGGCCACCTCGTGGATGCGGTCGGCGTCGTACAGCAGCACGCCGAGGTAGCGAATACGCCCGACGCAGGTTTCCGAACACACCGTGGGCATGCCCGCCTCGATGCGCGGGTAGCAGAAGATGCACTTCTCGGACTTGCCGCTCTTCCAGTTGAAATAGATCTTCTTGTACGGGCAGCCGCTGATGCACATGCGCCAGCCACGGCATTTCTCCTGGTCGATCAGGACGATGCCGTCTTCCTCGCGCTTGTAGATCGCCCCGCTGGGGCAAGACGCCGCGCAGGCGGGGTTCAGGCAGTGCTCGCACAGGCGCGGCAGGTACATCATGAAGGTGTTCTCGTACTCCCCGTAGATGTCGGCCTGGACCTGGTCGAAGTTCTTGTCCTTGCGCCGCTTGGCGAACTCGGTGCCGAGGATCTCCTCCCAGTTCGGCCCCCACTCGATCTTCTCCATGCGCTGGCCAGACACCAGCGAACGCGGCCGCGCCACCGGCTGGTGCTTGGCCTGCGGCGCGCTGTGCAGGTGCTGGTAGTCGAAGTCGAACGGCTCGTAGTAGTCGTCGATGGCCGGCAGGTCGGGGTTGGCGAAGATATTCGCCAGCACCCGGAACTTGCCGCCGATGCGCGGGTTGATCGAGCCATCGCGGTTACGCACCCAACCGCCTTTCCACTTGTCCTGGTTCTCCCATTCCTTGGGGTAGCCGATACCGGGCTTGCTCTCGACGTTGTTGAACCAGGCGTATTCCATGCCTTCGCGGCTGGTCCAGACGTTCTTGCAGGTGATCGAGCAGGTGTGGCAGCCGATGCACTTGTCCAGGTTCAGGACCATGCCGACTTGCGATCGAATCTTCATGGCTATCTCCTCAGAGGTCGTTGGGCAGTGGCTGTGGCAGGGCATCGCCGCCCAAGCCACCGACATCGGTGCCATCGAGCCAGTCGACCTTGCTCATCTTGCGCACCACGACGAACTCGTCGCGGTTGCAGCCGACCGTGCCGTAGTAGTTGAAACCGTAGGCCTGCTGGGCATAGCCACCGATCATGTGGGTGGGCTTGAGCACCACGCGGGTCACCGAGTTGTGGTGGCCGCCGCGGGTCTTGGTGCTCTCGGCACCAGGCACGTTCACGATGCGCTCCTGGGCGTGGTACATCATCGCCATGCCCTCCTTGACCCGCTGGCTGACCACCGCACGGGCAGTGAGCGCACCGTTGGCGTTGAAGCACTCGATCCAGTCGTTGTCCTCGATGCCGACCTTCTTCGCGTCGATCTCCGAGAGCCACACGATCGGCCCGCCACGGCTCAAGGTGAGCATGATCAGGTTGTCGCTGTAGGTGCTGTGGATGCCCCACTTCTGGTGCGGGGTGATCCAGTTGAGCGCGATCTCCGGGTTGCCGTTGGGCTTCTTGCCCTTCACGTAGTCCACGGTGCGGGTGTCGATCGGTGGGCGATAGCTTTGCAACTGCTCGCCGAAGGCCTGCATCCACGGGTGGTCCTGGTAGAACTGCTGGCGGCCGGTGAGGGTGCGCCAGGGGATCAGCTCGTGGACGTTGGTGTAGCCGGCGTTGTAGCTCACGTGCTCGTCCTCCAGGCCCGACCAGGTGGGGCTGGAGATGATCTTGCGCGGCTGCGCCTGGATATCGCGGAAGCGGATCGCCTCATGCGCCTTGGGCACGGCCAGGTGGCTGTGGTCGCGGCCGGTGAACGCCGACAGCGCGGCCCAGGCCTTCACCGCCACATGGCCGTTGGTTTCCGGCGCCAGGCTGAGGATCACTTCGGCGGCGTCGATGGCCGACTCGATCTTCGGCCGGCCCTGGCTCACGCCTTCGTCACGCACGGTATGGTTGAGCTCGGCGAGGAACTCCACCTCGTGCTCGGTGTTCCAGTTGATGCCCTTGCCGCCGTTGCCAAGCGTGTCGAGCAGCGGGCCGAGGGAGGTGAACTTCTTGTAGGTGGCCGGGTAGTCGCGCTCGACCACGGTCATGTTCGGGCAGTTCAGGCCCGGCACCGGCGCCACGCCTTCGGTCTTCCAGTCGCTGCCGCCGAACGGCTGGGCCAGCTCGCCGGGGGTGTCGTGCAGCAGCGGCACGGTGACCAGGTCCTGCTCGACACCCAGCTGGCCTTCGCTCATGGCCGAGAACGCCTTGGCGATGCCCTTGTAGATCTCCCAGTCCGAACGCGCTTCCCAGGCCGGGTCGATGGCGGCGGACAGCGGATGGATGAACGGGTGCATGTCCGAGGTGTTCATGTCGTCCTTCTCGTACCAGGTCGCGGTCGGCAGGACGATGTCGGAGTACATGCAGGTCGAGGACATGCGAAAGTCCAGGGTGGTGACCAGGTCGAGCTTGCCGATGGCACCTTCCTCCACCCACTCGGCTTCGCTCGGCTTGACGCCACCGCGCTTGCCCAGGTCTTCGTTCATCACGCCGTTGCGGGTGCCGAGCAGGTACTTGAGCATGTACTCATGGCCCTTGCCGGAGCTGCCCAGCAGGTTCGAGCGCCAGATGAACAGGTTGCGCGGGAAGTTGGCCGGGTTGTCCGGCTGCTCGCAGGCAAAGCGCAGGGAGCCGTCCTGCAGCGACGTGAGCACGTAGTCCTGCGGCGTCATGCCGGCCGCGGCGGCATCGCGGGTGATCTGCAGCGGGTTGCGGTTGAGCTGCGGCGCGCTGGGCAGCCAGCCGGCACGCTCGGCGCGGATGTTGTAGTCGAGCATGTGCTCGGGGAACTGCGACTTGTCGGCCAACGGCGAGAGCACTTCGTGGATGCTCATCTTCTCGTGGCGCCACTGCGAGCTGTGGTTGTAGAAGAAGCTGGTGCCGTTCATCTGCCGGGGCGGACGGCTCCAGTCCAGGCCGAAGGCCAGCGGCAGCCAGCCGCACTGCGGGCGCAGCTTCTCCTGGCCGACATAGTGGGCCCAGCCGCCACCGGTCTGGCCGACGCAACCGCAGAGCATGAGCATGTTGATCAGCCCGCGGTAGTTCATGTCCATGTGGTACCAGTGGTTCATCGCTGCTCCGACGATGATCATGCTGCGGCCATGGGTCTTGTCGGCGTTGTCGGCGAACTCGCGGGCAACCTGGATGGCCTTTTCGCGCGACACGCCGGTGATGCGCTCCTGCCAGGCCGGGGTGCCCGGCACGCTGGCGTCGTCGTAGCTGCTGGCCACGTTGGCGCCACCCAGGCCACGGTCGATGCCGAGGTTGGCGGCCATCAGGTCGAACACCGTGGCGACCTTGGCCTGGCGGCCGTCGGCCAGGGTCAGGGTGCGCACCGGCACACGGCGCAGCTGGACCTCGTCGCCCGGGGCGGCGGCGAAGTGTTCGTGGTACTGGCCACCGAAGTAAGGGAAGGCCACTTCGGCGACATCGCCGTCGCCGATCAGGCTCAGGCGCAAGTCGGTGCTGCGCCCCTCACCGCCCTCGCGGGCCTCGATGTTCCATTTGCCTTTCTCGCCCCAGCGGTAACCGATGGCGCCCTGTGGCGAGACCAGCCCGGCGCTGTTGTCGTCGATGGCAATGGTCTTCCACTCGGGGTTGTTGTCCTGGCCCAGGTTGCCAGCCAGGTCCGAGGCCCGCAGGAAACGGTCGGCGCTGTAGCCATCGTCCCGCGCCTGGAGCAGCACCAGCATGGGCAAGTCGGTGTAGCGCTTGGCGTAGCTGCGGAAGTAGTCGCTGGGCGTGTCGAGGTGGAACTCCTTGAAGATCACGTGGGCGAAGGCCTGGGCCAGCGCCGCGTCGGTACCCTGCTTGGGGTTGAGCCAAAGGTCGGTGAGCTTGGCCACCTCGGCGTAGTCCGGGGTGATGGCCACGGTCTTGGTGCCCTTGTAGCGCACCTCGGTGAAGAAGTGCGCGTCGGGGGTGCGGGTCTGCGGGACGTTGGAGCCCCAGGCGATGATGTAGTTGGCGTTGTACCAGTCGGCCGACTCCGGCACGTCGGTCTGCTCGCCCCACACCTGCGGCGAGGCCGGCGGCAGGTCGCAGTACCAGTCGTAGAACGACAGGCACACGCCACCGATCAGCGACAGGTAGCGGGCACCGGCGGCGTAGCTGACCATCGACATGGCCGGGATCGGCGAGAAACCCACCACCCGGTCCGGGCCATGCTGCTTGACGGTATGCACGTTGGCCGCGGCGATGATCTCGTTGACTTCGTCCCAGCTCGAACGCACGAAGCCACCCATGCCGCGCTGGCACTTGTACGACTCGGCCTTGGCCGGATCGTCGACGATGCTGGCCCAGGCGTCCACGGGCGCCAGCGTGCGGCGCGCCTCACGCCACAGCTTGAGCAGCGGCTTGCGCACCTTGGGGTATTTCAGGCGGTTGGCGCTGTAGATGTACCAGCTGTAGCTGGCACCGCGCGGGCAGCCGCGTGGCTCGTGGTTGGGCAGGTCGCTGCGGGTACGCGGGTAGTCGGTCTGCTGGGTTTCCCAGGTGATCAGGCCGTTCTTCACGTAGATCTTCCAGGAGCACGACCCGGTGCAGTTCACCCCATGGGTGGAACGCACGATCTTGTCGTACTGCCAACGCGAACGGTAGACGTTCTCCCAGTCGCGGGACTCCTGGCGGGTCTCGCCGTGGCCATCGGCGAACTCACCCTGCTTGCGCTTGAAGAAGCGCATCTGGTCGAGTAGGTGGCTCATGTTCTGTTCCTCTCAGGCTGAGCGCGGTGGCCCGCGCTCGTGGTCAAGTCGTCGGGCTCGGTCAGCAAGGGGTCTCGGCGCCTTTGCGCGAGTACCACCACCAGGTCACCAGGATGCAGCTGACGTAGTAGGCGATGAACGCGTACAGGGCCGCTTCCGGCCCCCCGGTCAGGGCCAGGGAGCTGCCGAAGCTCTTGGGGATGAAGAAGCCGCCGAAGGCGCCGACGGCGGAGCTAAAGCCCAGCACCGCGGCCGACTCCTTGCCCGCCTCGCGCAGGGCCCGCTCGCGTTCGGCCGGCTGGGCCTTGGCGCTGGCGCGTTCGTGCAGGGTGCGGAAGATCACCGGGATCATGCGGAAGGTGGAGCCGTTGCCGATGCCGGTGGTGACGAACAGCACCATGAACATGCTGAGAAAGCCGAAGAAGTGCCCCGCCTCACCTTCGCCGGGCAGGAAGGCGATGACCCCAAGCACGGCGGCGATCATCAGCACGAAGTTCCACAGGGTCACCCGCGCCCCGCCAAGCTTGTCCGAGATCCAGCCACCCAGTGGCCGCGCCAGGGCCCCGACCAAGGGGCCGAGGAAAGCGAACTGAAGCGCATTGACCTCAGGGAAGGCAGTCTTGATCAGCAGCGGGAAGGCGGCGGCAAAACCGATGAACGAGCCGAAGGTGGCCAGGTACAGCCAGCACATCAGCCAATTGTGCTTGCGCTTGAAGATCACCGCCTGCTCGGAGAACGAGGCGCTGGCGCATTTGAGGTCATTCATGCCGAACCAGGCGGCGAGGGTCACCAGGATGATCAACGGCACCCAGACCAGGCCGGCGTTCTGCAGCCACATCGCCCCGCCATCGGCCAGTTCGCTCGGCTCGCCACCGGCGGCGCCGAACAGGCCCACGCCGATGACCAGCGGCACCAGGAACTGCATCCCGGACACCCCCAAATTGCCCAACCCGGCATTCAGGCCCAGGGCCGTACCCTGCTGCGCCTTGGGGAAGAAGAAGCTGATGTTGGACATCGACGAGGCGAAGTTGCCGCCGCCGAAGCCGCACAGCAGCGCGATGATCACGAACACGCTGTAGGGCGTGGCGGTGTCCTGCAGCGCCACGCCCATCCACACGGCCGGCAGCAGCAGCGAAGCGGTGCTCAGCGCGGTCCAGCGGCGGCCGCCGAACACCGGCACGATGAACGCATAGAACACCCGCAAGGCCGCACCGGACAGGCCCGGCAGCGCCGCCAGCCAGAACAGCTGGTCGGTGGTGAAGGCAAAGCCTGCGGCGTTCATGCGCACGATCACCGTGCTCCATACCATCCACATGGCGAAGGCCAGGAACAGCGCGGCGATGGAGATCCACAGGTTGCGGCTGGCGATGGCCTTGCCGGTGGCGCCCCAGAACTGCGGGTCTTCCGGACGCCAGTCTTCGATCACTGGCCCCGGCTGGAGCGCACCGCCCACAGCGGGGTTGTTGGATGCCGACATGATCAGTCTCCTCGAGGTTTCAGGAATCGGAACGGGGGGTGCCGAGGACGGGTGTCCGACGGACTTCGCTGAGGTACATCCAGATCAGCGAGACCCAGACCACGCCGTACAGCAGCATGAAGTTGGAGCTGCGCACGCCGGTCAGGTCGACCAGCGCACCGAACAGGATCGGCAGGACGAAGCCGCCCAGGCCGCCGGCCAGGCCGACGATGCCGGACACCGCACCCATGCGCTCCGGGAACTCGTCGGCGATGTACTTGAACACCGAGGCCTTGCCGAAGGCCCAGGCGACACCGACGACGAACATCAACAGGGTGAACACCCAGGCGTTGAGGCCGATGTGGAAGGTGCGCGGGCCGTCGACGGTGTGCAGGGTGAGGTCGGTCTGCGGGTACGACAGCAAGAACAGGCACACCCAGCTCACCCACAGCACCCACCAGGTCACGCTGTGCGCGCCCCAGCGGTCCGACATCCAGCCGCCCAGCGCACGCAGCACGCCGCCCGGCAGCGAGAAACAGGCGGCCAGCAGCGCGGCGCCCTGCAGGCTGAAGCCGTATTCGGCGACGTAGTACTGGGTCATCCACAGGGCCAGGGCAACGTAGCCGCCGAAGACGATCGAGTAGTACTGGCAGTAACGCCAGACGCGGGGGTCCTTGAGGGTGGCGAGTTGCTCGCGCAGGGACACGCTGGCCGCCACCCGGTGCGACTTGTCGTCGAAGGTGAAGCACCAGAACAGCAGCGCAGTGACCAGCAGGATCGCCGCGAATGCCTTCGGCACCATCTGCCAGCCGGCAGCGACGATGATCGCCGGGGCGAGGAACTTGGTCAGCGCCGAGCCGGCGTTGCCGGCGCCGAAGATGCCCATGGCCAGCCCCTGCCTGGACGCGTCGAACCACTTGGCGACGTAGGCGATGCCTACCGAGAACGAACCACCGGCAAGGCCGACGAACAGGCCCAGGACGAGGAACTGCCAGTACGCGGTCGCATGGCCGATCAGGTAGATCGGCAACACGCAGGCCAGCATCAGCACGAAGAACACGATGCGCCCGCCGAAGCGGTCGCCCAGCATGCCCAGCGGCAGGCGCACCAGCGAGCCACTGAGCACCGGCGTGGCGGCCAGCAGGCCGAATTGGGTTTCGTTGAGGTCGAGCAGATCCTTGATAGGCACCCCCAGCACCGCGAACATCATCCACACCATGAAACAGACGGTGAACGCGGTCGTGCTCATCCCGAGCACCAGCCCCTGTTGTACCTTGCGTTGCATGAACGCTCTCCAGGGCGACTTGTCCAGCGCAGGCTAGGAGCATGCCGGCAGGCCACGATTGACCTGCATCAAGGCGGCAGGGGCCGGGTCGGGCTTACCATGGCGGCATCTACCACCAAAGTGGTAGAGCCTTACTTGGCGGTTTAATCCTTTTAAATCAAAAAGTTAGTCAATATTGCAGGACGCTTCGCGACGCCACTGGACGGCCTGGGATTCTTTGGAGGTAGCGCGATGCTGAACTGGCTGAAGAGCTCGCTGCCCGCGCGGGCAGGGCTGGCCGTGGTCCTGCTGGCCACCCTCAGCCTGGCCAGCACCTTCAGTGCCGTGCTGATCGCCCGGGTCAGCGAGAACGACGCCGCGGCCATGAACACCGCCGGCTCCCTGCGCATGGCCACCTTCCGCCTCAATTGGCAACTGGCGTCCGATGCCTCGGCCGCCCCCCTCGAGCAACTGCGCCAGGACATGCAGCAGCGCCTGGCGAGCCCAACGTTGGCGCACACGCTGCAAGACGGCGACGACAGCCCGGTCGGCAAGGCCTTCTCGAAGGTCCTCGGACAATGGCAAGGTCACTTGCTGCCGGCGCTGGAGGCCAATGACCGGCAATTGTTCCAGCGCGAGGCACAGGTGTTCGTCGACCATCTCGAAGACTTCGTCCTGCAACTGCAGAAACAGAGCGAGCGGCGCCAGGGCTGGCAACAGAACATCCAGGGCGCGGCGCTGCTGATCACCGTGGTCATCCTGCTGGTCGGCCTGTTCGAGCTGCACAGCGGTGTGATCGCACCGCTGCAGGAGCTGGTCCGCGCCACCGAGCGCTTTCGCGCCGGCAAGCTCGATGCGCGCATCCGCTATCGCTCGCGCGACGAACTGGGGCAGATGGCCGATAGCTTCAACGCCATGGCCGAGGCCATCGAACAGTCCCACCGCACGCTGGCTTCGCGGGTCGCGGAGAAAACCCAGGAACTGGCCCAGAGCAACGCCGCCCTAGACCTGCTCTGCCATGCCAGCCGCAGCATCGCCACCCAGCCGATCAGCGCCGAGCACCTGGACGCACTGATCGTCAGCTTCCAGCAGCGCCTGCCCGGCCTGCGCCTGTCGCTGTGCCTGCGCGGCGGAGCCGAGGCCGGCCAGGGGCAACTGATCGCCCTGCATGGCGACAACGACACCCGTGAAGTGTGCGCCCCCCAGGACTGCGCCGGTTGCGAACGCCAGCGCCTGGCCAACCGCTTCAGCCTGCAGGTCAGCTCCCAGGGCACCGTGCTCGGCGACCTGCGTGCCCACTTCATCGACGGCCATGCCGCCCACCCATGGGAGCGCGAACTGATCCAGGCCCTGGCCGACCTGATCGGCACCAGCCTGTCGCTGGAAGGCCAGCGCGAGAAGGACAACCGCTTGCTGCTGCTCGACGAGCGCACCACCATCGCCCGCGAGCTGCATGACTCCCTGGCCCAGGCCCTGTCGTACATGAAGCTGCAGGTCAGCCGCCTGCAAACCCTGATCCGCCGTGGCGAGAACGCCGAGCACCTGCTGGTGGTGAGCGATGAACTGCGCGAAGGGCTGAACAATGGCTATCGCCAGTTGCGCGAGCTGCTGACCACCTTCCGCCTGCAGATCCAGGACGGTGGCCTGGAGCAGGCGCTGGAGGACACCGCCCGCGAGTTCGCCGAACGGGGCGCGATGCGCGTACACCTGCAACAGCAGCCGCTGGCCTTCAGCCTCGGCGCCAACGAACAGATCCACGTGCTGCAGATCGCCCGCGAAGCGCTGTCCAACTGCGCCCGCCACGCGCAGGCCAGCGAGACCTGGGTGCACGTGCGCCAGCTGGGCGGCGAGGTCGAGTTGCTGGTGGAGGACGATGGCATCGGCATCCAGCCCGGCTACGACGGCCGCCTGCACCATGGCCTGAACATCATGCAAGAGCGCGCCCGCAGCCTGGGCGGCCAGCTCAGCCTGGCCCCCCGTGAACCCCATGGCACCCAGGTGCGACTACGTTTCGCGCCGAGCTTTTTGCGTCAACCCGAGGTACTCGCATGAACGCTACCGCCCCTCACACCCTGCTGCTGGCCGACGACCACCCGATGATGCGCCGCGCGCTGCGCCAGTTGATCGAGCTGGAGCACGACCTGGTGGTGGTCGGCGAGGCCAACAACGGCCTGGAAGCCTGCGCCCTGGTGGAGCGGCTGCAGCCGGACCTGGTGGTGCTCGACCACAACATGCCTGAGCTCAACGGCGTCGAAGCGCTCAAGCGCCTGCGCGAGCAGGGCTATGCGGGGCGGATCCTGCTGTTCACGGTGTCCGATGCCGAACAGGATGTGAGCGATGCCATGCGCTTCGGTGCCAATGGCTACCTGCTCAAGGACATGGAGCCGGAGCTGCTGATCGACAGGTTGCACGAGGTGCTGGCGGGGGGCCTGGTGGTCAGCCCATCGCTGACCACGGTGCTGGCCCAGGCGCTGCGGGCATCCCACGGCGCCAGCTCGCAGGACCTGACGGACCGGGAGCGGCAGGTGTTGAAGATGATCGCCGGCGGGTTGAGCAACAAGATGATCGGCAACAAGCTGGGGATCACCGAAGGGACGGTGAAGGTGCATGTGAAGAACCTGCTGCACAAGCTGGGGCTGCGCTCGCGGGTGGAGGCGGCGGTCTGGGCGCTGGAGAACCTGCGCTAGGGCCTGCATTCCCGGGGCCGCTTCGCGCCCCATCGCCGGCAAGCCGGCTCCCACAGGGACCGCGGCGACCACATATGATGCGGTTTGCACGGACAATGTGGGAGCCGGCTTGCCGGCGGGCGATGGGCTGCAAAGCAGCCCCAGTACCCCGCTCACCCACGGCCCCCGCACACCTCCACGGCCTGCTCGGGCAGGCACTTAAGGTGCGGGACGAAATTGCATGGTCCGGTGCGCCAGTCCAGCTGCTTGCGCAAGATCGCGTCCCAACCGGTGCGGCAAGCGCCCGGAGAACCCGGCAGGCAACACACCAAGGTGCCGTTGCTCAGGCCCGCCAGGGCACGCGACTGGATCGTCGAGGTGCCGATCTCTTCCAGCGAGACCTGCCGGAACAACTCGCCGAAACCTTCCACGACCTTCTCCAGCAAGGGCTCGACAGCCTGGGGCGTGTTGTCGCGGGCCGTGAAGCCCGTGCCACCGGTGAGCAGCACCACCTGCACCTGCGGGTCGGCGATCCAGGCGCACAGGCGGGCGCGGATCTGCCAGGTATCGTCGGGCACCAACGCCCGCTCGTGAAGGATGTGCCCGGCCTCCTCAAGGCCATCGACCAGTGCCTGGCCCGAGCCGTCGTTGGCCAGGGTACGGGTGTCGCTGATGGTCAGCACGGCGATGCGCAGTGCCTGGAATTCGCGGGATGCAAGGTGAGCCATGCTGGCGCCCTCCTCTGGATGACAGCCCGCAGCCTGGGCCAGGCCGAAGCCTGCGCCCATCCCTCGAAGGAGGTACCACCGGGGTATGCGACTAAAAACCTTGATGTCGATCAACGCTGGCGGGTGTACCAGGCATAGTCTGGAGGCAGACGACCGCTGTCGGAGGGAAACCATGGCCAAGAAATTTCCCCACAACCCCAGCCATCCCGAGCGCATCTGCTGGGGTTGCGACCTGTACTGCCCGGCGAAGGCATTGGCCTGCGGCAACGGCGCGGACCGGACCATGCATCCGGCGGAGTTGTTCGGCGAGGACTGGTACCAGCAGGAGCAATGGGCCGAGCAGGCCAGCGAAGAGACGGTGCCCGACACAAGGGGCACACAGGCGCCATAGACGAGCCAGCCGCCTCAGCGTCGGCGCTCCTGGCGCAGCGCCACCAGCTTCGCGCGCATCTCCCGATGCCGCTTGCCGTTGAGCACCAGCAAGGCCAGCAGCGGCAACGCGGCACTGATCGCCAGCAACAAGGCGGGCACCGCGCCGCCGAACAGGCTCAGGGCCATCAGCAGGCTGATGACCAGCACGCCGACCACGACCCTGACCGCCCAACCCTGCCCACGGATCATCAGAAAGTGCCCCAGGCACAGCACCAGCACCAGGCCACCGCTGAGCAATACGCTGTACGACGCATTGTCCGGATGGTCGCGCCAGTGGCTGTCCACCCACAAGGTCACCGCCAACGCCACCGACAGCAGCGATGCGAAGAACCCCAGCAGGAACGTGGGGAAGTAGCGCGCCATGAAGGCACCGAAATCACTGCCAGCGGCCATCACTCGATTTCCTCATAAAGCCCAACGGCAATGCTCTGCACCGTGGCACTGCCCGCCAGGCCAAAGGTGGCGCCCAGGGAGTCGCGCAGCAACGTCTGGGTGGCATGGCTGATCTGGGTCGGCGTGTAGCGCTTGGCCAGGGTCCCGGCCGCCTGCTCGAGCTTGAGCTGCTTGGCGGTCAACGCCGGGTGCTTGATCGACAAGAGCTCGGTGGTCAGTGCCTTGCGCTGCTGGCGGGAAAGGGTCTTGCTCAGCTCCAGCCAACTGCGCCCGGTGGCGGCCTTGTGCACCTGCAGGTACTTGAGCGTGGTCAGGCCCGAGGCGCCAACGCCCAGCAGCGAGACACCGTCGAGCACCCTGGACGCGGCCTGGTACCACTCGTTCTCGTCCAGGGCGTCGTTGGCCGCCGGATTGGTGGTTTCACGCACCGTGCGCATCACGCCGATGCCGCACTGGATACTGCTGGCGGTGGCTGCAGCCCCGCCGATGTAGGTCAGTACCAGGCTGGTACCGCCGGAAAACGGCGCGGCGATGGTGCCGCTGAACACCACGAACCACCCCAGCACCGCACCAGCGCAGGACAAGGTGGTATTGACCGCCTCCTTGATCACCCGCGATTCGCGGGGGTTGTTCTGCAACTGCTCGGTGTACTGGGCCGGTGTCTGGTACTTGTTGATCTCGCGCAGGATCACGCGCTTGGGCTTGATGCTGCAGATCGGCTGGAATTCGCGCAGGGTGATGACGTTGTAGTTGGCGTCGATGTACACCACCCCGGCGCCAACGATGCGCGGGTCGGCATCGATGGCGGCGAACATCTGCGGCAGGTTGATGCGGCTCTGGATGCGCTGGCGCGCCATGAACTGCGAGGTGTTGCCCAATTGGTTGACCAGAAGATCTGTCACAGGTCGATTCCCTCAACTCTCGGTGCCGCGATAGGGGCGCAGCGCGCCCCTGGTTTCAGGCTCACACGTTCGGGCAAGGCACCGGTGCCCAGTCGCCCATGTCCGGGCTGTTGCACATACGGTTGACCTGGTCCTGGCCGGCCTTGGCCACCTGCTGGGCCTCGGTCTTCTTGCTGGTGGCGTTCTGCAAGGTCTTCTCGGTGGCCACGGCCTCCTTCGGCACCGCCGGCAGCTTCTTGGGCGTGGTCTTCTTCGCGGTCTCGGCCTGGGCCACCACGGTGACGTCCGAACGCTGCACGCCGACCTGCTTGAGGTCTTGCTCGTAGGCCTGGGTGTAGTTGTCCAGGTTCTCGCCGAGACGGCCGCTGACCGCCGTGATCAGGTTGTTCGACTCCTGCAGGCCAGAGACGATCTCGGCCAGGCGCTTGCGGCCCTCGGTGTCGTCGATGCGCTTGGCCTTGCGCCCGTCCATCAGGTTGGCGAACTCGCGCTGGTAGCAGCTCTGCGAAGCCTTGGCATAGGCGGTGGTGCGGTCCATGTCCGCCGCGCTCTTGTCGATGTCGGTGGCATAGGAGGCGATGCGCTGCTTGTCATCGCTGATCTGCTTCTGGCGTTCGGTGTAGTAGCCCGCCGCACCGCCGACCAGGGCACCGCCGGCCGCGCCGATGGCAGCATTGCGGCCACGGTTGTCGTTGTCCACCAAAGCGCCGGTCAGGGCACCGCCCACGGCGCCGAGCAGCGCACCGGTGGCCACCGAACGGGTCATGTCGGAGTCGGTGGAGCGCAGGTGCTGCACCGGCTCGTAGCAGTTGGGGTAGTACTCGACCTTGGTGGTCGCACCGATCCTGGACACCGGCGAGCCGGCGCAACCGGTCAGCAGTACGCTGCTGAAACCCGCCGCCAGCAGCAGTGCGGTACGGGCCTGGGAAGCGTTGATCAGGGGCTTGCGTGTGAAAAGCATGGTCAGGTTCTCTCTTGGGTTGTACGGGGCCGACCAGCGTCATGCCGGCCGGGATTCCTTTCTCGGTCGAGTCGTTCAGGGCCTCGGGGTGGCCGAGGCGAGCAGCTCCTTGAGGATCGTCGCCGGGTCGGCCCGCCGGTTCTGGCGGTACTCCCCGACATGGCGGACGAACAGGGTCGCACGGGTCACCAGGCTCCTGCCCAGGACCGGCTTGCGGTTGAGTTCTTCCTTGACCCGCTGGAACTGCGCCTGGATCACCGCATCGGTGTAGCGCGTGCCGCTGGCCAGGTTGTCGATGTAGATCGCTACGGCGCCGTCCAGCGCGTTGCGGCCATTGGCGATGGCGGCGGCGAACATGCGGGCGCTGGTCGGGTCGCCCGAGGCCTCGGCCTGCCGCTGGCTGTTCTGCAGGTTGGTCAGGCGGATGTTGTAGTTGTTGATGGTCTCGGCCACCAGGGCGGCGGACTGGATCAGGTTGCCGGCGGCTTCCTCGCGTTGCTGGGCGATCAGCGAGACGTTGCGCTTGAGCTCCTCGTTGACCAGCCCAAGCTCGGCCTGCAGGCGTGGGTCGGCGGTGCTGGCGATGATGCCGTCCAGGCGCTTGGTCGGGTCCTGGGCATCGTCGATGGCGTCGGTCAGGCTGGCCAGGCGGCCCTCCTTCTGCCATTGCTCGAACAGCTCCTGGTAGCGTGAGCGCGGCGCCGACAGGGCACCGATGGCCACCCGAAAACCGGTGGTCTCGTTACGCTGCTCGGTGCCGTCGGCGCCGAACAGCGGGTATTCGCGGCGCATGCCGGTGAACAGCGTGCCCTCGCCTTCCAGGTAGTTGCCGCCCTTGACCACGAAGCCGCCATAGGCCCCCTGGCGCCGGCCGGCATGCACCAACTGGAACGACTCCTGGACCATCTCCGCGGCGTTGCCGATCACATCGAACAGCCCCAGCGGGTTCGGCTGCCGGGTGCCGATCGGCATCAACCGCGCAGCCTGGCCGGTGCCACCGGCCACCTGGTTGAACACCGCCCAGTCGGCCAGCGGCCCTTCGCTGTCGCTGCCCTCGACCTTGCGCGGGAACAGCCGACCTTCCAGCGCCTGGCGGCTGACCACCGAACCGCCACGGGCGGCGAACTCCCACTCCACTTCGGTGGGCAGGCGCACGAAGCCGATACCGCCATCCTCGGGCTTGCTGCCACGGCCGCTGATCGGCAGCAGGTCGCGGTGATGCTTCATCAGCCAGGCACTGTACACCGCCGCGAAGCGCTCGGCCTCGAAGCGCGACAGCTTGACCTTGGGCAAGCGCCCGGCCGCCTCGGTGACCGGTTCGCAGGCCGGCGGCGCCTCGCCGCTGGCCAGGGACTGGGCCTGGGACATGACCTGGGCATACTGCCGGGCGGTGACTTCGTACTTGCCGATGAAGTACATCATGGGCTTGAGCGGGCTGCCGGCCTCGACCTTGGGCAGGCTCGGGCCGACCTGCTCGCGCCACTGCGGCGCCAGGTCCTGCAGGCTGAACTGGCCGTTGATGAAGTCGCGGCGGTAGCCGGAGATGAACGACTGCTTGTAGCCCGCCTCGCCCTCGCTGAAGGGGTAGCCGAGGCTCACCTCACGGTCGTCCAGGCTGCCCTGGGCCAGCACATAGACGTGGCGGAACACCATCTCGCCGCCACAGGGCAAGGGCAGGCTGACGTCATCGGCCAGCGGCTTGGGGTTGTCCAGCTTGGCGCTGGCAGTGGCTTCGACCTTGTTTCCAGGCTGGGCCTCGTTCCCAGGTTGGGCCTTGGGCTTGTCATCGTCGTCGGCCTGGACGCAGGCGACCAGGCTCAGGGCGGCGATGACCAGGGCAGCGGCCTTCAGGCGACGTTCAGACATCACGGATTCCTTCGCAGGTGTCGATCCGCGCCACCCGCCAGCCGCCCAGGGCGGCCGCGGCAGCACTGGCCAGCAGGACGGCGAGCAGCGCGACGAGATAGTGCAGGGGCAACAGGTGGCTGGCGTACTCGCCGGGCACCTGCATGAAAAGCCGGTTCAGGCCGTGTTCGGCCAACAGGTACAGCACGGCGGCCAGGGCCGCGGCCAGCACGCCGCTGTAGAGTGCCTGGAGCACCACGAACAACAGCAACGCGGCGGTGCCCAAGCCCAGCAGGCGCAGCACGGCCAGCTCGCGCTGCTTGCGCTCCACCGCCGCCACCGCGCCCGCGGCGATGGCGGCAGCCGCGCCGCTCACGGCCAGGGCGGCGATGATCCAGAACACCAGGTCGAGGTTGCGGCTCAACGACTGCACCTGGGCGATCCGAGCCGCCTGGGTCGAGACCAGCACCTTGCGCTCGGCGAAATAACGGCGCAGCGGCTCCACGTCGGCGAGCCCACGGGCATACAGGCGAAACGCCGGGTAGACCCGCTGCGTGGGGTCGGCCTGGGCCTCGCCCGGCCAGCCGAGGGCCGGCACGGCACGCCCGTCGCGATAGTCTTCGGCGGCCTCCAGCAGCGCCAGGGGGGCGAACAGGGCATCGCGCTCGAATGCCGCCAGCGGCAACACCGCGAGCACCCGCAGGCGCGCCTGGCGCCATTGCACCTGGCCAGCCTGCTGGCGGCCGATGCTGGCCTGCAGCTCATCGCCGGCCTTGGCGCCGAGCTTTTCCGCCGCGGTGAAACTGAGCACCACCTCCTGCAAGTCGCCCGGCAGCGGCACACCGTGCAGCAACGGATCGCCAGCGGCGGTGGGCAGCATCTCCACCGTCACTCCGCGCCCACTGGCCGGCAGCAGCAGCTCGGCGGTGGCGGCGATCTGCCGGGTACGCGGGATAGCGAAGGCCACGTCCGGACGGGCGCCCAGCGCAGCGACGAAGGCGGCATCGAAGCGCCCGCCGCCCAGGGGGATGATTTCGCGCACGCCCGGGTCGCGCTGCAAGCGCTCGGTGAGGCTGCCGACCAGGCCGAACTTGAGGCCGAACAGCACCAGCAACGGCGCGATCACCGCCACCAGCGCCAGCACGCTGCAGGCCGACAAGCGCCCGTCGTTGCGGTAGTCCTGCCAGGCCAGGCCGGCGATCAGCAGCGGGCGCATCAGGCTGCCCTCTCCAGGGTCGCGGTGACGCCGCCGTCGGCATCGCGCCGGCACGCCATGCGCAGCACCGACAGGCCCGCGCTGCGCGCCAGGGCCTCGTCGTGGGTGGCGACCACGCAGGTCACCCGATGTGCCTGGGCCTGCTGCAACAGCAGGTCCATGACCCGCCCGGCATTGACCGGGTCGAGGGCCGCGGTGGGCTCGTCGGCCAACAGCAGCGCCGGGCCGTGCGCCAGGGCGCGGGCACAACTGACCCGCTGGCGCTGGCCCAGGGACAGCGCGGCCGGGCGCTTGTCCAGTTGGTCGTGCACGTCGAGCGCCTCGGCCAGGCGCTCGACGCTGCCGTCGTCGCTCAACCCGAGCAACTGGCGCGGCAGGCGAATATTGCCGCGCACGTCGAGAAAGCCCAGCAGCCCACCGGCCTGCAACACATAGCCCAGGTGACGGCTGCGCAGCGCGGCCAGGCGATCGAGCCGGCGCTGGCGCCAGAGCCCGGCGATGTCCTGCTCGATGCCGTCGAGCCCCAGGCTGAAGCCCTCGGCGGCATCGGGCGCCAGCACCAATGCCAGCAGGTCCAGCAAGGTGCTCTTGCCGCAGCCGCTGGGGCCGACCAGGGCCACGCGCTCACCCGCGGCCAGCCGCAGCCGGTCGATCTCCAGGCTGTAGCGCTGGGCACCCTGCCCGCGCGTCTTGCGCACCCCCTGCAAGCGGATCATCACGGCAGGGTCGACAGCGGGACACGGTACAAGGCATCACCCGGCTCGGCATTGCCGAAGCGCACCCAGTTGGCCATGTCGTTGTGGAAGGTTTCGTACAGGCGGATCTTCGACTCCAGCTCGTCGATGAAGTCCTCCTGCTCGGCCACCGAGAGCGACAACCACAGGTCCTGGGTCATGCTCAGCGACTTGCTGCGGTACGGCAGGCCCTCCAGGTACTCGCCGAGCACGCCGCTCTGGGCCAGGTTGGCGCCCTTGCGCAGCTCGCCCGGGTCGCGGCTCATGTAGGCGCTGGCGCTGGCGATCTCGTTGAAGAAGTCGCCGGGGGACGAGCGGGTCTTGCGCGCGGCATCGACGATCAGCTTGAGCGACTGCTGCAGGTCGTTGAGCTGCAGCTTGGTCAGCATCACGCACACCTGCAGGGTCGGCAGCGCCGGGTTGGTCAGGTCGCGGTCGGCGGTCCAGGCGCTGACCAGGCGCGGCGCCTGGCTGGCGCCCTGGCGGCCGAGGAAGTCCATGTGCATGGCGTAGCCGATGGCCTGGGACTTGGCCGCCAGGCTCGACACCGAGGTCAGCAGCGGCACCGGTTGTGGCTGCTTGTTGCGCACCTGGTGGACCAGCTCGGCGAAGGTCGAGCCGATCTCCCGCACCCGCTCGCCGAACACCGACACCTCGCCGCCCGGCACCGAGACGTAGAGGTCGCCGATCTGCGGGTTGCTGTCGGCGCTGAGCACACGGTACTGCTGTTCGGCCGAGGCATGGTTCTTTTGCCCGGCCGGGGTGCGCAGGTGCAGGGCGTAGATCTTGATCTGCTTGCTCAGGGCGGCCTGGCGCACCTCGGCCTCGTTCATCTGGGTGCTGCTGAACGGGTCGTTCTTGCGCAAGGCGCCCGCGTCGCTGACCAGCAGGATGATGCGCCCGCCGTAACCGGACCAGTCCAGGCCCTCGACCGCCTGCAGGATGCCGGCGAAGGCATCTTCGTTGAACGAATGGCTGGAAACCTGGGTGGCCTTGACCTGCGACGCCGCCCGCAGGAAGCGCGCCGGGTCGCGGCCCTCGTCGAGGTTCACCAGGGTCTTGCTCAGGTACTCCAGGCCGGGCGTGCGCTGGGTGCTGTTGCGAAAGCCCACCAGGCCGAAGCTGACGTTGTCCAGCTCGCCGCGTGCCGCCAGTTGCTGCTGCAGTTCGCTGACGACCTGGCGGACCCGGTCGATGTAGGGCTGCATGGAGACCGAGGTGTCCACCACCAGGACGATGGCCGTGCGAAACGCCTTGTCGTCGCCCGCCGCGACGCCTGCGGCCGTGGCCGCGCTGTCGCGGGCACTGGCTCCTGGGTCGATGGAGGCGATGTTGAGCAGTTGCACCGGCTGGCCTTCGGCATCGAAGCTTTCACGGAAGTCGAAGATCGGCATCAGGTAGAACTGCTCCTGGGGCACCGCGCTGGCGGTTGGTTCCAGGGCCATCACCTGGGGCACCTGGTCCGGCTGGCCCTGCGCCTTGAGCAGGGTATCGCGGGCCATGCCGGTATCGTCGAGCAGGCGCTGCACGTCATCGGCCTGGCGCAGGAACATCACCGGCGAACGGCCGGAGCGTTCGGTGAACTTGAGCACCAGGCTCTGCTTCCAGTCGCTGGTCTGCCCGGCGGGCAGCCAGCCGTCGCGCTGGCCATCGCTGGAGGCGCCGACCTGCACCCAGGGTTTGCCGTCGACGTCCTTGCGCTGGTAGACGTAGAGCACGCTGAACGCCGGCAGGCTGTCGCCGGGCTCGGCCCCAGGCTCGCTGGCCAAGCGCGCGCCGGGCTGGCTCAGCACCCGCTGGAACAGCGTCTTCTTGCCTGGCATCAGCAGCGGGCGCTGGTCATCCACAGCCGCGACGGGCGTGGCGCTACCCTGCTCGGGCGCCTGCGGCAAGGGCGGTGTGGTGGCCTGTGCCAGCGGCGCGTCGGGTGCCGGCGTATCGCCGCTGCCCAGCCACCAGTAGCCGACGCCTGCAAGGCCGAGCGCGGCGGCGACCGCCACGGCCAGCAACGTCATGGCAGGCTTCTTCCTGGCAGGTACGGGCGCGGGCGGTGCCTCGGCCGCCGGGCGCCTGGCCGGTTCGGCGGTCGGTGGCACCTGGGGGATCTCGATGGAAACCGGCGTCAGGCCGCCCAGGTCCGATGGCGTCGGGGCCACCGGCGTGCTCACCGGCAGCGGCCGGACCTGCGTGGCTTCGCTGTCCTCGGCCGGCAGGCGGTCGAGGGCCGCGAGAAACGCGGCGGCATCGGCGAAGCGTTCGTTGGGGTCCTTGGCCAGCAGCCCGCGCAGGATGTCCTGGTAGCGGCCATGCTCGATGGGCAACTCCGGCAACGGCTCGGTGAGGTGGGCCAGGGCCGTGGACAGGGCATCGTTGCCGCTGTACGGCAGCTTGCCGACGAGGATCTCGTAGAGCACCACGCCCAGGGCATAGAGGTCGGCACGGCCGTCGATCTCCAGCCCACGGGCCTGCTCCGGGCTCATGTAGCTGGGCGTACCCACGGCGAAGCCCGCCTGGGTGAACTGGGTGCGGTCGTCCAGCGACTTGGCGATGCCGAAGTCCGACAGCACCGCGGTACCGTCGGCGCGGAACAGGATGTTGGCGGGCTTGACGTCGCGGTGCACCAGCCCCTGGGCGTGGGCATAGCCCAGCGCCTGGGCGATCTGGCGCACGTACAGCAGCCCCTGGCGAGGCTCCAGCCCAGCGGCGATGCGCTCTTTGAGCGTGCCATTGGGCAGGTACTCCATGGCCATGTAGTACAGCTCGCCGACATTGCCGATGTCATGGATGGTGGCGATGTGTGGGTGCGACAGCCGTGCCAGGGTCCGCCCTTCGCGCAGGAAGCGCTCGCAGAAGGTCGGGTCGGCGGCCAGGCTCGCCGCCATGATCTTGAGCGCCACCTTGCGCTCCAGCGAGCGCTGGGTGGCCAGGTACACGCTGGCCATGGCGCCCTGGCCAATCTCGCTGTCGATGTCGAATCCGGGAATCTGCATGTCCATGGTGAGGTTCTTCAGCCGGCCTTGACGACCACGGCGGTGATGTTGTCGGGAGCGCCACGGGTCAACCCCAGGTGCACCAGGCCGCGCACCACCTGGTAGGGGTCGGCGTGGCCGAGCACGTCGCCGATCTCGTGGTCCTCGGCGGTCTTGGTCAGGCCATCGCTGCACAACAGGTAGGTGTCGCCGGGCAGCACCTGCAGCGCGACCGCCTGCAACTCCAGCCGGTCCTCGACACCGATGGCACGGGTGACGATGTTGCCGCGCGGGTGCACACGGGCCTCGGCCTCGTTGAGCAGGCCGCTGTCCTGCAGTTCCTGGACGTAGCTGTGATCGTGGGACAGGCGCTCGATGCGGCCATCGCGCAGGCGGTACAGGCGGCTGTCGCCGGCCCACAGGCCGATGCCCTGGTCGCCGCGCACGGCCAGCACCACCACGGTGCTGCCCATCATCGCCACTCCACGGCGGACGGTTTCGTCGCGCACCGCACGGTTGACCCAGGCGAGGCTGTCACGCACCGCCTGGGCGCACTCTTCCAGGCCCTGGCACGGCGGCAGGCGGCGCAGGCTGTCGACGGTCAGGCTGCTGACGTAGTCGCCAGCGGCATGACCGCCCATGCCGTCGGCCACCGCCCACAGGCCATCGGCGGTGAGCTCCAGGCAGGCGTCTTCGTTGATCCGGCGCACCATGCCGGTATGGCTGTAACTGGCCGCGGTGTAATGCATGGCGGTCATCCGAAATCTGCCTCGCTACCCAGGAGAAACCCGGCGAAATCCTCGCTGCGCGGCAAGCCGGCACAGCGCATCAAGCCAGGAGCGATACGCTCCGAGCCCCTGCCCCACCACAGGCTCATGCCCTCGCAGGCGCACTCGGCCAGGGCCAGGGCGCGGCCTTCGGGCGTGGTCGCGTCCAGCCGTTGCAGCCCCCCCACCGTCAGCCGCGCAGGCATCGCCTGGGGCAGCGGCCGGGTGTCGCGAAAGGGCTGCAAGGCCGCCGCGAAGGCGTCGAAATCGGCATCGGGCTCGAGCGTGGCCAGCAACGTGGCCTCGACCTCCTCGAACCACGCCTCGCCCCCGCCCACGGCCGCGGCGAGCCGTTGCCCTGGCTCCAGCACCTGCGCCACGGTCAGCGGGAAGTACCGGCCCACCCGGTCGATGCTCGGCATCAGCACGCCGACCACGGCCTGGGGCCCGCACACCCCCGGCGCCAGCGCAAAGCGCCACAGGGGGCTGACCAGGTAGGCCTGCAACCACTGCTCGCCGAGCTGGCGCTGGCTGGCCTGGATCCCGGCGGCCAGCCACTGGTCCCAAGGCTGGATGAAACTCGTCGGCAGGCCACGGCTGACGAAGTCGCCACGGCAGGCCAGCTTTCCGTAGAACCCCACGTCGTTCACAGGCGCTCCGGCAGGCTGAAACCGCTGAGCACACGGCTGCGGAACGGGTTGAAGGCACTGCTGGCACGCAGCTCGTAGGACACGCTGGCCCCTTCCACGCGCAGGCGCAGGTTGAAGCGCTCCGGCGAGCCGCCCGCCACCAGGTCGGACTGGTCGAGCAGGCGGAACCAGGCCCAAGGCCCTTCCAGGGTCATCCCGGAGCGGCCATTGGCCAATGGCGGCGAGATCGACAGGCGCA
Source organism: Pseudomonas guariconensis (assembly GCF_024127895.1). Lineage (GTDB taxonomy): Bacteria > Pseudomonadota > Gammaproteobacteria > Pseudomonadales > Pseudomonadaceae > Aquipseudomonas > Aquipseudomonas guariconensis_B. The sequence goes on along the minus strand of NZ_JAMYBK010000002.1, from coordinate 314,343 downwards.
CCACGCCGATGCTGTTGGGGTTGGGCCACTGCAGCGCCACCGGGCGGCTCGGGCCGTGGTCGTAGCTGACCTGCTGGCCGTCGAGGTCGAGCAAGAACTGGGTGATCGAGGCATCCATGGCTACCGGTTTGAGTTCGAAGCGCACCCCAGGGCGCAGCCCGCCGCCGCTGCGGAAGAAGGCGTCGCGGATCGCCGCGGCACGCTGGAAGGTGTGCAGCACGTTCGAGCTGATGCCAAGCTTCTGCGCCGCGCCCGGCTGCCAGCTCCACGGCGAGGTGGCGGTGTTGACGTAGGGTTGCAGGTACTTCTGGAAGTAGTTGTCCATCACCCCGCCGACGCCGAAGAACTGGCCGAAGTCTTCCAGGGTCGCGTCGCGTGGGCTGCCGGCTGACAGCGGGTAGCGGCCACTCAACGACTGGCGATAGACGCTCACCACCTCGCTGGTCCAGGCCGCGTTGAGCTGGTTGCGCACCCCGCCCATGACGATCGCGTTGGTCGAGCCGACCACCGAGCCGACCAGTTCCTGGACCACCTTCGGCTGGCGCGCCGCGCCCAGGGACACACGCTGGGAGGCAGCCTGGACCTGGTTCTTGGCCTCGCCCAGCAGGGCCTCGCCGCTGGCGCCGACCATGGCGCTGACCTGCACGTACAAGGCGTTGAGGTCGCTGAGCAGGCCGTCGAGCGCGGCGGGCTCGCCCTCGCCGCCGTCGGCCAGGGCCGCCAGTTCGGCGAAGTGCGCGGTCACCGGGTCGACCTCGCGCGTTGCCTGGCGCTCGCCGGGCACCGGCGTATCGCCGAGCAGGCCGCCGAGGCGCTGGCGTAGCTGGTCGACCCCGGCCTGCTCGACCTTGGCCTGGGCCTGGTCGAGGGTGGTCGGTTGTTGCAGGTCGGTTTCCCTGGCCACCGCCTGGAGCAGTTTCTTCAAGGGCGAAGTGGGGCCAGACAGCACGCGCAGCACGTCGGCAGCCTGGCCGACGCTGGTGATGGGCACGAAGTCCAGGTCCGCCAGCAGGGCATCCCAGTGGCGGATGTAGTCCTGGTAGAACAGCTGGCGCACGTCATCGGCCAGGCGCTTGGCATCGCCCGCCTCGCCCACTTCACGGCCAAGCACCCAGCGTTCCTCGGCCAGGGTCGTGCTGTGGGCCAGGCTGGCGGCGAGGAAGGCCTTGCGGTAACCCTCGACGGTGAACAGCCCTGGGAGCGGTTCGTCCAGCGGCTTGCCGCTCTTGCGCCGGAACACCAGCGCAGCGTCGCGCCCGGCGGCCTCGCTGATGCGAAAATCGGCGACCCCGGACGGTAGCTTCTGGCGCTTGACCCGGTCGTAGACGCGCTGGGCCACCGGCAGCTGTTGCAACTGGCGGCGCATGTCGTCGATCAGGCGCTGGTCCAGCCGGGCATTGGGCGGGCGCCGCTCGAACAGCGCCTGCAGGTGCTGGTCGAGGGCCTGGCGCTGGTCGGGCGCCAAGTCGCGGGGCAGGTTGCGCTCCCAGTCGAGGCTGATCCAGGCCTTGATGAACTCGGCGTCGTAGTGTTCGCCGTCGGCCAGCATCAGGTAGGCCTTCAGGCCCTCGTAGAGGTAGTCGGAGGGGCCGCCGGCATACAGCTGCTCCTCGATGCGGGTGACCAGGCGCGGGGCGAAGATGGCGATCAGCAGCTTGCGGTAGACGCTGGCCGACTCGCCTTCGAGCATGTCGCCCTGGTACAGCCCCAGGCCCTCGGCCCAGGCCGGCGGGTCGTCGGCCAGGCGGCGCACGGCGTTGAGCAGCGGCAGCACCTCGATGACCTCGCGCTGGGCCGGGCTCAGTTCCTGGACGCTGCGGCCCAGGGGCTTGAGGCGGTTGTCCACCTCGGCGATGTAGGCCTGGTTGGCCCGGTAGCTCAGGGTCCACAGGGTGCCGACCACCAGTACCAGGGCCACGCTCAGGGCCAGGGCGCCACGGGCGATCCACTTGCGCCGCCGCTCGACCTTGGGGTCGCAGCCGACCAGGCCGCGCTCGGCGAACGCCACGGCGGTGAACAGCCGCTCGATGAAATAGCTGCGCCCGGTGCCGCTCTGGCGCGCCAACTGCGCACGGTCCAGGCCCATGCTCTGGGCCATGCTGCCGATCAGCCGGTCGATCGGGCTGCCTTCCTGGGTTCCGCTGGTGAAGTACACCCCGCGCAGCAGCGCGCGCTCTTCGAAGGCATTGGGCTTGAAGACGCCGTCGAGGAACACCTGCAGGTTGCCGCGCAGGGCGGCGAACTGCTGGACGAAACCGTACACCAGGTCACGCCGGGCTGGATCGCGCTCCTGTTGCAGGCGCTCGACCAGGCGCTGGTTGAGACGCTGCTCGAGCAAGGCGAACTCGCCGCTGAACTGGGCCAGCGGGCCATCGCCTTGCTGGCCGTCGTCCAGGGGGAAGGTCATGCCCCAGACCTGAGCACGTTCTTCCTTGCCCAGGTTGTCGAAGAACTCCATGAAGCCCGGCAGCAGGTCGAGCTTGGTCAGCATCAGGTAGATCGGGAAGCGCACGCCCAACTGGGTGTACAGCTCCTGGATACGCGTGCGGATCGCCACGGCGTGGGCGGCGCGCTCGGCATCGCTGCACAGCAGCAGGTCGGACAGGCTGATGGCGATGAACGCGCCATCGATCGGCCGACGCGAGCGCTGGCTCTTGAGCAGGTCGAGAAAGCCCAGCCAGGCCGCCTTGTCCACCTGGGCATGGCTGTCCTGGGTGGTGTAGCGCCCGGCGGTGTCGAGCAGCACAGCCTGATCGGTGAACCACCAGTCGCAGTTGCGCGTGCCGCCTACGCCCCGGATCGCCCCGGCGCCCATCTGCGCCGCCAGGGGGAAGTGCAGGCCGGAGTTGACCAGCGCGGTGGTCTTGCCCGAGCCGGGCGGGCCGATGATCACGTACCACGGCAGCTCGTACAGGTTGCGCCGCTCGTCGCCGCCCAGGCGCGCTTTCTTCAGCAGGGCCAGGGCCTCGTCCATGCGCTGGCGCAGGGTCGCCAGCTCCTCGGCGGTGGCTACGCTGGCCGGGTCTGGGGCGGTCTCGGCGGCCAGGCTTTCCATCACCTTGGCTGCCTGGCGACGGGCCTGGACGATGCGCCAGACACGGTAGGCGATCCACGCCGCGAACAGCAGGACGATCAGCACCCAGCGCGGTGCGGCCGGCACCAGCCAGTCGAGCAGCGGGCCGACGAACCAGATGATCAGGCTCAGGGCCAGCAGGCCCAGTACCGGGATCACCCAGCGAATGACAAAACTGAAAAACGCCTTCACTCGACGCCCTCCGCCAGAACGGTGATCTCTACCCGGCGATTCTTCGCCCGGCCCTGCGCGGTGCCGTTGGAGGCCAGCGGCTCGGTGTCGCTCAGGCCCTGGGCGCTGAAGCGCCCGGGTTGGCCGGTGCGCGCGGCGAGGAGCTGGCGCACCTCCTCGGCACGGGCCTGGGACAACGCCCAGTTGGATGGGAAGCGGATCGTGGCGATCGGCCGGTTGTCGCTGTGGCCGGTCACGCGCACGTTGCCCTTGACCTTGGCGATGGCCTCGGCGATGCGCAGCATCAACGGCTGGAAGTCGCCCTTGATGCTGGCGCTGGCGGAGGCGAACAATTCATCCCCCCGGATGGTCACCACCGAACGGTCCACCGCATCTTCCACCGCGACCCGCCCGGCCCGGATATCCTCGGCCAGCAGGCCGGCCAGGCGCGGGCGTTCCACCGGCTTGGGCTGCACCACCGGGCGGTCCATGGCCTGCACCGGGATCTCGCCCAGGGCGTGGATACCCCGGAACACCGGTTCGGCGTCAGCGGCCAGCTTCAGGCGCAGGCCGAACAGCACCAGCAGCAACAGCGCCAGGGCCACCGCCAGGCCGACCCAGGGCGGCACGAACTGGGCCAACCGGTCACGCGCCACGCTGACCCCACGCCAGTGCGGCGACAGCTCGCGCTCGATCTCGCCACGGGCCCCCCGAATGGCCGCCGCGGTGCGCTCGCGCAGGGCCTCGAGCTGGGCGCGACCACCGTTCATGACCCGGTAGCGGCCTTCGAAGCCCAGGCTCGTGCACAGGTACAGCAGCTCCAGCAGGTTGAGCCGCTCGCGCGGGCTTTGCAGGCAGTGTTCGAGCAGTTGGAACACCTTCTCGCCACCCCAGGCCTCGTTGTGCACGGTGATCAGCAGGCTCTGCTTGCCCCAGTCGCTACCGCTGCCCCAGGGCGTGCTGAGCACCGCCTCGTCGAGCGCCGTGCACAGGGCGTAGCGCGCCAGCAGCACCTCGTTGCGCGGCACCCCGGCGGCCTCGGCACGCTCTTCGAACTGGCGCAGGTAGGCCAGCAGTTGCGCGCGCAGGCTGGCCGGCGCGGGGTGGGCGATGGTGTTGCGCAGACGGGTGAGCAGCGCCAGCAGCGGGCCAGCGGCCTGCTCCAGGGGATTGAGGCCCTCGGCCTGGCCCGGCGCCAGTGGCTCGGCGGGCACGTTCAGCGGCGCCGCCGCGGCCGGTGCGGCAGGCTGCGGGCCGCGCCCGCCTGGGCGCGGCATGAACTGGGTACGGTCGTTGGCCTGCGGATCGTCGGGCTGCATCGCGGTTTATCCTCGAATGGCCCAGAAGGCCAGGTTCAGGCCAGGGAACTCGCCGGCGACGTAGAAGGCGAAGCCCCCGGAGTGCTGCAACTGCTTCCAGTGTTCGCTGCCACGGTCGAGCTCGAAGTAGGTCGAGCCGGCATGGAACGGGATCTGCCGTGGCGCCACCGGCAGCGGCAACAGGCCGATGCCCGGCAACTGCAGGTTGACCAGGTCACGGATGTGCTCCACCGAGCCGATCTTGCTCTGCTGGCCGAAACGGCTGCGCAGGGTTTCGCTGGGCACGTCGGCGCGCACCACGAGGACGAAGCTGGCGCTGTCCAGCAGGCTGCGGTCGGCGAGCATGGCCACGTGGATGCCATAGGCCTTCTCGACGATCGGGATCGCCACCGCCTTGCTGTCGATCAGCATCGACAGGGCTTCGCGCAGCGCCGCCATCACCGGGGCGAAGGTCGCCGCCAGGTCGTCGTGCTGGTATACCGGGTAGCTGGCCGGGCGGCGGCCTTCGCTGCAGAACGTGGAGAACTCGCCGGCCAGGGCGAGCAGTTCGCTGTACAGCCGCTCGGGGTGCAACGGGCTGAGCTGGTTGAGGTGCTCGAACAGCGGCTGGGCGCGGTTGACCAGTTGCAGCAGCATGAAGTCGGCGATTTCCGAGGCTCCGCCGTTGGCCGAGGCCACCACCCGCCCGGCCAGCGCCTCGCCGCGCTGGTGCAGCAGGCCCAGCAGCTCGCTGCGAAAGCCCGACAGCAGGTCGTTGGCGCTCACGTCGAGCAGCGGCGGGATGTAGCTGTCGTCGAGCACCAGGGCGCGGTCGGCGCGTTTCTCGCGGATGCGCACCACGCCCAGCGCGGCGTACTCGCCCAGGCCATCCTCGCTGTGCAACAGGCGCAGGGCGCGGCTGCCCAGGGCCAGCGGCGCACGGTTCTCGAACGGCGCGTTGTCGTCGCGCACTTCGCTCACCCGGCTGACATAACGCGCCCCGTCCAGGGCCTGGCCGTCGTCGACCGTGTCACGCGCGCCGGCGCGCTTGAGCGGCAGGCCGAGGTGGATCACGCCGTCGCGCAGGTCGTCGGGGATCTCCAGCGGCGGTGGCGGCAGGTCGTCACGGGGGATGTCGAACGGCGTGCCATCGGGCAGCAGGCCACGGGCGCTGAGGATCGCCAGCTTGCCCTGGGCCAGCAGGCCCTGGTCGATCAGCAGCTCGGAGAAACCCCAGGCAGCGGCAGACAACGGCCGGCTGCGGGCATCGATGAGGTTCTCCAGGTAACGGTCGTGCTGCTGGAAGTGCTGGGTCGTGATGAACATGCCTTCCGACCAGACCACTCGATTGTTCCAGGACATGGGTTCTCCGATTGCCTAGCGCACAGGTTCAGGTTGCGGGGTGGCCACGGCGCTGCGCACGGCGCGCACATCGAGGCTGATCTGGTAGTCGCGCGGTGGCACCGGCAGCACGCTGCGCCATTGGGCCTGGTCGATTTCGCGGTAGCCGACCACCAGGCCGACCTGGCGCGTGGCCGGGTCCAATGGGCGCTCGATGCGCAGTTGCTCACCGGGGTGCAGCAGCACTTCGTCCTGGTCGAGCAGGTCGGCGCCAAGGGTGGCCTGGGCGCGCTCGGCCAGGGCGAAGTAGTCGGCCCGGGCGAAGGTGGCGCTGTTCTTCAGTTCGTAGATGCGCACCCGCACGGGTGCCGGGCTGCCGCTGGCGCCAGGGTTGAGCCCGGCAGCGGCACTGAAATACAGGGTGACGCCTGGCGCTTGGCCGGCCGAGGGTTCGACCCCGCCCTGCCCGCCACAGCCACTGAGCAGCAGGGCAACCAGGGCGGCGATCAGTCTTCTTGCATTCATCCTCGTCCTCATGACGTATCGGTCTTCTTCCTTCCCGGCGCTTGGCTCAGGAGCGTTGCAATCGAGCGCTATGGGCCTCGTAGGCACGGCTGAACTCACGGCCGAACAGGTCCTGGAAGTCGTCTTCGGCTTCCTGGGAAATCTGCTTGTACAACGCGGTGAACTGCTGCCAGCAATGGGCCTGGCGCGAGCCGCCGAACAACTTGCCAAGGCCTGCGGGCGGTGCCAGGCGAGCCTCCAGCTGGCCCGGTTCGAAGCGCGTCAGCAGGTGCTTGATGGCCGCCTCGACCCCAGCCATCACCGCAAGCTGGTGGGCACGCAGGTCATCGAAGCTGTCACGCACCGCCTGGTCGGGGGCCATGAACGCCTGGCTGCCATGGCGCAGCAGCAACAGCAGGGCTTCGTCGGCGTTGGGGGCGAACTTCAGTGGGTTGTTCTGCACGGGGGCGATGGTGGTCTGCTGCATGCGGAACTCACCCTTGAGGCTGCTGCGCGCGCGCAGCACGTCGATCAGCCCCTCGACCATCAGCCGGTAGCTGCGGCCGATCGCCTCCATCTGCGCTGCGGCATCACCGCCATCGATGCACAAGTGCTCGACCCCCGCACCGCGCAGGAACGCCTGGAGCAGCGCTCCATCGGCCATGGGCGCCGTGGCGGTAGGCACTGGCGCTGGCGGCTGCGGCTGCGATTGTGGTGGCGGCGCGAGCGGCTCGGTGGGTGTTGCCGGGGCAATCTCGACCTGGGGCGCAGGCGGCGGCGTGCTGCCGCCGAACAGGTCCCAGTCTTCAGGGATCAGGCCCGGGCTGGCAGGCGCTGCCGGGGCGGGCGCCGGGGCGAGCGGCTCCGGTGGATGGAAGGCATGCTGCTGGGCCGGCACATGGTCCGGCTGGCTGGCGGGCGGCACGCTGGAGGGGCCGAGGAAGTCGAACAGGTCCGGCAGGGTGTCATGGCTGGAGGCACCCGGCGGCACCACGACCGGCGCAGGGACGACAGGGGGAGCCGAGGCGGCCACCTGGTTGGCCATCAACGCCTCGAACCCGTGCGCACTCGGCTGGTCGGCGGCGGGGACGGAAAACCCCGAATCGATCCGCGCCTGGATTTCATAGTCACCAATGCGGATGACTTCACCGTCCATCAGCGGTTCGCTGTTGCCACGACGCAGGCGTACACCGGCATGCACCAACTCCACGCCATTGGTGCTGTTATCGGTCAGATAATAACGCCCATCTTTGAACTGGATCACACAATGAGACGAAGACACCAGTCGCTCCGGATCGGGCAATACCCAATCATTGTCCGCGCCGCGACCAATGGTGATGGCACCCGTTTCAAGCAACATTTCCGGGCATTGTCCCGGTGTTATCTTGTGATAACTGGTTATGGTCAGGCAAAGTGCCATCACGCCTCCTTGCATATATATGAAACGCGCGCACCCTCAAATGAATGGGCCGCCCAGCTCGCCCCACATCATGCGCACAACCCTTGAATCACGTGGCTTTCAGGCCTTAAATAGAATCAGGGTCGATATATTCAATCATAATGAACAGGCACATTGATGGCACCTGACAAATGGATAAACCTGCCTGACAAACGGATCACCGCCCTCTTTGCCGAGGTGTAGCTTACCTTGACAGCATTTTGGAAATAAACCATAAATGCGCAACTTTAATAGAGCCAAGATGATATCACTCCGATATCAATTTAATGCTCTTTGACAAGTTTGTGCGCTGGTTCACAAAAGTTGCCAGCGCCGATACAAGCCCATGCCACGGGCCGATATGGAGATCGATTTCTGGTGAACTCCTCGCTGCTGCTTGCCGCTGTTTCCGCAGACTTTCCCTGCGGCGACGACCTGGAATACGACCCGGACTTCCTGCAGCTGGAACGCGATGCACAGGGCCGTCCGGAGCGGGTCATGGGCGATGCCGTGCAGCCTGCCGAACCTCCCCAGTGGCGCGACATCGAACAGTCCTGCACCGCCCTGTTGCAACGCAGCAAGGACCTGCGCATCACCCACTTCCTGGTCCAGGCCAACCTGGCCCTGCATGGTCTGCCTGGCCTGGCGGCCAGCCTCGAACTGATCCGCGACCTGCTCGACGAGTACTGGCTGCACCTGCATCCGCAGCTCGACGCCGCCGACGACAACGACCCGACCGTGCGCATCAACGCCCTGGCCGGGCTCACCTGCGACACCAACCTCGCCCTGCTGCGTGACAGCATGCTGGTGCGCTCCCGCGCCTTCGGCCCGGTGACGCTGCGCGCCGCCCTGCATGCCGCAGGCCTGCAGCACTTCGCCAGCGAGCAACTGAGCGTCGAGGAACTGGCCGCCGCCCTGCGCGATGCCGACGCCGAGCAGCTGGAACAGGCCCGCCAGGCCCTGACCCTGGCTCGCGCGGCCTGCGAGGCCATCGAACGCCGGGTGAGCGACCAGGTCGGCTCGGCCAGCGGCGTCGACCTCGACGCGCTCAAGCAGCCGCTGCGCCAGGCCCAGCAGGTGCTGGCCGACTACGGCCCGGCGTCCTCGGCCGACGACACCTCGACCGACGCCGCCGAACGACTGCCGGTCGGCAGCCCAGGCGAATCGCCGCTACCCACGGCCCAGGCCACACGCCCTGCGGCCCGCCCCGGCGAAGTGAACAGCCGCGAGGACGTCGTGCAGAGCCTCGAGCGCCTGCTCCAGTACTACGCCCGCCACGAGCCCTCGAGCCCGCTGCCGGTGCTGCTGCGACGGGCCAAGAACCTGGTCAACGCCGATTTCGCGACCATCGTGCGCGACCTGATCCCCGATGGCCTGTCGCAATTCGAGAACCTGCGCGGCCCCGAAGGCGACTGACGCCGCGCGGACCGCTTATCACCGACGCCCGCAACGAACGAAGCCGCCGCACCGGCGACCAGGAGGAACAACGTGGCGAAAGACAGCTCCCAGAAATTCATCGCGCGCAACCGTGCGCCGCGGGTGCAAATCGAGTACGACGTCGAGCTGTATGGCGCCGAGAAGAAGGTCCAGTTGCCCTTCGTCATGGGCGTGCTGGCCGACCTAGCCGGCAAGCCGGCCGAGCCGCTGCCGGCGGTGGCCGAGCGCAAGTTCCTGGAGATCGACGTCGACAACTTCGACTCGCGCCTGAAGGCCATGCAGCCCCGGGTGGCGTTCAACGTACCCAACGAACTGACCGGCGACGGCAACCTGAGCCTGGACCTCACCTTCGAGAGCATGGACGACTTCAGCCCCGCCGCCGTGGCGCGCAAGGTCGATGCGCTCAACCAGTTGCTCGAGGCGCGCACCCAATTGGCCAACCTGCTGACCTACATGGACGGCAAGACTGGCGCCGAAGACATCATCCTGAAAGCCATCAAGGACCCCGCCCTGCTCCAGGCCTTGGCCAGCGCGCCGAAGCCGGCCGACAACGAGCCGAGCGCCTGAGGAGACCGCCCATGAACGATCCATTGCGCGAAACCCAAGCCCAGCCGGCGGCCACCGAGCAGACCAGCGAGTTCGCCGCCCTGCTCATGCAGGAATTCAAGCCCAAGACCGAGCGCGCCAAAGAGGCGGTCGAAAGCGCCGTGCGCACCCTCGCCGAGCAGGCCCTGGCGCAGACCAACCTGGTGTCCGATGACGCCATCGGCTCGATCGAGTCGATCATCGCGGCGATCGACGCCAAGCTCACCGCACAGGTCAACCAGATCATCCATCACCCGGACTTCCAGCAACTGGAAAGCGCCTGGCGCGGCCTGCACTACCTGGTCAACAACACCGAGAGCGACGAGCAGCTGAAGATCCGCGTGCTCAACGTGTCCAAGAGCGACCTGCACAAGACCCTGAAGAAGTTCAAGGGCACCGCCTGGGACCAGAGCCCGGTGTTCAAGAAGCTCTACGAAGAGGAGTACGGCCAGTTCGGCGGCGAGCCGTACGGCTGCCTGGTCGGCGACTACTACTTCGACCAGTCGCCGCCCGACGTCGAGCTGCTCGGCGAGATGTCGAAGATCTGCGCGGCCATGCACGCGCCGTTCATCTCCGCCGCCTCGCCGACCGTGATGGGCATGGGCTCGTGGCAGGAGCTGTCCAACCCGCGCGACCTGACCAAGATCTTCACCACCCCGGAATACGCCGGCTGGCGTTCGCTGCGCGAATCGGAAGACGCGCGCTACATCGGCCTGACCATGCCGCGCTTCCTCGCCCGCCTGCCCTATGGCGCCAAGACCGACCCGGTGGAGGCCTTCGCCTTCGAGGAAGACACCGACGGCGCCGACAGCAGCAAGTACACCTGGGCCAACGCCGCCTACGCCATGGCGGTGAACATCAACCGTTCGTTCAAGCACTACGGCTGGTGCTCGCGCATCCGTGGCGTGGAGTCGGGCGGCGAGGTGCAGGGCCTGCCGGCGCACACCTTCCCCACCGACGACGGTGGCGTGGACATGAAGTGCCCGACCGAGATCGCCATTTCCGACCGTCGCGAGGCGGAACTGGCCAAGAACGGTTTCATGCCGCTGCTGCACAAGAAGAACACCGACTTCGCCGCGTTCATCGGCGCCCAGTCGCTGCAGAAACCGGCCGAGTACGACGACCCGGACGCCAGCGCCAACGCCAACCTGGCCGCGCGCCTGCCGTACCTGTTCGCCACCTGCCGTTTCGCCCACTACCTCAAGTGCATCGTCCGCGACAAGATCGGCTCGTTCAAGGAGAAGGACGAGATGCAGCGCTGGCTGCAGGACTGGATCCTCAACTACGTCGACGGCGACCCGGCGCACTCCACCGAGACCACCAAGGCCCAACACCCGCTGGCGGCCGCCGAAGTGGTGGTCGAGGAGGTCGAAGGTAACCCTGGGTACTACAACTCGCGCTTCTACCTGCGCCCGCACTACCAGCTCGAAGGGCTGACCGTGTCGCTGCGCCTGGTGACGAAGCTGCCTTCGGCCAAGGGTGCCTGACCGACACGGCGCTGAACCCTGTCGGGGCGGCCTTGCCCGCGAAGAGCGGCAAGGCCGCCCCGACAAAACTGCCAAACGACGAGCGTTTCCGGAGAGACCATGGCTGTAGATATTTTCATCAAGATCGGCGACATCAAGGGCGAGTCCATGGACAAGGCCCACAAGGACGAGATCGACGTGCTGAACTGGAGCTGGGGCATGTCCCAGTCCGGCAACATGCACATGGGCGGCGGCGGTGGCGCCGGTAAGGTCAATATCCAGGACCTGTCGGTGACCAAGTACGTCGACAAGTCCAGCCCCAACCTGATGGCTCACTGCTCCAGCGGCAAGCACATCGACAAGGTCAAGCTGACCGTGCGCAAGGCCGGGGGCGAGAACCAGGTCGAGTACCTGATCATCAACCTCGAAGAGGTCCTCATCAGCTCCCTGAGCACCGGTGGCTCGGGCAGCGACGACCGCCTGACCGAGAACATCACCCTGAACTTCGCCAAGGTCACCGTCGACTACCAGCCGCAGAAAGCCGATGGCAGCAAGGATGGCGGCCCGATCAAGTACGGCTGGAACGTGCGCTCCAACGTCAAGATCTGACCGAGTACGCCTGCGGCCCATGCCCGCAGGCGTTTTCCTCGACGCGTCAGCCGCACCCGGTGAAGACCATGGCCAAGCCCTCGTTTATCAATCTGTGGAATGCCTACCCGTCCGACCAGTTTCCCTGCGACGGACCGTGGGACAACCAGTGCGCCATTCGCATGAGCATCGCCCTCAATGGGGAACGCAGCGTCAAGGTCAACGCCTCCAGCTACAGCGAACCGCGCTGTGCCCATGGCCATGCCCGGGGCGCGGAGTCCTTGGCCAACTGGCTGTGGAAACACCACCTGGGCGCCCCTGTGCAACTCAGCGGCAGCGCCGAGGACCGCCAGAAGCTGAAGACCAAGCGTGGCATCATCTTCTTCAAGGATTGCTTCGCCCGCGCCGGACAGTCGTTCGAGGACCGCAGTGGCGATCATATAGATCTCTGGGACCGTGGGTTGGTGACCGGCGAGTTCGCCGACCAGGCCCACCGCTCCAAGGCCGTCTGGTTCTGGGAGCTGAAATGAAACGGTGCCATACACTGCCGATGATCGTTCTTTCGTTGGCGACCTCAATGAGTGCCTGCGCGCAAGAACGTCCCGCCGCCACCGAGCCGCTTCCCGAGGGACCGCATGTCACACTGTCCGAGCGGCGCTTGACCTTGGAAAACCATCAGGGGCGTTGCGCCCTGCGCAGCAAGACAGACCAGACACTCCTGCAACTGGAAATACCCTGGCCGTGCCAGTTCAGCCCCGACAGGCGTTCCGGGGAGCCGCGCGTGGAACACTTCAACGGCGCGCAGATCATTATTGTCAGGCACATTGATTTCGATACCCCGACACCAGGCAGTTGCCGAAGCCAATACCAGGCCATCCGCTGGTTCAATAACCAGCTGGAACCCTCGGTCGTCGCCCACAGTGCCAGTTGCACGACCGGGGCTGTCGACCAGAAGAACTTCGTGGGCCTGTTCAAGTGGTAGCCGAAATCGCCGCCCGCGACCGCTTGCAGCCCTCGCTGCTGGATCGCCTGACCGACGACGATCCCGGCAACCCGCAGGAGGCGCCGGACAAGCGCGTGCTATCCCTGCAGCAGCTCAAGGCGTCGGTGTTGCGTGACCTCACCTGGTTGCTCAACACCACCTCGCTGCTCGACAGCGCCGCGACCCTGGACACCCCGGCCGGTGCCTCGGTGATCAACTACGGCCTGCCGGCCCTGGCCGGCAACAGCGCCTCGAACATCGACGCCCTCGCCCTGGAGCGCATCATCCACCAGGCCATCGTCACCTATGAACCGCGCATCCTCGCCCACACCTTGCGCGTGCGCGCCCAGGTCGCGCCCGCCGAAATGAACGCCAACGCCTTGAGCTTCGAGATCGAGGGCGACCTCTGGGCCCAGCCGGCGGCCCTGCCGCTGCTGCTGCAGACCGACCTGGACCTGGAGTCCGGGCATGTGCGCGTGGCCCCCGCCGACCGCCGGAGACGTGCATGAACCCGCGCCTGCTCGAGCTGTACAACCAGGAGCTGCAACACATCCGCGAAAGCGCGGCGGAGTTCGCCAGGGAGTACCCGAAGATCGCCGGCCGCCTGACCCTGGCCGGCATCGATTGCGCTGACCCCTACGTCGAGCGCCTGCTCGAAGGTTTTGCCTACCTCACCGCGCGAGTCCAGCTCAAGCTCGACGCCGAGTACCCGACCTTCACCCACAACCTGCTGGAGATCGCCTACCCGCACTACCTGGCGCCGACTCCCTCGATGACCGTGGTGCAGTTGCAGACCGACCCCGACGAAGGCTCGCTCGCCGCCGGCTTCCAACTGCCCCGGGGCAGCGTGCTGCGCGCCAACCTGGGCCGCGACTCGCAGACGCCGTGCGAATTTCGCAGCACCCAGGACGTCACCCTGTGGCCGCTGCGGGTGGCGCGCGCCGAATACTTCGGCAACCCCGGCGCCGTGCTCGGCCGCCTCGCCGCCAGCGAGCCACAGGCCCGCGCCGGGCTGCGCCTGACCTTGCGCAGCGGCGCCGGGATCCCCTTCGCCAGCCTGCCGCTGAGCCACCTGCCGCTGTACCTCAACGGCGCCGACGAAACCCCGTTCCGCCTGTACGAGCAGCTGCTCGGCAGCGCCTGCGCGGTGTTCGCCCGCCAGCCGGGCGGCGAGTGGGTCGAGCGCATTCCCCTGGAGCAGGCCCTGCGCCCCCGTGGCTTCGACGACTGCGAGGCGGCGCTGCCAGTGGTGCCCCAGGCCTTCCAGGGCTATCGCCTGCTGCAGGAGTACTTCGCCCTGCCCCAGCGCTTTCTGTTCGTCGACTTCGCCGGGCTGGAGCGGGCGGTGCAGCGCTGCACCGGCGAGGAGCTGGAGCTGGTGATCCTCTTCGAGCGCTTCGACCAGAGCCTGGAAAGCAGCGTCGGCGAGGCCCAGTTCGTGCCCTTCTGCACCCCGGCGATCAACCTGTTCCCGCGCCGGGTGGACCGCATCCACCTCACCGACAAGGTCAACGAGCACCATGTGATCGCCGACCGCACCCGGCCGACCGACTTCGAGATCCACTCGCTGCAACAAGTCACCGGCCACGGCACCGGGGCGGACCAAGCGTTCTTGCCGTTCTACGCCGTGCGCGACCCGTCGCGCTATGGCCGCGACCAGGCCTACTACATCGTGCGTCGCGAGCCACGGGTGCTGTCCAGCGAACAGCGGCGCAACGGTACACGCTCGAGCTACATGGGCAGCGAGACCTTCGTCAGCCTGGTCGACGGCCAGCACGCCCCCTACCGCCACGACCTGCGCCAGTTGGGCATCAGCGCCCTGTGCAGCAACCGCGACCTGCCGCTGTTCATGAACATCGGCGACGGCCGCAGCGATTTCAACCTGGCCGACAGCGCGCCGGTGTCCGCCGTGCGCTGCCTGGCCGGCCCCAGCCGCCCCAGGGCCAGCCATGCTCACGACAACCGCGCCTGGCGCCTGATCAGCCAGCTGTCGCTGAACTACCTGTCGCTGACCGAACAAGGCCAGGGCGCCGCCGCCCTGCGCGAGCTGCTGCGCCTCTACGGCGACAGCCAGGACGGTGCCCTGCAGTTGCAGATCGACGGCCTGCGCGAGGTCAGCGCCAAGCCTTGCACCCGGCGCCTGCCGATGCCCGGGCCGATCGTCTTCGGCCGGGGCCTGGAAATCACCCTGGCGTTCGACGAGAACGCCTTCCGTGGCACCGGGGTGTTTCTCCTCGGTGCGGTGTTCGAACGCTTCCTGACCCGCTACGTGTCCATCAACAGCTTCACCGAAACCGTGCTGCGCACCAGCGAACGCGGCGAGATCATGCGATGGAAAGCCAAGCCCGGATGCCGACCGACCCTGTGAACACGCTCCAGGCCATGCAGGCCGAGCCCTGGGAGTACGACTTCTTCCAGGCCCTGCGTCGCCTCGAGGCGGAACATCCCGAGCTGCCCCGCTTCGGCCATTCCCTGCGCCTGGCCGACGAGCCGGTGCGCCTCGGCCAGCGCCTGGACTGCGCCTTCGCCCCAGCCACCCTGGCCTCGGTGACGCCCGCCGAGGACGGCGGCCCGGCGCGCCTGGAGCAGTTCTTCTTCGGCCTCGGCGGCCCCAACGGCCCGCTGCCGTTGCACTTGACCGAGTACATGCGCGAGCGCCAGCGCAACCACGCCGACCCTACTAGCAAGCGCTTCCTCGACATCTTCCACCACCGCCTGCTGAGCCTGTTCTACCGTGCCTGGGCCGAGGCCCGGCCCACCGTCAGCCACGACCGCCCGGACGACGACTACTGGGCCGCACGCCTGGCCGCCCTGAGCGGCCGTGGCCTGCCGGCCCTGCGTGGCCAGGGGCCGCTGGCGGATACCGCCAAGCTGCACTGGTCGGGCCACCTGGCGGCGCAGACCCGCTACCCGGACGGCCTGTGCAGCATCCTGTCGGGCTACTTCGGCGTACCGGTGACCCTCGAGGAATACGTCGGCCAGTGGCTGGAGTTGCCCGAGCGCAGCCGCCTGGGCGCCCGTGCCAACCGCCTGGGCGTCGACCTGTGCCTGGGGCGCTATGCCTGGGACCGCCAGCACAAGTTCCGCCTGTGCCTCGGGCCGCTGAGCCTGGCGCAGTACCACGCCCTGCTCCCCGGCGGCAGCGCCTTCGTCGAGCTGGCAGCCTGGGTCGCCGAGTACCTGGGCCACGAGCTGGACTGGGACCTCAACCTGATCCTGCGGCGGGACGAAGTACCCGCCCTGCAACTCGACGCTGGCCGACGCCTGGGTTTCGACACCTGGCTCGGCCGTCCGCCACACGATGCCAACGACCTTGCGCTGGCCCGGTACTACGCCGAGCAGCCGGTCGAACCACCTGCCACAAGGAGTCAGGACCATGGGTGAAATCAGCCGCGCCGCGCTGTTCGGCAAACTCAACAGCATCGCCTACAAGGCCATCGAGGCCGCCACGGTGTTCTGCAAGCTGCGTGGCAACCCCTATGTGGAGCTGGCGCATTGGCTGCACCAGTTGCTGCAACTGCAGGACAGCGACCTGCACCGCATCGTGCGCCAGTTCAACGTCGAGCCGGCCCGCCTGGCCCGCGACCTGACCGATGCCCTGGACCGCCTGCCGCGCGGCTCGACCTCGATCACCGACCTGTCGTCCCAGGTCGAGGAAGCGGTGGAGCGCGGCTGGGTCTACGGCAGCCTGATGTTCGGCGAAAACCAGGTGCGTACCGGCTACCTGCTGGTGGGCATCCTCAAGACAGCGAGCCTGCGCAATGCCCTGCTGAACCTCTCGGGCGAGTTCGCCAAGCTCAAGGTCGAGGCCTTGAGCGAGCGCTTCGACGAATACGTGGGCGACTCGCCGGAGAACAACCTGGGCGCCAGCGACGGCTTCAGCGCCGCCGTGCCGGGCGAGGCCAGCGGCGCCGTGGCGCCGGCGGCGATGGGCAAGCAGGAGGCGCTCAAGCGCTTTACCGTCGACCTCACAGAGCAGGCGCGCAACGGCAAGCTCGACCCGATCGTCGGCCGCGACGAGGAGATCCGCCAGTTGGTCGACATCCTCATGCGCCGTCGGCAGAACAACCCGATCCTCACCGGCGAGGCCGGGGTGGGCAAGACCGCGGTGGTCGAGGGCTTCGCCCTGCGTATCGTCGCCGGCGACGTACCACCGGCGCTCAAGGACGTCGAGCTGCGCAGCCTGGACGTCGGCCTGCTGCAGGCCGGCGCCAGCATGAAGGGCGAGTTCGAGCAGCGGCTGCGCCAGGTGATCGAAGACGTACAGGCCTCGCCCAAGCCGATCATCCTGTTCATCGACGAGGCCCATACCCTGGTCGGCGCGGGTGGCGCGGCCGGTACCGGCGATGCCGCCAACCTGCTCAAGCCGGCGCTGGCCCGGGGCAGCCTGCGCACCGTGGCGGCGACCACCTGGGCCGAGTACAAAAAGCACATCGAGAAGGACCCGGCCCTGACCCGCCGCTTCCAGGTGGTGCAGGTGGCCGAGCCGAGCGAGGACAAGGCGCTGCTGATGATGCGCGGCGTGGCCTCGACCATGGAGCAGCACCACCAGGTGCAGATCCTCGACGAGGCCCTGGAGGCGGCGGTCAAGCTGTCGCACCGCTACATCCCGGCGCGCCAGTTGCCGGACAAGTCGGTGAGCCTGCTCGACACCGCCTGCGCCCGCGTGGCCATCAGCCTGCACGCGGTACCGGCCGAGGTGGACGACAGCCGCCGACGCATCGAGGCGCTGGACGTCGAGCTGCAGATCATCGCCCGCGAACAGGCCATCGGCGTCGTCACCGACCAGCGCCAGGCCCAGGCCGAGGCATTGCTGGAGGCCGAGCACCAACGCCTGGCCGGGTTGGAGGAGCGCTGGGCGGAGGAAAAGGCCCTGGTCGACGAACTGCTGGCCACCCGCGCGCAACTGCGCGAGCAGGTGGGCGTGGTCGACCACGAGGTCGATGCCCAGGGCAGCCATGAGCTGCGCGAGAAGCTGGTCGACCTGCAACAACGCCTCACCGCCCTGCAAGGCGAGAGCCCGCTGATCTTGCCGACCGTGGACTACCAGGCGGTCGCCTCGGTGGTCGCCGACTGGACCGGCATCCCGGTCGGGCGCATGGCGCGCAACGAGATCGAGACCGTACTCAACCTCGACACGCACCTGGCCAAGCGCATCATCGGCCAGGACCATGCCCTGAAGATGATCGCCAAGCGCATCCAGACCTCCCGCGCCGGCCTCGACAACCCCAACAAGCCGATCGGCGTGTTCATGCTCGCCGGCACCTCCGGCGTGGGCAAGACCGAGACCGCCCTGGCCCTGGCCGAGGCCATGTACGGTGGCGAGCAGAACCTGATCACCATCAACATGAGCGAGTTCCAGGAGGCCCACACCGTCTCCACCCTCAAGGGCGCCCCGCCCGGCTACGTCGGCTATGGCGAGGGCGGCGTGCTCACCGAGGCGGTGCGGCGCCGGCCATACAGCGTGGTGCTGCTCGACGAGGTGGAAAAGGCCCACCCGGACGTGCACGAGATCTTTTTCCAGGTGTTCGACAAGGGCGTGATGGAAGACGGCGAAGGCCGCCAGATCGACTTTCGCAACACCTTGATCCTGCTCACCACCAACGCCGGTACCGAGCTGATCGCCGACATCTGCAAGGATCCACAGGCCCTGCCCGAGCCCGAGTCGGTGGCGACGATGCTGCGCCAGCCGCTGCTGGAGATCTTCCCGCCAGCGCTGCTCGGCCGCCTGGTGACCATCCCCTACTACCCGCTCAGCGATGCCATGCTCAAGGCCATCGCCCGCCTGCAGCTGGAGCGCATCCGCAAGCGCGTGGAGAGCACGCACAAGGTGGGCTTCGCCTATGACGACGGGGTGCTCGACCTGATCGTCTCGCGCTGCACCGAGACCGAGAGCGGCGGCCGCATGATCGACGCCATCCTGACCAACGGCCTGCTGCCGGACATGAGCCGCGAGTTCCTCACCCGCTTGCTCGAAGGCAAGCCGTTGGCCAGCGTCGCCATCAGCCGCCGCGACAACGACCTGCACTATGACTTCGGCGCTGCCGGCTGACGGCGCGCCGTACGGGACGACCCATGCTGTTCAAGCAATTCACGCGCCTGGCGCAGATCAACAGCCCCCTGGGGCCGGACGTGCTGATCCTCAGCGAGATGGGCGGCAGCGAAGAGCTCGGCCGCCTGTTCGACTACGAGCTGCAGCTGACCAGCGACGATCCGGCCATCGACCTCAACCAGCTGCTGGGCAAGCCCATGAGCCTGTCGCTGCAACTGAACCTGGGCAGTTGGCGCCACTTCCACGGCATCGTCGCGCGCTGCAGCCAGGCGGTCGACAAGGGCCAGTTCGCCAGCTACCGGGTGACCCTGCGGCCTTGGCTGTGGCTGCTGACCCGCACCAGCGACTGCCGGATCTTCCAGCACCAGAGCGCGCCGCAGATCATCAAGCAGGTGTTTCGCGACCTGGGCTTCTCCGACTTCGAGGACGCCCTGAGCCGCAGCTACCGGGAACGCGAATACTGCGTGCAGTACCGCGAGACCAGCTTCGACTTCGTCAGCCGGCTGATGGAGGAAGAAGGCATCTACTACTTCTTCCGCCATGAGCAGGACCGCCATGTGCTGGTGCTGGCCGATGCCTACGGCGCCCACCAGCAGGCCCCCGGCTACGAGTCGGTGCCCTTCTACCCGCCGGATGGCCAGCATCGCGAGCGCGACCACATCAACGACTGGTACCTGGCCCAGGAAGTCCAGCCCGGCTCGCTGGAACTCAACGACTACGACTTCCAGCGCCCCAGCGCGCGCATCGACGTGCGCTCGGCCATGCCGCGCCCGCACCAGGCCGGCGACTATCCGCTGTACGACTACCCCGGCGCCTATGCGCAGACCCAGGATGGCGAGCACTACGCCCGCACCCGCCTGGAAGCGCTGCAAAGCCTGCACGAGCGGGTCGAACTGCGCGGCAATGCCCGGGGCCTGGGCAGCGGCCACCTGTTCAACCTCACCGGCTTCACCCGCCAGGACCAGAACCGCGAGTACCTGATCGTCGCCGCCCGCTACTACGTAGCCCAGGAGCGCCTGGAAACCGGTGGCGGCAGCGCATCGGCCCAGTTCGAGAGCAACCTCAGTTGCATCGACGCCCAGCAGAGCTACCGCCCGGTGGCCAGCACCCTGCGGCCGATCGTCAAGGGCCCGCAGACCGCGGTGGTGGTCGGCCCGGCCGGCGAGGAGATCTGGACCGATCAGTACGGCCGGGTCAAGGTGCACTTCCACTGGGACCGCCACGACCAGTCCAACGAGAACAGCTCCTGCTGGATCCGCGTATCCCAGGCCTGGGCCGGCAAGAACTGGGGCTCGATGCAGGTCCCGCGGATCGGCCAGGAAGTGATCGTCAGCTTCCTCGAGGGCGACCCCGACCGCCCGATCATCACCGGACGGGTCTACAACGCCGAGCAGACGGTGCCCTACGACCTGCCCGCAGGCGCCACCCAGAGCGGCATGAAGAGCCGCTCCAGCAAAGGCGGCAGCCCGGCGAACTTCAACGAGATCCGTATGGAGGACAAGAAGGGTGCCGAACAGTTGTACATCCATGCCGAACGCAACATGGACACGGTGGTGGAGCAGAACGAGACGTTGTCGGTGGGTATCAGCCGTACCAAGAGTGTCGGCATGATCGAAATGGTGACCATCGGCCAGGATCGCATCCGCGCGGTGCGCCACCACGACACCCTGCTGGTAGGCGCCAGCAAGACCGACAGCATCAGCACGACCTACCTCATGGAGGCTGGCGAGAAACTGCGCCTGGTCTGTGGCGATAGCGTGCTCGAACTCAACGCCAACGGTGAAATCAACCTCACCGGTGTGCGCCTGAACATCAACGCCAAGGACCATGCCCAGATCAATACCCCCGAAGGCACGCTCGACCTGAACATCGGCGGGGCGCCAGGCACCTCCTCCGGCCAGGACGGCAGCAAGGGCAGCATCGATGGCAGGGTCCAGGCGAAATTCCCCAAGGCCGGCCAGTAACAGGACAACGAATACATGATCTACCGCGTCAACGAGTTCCACCTCGCGCTGCCTGACGCCGACGTGCGTGACAACAGCATCAACATCCTGCGATTCGAGGCATTGGGTACCTCATTGGTGATCAGCCGCAGCCTGCTGGCCGATGGCGAAACGTTGCAGAGCAATTTCGACAGCCAGCTGCAACGCTTGCAGCAACAGGTCCAGGACCTGCGCTTCCAGGCTCCGCAGAGCGTGCGCCTTGGCGCGGCGCAGGATATCGACGGTATCGAGTTGAGCAGTCAGTTCAGCAAAGGCCAAGAGAAGGTCTTCCAGTACCAGCTCGCCCTGGTCTTGCCTGGCACCCGCAAGATGTTCGCCCTCAGCTACGTGAAGGCGCAGCCCATGGGCGAGGCCGAGGCAGGCCACTGGGGCGCGATCAAGCAATCGCTCGCTTTCGACAGCCTGGCCTGACGGTACCTGCGATGTCCGACGCACTCTGGGCCGCGCGCGAAGGCGACGCACTGATGCACACCTCGATGCTGGCAGACATCGTCGGCGGCGTGCTGGAAGTGGCGGCGACCGTTGCCATCGGTGCGTTGGCCACCGCTGCCGTTGGCGCCGCGCTTGGCATCACTGCCGCCACCGGAGGCCTGGGCTGCTTCGTGCTCGGCGCGGTGGTCGGTGTCGTGGTGGGCGTGGCCATGGCCAGTACCGGCGCCGATACGGCACTCAGCCGATTCTGCGAAGGGATCGGCAATGCGCTGTTCCCGCCGTCCATCCAGGCCAACATCGCCACCGGCTCGCACGACACCCATACCAACGGCAAGCCAGCCGCACGTGCCGCTGGCGTGGTCCTGCCGCCTCCTCCTGCGGACGCCTCGCTTGCAGAGGAGGAACCCGAGGAGGAAACCTTCCTCGACATGGCCCAGGGCTTCTTCTCGCAACTGTGGCGTCCCACGGTCGCGTCACCGGCCCCCAACACTGCACCGGCCGATGACGACAAGGTCATCTGCAGCAAGCACCCGGCTATGCCGCCACAGTACATTGCCGAGGGTTCGAGTAAGGTCAGCATCAACGGCCAACCCGCCGCTCGCAGCGGCGACCGCAGTACCTGCGAGGGTGTAATCGTCGATTCCGGGCTGATTTCCAGCGATGTACGCATTGGTGGCGAACCGATCGTGGTGCGTGAAATCCGCAGCGGCAAGACTCCCGGCGTCGGTCTGGCAGTCACGGCTCTGATGATGTTGCGAGGACGCGGGGGCAAGTTCTACAGCAAGCTCGGCTGCATGCTAGTCGGTGGCGCCACCAGTTTCGTCAGCGGACAGGTGACCGGTGCGCTGACTCGTGCGATCACTGGCTCACCGAACCCCGTGCACGCTGCCACGGGTGCGAAAGTCCTGGGTGGCGAGGACGAGCAGGATTTCAGGCTCGCGGCCCTGATACCACTGGAGTGGCAACGCTTCTACAGTAGTAGGGACGAGCGGCGCGACGGCTTGTTTGGTGCCGGCTGGAGCGTGTCCTACGAAGTCTTCGTACGCATCGAGGCCGACCCAGAAGGCGGTGAGCACCTGTTGTACACGGACGAGCAGGCACGGGTGATAGACATGGGTCACATCCCGCCCGGCGATGCTGTGTTCAGCCCCGGCGAAGGCCTGAGCGTACGCCGGGCCTTGAATGGCGAACTGCTCATCGAGGACATCGAAGGCCTTTACCGCCTCTTCGAGCCCAGCCCCGAAAAACCCGCACACCTGCGTTTGAGCCAACTGGGAGACCGCAACGACAATCGGCTCTACCTGCACTATGACGAGCGTGGACGTCTGTCGGGCCTGCGCGACACGTTCGACCTGGTACGCATACAGCTGCACTACAGCCCACAGTGGCCCTCTCGGGTCAGTACCATCGAGCGCGTTCATGACGATGGGAGCCTGGAGACACTGGCCAGTTATCGCTACGACGAACAGGGCGACCTCTGCGAGGTGCTTGACGAGAAAGGTCGCCTACGGCGCCGCTTCGCCTATGACGACCATCGGCACATGATCGAGCACCAGACAGCGTCCGGGCTTCGGTGTTACTACGAATGGCAGGACATCGAAGGCGAACGCCGGGTTTCCCGACACTGGACCTGCGCAGGTGACGAGTATTGCTTCAACTACGACATTAGCGCTGGCCTGACCCGCATCACCGATAATTTGCAGCGTGTCAGCATTCGTCGGTGGAACGCCCAGTACCAGATCACTGAGTATATCGACGCAATGGCGCAGGCCTGGTGCTTCGAGTGGAACGATGAGCGTCAACTGCTGGCTGCCACCGACCCGCAAGGTGGGCGCTGGCAATATTTCTACGACGAGTCAGGCAATCTTTCACAAACCATCGACCCCTTGGGGCGAAGCGAATCGACACAGTGGCTCGAACACTGGGCATTGCCCCGGACCCATCTGGACCCAATGGGCAATCGCTGGCACTACCACTACGACCAACGCGGCAACTGCGTTCGGGAATGTGACCCGCAGGGTAACGTTACCCGCTATCGCTATGATGTACATGGGCAGGTCGTGGCGGTTACCAACGCCGCCGGCCAATCGACGACCCGCCGCTGGAACCGCCTGGGGTTGCTCGTCGAAGAGGTTGATTGCTCGGGCTTTCCAACCCGCTACGCCTATGACCATCGGGGCCACCTGAGCCAGGTGATCGATGCCGAGAGTCGCACTACTCGATACACCCATGATGCGCGGGGCTGGCTACTGTGCCTGGAACGTCCAGATGGCAATCGCGAGCAATACCAACGCTCGACGGAAGGATTGCTGCTCGCTCATGCCAATGCGGCCGGGCATGTCACCCGCTACGAGTACAACCGACGTGGACAGGTCAGTCGCCAAGTGGATGCCGCTGGTCGCCAGGTTGGTTTCGAGTATGACGCCCAAGGCCGGCTTGTGCGGTTGAGAAACGAGAATGGAGAAAGCTATCGATTCTCTTGGGATGCCGATGATCGCCTCGTAGAGCAACGAGACCTCGACGACACCTGCAAGCAATACACCTATGACAGCCTGGGTAATTTGGTCCGATTGGTCTTTCACCCCGAACCTGGCAGCCCCGAGGTGCCCATCGTCCATACACTCGAACGCGATGCCGCAGGCAGGCTGGTTGCCAAGATCACGTCCGATGGTCGCACCGACTATCACTACGACGCACTGGACCAGTTGACCTCAGTGGAATCCACAAGCCCTGACGGTATTCGGCAAACATTGGACTTCACTTATGACAGGCTCGGTCAATTGCTGCAGGAACGGACAGCACGGGGGAGCCTGTCATACAGCTACGACGAGCTGGGTAACCTGACTGGGATACGTCTTGGTGACGGTCGCCAGTTGAATAGATTGATGTATGGCTCCGGGCATCTGCATCAGTTGAACCTCAATGGACATGTCATTGCGGATTTCGAACGCGACCGCTTGCACCGTGAGGTCACGCGCACTCAAGGGCGGCTGCTGTGCCGCAGCGAGTACGATCCGGTGGGGCGTTTGCGCAGCCGTGGTAGCCATGCAGCCGACCAGACAATTAACCCCTTGTCGGTGGCGCGACAGCACTTCGCCTACGATGGCGGCAACAACCTGGTCGAAGTCCAGGCCCTGAAAACCCAGGGCAACACCCTAGAGTCTTTAGGCTATGACGCGACAGGCCGAATACTCGTGCGCCACGACCCACTCGCAGGCCAGTACGAACACTTCCACTACGATGCAGCAGCCAACCTGCTCGACAGGTCTGGGAAGCCACCTATCCGTCATAACCGCCTGCTGTGCTATCAGGACAAGCACTACCGCTACGACGGTTTCGGCCGACTGGTCGAAAAGCGCAGCAACAGGCGAGGCATTCAACGGTTTCGCTACGATGCCGAACATCGGCTGATTGAGGTCCGTAACCTGTGCGCCGGGCGCGAAACTGTAGTGTCCATGCACTACGACCCCTTGGGACGACGCATCGCCAAGGAGGAGCGTACCCCGCAAGGGTTGCTTGTCGGCAGGACCGAGTTCACCTGGGACGGCCTGCGTTTGCTGGAGGAGCGTCGCAACGGACGAAGCAGCCTGTACGTTTATACCGATGCCGGTCATGAACCACTGGCACGCATCGACAGCGCAGGCGCCCATCAACAAGTGCTGCATTTCCACAATCACCTCAATGGGCTGCCACTACGACTGACGTCAGAGGATGGCGATACCAGGTGGGAAACCCGTTACGAGGTATGGGGCAACAGTATCGGAGAATGGCGTGCCCCAGGTCATGATGAGGAACAGAATCTCAGGTTCCAGGGGCAGTACCTGGATCGCGAGACGGGCCTGCACTACAACACATTCCGGTTTTATGACCCGGATATTGGACGCTTCACCCAACCAGACCCCCTCGGACTGGCTGGGGGCTGGAATCTCTATCTCTACAGTCCAAACCCGCTCGGCTGGATAGACCCGCTCGGGCTCACCGCCGGCTGTCCGAAGCTGGCACGCAGGAATCGCCATCACTCACGTTCGGCCACCTATACGAAACATACCCAGGCCAAGACGCAATCACAGGCTCAAAGCTTGTCGTCGCGTGGAGGAGCGGCTCAATACTGGGGCAAGGATTTGCCGGAAAACGCTACAGCCAAACAAGTCACAGCGTTCCGTAACCAAGTGGAGAAAGACGCGCTGCGGCACGGTACCGAAATCGATCTGGGCAACAAGGGCTCCTCCTACTACATTCACGATGCAGGGAAACCCATCGGATTCAATAACGGCAAACCGACCCAGTATGTCCGGGTAGAAGTAACCGATACACCAATGCCTGAATTCCATGGACACCCCATTTCCCAGGCTGACTATATGACCTACCTGAAGTCGCAAAAATGAACATCATTCAAGAAATCGCCTTGGCCCATCCTCTCGCAGAACTGCTGGTACCTACCGGCTGGCAGGTATCGAAGAATAATTTCATCGATGCCTCACCCGTCCTGCTCACCGGCATCACCGACGAGCATGCCCGCTTTCTCGCCGCAAAGAACTTTTTCGCCGACGACATCTTCATGGCCTCCAGCGAGCGAACATTCGACAGCGGCTTGCCTGTCACTGCCACCCTCGATGTCTGGTGCAGCCCCTTGGGTGACGAGGAGATCTCGCCCATCGAATATCAGGTTTCCATCTCGATACTCAAAGGCAAGAAACGAACGGCCCTGCTGTCCCGGACCCAATCGACGGAGGACCGTCATCACGCCCAGCGCATCATCAATGCCTGGATGAGCACATTCACCTGGCGAGTGATGTACGAGTTCGAAAACAGCGGCCTGCCTATCGAGCATTACTTTCCTGATCGGCCGATTCCGTGATTCGGCACCACACCACAAAGATAACGGCAGCGATGGACCTGGCCTTCAAACCAAGTACTTTCATCCGATGACCGACCGGCAACGACTCTACGAAAAGCACGAAACCAAGCTGGACCGCCTTTACGACGACATCGAAGAGGGCAAGCTGGAGCGAGTGCGCACATTTGCCCAGAAGTACCCAGACCTGCTGGCCCTGCCACGCTATGGCGAGGCCGGTGAAGAAGGCCTGCTGCATATGGCTGCCAGGGCTGGGCAAACCAAGATCTGCGGCCTGCTGCTCGAGCTGGGCCTGGATCCGAACCAGCCGTTCGTTGACGAAGGGCATGGCACTGCTCTCGCACAGGCCGCAAGCGAAGGGCACCTGGAGACCTGCGCATGCCTGCTCGATGCCGGTGCCTGGGTCGATGGTCTGCCACTGAGTGTCTGCCCTCCCCTGTATGCAGCCGCCCAGTCAGGCCACCGAGAGGTGGTCGCACTGCTCCTGGCGCGTGGTGCCGAGGTCAATCGCCTGCATCTGCGCTTCAACGACAGCGCGCTCGATGCCGCCCGGGCATGGGATCATCCACACACCGCCGACTTGCTGCTATCCCATGGGGCACGTAGCACCCTTGAGGTGGAAGCGGATGATGCCGAAGGTGCGGAGCAGGCCATTGTCACCTTCGTGCACAACACCGCTGGGTGGGTCTTGCCGAACGTCTTCAGCCCGCCCAGCGAGGATCCTCGCACCACACTGCATGTCAGCCTGCTGGATGGCAAAAGCGACTTCAAGCTGCTGTTCACTGTCGGCCTGTACCAGGCCGTACCGATGACCGAACTCTTCATCTGCCTACCGGGCGACTGGGCCCTGCCCCAGGCCAGACTGCCGCAGCACGGTGCCTGGAACTTCCCGGTGCAGTTGCTGGCACGCCTCGCCCGACAGACCTTGGAGCACGGGCCGCTCTGCGAGGGTATGTTGATTCAGCGCAGCGACCCGGGATATGCGGACCTGCCCTGGCCAGAGGCCGTGGATGCCATGCTGGTGGTGGACAAGCTCTGGAACGAGGAGCCTGCCGCGCAAGCCATACCGAAGGAGGAGCGTGTCACCCTGTTGATGCTGGCGCCGGTGAAGTTCACCAGCAAGGGCGCTCCCGTCGCCAAGGCCCTGGCAACGCTGGTCGAACGCAAGCGAACGGCGAGCTGGAAGACACTGGCACTGGCCATCCCTGCCTGACCCCGTTGGCGAGATGGCAGCGCCGGTCAGGTGACTCGGAAATGACAGGGTGTGCACTGTGACCCAACTGCTCGGAAACTAAAGAAGCGATTGCCATCGAATATGAGGTGGCTTACCCGGAACCCTCATGGGCCATGCCCGGTGCTGGTTCGAGGGGCAGCCGCTGGGCAGCCAGGAGCACGCCGGGTTGGCTTCGGCACAGCGCAGCGCTGCACATCGGCACAATCCACACCTCGGGTAAGAGTCTTTTACCAAAACCCCTGGTTTTCCGCGGGCGCCCTTTGCCTATCCTAGTGCGGGTCATCCTGCCTGCGATGGACCCATGAAACACACGCTTCCCACCCGCTACGCCTGCCTGGCCACCTGCCTGCTGTTCACCTTCGCCAGCCTTCCCTTTCTTGCCCAGCACGCCTGGCTCTGGCCCGTCACCCTGGTCACCGCCCTGCTCAGCCTGGTCGGCCTCAACGACCTGCGCCAACGCCATCATGCGGTACGGCGCAACTATCCGATCCTGGGCAACATCCGCTACCTGATCGAGACCATCCGCCCGGAGATCCGCCAGTACCTGATCGAGGGCGACGACGACAAGCTGCCGTTCTCCCGTTCGCAGCGTTCGCTGGTGTATGCCCGGGCCAAGAACGAGAGTGCCGAGAAAGCCTTCGGTACACTCAACGATGCCTACAAGCCGGGCTTCGAGTTCATCAGCCATTCGATGCTGCCAGCCGCGACCCCCGACCCGGCGTCGTTTCGCATCGACATCGGCGGGCCGCAGTGCCGACAGCCCTACTGCGCTTCGATCTTCAACATCTCGGCCATGAGCTTCGGCGCCCTCAGCGCCAATGCCATCGCCGCGCTGAACAAGGGCGCACGCCTGGGCCATTTCGCCCACGACACTGGCGAAGGCAGCATCAGCCCCTACCACCGTGCGCATGGCGGCGACCTGATCTGGGAGATCGGCAGCGGCTACTTCGGCTGCCGGACGGCAGATGGCCGTTTCGACCCGGTGCGCTTCGCCGAACAGGCTGGCGATGCGCAGGTGAAGATGATCGAGATCAAGCTCAGCCAAGGCGCCAAGCCCGGCCATGGCGGTATCCTGCCTGGGCACAAGGTCAGCCCGGAGATCGCCGCCACCCGTGGCGTGCGGGTCGGTGAAGACTGCATCTCGCCGGCAGCCCACAGCGCCTTCCGCACGCCGGTGGAGCTGTTGCAGTTCATCGCCCGCCTGCGCGAGCTATCGGGCGGCAAACCGGTCGGTTTCAAGTTCTGCCTGGGTCATCCGTGGGAGTTCATGGGGATCGCCAAGGCCATGCTGGCCACGGGCATCACCCCGGACTTCATCGTCGTCGACGGCAAGGAAGGCGGTACCGGCGCGGCGCCTCGCGAATTCAGCGACAACATGGGCGTGCCCATGCGCGAGGGGTTGCTGTTCGTGCACAACACCCTGGTGGGGCTGAACCTGCGGGATCGTGTGCGTATCGGGGCGGCGGGCAAGCTCGTCAGCGCCTTCGATATCGCCAGCGTGCTGGCCCTCGGCGCCGACTGGGTCAACTCGGCCCGTGGCTTCATGTTCGCCATTGGCTGCATCCAGTCCCAGAGCTGCCATACCAACAAGTGCCCGACCGGCGTGGCCACCCAGGACCCGCTGCGCCAGCGCGCGCTGGTGGTGCCGGAAAAAGCCGAGCGGGTTGCCAGCTTCCATCGCAACACGCTGCATGCCCTGGCAGAAATGCTCGCCGCCGCCGGCCTGGAACACCCTTCGGCGCTCAAGCCCAAGCACCTGGCGCGGCGCATCAGCCCCAGCGAGATCAGCCTGTTCTCCCAGTTGCACCACTTCCTCAAACCGGGCGAATTGCTCAGCGGCTCGATCGACAGCGAGTTCTATGCACGGATGTGGCGAATGGCCCGCAGCGACAGCTTCGCACCCCAGGTCAGTGACACCGAGGCGGTCGTACCGATGGCCACGGTGCGCCGGAAAGAAACAGCCCCGGCATAGGCCGGGGCTGCTGGTAACGCCGAATCAGGATCAGAAGATGCTGATTGGGTACTCGACGAATACGCGGACTTCGTTGCCGTCGTCGTTGTAGCCGTTCTGGCGGACTGCGGTGTTGGTACGCACGATGGAGCTACGCACCTTGACCGACAGGTCCTTGGCCGGGCCTTCCTGGACGACGTAGCGGATCTGGTTGAACAGTTCGCGCTCCTTGCCCTCGCCGAAACCGTGGGTGTTGATGTTGTCGCCACGCACGTAGGCGAGCTTGTAGGTCAGGCCAGGTACGCCGAAGGCGCCGAAGTCCAGACCGTAGCCGATCTGCCAGGAGCGCTCGTCCTCGGCGTTGAAGTCGGACCAGTAGGAGTTGGCCAGGTAGATGGTCGAACCACCGTCACCCACGCCGCCACGGTTCTGGTACCAGCCGTAGTTGTAGCCGGTGTCGCCGGTGCTGCGCTGGTGGGCGATGGTCACCGAGTGAGGGCCGAAGGCGTAGGTGGCTGCCAGGCTCCAGATGGTGTTGGAGTCGCCGGTCAGGCCAGCTTCACGCTCGTACTTGCTGTCGATGCTGGTCTTGTAGCCGTTGAAGTCCAGGGTCAGGGACTGGTCGTCGGCGATCGCGTGGACGTAGTTCAGGCCCAGGTAGTGCTTCTTCAGCACGTCCTCGACATCGGAGGTGTACAGGGAGCCGGTGAAGTTGTCGGTGAACTGATAGCTGCCGCCGAACACGTTGATCGACTTCAGGCCGCCACTGTCGCGACCTTCGGCGCTCTTGCGCGCTTCCTGGGTGAAGCGACCGGCGTTGAGCTCCAGGCCCTTGATCTCCTTGGAGGTGATCATGGTGCCGGTGAAGCTTTCCGGCAGCAGGCGCGCGTCGTCGTACTGCAGCACGGGCAGCGCTGGCATCTGGTCACCGTACTTGAGCACGGTGTTGGAGACACGGAACTTGATGGCGGCGCCAGCACGGGCCAGGTTGTGCGGCGAGTTGGATGGCTCGGTGTCGCTCGGCTTGAAGAAGTCGACGCCCGCGCCACCGTTGTGGCCCTTGCCACCGTCTAGGCGGATGGCGTAGAGGCCGAAGGCATCGACGCCCACGCCCACGGTGCCCTGGGTGAAGCCCGACGAGAAGGTGCCGATGAAGCCTTGGCCCCACTCGATCTGGTCGTTGGTGCCGTGCTTCTTGTCGCGGTTGATGTAGGCGTTGCGCAGCAGGACGCTGGCGCTACTGTCTTCGATGAAGCCCTTGCTTTCGGCCTGTTCGTTGGCCTGGGCCTGAGTCGCGGCGATCATCGCCAGTGCGACCAGGCTGATCCTGGTTTTCAACATGTTGTTTTCCTTATTTCTTAATCAAAAACGCTCTGCAATATGACGCCAGGAACCAACGCCCCTTCGTAGGTTCGACGCTATGCGGATCCGAACTGAAAAGGCCCGCCAGCAGCGGGCCTCGCAGCAGCATGGCCAAGTCATGGCCAGCAGGCGTTGGCCGAATCCTAGCCGCCTGTGCTTCGGCATGTCAAAAAATCGTGAAATGCAGGTGGTTATAACCAAGATCATGCGTTTGGCAGGTGTGTTCGTGGCCATATCCCTCCAGCTTCTGGACAATTTGCCTCTTGTCGGCAACTGCCCCGGCCAGTGGGTGGAAGGAGACTCCCGGGTTACCCGCATGGCTCGGGACCCGGGGGCGCGAAGCGGCCCCAAGACGCCCGTTTGACGGGCCGGTATTCGAGTCGCCATAAGTACGAAACATCTACGACTAAAGTCGTAGAAACAAAGTGATACATATGTAAAGACAAGAGCTTACAAATACCCGAGCAAGAGCAAATAACAAGCATTATCATCCGCATCCATTTTTCACCTACCGCCCTTTCGGATGTGTCCATGCTTGTTCCCTGCCGCCTGTCACCCCTGACGCTGGGCCTGTCGCTGCTGTTCAGCGCCGGGCTGGCCAATGCCGCCACCACTACCCTGCCGGAGCTGTCGGTCACCGCCGACAGCGACCGTGAGCGCGACACCCCCAGGGTCAAGGAAGTCAGCACCGCGACCCGTACCTCCACGCCGGTGCGCTACGTACCCCAGGCCATCGACACGGTGAAGACCGACAACCTCCTGGACTACGGCAGCAATACCCTGGGCAAGGCCCTCGAAGGCATCCCCAACGTCAGCAGCGGGGCCGACACCCGCTTCGACAGCGTGCGTATCCGCGGCTTCGATGCCAGCAACGACTTCTACCTGGACGGCATCCGCGACGATAGCCAGTACGTGCGCGACCTGCACAACATCGAGCGGATCGAAGTGCTCAAGGGCCCGGCAGCGGTGCTCTACGGCCGTGGCAGCCAGGGCGGCATCGTCAACCGGGTGAGCAAGGCACCCGAGCACGGCCGCCGCTCGAGCATCGAGGCCCGTGGCGGCAGCGAAGACCTGCGCAGCCTGTATGCCGACCTCAGCGCCGACCCCAGCGACACCCTCAGCCTGCGCCTGAACATGGGCAACGAAGACAGCAACAGCTTCCGCGACGGCGTGGACGGCAACCGCCAGCTGTTCGCCCCATCCATGAGCTGGCAACTCACCCCGGAGCTGAACTGGCTGGTGCAGTACGAGTACAGCCGCTACAACCGTACCCCGGACCGTGGTATCCCTGGCGTCGACGGCCGCCCGGCGGATGTCGGGCGCGACACCACCTACGGCGATACCCAGCGCGACTTCATCGACGACAAGGCCCAGTCGCTGCGTTCGCGGCTGAACTACCAGCTCAGCGACAACTGGCAACTGCGCCACACCCTGGGCCTGTTCAAGCTCGACAGTGAGTTCGACAATACCTACCTGACCGGCTACGCCCCCAGCACCAACCTGGTCTCCCGCCAGCGCTGGCAGCAGGACCTGAACACCCGCAACCTGTTCAACAACCTGGAAGCCGAAGGCGACATCGCCACCTGGGGCCTGGAACACAAGCTGCTGGTCGGCGTTGAGATCGGCAACCAGCGCCGCGATCCGCTGCTGCGCTCCGCCGGCCCGTCGGTACCAGGGGTGGACCTGGACAACCCCGACCGCAGCCAGCAGCACAACGGGCCGATGACGGTGACCAGCGACAACCACACCGTGGTCGACAGCCGTGGCCTGTACCTGCAGGACCAGATCCGCCTGAACGATCAGTGGCAGATCCTCGCCGGCGTGCGCTTCGACCGCTTCGAGGTGGAAACCACCAACAGGCTGAACGGCCTGTCCGAGAAACAGGACAGCACCAGCACCAGCCCACGCCTGGGCGTGGTCTATTCGCCCTGGCGCGAGCATTCCTTCTATGCCTCCTGGAGCAAGACCTTCTCGCCGGTCGGTGGCGGGCTGATCGGCATCACCCCGGGCGCGACGGGCAATGCCAACCAGACCAGCCCGGAACACACCCGGCAGAAAGAGATCGGCGTCAAGAGCGACTGGCTCGACGAGCGCCTGACCACCACCCTGGCCCTCTACGAGCTGGAGCTGTACAACCGCCGCACCCGCGACCCGAACGACCCCACCATCACCCTGCTCAGCGGCCTGCAGCGCTCGCGCGGCATCGAGCTGACCGCCACCGGCAACATCGTTGGCAACTGGTACGTACGCGGCGGCATCGGTATCCAGGACGCGACCCTCGTCAAGGACAACAACGGCCAGGAAGGCAACCGCATCAACAACGTGGCCAAGCGTAACGGCAGCCTGTTCATCACCTGGAAGCCGGAGCTGGGCTGGTACGCCGAGACCGGCCTGACCCTGGTGGGCGAGCGCTATGCCGACAACCAGAACACCACGCTGATGCCAGGTTATGGACGCTGGGACGCCCTGGCCGGCTACCGCACCCATGACTGGGATGTGCGTGCGGCGCTGAGCAACATCACCGACAAGACCTACTACAGCTCGGCGACCAGTGCGGCGCAGATCCAGCCGGGCGAGCCGCGCAGCCTGGTGGTCACCGGGACCTACAGCTTCTGACCCTGTGGCAGTCCCTGCAACGAAAAACGCCACCGCGACATGCGGTGGCGTTTTTCGTTGCAGGGCTCCTGCCCGGGTCAATGCCAGTCAGCCAACAGCGCCTCGAGCTCCGCTTCGCTGATCAGGCCTTGAGGGTATCGCCCATCCAGCAGACGTCGTGGGTCGGTCGTCCTGACCGGATGGCTTCCATGCTGTTTCAACCACTGCGTCAGGATCCTGAGCGATTGGTGGTTCACTGCCGAGGGGGGCAAAACCGACTCACTTGCTGCATTCATCTCCACACGTACTCCCTGGGGCCGTGAGCGGTTAACTTACGTTGGTTTTGTTACAGAACGGCGTAGGCCTAACTGTATGAAACACAATGAAAAAACAATACAAATCCTGTGCCATGCCCCCCACCGGCCATCGCCAGGAAAAGAAAGGGGCCGCTTCACGGCCCCTGGACATCAACCGCGCTTGACCGGCGCTGGTTGCTGCTGGGTCAGGCAGTGGATGTTGCCACCGCCGAGCAGCAGTTCGCGGCCCGGGATCATCACCACTTCATGATCCGGGAAAACCTTGGCCAGGATCGCCCGGGCCTGGGCATCGGCCGGGTCGTCGAAGCTCGGCGCGATGATCCCGCCGTTGACGATCAGGAAGTTGACGTACGAACCGGCCAGGCGCACCGACGGGTTGCGCTCCTGGCTGCCGAGCACCTGGTCGACACCGGCGCACTCTTCTTCGGTGGCATACAGTGGGCCCGGGATCGGCATCTTGTGCACCACGAACTCGCGGCCCTTGGCGTCGCGGCTGTTCTTCAGCACGTCGTAGGCAGCGTGGCAGCGCGCGTAGTTGGGGTCGTTGGAATCGTCGGTCCAGGCCAGTAACACTTCGCCGGGGCTGACGTAACAGCAGAAGTTGTCGACGTGGCCGTCGGTCTCGTCGTTGTACAGGCCTTCCGGCAGCCAGACGATGGTTTCCACCGCCAGGTGTTCACGGAGGATCGCTTCGATCTGCTCGCGGTTCAGGTGTGGGTTGCGGTTGCGGTTGAGCAGGCATTCCTCGGTGGTGATCAGGGTACCTTCGCCATCCACATGGATCGAGCCACCTTCGAGCACGAAACCTTCGGTGTGGTAGCGCTGGCAGCGCTCCATCTCCAGGACCTTGGCCGCCAGCGCCTCATCGCGGTTCCAGGGCGCGTACAGGCCGCCCTCGAAGCCACCCCAGGCGTTGAAGCCCCAGTCCACCCCACGCACTTCGCCCTGGTCGTTGATGACGAAGGTCGGGCCGGTGTCGCGCACCCAGGCGTCGTCGCTGCTGATTTCCACCACGCGGATGTTGGGCAGGTCCAGTTGACGGCGGGCATTCTCGTACTGGCCGGCGGAGACGGCCACGGTGACCGGCTCGAAGCGGGCGATGGCCTTGGCCAGGGTCACGTGTGCGGCCTGCGCCGGCTTGCCGCCCAGGCGCCAGTTGTCCGGGCGCTCCGGCCAGACCATCCAGACCTGGGTTTGCGCAGCCCACTCGGCAGGCATGTGGAAGCCGTCGGCACGCGGGGTGGTGTTGAGGGTTTTCATGGGTAACCTCTGCGAAGGCCCGGCGCCGGTTGCGCCGGGTCGTTGATCGATCAGGATTCCAGCGGGCCATCCAGGTCGAAAGTATGCACCAGCACACCTTCCGCGGTCGTGGCGGGTTCCTGTTGGTGACGTGGCGAAATTTATAACCGATAAATATCGACTTTAAAAGCCAAAAAACAGACTTGACCGACATAAGGCTGCCGCCTAGAACGATAAAAATCTGGCTGAGACGTCTCAGGTGGTATTTGGGGGCCGCTTCGCGGCCCCCGGCAGCAGTTGAACGTCTGCGCCCTACCGCCGCTAGAGATCCTCCCCCAGCACCCGGTCGACGCTGTCGACGAAGTAATCCACGCTCTCCCGCGTGGTGCACATCGGCGGCTTGATCTTGAGGATGTTCAGGTAGTCGCCGGTCGGCTGCATGAAGATCCCCAGGTCGCGCAGCCGGTCGCACAGCACTTTGGTTTCCTCGCTGGCCGGTTCCAGGGTCTGGCGATCGCGCACCAGCTCCAGCCCCAGGTAGAAGCCCGAGCCATGGGCGGCGCCGGCAAGTGGATGTTTATCGACAAGCGCTTGCAACCGCGCCTTGAAATACCGCCCCACCTCGCGGGCGTTGTCCCACAGGCCCTCGTCGCGCATCACGTCCAGCACCGCCAGGCCGATGCGGCAACTGACCGGGCTGCCTCCGGCCGAGGAGAAGAAGTAGCCCTCGGCCTCCAGCGCCTCGGCGATCTCCCGCCGGGTGATCACCGCCCCCAGCGGCTGCCCGTTGCCCATGCCCTTGGCCATGGTGATGATGTCCGGCACCACACCCTGCTCCTCGAAGCCCCAGAAGTATTCGCCCAGGCGGCCGTAGCCCACCTGCACCTCGTCGGCGATGCACACCCCGCCACGCGCGCGCACCTTGGCATAGGCCTGGCGCAGGTAGCCCTGGGGCAGCGCGATGCCGCCGGCATTGCCGTACACCGGCTCGCAGATGAAGCCGGCCAACTGCCGGCCGCGCGCGTCGAGGTCGGCGAGCTTGGCCTCGACATCGCGCAGGTAGCCGGCGGCGCTGTCCGGGCCACGGTAACGGCCCCGGAAGGTATTGGGCGCTTCCACCGGGTGCACCCAGTCTGGCCGGGTCTCCAGGGCCTGGGGGTTATCGGCGATGGACGTGGAGATGGCATCGGTGGCCACCGACCAGCCGTGGTAGGCCTCCAGCACGCTGAGCAGGTCGCGCCCGCCGCTGTAGGCCCAGGCCAGGCGGATGGCCAGGTCGTTGGCTTCGGTGCCGCTGTTGACCAGGAACACCCGGTCGAAGCCCTCTGGCGCCAGCGCCAGCAGGCGCTCGGAAAACTCGGCGATGGCCGCGTAGTGAAAGCGCGAGTTGGTGTTGACCCGCGACCACTGCCGGGCCGACTCGGCCGCCATGCGCGGGTGGCCATGGCCGAGCACGGCGACGTTGTTGAGCATGTCCAGATAGGAGCGGCCCTGCATGTCGACCAGGTAGTTGCGCCAACCCCGCTCGATATGCGGTGGCTGCGCATAGTAGTGCTTCTGCGAACGGGCGAAGCTGGCCTCGCGGCGGGCCAGCAGGGCTTGCGGGTCGACCAGCGGTTCGGCGTCGCAATCGAAGCCGAGCAGGGGCCGTGGCGACGGGCACAGGGCCAGCCACGCCTGGGCCTGCGAGGGCATGGCGAAGAACGGGGGCTGCTGGCCGTCGTCGCGGCACAGTTGGACGCCCAGGAAGCCGCAGGTGGTTCCCAGCACTTGCCCTTTGGCCAGGGCCTGGCCATCCGCCGGCGCCTCTTCCAACCCCTTCAGCCACAGGCTCCAGTGCGAGGTGCGCAGGCAGCCCCGGCCATCGCCATCACGTTGCCAGGTGCCCGCTGCTGGCGCCTGCAGCACGCTGCCAGGCGGCACGTTCAGCTCCACGCCCAGGGCGCAGGTGGCCGGCTCCTGGGGGCGATCGACATGGGTCTGCGACAGCCGGTACTGGCCGTGCAGGGTGCAGGCCGGGGTGGCTTGCGCAGCCAGCAGGCGCTGGTCGAAGCCGGGTTGCTCCCAGTTGCCCGCCTCGCAGTGCGGGCTGAGCACGCCCAGGTCGAGCCGTGCCACGGCCTGCCCGGCCAGGGCCGGCAGCAACGGCACGCACCCATCCAGTGCCAGTGGTGCCAGGGCGTGCCCGCCAGCCTGCAGGATCGCCGCCTCCATCAAGGCGAAGGGCAGGCTGCAGGCGGTATCGAAGATCTCCCATTCGTGGGGGATGTTGTCGCGGATGTACTGGTTGCCGGGCTCCACACGCAATTGCTCTTCGCTGCTGAGCACCAGGACTGCGGCACGCATCAGCACCAGCGGCCACAGCGCACGCAGCTCGGCTTCCTGCAAGGGGTTGATGGCCTGGTAGGCACTGACCGCCGGCAGGATGCGCAGCGGATCGCCTTCGGCGTGGTGCAGCAGGGCCGCACAGGTGACGGACAGGTCAGCGATGCGCCAGGTGCGCAACAGGTCGCCGAAGTCGATCACGCCCTGCAACTGCCATTGGCGTTCGGCGTCGCGGGCCCAGACGGTGTTGTCGTCGGTGATGTCCAGGTGCACGGCCTGGCTCGGCAGCGCCCCTGCCAGGGGCTGCAGGCGCTCGACGGCAAGACGGGTGACCTGCTCGACTTGCGCACGCCGCCTGTCGTCCTGCAAGGCTGGCAGCAGGTGCCCGATCAGCGCCTGTGCATGGCGTGGATCCCACTGCAGGGTGCGCTCCAGGCCTGGGTGATCGAAGCCTGCCAAGGCCTTGTCGACTCGAGCGCACAAGCCGCCCAGCTCGGCCATCAGGCACGGCGCCATGTGCTTGAGGCGGGTCAGTGGCTGGCCGTCGAGGTAGTCGAGCAGGCGCACCCGCAGCGGCTGGCCGTCGATGTCCAGCGTCAGCAGGTCCTGGCCGTCGCGGGCCTGGCGTACCGCCGGCACCGGCAGCCCCTGCGCGCGCAGGTAGGCCAGCGCTGCATGCTGGGCCTGCAGCTCCACCTCGGCATAGCTGCCGTGGCAGGCCTTGAGCACGAAGCGGCCCTCGGCGCTGTCCAGGCACAGGTTCAGGTCCTGCTGGCTGCCCAGGGGGTGCAAGGCCCCTTCCAGGTCGTAGTGCGCCCGCAGCAGGGCGTGGGCCTGGGCTTCGCCGAGCGAGGGGCTGGGCTGGCTGGAACGCTGGATCAGGGTGCTGAGGGGCATGGAAAAGGTACCTCGTTTTTTTGTCGCTTATATCGCCACCGCTGCTGCCGATATACAAGAGGCAGGCGATGACTATGTCGATCGGTCAAGGCCGGCAAAGGCTCGACGGCATCGCTTGTAACCCGGCCCCCGAGCCGCCAAGCTAGTGTTTCCAGGGGACCTGAACCCGCTTTTCCAGAGGCAGTTTGAGATGCGCATTCTCGTCACGGGTGGCGCCGGCTTCATCGGCTCGGCCCTGATCCGCCACTTGATCGACCACACCGAGCATGAGGTGCTGAACCTCGACAAGCTCACCTACGCCGGCAACCTCGAGTCCCTGCGCAGCATCGCCACGAATACCCGCTACGAGTTCGTCCAGGCCGACATCGCCGACCAGGCCACCGTCAGCGCCTTGCTGGCGCGCTTCGAACCCCAGGCGATCATGCACCTGGCGGCCGAGTCCCACGTGGATCGCTCCATCGACGGCCCGGCGGCGTTCATCCAGACCAACATCGTCGGCACCTATGCCCTGCTGGAGGTCACGCGCGCCTGGTGGAGCCGGCTGCCGGCCGAACAGCGCAGCGCGCTGCGCTTCCACCACATTTCCACCGACGAGGTCTATGGCGACCTGCATGGCGCCGACGACCTCTTCACCGAGTCCACGCCCTACGCGCCCAGCTCGCCCTACTCGGCCAGCAAGGCAGCCTCCGACCACCTGGTCCGTGCCTGGCATCGCACCTACGGCCTGCCGGTGCTGATCAGCAACTGCTCGAACAACTACGGCCCGTTCCACTTCCCCGAGAAGCTAATCCCGCTGATGATCCTCAATGCCCTGGCCGGTAAGCCGTTGCCGGTGTATGGCGATGGCCAGCAGGTGCGTGACTGGTTGTTCGTCGAGGACCATGCCCGCGCCCTGCTCAAGGTCGTGAGCGAAGGACAGGTCGGCGAGACCTACAACATCGGCGGCCACAACGAGCAGAAGAACATCGACGTGGTACGCGCCATCTGCGCCCTGCTCGAAGAGCTGGCGCCCCAGCGCCCAGCCGGCGTCACCCACTACGCCGACCTGATCACCTTCGTCCAGGACCGCCCCGGCCATGACCTGCGCTACGCCATCGACGCCGGCAAGATCGAGCGGGAGCTGGGCTGGGTGCCGCAAGAAACCTTCGACAGCGGCCTGCGCAAGACCGTGCAGTGGTACCTGGACAACCGCCAATGGTGCCAGCACGTCCAAGATGGCAGCTACCAGGGCGAGCGCCTGGGCAATACCGACTTCAAGGACCTGATCGCATGACCAAGGGCATCGTCCTGGCAGGCGGCTCCGGCACCCGCCTGCACCCCATCACCCTCGGCGTCTCCAAGCAGCTGCTGCCGATCTACGACAAACCGATGATCTACTACCCGATCTCGGTGCTGATGCTCGCGGGCATCCGCGACATCCTGCTGATCTCCACGCCCCAGGACCTGCCGCAGTACCGCCAGCTGTTCGGCGACGGCAGCCAGTTCGGCATCGCCCTGAGCTACGCCGAGCAGCCCTCGCCCGACGGCCTGGCCCAGTCCTTCCTGATCGGCGAGCAGTTCATCGGCAACGACCCGGTGTGCCTGATCCTCGGCGACAACATCTTCCACGGCCAGGGCTTCAGCGAGCAGTTGCTGCGCGCGGTGAACCAACCTTCCGGCGCCACGGTGTTCGGCTACTGGGTCAAGGACCCGGAGCGTTTCGGCGTGGTCGAGTTCGACGACCAGGGCCGCGCCCTGTCCATCGAGGAAAAACCCATCGCGCCCCGCTCCAGCTATGCCGTGACCGGCCTGTACTTCTACGACAACGATGTGATCGAGATCGCCAAGGGCATCCGCCCGTCAGCCCGAGGCGAACTGGAGATCACCGATGTCACCAACGCCTACCTCAAGCGTGGCGACCTGCGCGTGGAGCGGTTCGGTCGTGGCTTCGCCTGGCTCGACACCGGTACCCACGACAGCCTGCTGGAGGCCTCGCAGTACGTGCAGACCATCGAGCATCGCCAGGGCCTGAAGGTGGCCTGCCTCGAGGAAATCGCCTTCCAGAAGGGCTGGATCAGCCGCGAGCAACTGCTGGCCAAGGCCCATGAACTGAAGAAGACCGGCTATGGCCAGTACCTGGGCAAGCTGGCGGAAGAGTACCCATGAACGTCATCGCCACGCAGATCCCCGACGTGCTGATCATCGAGCCCAAGGTGTTCGGCGACAGCCGGGGGTTCTTCTTCGAAAGCTTCAATGCCCGTGCATTCGCGGCGCAGACCGGCGTCACCGTCGACTTCGTCCAGGACAATCACTCCCGCTCCCAGCACGGCGTACTGCGCGGCCTGCACTACCAGGTGCAGAACCCCCAGGGCAAGCTGGTCCGCGTGGTCCAGGGCGAGGTGCTGGACGTGGCAGTGGACATCCGCCGCAGCTCGCCGACCTTTGGCCGCTGGGTGGCGGTGCGCCTGTCGGCCGACAACCATCGCCAACTGTGGATCCCGCCGGGGTTCGCCCATGGCTTCGTGGTCCTGAGCGAATCGGCCGAGTTCCTGTACAAGACCACCGACTACTACAACCCCGCCGCCGAGCGTTGCATCCGCTGGGACGACCCGGACCTGGCCATCGACTGGGCCGTGCCAGGCCCGCCGCAGCTGTCGGCCAAGGACCAGGCCGGCGTATCGCTGGCCGAGGCGCAGCTGTTTCCATGAAGATCCTCGTGTGCGGCCGCAACGGCCAGCTCGCCCAGGCGCTGCAAGGCGCACTGGCGGGCTTGGGCGAACTGCACCTGCTCGGCCGCGAGCAACTCGATCTGGCCCACCCCGAGGCGCTGCGCGAACCGCTACGCCAGCTCGCCCCCGACCTGATCGTCAACGCCGCGGCCTATACGGCAGTGGACCAGGCCGAACAGGACGCGCAACGGGCTTTCGCCATCAACGCCGAAGGCCCACGGGTACTGGCCGAGGAAGCCGCGCGCCTGGGCGTGCCGTTGATCCACTACTCCACCGACTACGTCTTCGATGGCAGCAAGCCCAGCCCCTACACCGAACAGGACACGCCCCATCCATTGAGTGTCTATGGGTGCAGCAAGCTGGCCGGTGAGCAGGCCATCGCCGCGGTCGTGGGCGAGCACCTGATCCTGCGCACCAGTTGGGTCTACTCGCTGCACGGGCGCAACTTCCTGCTGACCATGCAGCGCCTGCTGCAGGAGCGGCCGCAATTGCGCGTGGTGGACGACCAGATCGGCGCACCGACCTGGACCGCCACCATCGCCGCCAGCACCCGCGCCCTCATCGAGCGCTGGCAGGCCGGCCAGCCCGGCGCCTGGGGCACCTACCACCTGACCGCCCAGGGCGAGACCTCCTGGTTCGGCTTCGCCCAGGCCATCGGCGAACACCTGCGCGCCCAGGGGCTACCCTGCGCCGAGCTGCTGCCGATCCCTTCCAGCGAATACCCGACCCCGGCACGCCGCCCACGCAATTCGCGCCTGGACTGCTCGCGCCTGGCCCGTGAATGGCAGGTCAGCCAGCCGCACTGGCGCCAGGCGCTGATCGACTGCCTCAAGTAGCGCATAATTGCGCCAGATCCTTCTGGCGCATCACCATGACTTCGATTTCCACGCCTCCCCGCCGCCCACGCTGGCGCAGCCTTGCCCTGCTGGCCCTGTGCCTGGCCCCGCTGCTCTGGCCACTGCACCATCTTGCCGAACGCTACTACCAGGACGAACTGGCCTCGCAGAACCGCCAGACCCTCGACCTCTACGTCGCCAACCTGCTCGGCACCCTGCACCGCTACGAGACCCTGCCGCAGATTCTCGGCGACCTGCCGGCCCTGCGCGGGGTGCTGGCCGACCCGTTCAAGACCGAGGCGGTGACCAACGCCAACCGCCTGCTCAAGAGCATCGTCGAGCAGACCGGCGCCGAGGTGATGTACCTGATGGATATCAGCGGCAATACCCTGGCCGCCTCCAACTGGGACAAGCACGACAGCTTCGTCGGTCGCAACTTCGCCTTCCGTCCCTACTTCATCGAAGCCATGGAGGGGCGCCTGGGGCGTTTCTTCGGCCAAGGCACCACCTCGGGCAAGCGGGGGTATTTCTTCGCCGCGGCCGTGCACGAGCGCGAGCGGGTGGTCGGCGTGCTGGTGGTCAAGGTCGACCTGGACCACACCGAGACCTTGTGGGGGCGTACCCCCGAACAATTGCTGCTCACCGACCAGAACGGCGTGGTCGTGCTGACCTCTCGCCCCGACTGGCGTTTCCGGGCCACCCGCGAGCTGACCGAGGCCGAGCGCGAGGCGATGATCGCCATCCAGCCCTACCCGACCCAGGCCCCGCAGCCGCTCAACCTCAACCCCTCGGCCTGGCTGGTGCAGAGCCGCGACATCCAGGAGACCGGCTGGAAGGTCAGTATCCTCGCCCCCCGCATGCTGGTGGATCGCTCGGTGCAGACGGTCATGGCCATCGGCGCTGGCACCCTGCTGGTACTGATGCTGCTGGCCGGCCTGGTGATGCAGCGGCGGCGCCACTACATCGACCGCATCGGCTTCGAGGCGCGCGGGCGCCAGGAGCTGGAAAAGCGCGTGATGGAGCGCACCGCCGACCTCGAAGGGCTGAACGCCCGCCTGAAAACGGAAGTGCTGGAACGCGAGCAGGCCCAGCAGGAGCTGGTGCGCGCCCAGGACGAGCTGGTCCAGGCCGGCAAGCTGTCGGTGCTCGGCACCATGTCGGCGAGCATCAGCCATGAGCTCAATCAACCGCTGGCGGCGATCCGCAGCTACGCCGAGAACGCCGAGATCCTCCTCGACCACGAGCGCACCGAGGACGCCCGCGGCAACCTCAAGCTGATCGGCGAACTGACCGGGCGCATGGCTTCGATCATCGCCCACCTGCGCGCCTTCGCCCGCCGCGACCAGCATGCTCCAGAGAGCGTGGCCCTGCAGCCGGCGCTGGACGACGCCCTGGCGCTGCTGGCCAAGCGCCGCCGTGCCATGGCCGTGGAGCTGGTCCGCGACCTGCCGGATGCCACGCTGTGGGTCCAGGCAGGCGAGACGCGCCTGCGCCAGGTACTCGGCAACCTGCTGGCCAACGCCCTCGACGCGCTGACCGAGAAGGCCAACCCGCGCAAGCTGTGGCTCAGTGCCGAAAAGCGCGACGGCTACGTCTACCTGTACATCCGCGACAATGGCCCTGGCTTCAGCCGCCAGGCCTTGGAACATGCCAAGGAGCCGTTCTTCACCACCAAGACCCGGACCCAGGGCCTGGGGCTGGGC
This sequence comes from Pseudomonas guariconensis, assembly GCF_024127895.1. Taxonomy (GTDB): domain Bacteria; phylum Pseudomonadota; class Gammaproteobacteria; order Pseudomonadales; family Pseudomonadaceae; genus Aquipseudomonas; species Aquipseudomonas guariconensis_B. The sequence continues at coordinate 270,951 of NZ_JAMYBK010000002.1, read as the reverse complement.
CTGGCCATCTGCGAAAGCCTGATGCACGCCCTCGGCGGTGAGCTGCTGCTGGGCAACCACCCCGAAGGGGGTGCCCTGCTGACCCTGCAACTGCGCGTGGCCAAGCCCGGCGCCAACCTGCAACCTTCGGAGGACCCCTCGGCATGAGCCCCGAGACACTGATCGACAGCCGCGCCCAGGTCATCCTGGTGGACGACGACCCGCACCTGCGCCAGGCCCTGAGCCAGACCCTGGACCTGGCCGGGCTCAAGGTCGTCTCCCTGCCCGACGCCCATGGCCTGGCCGAGCGCATCGAGGCCGACTGGCCTGGCGTGGTGGTCAGCGATATCCGCATGCCGGGCATCGACGGCCTGCAACTGCTGGAGCAAGTACAGGGCCGCGACAACGAGCTGCCGGTGCTGCTGATCACCGGCCACGGCGACGTGCCCCTGGCGGTGCAGGCCATGCGCGCCGGGGCCTACGATTTCCTGGAAAAACCCTTCGCCAGCGATGCCCTGCTCGACAGCGTGCGCCGTGCCCTGGCCCTGCGCCGCCTGGTGCTGGACAACCGCAGCCTGCGCCTGGCCCTGAGCGACCGTCAGCAACTGGCCGCGCGTCTGGTCGGCCAGTCGCCGGCCATGCAACGCCTGCGCGAACAGATCGGCGCCCTGGCCGGCACCCGCGCCGATGTGCTGATCCTCGGCGAGACCGGCGCCGGCAAGGAGGTGGTGGCGCGCGCCCTGCACGACCTGTCCAGCCGCCGCGACGGCCCGTTCGTGGCGATCAACGCCGGGGCCCTGGCCGAGTCGGTGGTCGAGAGCGAGCTGTTCGGCCATGAGCCGGGGGCCTTCACCGGTGCCCAGAAACGGCGCATCGGCAAGTTCGAGTTCGCCAATGGCGGCACCCTGTTCCTCGACGAGATCGAGAGCATGAGCCTGGACGTGCAGGTCAAGCTGTTGCGCCTGCTGCAAGAGCGGGTGGTGGAACGCCTGGGCGGCAACCAGCAGATCCCTCTGGACATCCGCGTCATCGCCGCGACCAAGGAAGACCTGCGCCAGGCCGCCGACCAGGGGCGCTTCCGCGCCGACCTGTACTACCGCCTGAACGTGGCGCCGCTGCGCATCCCGCCGCTGCGCGAGCGCGGCGACGACATCCTGGTGCTGTTCCAGCACTTCGCCGACGCGGCCAGCCAGCGCCATGGCCTTTCGCCCAATAGCCTGCAACCGGCCCAGCGGGTCATGCTCCTGCGCCATGACTGGCCGGGTAACGTGCGCGAGCTGCAGAACGCTGCCGAGCGCTTCGCCCTGGGCCTGGAGCTGGCCCTCGACGGCCAGGCGCCGGCCAGCCCCAGTGCACCGGCGCCGGTGCCCGGCGGCAACCTCAGCGAACAGGTCGAGCAGTTCGAGCGTTCGTTGATCGCCGCCGAGCTGGCCCAGCCACACAGCTCCATGCGCAGCCTCGCCGAGGCCCTCGGCATCCCACGCAAGACCCTGCACGACAAGCTGCGCAAGCACGGCCTGAGTTTCGAAGGCAGCAGCAGCGGGCACGACGACCAGGAGGACAACCGCCCATGACCACCGACAGCCAGTATCTGCAATCCGTACTGCACAGCGACATTCCCCTGACCCGGCAGATGGGCCTGGAGGTCATCGACTGGCAACAGCAATGCCTGCGCCTGCAATTGCCCCTGGCCGCCAACGTCAACCACAAGAGCACCATGTTCGGCGGCAGCCTGTACTGCGCCGCGGTGCTGGTGGGCTGGGGCTGGCTGCACCTGCGCCTGCGCGAACTGGGCATCGACGATGGTCATATCGTCATCCAAGAGGGCCGGATCAACTACCCGCTACCGGTCACAGGCACCGCCGTGGCGCGCTGCGAGGCGCCGGACGACAAGACCTGGGAACGCTTCGTGGCGCTGTACCAGCGCCGCGGCCGGGCACGCCTGACCTTGGACACCGTGGTCAGCAATACCGGCAGCGACGCGCCCGCCGTGACCTTCAGCGGGCAGTACGTGCTACATCGCTGAGGCGAGTTGCAGCAGCGCCTGGCGCCAGTCGGCGGCGCCGGGCAAGGCCAGGAAGAATGGGTTGAGCAGCGATTCGCGCGGCGGATAGAGGAACGGTTGGCCATCCAGGCCGATCACCTCGCCGCCGGCGCCTTCGAGCACGCCCTGGGCAGCGGCGGTGTCCCACTGGGAGGTCGGCGCCAGGCGCGGGTAGCAATCGGCGGCGCCTTCGGCCAACAGGCAGAACTTCAGCGAACTGCCGATATTGGCCAGCGCCAGTTCACCCACGGCGCTGCCCAGGCCGGCCAGCAGGGCTTCCTGCTGCGGGCTGGAGTGGCGCCGGCTGGCGACCACGGTGAAGCGCCCCCCGGCAGGTGGGGCGCTGCGCACCTGGATCGGCTCGGCCTGCGCCCCCGCTTCGGCGCGCCAGGCACCCAAGCGGCGACCGCCGAAATAACAGCGCCCGTTGGTCGGCATGGCGACCACGCCGAACACCACCTCGCCGGCCTCGATCAAGGCGATGTTGACGGTGAATTCCTCGCTGCCGGCGATGAACTCCTTGGTGCCGTCCAGCGGGTCCACCAGCCACCAGCGCTGCCAGGCCTGGCGCTCGGCCAGGGGGATGTCGCAGTCCTCCTCGGACAGCACCGGGATCTGCGGCGCCAGGGCTTGCAAGCCCTCGACGATGACCCGGTGGGCGGCCAGGTCGGCGGCGGTCACCGGCGAGTCGTCGGCCTTGGTGGTCACCGCGACGCCAGCACGCCAGAACGGCAAGATGGCCTTGCCGGCCAGGCCTGCCAGCCTGGCCACCTCGTGCATCAGCTGTTGGTCGTTCATACCTCGAGCAGCCCCCGCTGGGCCAGCAGGTCACGAGCCAGGTACAGCGCCGCCAGGGCACGGCCTTCGGAGAACTGCGGGTGCATGGCCAGGGCCGACAGTTCACGCAGGCTGACCTTGTCGACCCGCATCGGCTCGGGCTCGTCGCCTTCCAGGCGCTCCTCGTAGAGGTCGGTGGCCAGCACCACCTGGATCTTCTGGCTCATGTAGCCAGGCGACAGGGAGAGTTCGGTCAGGTGCTCCAACTGGCGCGCACCGAAGCCGGCTTCTTCCTTGAGTTCGCGGTTGGCCGCTGCCAGCACGTCCTCGCCCGGCTCGATCAGGCCCTTGGGCAGGGACAACTCGTATTCGTCGGTGCCGCCGCAGTATTCCTCCACCAACACTGCATGCTCGGCGTCGAGCATGGCCACCACCATCACCGCACCGTAGCCATTGCCGCGCCCGACCAGGCGCTCGTAGGTCCGCTCGGTGCCGTTGGCGAAGCGCAACTGTACGGCTTCGACCCGGAACAGGCGACTGCTGGCGACGATCTCGCGGCTGAGGACGGTGGGTTTCTGGCGCATGGGGCGGCTCCTTGGCGTGAACGGGTTACTATACCGTGGCTTGCCGACTGATCGAGAATTTCCCATGCCCGTTCTTCCCTGGTCCGCCATCGATACCGTCCTGCTGGACATGGATGGCACCCTGCTCGACCTGCATTACGACAACCGCTTCTGGCTGGAACACCTGCCCCAGCGCTACGCCGAGCTGCATGGCGTGAGCCGGGCCATGGCGGAAATGGAGCTGCAGCCGCTGTTCGAGCGCAACGCCGGCACCCTGAACTGGTACTGCCTGGATTTCTGGAGCCGCGAGCTGCGCTTGCCGATCCGTGAGCTCAAGCAGGAGATCGCCGACCTGATCGCCCTGCGCCCGGACGCCGACACCTTCCTCGCCGCCCTGCGCCGGGCCGGCAAGCGCGTGGTGCTGATCACCAATGCCCATCGCGACTCGCTGTCGCTGAAGCTGGAGCGGGTGGAACTGGCACCGTACTTCGAGCGGCTGATCAGCTCGCATGACTACGGCTACCCCAAGGAGAACGCCCAGTTCTGGGATGCGCTGCGGGCGGACATCGGCTTCGAGCCGGGGCGCAGCCTGTTCATCGACGACACCCTGGCGATCCTGCGCAGTGCGCGGCGGTTCGGGGTCGGGCATCTGCTGGCGGTGCGCCAGCCGGACAGTCGCGGCGAGCCGAGGGATACCCAGGAGTTCGCGGCGGTCGAGGATTATCGGGCGTTGCTGGTAGGCCTTTGAAAACTGCCCCAAGGCTTTCTGGAGCCGCTGCGTGCCCCATCGCCGGCAAGCCGGCTCCCACTGTTCTGGACATGACACAGACTTGTGAACGCCCCATGGCCCCTGTGGGAGCTGGCTTGCCGGCGATGGGCTGCAACGCAGCCCCAATGCCACTTGATTCAAAGTCTATGGAAGCAGGCTCGTCGGGGCACCGAACCGCCGCGAACAGGCCGGCACGGCCCCCAACGCCGTATCACTCAGGAATGCGCAACACCTGCCCCGGATAGATCTTGTCCGGATGCTTGAGCATCGGCTTGTTGGCCTCGAAGATCTTGTTGTACTGGTTGGCATCGCCGTACTCGGCCTTGGCGATGGCACTGAGGGTATCCCCCTTCTTCACCGTGACGAAACGCGCCGCCTGAGCCACCGGCCCGGTGACGGTGATCTGGTCTTCGACCGTGGCCACGCCATCGATATTGCCGGCGGCGAGGATGAGCTTCTCCTTTTCCTCCTGGCTGGCGACCTCGCCCTTGAGGATGACCTTGTCGCCCTCCACCGTGGCAGAGATATTCGGGTTGCCCAAGCCAACGCTCTCGACGTGCTTCTTGAGCTGCTCCTCGGCATTGGCGTTGCCGGGGGTCAGCAGGTCGATCAACTTCTCTCCGGCTTCCTTCACGAAACTGAACAGGCTCATGTCGCTCTCCTTGATGATGAATACTCGGAAGCAGGAGTCTAGGCCAGGATCGTCCACCCCGCTGCCCGGCGCCCCATCGACGCGCTTTATCACCACATAGACCCTAGCGACTGGACGCCACCCGCCCACCGGCTTAGGCTTGGGCGGGTAAACAAAGCCGCCGGTAACCCGCCCCGATGAACAGCAAACCTCCGGTCTGTGCGGCGTCCACATCGCTGTCGCTGCCTGCCGCCAGCAATACCTACGACTACCGACAGCTCACCGACGAGGCGCGCGACAGCACCCCGCTCGCCGAGGAAGTCGCCCTGGCCATCGCCTACAACGGCCTGAACCAGGCAGTGATGCTGGTCAGCCCCACCGACCTGGAAGACTTCGCCGTTGGCTTCAGCGTCGGCAGCGGCATCGTTGCTGGCACCGAGGAAATCTACGACGTGAAGCTCTCCGGCAGTGGCTCGGCGCTGTACGCCGACCTGGAGATCTCCAGCCGGGCCTTCTGGAACCTGAAGAACCAGCGCCGCCAGTTGGCCGGCACCAGCGGCTGCGGCCTGTGCGGGGTCGAGGCCCTGGAGCAGGCGCTGCCTGAGCTTGCCGAACTGCCTGGCGCGCCACTGCCACCTGCCCAATGGTTGGCCGGGCTGCGCGAGCGCATCGACGCCTTCCAGCCCTTGGGCCAGCACTGCGGCGCCGTGCATGCAGCGCTGTTCATGGACCGCCACGGCGAATTGCTGCTCGGCCGCGAAGACATCGGCCGGCACAACGCCCTGGACAAGCTGATCGGCGCCCTGCTGCGCCAGGGCATCGATACCCGGGGCGGCCTGGCCGTCGTCACCAGCCGCTGCAGCCTGGAGCTGATCCAGAAAGTCCTGCGCGCCGGCATCCAGACCCTGGTCAGCCTTTCAGCCCCCACCGGCCTGGCCTTGCAATGGGCCCGCCAGCACAACCTCAACCTCATCCACGTACCCAAGCACAGCGCACCACGGGTGTTCAGCCCGGCGGCGCACGCGTGACGACTGCCTGGCAGGCACAACGAAAAAAGCCCTGTCCGCAAGGGCCAGGGCTTTGTCTCAAGTAACTTAAGACAACCGAAAAACAAGAAAGTTTCATATTAAAATCAATTAGTTAGAAAATTGTGTACAACTCGTGCAACTCGTCGGATTTTCGTTGCCAGGCGCATCGGAGAGCCTCAAATTCGCCTCGTCATCCCTATGAGGCTCTCTTGATGAAGAAGTACTCCTCGATTCTGTTGTTGTCCTTCGGCCTGCTCAGCGGCGTTGCCATGGCAGGCGGCAACACCGAGGCTGGCATTGGCGGCGCACTGGGTGGGGTACTCGGCTCCGTGGTCGGCCAGTCCATCGGTGGCAGCACGGGTTCGGCCATCGGCGCGGGCCTGGGCGGTGCCGCCGGTAGTGCGGTGGGGGCCGACAAGCGCCAACGCGGCGAAGCGGCCATCGGTGGCGCGCTGGGCGCTGCGGGCGGCAACGTGATCGGCCGCCAGGTCGGCGGCAATACCGGCAGCCTGATCGGCGCCGCAGCTGGCGGTGGCGCCGGCGGTGCCCTGGGTAACTACATGGGCAACAAGGCCGACGCCGACGAGCGTCACGACCGCCGTTATCGTCGTGACTACGACGGCCGTCGTCACTGGGACCGCGGCCATCACTACGGCCATCGCAAGCACAAGAACAAGCGCCACTGGCGCCATTGAGATACGCAAGGCCTGCGCCTTGCCTAAAGGCCCTGCCCTGACCGGCAGGGCCTTTTCGTATCGGCCTCAACGCTTGAGCTGCAGCCCCGCCAGGGTGGCCTGCAAGGCCTCGGGCAGCGCTACCGGCCGGCCGCTGGCACGCTCGACGAACACCTGCACCACCGTGCCCGCCGCACAGGCCTGCGGCTCGCCCGGGCGAAACAGCGCCAGGCGATACTCCACCGTGCTACCCGCCAGGCGCGTCACCCCCAAGCCCACCTCCAGTACATCCGGGAAGCCCGGCAGCGCATAGAAATCCGCCGCCGAACTGACCACGAACGCCGCCAGCTCGCCATCCCGCAGGTCCAGCTCGGCCTGCTCGATGAGAAACGCCTGGATGGCGGTTTCGAAGCAGCCGTGCACCGTGGCGCCAGCGAGGTGGCCGTTGAGATCATTGTCTTGCGCACGGGTGAGGATGGGGTGGAAGTGGGCGAAGTCGGCGTGTTGGGGAGATTCGGTCATGATTTGTCCTGGCCAGTGGCACGGAGATAAATTTTCTGAAAATCACATAGATCAATTTTGCTCCATGGAAGGGACGCTTCCCACAGAAACTCGGCAACCAGGCGGCTGGGCCATACAGGTCAGTATCAATGAACAGGACACGTCCTGACAGCCCAACGCGGCGGCAATGTGGTTTGCTGAACACATGGAGGCCAGCCTCAACGACCCGTCACTACTGAGGGATGACGAGGAAGTAGAGCGACTGTTTACTGCACGTCGCGCAGCCCTCAGAGCCAGGCGGCAGTGACACGCCTGGTATGGCGTGCAAGGACCGCTACCGCATAATGGAGCACATCGCGGCAGACAATCCCGACGCTGCCATTGCGCTGGATGAAGCTTTCAGGGAAAAAGCGAGGCGGGCGCCCATATCCCATCGCTCTACAAGCTGAGTAGATACGACGGCACACGGGAAATTGTCGTTCGGCCAAATGACGTGATGGTCTATCGAGCCCTTCAGGACCGTATCGAAATCATCCGTATGATGCATGCTAGGCAGAAGTGGCCATGAAGCATAAAGCAATAACCGTAACCCCAAACACCACAAGGCCGCTCCAGGTTCACGACTGATCTTGAGATCAACGTGGGAGCGGCCTTGTGTCGCGATGGGCCGCGAAAGCGGCCCCCCGTGGGTCTTGGCTTAGAGCTGTGGACCGGCGGCCTGGATGGCCTCGGAAACCTCGAACTTCTTGAAGTTCTCGATGAACAGCTTGGCCAGGCTCTTGGCAGCCTCGTCGTAGGCAGCCGGGTCGGCCCAGGTGTTGCGCGGGTTGAGCAGGACGGTCTCGACGCCCGGAACGGCCTTCGGCACGTCCAGGTTGATGATGTCCAGGTGCTCGGTCTCGGCACCGACCAGGGCGCCGCTCTGGATCGCAGCGATCACGGCACGGGTGGTCGGGATGCTGAAGCGCTTGCCGACGCCGTAGCCACCGCCGGTCCAGCCGGTGTTGACCAGGTAGACCTTGGAGCCGAAGCCCTTGATGCGCTTGATCAGCAGTTCGGCGTATTCGCCGGCCGGACGTGGGAAGAACGGCGCGCCGAAGCAGGTGGAGAAGGTCGACTTGATGCCGCCGCCCGAACCCATTTCGGTGGAGCCGACCAGCGCGGTGTAGCCGGACAGGAAGTGGTAGGCCGCCTGCTCGTTGTTGAGGATCGACACCGGAGGCAGAACGCCAGTCAGGTCGCAGGTCAGGAAGATGACCGCGTTCGGCTCGCCGCCCAGGTTCTTCTCGGAACGCTTCTCGACGTGCTCCAGCGGGTAGGCCGCGCGGCTGTTCTGGGTCAGGCTGCCGTCGGCGTAGTCAGCGTGCTTGGCATCGTCGAGGACGACGTTTTCCAGCACCGCACCGTGCTTGATGGCTTTCCAGATGACCGGCTCGTTCTTCTCGGACAGGTCGATGCACTTGGCGTAGCAGCCGCCTTCGATGTTGAACACGACGCCCTCGCCCCAGCCGTGCTCGTCGTCACCGATCAGGTAACGGCTCTCGTCGGCCGACAGGGTGGTCTTGCCGGTGCCGGACAAGCCGAAGAACAGGGTCACGTCGCCGGCTTCGCCGATGTTGGCGGCGCAGTGCATCGGCAGCACGTCGGCGGCCGGCAGCAGGAAGTTCTGCACCGAGAACATGGCTTTCTTCATTTCACCGGCGTAACGCATACCGGCGATCAGCACCTTCTTCTGGGCGAAGTTGATGATGACGCAGCCATCGGAGTTGGTGCCGTCGCGCTCGGGGACGCACTCGAAGTTGGCAACGTTGAGGACCTGCCACTCTTCGCGGCCGGCCGGGTTGTACTGGGCCGGGTTGATGAACAGGCAACGGCCGAACAGGTTCTGCCAGGCGGTCTGGGTGACCATCTTGACCGGCAGGTAGTGCTCGGCGGCAGCGCCTACGTGAACGTGGGAGACGAAGTGCTCCTGGGCGTTGTTGAACGCCTCGACGCGCGCCCACAGGGCATCGAACTTGTCGGCAGGGAACTTGCGGTTGATCGGGCCCCAGGCGATGGCACCGGAGGTGCTGGGCTCGTCGACGATGAAACGGTCAGCTGGCGAACGGCCGGTGCGATGACCGGTTTTCACGACCAACGCGCCGGTATCGGCCAGTTCGCCTTCACCGCGGGACAGCGCTTCTTTTACCAGCTCATCGACGCTCAGGTCGGTGTACACGGTGTTGTTGGCTTGCGTCATGAGGTACCCCATCCGGCCCGAGGCCGAGTGCTCCAAACGTTTTGTAGTGGTCTGTTGCAAACTACTACAGCGAAAAAAGTGGCCGGATTATGCCAGAAAAGCCCAAAAAAAGTAGGCCCCTCCTGTCAGAACTGCGCTTTTTCGCAGTTAGACAGGAGAATTTCCTGTAGTGAATCGTTTTAGTGCCGAGTTTCTGACGGTGCGTCCGTGCCGCCCCCGGCAAACAATTGCGCGACATCGCTGGCATCGAAGAAGTAGCGCTGGTTGCAGAACTGGCAATCGATCTCGACCTGGCCGCCACATTCCTCGACCAGTTGCCGTGCATCGTGCTCGCCCAGGCTCACCAGGGCATTGCCGGAACGCTCGCGCGAGCAGCTGCAGCGAAAGTGCAGCGGCTGGATGTCGAACAGGCGCACGGCATCCTCATGGTAGAGGCGGTGCAACAGGGTCTCGTTGTCCAGGGTCAGGGCTTCCTCGGCGCTGAGGGTGCCCGCCAGGGTGGTCACATGCTGCCAACTGGCCTCGCGGTCTTCTTCGTCGCGCTCACGGTCCACCGGCAGTTGCTGCAGCAGCAGGCCCCGGGCGCGCTGGCCGTCGGCATGCAGCCAGAAGCGCGTGTTGAGCTGCTGGGAACGGACGAAGTAGTTGGTGAAACACTCCGACAGGCTGGCCCCGTGCAGGTCGACGATGCCCTGGTAGCGCTGGCCTTGCAGCGGATCGATGGTCAGGGTCAGGGCGCCCTCGGGCATCAGTTGCTCGAGCCCGGCGTCGGCATCGATGCGCGCACTGTCGTACCGGGCCATGCCACGGATCTCGCGGTCGCTGGAGCATTCGACCATCAGCAGCGGCACCGGGCCTTCCGAGCGCGCCTGCAATACCAGCAGGCCATCGAACTTCAGCGCACCGACCAGCAGCGCGGCGGCGGCCATCAGTTCGCCGAGCAGCAGCGCCACAGGCTGCGGGTACGGATGACGGGCCAGCACCTCGGCATAGCTGCGTTCGAGCGCCACCCACTCACCGCGCACATCGCGGTCGTCGAAGATGAAACGTTGGGTGAAATCGGTATCCGGCAAATCGTGCATAGGTTCTGGCTATCTGAAAATGATGACAAAATGTGTAAACGGACTTGAAAGTCCCGTTGCAGAGCGCTCACGAGGCGCTCCATATCCCGCTGGCAATAGAGGTATCTTATGGACAATCGACCACTGTTCCAAGCAAGGTGGTCCTGGGGCCCCTTGGCAGCCTGTACCCTGCTGCCCATCGCTCTACTGTGTTTCTGGTTATGGCCCTTTGGCCAGATCCTGTGCCTGACTTTCGACGAGTGGCTGTTCCACAGCCTCAACGCGCCGTTGGCCGACAACGCCATCTGGCGCTACATCTGGACCCTCGGCAGCCTGCGCCCCTTCGATATCGTCGTCGGCCTGATCCTGCTGGCGCTGCTGATCCGTGGCGACTGGGTGTTCAAGGCCTGCCAGGTACGCGAGGCCTTTTTCGGCTTCCTGGTCACGCTAATCCTCTTAGTGGTGATTCGCGCGCTGTTTTCCAAGTGGGTGGATGCCTCCGGCTGGCAACATGACAGCCCGTCGATGGTATTCGGCGATGCCATCCACCTGAGCGACTTCTACCCCGACCTCGAGGCCAGCTGGGAACTGAAGGACCGCTCCAGCAAGAGCTTCCCGGGCGACCATGCCTCGGTGTTGCTGGTCTGGGCGCTGTTCATGAGCCTGTTCAGCCGTCGCCTGGTGCAGCACCTGCTGACCTGGAGCCTGGCCGTGCTGTTCATGCTGCCGCGCCTGGTGGCCGGTGCCCATTGGGGGCAGGACGACTATATCGGCGGGCTGCTGATGGCGGTCCTGGCGCTAGGCTGGAGCTGCCATACGCCACTGGCGGCCAAGGCCAGCGCGGCGCTGCTGCGCTGGACGGCACCGCTGTTCGCGCTGTTGGCCCGGTTGCCGTGGGTGAGGCGGCTGAGCGTGGTACGCGCGGGCTGATCGCGCTTGGCTGCCCTTTGGGGCTGCAAGGCAGCCCTGTCGGCTCAGTCGTAACTGCCCTGCAGTTGGTGGATCTGCCGCCGCTGCTTCTTGGTCGGGCGCCCGTCGGTGGTCACGCCCAGCGCCCCGGCCTTGCGCATCTGCGCCGCCTGTTCGCGACGCCGAACGCTCTCCTCGGTCTCCTCGTACAAGGCCTGCGCCTGCGGCGCGCCCCGTCGCACCACCGACAGCGCCTTGACCACCACGGTGCGCTCGTCGAACCCGGTACGCAGGACGAACTCGTCGCCCACCCGCGGCTCCTTGCCCGGCTTGCAGCGCTCGCCCCGGCAATGCACCTTGCCACTCTCGATGGCTGCCTTGGCCAGGGCCCGGGTCTTGTAGAAACGCGCCGCCCACAACCATTTGTCCAGGCGAACCTTGTCGTCTTCTTCCGACTTGTGTGCCATCCCGATACCTCGAATGCTGTCTGTCACCGAACTGTACTACCGTAACTTGCGGATGCAAAAAGTCGCCGGCGTGCTTACAGTTCACCACCTCATTCGCAGGGTGTGCTTCGTGAAGACATTTGACCATCTGACTGTGATCGGCCTGCGCGAGTGGGTCGCCCTGCCCGACCTCGGCGTCGCGGGCCTGCGCGCCAAGATCGATACCGGTGCCAGCACCTCCAGCCTGCACGCCACCGATGTGGAACCCTTCGAGCGCGATGGCCAGCCCTGGGTGCGCTTCACCGCCCACCTGGGCTCGGTGGTGCAGTTGCGTCACCGCCGCTGCGAGGCGCCACTGGTCACCCGCAAGACCATCAAGAGCTCCAACGGCCAGGCCCAGGTCCGCTATGTGATCCGTACCCCTCTGGCCCTGGGCGACCGGGTCTGGGAAGTGGAGTTCACCCTGGCCTGCCGCAAGAACATGCGCTATCGCCTGCTGCTCGGCTCCAAGGCGCTGATCCATGGCCAACTGGTCGTCAACCCCGGCCTCAAGTACGTTCAGGACAAACCGGCCTTTGCGACCACCCTTTCCCCTGTCACAGGTGCTGCATGAAGATCGCTGTGCTGTCGCGCAACCCGCGTCTGTATTCCACCCGTCGTCTGGTCGAAGCCGGTACCCAGCGCGGCCATGAGATGGTGGTGATCGATACCCTGCGTGCGTACATGAACATCGCCAGCCACAAGCCGCAGATCCATTACCGCGGCAAGCCGCTGGAGGGCTTCGACGCGGTGATCCCGCGCATCGGCGCCTCGGTCACCTTCTATGGCTGCGCCGTGCTGCGCCAGTTCGAGATGATGGGCGTCTACCCGCTCAACGAGTCGGTGGCCATCGCCCGTTCGCGCGACAAGCTGCGTTCCCTGCAACTGTTGTCACGGCGCGGCATCGGCCTGCCGGTCACGGGCTTCGCCCACTCGCCGGACGACATTCCCGACCTGATCCAGATGGTCAACGGCGCCCCGCTGGTGATCAAGGTGCTCGAAGGCACCCAGGGTATCGGCGTGGTCCTGTGCGAGACCACCAAGGCCGCCGAGTCGGTGATCGAGGCATTCATGGGCCTGAAGCAGAACATCATGGTCCAGGAATACATCCGCGAGGCCGGCGGGGCCGATATCCGCTGCTTCGTGGTCGGTGACAAGGTCATCGCCTCGATGAAGCGTCAGGCCAAGCCTGGCGAGTTCCGCTCCAACCTGCACCGGGGCGGCGTCGCCAGCCTGATCAAGATCACCCCGGAAGAGCGCATGACCGCCATCCGCGCAGCCAAGGTCATGGGGCTGAGCGTGGCCGGCGTGGACATCCTGCGCTCCAACCACGGGCCGCTGGTGATGGAAGTGAACTCATCGCCAGGGCTGGAGGGGATCGAGGTGACCACCGGCAAGGACGTGGCCGGCATGATCATCGCGCACCTGGAAAAGAACGGCGGGCCGAACCAGACGCGGACCAAGGGCAAGGGCTGAAACCAACGCCGCGAAGGGAGCCCCGCGAATCAGACCGCGTTACGCGGCAGCATCAACCCCAGCGGCAGGCGTACCCGGGCCTCGACCCCGCCACCGGAGCGGTTGCGCAGCTCGACATTGCCGCCATGCTGGGCAGCGATACGCTTGACGATCGCCAGCCCCAGCCCGGTGCCCTTGCCTCCCCGGGCCCGGTCGCCACGGATGAAGGGGTTGAAGATGGTCTCCAGCTCCGATTCATCGATACCGGTGCCCCGGTCCAGCACGCTGAGCACCACGTAGGGCGCACTCTGGTCGCCAGACACATAGGCGGCCACCTCGACGCCCTTGCCACCGTGATGCAGGGCATTGCCGATCAGGTTGCCGAGCATGCGCTTGAGCGAGACCCGGCGCAGCGGAAACGGCGGGATCGGCTCCAGGCACAGGCGCACGCGCTCCTCCGGCTGGTTATACGGCGCCACCACCTCGCGCACCAGCTCGTCCAGGTCGACTTCCTCCAGCGGCTCGTCGCGCCCGTCGCGGATGAACGCGAGGAACTGGTCGAGGATGGCGTCCATGTCCTCGATGTCACGCACCATGTCGTCGGTCAGCTCGCTGTCGTTGGCCATCAGCGACAGTGACAGGCGCAGGCGGGTCAGCGGCGTGCGCAGGTCATGGGACACCCCCGCCAACATCAGCTCGCGCTCGCGCCCGGCCTGCTCGACGTCCTCGGCCATCTGGTTGAAGGCGCGGTACACCTCGGTCATTTCGCTCGGCGTATCGCTGATCGGCAAGCGCACGCTGCGCCCCTGGCCCAGCTGGCGCGCGGCGAACACCAGGCGCTTGAGCGGCTGGTTGAGCTGGCGCACGAAGATCCAGGCCGACGCCGTGGACAACAGGCCGATGGCCAGGAACCAGCCCAGCACGTTCCAGATCTTCTGCCCACGCAAGGGGTGCGGGTACAGCGGCACCTTCAGCCAGCCCGGCCCCAGGCTCGGCGCATTGACCCACAGGGCTGGCGGTGCATGGATACGCAGCCGCACCTCGGTGTCTTCGCCCAGCTCGGCCTGCATCTGACGCTGGTAGATCTCGCTGTAGGGCCAGTGCTGTTCACCCTCGGGCACACCGGCACCGGTCACCCGGATCAGGCCCGCGGCCTCGGCGATCTTGTCGCGGTTCTCCTCGTCGGCCGCCCAGTAGGCACGTAGCGTGAGGGCCACGCCATGGCTGTACTGGCGGTCGACCAGCACGTCCTCGTTCATCAGCAGGTACACCAGCGTCAGCGCCTTGGAGAACAGGACGACGATCAGCACCAGCCACAGGGTGCGGGCGAAGAAGCTTTGCGGGAACCACAGGGGCGTTTTCATCGAGGACAACTACTGCAATGCGGCACGAGCAGGGCTCGCGGGGGTTGCCGGCACGCCACAGACGAAAACAGGGCGACCCGTCCGGATCGCCCTGCCGCGTCGAGGCATGCCAGCAGGCTCATTTTCCGGCGTTTCCGTCCGGCACGAAGACATAGCCCACGCCCCAGACGGTCTGGATGTAGCGCGGCTTGGACGGGTCGGGCTCGATCATGCGGCGCAGGCGCGAGATCTGCACGTCGATGGAACGCTCCAGGGCATCCCATTCGCGGCCCCGGGCCAGGTTCATCAGTTTGTCGCGGGTCAGCGGCTCGCGGGCATGCATCACCAGGGCCTTGAGCACGGCGAACTCACCGGTGGTCAGCATGTGCACCTCGTTGCCGCGCTTGAGCTCGCGGGTGGCCAGCGAGAGCTCGTAGTCGCCGAAGGTGACGGTCTCGTCCTCGCTGCCGGGCGCACCCGGTACGCTGGGCGCCTGGCGGCGCAATACGGCCTTGACCCGCGCCATCAGCTCGTCGGGGTTGAACGGCTTGCCCAGGTAGTCGTCGGCGCCCAGCTCCAGGCCCTTGATGCGGCTGAGCTCGTCGCCCTTGGCGGTGAGCATGATGATCGGGATCTGGTTGTTCGCCGCACGCAGGCGCTTGCACGCCGCCAGGCCATCCTCGCCCGGCAGCATGAGGTCGAGCACCACCAGGTTGAAGACCTCGCGGGCCAGCAGGCGGTCCATCTGTTCGGTATTGGGCACCGCACGGGCGCGATAGCCCTTGCTGGTGAAGAAACGCTCCAGCAGGCTGCTCAGCCCCGGATCGTCGTCGACGATGAGAATCTTGTCGCCTTCAGCGGTGTTTGCGGTGCTGGTCATGAATAACTCCTTTGATGTCGCCGCGCATTATGGCGTAGCCATTGCAACGCGTGCCGTGTGCATTGTTAGCAGATTTTTCCCCTGGCGCCAGTTCCCGCCGGGCCTGCGCTGGCCCGGCGCTATCACCGCAAGCCCGGCACGATGGGTATAATGCGCCGCTTTCACCCAGCGCCGCCGGGCCCGAATGCCCCCTTGCGGCCTCCAGCATTCACAATTTGTCAGGTGGTTCTCATGGACAGCATCAACAGCCGTATCGCCGAGGAACTGGGCGTTCGCCCACAGCAGGTCGAGGCGGCCGTGGCCCTGTTGGACGAAGGCTCGACGGTGCCCTTCATCGCCCGTTACCGTAAGGAAGTGACCGGCAGCCTGGACGATACCCAACTGCGTCACCTCGAAGAGCGCCTGCGCTACCTGCGCGAGCTGGACGAGCGCCGTGCGAGCATCCTTGCCAGCATCGAGGAACAGGGCAAGCTGACCCCGGAGCTGGCCCGCGAGATCAAGCTGGCCGACACCAAGACCCGCCTCGAAGACCTCTACCTGCCCTACAAGCAAAAGCGCCGCACCAAGGGCCAGATCGCCCTGGAGGCGGGCCTCGGCGACCTGGCCGACGGGCTGTTCGGCGACCCGCAGCTGACCCCGGAAACCGAAGCGGCGCGTTTCGTCGATGCCGAAAAAGGCGTGGCCGACATCAAGGCCGCCCTGGAAGGCGCCAAGTACATCCTCATGGAGCGCTTCGCCGAAGACGCCGCGCTGCTCGACAAGCTGCGCGGTTTCCTCAAGCAGGAGGCGGTGCTCAGCGCCCGCGTGGTGGCCGGCAAGGAAGAGGAAGGCGCCAAGTTCCGCGACTACTTCGCCCATGACGAACTGCTGCGTAGCGTGCCTTCGCACCGTGCCCTGGCGATCTTCCGTGGCCGCAACGAGGGCGTGCTGAGCGCGTCGCTGAAGGTCGGCGAGGAACTGCCGGGCACCCTGCACCCGTGCGAGGTGATGATCGCCGAGCACTTCGGCCTGGCCAACCGCAACCGCCCTGCCGACAAATGGCTGGCCGAGGTGGTGCGCTGGACCTGGAAGGTCAAGCTCTACACCCACTTGGAAACCGACCTGTTCGGCGAGCTGCGCGACAACGCCGAAGGCGAGGCGATCAACGTCTTCGCCCACAACCTGCACGACCTGCTGCTGGCCGCGCCGGCCGGCCCGCGTGCCACCCTGGGCCTGGATCCGGGCCTGCGTACCGGCTGCAAGGTGGCCGTGGTCGACGGCACCGGCAAGCTGCTGGAAACCGCCACCGTCTACCCGCACGCTCCGAAGAACGACTGGGACCGCACCCTTGCCGTGCTCGCCGCCCTGTGCGCCAAGCACTCGGTGGAACTGATCGCCATCGGCAACGGCACCGCCAGCCGCGAGACCGACAAGCTGGCCGGCGAGCTGATCAAGAAGTACCCGGCCATGAAGCTGACCAAGATCATGGTCTCCGAGGCCGGCGCCTCGGTGTACTCGGCCTCGGAACTGGCCGCCCGCGAATTCCCTGGGCTGGACGTGTCCCTGCGCGGCGCCGTGTCGATCGCCCGACGCCTGCAGGACCCGCTGGCCGAACTGGTGAAGATCGACCCGAAATCCATCGGCGTCGGCCAGTACCAGCACGACGTTTCCCAAGTGAAACTGGCCCGTGGCCTGGATGCGGTGGTCGAGGACTGCGTAAACGCCGTCGGCGTGGACGTCAACACCGCCTCGGTGGCGTTGCTGACGCGCATCTCCGGCCTCAACGCCACCCTGGCCCAGAACATCGTCGCCCACCGCGACGCCAATGGCCCGTTCGCCACCCGCGCGGCGCTGAAAAAGGTCAGCCGCCTCGGCGAGAAGACCTTCGAGCAGGCCGCAGGCTTCCTGCGCGTGATGAATGGCGACAACCCGCTCGACGCCTCGGCGGTGCACCCGGAGGCCTACCCGCTGGTACAGCGCATCGCCGCCGACACCGGCCGCGACATCCGTTCGCTGATCGGCGACAGCAGCTTCCTCAAGCGCCTCGACCCGAAGACCTTCACCGACGAGACCTTCGGCCTGCCGACCGTGACCGACATCCTCCAGGAACTGGACAAGCCCGGCCGCGACCCGCGCCCCGAGTTCAAGACCGCCGCCTTCCAGGACGGTGTCGAGGACCTCAAGGACCTGGAGCCGGGCATGATCCTCGAAGGCGTGGTGACCAACGTCACCAACTTCGGAGCCTTCGTCGACATCGGCGTGCACCAGGACGGCCTGGTGCACATCTCGGCACTGTCGGAAAAGTTCGTCAAGGACCCGCGCGAAGCGGTCAAGGCCGGCGACGTGGTCAAGGTCAAGGTCATGGAAGTGGACATCCCGCGCAAGCGCATCGGCCTGTCCATGCGCATGAGCGACACCCCGGGCGAGAAGGTCGAAGGCAACCGTGGCGGTGGACGCGGCAATGCGGGCAGCCGCCAACAGCAGGCACCCCGCCAGCGTGAAACCGCGGCGCCGGTCAACAATGCCATGGCCGCCCTGTTCGCCAACGCCAAGCAGTTGAAGAAGAAGTGATGGACGTTCCTGCCGAATACGTCGAAAGCGCCTTCAGCCAGCTCCTGGGCTGCCGCCTGCAACGCCTGGACGAAGGCGTCGCCGAGGTCGCCCTGGCGCTCACGCCACAGCTGCGCAACCGCGCCCACAAGCTGCATGGCGGGGCGATCTTCAGCCTGGTGGACATCGCCATGGGCCTGGCCTGCTCGGCCAGCCATGGCTTCGACCAGCAGAGCGTGACGATCGAATGCAAGATCAACTACCTGCGCGCCGTCAGCGACGGCGAGGTACTGTGCGTCGCCCGCGTGCTGCATGCCGGGCGCCGCACCCTGGTGGTCGACGCCGACGTACGCCAGGGCGACAAACTCGTCGCCAAGGCCCAAGGAACCTTCGCGGTTCTCTAGCTCCCGACGGGGCATCTGCGGTATTTTCGGCAGTGCGCTGGCACTGCCGGATCCGCGTAAACCAGGCGACAACGCCAGTTCCTTTGTCCCTACCCTTGTAGACCGTCAATGCTACCCCCATATTGGGGCGACTGACGCGTGAAGGAATCCATCTTGAGCGAACTCCTCAACCGCCGCCTGAGCCTGCTCGGCGCCAATCTCCCCCTGCTCAAGCAGTGCCTGCACGGTATTGAGCGCGAATGCCTGCGCGTGACCGACGAAGGTCGCCTGGCCCAGACCCCGCACCCGGAGGCCCTGGGTTCGGCGCTGACCAACGAGCAGATCACCACAGACTACTCCGAGTCGTTGCTGGAGTTCATCACCCCAGCCCTGGCCGACCCGGCCCAGGTCCTCGAGAACCTCGAGGAAATCCACCGCTTCGTCTACTCCAGGCTCGGCGACGAGTACCTGTGGAGCCCGTCGATGCCCTGTGCGCTGCCGGCCGAGGATGACATCCCGATCGCCGAGTACGGCACCTCCAACATCGGCAAGCTCAAGCACGTGTACCGCAAGGGCCTGGCCCTGCGCTACGGCCGCACCATGCAGTGCATCGCCGGCATCCACTACAACTTTTCCCTGCCCGAAGCCCTGTGGCCGCTGCTGCGCCAGGCCGAAGGCAGCGATGAAAACGACCGCGACTTCCAGTCGGCGGCCTACATCGCGCTGATCCGCAATTTCCGCCGCTACAGCTGGCTGCTGATGTACCTGTTCGGCGCCTCGCCGGCGCTGGATGCCGGCTTCCTGCGCGGCCGCCCGCACCAGCTCGAGCAGTTCGACGCCGAGACCCTGTACCTGCCCTACGCCACCAGCCTGCGTATGAGCGACCTGGGCTACCAGAGCAACGCCCAGGCGGGCCTGACGCCCTGCTACAACAACCTGGCCAGCTACACCGACAGCCTGCGCAAGGCCGTGGGCACGCCCTATCCGCCCTATGTGGCGATCGGCACGCACAAGGATGGCGAGTGGGTGCAGTTGAACACCAACATCCTGCAGATCGAGAACGAGTACTACTCGAACATCCGCCCCAAGCGCGTCACCTACACCGGCGAGCGGCCTATCCAGGCCCTGATGGCCCGCGGCGTGCAGTACGTCGAGGTGCGTTGCCTGGACATCAACCCGTTCCTGCCGGTGGGCATCGACCTGTCCCAGGCACGCTTCCTCGATGCGTTCCTGCTGTTCTGTGCCCTGGATGAAAGCCCGCTGCTGGACAACGGCGAATGCGGCCAGTGCACCAGCAACTTTCTCACCGTGGTCAAGGAAGGCCGACGCCCAGGGCTGGAGCTACGCCGTGACGGCCAGCCGATCAGCCTGAAGGACTGGGCCGGCGAGCTGATCACCCGCATCGCGCCGCTGGCCGAGCTGCTCGACCGCGCCCAGGGCGGCGACGGGCATGCCAAGGCCCTGGCCGCCCAGCAGGCCAAGATCGACGACCCGGCCCTCACGCCCTCGGCCCAGGTGCTGGCACGCATGACCGAGCGCGAAGAAAGCTTCGTGCGCTTCGCCCTGCGCCAGAGCCAGGCCCACGCCGAGACGTTCCGCGAGCAGCCGCTGCCAGCCGAACGTCAGCAGGCGTTCGACACCCTCGCCCGGCAGTCCCTGGCCGAGCAGGCACGCCTGGAGCAGCAGGAGGTCGGCGACTTCGACCTGTTCGTCGGTGCCTACCAGGCCAGCATCCTGGCGATCAGCAACTGATGAGCCGCAGCACCGGCCCGCGCAAGCCACGCGCCAGCAGCCAGGCGAGGATCGACGCGATCCTCGCCGCAGCGCGTGAGCTGCTGGCCCACGAGGGTGTGGCAGGCCTGTCGATCTACAGCGTGGCCGAGCGGGCGCAGATCCCGCCGTCGTCGGTGTACCACTTCTTCGCCAGCGTCCCGGCCCTGCTGGAGGCCCTGACCGCCGATGTGCACCGGGCCTTCCGCGAAGCCCTGCGCGCGCCGATCGACACGGCCACGCTGGACACCTGGCACGACCTGTCGCGGCTGATCGAGCAGCGCATGCTGGAGATCTACAACCAGGACACCGCGGCGCGCCAATTGATTCTCGCCCAGCATGGCCTGAGCGAAGTGGTCCAGGCCGACCGCCAGCACGACATGGAGCTGGGCGAGCTGATGCACAAGCTGTTCGACCAACACTTCCAGTTGCCGGCGATGCCGAAGGATGTGGATGTGTTCGCGCTGGCCATGGAGTTGAGCGACCGGGTCTATGCCCGGTCGGTGCAATTGCATGAACAGATCACGCCGCGCATGGCCGAGGAAGGCAAGCGGGTGTTCGAGGCGTACCTGGGGCTGTACCTGCCGCCGTTCCTGGCCAAGCGCCAGCATCCATGAGCAATATGTAACACCCACGCCTTCCCTCTGATCATTGAAATTCGGGTTCCATTCCTGGCTACCCACTTCGGTGATCGCATGACACATGACTCCCACCTCTCCTTCGAGCCCGCCACCACCTCCTTCGACGTCGAGGATGTAGGCTGGAGAACCGCCGGGCGCGGCAATGCCCTTGCCACGGCCAACCAGAACCGGCTGCGGCTCGCCACTGAACTGCGCATGCTGCTCCAGCAAGCTCCCCGCCTGCGTCCGACTGTGCGCCAGGTATTGCAGACGCACATACAGGCCGACCCTGAAAGCTGCGGCCTCATGCATGGCGACAGCCAAGTCACGCTGCTGGGTTTCGCGGCCCGCCTTCTGGTCAGCCCATCATTCGCCAACGCTTTCAGCGCCTGGTCAACCTGGGGTTTTGCACAGACCTCCGAGTACCACCGCTGGAGCGGCGCAGACTGGATAACCCACCTGACCCCGTTGATCGGCACAGCCCACTTGCATGCCCAATCCAACTATTGGGAAGGGCGTATGCCTGGGCACGCCGTTTCGCGCCGGCAACAAGGCCAACGGCTACTGCACGAGCACTTCGTCCATAGCCTGGACCTTGCCTTTGCCCTCGAGCGCATAGGTGCGCAGGCATGGGACCATGGCCAGTTGGACGAAAACAGCCAGTACGCACTCGCAAGCTGGGACCATCCCGCCAACCATAGAAAAATTAGCAACCATGCCTTGCTGGTCAAGCCCAGAGCGGGCGAAACCCGCTGGCTGCTCTACAGGCCGGGTGCCAATAGCGCCATACGCGCGTTCCAGCATGAACCTGCGCTACTGGGCTGGTTGTTCGAGCATCGAAAGATAATCTGGCCAGACACTGAAACACTCCTCGCGGAGAACGCCGACCTTACCCTCATCAGCTTGCAAGACATAGGTGCCAACGGCTTCGCTCGAATGTTCGATAGCACACTGGCTGACCATCAAGGGTTGAGTATGAGACGCCTTGTTCAGGCCGGCCCCGAAGGTAGCACCGACCCTCTGGACTGGAGCGCGTTCGAGGCCTGGGAAGAAAAGCGTGCCGAGTGGATGCGAAAGGATCTGGCAAACGCTACCGAAGCTGAAATCAACCAGTTGATCCAGGCGGATGAGCATCTGGCAGCGCAAGAGGTGCATTTCGACTCGCTCGCCCCGCGCTTGCCGTTCGGCTGGCGCAGGCAACGAGTCGAGCGCCAGGAGGACCTCTTGGCCGGCTATCTGGACGGTGCGTCAACTCCCCAATCGGCCAAGCTTACCGAGCTCAGAACACTTCAATCGACGCTGGAACGCCAGCGTGTGGAACTTGCGCAGTTGTTCGACAAACTCCCGCCAACGCTCACCCCGCAGGTTTGGAGCGAGCGCCATGGCGACACCTCCCGGTTCAGTCACATCAGTCAGCATCTTGGCCAAGGGCTGCTCCTGGAGGCCCGACTGCAGCAGCGACTCGGCGAGTTGACCCAAGCCCAGTTGACCTGGACCCAATATGTCGTGGAACAGCCCGAGCCCAGTTATCTGCGCCCGGTTGAAACGAGCGCGCTGATGCTGACCCTGGGTGGTCGCAACTTTTATTTAACGGGTTACCTTACCCTCCAAGGCATACCCAGCGACCAGGAACAAACGCCAGAGACTTCGATATTGCTCTACAAGCCTGGAGAAGACGGGGGGCTCAAGGCGTTCGCCAACCCAGAGCAATTGTTCCAAGGCCTGCTCGACACACTTCAGGGAGCCTGGCCAGATGCCTTGCTCGACAGCACTTGGCCTCATGAGCCTGCCACCGTGCTGCAACTTCTCGAGACCAGCACGCCTGCGATATCACAGGTGCCCGTCGGCACACATTTTTTCGACTACTGCGTGCAAACCCTGCTCAGCGCATTGCACAGCGAGAACACGCCAGCCTCGGCGGCTCACCATGAAATATTCAGGCAGCGCCTGGGCATCAGCACGAACATGGCCAGGCTCCTGGCATTCGAGCGCCTTGCCGAAAGAAACCGCACCGCAGAGATTCACACCCAGCTAAGCCCGAAAGTCAGGCTCGATGCCTCGCAGGCAGCACGGTTGGCCAAGCAGCTCGAAGCACTGCGCCAAGCCATGTTTGCCACCCATCAGTTGATGAGCCGAGATCTGCCCGAGCGAGCCCGGTTCGCACGCGCGGCCATGCATAAGCGGGTTCGCCAGGATTTCAATCTGACTGAAGTGCCCAAGATCACGCTCAACATGGCCGACCACGTGTTCCAGGAGCGTGAACCCATACCCGGCTCTGGCCAGGGGCATGCCCAGAAGATCGTTTACCGCTTCAGTGAACAGCGCAGCGATATCACGCTGGAAACGTTCCTCTTATGGGCAGCGGATGACCATATGGCCATGCGCCTGACCAATGCGCATCTGCGGCTCACAGGCCCAGACGAAACGCCTGTACACATCGAAGGCCTTGATCTCACCTACATTGCCAACCTGGCCAAGGAGCTGGACCTGGCTGGCGCCTACGAACGCCTGATACTCCAGGCGTTCAAAGGGTTGGAAGGGGAGACTGACTGGGAGACCGCACGTCGCCAGGAACTGCTCCGTGCACCGTTCGAACACCGTCTGCGAATCATCGCCCTAGGCCAGCAAACACTCGATACACAAGGCCAAGCGCTCCTGGAGCGTTTCGCCCAGGAGCAACTTACGCTTGCCGCGGCGAGAACCGTCAAGCATCGATCGCTGGTCCTCCGGCCCGGCACGGCCCCAGACGGATCGCGCACGGATGTAGAGCTGTCTGGCGCATCCTTGTTGTACGCCGAAACAGGGCCCGTGCTGCTATTGCTACCCGATGCGCCCAACGGCAAGGTCGTCAGCCAGTACACCACCTCGCAATTGGCGATCGAGGCCCTGCAAACCATGGCGCTCGAACAAGACATGCGTACTTATCTGGCGGAACTGCCTGTGGATGGCAAGGCCTCCGACCACCTCGCCTACCTCAATGCTGCGCTGCTGGCCAAGGTGTCGGGCTTCATCGGCGTGGGCCTGGTACGCAACGAGTCCCTGCCACAGCTCCATGCCAGTCTTGAAATGGGCCGGCTCATCCGCCGTCACCGAACATCGTCGCGCAGCCAGAGCGACCTATACCTTGAAACCGAGGCCATGCTTCACGGCCAGATATATGACTACATCAAGCTCGCACTAGGCTTCGTTCCAGGCGTAGGTCTGGCCGTCGGCCTCTATGACGGATGGAGCGCCGCCAACGCAGCCGTTGCCGCCTTCATGCGCGGCGACCCACGCCAAGGCGTCGAGCACCTGAACAGCGTGTTCCTGTCACTGATCGATGCATTGTTCGATCTTTGGCCGATGGCCGCACCAACCAGCGGGGCAGCCCTGGCCCGCGCGCGGACCTTGCAGAGGCAGCGCCAGAGCGGGTTTCATGTCACCAGCCTCCCGCGCATGGAACACTCCAATCCGTTCACCGGCTATGCGATCGATGCGCCCTCCGGGCGCTGGAGCGATCATCCCCAGCCATGGGGCAGCGGGGTGCATCGGCATGTCGAGTCGGGGCAGGACTACATTGCCCACCAAGGCCAGCTCTACCCTGTCGAATGGGACGCTTCCCACCACACCTGGCGACTGAAAGGCAACGCCACCCGCTCCTACAAGCAACCTGTTCGGCTCAACGGGGAGGGTGTATGGCAAAGCCACGGCAGCGTCAGCGGGCGGATCGTCGATGCAGGTCTGGCTGGCGGCGGTGCTTACCTCAGCACCCTTTACAACCGGGGCCTTGAGACGGTGCGCGGCTACCTCAGGCCACGCCCGGCGATCCAGTCGCCGCGCGCCATCCTGACTGAAATGCATCGTACAAGGCAGCACTTCCATCGTACCTTGCCCGAGACGATGGAGAACTACAACCGAGTTCGCGGGGTGACCCGCGACGGTATCACCGGCAGCCGCGCAGATGCCGCCACCATAGATCGAGCCCTGACACGAGCCGTTGACCAGTTACTGGAGTTCGTGGATTTCAACGAGCGGAGCCTGGAGCGTTTGCAAACGCTGCGCAGACAGATCGACCGTCGGTCTTACCAGGCGATTGCCGACGAGTTCAAATATGACCTGCGCAAACAGCACAGCAAACTGATCAGCTTGCAACGGCAGCAAATGCAGAACTACTTCAGGGAATTGGCGCGTCTGGAGGGGCTGACAGACCAATTGACCGAAACCGCAGTAAAGGCCCATATGACGGCACTGAGGAATAATGCACAACAGTTGGTCCTGGTATTACAGAAGTTGGAAGCCGAATTCGTACGCTACGCCCGTGTTCGCAACCATTTGAGGGGGGCAGACCTTACGGCTTACGACCAGGACATCATGAAGCTCGAGATGCCGCTCAATCCTGCCGGTTATCAAATCGTACGTGTCTCTGCCCAGGTAGCGCTGTTGGTCAAGCCCGCGCCATTTAGCTACGAGAGCCTGCTGTTCCTGAGGCGTTTCAACCCACACGTCCGTGACCTGCGCACAAGCCTGTTCAGCCAGGGCGACCTGGACCTGACGGTCATGAGCCGATCACAGGAGCGCCGTGCACTGCACCAGTTCAAGGAACAGTATCAAAGCTTCATCAACCAGACTCGCATCTGGGAGGACACCTACGGCGACTTCATCGATACGGCTGCAGCGGCACAGGTGCGCGACGCACTGCAAGATCTGATCGCCAAGATCGAACAAGGACTCGGCACACCGGCCACCTCAGCCCGGCCTGCCAGTAACCGCGGACAAAGCCGGCCCCGTGTATTCGAGACGGATGACCATCAAGTGTTCATCGGTCACGAGCGGGTAGTGAATGGCGAGTCAGCCATGGAGGTCAGCCATAATTTGAACGGTCAGCCCCATGCCAGGTACACCCGAACCGAACAAGGCACATGGCGAGCTACCCACCACGACAGACGAATGCCGTCAGTACCGACCAAGGCACTGGAAACCGCAGCAAAGCGGCTGCTGAAGAACGTACCCGCACAACACGCCAAGCTACAACACTACCAAGTGTTGAACATGCGGCCCTTAGACCTGCAGAGCATGGCCGAAGGTTACGCCAGCAACTTGCGAAAGGGGGCTGACGACATGGTCCGCCAGATCGGCGAGGCGCTCTCTGAAGCCCAGTCGGCACTGGTCCAGCGCCTAAGGCAAGCCGCCGATGAACTGGATGCACTAGGGCTGCGACTGCGCCTGCAACAAACCAAAGCCACACAGCAGCCAACTGTAGATCACCTGACATACCTGGTGGACCAAAAGGCGGTAAAAGTCCGTTGGTCTCGTGAACTGGTACCAGCCAGAAGCAGCAAAGGCAAGCCACTCGAATACCTTGAGGAATACCGGGTCGACGATAGCATCACCGGCGAAGCCCTCTGGTACGTTCACTTTCACTTCGAACAGCGGCCTGTGCAAGGGTTCGCCCGGCTGAAGGCCGGCCATATCAAAGTGGCAAGCGAACGGAATCTGGGAGCCGGAAGCGGTGCATGGCGGGGCCCTGTGAGCGAGGCGCAAGCGAACCTGCTGTTCGAAGGCCTGCGCCCATCAGCACGTTGAAGGGCCTCACCGCCGGCCAATAGGCTTGTGTGACGAAAGGGCTGCAACGCAGCCCTGCTCGCCAACATTACAACTTGGCGATGGACACCTCGGTCGATTTGACGAAGGCGATCACCTCGCTGCCCACCTGCAGCTCCAGCTCACGCACGGAGCGGGTGGTGATCACCGAGGTGACGATACCGGATGCAGTCTGCACGTCGATTTCCGACAGCACCGGGCCTTCGAGTATTTCCTTCACGGTGCCTTTGAATTGGTTACGCACGTTGATCGCTTTGATGGTCATGGCTTTGATTCCTTCTCTATGGCTTCTGGGGTTCAGTGCGCCCAACGCAGTTGCGTGGGCAGAGGGGCTACAGGTTCCGGCTCGGGCGGCGTACCCGGGACGGACAGGACTCGGTTGAGGACTTCGCTCTCCAGCGCTGCCAGGCGGTGCGAGCCACGCGCCCTGGGCCTTGGCAGGTCGACGACCAGGTCCAGGCCGACGGCGCCGTCCTCGATCAGGATCACCCGGTCGGCCACAGCGACGGCTTCGTTGACGTCGTGGGTGACCAGCAGCACGGTGAAGCCGTGCTGGCGCCAGAGGCGCTCGATCAGTTGCTGCATCTCGATACGGGTCAGGGCATCCAGGGCGCCGAGCGGCTCGTCCAGCAGCAGCAGGCGCGGCTGGTGGATCAGCGCCCGGGCCAGGGCGACACGTTGTTTCTGGCCACCGGACAGCGCCGCCGGCCACTCGTTGGCGCGCTCGGCCAGGCCGACCGCCTCCAGGGCTTCCAGGGCCTGGGGGCGCCAGTTGCCGGACAACCCCAGGCCAACGTTGTCGATCACCTTCTTCCAGGGCAGCAGGCGTGCGTCCTGGAACATCAGGCGGGTGTCGTCGCGGGCCTCGGCCAAGGGCGCGGCCCCGGCCAGCAACTCACCGCCGCTGGGCTGGTCGAGCCCGGCCAGCAGGCGCAGCAAGGTGCTCTTGCCACAGCCACTGCGGCCGACGATGGCGACGAACTGGCCGGCCGGAATGTGCAGGTCGATGCCCCGCAGCACTTCGCGCTGGCCAAAGGTCTTGCGCAGGTCCTTGGCCGCCAGGGGGATACCGCGCAACAGGCGCGGCGGTTGTTCGTTGAGCACGGTCATGCGCCCTCCTTCTTCACCGCCTGGTAGGCGGGGTGCCAGCGCAGCCAGACACGCTCCAGGCCGCGGGCGGCCAGGTCGGCGAGCTTGCCGAGCACGGCGTACAGGACGATGGCCAGCACCACCACGTCGGTTTGCAGGAATTCACGGGCATTCATCGCCAGGTAGCCGATGCCGGCGTTGGCCGAGATCGTTTCGGCGACGATCAGGGTCAACCACATGAAGCCCAGGGCGAAGCGCACGCCCACCAGGATCGACGGCAGCGCGCCCGGCAGGATCACCTGGCGGAACAGGGCGAAGCCCGACAGGCCATAGCTGCGCGCCATCTCCACCAGCGCCGGGTCGACGTTGCGGATGCCGTGGTAGGTGTTGAGGTAGATGGGGAATAGCGTCCCCAGCGCCACCAGGAAGATCTTCGCCGACTCGTCGATGCCGAACCACAGGATCACCAGCGGAATCAGCGCCAGGTGCGGCACGTTGCGGATCATCTGCACCGAGCTGTCGAGCAGGCGTTCGCCCCACTTCGAGAGCCCAGTGATGAAGCCCAGCACCAGGCCGATGCTGCCGCCGATCAGGAAGCCCAGGGCCGCCCGCCAGCCGCTGATGGCCAGGTGGCTCCAGATCTCCCCGCTGCGTACCAGCTCGACGCCGGCGCCGAACACCGCGCTCGGTGCCGGCAGGATGCGGGTCGACAGCCAGCCACTGGCGACCGCCAGTTGCCACACCGCCAGCAGCGCCAGCGGCAAGGCCCAGGGCGCCAGGCGCTGCGGCCAGGTGGTGGAGGTTGTACGACTCATGGCCCGGCCCTCAGCTCTGTGCCACGGACTTGGGCAGGATGTCGTTGGCCACCATCTCGCCGAACGGGCTCACGTAGCCGCCGCTCTTGGCGATTTCCGGGCGCTGGACGTCCAGGTGCGGGAACAGCAACTCGGCGACCCGGTACGACTCCTCCAGGTGTGGATACCCCGAGAAGATGAAGGTGTCGATGCCAAGCTCGGCATACTCCTTGACCCGCGCCGCCACGGTCGGGCCATCGCCGACCAGGGCCGTGCCGGCACCGCCGCGCACCAGGCCGACACCGGCCCACAGGTTGGGGCTCACTTCCAGCTGGTCACGCTTGCCGTTGTGCAGGGCAGCCATGCGCTGCTGGCCCACGGAGTCGAAGCGCGCCAGCGAGGCCTGGGCACGGGCGATGGTATCGTCGTCCAGGTGCGAGATGAGTTTTTCGGCGGCAGCCCAGGCTTCTTCGTTGGTTTCGCGCACGATCACGTGCAGGCGGATGCCAAAGCGCACCTGGCGGCCTTGCGCGGCGGCCTTCTCCCGCACCTGGGCGATCTTCTCGGCCACCGCGGCCGGTGGCTCGCCCCAGGTCAGGTACAGCTCGACCTGCTCGGCAGCCAGGTCCTGCGCGGCGTCCGACGAGCCACCGAAGTACAGCGGCGGACGCGGTTGCTGGATCGGCGGGTAGAGCAGCTTGGCGCCCTTGACCTGGATGTGCTTGCCGTCGTAGTCGACCACTTCGCCTTCGAGCACCTTGCGCCAGATGCGGGTGAACTCCACCGACGCCTCGTAGCGCTCCTGGTGGTTCAGGTGCAGGCCGTCGCCGGCCAACTCGTCCGGGTCGCCACCGGTCACCAGGTTGAACAGCGCGCGGCCATTGGACAGGCGATCGAGGGTCGCCGCCTGGCGCGCCGCCACGGTCGGCGAAATGATGCCTGGGCGCAGGGCCACCAGGAACTTCAGGCGCTGGGTCACCGGGATCAGCGATGCCGCCACCAGCCAGGAGTCCTCGCAGGAACGGCCGGTGGGGATCAGCACCCCGCCGAAGCCCAGGCGATCGGCGGCCTGGGCGATCTGCTGCAGGTAGCCGTGGTCGACGGCGCGGGCGCCCTCGTTGGTTCCCAGGTACTTGCCGTCGCCATGGGTGGGAAGGAACCAGAAAATGTTAAGGCTCATTGGAGTTGTCTCCTCGAAGGGTGCGAACCGGGGCGGTGCCCCGGTACAGGCGAATCGTCAAGGCGCGGTGGCGACCTTGGCTGGCGGTGTCCAGATCACGTCCTTGATGCTCAAGGGCTTGGGAATCAGCTTCAGGGCCTGGAAGGTGTCGGCGATCTTCTGCTGGGCCGCCACCACCTCTGGGGTAAGTGGCGCCGCACCGTAGCCCTGGCGCTTGACCGATGTGAGGGTGATGTCGGCGGGCAGGCCGAGCAGCGGCGCCACCTGGTCGGTGACCTGCTGCGGGTTGGCCTGGGACCACTCGCCCACGGCACGCACCTCGTCGACCAGGGTGGCGATCACGCCCGGATGGGTGGTCGCGTACTGGCGGGTGGCCAAGTAGAACTGGTGGTTGTCGACCAGGTCTTTGCCGTCACGCAGGGTGCGCGCCTGCAGTTGCTGCTCGGCGGCGGCCTGGTACGGGTCCCAGATCACCCAGGCGTCGACGCTGCCGCGCTCGAAGGCGGCGCGGGCATCGGCCGGTGGCAGGTAGACCGGTTGGATATCGCTGTACTTCAGGCCCGCCTCTTCCAGGGCGCGCACCAGCAGGTAGTGGACGTTGGAGCCTTTGTTGAGGGCGACCTTCTTGCCCTTGAGCTGCGCCACCGACTGGATCGGCGAGCCCTTGGGCACGAGGATCGCCTCGCTGTGCGGCGCAGGCGGCTCATAGGCGACATAGAGCAGGTCGGCCCCAGCGGCCTGGGCGAACACCGGCGGCGTCTCGCCGGTGACGCCGAAGTCGATGGAGCCGACGTTCAGCCCTTCGAGCAACTGCGGGCCGCCGGGGAACTCGGTCCATTGCACCTGCACGCCCTGCTCTGCCAGGCGCTTCTCCAGCGTGCCCTTGGCCTTGAGCAGCACCAGGGTGCCGTATTTCTGGTAGCCGATGCGCAAGCTCTCGGCCTGTGCCTGGGTGATGGCGCCGAAGGACACAGCCGCCGCAAACAGGGCGACCAGACCTCGACGCAAGAAGACTGTGCGCATGGCGCTCTCCTGTGCGATGGGGTTCGGGTTGCACCTGCTTGCCCGTTGGCGGGCGAGTAAGGTGGGGAAAACGGTGAAGCGGTATACCAGCTCAGATGCTCCAGCGGGCACTGAGCAGGCGTTCGTTGAGCACGCCAGGAGCCACGGGCTTGGGCCGTCGGGCCAAGGCGCTGTGAAACAGTTCCAGCGAATCCTGCAGGCGCTCTTCCAGGGCTTCGCTCAGCCGCGCCGGCTGGCCGTGCTCGCCGTAGGCGACCTGGCTGTCGTCGGCGAAGATGCCCTGCAGCGTCTCCTGGGCCTTGAGCGCCGACAGCACCGGCTTGAGCGCGTAATCCACCGCCAGCATGTGGGCGATGCTGCCACCGGTGGCGATCGGCAGTACCACCTTGTGCTCCAGGGCGCGCTCGGGCAGCAGGTCGAGCAGGGTTTTCAAGGCTCCGGCGAAGGAGGCCTTGTACACCGGGGTGGCGACCACCAGGCCGTCGGCCTGGGCGACCAGCGCGTTGAAGTGCCGTACCTGCGGGCTGTCGAAGCGCGCATGCAGCAGGTCCTCGGCGGCGAACTCACGCACCTGGAAGGTCACCACCTCGACACCACGGTCCTGCAGCCATTGGCGTGAACGATCGAGAAGCACGCCGGAGCGTGAACGGGTACTGGGGCTACCGCCGAGAGAAACGACCAGCATGGAAGACGCGTCCTTGAATTCTGTTACATGGCCGCGGGGTTTGTGGGCCCCGCTGGATGAGGTGACATTAACAGCTCGCCATATATATCTAGAAATCATATTTTTTCATTTGTTTATTCCATTTTTTGTTTTGCCATTTGGGGCCGCAGAGCGGCCCCTGAGTCGAATCACCGTTCCCGGTTCATCCCGATCTCCATGTCATCGATCAACGCCTTGGCCATGGCGCTGAGGATCCGGGTGGCGCTGCCAGCGATCAGGTCGCCCTCCATTTCCGCTTCACAGGCCAGATGACGGATGCAGCCGAGCAATACGGAGAGTTCGCTGAAGGCCGTTTGGAATGGAATGCCGGGCTGGATGCGATACGTATCCAGGCAGGTCTGGACACCTGCCGTCTTCCAGGGGCTATCGGTCATCGCCTTGCTCCTGATATGGGCGGAGGTGGTTGTCGGCGGGAAAATCAGGAGAGTGCGGTGGATCGGGGACGATCTTCTTCATGGCAGAGACTCTTGTGCGATTTCAGGAAGTCACCACCATCGTCAATCTCACAAGACGAAGGGTGGCAGCCGTGTACGGGGTGAGATCCGGGGCACAAGAAACCCGGTCAGACCGAAGTCTGCCCGAACACGGCTGCCATAACAGGAAAGGCCGCTTGTAGCTCCGGGATCTCACCCCCGGTCGCCAAATATGACGACCCGGTGAAATTATCCCCGGGGCATTGCACCAACAATGCGGCGGTTTCCGGCAGGCACGTAGGATAGTTCGCTAATTACGATGAACTGAAGCAATTCGTTTCAGGATCGGAAATGTCCGACAAATTGGGGCAATGCATGTGGGGCCGCAGAGCGGCCCCAAGAACCATCGCTCCGATTCACCCACAAGATTGCGCCCATAAAAAAGGGCCGTCGAAACGGCCCGAAGATCCCTGCTATGGCTAAGAGCAATGCAACGAAGGATTCTCAACGATTGGGTTGCGGAGTCAGCCGCAGATAGGGTTTCACCGCCCGGTAGCCTTTCGGGAAGCGCTGCTTGATCTCGTCCTCGTCCTTCAACGACGGCACGATCACCACCTCGTCGCCATCCTGCCAGTTGGCCGGCGTGGCGACCTTGTGGTTGTCGGTCAGTTGCAACGAGTCGATCACCCGCAGGATCTCGTTGAAGTTGCGCCCGGTGCTGGCCGGGTAGGTGATCGTCAGGCGCACCTTCTTGTTCGGGTCGATGACGAACAGCGAACGTACGGTCAGGGTGTCGCTGGCATTGGGGTGGATCAGGTCGTACAGGTCGGAAACCTTGCGGTCGGCGTCGGCGATGATCGGGAAGTTGACCACGGTGTTCTGGGTCTCGTTGATGTCATCGATCCAGCGGGTATGCGACTCGACCGGGTCCACCGACAGGGCGATGGCCTTGACGCCGCGCTGGGCGAAGTCTTCCTTGAGCTTGGCGGTCAGGCCCAGTTCGGTGGTGCACACCGGGGTGAAGTCGGCCGGGTGGGAGAACAGTACGCCCCAGCTGTCGCCCAGCCATTCGTGGAAACGGATCTTGCCTGCGCTGGAATCCTGTTCGAAGTCGGGGGCGATGTCGCCGAGTTTGAGGCTCATGGTGGGGCTCCTGTGTCTGCGTTATGGGTTCAATGTGCCTGCATCCGATGCAAAACAAAAAGAATAAATATCGATTTGTTTATAACCAAATGTCATACAAAATCGCGATCACAAAAAAGCCTCGCACTAGGCGAGGCTTTTGTATGCAGCTACGACTTACATGAAGCTGTAAGTGTAGTTGACGATGAAGCGGGTCTGGTCCTTGTCGACCGGTGCTTCGCCCTCGCCACGGTAGACGCCGTGACGCAGGCTGGCACCCAGGCCCTTGAGGGTACCTTCCTGGATCACGTAGTCGATCCGCGCATCGCGTTCCCACTCATGGTAGGTACCGTTGCCGGAAGCGTTACGGATGTCGGTACCACGCAGGTAAGCGACCGACGCTTTCAGGCCAGGTACGCCGACACGGGCGAAGTCATAGCTGTACTGACCGAAGGTGGTGTTGGTACCCGCACGTGCGAACTGGTTGATCATGCTATCGGTGAACAGGTAGAAGCTGGCACCGCCAGCGCCTTCCAGGTTGCCGTTGCCATCTTCGACGTTGCCTTGGTTCAGCCAGACGAAACCGCCGTCATCGCTGACTTGCTGATGGCCGACCATCAACGCATGGCCACCCAGGGTATAGGTGAACATGGCAGACCAGGTCTTGTTGTCGACCTCGCCGGTGTTCTTGGCGTAACCACCGTTGTTGTTGAAGTTGTAGCCGCCGCCGTCGCCGTTCTTGCCGTCGCTGCTGCTGTCAAAGTAGCGCAGGTCGGTCTTGAACGACGAGTCGTCGGAGATCTTGAAGACGTGGGTCGCACCCAGGAAGTGCTGTTTGTAGAAGTCTTCGAGGTTCGAGTAGTAGTACTGCAGGGTCAGGTCTGGAGTGACTTTCCAGTCCACGCCACCGAAGCGGAACTTGTTGCTGTCAGCCGAGGCGCCAGCGACCGACAGGCCGGTACGGTTGCTCGAAGCACGACCCATGGCGTGGGTCAGCTGACCGGCATTGATGGTCAGGTTGTCGATTTCCTTCGAGGTGATGGTGCCACCTTCGAAGGTCTGCGGCAGCAGACGACCGTCGTTGGAGACCAGGATCGGCAGGTTCGGCGCCAGGGCGCTACCGAAGTGGGCCTCGGTCTTCGAGAAGCGCGCCTTGGCGTTACCACCGATGCGGGCCCAATTGTGGACGGCCGAACCGTCGGAGTCACTTGGGAAGAACGTGTTGTTGGCATCTGGACGGCTACCACGGCCACCATCCAGGTGAATGCCCCACAGCGCTTGAACATCAACGCCAAAACCTACGGTGCCTTCGGTAAAGCCAGACAGGTAGTCGAGCTTGAAGCCCTGGCCACTTTCTTTCTGGTCGGCACCGCCTTCGCGGTTGTCGTCGTTGAAGTACATGGTGCGCGAGCTCAGGGACAACTTGCTGTCCTCGATGAAACCGGCTGCGCTTGCTTGTTGGGCGAGAACCCCCAGTGCCACGGCCAGGGCCAGGCTGGACTTGTACATGTTTTGCTCCTCTACGTTCTAATTCTTGTGCGTCTCTGGCGGCGGGATCTTCTGCCCCGCTCACCCGGGATGGGCGATTTAGCACCAAAGAGTGGCCGTGAAGTCAATCGTTACCAATCATTTCACGACTTTGGTCTAAGACGCCGCCTGCGCTACAGGATAATGACAATCCTATAAATCCAAAATGACTGTTTTATGAATTACTAAGATTTTTAAGGAATAATCTAGGAACCTTTACTACCAAAAGTTGTATCGGCACCCAGCTACCATTCCTTTAGGTTATTTGCAAACGTTTGCCTATAACCGTCATCACCCTGCCGCAAAGCCCGGAAAGCCTAGCAGGCCTCTCTTGTTTCGCCATTGCGCAAGATCACGTCCCGTCAGCCTGCCGCCCCAGGCTTAAAGCGATTGGCTCCTAAGCTAATGCTAAAAAGTTATTTATTTTTAATTTCTTAGATCATTTAGCCTCTCGCCATCCATCACCCTGATTGCCTGACGAGGAGTCCTCCCATGATCCCGCACGCTCCGCTGCGCCTGTTCGCCGCCCTGACCCTGGCCGGCGCCAGCTGGTTCGCCCAGGCAGCCGACCTGACGGTGGCCTACCAGACCACCGTCGACCCCGCCAAGGTCGCCCAGGTCGATGGCACCTATGAAAAGGCCAGCCAGGCCAGCATCGACTGGCGCAAGTTCGACAACGGCGCCGACGTGATCACCGCCGTGGCCTCCGGCGACGTGCAGATCGGCTACCTGGGCTCCAGCCCGCTGGCCGCCGCGGCCACCCGCAAGCTGCCGGTGGAAACGTTCCTGATCGCCACGCAGATCGGCGCCGGCGAAGCCCTGGTCGCCCGCGATGGCATCAAGACGCCGCAGGACCTGGTCGGCAAGAAAGTCGCCGTGCCCTTCGTCTCCACCGGCCACTACAGCCTGCTGGCCGCCCTGAAGAACTGGAACATCGACCCGGCCAAGGTGCAGATCCTCAACCTGGCGCCACCGGCGATCATCGCCGCCTGGAAACGTGGCGACATCGACGCCACCTACGTCTGGGACCCTGCCCTGGGCGTGGCCAAGGAGAACGGCAAGGTGCTGATCACCTCTGGCGAGCTGGCCGAGAAAGGCGCACCGACCTTCGACGCCTGGATCGTGCGCAAGGACTTCGCCGCCAAGCACCCGGACATCGTCAAGTCGTTCGCCAAGGTGACCCTCGACGCCTACGCCGACTACGGCAAGGACCCACAGGCCTGGCTGGCCAACCCGGACAACGTCGCCAAGCTGGCCAAGCTTTCCGGCGCCAAGCCCGCCGATATCCCGGTGCTGCTGCAGGGCAACGTCTACCCCCTGGCCGCCGACCAGGCCAGCGCGCTCGGTGCACCGACCACCCAGGCGCTGACCGACACCGCCACCTTCCTCAAGCAGCAAGGCAAGGTCGAGGCGGTACTGCCGGACTACTCGCCCTACGTCAGCGCGCAATACCTCCCCAACTGATCCGGAGCCTGCCATGGCCTTGCTCGAACTGGAGCGCATCAGCGCACAGTACCCCGGCGCCACCACCCCGGTGCTGGCCGATATCAACCTGAACCTCGGCCCCCGCCAACTGCTGGTAGCCCTGGGCCCCTCCGGCAGCGGCAAGACCTCGCTGCTCAACCTGATCGCCGGGTTCGTCGCCCCCAGCGGTGGGCGCATCACCCTCGATGGCGCGCCGGTGCAGGGCCCGGGCGCCGAGCGCGGCGTGGTGTTCCAGGACGACGCCTTGCTGCCCTGGCAGGACGTGCTGAGCAACGTCGCCTTTGGCCTGGAACTCGCTGGAGTGCCCCGCGCCGAGCGCGAGGCCAAGGCCCGCGAAATGCTCGCCCTGGTCGACCTCGCCGGCTTCGGCGAGCGGCGCATCTGGCAACTCTCCGGCGGCCAGAAACAGCGCGTGGGCCTGGCCCGAGCGCTGGCGGCCGACCCTCGGGTGCTGTTGATGGACGAACCCTTCGGCGCCCTCGACGCCTTCACCCGCGAACAGATGCAGGAGCTGTTGCTGCAAGTCTGGCAACGCACCGCCAAGCCGGTGTTCCTGATCACCCACGACATCGAGGAAGCCGTGTTCCTCGCCAGCGAACTGGTGTTGCTGGCGCCCAACCCGGGGCGCGTGGTCGAGCGCCTGCAGCTGGACTTCGGCCAGCGCTACGCCGCCGGTGAGCCGGCGCGGGCGATCAAGTCCCACCCACGCTTCATCGAGACCCGCGAGCACGTACTGGCGCGGGTGTTCTCCCAACGCGAAGCCGCCCGTCGGCAGGAGTCCGCATGAGCAGCCTGGACCTGCCGGTCGCCGCCAAGCGCAACGCCCGGCCACACCCCTCCGCCAAGGCACGCCGCGCGCTGCCGACCCGCTGGATCAGCGCCCTGACCCTGGCCACCTTGCTGCTGGCCTGGTGGCTGGTGACCGCGGCCGGCTGGATCGAGCCGCTGTTCCTGCCCTCGCCCGCCGACATCCTGGCCAAGGCCTGGACACTGCTGAGCCAGGGCTACATGGACGCCAGCCTCTGGCAACACCTGGGCGCCAGCCTCGGGCGCATCGGCCTGGCCCTGGGCGCCGCGGTGCTCAGCGCCATCCCGGTCGGCCTCGCCATCGGCCATAACCGTGTGGCCCGCGGCATCCTCGACCCGCTGATCGAGTTCTACCGGCCGATCCCTCCGCTGGCCTACCTGCCGCTGATCGTGATCTGGTGCGGCATCGGCGAGCTGTCGAAGGTGCTGCTGATCTACCTGGCGATCTTCGCCCCAATCGCCATCGCCACGGCCACCGGCGTGCGCACCGTCGATCCGGCCAGGCTGCGCGCGGCGCAGTCCCTGGGCGCCAGCAAGGCCCAGCTGATCCGCCACGTGATCCTGCCCAGCGCCCTGCCCGACATCCTCACCGGCATCCGCATCGGCCTGGGTGTCGGCTGGTCGACCCTGGTGGCCGCCGAGCTCATCGCCGCCACCAGCGGCCTGGGCTTCATGGTGCAGTCGGCGGCGCAGTTCCTGGTCACCGACGTGGTGGTGCTGGGGATCCTGCTGATCGCCCTGATCGCCTTCGCCCTGGAGATGGGCCTGCGCGCCCTGCAACGCAAGCTGGTGCCCTGGCACGGGCAGAGCCACTGATGACACTGACCACGCCGGCACCCCGGCGCCTAGGAAAGCAACCGACATGAGCCTGATCGTCACCCCCCTCAGCCCGGCGCTCGGCGCCCAGATCAGCGGCGTGGACCTCACCCGCGACATCAGCGCCGAACAGCGCGATGCCATCGAGCAGGCGTTGCTCGAACACCAGGTACTGTTCTTCCGCGACCAGCCGATCGAGCCGGTACAGCAGGCGAACTTCGCCGCGCGCTTCGGCGACCTGCACATCCACCCGATCTACCCCAACGTGCCGGACACCCCACAGGTGCTGGTCCTCGACACGGCGGTCACCGATGTACGCGACAATGCCGTGTGGCACACCGACGTCACCTTCCTGCCAACGCCGGCGCTGGGCGCGGTGCTCAGCGCCAAGCAGTTGCCAGCCTTTGGCGGAGACACCCTGTGGGCCAGCGGCATCGCCGCCTTCGAAGCGCTGTCGGCGCCATTGCAGGCGCTGCTCGACGGCCTGACCGCCACGCATGACTTCACCAAGTCGTTCCCCCTGGAGCGCTTCGGCACCACCCCCGAAGACCTGGCACGCTGGGAGGCGACCCGGCGCAACAACCCACCGTTGTCGCACCCGGTGGTGCGCACCCACCCGGTGAGCGGGCGCAAGGCGCTGTTCGTCAACGAAGGGTTCACTACACGGATCAACGAATTGAACGAGCATGAGAGCGAGGCGCTGCTCAAGCTGCTGTTCGCCCATGCCACACGGCCGGAGTTCAGCATTCGCTGGAGATGGCAGGAGCATGACGTGGCGTTCTGGGACAACCGTGTGACCCAGCATTACGCGGTGGACGACTACCGGCCGCAGCGGCGGGTGATGCACCGGGCGACCATTCTTGGGGATGTGCCGTTCTGAAGGGCCTCGTGTCGCGAAGGGGCCGCAAAGCGGCCCCAGCGATCTACCGGACCAGGTGCAGGAACTGCATGTGCCGCTCGTACTGGTCGAGGATGTCGTTGATGATCTGCTCCTTGCTGTAGCCCACCAGGTCGTAGTTCTGGCTGCCCTCGGACAGATGCACCTCGGCGCGGTAGTAACGGCGATTCCTCAACTCTTGGGTCCCCAGCCCACCGAGGGCGAACGATGGGGTGAAGTACCCGCGCATCTGCACCTGGTAGATGAACGGCTGTTCCTCGCCATGGCCGATCTTCAGGCTGACGTTGTCATGGCTCGGATCGTCCTGGGTGATCAACGCCAGCCCCTTCTGCTCGAACACCTCGGTCACCTCGGCGATGGCCGGGCGCACCACGTCATCCATGAAGCGATACACCTCGTCCCGCGATGGGAAGTGCACCGCCTGGCTCAGGCGCTGGCGCCAGCCGCCGCGACCACGGCGTGACTGGGCGAACGGTGCCAGCGAATGCATCTGCGCGATCTGCCGCTGGGACTCCAGGTAGAACGCCTTGTGCAACCCCCACATCATGCACAGCAGGATCAGCGAGAACGGCAGCGAGGTCAGCACCACCGCGGACTTGAGCGAGTCGATGCTGCCGGCGAACAGCAGCCCACTGGTGACCAATGCGGTCATCGCCCCCCAGAAGATGCGCAGCCAGTTCGGCCCGTCTTCGTCGGCGTTGCCGCCCTTGGCCGACAGGGTCGAGAGCACCACGGTGCCGGAGTCGGCCGAGGTGACGAAGAACACGAAGCTGATGAACACCGTCACCGCGATCACCGTCTTGCTCCACGGGTAGGTTTCCAGCAGCAGGTACAGGCTCATGGGCGGGTTGTCCAAGGCCGACTGGGCCAGCGCGGTCATGCCGTGTTCGAGCACCTGATTGATGGCGCTGTTGCCGAAGATCGACATCCACGCCAGGGTGAACCCCAGCGGGATCAGCAGCACGCCGAAGACGAACTCACGGATCGTGCGGCCCCGGGAAATCCGTGCGATGAACAGCCCGACGAAGGGCGCCCAGGCGATCCACCAGGCCCAGTAGAACACCGTCCAGCCGCCCAGCCAGTCTCGGTTCTCGCCGTAGGCATAGACATCGAAGCTCTTGCGCGGCAAGGCGCCAAGGTAGTCGCCCAGGTTCTGGATCAGGGTGTTGAACAGGTGCTGGGTAGGTCCGGCGAACAGCACGAACAACAGCAGAGCGCAGGCCAGGAACAAGTTGATGTCGCTCATCACCCGCACGCCCTTCTCCACCCCGGCGACCGCCACGGCGACGGCCGCGCCCATCATCAGCACGATGAGGATCACCTGCACCCACTGGCTGTGGTCGATGCCGAACAGGTAGTCCAGGCCTGCGTTCAGGTGCAGCACGCCAAAGCCCATGTCGGCGCCCAGGCCGAACACCGTGGCGATGATGCCGAAGCCGTCCACCGCGTAGCCGATCGGCCCGTTGATGCGCTTGCCGATCAACGGGTACAGCGCCGAGCGCAGCGCCAGCGGCAGGTTGTGGCGGTAGGCGAAATAGGCCAGGGCCATGCCGACGAAGGCGAACACACCCCAACCATGCAGGCCCCAGTGCAGGAACAGCAACTGCATCGCCTGGCGCCCGGCCTCCACCGTACCTGCCTCGCCCTGGGGGGGCTGGAGCATGTGGGTCAGGGGTTCGGAGACGCAGAAGAAGAACAGGGTGATGCTGATGCCGGCGGCGAACAGCATGCCGGCCCAGGACAGGTAGCTGAACTCGGGTTCGTCGTGGTCGGCACCGAGCTTGATCTTGCCGTAGCCAGACAAGGCGGTGACCACCACGAAGACCAGGTACAGGGTCATGGCCAGCATGTAGTACCAGCCGACCGTGTTGGCCGCCCAGTTCTGTGCCGCCAGCAACCACTTGCCCGCCGCCTGCGGGTTGGCGATGACCACCAGGCCGAAGATGAGGATGAAGCTTGCCGCGAAATAGAACACCGGCGGGTTCATGCGGATCTTGCCGTTGGCAAGGGATGGCGTCGGTGCAGTCATTGAACGTGCACCTCGTCGAAGGACGTAAGGTTCGGATTGAACGGGTTCAGCAAAGGGAATCCTCCTGTTGAACACCGGCAATGGACCAGCGTTTAATTTGAACAAGCGTTCAAGTTAAACATGGATCGGCGTTCAATGC
The DNA here is from genome assembly GCF_024127895.1 of Pseudomonas guariconensis. GTDB lineage: Bacteria > Pseudomonadota > Gammaproteobacteria > Pseudomonadales > Pseudomonadaceae > Aquipseudomonas > Aquipseudomonas guariconensis_B. Next base: position 230,685 of record NZ_JAMYBK010000002.1, on the reverse strand, counting down.
GACCCGGGGTCGCGGTTCGGCCGACCATCGAACCTTTCACGGCGCGGGTAGTTGGGGCCGCTTCGCGCCCCATCGCCGGCAAGCCGGCTCCCACAGAATGGACTGCCCCCGTCATCCCAAGCGCCAGGCCTACTTCTGCCCCTCGCATTCCAGCTGCAGGTTCGCCTGGGTGATGTTGCTCTCCGGCGGAACGCTGCGGGTCAGCCAGACGTTGCCGCCGATGGTCGAGCCCTTGCCGATGGTGATCCGCCCAAGGATGGTCGCCCCGGCATAGATCACCACATCGTCCTCGACGATCGGGTGGCGCGGCTCGCCCTTGTGCAGCATGCCGGTCTCGTCGGCCGGGAAGCGCTTGGCGCCCAGGGTCACCGCCTGGTAGATGCGTACCCGTTCACCGATGATCGCGGTCTCGCCGATCACCACGCCCGTGCCATGGTCGATGAAGAAGCTCGAGCCGATCTGCGCACCGGGGTGGATGTCGATACCGGTGGCCGAGTGGGCCAGCTCCGAACTGATCCGCGCCAGCAGCGGCAAGCCGGCCTGGTACAGGTGGTGGGCCAGGCGGTGGTGGATGACCGCCAGGATGCCCGGGTAGCACAGCAAGACCTCGTCGACGCTGCGCGCCGCCGGGTCGCCCTGGTAGGCGGCCAGTACATCGGTGTCGAGCAGCACGCGCAGGCCCGGCAGGGCGGCGGCGAAGTCCTGGATCAGGCGCAGGGCATGGGCATCCACGTCGACGATCTCGGCCTTGCCGTGGCGCGCCGCGTAGCGCAGCTCCAGACGGGCCTGGGCCAGCAACGCCGTGAGGGCGGCATCCAGGGTATGGCCGACATAGAAGTCCTCGCTTTCCTCACGCAGGTCCACCGGCCCCAGACGCATGGGAAACAGCGCCCCGCACAACTGCTCGAGGATCTGCCGCATGGCCTCGCGCGAAGGCAATTCCCGCCCGCCTTGCTCGCCGCTGCTGCGGCCGTTGCGGCTACGCCATTGCTCACGGGCGCTGCGCAAGCCGCTGACGATACCCTGCAGTTGCCAATGCCCAGTCGATGGATGTTCGCTCACGGTATTCTCCTGACCCGGCGGTTTTCTTGGTAATGGCTGCGCCGGTACGATCCACTCTACGGCAAATCCGTCCCTTGGAAAAAACAACGCTTTATTCCATCCTGCGCTAAGTCGGGCATAAGCAGCGCTGACAGACCAGGCATTCCTGACCTACCCTCAATGCTGTCGAACCTCTCGATAAAGAAATAAAAGAAATAACAAAATAAATTTTTATTATTTCAAGACCTATATAGCCCACCCCTATAGTCGCCACCCACTACTTTCCACAACAAGCGCGGGGCCCACACATGTCGACATTCGCCAAACCGCTTCTCACCGCCAGCCTGGCCATCCTGCTGGGCACCGGCCTGTTCAACCAGGCCTTCGCCGGCGAGCAACTCAAGACCATCCAGGAAAAAGGCAGCATCAGCATCGGCCTGGAGGGCACCTACCCGCCGTTCAGCTTCGTCGACGAGAACGGCAAGCTGGCCGGTTTCGAGGTGGAGTTGTCCGAGCTGCTGGCCAAGGAGCTGGGGGTCAAGGCCAGGATCCAGCCGACCAAGTGGGACGGTATCCTCGCGGCGTTGGAATCCAAGCGCCTGGACGTGGTGGTCAACCAGGTGACCATCTCCGAGGAGCGCAAGAAGAAATACGACTTCTCCGAGCCCTACACCATCTCCGGCATCCAGGCCCTGGTGCTGAAGAAGAAGGCCGAGCAATTGAATATCCACAAGGCCGCCGACCTGGCCGGCAAGAAGGTTGGCGTGGGCCTGGGCACCAACTACGAGCAATGGGTGAAGCAGGACGTGCCACAGGCCGACGTGCGCACCTACGAGGACGACCCGAGCAAGTTCGCCGACCTGCGCAACGGCCGCATCGACGCCATCCTGATCGACCGCCTGGCCGCCCTGGAATACGCCCAGAAGGCCAAGGACACCCAGCTCGCCGGCGAGGCGTTCTCGCGCCTGGAATCGGGCGTGGCCCTGCGCAAGGGCGAGCCGGAGCTGCTCGAGGCGATCAACAAGGCACTGGACAAGCTCAAGGCTGACGGCACCCTGGCCAAGTTGTCCGAGAAATACTTCGGTGCCGACGTCACTCAATGATCGCCGAAAGCCTGCAACTCGTCCTCGACTCCACGCCCTTCCTGCTCAAGGGCGCTGGCTACACGGTCGTCCTCAGCGTCGGCGGCATGTTCTTCGGCCTGATCCTGGGCTTTGCCCTGGCGCTGATGCGCCTGTCGAAGATCCTGCCGCTGGACTGGCTGGCCCGGGTGTACGTGTCGTTCTTCCGCGGCACGCCGTTGCTGGTGCAACTGTTCGTGATCTACTTCGGCATGCCGCAGATCGGTATCGAACTCGACCCGATACCGGCGTCGCTGATCGGCCTGTCGCTGAACATGGCGGCGTACATCTGCGAGATCCTGCGCGCGGCGATTTCCTCGATCGACCGTGGCCAGTGGGAGGCCGCCGCCAGTATCGGCATGACCCGCACCCAGGCCATGCGCCGGGCGATCCTGCCACAGGCCATGCGCACCGCCCTGCCGCCGCTGGGCAACAGCTTCATCTCCCTGGTCAAGGACACCGCCCTGGCGGCGACCATCCAGGTACCGGAGCTGTTCCGCCAGGCCCAACTGATCACCGCGCGGACCTTCGAGGTCTTCACCATGTACCTGGCCGTGGCCGTTATCTACTGGATACTGTGCAGCATCCTCGCGCACTTCCAGAACCGCATGGAAGCGCGGGTCAACCAGCATGACCGGGAGCACTGAAGATGATCGTCGTAGAAGGCCTGAGCAAGCAGTTCAAGGGCCACACCGTGCTCAACGGCATCGACCTGACCGTCCAGCCCGGCGAGGTGGTGGCCATCATCGGCCCCAGTGGCTCCGGCAAGACCACCTTCCTGCGCTGCCTCAACCTGCTCGAGACACCCGACGCCGGACGCATCCAGGTCGGTGACATCAGCATCGACGCCAACCGCCCGCTCGGCGGCCAGCAAGCGGCGATCCGCCGTCTGCGCCAGCAGGCCGGCTTCGTGTTCCAGAACTTCAACCTGTTCCCCCACCGCACCGCCCTGGAGAACGTCATCGAGGGGCCGGTGATCGTCAAGAAGATGCCCCGCGACAGGGCCGTGGAACTGGGCCGCACGCTGTTGGCCAAGGTCGGCCTGGGCGGCAAGGAAGACGCGTATCCGCGGCGCCTGTCCGGCGGCCAGCAGCAGCGGGTGGCCATCGCCCGGGCCCTGGCGATGGAACCGGAGGTGATCCTCTTCGACGAACCGACCTCGGCGCTCGATCCAGAGTTGGTCGGCGAGGTCCTGGCGACCATCCGCGGCCTGGCCGAGGAAAAGCGCACCATGATCATCGTCACCCACGAGATGAGCTTTGCCCGGGACGTGGCCAACCGGGTGATCTTCTTCGACAAGGGGGTGATCGTCGAGCAGGGCGAGGCCAAGGCGTTGTTCGCCCATCCGCAGGAGGAGCGTACGCGGCAGTTCCTGCGCAAGTTCCTTGGCACGGCAGCCTCGCAAGGCTAGAGCGCTTTCGAGCACCTGGGGGCGCTTTGCGCCCCTATCAATCAAGCGCCATCCTTCCCCGCCCGAGCGGCTCTTCTATCTATAGTCCAAAAAGTTAGTTCATAAAGTTTTTATAAGCGCATAGGGTATATAGACCGGACCACCGGACCAGCAAACGTCTGTCGCCGTCAGCTGAGGCGACGCTTTCAACTTTTGTGAGGTAAGGAATGGTCAGGATCACAATCACCCCAGTGCGCAACGCCAGGGCATTGAGTGCAGCCAGGGAGCGGCACTGATGTCCAGCCAGCCGAACACGCTTCCCTCCAGCGATCTCGACAGCTCGCCCCTGCTGCTGCCGGCCAAGGTGCTGCGCACCGATGCCGAGGCCCTGCAAGCCGCCCGCGAACTGGCCGAGACCGCTCGCCAGCAAGCCGCACGCCGTGACCAGCAGCGCAGGTTGCCATGGGCCGAGATCGAACAATTCACCCGCAGCGGCCTGGGCAGCATCAGCATTCCCAAGGCCCATGGCGGCCCCGAGGTTTCCTTCGCCACCATCGCCGAGGTCTTTCGCCTCATCAGCGCCGCCGATCCGGCGCTCGGGCAGATCCCGCAGAACCAGTTCGGCATGCTCCAACTGCTGCGCCTGACCGCCAGCGAGGCGCAGCAGGCCGTGCTGTTTCGTTCCGTGCTCGACGGCTGGCGCATCGGCAATGCCGGCCCCGAACGCGGCACCAAGGACACCCTGACGCTCAAGGCGCGGATCACCCGCGACGGCGCCGGCTATCGCATCAGTGGCGAGAAGTTCTACTCCACCGGCGCCCTGTTCGCCCACTGGGTAGCGGTCAAGGCCCTGGATGACGAGGGCCACCAGCGCCTGGCCTTCGTCCGCCGTGGCAGCCCGGGGCTGCGCATCGTCGACGACTGGTCCGGCTTCGGCCAGCGCACCACCGCCAGCGGCACCGTGCTGCTCGACCAGGTGCCGGTGGAGGCGGACCTGGTGATCGACACCCGCCGCCAGCGCGAAGTCCCCAACACCCAGGGTGCCGCCTCGCAACTGATCCAGGCGGCCATCGATGCCGGCATCGCCGAAGCGGCGATCGAGGATGCCATCGCCTTCGTGCGCGACAAGTCCCGGCCATGGGTCGACGCCAAGGTCGAGCGGGCCGGCGATGATCTCTACGTGATCGCCGACATCGGCCGTCTCAAGCTCGAGCTGCATGCCGCCGAGGCCCTGCTGCGCAAGGCCGCCAGGGTGCTCGACGAGGTCAACGCCGGCGCCGTGGACGAAGACGCCGCGGCACGTGCCTCGATCGCCGTGGCCGAGGCCAAGGTGCTGACCACCGAGATCGCCCTGCAAGCCAGCGAGAAGCTGTTCGAACTGGCCGGCAGCCGCGCCACCCTCGCCGAGTTCAACCTCGACCGTCACTGGCGCAACGCCCGGGTGCACACCCTGCACGACCCGGTGCGCTGGAAATACCACGCGGTCGGCGCCTGGCACCTCAACGGCACCCGCCCTGCCCGTCATTCCTGGATTTGAGTGAGCCGGGGCTGCTTCGCAGCCCTTCGCGGACAAGCCCGCACCCATAGGTTTGACGCTGTTCTCACGAACAGCGCGACTCATGTGGGTGTCCCTGCGAGAGCAGCGAAGCAGCGCCCCTTGGAGAACGACATGACCCAATCCCTGATCACCTCCGACGCCCAGGCCCTGGCCGTCGCCGAGGAAATCGCCCAGCAGCTGCAACGCGACAGCGCCCTGCGCGACCGCGAGCGCCGCCTGCCCCACGCCGAGCTCGACCTGTTCACCCGCTCCGGCCTGTGGGCCATCAGCGTGCCCAAGGCCTTCGGCGGCGCAGGGGTATCCAACGTCACCCTGGCCAAGGTCATCGCCCGCATCGCCCAGGCCGACGCCTCCCTCGGGCAGATTCCGCAGAACCACTTCTATGCCCTGGAAGTGCTACGGGTGAACGGCGCCCCCGAGCAGCAACGGCGCCTCTATGCCGAGGTCCTGGCCGGGCGACGCTTGGGCAACGCCCTGGCCGAGCTGGGCACCAAGACCGCCCACGACCGCACCACCCGCCTGACCCGCGATGGCGATGGCTGGCGGATCAACGGCCGCAAGTTCTACGCCACCGGCGCCCTGTACGCCCAGCGCATCCCCACCTCGGTGATCGATGAACAGGGTGTACAGCACCTGGCCTTCGTGCCTGCCGATGCTGCTGGCCTGCAGGTGATCGACGACTGGAGCGGCTTCGGCCAGCGTACCACCGGCAGCGGCTCGGTGACGTTCGACAACGTGTTCGTCGCGAACCAGGACGTGGTGCCCTTCGACAGCGCCTTCGAGCGCCCGACCCCGGTCGGCCCGCTGGCGCAGATCCTCCATGCCGCCATCGATACCGGCATCGCCCGCGCCGCCTTCGACGACGCCCTGCGCTTCGTGCGCAGCCGTAGCCGCCCCTGGGTCGATTCCGGCGTCGACAAGGCCAGCGACGACCCACTGAGTCTCAAGAGCTTCGGTCACCTGGCCATCCGCCTGCATGCCGCCGAGGCCCTGCTGGTGCGCGCCGGTGAATACCTCGACCGCGCCCGCGACGCCAGCAACGCCGACACCGTCGCCGCCGCGTCCATCGCCGTGGCCGAGGCCCGGGCGATCAGCACCGAGATTTCCCTGGCAGCTGGCAGCACCCTGTTCGAACTGGCCGGCAGCCAGGCCACCCTGGCCGAGCACAACCTCGACCGCCACTGGCGCAACGCCCGGGTCCACACCCTGCACGACCCGGTGCGCTGGAAGTACCACGCCATCGGCAACTACTACCTCAACGGCGAGAACCCGCCACGCCGGGGGACGATCTGATGGGCAAGCAGATCCTCCTCAACGCCTTCGACATGAACTGCGTCGGGCACATCAACCACGGCCTGTGGACCCACCCTCGGGACCAAGCGACCCAGTACCGGACCCTGGAATACTGGACCCGGCTGGCCCAGTTGCTCGAGCGCGGGCTGTTCGACGGGCTGTTCATCGCCGATATCGTCGGCACCTACGACGTCTACGGGCAGTCGGTGGACGTGACGCTCAAAGAGTCCATCCAGTTGCCGGTCAACGACCCGCTGCTGCTGGTCTCGGCCATGGCCGCCGTGACCCGGCACCTGGGCTTCGGCCTGACCGCCAACCTCACCTATGACGCGCCCTACCTGTTCGCTCGGCGCCTCTCCACCCTCGACCATTTGAGCAATGGCCGGGTCGGCTGGAACATCGTCACCGGCTACCTGGACAGCGCCGCCCGCGCCATGGGCCTGGCACGGCAACCCGAGCACGACCGCCGTTACGACCAGGCCGACGAATACCTGCAGGTGCTGTACAAACTGCTCGAAGGCAGCTGGGACGACGACGCCGTGGTCGCCGACCGCGCTCGGCGCGTCTATGCCCGCCCAGACAAGGTGCGCAAGGTTCGCCACCAGGGCGAGTTCTACCATGTCGAGGGCTACCACCTGTGCGAGCCCTCGCCCCAGCGTACCCCGGTGCTGTTCCAGGCCGGCAGCTCGCCACGCGGCCTGGCCTTCGCCGGCCAGCATGCCGAGTGCGTGTTCATCAGCGGCCAGGACAAGGCGACCACCCGTGCACAGGTCGACAAGGTACGTGCCGCGGCCCAGGCCAGCGGCCGCGCCCCGCAGGCGATCAAGGTCTTCATGGGCATCACGGTGATCGTCGCGCCGAGCGAACAGCAGGCCCAGGCCCTGCACGCCGAATACCTGCGCTATGCCAGCCCGGAAGCGGGCGTGGCGCACTTTGCCAGTTCCACCGGCATCGACTTCGCCGCCTACGGCCTGGACGAGCCGATCGGCTTCGCCAAGGGCAACGCCATCCAGTCCGCGACCCGCCAGTTGCAGGACAACGCCTGGACCCGCCGCCGCCTGCTGGAGCAGCACGCCCTGGGCGGGCGCTACGTGACCCTGGTCGGCTCGCCCGAACAGGTCGCCGGGCAGTTGATCGCCTGGATCGACGAGACCGGCCTGGACGGCTTCAACCTGACCCGCACCGTCACCCCGGAAAGCCATGAGGCGTTCATCGACCTGGTGGTCCCCGAGCTGCAACGCCGTGGCCGCTACAAGACCGCCTACGCACCCGGCAGCCTGCGCGAGAAGCTCTTCGCCAGCGGCCACCCGCACCTGCCCGCCGACCACCCCGGTGCCGCCTACCGCGCCACCCCCCCTGCCCCGACTGGAGCCTTGCACCATGCTTGAGAAACTGTTCCGGCCCGTCGCGGCCGCCGTGCTGTCCCTGGGCCTGGCCGCCACTGCGCTGGCCGACGAACCGCTGAAGGTCGGCACCACCGCAGCCTTTGCCATCCCGCTCGAAGCGGCGGTAGACGAGGCCCGCAAGCAGGGCCTGGAGGTCAAGCTGATCGAGTTCAGCGACTGGATCGCGCCGAACGTGAGCCTGGCCAGCGGCGACATCGACGTGAACTACTTCCAGCACATCCCCTTCCTAGAGAACGCCAAGGCCGCCGCCGGCTTCGAGCTGGAGCCCTACGCCCCGGGCATCATCAACAACGTCGGCCTGTACTCCAAGCGCTACAAGCGCTTTGCCGATCTGCCCAACGGGGCCAGCGTGGCCATCGCCAACGACCCGATCAACAGCGGCCGCGGCCTGCAGTTGCTGGCCAAGGCTGGGTTGATCGACCTCAAGCCGGGGGTTGGCTACAAGGCCACCGAGGACGACATCGTCGCCAACCCGAAGCAGTTGAAGATCCTCCAGGTGGAAGCTGTACAACTGGTACGTGCCTACGATGACGCCGACCTGGTCCAGGGCTACCCCGCGTACATCCGCCTGGCCAACAGCTTCGACGCCACCTCGGCACTGCTGTTCGATGGCCTGGAGAACAAGGAATACGTGATCCAGTTCGTCATCCGCCCACAGAGCAAGGACGACCCGCGCCTGGCCAGGTTCGTCGACATCTACCAGCATTCGCCCGCCGTGCGCGCGGCCCTGGACAAAGCCCACGGCAGCCTCTACCAGGCCGGCTGGGAGGGTTGAGATGAGCAGCGCCAGCGCCCTCAGGGCGCCCACCGCGCAAGCCTCGCCGGCCCCTGCCCGCGAGCAGGCCCTGCGCCCAGAGGTGAACGATGCCCACGTGCGCTTCGTCGGCCTGGGCAAGACCTACCCGGGCCAGGCCCAGCCCGCCTTGCAGGGCATCGACCTGAACATCCGCCGCGGCGAGATCTTCGGCATCATCGGCCGCAGCGGCGCCGGCAAGTCATCGCTGCTACGCACCATCAACCGCCTGGAACAGCCCTCCCAGGGCCGGGTGCTGATCGACCAGGTGGACATCGCGCCGTTCGACGAGGACCACTTGGTCGCGCTGCGCCGGCGCATCGGCATGATCTTCCAGCACTTCAACCTGATGTCGGCCAAGACTGTCTGGCAGAACGTCGAGTTGCCGCTGAAGGTGGCGGGCGTGGCCAAGGCCGAGCGCCAACGCAAGGTTCGCGAACTGCTGGAGCTGGTGGGGCTTGCGCACAAGCACCACGTCTACCCGGCGCAGTTGTCGGGCGGGCAGAAGCAGCGGGTGGGCATCGCCCGGGCGCTGGTCCATGACCCTGAAATCCTGCTGTGCGACGAGGCCACCTCGGCGCTCGACCCGGAAACCACCGCCTCGATCCTCGAGCTGCTGCGCGACATCAACCAGCGCCTGGGCCTGACCATCGTGCTGATCACCCACGAGATGGCGGTGATCCGCGACATCTGCCACCGGGTGCTGGTGCTCGAACGTGGGCAGATCGTCGAGCAGGGCGACGTCTGGCAGGTGTTCGGCGCACCGCGGCACGAGGTCACCCGCAGCTTGCTCGCGCCGTTGCAAGCCAAGCTGCCCGCCGCCTTGCAGGCCAACCTGCGCACCAGCCCGGGCGCAAGCGATGCGGCGCTGGTACTCAGGCTGAGCCTGCTGGGCGCGCCGGAACTGTCCGAGCTGTTCAGTGCCCTGGGCGGGCGCGTGCGCCTGCTCCAGGGCGGCATCGAGACCATCGGCGAGCGGGCCGTGGGGCAACTGATCCTGTCGGTACAGGGTTCGCCCCATGCACTGCCGCTATTGCTGGAGCGCGCCCGTCGCTGGGCCGATGAGGTGGAGGTACTGGGCTATGTGGTTTGAGCGTCTGTTCCAGGGCTTGCTGGATACCTTGCTGATGGTCGGCGTGTCGTCGCTGATCGCCCTGCTGGTCGGGGTGCCGATGGCGGTGCTGCTGGTCACCAGCGACAAGGGTGGGATCTTCGAGGCGCCGTTGCTGAACCGTGTGTTGAGTGCGTTCGTCAACCTGTTCCGCTCGATCCCGTTCCTGATCCTGATGGTCGCCCTGATCCCCTTCACCCGCCTGGTGGTGGGTACCACCTATGGCGTGTGGGCCGCCGTGGTCCCGCTGACCATCGCCGCCACGCCCTTCTTCGCCAGGATCGCCGAGGTCAGCCTGCGCGAGGTCGACCATGGCCTGATCGAGGCGGCCCAGGCCATGGGGTGCCGGCGCTGGCACATCGTCTGGCACGTGCTGCTGCCCGAGGCACTGCCGGGGATCGTCGGCGGCTTCACCATCACCCTGGTGACCTTGATCAACTCCTCGGCCATGGCCGGTGCCATCGGCGCGGGCGGGCTGGGGGACATTGCCTATCGCTATGGGTACCAGCGCTTCGACAGCCAGGTCATGCTAACCGTGATCGCCATGCTGGTGGCGTTGGTGGCGTTGATCCAGCTGGGTGGGGATCGGTTGGCGAAGGGCTTGAACAAGCGCTGAAGCCTTCCCCTACTGGTCGGAGCGGCCCCGGACCGGCCTCAGTCCCAGCGCAACGCCTGTGCCGGTACCGGCCGCCCGAACCAGTACCCCTGCCCCAGGTGACATTGCTGTTCCAGCAGGAAGCGAGCCTGCTCGGCCTGCTCGATCCCCTCGGCGTGCACCTGCATGCCCATGCTGCGGGCCAGGGCGATGATCACCCGGACGATGGCGATGTCATCCTCGTCATGGGGCAGACCGGCGACGAAGCCCTGGTCGATCTTGAGCTTCTGCACCGGCAATCGCTTGAGCCGCAGCAACGACGAATAACCGGTACCGAAGTCGTCGATGGCCAGGCTCAGGCCCAGCTCGCGCAGCCGGTGCAACTGTTCCAGAGCCACCTCCGGATCTTCCATCACCGCGCTTTCGGTGACCTCCAGCTCCAGCAGCGCCGGGTCCATGCCGGTGTCGTGCAGCACCTCGGCCACCTGCCGGTACAGATCGCGCTGGCCGAACAGGCGGCTGGAAATGTTCACCGCGACGAACGCCAGCTGCCGCCCCTCGCCCTGCCAGCGCACCATCTGCCGGCATGCCTGGCGCAGCACCCAGGCATCGATCTCGGCGATCAACCCGGTACGCTCGGCGATGGGGATGAACTCGCCCGGCGACACCAGCCCGCGTAGCGGATGCTGCCAGCGCACCAACGCCTCGACCCCGACCATCCTGTCGCTGCACAGGTCGTGCACCGGCTGGAAGTACACACGCAGCTCTTCGTGCTCCAGGGCACGGCGCAACTCGCCGGCAGTCTCGACCCGGTGCTGAGCGTGGGCGGTCAGTTCCTCGGTGTACAGGGCGTAGCAGGCGCGGCCATTGCTCTTGGCCTTGAACAGCGCCGAATCGGCATTGCGCAGCAGTTGCTCGGCGCCGAGCGCATCGCTGGGGAACAGGCTGATACCGACACTGACGCTGATGAACAGGCGATTGTCGTCGAAGACGAACGGCTCGCGCATGCGCTCGATGATCGTCTGCGCCAGGGTCGCGGCTTGGCCGACCTGTGGGCAGTTCTCCGCCAGCACGCCGAACTCGTCGCCGCCCAGGCGCGCCAGGGTCACGCCATGGCCGAGGATGTCGCGCAGGCGCTCGCCGACCAGCTTGAGCAACTGGTCGCCGATGGTGTGGCCAAGGCCATCGTTGATGCTCTGGAAATGATCGAGGTCCAGCAGCAACAGGGCACAGCCGCGCTTGTTGGCCTGGGCGGCGGCCAGGGCCTGCTCGGCCCGGTCGTTGAACAGCAATCGGTTGGGCAGGCCGGTCAGCGGATCGTGGTGCGCCAGGTAGGCCAGCTCCCGTTCGGAGTGCTTGATCGCGCTGATGTCGCTGAACACCGCCACATAGTGGCTGACCGCGCCGCTGTCGTCGCGGATGGCGCAGATCGTCTGCCACTGCGGGTAGATCTCGCCGCTCTTGCGCCGGTTCCAGATCTCGCCGCTCCACTCGCCCTTCTGCGCCAGCGCGGCGTAGATCTGCTGGTAGAACGGCGCACCGTGGTGGCCCGACTTGAACTTGCTCGGGCGCTGGCCGATCACCTCGTCCTGCTGGTAGCCGGTGATGCGCATGAAGGCCCGGTTGACGTGCACGATCAGGCCGTCGCGGTCGGTCACCAACACGCCCTCCAGGGTGCTGTCGAACACCGCCGCGGCCATGCGCAGGCGCTCACGGTCCTCGCTGCGCAGGCGCGCACCGATGCCGATGAAATTGAGCAGGCGAGCACGCGAGACGAAGATCAGCAAGGCACTGACCAGCACCCAGACGAGCACATTGGCCTGGCGGCCCACGGCCAGCACCGTCGGGTCATCGGAAAGGCCGCGCAGCACCTGTTCGGACAGCACCAGCCAGAGAATCGAGAGCACCAGGTACAACGCCGCCATGCGCAGGGCGTCGCGAACGGAAACAGACATGTCGGGTGGGTAAGCCCATGAAAAAGGATGGGGCATTATAAAGGCGGAAACATGCCGTGACTTAATTCCCGGCATTAGAAATAGGTTGCAGATTTCATCTGCCCTGCTCGCGGGCAAGCCCGCTGCCACGGGGGCTGCACGACCTCGTGCGGGAGCGCGCGCACCCGCGACAGGGCTGGCACCCTCGCAACGGACGACTGGCTTTATTTCCCCGCCAGGGGATAATTGCCGACGCTGTTCCCCTGTGTTTCCGAGGGCTTCTACACCTATGTGGTACAACGGTTTGCTCGACTTGTCGGCCTGGCAACTGGTCGGCGTCACCCTGCTGATGACCCATGTGACCATCGTCAGCGTCACCCTCTACCTGCATCGCTACTCGGCCCACCGCGCCCTGGAGCTCAATGCCGGGCTCAAGCACTTCTTCCGCTTCTGGCTGTGGCTGACCACCGCGCAGAACACCCGCGAGTGGACCGCGGTGCACCGCAAGCACCACGCCAAGTGCGAAACCCCCGACGACCCGCACAGCCCGCTGCACAAGGGCCTGGGCACCGTGCTGCGCAAGGGCGCCGAGCTCTACCGTGAGGAAGCGCGCAACCCCGAGACCCTGCGCATCTACGGCAAGAACTGCCCGGACGACTGGATCGAACGCAACCTCTATTCGCGCTACAGGCTCGGCGGCGTGGCGCTGATGGCACTGATCGACCTGCTGCTGTTCGGCACCATCGGCATCACCATCTGGGCAGTGCAGATGATGTGGATTCCGTTCTGGGCCGCTGGCGTGGTCAACGGCCTGGGCCATGCGCTGGGCTACCGCAACTTCGAATGCCGCGACGCGGCCACCAACCTGGTGCCCTGGGGCATCGTCATTGGCGGCGAGGAGCTGCACAACAATCACCACACCTACCCCAACTCGGCCAAGCTGTCGGTCAAGCGCTGGGAGTTCGACATCGGCTGGATGTGGATCCGCCTGCTGTGCCTGCTGCGCCTGGCCAAGGTGCAGCGTGTGGCGCCCATCGCCCACCGCGTCGAGGGCAAGGCGCACCTGGACATGGACACGGCCATGGCGATCCTCAACAACCGTTTCCAGATCATGGCCCAGTACCGCAAGCTGGTGATCGCGCCATTGGTCAAGCAGGAACTGGCCCGGGTCGATGCCTCGATGCGCTACCGCTTCCGCCGCGCCAAGCGCCTGTTGTCGCGGGAAACCAGCCTGCTGCAGGACCGCCATCACGTACGTATCGAGTCCATGCTGGCCCACAGCCAGGCGCTCAAGACCATCTATGAAAAACGCCTGGCCCTGCAGCAGATCTGGGCCCGTACCAGCGCCAACGGCCACGACATGCTCGCCGCCATGAAGGATTGGGTGCATGAGGCCGAGGCCAGTGGTATCCAGGCCCTGCGCGACTTCGCCGGCCAGCTCAAGACCTACTCCCTGCGCCCTGCCGGGGCCTGAGCACCGTTGATCGGCCCGCCCCGCGACGGGGCGGGCCACCCCGGAACTTCGTCCCCTGCCTTCCACTCAAATCCGGCACATCGCCCGCGTGGCGGGCCGGATCGTGGCCGCACGCTTTCATGCCGAGAACCGTTCCGTGCTCATGGCCAAAGACTTCACCCCGCCCCTCTGCGGCAACCCGCCGCCCGAAGCCGCCCAGACCCTGCTCGCCCTGCTGCACGCTCAGGGCGAAGTGGCTCGCCTGAGCGAACGCGAGCAGCTCTACAGCTCGCTGCTCGACAGCCTCAATGCCGTGCTCTGGGCCTTCGACTGGGAGACCCGCCAGGTGCTGTATGTCAGCCCAGCCTACGAACGTATCTTCGGGCGCCCGGCCAGCCTGGTGCTGGCCGACTACAACGAGTGGCGCGACAGCATCTACCCCGACGACCTGGACTACGCCGAGCGCAGCCTGGCCCAGGTGCTGCTCAAGGGCGCGGTGGAAGACCGCGAGTACCGCATCATCAATGCCGCGGGCCAAGTGCGCTGGCTGAGCGACAAATGCTTCATCAACCAGCAACGTGAAAACGAACAGCGGGTGATCATCGTCGGTATCGCCGAGGACATCACCGAGAAGAAGCAGCTCGAAGGCGAGTTGCAACGCCTGGCCACCACCGATGTGCTGACCCAGAGCAGCAACCGCCGGCACTTCTTCGAATGCGCCCGCCAAGCCTTCGAGGCCGCGCGCGAGGAGGGTTCGCCCCTGGCCTTCCTGTTGCTCGACATCGACGACTTCAAGCAGATCAACGACAGCTACGGCCACCAGGAAGGCGACCAGGTGCTGCAACGTATCGCCGACAGCGGCAGGGCCGTGCTGCGCCGGGGCGACCTGTTCGGGCGTATCGGTGGCGAGGAGTTCGCGGCGGTCTTCCCCGGCTGCACCGCCCAAGTCGCCAAGCACATCGCCGAACGCTTGCAACGCGAGATCCAGCGCCTGAGCTTCAGCCATGGGCAGCAGGTGTATGGCGTCACCGTGAGCCAGGGCCTGACTGGCCTGAACGACACCGACGAAACCCTCGAAGCCCTGTTCGCCCGGGCCGATGCAGCCATGTACCAGGCCAAGCGGCAGGGCAAGAACCAGATCGTGCTGGGGTGAGCCAGCCCCGAATGGCCATACTTGCCCATTTGGATCCATTATCTAGCAAGCTCAGAAATGTCTTACTCCCTTTGGTTACCTTCCAAAGGGGAATATTCTTTAATTGCCGTGAGGCATTCCTAGAGCAATCGGAAGCTGTTCCCGTTATGACACCATGAGCCGCTTAACAACTGCTCAGGGTGGAACATGGCAATTAGGTTCGAGCCAAAAGTAGGGCAGGTGCTGGAATGCAATTACGGCGAGTATCGAGATCAAGGCGATGTTGTTTCAGCATCGAGTCGGTACGACTTCCGCCTTAAACCGGAAATGGTGAAAAATCGGCTTGTCATGGTGCTCAATGGAAAAATCGATTCGAATGCCTGTATTGTCGTTCCACTCTCGACCACCAAGGATCCCGGCAAGCTGAGCCGAGGATGGCATGTGCAGTTCTCTGCCGACCTGATCGAGGATCTCCCGTATTTCAAGCAACAGGTACGTTGGGCCAAGGCTGACTTGGTCGCCCAGGTGAGCCGGGAGCGCTTGTTCAAGCCCAGGACCATCGGCCGCGGTTTTCTTGAGCAAGTCGTGGCACGCGAGGTTGTCGAGCGAGTCCAACGCGCCGTGGTGAAGGTGATGAATGCGAGCTCCCTGCTCAAAAATTGACAGGATCCAAGCTTTTCCCTATCGTGGCCCCGTAGCCCTTAGAGGCACTCAGCGCTTTATTCCCCTTAGAGGGACCTGCGAAACCCAGCCTAGGCTGGGTTTCGCCATTCAGAACCCCCTGTTTTCTCAAGATCCTGGGCTGTCACACGGGATCTACCGGTTGGCCTCCGGCTGGACGATCTCCTGTTTCTCCACCCTGCGCAACCGCCCCAGCTCCGGCAAGCCCAGCTTGAGCAACCGTGCCGTCTTGCTGTCGGCGATTTTCTCCATCCCCTGCTCCGCCGGCAGCCGCGCCAGTTGCCCGGCCAGGTTCATTGCCAGGATCTCCCGCGAATACACCCCGCCACCCAACTGGTAGATGGCGGCGATCAGCTCGTGCAGGCTCAGCGGCAGCCGCCAGCGGGTGCGCAGCGCCGAGCCGAAGGCGGCGCCGAACGCGTTCAGCGACAACTGCACCTGGTCCTCGTCCAGCTCGCCACCGGCCAGGCGCCATTCCTGCAGGCAACGCAGCACGGCCAGGTCGCCCAGGCAGTGCAGCAGTCCGGCGCAGTAGCAGCGGCCTTCATCCAGCTCGAGCATGCGCGCCAGGCTGCGGGCGTACTCGGCGGTGTGCAGGGACAGGTCCCAGTAGTGAGCGGCATGCCGGGCCAGCAACAGGTCGCTCAGGCGAGCGCTGCGCTTGAGCGCCAGGCCCAGGATCAGGTTCATGCTCTGGGTGCTGCCGAGCTTGTTCAGCGCCTGCAGCAGGGTCTGCACCGGCGCCTCGCGATGCAGTGCGGCGCTGTTGGCCGCCGCGATCAGCACGCCGGTGATCTGCGGATCGTTGCGTACCTCTTCCTCGAGCACCTTGAGGTTCAGCCCATGGGGGTTGAGGGCGCGCTTGATCGCCACCTGCACATCGGCGAACAGCGGCCCGCCATCGGCAGTGACACGGCGTTGCTCGAGGAACGCCGACAGGCGGATGCCCGGCTGCAAGGACGGCGTCGGGCAGGCAATCTGCTCGCCAACCGCCAGCAACAGGCTCTCCAACCGCTTGCGCAGGTTGGCCAGGTCGAGGGGTTTGCCCAGGTAGGCGGTGGGGTGGAACGGTAGCACCTCATGCACACTGGCGCTGTCGGTGCGCTCGCTCATCAATATGAACGGCAGGGACGGCTTGTACCCCTTGGCACGCACGTTGCGCAACAGGTCGAGGCCATCGACCCCGGCCAGCTCACGGGCGGCAATGATCAGGTCAGGCTTGCTCGACAGCGCGGCCAAGGCCTCGGAGCCGTTGGCGCAGACCTGCAGGCGGGCGTCGCAGCGCACGCTGAGCAACATGTCGCGAAGCATGTCGCGCACCCACGGATCGCCTTCGGCAATCAGGATACAAGGCGGGATGGGGTCGGCAGCGCTCATGAGTGGCTCCTGGGTAATCCTTGACACACGATCCTTCGCAGCTTCCAAGGCAAATCCATCCGCCTACGATAGCGCCCAGCCGCATCGAGGGTGCAAAAAAAAACCCGCCGAAGCGGGTTTTTTTCTAACGCCTGTCACATTCAGGCCAGCTCGGCGAAGCACTCTTCGATGATCGCCAGGCCTTTGTCCAGCTGCTCGTCCGGCGCGGTGACCGGCACCAGGATACGCAGGACGTTGCCGTAGGTGCCGCAGGACAGCAGGATCAGGCCCTTGTCGCGTGCCTTGGCCACGACCTGGGCGACCGCGGCAGCGTTCGGGGTGTGGGTCCCCTTCTCGAACACTTCGACAGCGACCATCGAGCCCAGGCCACGGACATCACCGATGATCGGGTGCTTTTCCTGGATCTTGCGCAGGCCAGCGGTCAGGCGCTCGCCCACCGCCTGGCTGCGCTCGAGCAGCTTCTCTTCCTCGAACACTTCGATCACGGCCAGGGCCGCGGCGCAGGCGATCGGGGAACCGGCGTAGGTACCGCCCAGGCCACCCGGGGCGATGGCGTCCATGTACTCGGCCTTGCCGCACACACCGGCCAGCGGGAAGCCGCCAGCGATGGACTTGGCGAAGGTGGTCAGGTCAGGCGCGACGCCCATCTGCTCCATGGCGAAGAAGGTGCCGGTACGGCCAGCGCCGGTCTGCACTTCGTCGGCGATCAGCAGGATGCCGTGCTGGTCGCACAGGGCGCGCAGGCGCTGCATCAGCTCTTTCGGTGCCGGGATGAAACCACCCTCGCCCTGGACCGGCTCGAGGATGATCGCGGCGATGTCCTTAGGCTCGGCATCGTTCTTGAAGATACGCTCGATCGAAGCGATCGACTCGTCGACGCTGACGCCGTGCAGCTCGCTCGGGTACAGGGCGCGGAAGATGCCACCTGGCATCAGGCCCATGCCAGCGGAGTACGGCACGACCTTGCCGGTCAGGCCCAGGGTCATCATGGTACGGCCGTGGTAACCGCCGGTGAAGGCGATGACACCGGCACGGCCAGTGGCGGCACGGGCGATCTTGACGGCGTTTTCAACGGCTTCGGAACCGGTGGTGACCAGCAGGGTCTTCTTGGCGAAGTCGCCTGGAACCAGGGCGTTGATCTTCTCGCACAGCTCTACGTAGGGCTCGTAGGCCAGAACCTGGAAGCAGGTGTGGCTGACCTTGGTCAGCTGCTCTTGCACGGCAGCCACGACTTTCGGGTGCAGGTGGCCGGTGTTCAGTACTGCGATGCCGCCGGCGAAGTCGATCAGTTCGCGGCCTTCAACGTCGATCACGGTCGCGTTCTTCGCGGTGTCGACGAAGATCGGGTGGATCTGGCCAACGCCACGTGGGACGGCGTTGACACGGCGTTGCATCAAGGATTCGTTGGTCTTGCTCATAGTGCCCTCATTCGCGCCGACGCTGACGGCGCTGTTATTCGGGGGTGGCTGGATCCGTGCATGAGCAGCATGCGTTGATCGACTGTCATGAACGCCCTGGCCACCAGGTACCGCGGTGTAAAAAAGACCAGCGAGACGTCGCTCTCGCGCCCCGCTGGCAGAGGTAAAAACTGTCAGCCCGTGATCAGACGCTGATGCACAGGTACTTGATCTCCAGGTAGTCCTCGATGCCGTACTTGGAACCTTCGCGACCCAGGCCCGAGGCCTTGATGCCGCCGAACGGCGCGACTTCGTTGGAGATCAGGCCGGTGTTGATGCCGACCATGCCATATTCCAGGGCCTCGGCGACACGGAACACACGGCTCATGTCACGGGCGTAGAAGTACGAGGCCAGGCCGAACTCGGTGTCGTTGGACATGGCGATGACCTCGGCCTCGTCCTTGAAGCGGAACAGCGGGGCCAGCGGGCCGAAGGTTTCTTCCTTGGCCACGGCGGCGGTCTTCGGTACGTCGACCAGGATGGTCGGCTCGAAGAAGTTGCCTTCGATCAGCTTGCCGCCGGACAGCACCTTGGCGCCTTTGCCAACGGCGTCCTCGATGTGCTCCTGGACCTTCGCCACGGCCTTGCCGTCGATCAGCGGGCCGGTGGTGGTGCCTTCTTCCAGGCCGTTGCCGATCTTCAGCTTGGCCACGGCGGCCTTGAGCTTCTCGGCGAACGCGTCATAGACGCCGTCCTGTACGTAGATGCGGTTGGCGCAGACGCAGGTCTGGCCGTTGTTGCGGTACTTGGAGACGATCGCGCCCTCGACGGCCTTGTCCAGGTCGGCGTCGTCGAACACGATGAACGGGGCGTTGCCACCCAGCTCCAGGGACACTTTCTTGATGTCCTTGGCGCACTCTTCCATCAGCTGGCGGCCGATCTCGGTCGAGCCGGTGAAGGACAGCTTGCGCACCAGCGAGTTGCCGGTCAGCTCGCCGCCGACTTCGCCCGCGCTGCCGGTGACCACGCTCAGCACACCGGCCGGGATGCCGGCACGGTTGGCCAGCTCGACCAGGGCCAGGGCGGAGTACGGGGTCTGCGAAGCAGGCTTGAGGACCATGGTGCAACCGGCGGCCAGGGCCGGGCCGGCCTTGCGGGTGATCATCGCGGCCGGGAAGTTCCACGGGGTGATCGCGGCGGTGACACCGATCGGCTGCTTGATGACGATCAGGCGCTTGTCCGGCTGGTGACCCGGGATGGTGTCGCCGTAGACGCGCTTGGCCTCCTCGGCGAACCACTCGATGAACGAGGCGGCATAGGCGATCTCGCCCTTGGCTTCGGCCAGCGGCTTGCCCTGCTCGGTGGTCATCAGGCGGGCCAGGTCGTCCTGGTTCTCGATCATCAGCTCGAACCAGCGGCGCAGCTTGTTCGAACGCTCCTTGGCGGTCAGTGCGCGCCAGGCCGGCAGGGCCTTGTCGGCCGCTTCGATGGCGCGGCGGGTTTCGGCGGCGCCCATCTTCGGCACGGTACCGATGACTTCGCCGGTGGCCGGGTTGGTCACCTTGATGGTCTGACCGCTGTCCGCATCCAGCCATTCACCGTTGATGAAGGCTTGCTGGCGGAACAACTGAGCGTCTTTGAGCTGCATGTCGGCTTCCCTTAAAGCACCGTGCACGCACGGGGCGAATTATTGATTGTTGAAAAGGCGCCCCAAGGGGCTGCCGTCAGGAATTCTTGCACCAAGGGTGTTCAACGCCTGGGCAGTGAGCGTTTGAAATCTCAAACGAATGCTAAGCGGCTGCTGGGGTGTTGGACAATAGGCTGTTCGAAAAAAAGAACGAATGGTTGAACACCGGGCTGAAATTTCCAGATCGGCGGTGAGGCATGAGCCCCCTTCGTGGCCCCCGCAGGGCCCTGCAAACCACAATTGATGTGTGATCGGCTCGAAGCTTGTGGGAGCGGGCGTGCCCGCGAAAGGGCCAGTGAAGGTTAGACCATGGGCCAGGAGACATCGTGATGGGAGGACCGACGGCCCTCCCGGCAGGGTCAGAACGCCTTGGCGAGGTCGATCACCAGTGCCCGGTAGCCGACGCTCCCTGGCTGGCGGCTGTGCACCTTGAGCTCCACCAGCACCTCCTGGGTACCTCGGCGCACCTCATTGAGCACGGTGGTGGTCAGCTTCTGTGGCGTCAGGTAGCCCACCGACGCCGAATAGATGAACTGGGTGTCGGTATCCGGCCGATACGCCACCACCGAGGTGATCGGGCTGTACCACGCCTCGCCCCGCTCCTTGCCGTACTGCCAGATTTGCTCGACCGTTCCCTTGGTCTCGTCGATCCTGTACTCGACCGCCCGGCTGTAGTTGCCGCTCAGTTTCGTCGGGGCAAAGCCACGTCCCCAGCCATTGTCGAACACCGTCAGCGTGCCCTGCCCGGTCAACCAGGCGGTGTGTTGGGTCCAGGACCAGTCGAAGTCGTCGCTGCCGACCGGGGTCAGCACCTTGGCCTTCAGGTGCGCCGGCCAGCCCTGGGGCGAGG
Organism: Pseudomonas guariconensis; assembly: GCF_024127895.1. Taxonomy (GTDB): domain Bacteria; phylum Pseudomonadota; class Gammaproteobacteria; order Pseudomonadales; family Pseudomonadaceae; genus Aquipseudomonas; species Aquipseudomonas guariconensis_B. The sequence continues at coordinate 209,866 of NZ_JAMYBK010000002.1, read as the reverse complement.
CGAGAATCCACTTCACCGCCTTGTCGCGGCCGATCTTCACCACGCCCTGGTGACGGGCTGAAACGATGATGCTGTCGTCATCGGCGTCGTAGTCGATGGCATTGACGTGGGCCCAGTTGCGCCCGGTGCCGACGCCCGGCGTGTCGCCGAACGGCAGCTCGCCCTCGGCCAGTTCGTTGGCCAGCCGGCTGTCCTGCTTCTGCACGCCATCCGGTAGCTGGATCGCCGCCTTGCCCAGGGTTTCCAGCAAGTCGCCGCGGTACGGGTCGAGGATCTGGTTGAGGTCCCAGAAGTCCAGCACGTCGCCGGCCTCGTTCACTTCGATGATGTGGTCACGGATCGAACGCACGCGCTTGCCGTCCGGACGGCGGTAGTCGCTGGTGCCGACCCGCAGCAGGTAGGTGCCGTGCGCGGTCTCGCGGATCTCGTGGGAGAAGTCGGCGAACTTGTCCGGCAGGCTGCGCTGCCAGATACGCCGGCCGAGCAGGTCGTACTTGGAGTAGGTCTGGCCCTGGCCCCAGATCAGCTTGCCATCGCGGGTCTGCTGGAAACCCATGGTGCCACCCAGGCCGTCGCGGCGGTTGGAGTCGTGGATCTGCTCGATGTCCAGGTACCAGCGCACGTCGCCATTGCTGTCGGCGATCCAATTGTTGCCGACCTGGTCCCACTCGGCAGCGCCACCCAGGCCGTTCCACTTGAAGGCGCGCCCGCCCGGGATGTCGCCGAGCAGGTGGTTGAACAGGTACAGGCGCTGCTCGAAGCCTGGCGCGACCTTGACCGGCTCCACCTCGGGCAAGGCGGCCGTCTGCCTGGCCACCACCGGCAGGCGCACGGCAGGCGCGTAGATTTCGTAGCGTTCGCGAATGCGCTCGCCATCGAGCTTGTAGGTGACCTCCACCTGGTTGACGTGATCCGGGTACAGGCCGAACACCGGGATGCCGCCGTAGGTCCACAGCGAGCGGTCGGACACCGCGTAGGCGATGTCCACGCCGCGCTCGCCACGGCCCAGCACCCGTACGTGGGCCGCGCCGAGGATGCGGCCACCGTCACGGATGATGGCGGTCAGCGGCGCCAGGCGATAGGGATTGACCACCACGTCACCGAGCAACGCCTCATCGTGGTCGGGGACCTTGGCGGTGATGCAGGCACCTTCGGGCAGGCGTGGGGTTTCGGTCTTGGCATTCATGGCAAAGCTCCTTGTGCTCAGAAGTCGTAGCGGGCTGTGGCACCGACGGTGCGCGGCGTGCCGAGCACGCCGGCATAACCGCCGTTGGCGGAGTTCCACAGGCTGGTGAAGTAGGTCTTGTCGCCGGCGTTCTTCACCCACAGCGACAGGTCGAGGACACCGTCGCCCTGGTCCAGGCGCACGCCGGCGGAGAGGTTGACGATGGCGTAGCTGGGAATCTGCCCGTAGTCGGAGTCGTCGATGGTGCCCACCGCCCTGGAGCGGAAGGCGTAACTGGCGGTGAGGTAGGGCTCGATGCGCTCGGCCAGTTGCCAGCTGTACTGGCCATTGAAGTTGGCGATGTACTTGGAGGCGCCGACCACCTGGTGCCCGGTCAGGTCGCAGGTGGCGGTGGCGTCGGCCAGGCTCACCTCCGGCGGGCATGGGGCGTCGTCGTACTCGGTGTAGCGCACGTCGTTCCACGAGCCGTTGACGTTGAGCGTCAGGCCGCGCAGCGGCAGCGCCGTGGCCTCGAACTCCAGGCCCCGGGAACGCACGCTGCCGGCGTTGGCCAGGTACTGCACGCGGTTGACCTGGTCATAGACGTTGGCCTGGTAGCCATGGACCTCGGCCCAGAACAGGTTGGCGTTGAGTTGCAGGCGGTTGTCCAGCAGGGTGCTCTTGATCCCCAGCTCGGCGTTGTTGACCCGCTCGGTACCGACCAGCAGCGAGTCGGTGCCCAGGCGCGGCGCGGCACCTACGGTGAGGTTGATGCCACCGGACTTCTCGCCGTGGGACAGGCTGGCGTAGCCGAGCACCTCGTCGCTGAAGCGGTAGCTCAGGCTGAGCAGGCCGGAAGGGCTGAAGCTGTACTGGTTGAGGTCGCCCGAGTCGTAGGCGCCGACCCGGCCCTGGCGCGCGGCAGCCGCCCCACCCGTCACCGCCGCACCACCGATCGGCGCGTCGCGGGTGACCCAGGCGCTCTTTTCCTCGTAGGTGCCGCGTACACCGGCGGTGAAGTCCAGGCGCTCGGTCAGGTGCCAGGTGCCCTGGGCGAACAGCGCGTAGCTGTCGGTGTCGATGTGGCCGTCGCCGAGGGTCGTGACATTGGCCAGGGCACCGGCCGGGGTGAGGTTCCAGATGTCCGCCTGGGGGCCGAAGTAGGTGAAGGACTTGTTGTCCAGGTCTTGCTTGAAGTAGTAAGCGCCCAGCACATAGTCGAAGAACCCACCGGTGGGCGAGGCCAGGCGCAGCTCCTGGGAGTATTGCTTGTCGCGGACCGAGACGCCGGCATTGTGGGTGGCTGCCACGTTGAGCCCGTCGTCGTTGCGCGGGGTGAAGTCCCACCAACGGTAGGCGGTGATCGAGGTCAGGGTGAAATCGTTGGGTAGGGTCCAGTTGGCCTCCACCGAGGTGCCGCCCTGGAATACCTTGACCATCTGGTCGGCGTCGAAATTGACCTTGCGGTCCTTGCCCGACACCAGCGTGGCGCCGGCCTGGGCCGCCAGGCTCTCGTAGCGGTTGACGCCGTTGATGGTCGGCCCGGTGCTGTAGAGGCTGAGGATGCCGTTGTTGGAGTCTTCCTCGTTGTATTCGCCGATCCAGCGCAGGTTGAAGGTCTCGCTCGGCGCGAACAGCAACTGGGTACGAAAGCCCTGGCGCTTGCCGCCGTTGAGGTCGTCGCCGTTGTAGACGTTCTTCACATAACCGTCGTCCTCGGTGTGGTAGGCGCTGATGCGCCCGGCGAGGGTTTCGCTGAGCGGCCCGGAGAAGCTGCCCTGGGTCTGCCAGTAGCCGTCTTCGCCCAGGGACGACTGGATGCTGCCCTCGCGGTGGAAGGTCGGCTTGCGGGTGGTGATGTTGAGCACCCCGGCGGTGGTGTTCTTGCCGAACAGCGTACCCTGCGGGCCACGCAGCACTTCCAGTTGCTCGACGTCGAGCAGGTCGAACACCGCCATGCCCGGGCGGCCCAGGTAGACGTTGTCCAGGTAGACACCGACGCTGCCTTCCAGGCCGTCGCTGGCCGGATTGTTGCCCAGGCCGCGAATGGAAATGCTCGACTGACGGGCGTGGACGTAGGCGACATTGGTGCTCGGCACCAGTTGCTGCAGGTCCTGGACCCGGTAGATCCGCTGGGTTTCCAAGGTTTCGCTGCCGAGCACGCTGATCGGCGTGGGTACGCTCTGGGCGGTCTCCTCACGGCGGCGGGCATTGACCGTGACGGTGCCGAGCCTGGCGTCCTGCTGGGCCGCCGGGGCCACGTCGACCGGCGCTTGCTCGGCGAAGCTGCCGCCGGCCGTGGCCAGCAGCACGCCGGCGGCCAAGGGTTGCAGGGAGAACAGCGACACGCGGGCTGGCCAACGGTGAAGTCGGGACATGCAAATGCTCCTTGAGGCATGGGCCCTGGCGAGCATTTCCGTTGGCGGAACCGAATCGCGGTCAGGCAGGCTTATATTCTTTTAAGAGATATAAATATTTGTAATTCATATTTTGTGGAATAAGTAACTCCCTTTATAAGGATCGAGACCCTCATCAGCAATTGCATTCGACCGAAAGTTTCCATGTAGAAAATGCATATCGATCTCCGCCAGCTCCGCCACTTCATCGCCCTTGTCGAGCACCGCAGTTTCGTCGCGGCGGCGGCGGCGGTGAACCTGTCGCAATCGGCCTTCAGCCGCAGCATCCAGACGCTGGAACACAACGTCGGCTGCCGCCTGGTCGACCGCGCCAGCAAGGAACTGGCGCCGACCCGCCAGGGCCTGCTGGTGCTGGAACACTCGCGGCGCCTGGTGCACGGGGCGCACAACCTGGTCAACGAGATCAACCAGTTCAACGGCGCCACCACCGGGGTGGTGCGCTTCGGTTCCGGCCCGGCGCCGGCTGGGGGCCTGGTCCCTCGGGCGGTGGCGCGCTTCGTCGCCGAGTACCCGGCAGCGCGTACCTGTTTCCAGGTGGATAACTGGCAGGCGCTGAACCGCAGGCTGGTCGCCGAGGAGATCGAGTTCTTCGTCGCCGACACCCGCCAGTTCGAGGCCGACCCGGACTACCAGGTGCACAAGCTGACCCCGCAGCGCTGGCATTTCTGCTGCCGGGCCGGGCATCCCTTGACCGAGCGTGCCGAAGTACACGCCCGCGACCTGTTCGACTACCCCCTGGCCACCACCTTCCGCCCGCCGAACATCCGCAAGGTCCTCGGCGACCTCAGCGGCCGCCAGGACTTCCTGCCCAGCGTGGAATGCGAGCATGGCTATGCGCTACTCAACGTGGTGCTGCATTCGGACACCCTGGGCATCGCCTGCAGCGCGAACCTGCGGCCTTACCAGTGGGAAGGGGGGTTGGTGGCACTGGAGCTTGCCGACCTTGCGCCGGAGCAGGAGGAAGCGTTCTACACCCGTTATGGGGTGGTGAGCCGGGTGGGGTATGGGTTGTCGGCGTTGGCACAGGGGTTGGTCAGGCAATTGATTGCCTGTGACAAAGAGGTGTAGCTGGCAGGGGCCGCTTCGCAGCGGCCCCAGGATCCATTGACCGGCTCACCCCTTGCGGATGGTCCGGCTCAGTTGCCCATCCACCCCCACCGGCACCTCGCCCGCCAAGGTCACCCGGCGCACCACCCGTGGCTGGGTGCCATAGTCATCCACCGCATAATGCTGGGTCGCGCGGTTGTCCCAGATCGCCACGTCACCGGCCTGCCAACGCCAGCGCACGGTGTTATCCAAGCGCGTCACGTGCCCCTGCAGCAAGGAGAACAGGTAGGCCGAATCGGCCTGCGAGTACCCCTTGATGCGCTTGACGAAGTGCCCCAGCTGCAGCACCCGCTCGCCACTGACCGGATGCACACGGACCACCGGGTGCTCGGTCTCGTACACCGTCGAGGTGAATATCTTGCGGTAGCGCTCGAGCTTCTCGGGCTCGACATCCGGCTTGGCACCGGCATAGTCGTATTCGTTGCTGTGCACCGCCCAGAGCTTGTCAGCCAGCTCGCGCAGCGGCTCAGGCAGGCTTTGATAGGCCGCGGCGGTGTTGGCCCACACCGTGTCGCCCCCCGAGGCCGGTGCCACCACGCTGCGCAGGATCGAGGCCTTGGGGTAGGCGTCGACGAAGGTCACGTCGGTGTGCCAGGAATTGGCCCGCTGGCCCTCGGCGCCATCGAGCTGCAGCAGGTAGCTGGTGCCATCGACCACCGGCACGGTGGGGTGGGCGACCGGCTCGCCGAGCAGCTTGGCGAAAGCTTCCTGGCCCTGGTCGTCCAGGTGGTCCTGGCCCCGGAAGAAGATCACCTTGTATTGCACCAGGGCGGCCTGGATGGCGTCGAGGGTGGCGGCGTCCAGGTCGGCGGACAGTTTCACGCCCCGGATCTGGGCACCGATACGGCCGGCGACCGGCTGGATGTCGAGTTCGGGGATCTGTGGCGCGGCGGCCAATGCAGCGTTGCTCATGTCGTGCTCCTCACGGTCGATGATGGGGTTGCGGGTTCAGCGGACGGCCTGCACGGCCCGGGCCTGTTGCAGGGCGGCATCGAGAAAGCGTGGCTCGATCCATTCGGACACCTGGAAGCCACGGCGGATCAGGCGTTCCTTGGCGGCAAGGTCCACGCCCTGCTGCAGCAGGCCGACGAATTCGGCATCCAGGCGGGGATCGAAGTAGTGGGCGAGGTCCTCCTGGGCCAGGTCGTCGCTCAGGATGGAGCGCGGCCAGTTGGCGGTGCTCGCCACCAGCTCGATGTAGGCGTCGCGGTTGTGCTCGTTTCGCAGCCACTGCACCGCCTGCTGCTGGGCATTGACCAGCCGCTGCACCAGGTCAGGGTGCTGGCGGATGAACTCGCCGGTGCCCAGCAACACCGACTGGGTACTGCCGGCCCCCTCCAGGTCGCGCGAGTTCACCGGCAACTCGACCAGGCCACGCTCGCGCAGCGACAGCAGGCTGGACAGGCCCCAGGTGGCGTCGATCTGCTTGGCTGCCAAGGCGGCGTTGGCCGCGTTGAAGTCGAGGTTGATGACCTTCAGCTCGCGCTCGGACAGGCCCTGGCTGGCCAGTGCGCTGGCGAACGACAGCTGGTTGGCGGTGCCACGGAACACCGCCACGCGCTTGCCCTTGAGGTCGTGCAGGCTGTGGATACCCGAGCCGGGCACCACGCCCAGGTAGCTCTTGACCCCACGTACCCCGGCGGACAGCACGCGGGTATCCAGGCCATTGGCCTTGCCGATGATCGCCGCCAGATCGCCCAGGTAAGCGAAGTCCGCCTGGCCGTTGGCCAGGGCTTCGTTGACCACCGGCCCGGCGCCCTTGAAGAAGCGCCACTCGATACGGATACCGTCCTTGGCGAATTCCTTTTCCAGCAACTGCTGGTCACGCAGCACATCCACCACGCCTCCAGCGCTGGGCTTGCTGCCGGCGCTGAGGTCAGGCACGGCGATACGGATGCTGTCCGGCCTGGCCGTATCGGCGGCCTGGGCGCTCAGGGCGAATGCACTCAGCAGTCCGAAGGCACTGAGCAAGTGGCGAAAGGGCGTGTTCATGACAAGGCTCCTTGGCAAGCTGCCACCGGCGATGGCCGGCGCTTTGCCCAGAAGCTAGGCTGTCCGGATTAGAACCGACAAAGATCAAAACTTCATTTTTTAGTAACCAAAAGACATAAATCAGGCGACATGCGCCTTCGCGACGGGCTTGCGCAACGCGCATGGAAAATATGAGGAAAACGCAACGGCACAGGGCTTCCACGTACCACCGGCCCATGCTCTTATCCCTTGAGCAGCGATCTAGTGAATTTTTAATTCCATAAACGCATAAATCAAAAACGCTTCGAGGGATGCCTGATGAGCGAAATCCTGAGCACGAGTCCATGGCGTCTGCGGGGGGCGCTTGGCGCTTTCGCCACTCCAGGCGCTCACCTCCTGCCGTGGGTGCTGCCCTTGGCCCTGGCCGCCTTGTGGGTCACGGCCAGCCGCCTGCACTGGATGAGCGAACAGATCCTGCCGGCGCCGGCGCTGGTCTGGCAGAGCGCACAGGAATTCGGCGCAGGCGAGCTATGGAGCCATTTGTGGATCAGCCTGCAACGGCTGTTCTGGGGCCTTTTGCTGGGTATCGCCAGTGGCTTGCTGCTGGGTACCTGGCTTGGCGCGTCGCGTCGGGCACAGACGCTGGTACTGCCGACGTTCGTGGCCCTCGCGCAAATCCCCACGCTGGCCTGGATTCCGCTGTTCATGCTGTTTTTCGGCATCGGTGAGTTGCTCAAACTGGTGGTGCTGGTCAAGGCGGTGATCGTGCCGGTGACGCTGCACACGCTGGTCGGGGTGCGCGATGCCCAGCCCAAGCTGCGCGAAGCCGCTGCCGTGCTGCGCCTGCCGCCGCACCTGCTGTTCCTGCGCCTGCTGCTGCCAGCCGCCCTGCCCGCCTTCCTCGCTGGCGTGCGCCTGGCCCTGGCCACCGGCTGGACATCGCTGCTGGCCGTGGAGTTGCTGGCCTCCAGCGAAGGCATCGGCTACCTGATGGTCTGGGGGCGGCAGCTGTTCATGCTCGACCTGGTGTTGCTCTGCATCCTGCTGATCGGCCTGGTCGGCGCCTGCATGGACCGTGGCTTCTCGACACTGGAGCGCCGCCTGCTGTACTGGCCGCAACCGGCCACGGGCGAGCAACCGCACAGCGCCGCCCCACGGGGCTGGCAGGGCCTACTGCTGCCGGTGGCGCTACTGGCACTGTGGCAGGCCGCCAATAGCTTCGGCTGGGTCGACGGCAACATCCTCACCTCGCCGCTGGAGGTCCTGCGCAGCCTGCTGGCAGGGCTGGCGGACGGCACGCTGCCCGAGGCCCTGTACCTGAGCCTGCAGCGCAGCCTCGTCGGCCTGCTGCTGGGTGGTGGTGCAGGCTTCGCCCTGGGCTTGCTGCTGGGCCTGGCGCCGGTGGCCGAGCGCCTGCTCGGGCCAAGCCTGTCGGCGCTGCGCCAAGTAGCGCTGTTCGCCTGGGTGCCGCTGCTCACCGCCTGGTTCGGCCTGGGCGAAGGGGCCAAGGTGGTGTTCGTCGCCCTGGCGGCGTTCTTCCCCTTGTTCATCGCCACCCAGCGCGGTATCGCCAGCCTCTCGCCGCAACTGGGCGAGGCGGCCCGCGCGCTGCGCCTGGGCTTGCCGCAACGCCTGCGCCTGCTGGTGCTGCCGGGTGCGGCCCCGTCGATCTTCGCCGGCCTGCGCCTGTCGCTCATCTATGCCTGGCTGGGCACCCTCGGCGCGGAATACTTCATGCCCTCCGATGGTGGCATCGCCAGCCTCATGCTCGGCGCCCAACAGCTGTTTCGCATGGACCAGGTGATGGCCGCCATGGTCTTGATCGGTCTGGTCGGCGCCCTGCTGGGCAGCCTCGGACAACGCCTCGAATCACGCGCCACGCGCTGGAGAACCGCATGAACGCTTTCAACACCTCGGCCCTGCACGCGGCCAACCAACCCGACGTCACTCCGCCACTGGTCAGCTTCGAGCGGGTCGGCAAGGTCTTCTCGGTGGACGGCCAGCCCTTCGAAGCCATCCGCGACTTCGACCTGACGATAGACGAGGGCGAGTTCATCGCCATCGTCGGTGCCTCCGGTTGTGGCAAGTCCACCCTGCTGCGCCTGCTGGTGGGGCTGGACACCGACTACAGCGGCAGCATCCGCGTCGATGGCCAGCCCGTCAGCGGCATCGGCGGCGAACGCGGCATCGTGTTCCAGGAACATCGGCTGTTCCCCTGGCTGACCGTGGAGCAGAACATCGGCCTGGGGCTGGTCAACGAGAAGCTCACCCAGGGCGAGCGTGCCCGCAAGGTGCACGCGTTCGTCCAGTTGGTGGGCCTGGTGGGCTTCGAGTCGGCCTACCCACACCAGCTCTCCGGGGGCATGGCCCAGCGCGTGGCGATCGCCCGTGGCCTGGTGGCCAGCCCGCGCATCCTGTTGCTCGACGAGCCGTTCGGCGCCCTCGATGCCCTGACCCGACAGCAATTGCAGGACGAGCTGCTGGCGATCCGCGAACGCGCCGGCATCACCACCCTGCTGGTCACCCACGATGCCGAGGAAGCGACCTACCTGGCCGACCGTGTGGTGGTGCTGGAGCCACGTCCGGGGCGGATCAAGGCGGTGGTGGAAATCGACCTGCCGCACCCGCGCCAGCGCACCGGCGTGGCCCTGCACGGTTTACGCGAGAAGGTGCTGCACCAGATCACCGGCGGCGAGGGCTACTTGCCGGCGCCCGTGCACAGGATCGAGAGCCTGCGCCCCGAGTTGATCGCCCTGTAGCGTTCAACGCCATCGCGCAGCGGGGAAGAAGCGCTCTACCAGCCCCTCGTCGGCCACGCGCCCGGCATAGGCCTGACGGTCGAACACCTGGCCGGTGCGCAGCTCATGGACAGGCTCGCCAAAGGGCCTGTCCACTTCGCGAAGCCTGAACGTGACGAAGCGGTAGTGCTCGCCCCGCACTTCGCCGACCCCGTCGATACGGAAGCACCGCCCAGGGAGGAACAGGACCTCCGCCTCCTGCCAGTGCAGCGACATCGGCGCCACCGGTGCGCCGCTGGTTTCTTCGCTACCGACCAGTTCGTACAGCACCGTATCGTCGTCGAACCAGGCTGACGCCTGCGCAAGCGGGCTGTCGGCAACGTCCGGCGGCAACATGAACCGGCGCGGGATGAAGGGATTGCTGGTGAAGGACGTGATGTCGGTGCTGACCAACAGGTCGCCGGCCTTGATCTCACCGGCGCGGTAACGGGCCCCCAGGCTGACGCGCGGGCTGCGCCCTCCTCGCCAGAGCAGCGAAGCCTTGCTCTTGGGCAACTGCTCCAGCGAGTCGGCCAAACGCTCGACGAAATCGCGCAGCTCGTCTTGCGCGATCCCTTGCAACCGCGACCTTTCGCCCCTGAACAGGTCGTTGACCTTGGCCATGTGGCCGCTGTACTCCATGACCAGGTCGTTATGGAACTCGCCCTCCTGCCTGAACGTATAGAAGCGCACCCCATCGCGCTCGACGAAGTGGTGGCCGAAGCGGTCCGCCTGCGCCATGTGCCCTTCGAAAACGGGCAGGCCTGCCTCTTCCAGGTGTGCGGCCTGTCGGGCCAGGAGCGCACGCGACAGGCTGTCGCTCGATCGCCTGTCGGCTTGCATGTAGGTGTCCCAGAACTGCCTCACCAGCCCATCCATGTCGCCGCCCGGTGCATACAACCGCCACCGGCCGTCCCGGCCCCGACGCACCAGCAGGCTCGGCTCCAGGGCATCCAGGTCTTGCACGACCATCCAGCAGGACAGCGAGGCGTGATAGCGCACCGGCAAGGACATCGCCTGCATTTCGATCCAGGTAGCGCCATCGTCGTCGAGCATCACACCTTCGAGTGGGCCGCCCCTACCCGGTGGCTCCGTGGGCACGCGGTTGTTGTCGAGCAGCCCAAGGCGCTCTGCTACCTGCCGGGCATCCTCGACCGGCTCCCAGGCTTGCGGTGTGAGCCGCAACCAATGTGGCGGATACGGGTGGACCAGGGCCTTGAGCCCAAGGCCTGCGTCGATGATCGAGAACACCACGACCAGCGCATCACCGAACGCCTCGAGGATAGCCCGGTCGCGTGCCCCGCTGGATCGAGCACGCACCGCCATGTCGATGTCCAGCACCATGCGCGCGGTACCGGCCCCCAGCATGGCCAGGCCGATCGGCCAGGCTGCAGCCGCGAAAATGCCGAACACCTGGATGAACGCGCCCAGGTAGCCGCGCCAGAGCTGCTTGCGCAGTTCGGCATTGCCGACCAGGTTGTGCAGGACGGTGTTGAGGTCGGCCTTCGCCCACAGCTGCAGGGTGTCGAAAAGGTCCGGCAGCATCAACTCGCGGCCTTCGCCAAAGGGCCACGTCGGCGTGGTGAACGAGCCAACACGCTGGCGCAGCATCTGCAACCGGCCCCGCCGCTCGGCCACCGGCGCCCGTTGGTCCACCCTGTACAGGGCGTCTACCCAAGCCTGCCCGTCGCTCCCGGCCAGGCGCTGGGCGATCCAGGTCAGCATCGCGGCGTGGTTGGCGAATGCCCGCAAGGGCATGGCCAGGGTCGGCGCGTAGAGCACGACGCGGCCTGACTCGTGGCTCAACGTGAACAGGTGCCCTGCGCCCGGTGTGTAGTGTCGCACGCTCGTGCCGGGCCCATGCCCGGAGCGCGCCAGCCGCGCCAGCGTCAGCGGTTGCCCGGCCTCGAAGCCGAGCCAGGCCAGCAAGTGCCTGCGATCACGCCTTTCCAGCAGCCCGGCCCGCACGCCTTCGTCGATCGCGGCGATGAAACGCGCCTTGGCCAGTAGCGCGAAGTCTTCGCCCTCCTCGCCCCAGAAGCGCTCGACACGGGCACGCATCACGGAGGCGAAATCCAGCCGCCACAAATCATCCATCACCGCCTGCGGCAGCAGCGCCACTTGATCGTCAACGCCATATTCGCCCGCACCGGCCGCCCGCGTGTAGAACCCGCCGAACACGGGCAGCACGTCGGGCGCTGCCTGAAAGCCACCGGCGAAGCGGTGGATCAACAGTTCAGTGAAACGCATCGAGCAGCGCGGCGGGCCGGCATGGCGCCAGCCGGTGAACGTCGGGGCACTGACACCGCTGTCGAATACGTGCCACCAGACGTTGTCGGGGTCCAGCGCCTGGCCGGTATGCTCACGCAGATAGACGCCCGCCGCTTCATGGGCCAAGCGGTAGGGGTCGGGCCAGGCCGCAAGGTATCGACGGGCCTTGTCCATCACCGCTCGCGCATCGCCCAGGGAGGCCAGGCTGCGTGCGTAGTGTTCACTATCGATTGCCATGTGAAGATCCTTGGTCAAGAAGGATCCTCGATTAGGCGCACACGCTCTCCCTGCAAGGCGTTAACACTTTCCTACCCGCTCGGCGCGTCCTGTGCCGAGAGGGCTGCGCCCCCCAGTTCGCGCAGGTACGCCCAGGGATAGATGCCCTTGTCGTGCCCGTCGCTGAACACCAATTGGACGCCATAGCCATGTGGCGCGATGCGCTCCAGGCGCACATCGTCGCGCACCAGGGCGATCCCCCCGCGCAGCTTCGTCGCCCGGCACCACGAGCAGGGGCAGGCACCGCGCAGTCGGACATGGCTGATCACCTGCTCAGCATCGCGCCATTGCACGCTCAACTGCCTCGCACCACGCTGGTTGCGCAGGGCGCTGGGAGCGTCCATCAGGCCGCCCCTTGCAACTGCGCCAGGGCGATGCGCACAGCCTTGCGCACTTCCGGGTCGCTGTCTGCCTCGGCTGCCTGCAATGCCGGCAGGGCCTGGGCCCTGCCCAGCTCGCCCAGGGCCAGCGCCGCTTCCTTGCGCAGGTTGGCGATCCTATGGCCGAGCAAGGTGGCCAGCGCATCCAAGGCCTGGCCATGGCGCAGGCGCCCCAGCGAGCGGGCCGCCCGCAGGCGCACCTGCCAGTAGCTGTCGTCCAGCGCCGCGACCAACGCCGCCCCCGCATCGCCCACGCCCACCTTGCCCAAGGTCGTGGCGGCCTCTTCGCGTACCTGCCAGGCGTCGTCGCGCAGGGCTGCGACCAGGGCCGGCAGAACACTGGCATCACGGGCCAGCCCCAAGGCGCCGATCGCTGCACGGCGGACCTCGGTGTCCGCTTCTTCCTCCGCCAAACGGGCCAATGCCGGCAAGGCGGGCACGTGCTTGAGCCAACCGAGGATACCCACCGCCTCACGGCGCACCGAGGCGTCGGCGTCGGCGAGCGCCAGCAGCGCTGGCCCGGCGGCGTCCTCCAGGCGCAGCTCGCGCAGGGCATGCAAGGCACTGGCGCGGACGAAGGCATCGGCATGGCCCACCCACGGCAGGATGAGCGGCCCGGCTTCCAGCGACTTGAGTTCGCTCAGGCTCTGGGCCGCCGCCAGGCGCACCGCTTCGTCAGCATCAGCCAGGGCGGCGCACAACGCCTGGACCACCTCGGGCTCTTCCCAGGCCTCCAGCAAGCGCGCGGCCTCGGCCCGCACCGTGGCATCGGCGTCGACCAGCACGGCGTCGGTCAACCAGGGCAGGCCGTCCGGGTCTTCCAGGTCGGCCAGGGCGATCAGGGCGATGCGCCGCACGCCTGCGTCGGCATCGGCCAGGCGTGGCAGCAGTTCGAGGATGTCGGGGTTGTCGGTGGTACGTTCGGTCATAGGGCTATCCGCAGCGGTGGGTGGTCGGCATCGGGCAGGCCCAGCGGCGTCAGACGCGGCAGTTCGCGGCCTTCTTCATGTCGCAGCAGGGCCAGGCAATGGCGCTTGAGGTGGGTGAAGGCCGGGCTGGTCAGCAAGCCAGCCTGGCGCGGACGGGCGAAGTCCAGGCGCAGGTCCTCGATGATGCGCCCGGGGCGCGGGCTCATGACCAGCAGACGGTCGGCGAGGAACAGCGCCTCGTCGATGTCATGGGTAACGAACACCACGGTGGTACGGATGCGCGCCCAGATGTCCAGGAGCAACGCCTGCATGCGCGAGCGGGTCTGGGCATCGAGGGCGCCGAAGGGCTCGTCCATCAGCAGCAGGCGCGGCCGGTTGATGAGCACCCGGGCGATCTCGGCACGCTGCTGCATGCCGCCGGAAAGCTGGTTGGGCCAGCGCCCGGCGAAGTCGGCCAGGCCCACCAGGCGCAGCATTTCACCCGCCTGGCGGTGCCGTTCGGCCTTGCCCAAACCTTGCATCTTCAGGCCGAAGGCGACGTTGTCGAGCACGCTGCGCCAGGGCAGCAGGGTATGGTGCTGGAACACCATGCCGCGCTGGGGCGAAGGCCCGTCGATGGCCTGGCCATCCACCCGCAACTGGCCGGAGCTGGGCGCCAGGTGCCCGGCCAGGGCGCCCAGCAAGGTCGATTTGCCGCAGCCGGATGGCCCGAGGATGCAGACGAACTCGCCAGGGGCAATGGCCAGGTCCAGCGCCTGTACCGCTTCGAACGCCTCGCTGCCCTGCCCCAGGCGGATGGACAGCCCACGTGCCTCGATGCGCCCGGGCTCCGGCGCCTGTCGATAGCTGCCCATCATGCGCCCCTCCGTGCCCGGCACCAAGGCGTGGCCAGCGCGCCCAGGCGCTTGACCAGTGCGCTGCTGCCCATGCCCAGCACACCGATCAGCAACATGCCGACGATGATGTCCGGGTAGTTCTGCAGGGTGTAGGACTCCCAGGTGTAGTAGCCGATGCCGAACTGCCCGGAGATCATCTCGGCGGTCACCAGGCAAAACCACGAGGTGCCCATGCCGATGGCCAACCCAGTGACGATGCTCGGCAGCGCCCCTGGCAGGACCACCTCGCGCAGTATCGCGTAGCGGCTGGCGCCCAGGCTGCGCGCCGAGGCCACCAGGCGCGGGTCGATCGCCTCGACACCATGCACGGTGTTGAGCAATACCGGAAACAGCGCCCCGGTGAAGGTGATGAACACCATCGACAGTTCCGAGGACGGGAACATCAGGATCGCCAGCGGGATCCAGGCCACCGCCGGGATCGGCCGCAGCACTTCCAGAGGCGGCAGCAAGGTGTCCTCGGCCCATTTCGAGCGGCCGATCAGCAGGCCCAACGTCACCCCCAGCACGGCGGCGACCAGGTACCCGGCGAAGACCCGCGACAGGCTGCTGCCCAGGTGTGCCAGCAAGGCACTGGAGGCCAGCAACTGCCAAGCGGCGTCGAGCACGGCCCGTGGCGTGGGCACGTAGGTGAAGGTGAACAGCCCCAGGTCCAGCTTCAGCCTGGCGGCCAGGTGCCAGAACAGCAGGCAGGCCAGCAGGGAAGCCAGGCGCAGGGGCCAGCGCTTGAGATCGCGGCTCATGAGGGTGTCTCCCGGTCAGCGCTGGGCAAGCAGCTTCTGGTTGGCGCTGACGAAGTCCAGTGCCTCGCCACCGTGCGCCTGGGCATAGCGCTGCGCCTGCTCCTTCAGCAGGAAGGCGGCCAGCTCACCCTTGGCGTTGCGTACGAACCAAGCTTGGTTGGCGAGCAACTTGATGCCGCTGTCGGCGGCCTGGGCGTAGATAGCGCGGATGTCCTTGCCCGCTTGCTCCAGCTGCGCCAGGGCGCTGAGCGCGGCTTCGGGCGAGGCATAGTGGCGGACCTTATCCTCGCCGCGCACCCAAATCTGCGCCAGGCGGCTGAAGTCGGTGATCGGCTTGCCGGTCAGCGCATCCGTGGCCTGCAACGGCAGCGGGTCGTAGTTGTGCAGGGCCTTGTCATAGTCGAGTCCGGCTTGCGCGAAGGCGGCACGGATATACCTGTCGTCGATGAACCTGTCGGTGTCCAGACCACGGTCGGTCTTCTTCAGCAACTTGAGGGTATCGATGGAGGTCGCCACGGCCTGGCGGTATTCCGGTTTCCAGGTCAGGTCGCGGGTTTGCAGGCCGAGCGGGCCGTGGAACAGGTAGTTGACCTCAGCCTCGATGCCGGTGACTTTCTCGATCAGCTCGCTGTACTTTTCCGGCTCGGCGGCGATCAGGCGGTCGGCTTCGAGGCTCGCTCGCAGGTAGGCGGTGACCACTTCGGGGTACTTCTGCGCATAGTCGGCATCCACCAGGGCACCATGCAGCGTCGGCGCGTTGGCCTGGGAACCATCGTAGATCTTGCGGGCGAAGCCACGGTTGGGGAACAGCTCGGCGAACGGTACGAAGTCGGCGTGGGCCTCGATACGGTTGCTGCGCAGGGCGGAGCCGGCGATTTCCGGCGCCTGGGCAATGATCCGCACGTCCTTCTGCGGGTCCCAGCCCTGGGCGGCGATGGCCCGCAGCAGCATGCCGTGGGCGGTGGAGGCGAAGGGCACGGAGATGGTCTTGCCCTTGAGCTCGGCCAACGACTGCACGGCGGACGCGGCCGGCACCACGATGCCGTTGCCGCTGCCCTGCACGCTGCCGGACAGCACGCTGATGAACAGGCTGCGCTTGCCGGCATCGAGGTGGGCGACACCGTTGAACGAGCCTGGGAAGTCGGCCATGGCGCCGAAGTCGAGCTTGCCGGCGACCATCTCGTTGGTCAGCGGCGCGCCGCTGGTGAAGTTCTTCCATTCGATCTGGTACTTCGCATCCTTGTACTTGCCGTCATGGGGCAGGTACTTCTCCAGCAGGCCCAGCTCGCGGATCAGCAGGCCGCCGGTGGCGCAGTTGATGGTGGTGTCCTGTGTGCCGATGGCCACACGGATGGTCTGGGCATTGGCGTTCAGGCCAACGATCGCCAGCGCGAGGCCGGCCACGGTTGCAACAAGGCGCATGGGTGTTTCCCCTCGAATCGTTTGAGTCATTGGAGTCGTCTCCGCCACCAGGCGGGGTGGTGGGAAACGAGGGGGCTTTGCAGATGGGCGTCCGGTGGTTTGGCCGGATGGCGTGAGGCTAAGGGTTCGTTTCAGCGCAGCAGGTAGGGAATGTCGACCTTCACCGCGCCAGTCGGGCAGTCTTTCTCGCAAGGCATGCAGTACCAGCATTCGTCGAAGGCCATGTAGGCCTTCTGCGTGGCCGGGTCGATGGCCAGCAGGTCCATGGGGCAGACATCGACGCAGACGGTGCAGCCCTTCTCGGCGATGCACTTGTCTTCGTCGATGGTCACCGGGGCGCTGCTGCGGAAAAAGATGTCCTGGGGACGATAGGGCATGTCACGGAGTCCTTGGAGCCTTTGGCTCTCGTTTCTGAGTTCTTCGGTGATCCAGTGGGGCTGCCTTGCAGCCCATCGCCGGCAAGCCGGCTCCCACAGGGGGCCAGTGGAGCTCACAAATCTGTGCCATGCAGCGGACTCTGTGGGAGCCGGCTTGCCGGCGATGGGGCGCGAAGCGGCCCCAAAGGGCAGTGTCTAGGCAGCGTCAGCCTTGACCCTCAATCGCTCGTACGCGGTCTGCTCCTCGGCATCCAGGGCCACCAGGTACGGCTCGACCGCTTTCTTGAAGCTGGTCATCCGCCCCTGTTCGTCCTTCTTCAGATGGCAATGGCAGAACCACTCACGGTCATTGCGCTCGGGGAAATCGACCCGGTGGTGGTACAACCCCCAGCGGCTCTCCTCGCGAAACAGCGATGCCCGGGCCGCCATCTCGGCGCAGTCACGGATCACCGTGACCTCCATGGCACGCATCAGCTCGTGCGGGTTGCTCGCTTTCATCTGCGCCAGGTCCTGCTCGATCTCGGCGAAGCGCGCCAGGCCGATTTCCATCTTCTTCGTCACCTTCGGCGGTTGCAGGTAGTCATTGACCATGCGCCGCAGTTTGTACTCGACCTGTGCCGGCGGCAGGCCATGCTCGCGATGCAGCGGGGCGAACACCCGCGCCTGCTCGCGTTCGACCTGGGCCTGGTCCACTGCGGCCAATGCACGACCGGCCACGTACTGCGCCGCGTTGACGCCGGCGAACCAGCCATAGGTGAAGGCGCCGAGCATGTAGTTGTGCGGCACGGCGGCCATGTCGCCGGCGGCGTAGAGCCCGCTGACGCTGGTCTCGGCCTTCTCGTTGACCCACACCCCCGAGGCCGAATGCCCGGAGCAGAAGCCGATCTCGGAGATGTGCATCTCGACCATTTGCTGGCGATAGTCAGTGCCACGGCCGGCGTGGAACTGGCCACGGCTGGGGCGCTCGTTGCCATGCAGGATCTGCTCGATGGTCTGGATGGTCTCCTCGGCCAAGTGGTCGAGCTTGAGGAACACCGGGCCGTTGCCGCCTTCGAGTTCCTGGTGGAACTCCCACATCATCTGCCCGCTCCAGTAGTCGCACTCGATGAAGCGCTCGCCCTTGCTGTTGGCGGTGTAGCCACCGAGGGGGCCGGTGACGTAGGCGCAGGCCGGGCCGTTGTAGTCCTTGATCAGTGGGTTGATCTGGAAGCACTCCAGGTTGGCCAGCTCGGCTCCGGCGTGGTAGGCCATGGCATAGCCATCACCGGCGTTGGTCGGGTTCTCGTAGGTGCCCATCAGGTACCCGGAGGACGGCAGGCCCAGGCGGCCGGCGGCGCCGCAGGCGAGGATCACCGCCTTGGCACGGATCACCCGGAACTCGCCGCTGCGGCAGTCGAAGCCCATGACCCCGGCAGCAGCGCCTTCGGCGTCCAGCAGCAGGCGGGTGCAGACCATGCGGTTGCTGATGTCTACCCGGGCACGCTTGAGCTGGCGGTACAGCACCTTCTTGATGTCGTGCCCTTCGGGCATGGGCAGCACGTAGGCGCCCATGTGGTGGACCTTTTTCACCGCGTAGTCGCCCGTCTCGTCCTTCTCGAACTTCACGCCCCAGCGGTCGAGCTGCGAGAGGGTCTCGAAGCTATGGGTGGCATAGGCATGCACCGTGGCCTGGTTGACGATGCCGTCGTTGGCCACGGTGATTTCCTTGGTGTACTGCTCGGCGGTGGCGTGGCCGGGAATGATGGCGTTGTTCAGGCCGTCCATGCCCATGCTGATGGCGCCACTGCGCTTGACGTTGGCCTTGTCCAGCAACAGCACGCGCAGGGTCTTGTCCTGCTCCTTGGCCTTGATGGCGGCCATGGGGCCGGCGGTGCCGCCGCCGATCACGACGATGTCGTAGTCCTGGGTGTCGATGCTCATGGCTTGGGTCCCTTCTGACGGT
The DNA here is from genome assembly GCF_024127895.1 of Pseudomonas guariconensis. Classification (GTDB taxonomy): domain Bacteria; phylum Pseudomonadota; class Gammaproteobacteria; order Pseudomonadales; family Pseudomonadaceae; genus Aquipseudomonas; species Aquipseudomonas guariconensis_B. The sequence goes on along the minus strand of NZ_JAMYBK010000002.1, from coordinate 191,196 downwards.
CGATGCGCAGGCGATACTGGAAGGCATCGCCGCGGTAGTAGAGGTGCTCGAAGTCCAGCGGCGTGCCGTCGGCGGCGTGGGTCAGGCGCTCGATGCGCATGATCGGCGAGCCCTCCTCCACCTCCAGCGCCTGGGTCAGGTCGCTGTCGGCCAGCACCGCATCGATGGCCAGGTCGGCGTGGCCCAGGGCGATGCCGCAGTCGTTCTCCAGCACCAGGAAGATGTCACGGGTGGCCAGGTCGGTCTTTTCCAGTTTTTCGCCGATGGCCTTGGGCAGCCAGGTCAGCTCGAGCGACACCGGCTCGCGGTTGATCAGGCGTACCCGGCGGATCTCGGTGACCAGGCTGCCCTCCTCCACCTGCAAGCGCGCCGCCACCAGCGCGTTGGCTGGCACATGGCGCAGGCTGCGCAGACGGTTGAGCACCTCGTAGCCCATCTGGGTCATGGACTCGGCCAGGCCTTGCAGGGTGGTGACGTTCTGGAACGCCTTGGGCTTGGCGACGAAGGTGCCCTTGCCGTGGATCTTGAAGATCAGCCCCTCCTTCTGCAGGTCGCCCAGCGCCTGGCGCACGGTGATGCGGCTGACGTCGAAGGCCTTGCCCAGCTCGTTTTCCGAAGGCATGCGGCTGTGCGGCGGGTAGGTGCCGTCGAGGATTCGCCCGCGCAGCAGTTCCTTGAGCTGGGTGTAGAGCGGTACCGGGGAGAGGGGGAGCAGTTCGGCCATGGGATCTCTTCGCTATGGACTGACTTGTTATAACAAGTTGTGACCAGAGAGTAGCGAGCATAAGAGCCCCCGGGGAAATACCGATATTGAATATGGTTATTCACAAGCACGGGCCCCAAGGCACGCCCATCGCTGCCCGAGACCCTGGAAAATCACCCTGAATCAAGGCGATGGACGTCATCGACGCAGATGGGTATCATTGCGCCCCGTTGCACTCGTAGCTCAGCTGGATAGAGTACTGCCCTCCGAAGGCAGGGGTCGTGGGTTCGAATCCCGCCGAGTGCGCCATACCTGAAAAGCCCTGGGAACCTTCCCGGGGCTTTTTCGTTTGTGCGACATCGCACGCTTGGCACTCCCGTACCGCAGGCCATTGGTGTTAGCGTGAGCGTCTTCCCGTTTCCTACAAACGGGTACCTCCCTTCCAACGCTCAGCAAAGGAATGCGCTCGCCCATGTACCTGAAAAAACTCACCGCCGCGACCCTGCTGCTGGCCAGCCTGGGCTTGTTCGCCAACCAGGCCCAGGCCAACCTCACCCCGCAGCAGTCCGCCGCGATCCTCAAGGCCTACGATAACAGCGACCCGGCGGATTTCCGCCGGTTCCTCGGCCAGCTTGCCAGCAGCGAACTGGCCAAGGCCGACAACCTGACTGAAACCCTCAAGGCGTACCTGGCCAACAAGCCGCTGGGTGCCGAGCAACAGAACGAGATCCACCGCTTGCTCGGCCTCTACACCCGCATCAAGTACGGCAAGGCCGCGACCGAGACCCTGCGTGAGCTGGTGGCCATCCCGACCTTCCAGGTCGAGGGCGTGCCGCAGCACGAGAACCCCGAGTTCCTGAAGATCGCCGACAAGATCAAGGCGCTGGCCGAGGGTTTCGGCCTGCACTTTCGCAACATCGACAACCGGGTCTACGAGATCACCCTGGGTGACGACGCCAAGGAAGTGGTCGGCATCCACGCCCATGCCGATGTAGTACCGGTGAACCCGGACAACTGGAAGCTCGAGGACGGCACCCGCCTGGACCCGTTCAAGGTCACCCTGGTGGGCGATCGCATGTATGGCCGCGGCACCGAGGACGACAAGAACGGCATCGTCGTGGCGCTGTATGCGCTGAAGGTGGCCAAGGACGAAAAACTGCCCCTGGCCCGTCAATTCAAGCTGTTGGTGGACACCACCGAGGAAACCAGCGGCGATGCGATCCCCTACTACTTCGCCCGCAACCCCACGCCCACCTACAACCTGGCGCTGGATGGCGGCTACCCGGTGGTGATCGCCGAGAAAGGCTACGGCACCGTGATGGCCAGCTTCCGCCGGCGCCCCGCCACCGGCAAGGGGGCGGAAATCATCCACCTGACGGGCGGGCTGGCCACCAACCAGATCCCCACCACCTCGGTGGCGACCCTGCGTGGCGACAATCCCACCGCCCTGGCCGCAGACCTGCAGAAGGCCGGTGCCGACTACGTCAAGCGCAACGGCGGCGATTTCATCCTCGATGCCAAGGTAGCCGGCAAGGAAGTGGTGCTGACGGTGACCGGGGTCTCGGCCCACTCTTCGGAGCCCGAATCGGGGATCAACCCCGTGGCCCGGATGCTCGACTTCCTCAACGGCCTGGGCGACCAGGTACCGCTCAAGCACAACCACATCACCGATGCCGCGCGCTATGCGGCCGATAACTGGGGGCTGGACTACTTCGGCAAGAAGCTTGGCGTGGACTTCGAGGACAAGTTCATGGGCCCACTGACCGCTTCGCTAACCTACGTCGGGCTCGATCAGAAGGCCCTCAAGCTGGCGGTGAACCTGCGCATTCCAAAAGGCAAGGCGATTGCCACGATCAAGGATGAGCTGGCCGACAAGCTCGGGACCTGGGCCCGCGGCAGCCACACCTCGGTAGCGTTCGAGTACAGCCTCGACGAGCCGATGTACCGCAACCCCGAAGGCGAATGGGTCAAGGCCTTGCTCGCCGTGGCCAGCGAGAACCTCGGCCTGCCCCATGAGTTCGGCGCCTCCGCCGGCGCCACCTCGGTGCATGACCTGCCCAATGGCGTGCAGTTCGGCCTGGCCATGCCCAACGTGAAGTACACCGGGCACAACGACAACGAGTTCAAGACCGTGGAGCAGTTCATGCTGGACCTGCAGATCGTCAGCGAGATGGTGGCGCGGATCGGGCAGATGCCAGAGCTCTGAGCCTTCGGTACGCGCCATTTGGGCGATGGGCTGCAAGGCAGCCCAATACCGCCCAACTGCCCACGAAGCCCCCAGCCCCCGCCAATGACGTTTTTCAATCAAGTCCATGCCGTTTTCCGCATTGCCGTGCAGGACGCCGTGCAGGATGCTTTATTTACTGCCGACACATCGCTTTTCCACCCGCAGAGGCCCGTATGAAGAACGTCGAAGAAATCCTCAAGACCAAGTCTCAGCATCAGACCGTCTACACCATAGGGCCTGACGACTCGGTGCTCGACGCCCTGAAGTTGCTGGCGGAAAAGAACGTCGGTGCACTGCCGGTGGTGGAGAACGGCCAGGTGATGGGTATCGTCAGCGAACGCGACTACGCCCGCAAACTGGTGCTCAAGGGCCGCTCGTCGGCGGCGACGCCCGTGCGCGAGATCATGAGTGCGCCGGTGGTCACAGTCGAACCCAAGCAGAACCTGGAGTACTGCATGAACCTGATGACCAACCGCCACCTGCGCCACCTGCCGGTGGTGAGCAACGGCGAACTGCTCGGCCTGCTGTCGATCGGCGACCTGGTCAAGGAAACCATCGCCGAACAGGCCAACCTCATCCTGCAGCTGGAGCAGTACATCCGCGGCGAGTGATCAGTGGTAGGCGCGCTCCAGTTCGTCCAGCTGATGGTCGAAGCTGCGCAGGCGCGCCGACCAGGTGTACACCAGCACTTCCAGGTCGCGGTTGAGCACTGCGGTATTGCCCCCATCGCTGCCCCGTGGGTCGCACAGGTCGAGCTGATAGCGCTCGCGAGCCATGGCCGTGGCCACGCTGGAAAGGTCACGGGCATTGGCCAGCCAGCGGTGATGAGGATCGTGGACCTCCCGGTCCAGCTCCCGACACTGACGCTTGAGGGCATCCAGGCTCTGCTCCAGCGGCGTGCCCTTGAGCTCGCCCATGACCTCCTCGAAGGTCCTCCCCGAATGCCAGTAGCTGCCCCAGAAATAACGATCGAATACGGTCTCGACCCGGCGCAGGGCCACCTTGGTGTTCCAGATGCTCAGCAACGTTCGCCCCTGGCTCACTTCGCGCTTGTTCAGGTGCAGTTGCTGCCAGGCGATCCAGGCCAGGGCGCAGAGCGCCACCGCCGCGGTGACCGCGGCGGCGGCATACAGGAACTGCACGGCCTGGTCCATGTGGTGGACGTGCCGGATACCGTAGAAGTAACCCGCCGTCAGGGTGCCCAGGATCGTCACGGTGCACCAGAATCCTGGTGCGTAGGGATCTTTCATCGCGCTATCCCCTTTTTGTTTTTCCTGAGCATAGCAACGGCCAAATCACTCAACAGGTGCCGCTCGGCGCTTTATTTGCGGGGGCGGCGCAACGCTTCGTTGAGTTGATCGAAGGGCACCGCCCAATCGGCATCGTCTATCACGCTCTCCTTGAGAAAGGCACGCTGGGCGTCGCTCCAGAACGGCGCATCCACCAGCTTGATCTCGTTCTTCAACGGCGAGTGCGTGGTGATGAACTTGTCGATGCTCTCGGCATCGTCCGCCAGGCCCAATTGCTTGAACAGCTCGGAAAATGGATGGATCGGTGCTTCCATGATTCCTCCTCGGGCCGGGCGGGTCGTCCACGACGCCGGCCCGGCATTGGCTTGAACGTCATCAGCACAGTTCGCGCACTTCGGCGTGCGGAACCAGCTTCAGGTATTGCTCCATGCTCATGTGGATCAAGTGATCGTGATCACCTGCCTCCAGGTAGACATCGCCCTGGCGGGTAAGGCTCGGGTCGAGCAACATCTTCACGTCATAGGCATCGCCGAGCGCCGGGATGGCGCCGCGCTCGCAGTCGCCGAACAGCGTCGGCAGGCCACTCTCGCGGGTCAGTTGCCAGGCGCCGGTCATGCGCACCTTGCTCATGTCCAGGTGCCGGTTGGCCGGCAGCACGGCCATGAGGTAGTTGCCATGACGGTCGTCGAGCATCACCGACTTGGCGACCCGTTCGGCGGGTACGCCGGCAGTGCGTGCCGACTCCAGGCTCGTGGCCGAGTGTGGATGGGAAATGATGTCGTAGTCGCAGTTGGCCTGGTCCAGGCGCTGCTGCAGGGTCTTGGCCATACGCATGATGCACCTCCGGTTTAGCCCCCAACCTGAAGTTTAGGCCCTGGTCCGGCGAGCACGACTAAACTTCGGGGACAGGTCCGACGAGGTGACGACAGGTGATCGCTCGCTGCTGGTACTGCCTGCTGCTGTTACTGATGCTCGGCGCGGCCCCGGGAGGCCAGGCCGCACCAGGCGGTAGCGTGTGGGTGCTGGGCATCGACGATGCCATCGGCCCGGCCAGTGCGGACTACCTGGTACGCGGTCTGGAGCAGGCACAGGAGCAAGGCGCGCAGTTGGTGGTGATCCGCCTGGACACCCCCGGTGGGCTGGACAGCTCCATGCGCCAGATCATCAAGGCGATCATCGCCAGCCCCGTACCGGTGGCCAGCTTCGTCGCCCCCAGCGGCGCCCGGGCCGCCAGCGCCGGGACCTATATCCTGTATGCCAGTCACGTGGCAGCCATGGCGCCGGGGACCAACCTGGGCGCGGCCACGCCGGTGCAGGTCGGCGCCCCCGGCCCGCCCTCCTCGCCCGCCTCCAAGGACAAGGACGAGAAGGCCTCCGCCCCCGAGGGCCAGGACGCCCTCACACGCAAGCAGGTCAACGATGCCGCCGCCTACATCCGCGGCCTGGCGCAGTTGCGCGGACGCAACGCCGACTGGGCCGAGAAGGCCGTGCGCGAGGCGGTCAGCCTGCCGGCCAACGAGGCCCTGCGCCTCAAGGTCGTCGACTTGGTGGCCAACGACCTGCCCGACCTGCTACGCCAGCTGGACGGCAAGACCCTGGAGGTCGCCGGCCAACCCCGTCAGTTGCAGACCGCCGGCGCCCTGGTGCTCGAGCATCCGCCAGACTGGCGCACCCGCCTGCTGGCGGTGATCACCAACCCTAGCGTGGCACTGATCCTGATCATGATCGGCGTCTATGGCCTGCTGTTCGAGTTCATGAACCCCGGCTCCGGGGTTGGCGGCGTGGTCGGCGGTATCTGCCTGTTGCTGGCCTTGTACGCCCTGCAGTTGCTACCGGTCAGCTATGCCGGCGTGGCGCTGATCCTGCTCGGCTTGGCGTTCATGATCGCCGAAGCGTTCCTGCCCAGCTTCGGCGTGGTCGGCTTCGGTGGCATCGTAGCCTTCGTGGTCGGCGCGGTGATCCTGATGGATACCGAAGCGCCCGGCTTCGGTATCCCTCTGGGCTTGATCGTCAGCCTGGCAGTGCTCTCGGCGGTGCTCCTGGGCGGTGTGCTGGGCATGGCCCTCAAGGCGCGACAGCGGGCCCTGGTCAGCGGCGATGCCGGCCTGGTCGGCAGCCTGGTCACGGTGACCCAAGTGATGGCGGACAACCCGTTCTGCGGCTCGGTGCAGGCCCAGGGCGAACAATGGCAAGTTCAATGCGCGACCCCATTGCAGCCTGGGCAGCATGTGCGGGTAATCGCCCGCCATGGCGTGATGTTGGAGGTCAGTGCCACCGCGCCCGCGGCGCAAGGAGAGTGAAGATGTTCGTTCAGTTCGGTTTCGGCGCCTTGCTGGCATTGCTTGGCGTGCTGTTGGTGTCGGCACTGCGCATCCTGCGCGAGTACGAGCGTGGCGTAGTATTCCAGCTGGGGCGCTTCTGGCAGGTCAAGGGGCCAGGGTTGATCATCCTGATCCCGGGGATCCAGCAGATGGTCCGGGTCGACTTGCGCACCGTGGTGCTCGACGTACCGCCCCAGGACGTGATCACCCGTGACAACGTCTCGGTCAAGGTCAACGCCGTGGTGTACTTTCGCGTGCTCGACCCGCAGAAGGCGATCATCCAGGTCGAGGATTTCCTCACCGCCACCAGCCAGCTGGCCCAGACCACCCTGCGCGCCGTGCTCGGCAAGCATGAGCTGGACGAGCTGCTGGCCGAGCGCGAGCAGCTCAACTCGGACGTTCGCCAGGTGCTGGACGCCCAGACCGATGCCTGGGGCATCAAGGTGGCCAACGTCGAGATCAAGCATGTCGACCTCAACGAGTCGATGGTCCGCGCCATCGCCCGCCAGGCCGAGGCCGAACGCGAGCGGCGGGCCAAGGTGATCCACGCCGAGGGTGAGTTGCAGGCGTCGGAGAAACTTATGCAGGCCGCACAGATGCTCGGCAAGGAGCCGGGGGCCATGCAACTGCGCTACATGCAGACCCTGGGCTCGATCGCCGGAGACAAGAGCTCGACCATCGTCTTTCCGTTACCGGTGGACCTGCTCAAGGGATTGATCGACAAGCAGCGCTAGCGGGGCCACTCAACTGCTGGCCTAGACCGGCGCGCGACGCAGGGTGGCCAGGAAGGTCGCCGCGCCGATGAACAGCCCGGCAAAGGTCCGGTTCAAACGCTTCTGCTGCCTGGGCGTGCGCAGCATCCGCAGCACCCGGGCCGCCAGCCCGGTGTAGCCGGCCATCACCAGCATGTCGACGCTGATCATGGTGAGGGTGATCGCCAGGTACTGGGGCAGCAGCGGGGCATGCGGATTGATGAACTGCGGCAGCACCGCGAGCATGAACACCAGCGCCTTGGGATTGCTGACATTGACCAGGAAACCGCGGAACACCAGGCTCAACGGCTTGCCGATCGGGCGCACGCCCGACGAATCGTCCATGTCCATGGGCAACGCGCGCCATTGCCGGTACGCCAGGTACACCAGGTAGGCGACACCGAACCATTTGATGATCTGGAACGCGGTGGCCGAGGCGGCGAGGATCGCGCCGACACCGGCGGCGATGATGGCGATCTGCACGATCAGGCCCAGTTGCAGGCCCAGGGCGTTCCAGTAACCACGCCAGAAACCGTACTGCAGCCCACTGGACATCGAGGCGATGGCCCCGGCACCCGGCGACAGGCTGATCACCCAGCACGCGGCAAAGAAGGCCAACCAGGTTTCCATCGACATCGCACACCTCGTTCGAACATGTTGCAAAACGTTAAGCTACGGTGTTGGTGAAATTTTCACCAGCGATTTTTCAGCTGCCGCTCAATCGGCCTCGCCTGTCGTGTCCTGGGCCAGCACCGGCACTTCGGTACCGCGCCAACGCCGCACGGCCTTCTGGAAGAACTGGCTGTTGGGCACCTGCACCAGCGCCCCACCCGCCTCCGGCACTTCCAGCAAGGTGGTATAGAGCAGGTTGATGGCGATCACCCGCCCCTTCACACCGGGCTTGTCGAGGGTGTCGACCAGCTCGACCACATCGCCGATGCGAAACGGCCCCACGGTGAAGATCAACACCGCGCAGAGCAGGTTGGACAATACGCTCCAGATGGCGAAGAAGGCCACCGCCGCCACCGCGACGAAGCCCGACAGGGCGGTCCACAGCACCGTGGCCGAGACACCCAGGCGCTCCAACACGAACAACAGTGCGCTGCCCATGATCAACCAGCGCAGGCTGCCGCGCACCGGCACCAGCAGCTCCGGCGGCAACGGGTAGCGATCGCCCAGGCGGCTCAGGCCGCGGGCGACGATGCGTTGCAGGACGAATGCAGCCACCAGGATCAGCAGGATCTGCAGCCCCAGCCAGAACGGCTCCATCCATTGGCCCGGCAGTAGCGTGCGCAGCGCCTCCATCAGGACAGCGCCTCCAGCTCGGCCTGCATGCTTTCGAGCGTCTCCAACGCCTCCATCCAGGCCTCCTCCAGCTCGCCCTCACGCTGCTTGAGCGTGCTCTGGCGCGCCAGCAGGTCGCGCAACTCGTCCTTGCGCGCAGCCTCGTAGAGGCCCGCGTCGCCCAGGGCGGCCTCGATCCCGGCCAGTTGGGCGTGAACCTGGCCCAGTTCGGCCTCCAGCTTCTCGGCGGCACGCTTGTGCGGCGCCAGTTGCTGGCGCAGGGCTGCAGCAGCCTGGCGCTGGGCTTTCTTGTCGGTCTTGTCCGGGTTGGCTGGGGCATTGCTGGCGGGCGCACTGCGCTGACGGTAATCGATCAGCCAGCGGCTGTAGTCGTCCAGGTCGCCATCGAAGGCCTGGACCTTGCCGTCGGCCACCAGCAGGAAGTCGTTGGTGGTGCTCTTGAGCAGGTGACGGTCGTGGGACACTACCACCACCGCTCCACTGAACTCCTGCAAGGCCATGGTCAGGGCCAGGCGCATCTCCAGATCCAGGTGGTTGGTCGGTTCGTCGAGCAGCAGCAGGTTCGGCCGCTCCCAGGCGATCAGCGCCAGGGCCAGGCGCGCCTTCTCGCCACCGGAGAAGTTGACCACCGGCTCGTCGACCCGGTCGCCATGGAAGTCGAAGCCACCGAGGAAGTCGCGCAGGGTCTGCTCGCGCTCGGTCGGGGCGATGCGCTGCAGGTGCAGCAGCGGGCTGGCCTTGTCGTCGAGGGCGTCGAGCTGGTGCTGGGCGAAGTAGCCCACGGCCAGGTTCTCGCCACGTACCAGACGCCCGCCCAGCGGCTCCAGCTCACCGGCGAGGTTCTTGATCAGGGTCGACTTGCCGGCGCCGTTGGGGCCGAGCAGGCCGATGCGTGCACCCGGCGCCAGCTGCAGCTTGACCTTCTCCAGGATCACCTTGTCGCCATAACCGAGGCGGCCCTCGGACAGGTCGAGCAACGGATTGGAGATTTTCTGCGACTCGCGGAAGACGAAGTCGAACGGCGAATCCACATGGGCCGCCGACAGCTCCTCCATGCGTTCCAGCGCCTTGATCCGGCTCTGTGCCTGACGGGCCTTGGTGGCCTGGGCGCGGAAGCGGGCGATGTATTTCTCCATGTGCGCACGGCGGGCCTGCTGCTTCTCGTAGGCCTGTTGCTGCTGCGCCAGGCGCTCGGCACGGGTGCGCTCGAAAGCGGTGTAGCCGCCGCGGTAGAGGTTGAGCTTGCGTTGCTCGACGTGCAGCACATGGTCGACCACAGCATCGAGGAAGTCGCGGTCGTGGGAGATCAGCAACAGTGTGCCTGGGTAGCCCTTGAGCCAGTCTTCCAGCCAGAGGATGGCATCCAGGTCCAGGTGGTTGGTCGGCTCGTCGAGCAGCAGCAGGTCAGATGGGCACATCAGCGCCTGCGCCAGGTTCAGGCGCATGCGCCAGCCACCGGAGAAATCGCCGACACGGCGGTTCATCTGCTCGGCGGTGAACCCCAGGCCGGCCAGCAGCTTGCGCGCACGGGCGTCGGCGGTATAGCCGTCGGCGCTCTCCAGCTCGCTGTGCAGGCGCGCCAGGGCGGTGCCGTCGTGGGCCGACTCGGCGGCTGCCAGCTCGGCCTGGACCTGGCGCAGGCGCACGTCGCCGTCGAGCACATAGTCCACCGCCAGGCGATCGAGGGTGTCGACCTCCTGACGCATGTGGGCGATGCGCCAATCGCTGGGGAGCTGGCAGTCGCCGGCATCGGGCGAGAGCTCGCCGCGCAGCAGGGCGAACAGGCTGGATTTACCGGCACCGTTGGCGCCGATCAGGCCGGCCTTGTGACCGGGGTGCAGGGTCATCTCGGCGCCTTCTAGCAAGCGCTGCGGACCACGCTGTAAAGTGAGGTTCGATAGTCTGATCATGATGGTCGCGGAGTCTATCAGCTTCCCCTGCAACCACACAGGCCACTTGATCGTCGGCGCGAGGCGAACATGCATACCGATTTGTGGCGCCATGCCTTGGCGCTTTATGGGCAACCCGGCGTCGAAGCCGCCTGCCTGGAGCTGCAGGCGCTGGGCGGCGATGTCTGCCTGCTGCTGTGCGGTACCTGGCTGCAGGCCGGTAACGTCCAACCCGATGCCGAGCGCGTACACGCACTCCGGAGCCTTGCCGAACCCTGGCAGCGGCAAGTGGTCGCCCCGCTGCGCGTCCTACGCCAGCAATGGCGTGCCGATGCCCAGGACGATGCGCACCTGGCGGTGCTGCGTGAGCAGGTCAAGGGACTGGAACTGGAGGCGGAGCGCACCTTGCTGGCGCGCCTGCAGGAGCAGGCAAGGGCATGGCCCGCAGGCCCAGACGGGCCCACGGACGATTGGCTGGCCTGGCTGGCGCCGGACCAGGCCCGCGGCCACGACGCGCTGCATCGCTTGCGCGTCGCGGCCGAGGCGCTTCAGGACGCCGTGGACGGCGACTGAACCGGGTTGCTGGCCGGTGCCGGCGAGGCGCTGGCTGGCGCGGCCGAGTTGGTCACTGGCGCCGGGGCGCTGGTGGCGGGTGCGGCCGGCTTGCTTTCGACAGGTTTGCTCGCGGCAGGCTTGGCCGCTGCCTTGGCAACCGCCGAGCGGGTAGCGCCGGGCTTGGCTGCCGGCTTGGCGGCTGTGGAACGGGTTGCAGCGGGTTTGGCAGCAGGTTTCGCAGCATTGGCCCTGGCCGCAGCCGGTTTCGCCGCTGGCTTGGCCGCTACGGGCTTGGCGCTGGACGCTTTCGCCGCAGGCTTGGCCGCTGGTTTCGCAGCGCTGGCCTTGGCCGGCGCCTTGGCAGCAGGCTTGCTGGCGGCCTTGGCCGCCGGTTTGGTCGCAGCAGCCTTGGCAGGTGCGCGGGTGGCGGCGGTGCCCTTGGCCGCAGTCGCGGCAGCAGCCCTAGCCGGCGCCTTGCTGGCAGCCGGTTTGGCGGCACTCTTGGCAGCCGGTTTAACGGTGCTCTTGGCAACTGGTTTGGCTGCAGCGGCCTTGGCCGGTGTGCGGGTGGCGGTCGGCTTGGCGGCGGGTTTCGCGGTGGCGGGTTTGGCCGCAACCTTGGCAACGGGCTTGGCGGCTGCCTTGGTGGCCGCGGCACGCTGGTCGAGGGCCTTGCCGGCAGCCTCGCGTACCTTGCCAACGCCCTGGGCCAGTTTCAGGCTTTCCTGGGCATCACGCTTGAGTTGCTGGATATAAGTACGGGTCTGGGTCTGGCGCTCTTTGAGCGAGTCGAGCAACGCTTCAAGTTCGCCGGTGGCTTTCTTCGCCTTGTTCTGCGCCTTGGCTTTACCGGCCTTGGCGGCATCCTGCAACTTCAGGCGTGCGTTGTGCAGTTTCTCCTGGGCCTTGCCACGTTGTTTTTCCAACTTGGCCAGCAGTTTTTCCGCATCCGCCAGCGCTTGCGAGCAGGCATCTTCCAAATGTTCGAGCAGACTACCCGAAAGTTGCTGGAGCAGGTGCAACGGCGTACTGACTGGCTTCTTCTTGGCCGACATGGTTTACCTCCTGGCTGACGAGATTGCGGCTCATACTATGCTTCTGCTGCTAACGCCGCTAGGGCATGTTGACAGTATTGGTGCCGCCGCGTTGCATGCCTGGGCAAAGTTGTTATCTTGCAGCTCGGTGCAAGTGTAGTTGCCCAATAAGCAATTGCTGATATTTACACATTTCCCGCCAACAAGGCTGGCATACTTCCGGCTCATTGCCGCAGGAGCCAACCGTGCCTCGCTATCTTGTTCTCGGGCTGTGCCTGGCCGCCCCCTTCGCCTTCGCAGGCCCAGACACCGCCCCCGCCAACGACCACGACCTCGCCTACAGCCTGGGCGCCAGCCTCGGCGAGCGGCTGCGCGAGGAAGTACCCGGCCTGCAGCTCGATGCCCTGGTGCAAGGCCTGCGCCAGGCCTACCAGGGCCAACCGCTCAAGCTCGACGCGCCACGCATGCAGGCCATTCTCCAGCAGCATGAGGCGCAGGCCGCTGCCGCAGCCGAACAAGCCCAGGCGGAGCAGCTCCAGGTCGCGGAGCAGCGTTTTCTGGCCAACGAACGCGCCCGCGCCGGCATGCATGAGCTGGCCGGTGGCGTTCTCTACAGCGAACAGGTGCCTGGCAACGGCGCCCAACCCAAGGCGGGCGGCAAGGTGCAGGTACGTTACGTGGGGAAATTGCCCGACGGCTCGGTGTTCGACCAGAACCTGCAACCCCAGTGGTTCAGCCTGGGCTCGGTGATCGAAGGTTGGCAGGTGGCGTTGCCACACATGAAGGCAGGGGCGAAATGGCGGCTGGTGATCCCCTCGGCGCAAGCCTACGGCGCCGAAGGTGCGGGCGACCTGATCGCGCCCTACACCCCCCTGGTATTCGAGATCGAATTGCTGGCGGTGGCCGACTGAGGCCAGGCGTCAGGCCTGGACCGCCCCTTCTTCCTTGTGGGCGTTGTGCAGCACCTCGATCAGGCAATCCTCCAGCTCGAAGCGCTCGTGCAGCAGGCTGCCCAGCTCGCCGAGTTTCTTGGAGAAACGCTCGGGGTCCTTGCACTGGCCTTTTTCGCAATGGTCGTTGAAGGCCAAAGCGATCTGGGTGATGTCGTTGATCCGCGGGTTGATCTGCTCGGCCAGCTCCAGCGCGCCGTCGTCGCCGAAGGCCTTGGCCTCGCTGACCAGTTGTTCGCAGACTTCGAAGTGCCATGCCGAGACATAATCGACCAGGATCTCGCAGAAACGGCCGTTCTGCTCCTTGTCGGCAAAGGCCGGCTTGGCGTCGCGCAGGGCGCGGAAGGCGTGCACCAGTTCCTGGCGCTCCTCCAGCCAGCGGTCGATCAGCTTGTGAACCCCACCCCAGCGTTCCTGAGCGTTCTGACAACTATCGAGCATGGCTATCTCTTCCCTTCTGGGTAGATGCCGCTGCACCTCGCACCACAACACCACAGCACAAAGGTGACATCAGCAGGACGGCATCGAGCAGTTGTGTTTTCGGTATGCGTGCAGGGAGATTATTCCCGCGCGTGCTGACCATCAAGGTACGCATCGGACAAAGTTCGTACAAGCGTTTAATCTCGTTGCGGCTCACCACTGGTCGAGCGATCGTGGCGGGCTTGCCCTGGATCAAGCGTTGCCCAGGCGGCGCAAACAAAACCTCAGCAGCCAGGACAACGGCAGCGCCGACAACAGCAGGAACGCCAGCAGGCTCCACTCGGGCAGGGTCAGGTCGAGAAAGCTCCAGGTCAGCGAGTCGCAGTCCGGGCCGCCCAGCAACAGCATCTTCAAGGCCTGGCCCCAGGACTGCTCCAGGACCTGCTGGAACGGGACATGGCAGGCTTCCAGCGGCATGCTCCCCCCCTGCAACCAGACATGCCGCGCCGCCAGCAGCGCGCCACCCAGCGAACAGGCCAAGGCCAGCGCGCAGTAGGCGCGCCGGCCCGACGAGCCGGGGTGGTGGATGACCGCGCACAGACAGACCAGCGAGTAGAGCCCCAGCAGAAAGCGTTGGCTGAAGCACAAGGGGCACGGCACCAGGCCCAGAACGCTTTCGAGGTGGAAAGAGGCAGCCAGCACCGCCAGCGAGGCGAGCCAGGCAGGAAGAAAGAACGTATGCAAACGGGCCAGCAGCATGAGCGATGTAGGTCCCGGGTTGAAGATATGGCTTGGAACGGTAGAGGAAAGGCGCGCTTTGTTTCAAGGCGCTACAGTGGGGACAAGTCGCTGATTGACAAGGAAAGTTTTCAACAATCAGTAGGAAATTTCCGAAGAAGGAAAGCGCAAACCCAGCCTTTGCGGCTGGAAAATCCACAAACCCAAGCGCCCGCGCACTGGCGCGGGCGCTTGGGGGTACTCAGGCTCGCATCCCCTCGGGCAATGGCAGGGCCAGCAGGCGCTCGTCCAACAGGCCCAGGCCTTCCTGGAACAGCTGGTTGCTGCGCTCGGTTTCGCCCAGGCCGGCGAGCAGGCGGGCCAGCTCGGCGCAGGTCTCTGGGTTACGCTCCAGGCGCAGGCTGCTTTCCAGGTAGTCGCGCGCCTTGCCCCACAGACGGTTCTGCAGGCTCAGGCGGCCCAGGGTCAGCAGCAGGCTCGCATCCTCGGGGTGCTCCTTGAGCCAGCCCTCGGCAGCCTGCAGCTGGCGCGCCGGATCATCGCCCCGTACCAGGCCGTACAAGCGAGCCAGGTGGCTTTCGTACTGGCGCTTGAGCGCGGTGCGCAGCACCTGCTCGGCCTCGCCCTGGGCACCGACCTGGCGCAGTTGCTCGGCGTAGGCCAGCACCAACTGCGGCTCCTGACGCTGGGCAGCGGTAAGTTGCTGCCAGGCACGCTCCAGGCCCTGGCGGGCGGCCTGGGCATCCTCGCCACGGGTCGCCGCCAGGCACAGGTTCTGGCCCCAGGCGCGCTGTTCCAGCTCTGCCAGCTCCTTGGCCGGCAGTACCTTGCCCTTGCGCAAATCGGGCAGCAGGCGGATCAGCGCCGGCCAATCGCCCCGCTCCAGGTGCAGGCGCTGCAGCAGGCGCAGCACCTGGGCGTTGTGCGGGTGACGCTCTTGCATGGCCAGCAGGGTGTCGAGCGCCCCCTCGGCATCGCCACGGTCCATCTGCAACTGGGCATGGGTCAGGGCGATGGCGAGTTCCGCCTGTGGCTGGCGTTCGAGAGCGCGCTCGAGCAGGTTGTCGCTGTCCTCGGTACGGCCCAGCTCGTTGGCCGCACGTGCGGCGCCAAGGTAATAGAGCAGTGGTTGGCGCTCGGCTTCGGCAGCCCGGTGCAAGTGGCGCTGGGCACTTGCCCAGCGGCCCTCGGCCAGGTCCAATTGGCCTTGCTCGATGGCGATGCGAGTACGCCGGCTACGGTTGCGCCGCGACCAGGGGTTGACCACACCGCTCGAGGTCAACACCAGGCCGACCAGGTAGCGCAACAGCCAGAGCGCCCCGACGATGGCCACCAGCGCCGCCAATGCCGCCCACAGCCCCGACTGGTAACGGAACCCGCCATAGGCGATCAGCACGTAGCCACTGTGCTTGGCAACGGCGATCCCCAGCGCCGCGGCCACCACGATCGCCAGCACCGCCAGCAGGTAGACACGCTTCATGGCTTGCCCCCTTCGGCTTCGGCCGGCAGGTGGCGACGCTGGATGTAGGCCTGCACCGCAGCCAGGCTCTCGCTCAGGTCGGGCGTGACCACCGAGACCGGCTGCTCGGCCAGCGCGTTGAGGCTGTCGAGCATGGCCTTGCTCTGCGGGTTGTCGGCGTTGAAGTTGGCCAGCAGCACGCTGCGCGCATCGTCCAGGGCCTGGGTGTAGACCTTGGCCTCGCCGTTGAGCGCCGCCCACTGCGCCTGCTCGATGGTCAGGCTCAGGGCCAGGCGCAACTGGTTGAGCGATTGCCCGGCCAGCAACGGACGCACGTTCTCGTCGGCGTTGAACTCGATCTGGAAGTACTTGGAGATTTCTGCCCACCACTGGGACCAGCGGCTGGCTCCATCGCCGTCGGCGGTCAGGGCACCGAGGGCGTCGGCATTGCTGTCGAACTCGGGGGACTGGGCGCTGAGCTGCTGCACCAGCTCGCGCTGGGCCGCGAGCTTGAGGAACAGGCCGGTACGGTCAGGCTGCTGGGTGCTGTCGAGCATCGCCAGGCTGCGGGCCAGTTGCTCGCGGGCGGCGAAGGCGCCCGGGTCGCTCTGCTCGCGCAGGATCTCGTCGGCGCCTTCGACCAGGGCCTTGGCGCTGGCGATGTCCTGCAGGGCCGACAGGCGCAGGGTGGCCAGACGCAGCAGGTGCTCGGCTTCGGCCAGTCGCCATTCCTTGCGGCTCTCGCCGAGCACGGTTTCCAGGCGCTGGCTCAGGCGCTGCTGGTCGCCCTGCAACTGCGCCACCAGGCGGCGTCGGTCTTCCAGCTCGCTGGCCGCCGGCAGGCTGGCCAGTTGCGCGCTGATCTGCTGCTCTCGCTGCTGCAGCGCGCTGGTGCGTTCACTCAGGGCCTGCAGGTGCTGGCCCTGGCCCTGCTCGCTGCCTTGCAGCTGGCGGACCTGCCAGGCTCCCCAGCCCCCGACCGCGATCCCGGCCGCGCCCAGCAGCAGGGCCAGCAATGCCAAGCCATTGCCAGAGCGCTTGGCAGGTTTGGCGGCGGGGGTTTCCGGCGTCTCGGGCGCCGATGGCTGTTCGTTGTTGGACAAGACAGTTTCGCTCACGTATCCATCCTTTGCATGGGGGCGCGTCGCATTGAGCTTAGCGCCTTAGGAGGCAGGTGCAGCGCTACGCTGCACGGCTGCCAGCAAGGCCGCGGCACTGGCGCCACGGCAATCCACGATCTGTTGGGCGCCCGCCGCCCGGGCCTGTTCGGCGACCCGGGGGCTCGGCACGAACAACGGCACACGCGCCAGGCGCGGCCAGTCGGCACCCGCCAGGCGCAGCAGGTGTTCAAGACCTTGCCCACTGCTGACCACCAGGCCGTTGAGGCGTTCCGCCTCGATTCGACGCACCAGGGTCCCCTCCGGGTAATCCGGCAACTGGCGGCGATACAGTTCCAGATAATCGACACTAGCACCTTGCTCCCCAAGACGCTCGGCCAGCAGTTCGCGACCTCCCACACCCCGCACGACCAGCACGCGCGGCGTGGCGACGGCGGCGATAGCCTCGCCCAGGACCGGCAGTGCGAGCAAGGCTTCACTGTCATCGCCGTCAGCGGGGAAGTCGACCAGCAGGCCCTGGTCCTGGAGAATCCGCGCCGTGGCTGCGCCCACCGTGAACCAGCCCCGGCGAGGCGGCGGCAGGCCCGCCCCGGCCAGTTGCTCGAGCAGCAGGCGCGCGGCCGGCTTGCTGACCACGATGATCGCCTGGTAGTCGCGCAGGTTGGCCAGGCGCTGGCCTTGCCGGGCGTCCAGCACCACCGGCTCGATGGCCAGCAATGGCAGGCAACTGCTGGCAATGCCGGCGGCAGCGAGGCTCTGCGCCAGTGCCTGGCAGTCTTCCTCGGGCCGGGTCAGCAGCAGGCGCCAGGGGCTCACGGGTGTCCGGCCTCGCCATAGACATCCTTGAGAATGGCCTCGGCGCCCTGGCTGAGCAGGTCTTCGGCGACCTGCACGCCCAACGCCTCGGCGGCGCTGCGCGGAGCGCGTGCCTCGGCGCGCAGCAAGGTACCGCCGCTGGGCTGGCCGACCAGGCCGCGCAGCCACAACTGCTCGCCTTCGAGCACGGCATAGCAGGCGATCGGCACCTGGCAACCGCCGTTGAGGCGCTTGTTCAGGGCTCGCTCGGCCACCACGCGGTCGGCGGTGTCGGCATGATGCAGGGGTGCCAGCAGGGCATGGATTTCATGATCGGCACTGCGGCATTCGATGCCCACGGCCCCCTGGCCACCGGCCGGCAGGCTGTCATCGACACCGATGGTCGAGGTGATGCGTGCCTCGAAGCCGAGGCGGATCAGGCCGGCCGCAGCGAGGATGATGGCGTCGTACTCGCCGGCATCGAGCTTGGCCAGGCGGGTATTGACGTTGCCACGCAGGAAGCGGATTTCCAGGTCCGGACGGCGCGCCAGCAACTGGGCCTGGCGACGCAGGCTGGAGGTGCCGACGACACTGCCGGCCGGCAGCGCGTCGAGGCTGGCGAAGCGATTGGAAACGAAGGCGTCGCGTGGGTCCTCGCGCTCGCAGATGCAGTACAGGCCCAGGCCTTCGGGGAAGTCCATGGGCACGTCCTTCATCGAGTGCACGGCGATATCGGCCTCGTTGTCCAGCAGCGCGGTTTCCAGCTCCTTGACGAACAACCCCTTGCCACCGATCTTCGCCAGGGGCGCATCGAGCAACTTGTCGCCGCGGCTGACCATGGGCACCAGGGTCACCACGAGGCCCGGGTGGGCCTGCTCCAGGCGGGCCTTGACATATTCGGCCTGCCACAGGGCCAGGGCACTTTTACGGGTGGCAATACGGATTTCGCGAGTGGACATGAAACGCCCCGATCCAGAGAAATACCGCCGATCATAACAGCTCCGCCGGCCTTGCCAGCAGATCCAGGTCATCAGGCTACCCTGTAGGCGCGGTGTTTTATCATCCGAGGCTGCCTTGCCGACGATGGGGCGCGAAGCAGCCCCAGCTGGCAGCTGAAAGTATTGACTGAGCGGCTATCGCCTGGCCACGAACAAGGGCTAGGCCCTTGCCATACCGTGAAGCCCGTGTCAGAGCGTCTGCATCATCTTGCGCACACCCGCCACATGACGCCGGCTGACGGTCAGGGCATCGCCATCCAGGCCTTTGAGGAACAGCTGGAAATGCCCAAGCGGCGTGCGCTGCAGACGCTCGATGCGCTCCCGGGCCACCAGCGCGTTGCGGTGGATGCGCACGAAACGTTCACCGAACTCGTCCTCCAAGGCCTTCAATGGCTCGTCCAGCAACACTTCCCCGGCCTCATGGCGCAGGGTCACGTACTTGTGGTCGGCGATGAAATAGATGACCTGTGGCAAGGGGATCAGCTCGATGCCCTTGCGCGTTCGTGCGCTGATGTGGCTGCGCGGGCCGCCGCCCTCGTTGGCCGGCCGGGTCAGGGCCGCGAGCTGGGCGCGATTGGGCTTGTCGGCCTTGCGCAGGGCTTCGCGCAGGGCCTGGGGTTGGATCGGCTTGGTCACGTGGCTGAGGGTGCTGTCCTTGAAGGCCTGGCTGCCGTATTCGTCGTCGCCGGTGCAGAACACCACGGCCGGCGGCGCCTCGCGCTCGCACAGCCGGGCGGCCACCTGCAGGCCGTCCAGGCCAGGCATGCCGATGTCCAGCAGGACCACATCGGGTTTGTGGCTGTCGATCAGGGCCAGGGCCTCCTCGCCGTTGGTGGCGCTGGGCTCCAGCACGGTGTAGCCCTCAAGCTCGCCGAGCAGCCGGCTCAGGCGTTCGCGGGCTTGGGGTTCGTCATCAACGATCAGGACATTCATAATTGCGCTGGATTCCTGAGTGAGTCTCGCATCGGTATAGCGTAGACAGGTGTAGGGCGACCGACACCGCGGTCACGCTCTAGACCGACGCGATGGCCAAAGATTCACTGGCCTGGCAGTTTCGCCGCCAGCCCTTTGTCCAACTGTAGACGGTCCGTGGAACACTGCCGTTCAATCATTGAATATCTCCAGGACCCGCCCGCCTCCGCCTCGCCGGGGTTTCTCTCGACCGACGCCCCTGCGGCGCAGGCCTCAACCCTGTTATGATCGACGCCACTTTTTTCGTTCACGCCTTCAACGAGTGAATCCATGAGCACCGACAAGACCAATCAGTCCTGGGGCGGCCGCTTCAGTGAGCCCGTCGACGCCTTCGTCGCCCGCTTCACCGCCTCGGTCGATTTCGACAAGCGCCTGTACCGCCACGACATCATGGGTTCGATCGCCCACGCCACCATGCTGGCGCAGGTCGGCGTACTCACCGACGCCGAGCGCGACGCCATCATCGACGGCCTGAAGACCATCCAGGGCGAGATCGAGGCCGGCGCCTTCGACTGGCACGTCGACCTGGAAGACGTGCACATGAACATCGAGGCCCGCCTGACCGACCGCATCGGCATCACCGGCAAGAAGCTGCACACCGGCCGCAGCCGCAACGACCAGGTGGCCACCGACATCCGCCTGTGGCTGCGCGACGAGATCGACCTGATCCTGGCCGAGATCACCCGCCTGCAGCAGGGCCTGCTGGAGCAGGCCGAGCGTGAGGCCGAGACCATCATGCCCGGCTTCACCCACCTGCAGACCGCCCAGCCGGTCACCTTCGGCCACCACCTGCTGGCCTGGTTCGAGATGCTCAGCCGCGACTACGAGCGCCTGGTCGACTGCCGCAAGCGCACCAACCGCATGCCCCTGGGCAGCGCCGCGCTGGCCGGTACCACCTACCCGATCGACCGCGCGCTGACCTGCAAGCTGCTGGGCTTCGAGGCCGTGGCCGGCAACTCGCTCGACGGCGTGTCGGACCGTGACTTCGCCATCGAATTCTGCGCGGCTGCAAGCGTGGCGATGATGCACCTGTCGCGCTTCTCCGAGGAACTGGTGCTGTGGACCAGCGCCCAGTTCCAGTTCATCGACCTGCCTGATCGCTTCTGCACCGGCAGCTCGATCATGCCGCAGAAGAAGAACCCGGACGTTCCCGAGCTGGTTCGCGGCAAGAGCGGCCGCGTGTTCGGCGCCCTGACCGGCCTGCTGACCCTGATGAAAGGCCAGCCGCTGGCCTACAACAAGGACAACCAGGAAGACAAGGAACCGCTGTTCGACGCCGCCGACACCCTGCGCGACTCCCTGCGCGCCTTCGCCGACATGATCCCGGCGATCAAGCCGCGCCACGCGGTGATGCGCGAGGCGGCCCTGCGCGGCTTCTCCACCGCCACCGACCTGGCGGACTACCTGGTGCGCCGTGGCCTGCCCTTCCGCGACTGCCACGAGATCGTCGGCCACGCGGTGAAGTACGGCGTCGACACCGGCAAGGACCTGGCCGAGATGAGCCTGGACGAGCTGCGCCAGTTCAGCGACCAGATCGAGCAGGACGTGTTCGCCGTGCTCACCCTGGAAGGCTCGGTCAACGCCCGTGACCATATCGGCGGCACCGCGCCGGCGCAGGTGCGTGCAGCCGTGGCCCGGGGCAAGGCGCTGCTGGCTTCGCGCTAAGGCTTCCCCCAGTGCGAGGGCTACGCCCTCGCTCGCGGCATCCCCCTCAGCGCTTGCTGCGCATCATCTCCAGGAACGCCGGCATCGCCGCGTCCTTGTCCGCCACGATCCGCGCCATGTGCGGGTTCTCTCCCAGCTTCTCCAGCAATGCCCCTGCCTGCGGGAAGTCCGCCAGGAAATCGATGTTCAGCACCTTCTTGCCCACCAGGCAGGCCAGGTCCACCGAGAAACAGAACATCAGGTCGGCCAGCGTCAACTGCTCGCCCGCCACGTAGGGGGCGAAGCGGCCGTTGCGCTTGAGCGTGGCGAAACCGGCCAGCAGCTCGCTGCGGGCGCGTTCCTTGATCACCGGCTCCACCGCCATGCCGAAGAACGCCTCGGGGTAGCAGGTACGCGCCGGCAACTCGATGTACAGCTCGATCTCCTTGAGCAACTCGCGCACCTTGGCCTGGGCGAAGGCATCCGCCGGCAGCAGTGGCTTGCCGGCCTGGGTCTGCTCGATATAGTCGAGGATCACGCAGGTCTCGCTGATAAACCCCTGCTCGGTCTCCAGCACCGGCACCTTGCCGCGTGGGCTGATGGCCAGGGCCTGCGGGCTCTGGCCGGCGAAGAACGGCACCTCTTCGAAGGGCAAGCCTTTTTCCATCAGGGCCAGCTTGACCATGTTGTAGTAGTTGCTGACCGCGAATCCGTGAAGCTTGAGCATTGATACAGCCTCCAGGCCGTGTGGGGATGGCCCGGCTGTTATAGACCGATCGCCCCGGCCTGGCCAGCATCATGCGAGCTGTCGATGACAGGGCATCCGCAGTGCGGGCATGGCACACTGTGTGCTCCACCACAGGAGCAGCGCCATGAGCGAACCCAGCGACATCGACAACAATGACGAGGAAGCCTTCGTCGAAGCGACCCTGATTCAGGCCATCGAGAACCAGATCGAAAGCGGCGAGCCAGCAGCGGCCAAGGCCACCTTCAATAAGCTGACCCTGGTCGGCTACGAACGCGAGGACATCCTCAACCTCATGGCCCATGTGCTGGCCATCGAGATCGACGCCATGCTCGACGAGGACCGGCCGTTCAATGGCCAATGGTACGAGAACGCCCTGCGCGCCTTGCCCGAGCTGCCACCTGAAGCAGATCAAGGCGACAACGACGAAGCCTGACTACACTCCTGGATCAGGCGCCGGCAACGGTGCCGCCATCCTTGTCTGGAAGTCAGGAGTCATCCATGTCCTTCACCCCCGAACTGATCGCCGAACTGGAAGTCCTCGCCCTGTTCAACCTGGACAGCAGCCAGGAAGGCATCAAGGTCCACAGCAACGCCTCCCCCACTTTGGTCGCCGCGGCCCGGCGCCTGCACGACAAGCAACTGACCACCCAGCCCGATGGCGGCTACCTGACCAGCCTGGGGCTGGATGCCGCCGAGAACGTCCAGCAGTTGCTGACCATCCTCAAGGCCGTGCAGCCGGCTTGAGTTCGCAGCGCCCTTTGCGCGGGCAAGCTCCCACAGGTTCGCCGGCGCCCTCAAGGACGGCGTTGTTCCTGTGGGGGCCTGCCGGGGCGCCGAACTGCCGCGAAAAAGCCCCACGCCCGCGAGGAAAATGACGTCAATAACCCAGCCAACGCTTATCCGAGCGCCGCACTCAGGCTAAACTCGCCAGTGCTCCCCTGGCCTGCCTGAGTGCGCAATGAACCACCCCCACGAAATCCGCCCCGACCTGGAACAAGGCATCGACCGCAAGGAGCTGGCGAAGCTGCGTGCGCGCTTCCTGCAGCTCAACCAGGGGCGACTGGAGCGGGCCATGGAGGGGTTGTCCACGCGCCAGCAGCAGGTGTTGACCCTGCTGCCGCTGCTGTTCCACGTCAACCACCCGTTGCTGCCCGGCTATGTCTCGGGCAACACACCGGCCGGTGTCTCGGGGTTCGAGCCCGACGTCCAGCTGCTGGCCGAGGCCCAGCGCCTGGCCCGCTCGTTCACCCACAAGGCCCGCCATGGCAACCCACCGCGACCGATCCATGGCCTGTTCCTGATGGGCAGCCTGGGTACCCTTGCCCAGGCCGAGCAAAGCGACATGGACCTGTGGGTCTGCCATGCCGCGAACCTGGGCGAGGCCGAACTGGCCGAGCTGCGGCGCAAGTGCCAGTTGCTCGAGGCCTGGGCCGCCAGCCAGGGCGCCGAGGCGCACTTCTTCCTCATCGAGCCCCAGGGGTTCGTCCAGGGTGAGCGCGATGGCCAGCTCGGCTCCGATGACTGCGGCACCACCCAGCATTACTTGCTACTCGACGAGTTCTACCGCACGGCGATCTGGCTGGCCGGCCGCACGCCGCTGTGGTGGCTGGTCCCGGTCTACCAGGAGCACAACTACCGGGAATACACCCAGGTGCTGCTGTCCAAGCGTTTCATCCGTGCCGAGGACGACCTCGACCTCGGCCACCTGGCGCACATCCCGCCGGGCGAATTCGTCGGTGCCGGGCTGTGGCAACTGTTCAAGGGCATCGACTCGCCCTACAAGTCGGTGCTCAAGCTGCTGCTGACCGAAGCCTATGCCAGCGAGCACCCCGAGGTACGCTGCCTGAGCCTGGACTACAAGCAGGCAGTGTTCGCCAATCGCCTGGACCTCGACGAGCTCGACCCCTACGTGATGGTCTACCGGCGCATCGAGCGCTACCTGCAACGCCGGGGCGAAACCGCACGCCTGGAGTTGGTGCGGCGCGCCCTGTACCTGAAGGTCAACAAGAAGCTCAGCGAACCCGGCCGCTCACGTGTCGGCGGTTGGCAACGCCGGTTGCTCGGGCGCCTGGCCGAGGAATGGGGCTGGAACCTGCGCCAACTGGCCATGCTCGACAGCCGCAGCCAGTGGAAGGTACGCCAGGTAGCTGCCGAGCGCCGTGAGCTGGTGGCCGAGTTGAACCACAGCTACCGCTTCCTCGGCGAGTTCGCCCGCAGCCAGAACGCCAGCAGCCGCGCCGACCAGCGCGACCTCAACGTCCTCGGCCGCCGCCTGTACGCTGCCTTCGAGCGCCGCGCTGGCAAGATCGAGGTGATCAACCCAGGCATCGCCCCGGACCTGGCCGAAGATACCCTGACCCTGGTCCAATCGCCCAACCGCAAGGAGCCCGGGACCCACCACTGGGGGCTGTACAATGGCAACCTCGGCGTGCACGAATGGGAGCACTTCAGCCCGATCAAGCGCTGCCGCGAACTGCTCGAACTGCTCACCTGGGCCCATCGCAACGGGGTGATCGACAGCAGCACACGCTTGGCCCTGCACCCCGGGGTCAGCGACCTGAGCGAATTCGAGCTGTTCAACCTGCTGGGCAGCCTGCAACAGACCATTGCGCTGCCGCTGGAAACCGTCAGCGAGATCCGCCTGCTGCAGCCGAGCGTGGCCGACGAGATCCTGCTGCTGGTCAACGTCGGCATCGACCCGCTGCGCCATCATCGCGACCTGAACATCCTGATGACCACCGAGCGCACCGACTCGCTGAGCTACGCCGGTGTGCGCGAGAACCTGGTGCTGACCCTCGACCAGGTCACCCTCAACAGCTGGAACGAAGTGCTGGTGCAGCGCTACGACGGCGAGCACGCGCTGGTGCGCTGCCTGCGCGACTTCCTCAACAGCCTCGGCCAGCGCAAGCACCGGCCACGGCTGCGGGTACGCTGTTTCTGCCACAACCGCGCCCAGGCCATCCGCCAGCGGGTCGAGGATATCTTCGATACCGCGCAGTCGCTGCTCGACCAGGCGCTGAACCATCGCTACCTGCTGCAGGTGGCGCAGTACACCCATGTGCTGGAGCTGCAGCCTGGGCAGGTCAGCCTGGCCACCCTCGCCGACCACGAGGCCGTGCTCGATTGCCTGGGCGAGGAACGCGGTGAGTACAGCCCCCTGCACCTGGACGCCAATGCCCTGCAGGATCACGACCTGCCGCTGATTCTGGGGCAAGGGCAACCGGGCTGCATCCAGGTGTTCTATCGCCTGCTCGACGGCTGGGCCGACCTCTACGTGCTGGACGAGTACAACGCCCTCTGGCAGCAGCGCCTGCCCTTGCAGGACGAAACCCACCTGCTGCTGCCCCTGCAGCGCTTCTTGCGTTCGGTAGTGATACGCCGCGACGCCCTGCTGCCGCTCGACAGCCTGCAACAGGCATCGCTGGACATCCTCTACTACCAGTTGCAGCCCTCCGGTGCCGGCAAGGCCCGCAGCCTGGAGCCGCGCCCGGCGCCGAGCGATGGCAGCGACCAGCCCTACTATGAGGTGCAAGCGATCCTGCAGGCTGGCACGGGCGACGATGTGCACGTCACGCTCTACTGCGACCAGCAGGAGTTCTCCGAACTGGAGCATGGCGACCAGCTCTACGCCGTGGTTGCCCGCCAGATCATCGGCCGGCGTCGCAGCGCCGGCAACTACCGCTGCTACATCACCGACCTGGACCTGTCCGAGCTACTGGAGGACGACCAAGGCTCGACGGTGCTCTACCTGCGCTACAAGCGCGAGCTGGAGCAGGCGCTCAACGATGGGCTGGAGCAGTTGCAGGCGGCCCTGGAGCCCTAGTGGGGCCCTGCAGGCCTTCATTGGGGCCGCTTCGCGTCCCCAGATGGCCGGCACCGCTACCGCGAAAACCGCCTACAGGTCGTAGTCGCCCGCCGCCTCCGGCTGGTATTCGACATCCAGCAGGGTGAGCTTGAGGGTCTTGCCACCAGGGGCCGGCCAGTCGATCTGGTCGCCCACCGACAGCCCCAGCAACGCACAGCCGATCGGCGCGAGAATGGAGACGTTCCCTTCAGGCCCTGCGTCCTTGGGATAGACCAGGGTCAGGTGGTAGTCCTTGCCACTGGCTTCTTCGCGGCAGTGCACGCGCGAATTCATGGTCACTACACCGGCCGGGACCTCCTCGTGACCGACAACCTGGTCGGCGCGGTCCAGCTCGTCCTGCAGGGCGAGCACACCCGGCGTACTTTCATCGAGGCTGTCGATCAGACGCTCGAGACGCTGTACGTCCAATCGGGTGAGGATGAGGGAAGGCTTGGTGCTCATGATCCAGTCAGACTCCTTTTTAACAGGCAGATAAAGCAAAACCCCGCCCAAGGGCGGGGTTTGTGAATACTTTCGGCATCACCGACGCTGGGTTCGACACTACCACAGCCGGGCAAATACTCAAGCCCGGCCGTCACTGCGCGGCGTACCGCACCCGTCGGGCCTGGGCCTCGCGGCAGATCTGCCGGCGTCGCTCGTCATCGGCCGAACGCCATTCGCGGATGTGCTCCACCGGCCGGAAACAGCCACGACAGACCTTGTGCTCATCGAGCCGGCAGACGTTCACGCACGGCGAAGGTACCGCCGGGCTGACGTTGCTGTAGAGCGGCTTCGGGGGCCGTGCCGGGTCGCTCATCTCAGATCTCGTCGAAGTCCAGCTTCTCGCCGGCCCGCTCCCAGACGATACGCTCGAGCATCTCGCCCAGCAGCTCCTCGCTCTTCTCGCAGACCCACTTGCCGCTCTGTTCGTCGTAGTCGAAGTGGAAGCCGCCGGAGCGATCGGCCAGCCACAACTGGCGCAGCGGTTCCTGGCGGCTGAAGATCAACTGGCTGCCGTTGTCGAACTTGACGGTCAGCACCCCGGCGGAATTCTCCATGTCCACATCCAGGCCGCTCTCATCGAACAGGTCTTCCAGGGCCTGTTGGGTCGCGTCGACCAGATCATGGAAACGCGCTTCGCTCAAACTCATTGCAGGAACCTCGAAATTGGCTACTTACGGCAAGCCGGGCAAGATACGGGCGACTTGGCGGGAATGCAAAGCTTCACGCCAATCAGCTGCAAGCTGCAAGCGTCGAGCGGCAAGAAAAAGCCAAGCATGCGCCAGGCCAATGCCGGTCAGTTAAGACGTTCAGTTGTCATTTGGGGCCGCTTCGCGCCCCATCGCCGGCAAGCCGGCTCCCACACTGTCCATGCAAACCGCATCATGTGTGGTCGCCGCGATCCCTGTGGGAGCCGGCTTGCCGACGGTGGGCTGCAAGGTAGCCCCAAAAATGACAAAGCGCCGCTTAACTGACTGACATTGTGCGCCAGGCTGCTTTTTCTTGCCGCTTGCCGCTCGAGGCTGGCCCGCCGGGCGGACCGGCCCTTGCATAGGCAATCCGGCGGTCGCTCGGTATACTCGGGCGCAATACTGCTTATTTCAAAGGATTTCGCCAATGAAGCGCCTGATTTCCTCCCTTGCGGCGCTGGTCGCGGTTGCTTGCCTGGTTTCGGCCTGCGGTCAGAAGGGCCCCCTGTACCTGCCTGAAGAGGGCAATGGGAAAGAGCAAAAGTCCCACCAGCACCAACACGCCCAGCCATCGCAGCCGCAGGAACAGCAGCCTGAGCTGCAGCCCGAGCAGACGCCAGCGCAGTAAGGAAATCCAATGGACGCTTTCAACTACCGCGACGGCGAACTGTTCGCGGAAGGCGTGGCCCTGTCGGCCATCGCCGAACGTTTCGGCACCCCCACCTACGTGTACTCGCGAGCCCACATCGAGGCCCAGTACCGCAGCTACGCCGATGCCCTAGAGGGCACCTCGCACCTGGTCTGCTTCGCCGTCAAGGCCAACTCCAACCTCGGCGTGCTGAACCTGCTCGCCCGCCTGGGCGCAGGCTTCGACATCGTCTCCGGCGGTGAGCTGGAGCGCGTGCTGGCCGCCGGTGGCCGTGCCGATCGCGTGGTGTTCTCCGGCGTCGGCAAGACCCGCCAGGACATGCGTCGCGCCCTGGAAGTGGGCGTGCACTGCTTCAACGTCGAATCCGCCGACGAGCTCGAACGCCTGCAGGCAGTCGCTGCCGAGATGGGCGTGCAGGCACCGGTCTCGCTGCGGGTCAACCCGGACGTCGATGCCGGTACCCATCCCTACATCTCCACCGGCCTGAAGGAAAACAAGTTCGGCATCGCCATCACCGACGCCGAGGCCCTGTACGTACGCGCGGCGCAACTGCCGAACCTGGACGTGGTCGGCGTCGACTGCCACATCGGCTCGCAGCTGACCAGCGTCGCCCCCTTCCTCGATGCCCTCGACCGCCTGCTGGTGCTGGTCGATCGCCTCGCCGAATGCGGCATTCACCTGCGCCACCTGGACCTGGGCGGCGGTGTCGGCGTGCGCTACCGTGACGAAGAGCCGCCCCTGGTGGCCGACTACATCAAGGCGATCCGCGAGCGCGTGGGCGAGCGCGACCTGGCCCTGGTGTTCGAGCCGGGCCGCTACATCGTGGCCAACGCCGGTGTCCTGCTGACCCGGGTGGAATACCTCAAGCACACCGAGCACAAGGACTTCGCCATCATCGACGCGGCGATGAACGACCTGATCCGCCCGGCCCTGTACCAGGCCTGGATGGGGGTCGACGCCGTCACCCCGCGCGAGGGCGAAGGCCGCACCTACGACCTGGTCGGCCCGATCTGCGAGACCGGCGACTTCCTGGCCAAGGACCGCGTGCTGAACCTCGCCGAGGGCGATCTGCTGGCCGTGCGCTCCGCGGGCGCCTATGGTTTCGTCATGAGCTCGAACTACAACACCCGTGGCCGTTGCGCCGAGGTACTGGTCGACGGCGACCAGGCCCATGAAGTACGTCGCCGGGAAACCATCGCCGAACTGTTCGCCGGCGAAAGCCTGCTGCCGGAGTGACCCCATGCTGCTGCGTTTCACCAAGATGCATGGGCTGGGCAACGACTTCATGGTCCTCGACCTGGTCAGCCAGCACGCGCACATCCAGCCCAAGCATGCCAAGCAATGGGGCGACCGCCACACCGGCGTCGGCTTCGACCAGCTGCTGATCGTCGAGGCACCGAACAACCCGGACGTGGACTTCCGCTACCGGATCTTCAACGCCGATGGCTCCGAAGTCGAACAGTGCGGCAACGGTGCGCGATGCTTCGCCCGTTTCGTGCAGGACAAGCGCCTGACCGCGAAAAAGCGCATCCGTGTGGAAACCAAGGGCGGCATCATCGAGCTGGACGTGCGCAACGATGGCCAGGTCTGTGTCGACATGGGCCCACCACGCCTCGCCCCGGCCGACATCCCGTTCGTTGCCCAGGCCCAGGCGCTGAGCTATCCGTTGGAGGTCGACGGCCAGATCTACCCGATCGCCGCGGTGTCCATGGGCAACCCCCATTGCGTGCTGCGCGTCGACGACGTGCGCACGGCCCCGGTCCATGAACTGGGCCCGAAGATCGAGCACCATCCGCGCTTCCCGCAGCGGGTCAACGCCGGATTCATCCAGGTCATCGACCGCCACCGCGCCAACCTGCGCGTCTGGGAGCGTGGTGCTGGCGAGACCCAGGCTTGCGGCACCGGTGCCTGCGCGGCCGCGGTGGCGGCCATCAGCCAGGGCTGGATGGACTCGCCGGTATCCATCGACCTGCCAGGCGGTCGCCTGAGCATCGAGTGGGCCGGCCCCGGCAAACCGGTGCTGATGACCGGCCCGGCCGTACGTGTCTTTGAGGGACAGGTTCGTCTCTAAGCGAGTGACTTCCATGACCGATCAGCCCCAGGTTCTACCCGAACAGGCCAGCGACCTCGATGACGAGGCCGTGGTCGCCTACCTGCGTGCCCGCCCGACGTTCTTCGCCGAGCACGACGAGCTGCTCATCGAGCAGCGCATCCCGCACCAGCGCGGCGACAGCGTGTCGCTGGTCGAACGCCAGCTCACGCTGCTGCGCGACCGCAACATCGAGATGCGCCATCGCCTGTCGCAGTTGATGGATGTGGCCCGGGACAACGACCGGCTGTTCGACAAGACCCGCCGGCTGATCCTCGACCTGCTGGATGCCAGCAGCCTGGAGGAAGTGGTGATGGCGGTCGAGGACAGCCTGCGCCAGGCGTTCCAGGTGCCCTTCGTCAGCCTGATCCTGTTCGGCGAGAATGCCGCCCCGGTCGGCCGCTGGGTCAGCAGCGCCGAGGCCCAGCAAGCCATTGGCGGGCTGCTGGGCAGTGGCAAGACGGTCAGTGGCAACCTGCGCGAGCACGAACTGGCCTTCCTGTTCGGCGAGGAGCAGCACAAGGAGGTCGGCTCCAGCGCCGTCGCCACCCTCGAGCACCAGGGCCTGCACGGCGTGCTGGCGATCGGCAGCCGCGATCCGCAGCACTACAAGAGCTCCGTTGGCACCCTGTTCCTGAGCTATATCGCCGAGGTGCTCGGCCGCGTCCTCCCGCGCTTCACCCAGACCCTGCGATCGGTGCGCTGATGGAACGCCAGCTGGAGGCTTATTGCGCACACCTGCGCAACGAGCGCCAGGTGTCCGAACACACCCAGCTGGCCTATCGCCGCGACCTGGAAAAGGTCATCGACTTCTGCAACAGCCAGGGTATCGCTGGCTGGGAAGCGCTGCAGGTCCAGCAACTGCGCCAATTGGTGGCGCGCCAGCACCATCATGGCCAGTCCGCCCGCAGCCTGGCACGCCTGCTCTCGGCGGTGCGCGGCCTGTACCGCTACCTCAACCGCGAGGGCCTGTGCCAGCACGACCCGGCCAACGGCCTGGCGCCACCCAAAGGGGAGCGCCGGCTGCCCAAGGCGCTGGATACCGATCGCGCCCTGCAACTGCTCGACGGTGGCGTCGACGACGACTTCATCGCCCGCCGCGACCAGGCCATCCTCGAACTGTTCTATTCGTCCGGCCTGCGCCTGTCGGAGCTGACCAACCTCGACCTGGAGCATCTGGACCTGGCAGGCGGGCTGGTGCAGGTGCTGGGCAAGGGCGGCAAGACCCGCGTGTTGCCGGTCGGCCGCAAGGCCCGCGAAGCGTTGCAGGCGTGGCTCCGGCTGCGCGGTATCAGCGCCCCACAGGATAACGCGGTGTTTCTCTCCCGCCAGGGCCGGCGCCTGGGCCCACGCGCCATCCAACTGCGGGTCAAGGCCGCCGGCGAGCGCGAGCTGGGCCAGCACCTGCATCCGCACATGCTTCGCCATTCCTTCGCCAGCCACTTGCTGGAGTCGTCCCAGGACCTGCGCGCGGTACAGGAGATGCTCGGCCATGCCGACATCAGCACCACGCAGATCTACACCCACCTGGACTTCCAGCACCTGGCCGCGGTGTACGACAGCGCCCACCCCCGGGCCAAACGCAGCAAAGGCACAGACTCATGAGCATCAAGCTGATCACCTTCGACCTGGACGACACTCTGTGGGACACCGCACCGGTGATCGCCAGCGCCGAGATCGTCCTGCGCGACTGGCTCGAAGCCAACGCGCCAAGCCTGGGCAGCGTACCGGTCGAGCACCTGTATGCCATCCGCGAACGCCTGGTGCAGGCCGAACCGGGCCTCAAGCACCGCATCAGCGCCCTGCGTCGGCGCGTGCTGTTCCATGCCCTGGAAGAGGTCGGCTACAGCGAGAAGCACGCCCAGGAGCTGGCCAACGAAGGTTTCGAAGTGTTCCTCCACGCACGACATCAGGTCGAGGTGTTCCCCGAGGTGCAGCCGGTGCTGGAGATCCTGCGCCATCACTACACCCTCGGCGTGGTCACCAACGGCAATGCCGACGTGCACCGCCTGGGGCTGGCGGACTACTTCAGGTTCGCCCTGTGCGCCGAGGACCTGGGGATCGGCAAGCCGGACCCAGCCCCGTTCCTGGAGGCCCTGCGCCGGGGTGAAGTAGAGGCGCAGGCCGCCGTGCATATCGGCGACCACCCTGGGGACGATATCGCCGGCGCCCAGCGCGCCGGGCTGCGAGCGGTGTGGTTCAACCCCCAGGGCAAGGACTGGGAAGGCGAACAGGCGCCGGATGCGCAGATCCAGCGGTTATCGCAGTTGCCCGACGTTCTGGCACGCTGGCGCTAGGGGCTCGGCACCCTGCAGAGCAAGCTCGAGGCCGGTCAGTTAAGACTTTCCAGCCGTCATTTGGGCCGACAGCGCCCACAAAAAAGCCCGCAGCGACGGCGGGCTTTCTTGCATTCAACCACTCAGATAGGGCGGCTGCCGTACTTGTTGTCCGGCTTCTTGGGCGGATCGGCGACCACGTTGGGCTCGACCTCCTGGATCTTGCCGCCACGCGCCAGGAACTCTTCCATGGCCTTGGCCAAGGCATCGCGCTCCTTCTGCTTGGCTTCCAAGCTCGGCATGTCGTCAACCGAGACAGCGGCCTTGGCCTTGCCCTTCGCAGCGGGGGCGGGGCTGTCGTCTTCGCCAGCGTCTTCGGCTACATCATCTGCCGCTGCTGCGTCGAGGCCCTCATCACCCTCGTCTTCATCGCCTACTTCGAGGTCATCGTTTTCCAGATCGTCGTCGCTCATGTTCTACCTCATGACTTGCGAAAAGCAGATTAGTTATAGACCGTGCAGCCGTAGACCGGCAGCCATCGGTGAAAATTCAACTGGCCGTGGGTTGGCCACTGCCCTGGGCGTTCACCTCCTGATGGGAGGCCGGCACCCTGCAGACCCTGCTCCTGGCAGGGCCTGACGAAATCCTTGAGCCATTGGCCGGAACAGCCCGGCGCCACCTGCTGGCTCCGTGCTATTGGCAAGCCTAGCAAAGGGTGGCGAAGTGTGCGGACAGCTCGTCAAGCACCCTTCCGGCGCGCATTCTAGCGCGCCCGGAGAAAAAGCAAAGCTCCCTGAATGCCCTGTGAGCTGTAAGTTTTCGGGCCGTGTCACGAACGTGTCGGGTAAACCGTTTGCTCTTCGCCGAACAGCGAATTCCAGGCAAAAAAATGCCCGGCGAACCGGGCAGATTTTTTACCGCGTCGCAGTTACAGGTTGTAGCCGCGTTCGTTGTGCTGAGCCAGGTCGAGGCCGACCGACTCTTCTTCTTCGTTGACCCGCAGGCCCATCACCACATCCAGCACCTTGAGGATCACGAAGGTGACGATGGCGGTGTAGACCACGGTGAAAATCACGCCCTTGGCCTGCACCCAGACCTGCGCGCCGATATCCACGACCTCGCCGAACCCGCCCAGGGCCGGGGCGGCGAAGACCCCCGTGAGGATCGCGCCGACGATACCGCCGATCCCGTGCACGCCGAAGGCGTCGAGGGAGTCGTCATAGCCGAGCTTGCGCTTGAGGCTGGTGGCGCAGAAGTAGCAGATCACGCCCGAGCAGAGGCCGATCACCAGGGCGCCCATCGGGCCGACGGTGCCGGCGGCCGGGGTGATGGCCACCAGGCCGGCGACCACGCCGGAGGCGATGCCCAGGGCGCTTGGCTTACCGTGACCGATCCATTCGGCGAACATCCAGCCCAAGGCCGCGGCAGCCGTGGCGATCTGGGTCACCAGCATGGCCATGCCGGCGGTGCCGTTGGCGGCTGCGGCGGAGCCGGCGTTGAAGCCGAACCAGCCGATCCACAGCATGGCCGCGCCCATCAGGGTGTAGCCCAGGTTGTGCGGCGCCATTGGCGTGGTGGGGTAGCCCTTGCGCTTGCCCAGCACCAGGCAGCAGACCAGGCCGGCGATACCGGCGTTGATGTGCACCACGGTGCCACCGGCGAAGTCCAGCACGCCCCAGTCCCACATCAGCGCGCCGTCACCGCTCCAGACCATGTGCGCGATCGGAGCGTAGACCAGGGTGAACCACACGCCCATGAAGATCAGCATGGCGGAGAACTTCATGCGCTCGGCGAAGGCACCGACGATCAGCGCCGGGGTGATGATGGCGAAGGTCATCTGGAAGGTGATGAACACCGCCTCGGGGAATTCCGCGGTCAGGCTGTCAGGGGTCACGCCGCTGAGGAATGCCTTGGAGAAGCCGCCCACGAAGGAATTGAAGTTGACCACGCCCTGTTCCATACCGGTGGTATCGAACGCCAGGCTGTAGCCATAGACCATCCACAGGATGCTCATCAGGCCGGTGATGGCGAAGCATTGCATCATCACCGACAACACGTTCTTCGAACGCACCATGCCGCCGTAGAACAGGGCCAGGCCCGGAATGGTCATGAACAGCACCAGCGCGGTGGCGGTGAGCATCCAGGCGGTGTCGCCGGCGTTGAGCGCCGGGGTGGCTTCCTCTGCCAGGGCCAGGCCAGGCATTACGAGGGACAATAGGGCTCCTAGCCCTGCGATCTTGCGCAGAGTCATGTTGTTTTCTCCTGGGGCGTTGGGTTTGGTGAGGCTTTTTCTTAGATCGCGTCGGTATCGGTTTCGCCGGTACGGATGCGGATCGCCTGCTCCAGATTGACCACGAAGATCTTGCCGTCACCGATCTTTCCGGTGTTGGCGGCCTTGGTGATGGCTTCGATCACCCGGTCAAGGTCTTTGTCGTCGATGGCGACATCGATCTTCACCTTGGGCAGGAAATCGACCACGTACTCGGCACCGCGATACAGCTCGGTATGGCCTTTCTGCCGACCGAAGCCCTTGACCTCGGTCACGGTGATGCCCTGCACGCCGATTTCCGACAGCGACTCGCGCACGTCGTCCAGCTTGAACGGCTTGATGATGGCAGTGACTAGCTTCATGAAACTCTCTCCCGATTTGGTGGACTTGCCCCAGGAAAACAAACCCGTCTCAAGTCTAAGCGCAGCGCCTGGCTTTGTAACCCGTCGTCGACTCCCTCCTCCCCCGCCGACGCATGTCGCGGCAATGACGAAGGGCCTTTCAGCTCCACCTGCGCACTGCCTGGTCACAAGGAACTGCATCAGTGCATGGCTTGCCAAGGTCTTTGCAGAAACCTTGCCAGGTCATGGAAAGCCAGTGAAAACAATCAGTTGTGGAAAAAGCCCGGCATTGGCCAGTCGCCAGCAGAGA
This sequence comes from Pseudomonas guariconensis, assembly GCF_024127895.1. Taxonomy (GTDB): domain Bacteria; phylum Pseudomonadota; class Gammaproteobacteria; order Pseudomonadales; family Pseudomonadaceae; genus Aquipseudomonas; species Aquipseudomonas guariconensis_B. Next base: position 156,350 of record NZ_JAMYBK010000002.1, on the reverse strand, counting down.
AAAGATGCACAACTTCGGTGCGCACACCTCGGCCGCCCTGCGCAAAAAGTGTGCAGCGCAAGGCCCGCCAGGCAGCGTGCTACACTGCCCTCCTTTTCCATGATTAGCGGAACGCCGAACATGCTCGCGCCCAAAGCCTTTCTCGATGCCCTGAGCGACCAGGCCTCGCGCCTGTTCAACGGCGACAACACGCCGCCACGGGCCGAACTGGAGAGCCAGTTCAAGATCCTGATGCAGAGTGCCTTCAGCAAGCTCGACCTGGTCAGCCGGGAAGAATTCGACAGCCAGATGGTCGTCCTGGCCCGCACCCGCGCGCGCCTGGAAGCCCTGGAACGACAAGTCGCTGAGCTGGAAGCCCGGATGGCGCCGACAATCCAGGAATAACAACCGACACACGGAGCGGCTCCCATGAAAGTCAGTGCCCGCAATGTCTTCGAAGGTACCGTCAGCAACGTCCAGCCTGGCGCGGTCAACGCCGAGGTCGAACTGACCTTGGGCGGCGGCGAGAAACTGGTGGCGGTGGTCACCATGGCCAGCCTGCACAACCTGAACATCAACGTCGGCAAGCAGGCCGTGGCCCTGGTCAAGGCGCCCTGGGTGGTGCTGATGACCGATGCCGACGGCTACAGGCTGTCGGCGCGCAACGCCCTGCAAGGCAAGGTGGTGCGGGTCGGCGACGGTGCGGTGAACGCCGAGGTGGTGCTGCAGTTGGCAGGCGGTACCGAGGTGTCTGCCATCGTCACCCGCGAAGCGGTGCAGGAGCTGGGCCTGACGTCGGGCGTGGCGGCCACGGCGTTGATCAAGGCCTCGCACATCATCCTGGGCGCCAAGCCCTGACACCTTGAGCATGGGGCTGCTTTGCAGCCCCAAATGACAGCTGAAAGCCCTGGCTGACCAGCATTGGGGCAATCCCAAGACCCAGTCCCCAGGCATCCGCAGTAAAATCCGGATGCACTCTTTCCCAGTGCCCCTCACCATCGCTCACTATTCTTCCGTGACCGCAGGAAGCGGCTTTTCCACAAGCGACCACGGAGTATCCATGTCCCTCGCCCTCGTCCACAGCCGCGCCCAGGTCGGGGTGCTGGCGCCGGCTGTCAGCGTCGAAACCCACCTGGCCAACGGCCTGCCCACACTGACCCTGGTCGGCCTGCCCGAAACCACCGTCAAGGAAAGCAAGGACCGGGTACGCAGCGCCATCGTCAATTCCGGCCTGGACTACCCAGCCCGGCGCATCACCCAGAACCTCGCCCCCGCCGACCTGCCCAAGGACGGCGGCCGCTACGACCTGGCCATCGCTCTGGGCATCCTCGCCGCCAACGGCCAGGTGGCGGCGGCGACCTTGAGCGAGATCGAATGCCTCGGCGAACTGGCACTCTCCGGTAGCCTGCGCCCGGTGCAGGGCGTGTTGCCTGCAGCCTTGGCGGCCAGGGAGGCCGGGCGGGCGCTGGTGGTGCCACGGGAGAACGCCGAGGAGGCGAGCCTGGCGAGCGGGCTGGTGGTCTACGCGGTGGGCCATCTGCTGGAGCTGGTGGCCCATCTCAATGGGCAGGTGCCACTGCCACCCTACGCCGCCAATGGCCTGCTGCTGCACAGCCGGCCCTACCCTGACCTCAGCGAGGTGCAGGGGCAGGTGGCGGCCAAGCGCGCCCTGCTGGTGGCAGCGGCCGGTGCCCACAACCTGCTGTTCACCGGGCCTCCCGGCACCGGCAAGACCTTGCTCGCCAGCCGCCTGCCAGGGTTGTTGCCACCGCTGGACGAGCGCGAGGCGCTGGAGGTCGCGGCCATCCAGTCGGTCACTGGGCATACGCCCCTGGACAGCTGGCCACAGCGGCCCTTTCGCCATCCCCATCATTCCGCCTCCGGGCCGGCCCTGGTGGGTGGCGGCAGCCGGCCGCAGCCCGGGGAGATCACCCTGGCGCATCATGGCGTGCTGTTTCTGGACGAGCTCCCGGAGTTCGAACGACGTGTGCTGGAAGTGCTTCGCGAGCCTTTGGAGTCTGGCGAAATCGTGGTGGCGCGGGCCAAGGACAAGGTACGCTTCCCCGCGCGCTTCCAGTTGGTGGCCGCCATGAACCCCTGCCCCTGCGGCTACCTGGGCGACCCCAGCGGTCGCTGCCGCTGCAGCACCGAACAGATCCAGCGCTACCGCAACAAGCTGTCCGGCCCGCTGCTCGACCGCATCGACCTGCACCTGACCGTGGCCCGGGAAAGCACCGTGCTGACCAACCAGCCCAGTGGCGAATCCAGCGCCACGGTCGCCCGGCAGGTGGCCGAGGCCCGTAAACGGCAACAGCGTCGCCAGGGCTGTGCCAATGCCTTCCTCACGCTCAATGGGCTGCACCGCCATTGCCGCCTGGAGAGCGCCGACCAGGCCTGGCTGGAAAACGCCTGCGAGCGCCTGAACCTGTCCCTGCGCGCCGCCCACCGTCTGCTCAAGGTGGCACGTACCCTCGCCGACCTGGAACAGGCCGAGGCTATCGCCCGCCAGCATCTGGCCGAAGCCCTGCAATATCGTCCCGGCTCCTGAGCGGCCCTTGCGGGCCAATGCACCGGTTCAATCGTCTCCATAGCTGAAATATATTTTGCGCACTAAATATTATTGCGCAATATAGCTCTCAAGCAGCAAGCAGTCGCTGCCCCCTCACCGAACTCGGAGCACGATCATGACCACCCTTCGCAAAGCAGTCGCCATCGCCACCCTCACCCTCGGCACCAGCGCAGGCGCCTTCGCCGCCGGCAGCCCTGGAGTGGAACGCACCACCCAGGGCTTCCTCGATGCCCTGGCCGCAGGTGGCGGCAAACCGCTCGAAACCCTTTCCCCACAAGCCGCGCGCAGCGTATTGAGCAACGCCCAGGCAGGCGTCAAGGTCGACCTGTCGGGCATCAGCGTCGAACGCCGGACCATCCAGGCCGACGGCCAGGCGCTGGAAATCCGCGTGGTGCGGCCAGAAGGGACGCAAGGCGACCTGCCGGTGTTCATGTTCTTCCACGGCGGTGGCTGGGTGTTGGGCGACTACCCCACCCATGAACGCCTGATCCATGACCTGGTGGTGGGCTCCGGCGCAGCGGCGGTCTACGTCGACTACACACCATCGCCCGAAGCCAAGTACCCCACGGCGATCAACCAAGCCTATGCCGCGACCCGCTGGGTTGCCGAACATGGCCGGCAGATCGGTGTCGATGGCAGCCGCCTGGCCGTGGCGGGCAACAGTGTGGGCGGCAACATGGCCGCAGTCGTGGCGCTCAAGGCCAAGGAAGCCGGCACGCCGAAGCTGCGCTTCCAGGCCCTGCTGTGGCCGGTGACCGATGCCAACTTCAACAACGGCTCCTACAACCAGTTCGCCGAAGGCCATTTCCTGACTCGCAACATGATGCAGTGGTTCTGGGACAACTACACCACCGATCCGAAGCAGCGCGACGATATCCATGCGTCACCACTGCGCGCCAGCCTGGAACAGCTCGAGGGCCTGCCACCGGCCCTGGTGCAGACTGCCGAGATGGACGTACTACGTGACGAAGGCGAAGCCTACGCCCGCAAGCTCGATGCCGCCGGGGTGCCGGTGACCGCCGTGCGCTACAACGGCATGATCCATGACTTCGGCCTGCTCAATGTGCTGGGGCAGGTGCCGGGGACACGCAGTGCCATGACCCAGGCTGCCCAGGCGCTCAAAGAGCACCTCGAGTAATCGGCTGATCGCGGTGTTTCGCGGGCAAGGCGAAACACCGCACGAATTTTAATCTCTTGATTTACTTGAGGATCAAATGCGGAATCGATGATTTTTCGAAATTTCTTGACTTTTAAAAATATGCCATCCGACAAATGCCCATGAAGAGTCAAGACATTTTGCTGCTTTTTAAAATGACCAGCCTTCATGCTCAGGAGGAGAACCTGTTCGATCGCATGGAGACCGAGTCCATGTCCGAATTTTCCAATGAACTATCGGCATCCTGGCGCACCCAGCACATGATTGCGAGCAACCCAGTGTGCAGGGCACTGGTCGAAAGCGCAGCGCCAGAAGACGTAGATTTTGAATGCCCCCTCGGCACCAGAGCAGGCGCCTTCGCCACCGGCAGCACGAGGCCAGCCCGGCACGCCCCCTCGCCACCGCTGCGGTAGACTGCGCAAATACTCCCAGCGCCCGTCCCGAGAACGCTCCATGGAAGACCTCAACTCCCTCTACTACTTCACCCAGGTAGTCGAGCACGGTGGCTTCGCGCCGGCCGGCCGGGCCCTGGACATGCCCAAGTCCAAGCTCAGCCGGCGTATCGCCGAGCTCGAGGAACGCCTCGGCGTGCGGCTGCTGCATCGCACCAGTCGGCACTGCTCGCTGACCGAGATCGGCCAGGCCTATTACCAGCGCTGCCTGGCCATGCGGGTGGAGGCCGAAGGCGCTGCGGAAATCATCGAACGCAACCGCAGCGAGCCACGAGGGCTGGTGCGCCTCAGTTGCCCCACCACCCTGCTCAACGCCTGGGTCGGGCCGATGCTGACCCGCTACATGCTCAAGTACCCCCGCGTCGAGCTGTTCATCGAAAGCACCAACCGCCGGGTCGACCTGCTGCACGAGGGCTTCGACCTGGCCCTGCGGGTGCGCTTCCCGCCGCTGGAGAATACCGACATGGTGATGAAGGTACTGGGCAACAGCACCCAGTGCCTGGTCGGCCGACCCTCGTTCCTGGAACAACTGCCGCAGGGCTTCGACCCTCAGCTGCTGGGACAACTGCCCAGCCTGCACTGGGGCGGCTCGCAGCGGGAGTACCAATGGGAGCTGTACCAGGGAGAGGACATGGCGCACAAGCAGGTGATCGTGCATACGCCACGGGTGGTTACAGACGACCTGGTCACGCTGCGCCACTTCGTCCTGGCTGGCGTGGGCATTGTCCATCTGCCACGGGTGTCGGTGCGCGAGGACCTGGCGGCCGGGAGGCTGGTGGAAATGCTGCCGGGCTGGCATCCGCGTTGCGGCATCGTCCATGCGATCTTCCCGTCGCGACGGGGCTTGCTGCCTTCTGTACGTTCGCTGCTCGATCACCTGGCGCAAGAGTTCGCCATCAGCGATATGGCGTAACGAATCACCTCCAGCGCTCCAAACGCACAATTACCTTGCATCCGTTGGCTTCGGTCCTCGGTTGATTGTGCAAACACCCTGCTCTTTACTAGCTCTGAGCCCCTCCGTACCGAGACCGCCATGCCGGCCTTCATCCAGTCCTCCCCGCTGTCGCTCGGCGCTTGCCTGCTCCTGCTCGACCTGCTGCTGTGGCAGCTGATTCCGCTCGAACGCCGGGCCTGGCGCATCGCCACGCGGCTGCTGATCTTCCTGTTGTTCAGCTGGGTGCTGCTGGCCGCCGGGATGAGCCCGCTGCAACCTCCGCCCTGGGTGGACGATGTGCCACGCAACCTGATGGCCACGGTGCTGGCGATCGCCTGGTGGTTGTTCGGTGCGCGCACGGTCACGGTGGTCTTCGGCCTGCTGCTGGTGGCGCGGGGCAGCCATGGTGGGCGGCTGCTGCAGGATGTGCTCGGGGCACTGATCTTTCTCGCGGCAGTGGTGGCCGCCGCGGCCTATGTGATGCAACTGCCGGTCAAGGGCCTGCTGGCAACCTCCGGCGTGATGGCCATCGTCATCGGCCTGGCGTTGCAGAGCACCCTGGCGGATGTGTTCTCCGGCATCGTGCTCAACACCACGCGGCCCTACCAGATCGGCGACTCGGTTTCCATCGACGGCACCGAGGGCAAGGTGGTGGATATCGACTGGCGCACTACCCGCCTGCTTACCGGCAACGGCAGCCTGGCGGTAATCCCCAACTCGGTGGCGGCCAAAGCCAGGTTGCTCAACTTCAGCCGCCCGGCCGATATGCATGGGGTGTCGATCAGCGTGGTAGTGCCGGCCAGGGTAAGGCCCAAGTGGGTATTCGATGCCTTGGAGAAGGCGCTGCAGGGCTCCAGCGCGCTGCTCGCCACGCCCCGGCCCAAGGTCACGGTAAAAGCCTCGACCCTGGAATCGGTGGAGTACGAGGCCAGCGGCTTCATTGCCGACATGGCCCGCAAGACCGAAGTACGCAACCAGCTGTTCGATCTGGCCCATCGTCACCTGGAAGCAAGCGGGGTGGTGTGGAACATCGACCTCACCGTGCCTCCCCGCAGCCGCCAGCGCGAACTGCTTGACGAGGTGCGGGTGTTCCGCTCGCTGGCCAGCGAGGAGCGCGACGCCCTGAGCCAGCGCATGACCGCCGTGGAGTACCTGGCGGACCAGGTGATTCTCGGCGTGGGCGAACAGTCCGACCACCTGCTGGTGATTGGCAGCGGAGTGGTCGCTGCATCGATCCGCGATGGCGAGCGGCTGATCGAGGCTGGGCGCATGGGGCCCGGCGAGGTGCTGGGCATCGAGGGCCTCATCGACGAGGACGACTCTTTCGTCGAGTTCCGCACCCTCACCGGTTGCCTGCTTTATCGCATCGACAAGGAGCAGGTGCGCAGTTGCCTGGCAACACGTGGCGAAGTGGAGACAGCCCTGACCAAGCTGCAACGCTTTCGCCGCCAGGGCCGTGAGTCACTGCTGATGCAGAAGCCACCGGTGGTGAAGAAAGGTGGATTCCTCAGTTGGCTGCACAAGTGATGGCGTGTGGTCCGGTTTCGCCTTGGGTTACAAGACCACCCGCAAACACTGGCCCGCGTGATACAGCGAGAACCCCGTCTCGTAGAAGGTCGTACGCAGCGACGGCGCGCTCACCGGTTTCATCGGCGAGAACGGGATGGGCAGGCTGTCGGGGTCGTCCTTGAGCAGGAACTCGGCGAACGCCCGGCCGATCACCGTGCCGGTGGTATTGCCACGACCGTTGTAGCCAGTCACGGCCACCAGGCCTGGAGCCGGCTCGAACAGGCGCATCAGGTGGTCAGGGGTGAAGTCGATGCAGCCGGTCCAGTGCATCTCCCACTCGACCTTGCCCAGCTCCGGGTAGTAATGGCTCTGGATACGGTCGGCCCAACTGCGCACGAACCAGGTCGGCTTGTTGTCGACCCGCCCCAGGCTGCCGAGCAGCAGGCGGCCCTGGTCGTCGCGGCGGATGCTGCTGAGCACCGTGCGGGTGTCCCAGGAGCCTTGGCCATGGGGCAGCACCTTGTCGGCGGCGGCGCCTTGCAGCGGCTTGGAGGCCACTTGGTAGTAGTAGCCACGGAAGAAGTGCTTCTGCAGGTTGCTCCACTCGCCTTCGGTGTAGGCCCCGGTGGAGATCACCACCTTGTCGGCGCGCACCGAACCACGCGCGGTCTTCACCCGCCAGGCGTCGCCGTCGCGTTCCAGGCCCTCGACCGAGGATTGCTGGAACAACTGGCCGCCCAGGCGCACCACGGCGCCAGCCAGGCCCTGGGTGTAGCCCATGGGGTTGATGGTGCCGGCGCGGCGGTCGAGCAGCGCGGCGGAAATCTTGTCGGTACCGCAATATTCCTGGCACTGCGCACCGGTCAGCAGCTCGACATCGGCACCGCGCCGAGCCCACTGGGCGTGGCGGGCTTCGAGGTCGGCGATACCGGTGGCGTTATGCGCCATGTGCAGGGTGCCCTTGTGCTGGGCCTGGCAGTCGATGCCAAAGCGCTCGATCATGGCGAACACTTCTCCCGGCGCCTCGCCGAGCACCTTGTTCAGGCGGCTGCCCTGCTTCTGCCCGAGGGTCGCCTCAACATCGTCGGGGCGGATCCAGGTACCGGCGTTGACCAGGCCGACGTTGCGCCCGGAGCCACCGTGGCCGATCTTCCAGGCCTCCAGCAGGATCACCGACTTGCCCTGTTCGAGCAGGTGGATGGCCGCCGACAGGCCGGTGATGCCGCCACCGATCACGCAGACATCGGTCTTGTGCTCACCGGCCAGGGCCTGGGCGGCGACGGTCGGTTCGCTGACGGATTCCCACAGGCATTCTTGACGCAGTTCGGACATGGCCAGGCTCCAGCAATTTGTTCTTGTTTGGCGCCGCAGTACGGCCCATTCGCCGCACTGCCGCGAACCGGGGGCAGTGCCCCCGGCCATGCAGCATCAACCGATCAATCGAACACGATCCCCTGCGCCAGCGGCAGCTCGCGCGAGTAGTTCACGGTGTTGGTCTGGCGACGCATGTAGCCTTTCCAGGCATCCGAACCGGACTCACGACCACCGCCGGTTTCCTTCTCGCCACCGAACGCTCCGCCGATCTCGGCGCCGCTGGTGCCGATGTTGACGTTGGCAATGCCGCAGTCGCTGCCCGACGCGCTCTGGAAGCGCTCGGCTTCGCGGATGTCGGTGGTGAAGATGCACGACGACAGGCCTTGTGGCACTTCGTTGTTAAGGCGCAGGGCCTCTTCGAAGTCGTCGTAAGTCAGCACGTACAGGATCGGTGCGAAAGTTTCATGGCGCACCACGTCGCTCTGCGCAGGCATTTCGGCAATGGCAGGCGAAACGTAGTAAGCGTTCGGGTACTGGTCGACCAGTTGGCGCTCGCCGCCAAACACCTGGCCGCCTTCGTCGCGGGCCTTGGCCAGCGCGCCCTGCATGGCGTCGAACGACTGCTTGTCGATTAGCGGGCCGACCAGGTTGTCCTTGCGTGGGTCGCCGATGCGCACCTTGCCGTAGGCGGCTTTGACGCGGGCAACCACTTCATCCTTGATCGAACGGTGCACGATCAGACGGCGCAGGGTAGTGCAACGCTGACCGGCGGTGCCGACAGCGGAGAACAGGATGCCGCGCACGGCCAGGTCCAGGTCGGCACTCGGGGCCAGGATCATGGCGTTGTTGCCGCCCAGTTCGAGGATGCTGCGGCCGAAGCGGGCGGCAACACGTGGGCCCACTTCACGGCCCATGCGGGTGCTACCGGTGGCGCTGACCAGCGGCACGCGCGGGTCATCGACCATGGCTTCGCCGGCTTCACGGCCGCCGATCACCAGTTGTGCCAAGCCAACTGGGGCATCGCCGAAAGCTTTCAGGGCTTTTTCGAACAGCGCCTGGCAAGCCAGGGCGGTCAGTGGGGTCTTTTCCGAAGGTTTCCAGACCACCGAGTTACCCGCCACCAGGGCCAGGGCGGTGTTCCAGGCCCAGACTGCCACCGGGAAGTTGAAGGCGCTGATCACGCCGACCACGCCCAGCGGGTGCCACGTTTCACGCATGTGGTGGCCAGGGCGCTCGGAGGCGATGGTCAGGCCGTAGAGCTGGCGAGACAGGCCAACGGCGAAGTCGCAGATGTCGATCATTTCCTGCACTTCGCCCAGGCCTTCCTGGGTGATCTTGCCGGCTTCGATCGAGACCAGCTCGCCGAGATCGGCCTTGTGCTCTCGCAGCACGTCGCCGAACAGGCGCACCAGCTCGCCACGGCGCGGGGCCGGTACGCTGCGCCAGGCTTCGAAGGCCTGCTGCGCCTGGTCGATGCGGGCGGTGGTCTCGGCCTTGCCGAGCAGTTTCACCGAGGCGATCTGGCTGCCGTCGATCGGCGTGTGAACAGGGTAGTCGCCCTGGGTGTAAGCCTCGGCGGCAACGCCAAGGCGCTCGAGCAATCCAGCAACCATTTGTGCTTCTCCTACATCGGGTGATGGGGTGGAAAAATGATGTGGATCAGTATTAATCCGATCACACCGGTGCAACAAACGACCTTTATTCCGCATATCATTCCACCAGGTAATGATTTCAGCCGCAGAGAACGCTATGTCCAAACGCCTGGTGCCTTCCATGACCGCCCTGCAGTGCTTCGAGGCTGCTGCTCGACACCTGAGCTTCACCCGCGCCGCCGAGGAACTGCACCTGACCCAGAGTGCCGTCAGCAAGCAGGTGGCGCAGCTCGAAGAGATGCTTCGCCATCACCTGTTCCTGCGCATCCGCCGGCGCTTGCAACTGACGCCGGCGGGCTCGCTGTACCTGGCGGAGGTCAACAAGATCCTCACCCAGGTGGACATGTCCAGCCGCTACGTCCTCACCTACGGCGAGCAGACCGAAGTATTGAAGGTAGCCACTCAACCGAGTTTCGGTGTGCGCTGGCTGATTCCGCATCTCAAGGGCTTCGGCAAACGCCACCCGAACATCCACTTGGACATCCGCAACGAAATGGAACCCTTCGCCCTGCTCCAGGGCTCGGCCGACGTGGTGTTCTTCTATGGCCGGGGCACCTGGCCAGGGGCAACCTGCATGGAACTGTTCCGCGAGGAAGTGGTGCCGGTCTGCGCGCCAGAGCTGCTGCAGGGGCATGAGCTGGCGAATGCCGGTGCGCTGGCGCAGTTGGTGTTGCTGCAGAGCACCTCGCGACCGGAGGCCTGGCATGAGTGGTTCCTGGAGCAGGGGCTGCACACCGACAACAGCTACCACGGGCCACGGTTCGATACCTTTTACATGGCGCTGAGCGCGGCGCAGGCAGGCTGCGGGGTGGCCTTGGTGCCACGCTACCTGGTGGCGAAGGAGCTGGCCGAGGGCAGCCTGGTGCTTGCCTGGAACCATGCGATGAAAAGCGAGGGCGCGCACTACCTGGCGTTCGCCGAACATGCAGCGGAGGTGCCGAAGGTGCGGGCGTTGGTGAAGTGGGTGAAGGAGCAATTGCCTGCATGAGCTGGGGGAGCTGCTGGATCGATCCAAAAAGGAATGACAGCTGCACTTTTTTTCGCTTGTGAGGAGGGTGCATTCCCCGCTTTCATGTAAGGGTACTCCCCACCCTCAGGAAGCTAGCGATGCCCGCCCACGATTTCGTCAGCCCCGACAGCATCCGTGCGCAGTTCTCTGCCGCCATGTCGCTCATGTACAAACAGGAAGTGCCCCTGTATGGCACGCTGCTGGAGCTGGTGAGCGAAATCAACCAGCAGGTCATGACCCAGCAGCCTCAAGTGGCCGAGGCCCTGCGCTGGACCGGCGAGATCGAGCGCCTCGACCAGGAACGCCATGGCGCCATCCGCGTCGGCACCGCCGAGGAGCTGGCGACCATCGCCCGGCTGTTCGCGGTCATGGGCATGCAGCCGGTCGGCTACTACGACCTCAGCTCGGCCGGCGTGCCGGTGCATTCCACCGCGTTCCGCGCGGTGCACGAGCGATCGCTGCATGTCAGCCCGTTCCGCGTGTTCACCTCGCTGCTGCGCCTGGAGCTGATCGACAGCCCGCAGTTGCGCGAACTGGCCCAGGGCATCCTGGCCAAGCGCAGGATCTTCACGCCGCGCGTCCTGGAGCTGATCGCCCAGCACGAGCGCGAGGGCGGCCTGAACGCCACGGATGCCGAGGTCTTCGTCCAGGAAGCCCTGCACACCTTCCGCTGGCACCAGGAAGCGACGGTGACAGCCGAGCAGTACCAGCGACTGCACGACCAGCACCGCCTGATCGCCGACGTGGTGGCGTTCAAAGGCCCGCACATCAACCACCTGACCCCGCGCACCCTGGACATCGACGCGATCCAGCTGGGCATGCCGGCCAAGGGCATCCCGCCCAAGGCCGTGGTCGAAGGCCCACCTGGCCGCCGTCATCCGATCCTGCTGCGCCAGACCAGCTTCAAGGCCCTGCAGGAAAAGGTCGCCTTCAGCGACGCGCAAGGCAGCCATACCGCGCGTTTCGGCGAGATCGAACAACGCGGGGCGGCGTTGACGCCGAAGGGCCGCCAGCTCTACGACCGCCTGCTCGATGCCACCCGTAGCGCCCTGGGCGGTGCGCCGGCCGAGGCCAATGCCGAACGCTACAAGGCCCTGCTCGAGATGCACTTCGCCGAATTCCCGGATGACCTGGCGCAGATGCGTGAACAAGGCCTGGCCTACTTCCGCTACTTCCCGACCGAGAAGGGCCTGGCCGCACGCGACCAGGCCGGCCGCCCGACCACCCTGCAAGGGCTGATCGACGCAGGCCATGTGCACTATGAAGCGCTGGTGTACGAGGACTTCCTGCCAGTCAGCGCGGCCGGGATCTTCCAGTCCAACCTGGGCGACGATGCCCAGGCCGAATATGGCAGCAACGCCAACCGGGATGCCTTCGAGGCGGCGCTGGGGCTGAAGGTGCAGGATGAACTGGCGCTGTATGCCCAGAGCGAGCAGCGATCGCTGCAAGCCTGTGCCCAGGCGTTGAACCTGGAAGCATTGTGAGCCGATAGCGAGCATTCGCGGCGCCGAACCGCCGATGCCAGGGCTCTACGCCCTTGCTCGCGGCGGCGCCTCCAGGATCCGCACATCGGGCAGGTTCACGGCATCGGCCTCCTCCTGCAGGTACTGGCTCAATCGCCGCAACCGCTCTGCGCCAGGGCGCGTGCGCGGCCACACCAGGTAATAGTCCATGCCACTGGGCACGGCGGTCGGCCAAGGCAGGCTGAGCCGCCCTTGGGCCACGTCCTCGGCCACCATCAGCAAATCCCCCATGGAAATGCCATAGCCACGGGCCGCCGCGATCATGCCCAGCTCCAGGGTGTCGAACACCTGCCCGCCCTTGAGCGAGACCTTGTCGAGCAGGCCCATGCGCTCCAGCCAGGCGCGCCAGTCTCGCTTGTCCGGGGTCGGGTGCAGCAGCTCGATGCCCGCCAGGCGACGCTCATCCCAGGGGCCCTCGTCGAGCAGGTCCGGGGCGCCTACCGGGATCAGCAATTCAGAGAACAGCCGCCGCACTTCCCAGTCTGCCGGGAATGCACCGTCGCTGAGCAGCACGGCACAGTCGAACGGTTCCTGGTTGAAATCCACATGGTCCACATCCATCCAGGCACTGGTCAGTTGCACCTCGTTGCCTGGTTGCAGGTGACGGTACTGGCTCAGGCGCGCCAACAGCCAGCGCATGGTCAAGGTCGAGGGGGCCTTCATGCGCAGGATGTCATCCTCGCCGCGCAGGGTATCGCAGGCCCGCTCCAGCGCAGCGAAACCGTCGCGCACGCCGGGCAGCAACATCCGCGCTGCCTCGGTCAGTTGCAGGCTACGGCCGCTACGCACGAACAAGCGGCAGGCGAAGTGCTCCTCCAGGGTGCGGATGTGCCGGCTGACCGCGCTCTGGGTGATGGACAATTCCTCGCCAGCACGGGTGAAGGAGCTCAGCCGGGCGGCGGCTTCGAATGCGCGCAACGCATAAAGCGGCGGTAGCTGTCGGGACATTTCGCACCTGCTTTTTCGGGGGCTGGCAAGCCTGCCAGGCATCATATGAACATGACTTTAACTCATGCCAACGATCGCTTTTATCCTTTTGTGCAAAGTTGACCGAAGCCTCAGAATCGTCGCCTCATTCCCCCTGCAACAAGAAGGACCACCTCCATGCACGTCGCGCCCACCACCGAACTCAAGGCTCTGCTGCGCCTGGCCGGGCCGCTGATCGCCTCGCAGTTGGCGCACATGCTGATGGTGCTGACCGATACCCTGATGATGGCCCGCATCAGCCCCCAGGCCCTGGCCGGCGGCGGCCTGGGGGCGGCCAGCTATTCGTTCGTGTCGATCTTCTGCCTGGGCGTGATCGCCGCGGTCGGCACCCTGGTCGCCATCCGCCAGGGCGCCGGCGACATCCCCGGGGCCACGCGGCTGGCGCAGAATGGCCTGTGGCTGGCCTGGGGCCTGGCGCTGGTGGCCGCGCTGGCCTTGTGGAACCTGGAGCCGGTCCTGCTGCTGTTCGGGCAGAAGCCGGAGAACGTCACCTCGGCCATGGAGTTCCTCACCCTGCTGCCCCTGGCCCTGCCCGGCTACCTGACGTTCATGGCCCTGCGTGGCTTCACCAGTGCCCTGGGCCGCTCGACGCCGGTGATGGTCATCAGCCTGGTGGGCACGGTGTTCAACTACCTGTTCAACCATGCGCTGATCGAAGGCATGTTCGGCCTGCCCAAGCTGGGGCTGATGGGCATCGGCATGGTCACCGCCCTGGTTTCGATGGGCATGGCCATTGCCCTGGCCCTGTACATCCGCTGGCACAAGGCCTACGACGCCTACCCGCTGCGCCGGGGCCTGTCGCGGCCTTCGCTGCCGGCACTGCGCGAGCTGTGGCGGCTGGGCCTGCCGATCGGCGGCACCTACATGGTCGAGGTCGGGCTGTTCGCCTTCGCCGCCCTGTGCATGGGCGTGCTCGGCAGCACGGAACTCGCCGCGCACCAGATCGCCTTGCAGATCGTCTCCACCGCGTTCATGGTGCCGACCGGGTTGTCCTATGCGGTGACCATGCGCGTGGGGCTCTACTACGGCGCTGGCAACCTGCTGGCTGCACGTAGCGCCGGGCGCGTGGGGATCGGCTTCGGGGCGACGATCATGTTCGCCTTCGCCGCGCTGTTCTGGCTGCTGCCGGATGCGCTGGTGGGACTGTTCATCGACCGCGACGACCCGGCCTTCGCAGCGATCTTCCAGCTCGCGGTGAGCCTGCTGATGGTCGCGGCCTGGTTCGAACTGTTCGACGGCATGCAGACCATCGCCATGGGCTCGATCCGTGGGCTGAAGGACGCCAAGACCACCTTCCTCATCGGGCTGGCCTGCTACTGGCTGGTGGGTGCGCCCTGCGCCTGGCTGTTCACCTTTACCCTGGGTGGCGGCGCGGTCGGTGTGTGGTGGGGGCTGGCACTGGGGTTGGCCTGTGCGGCAGTGGCGCTGACCATCGCTTTCGAGTGGCGGATGAAACGGATGCTGGGGAAGGCGGAGGTTGCTGGGGAGGCCAGCGTCGCGACCTGATCCAAAGACACCTTGTAGTCCTGGGGCTGCCTTGCAGCCCTGAACACCGCGCGATTACAGGGCCTCGGCCATCTGCCGGCGAGCGCCTGATACCAGGTACTCCATCAACTCCCCTACCGGCAACGGCCTGCTCACCAGGTACCCCTGCACCTGGTCGCAGCCGAACCCACGCAGCAACGCCATCTGTTCCTCGGTCTCGACCCCCTCGGCCACCACTTCCAGGTTGAGGTTGTGCGCCAGGTTGATCATGGCGTGCACCAGCTTGCGGTTCTCCTCGCGCTGCTCCATGCCGCCGACGAAGCTGCGATCGACCTTGAGCAAGGTGATCGGCAAGCTGTTGAGGTGAACGAACGACGAAAACCCGGTGCCGAAATCATCGAGCGAAAAGCGCACCCCCAGGCGGCCCAGGGCATCCATGGTCTGCTGCACCAGTTCGTTGCGGCGCATCACCGCGGTCTCGGTCAGCTCGAACTCCAGCCAACGGGCATCGACGCCGTGCTCGATGATCAGCCGGCTCAGGGTGGCCAGCAGCTGGCTGTCCTGGAACTGGCGGAAGCTCAGGTTCACCGCCATGTGCAACGGCGCCACGCCACGCTCGCGCAGGGCCTGCATGTCGCGCAGGGCGCGGGAGATCACCCAGTAGCCCAGCGGCACAATCAGCCCGCTCTGCTCGGCCAGGGGCACGAATTCGCTGGGCGGCAGCAGGCCACGCTCGACATGGCGCCAGCGCACCAGGGCCTCCAGGCCGACGATGCAGCCATCGGCCAGGTTCAGCCGCGGCTGGTAGTGCAGCTCCAGCTCGTCGCGGCGCAGGGCCCGGCGCAGTTCGCTCTCCAGGTCGGCCAGGCTGCGGGCGTTACGGTTGATCCGCTCGTTGAACACATGGAAGGTGCAACCCTGGCTGCCCTTGGCCTGGCGCATGGCGATGTGCGCATGCCACATCAGCGGGTCGGCCCCACCCTGGGCACGGGCATGGGCCAGCCCCAGGCTGCAGCCGAGCAACAGGCTCTCGCCGTCGATCCAGTAGGGCTCGGCCAGGGCCTCGACGATGCGCTCGGCCACCCACTCGGCACGGTTGCCGTCGCGGCGGGTATCGATCAGCAGGGCGAACTCGTCGCTGCCCAGGCGCGCCAGCTGGTCGCCAGCTTCCAACTGCTGCTTCAACCGCGCCACCACCTGCAGGATCAGGCGGTCACCGCCCTGGTGGCCGAGGGCGTCGTTGACGTGACGGAAATTGTCCAGGTCGAGGTGCCCGAGGGCTACGCCACGGCCCTCGTTCTGCGCCAGGCGCGCGCTCAGCAAGGCCTGGAAACCCTGGCGATTGGCGATACCGGTCAGCGGATCCTGTTCGGCCAGCCGCTGCAGGGTAGCCACCAGCACACCGCGCTCGCGCACGTGGCGCAGGGAGCGGCGCAAGGTATCGCCGGTCAGCTGCGTACGTACCAGCCAGTCGCTGACGCCGGCCGGCGGCGCTTCGGGCTCGTCCTCCAGCAGCAGGATGGTGGGCAGGTCGCAGCGGCCCGGCGCCGGCAGCAAGGCCGGGGTCGCCAGCACCACGGCCTGGCGGTCGTGGGCGAACAGGCTGTCGACCGCCGCCCAGTCCGGCGCGGTCAGCAACACCACACTGCCGGCCAACGGTTGCAGGCACTCGCGCAGCAGGGCAGCCCATTCCGGCTCATCGGCCAACAGCAGCAAACGCAAGGGTTCGACAGGCGTGGACAAGCGGGCTCCTTAAGGCGTGGACGGTGAATCGACGAGCGGGCGCGAGGTATCCTACCGTATAAGTGAAAATGATTTTCACTTTAATACATGCCACTGCGTGGCCTGCGCCCCGACGTATTTTGTCGTGCATCCTGCGCGAAACCGGCGCGGTCGGCAAATCCGATTCACACTGTCAGACGGTCGCGCCACAAGCGCCCCATGCCTGCTAGAATGCGCGGCTATTTTCTGGTGACCCCCGGTTTCTAGCATGTCCCGACTCAATCCCCGGCAACAGGAAGCCTGTGACTACGTCGGCGGCCCTCTATTGGTGCTCGCCGGTGCAGGCTCCGGCAAGACCAGCGTGATCACGCGCAAGATCGCCCACCTCATCCAGAACTGCGGCATCCGTGCCCAGTACATCGTGGCCATGACCTTCACCAACAAGGCGGCGCGCGAGATGAAGGAGCGGGTCGGCACCCTGCTGCGCCCCGGCGAAGGCCGTGGCCTGACGGTGTGCACCTTCCACAACCTGGGCCTGAACATCATCCGCCGGGAGCACGAGCGCCTGGGCTACAAGCCGGGCTTCTCGATCTTCGACGAGACCGACATCAAGGCCTTGCTGTCGGACATCATGCAAAAGGAATACTCCGGCGACGACGGCATCGACGAGATCAAGAACATGATCGGTGCCTGGAAGAACGACCTGATCCTCCCCGCCGAGGCCCTGGAAAAGGCACGCAACCCACGCGAGCAGACCGCCGCCATCGTCTACACCCACTACCAGCGCACGCTCAAGGCGTTCAACGCGGTGGACTTCGACGACCTGATCCTGCTGCCGGTGAAACTGTTCGAGGAACACAAGGACGTGCTCGAACGCTGGCAGAACCGTGTGCGCTACCTGCTGGTGGACGAATACCAGGACACCAACGCCAGCCAGTACCTGCTGGTGAAGATGCTGATCGGCATGCGCAACCAGTTCACCGTGGTCGGCGACGACGACCAGTCGATCTACGCCTGGCGTGGCGCCCGCCCGGAAAACCTCATGCTGCTCAAGGAGGACTACCCCTCCCTGAAGGTGGTGATGCTGGAGCAGAACTACCGCTCCACCAGCCGCATCCTGCGCTGCGCCAACGTACTGATCGCCAACAACCCGCACGCCTTCGAGAAACAGCTGTGGAGCGAGATGGGCGTGGGCGACGAGATCCGCGTGATCCGCTGCAAGAACGAGGAAGCCGAGGCCGAGCGGGTGGCCATGGAGATCCTCACCCTGCACCTGCGCACCAACCGCCCCTACAGCGACTTCGCCATCCTCTACCGGGGCAACTACCAGGCCAAGCTGATCGAACTCAAGCTGCAGCACCACCAGGTGCCCTACCGCCTCTCTGGCGGCAACAGCTTCTTCGGCCGCCAGGAGGTCAAGGACCTCATGGCCTACCTGCGCCTGCTGGTCAACCCGGACGACGACAACGCCTACCTGCGAGTGATCAACGTGCCTCGCCGAGAGATCGGCTCGACCACCCTGGAGAAACTCGGCAACTACGCCACCGAACGTGGCGTGTCGATGTACGCCGCCAGCGACGAGCTGGGCCTGGGCGAGCACCTGGATGCGCGCTACACCGAGCGCCTGCAGCGCTTCAAGCACTGGCTCGATGGGGTGCGCCAGCGGGTCGCCCTGGAAGACCCGATCGCCGCCCTGCACGAGATGATCCGCGACATCGACTACGAGAACTGGATCCGCCAGAACACCGCCAGCGACAAGGCCGCGGAGTTTCGCATCAGCAACGTCTGGTTCCTGATCGACGCGCTGAAGAACACCCTCGAGAAGGACGAAGAGGGTGACATGACCATCGAGGACGCCATCGGCAAGCTGGTGCTGCGCGACATGCTCGAGCGCCAGCAGGAAGAGGAAGAGAACGCCGAGGGCGTGCAGATGATGACCTTGCACGCCTCCAAGGGCCTGGAGTTCCCCTACGTGTTCATCATGGGCATGGAGGAGGAAATCCTCCCGCACCGCTCCAGCATCGAGGCCGACACCATCGAGGAAGAACGCCGCCTGGCCTACGTGGGCATCACCCGCGCACGCCAGACCCTGGCCTTCACCTTCGCCGCCAAGCGCAAGCAGTACGGCGAGATCATCGACTGCACGCCCAGCCGGTTCCTCGACGAACTGCCACCGGACGACCTGGCCTGGGAAGGGCTGGAAGATGCGCCGACCGAGGTTCGCGCGGCGCGAGGCAACAATGCGTTGGCCGACATCCGGGCAATGCTCAAACGCTGATCAACCATTACTCTTTAACCTTTGTCGCGGCCCCGGCCGTGGCCACCTTTGCTACATCGAGGAATACCACAGTGGAAGCACTGCAGCAGAAGATTCGCGAAGAAGGCATCGTGCTTTCCGACCAGGTTCTCAAAGTCGACGCGTTTCTCAACCATCAGATCGATCCAGCGCTGATGCAGCTGATCGGTGACGAATTCGCCCGCCTGTTCGCCGACTCCGGCGTGACCAAGATCGTCACCATCGAGGCGTCGGGCATCGCCCCGGCCGTGATGACCGGCCTGAAGCTGGGTGTGCCTGTCATCTTCGCCCGCAAGCACCAGTCGCTGACCCTGACCGAGAACCTGCTGACCGCCTCGGTGTATTCCTTCACCAAGCAGACCGAGAACACCGTGGCCATCTCGCCACGCCATCTCAACAGCAGCGACCGCGTGCTGGTGATCGACGACTTCCTGGCCAACGGCAAGGCCTCCCAGGCGCTGATCTCGATCATCAAGCAGGCCGGCGCCACTGTCGCGGGCCTGGGCATCGTCATCGAGAAGTCGTTCCAGGGCGGTCGCGCCGAGCTGGATCGCCAGGGCTATCGCGTCGAATCGCTGGCCCGGGTGAAGTCGCTGGAAGGTGGTGTGGTCACGTTCATCGATTGACCGTACGGGCCCTATTGCCGGCAAGCCCCACAGGGGAGCCGGCTTGCCGGCGATGGGCTGCGCAGCAGCCCCTTGCAGTCACCGCGTCGCCGCCAACCCTGCCAGCAACAGCCGCTGATACAGCTCCTCCTTGAGCCCCTGCGGCTCATCCAGTCCCATGCGCGCCAACTGTGCCGCATACCCCTGCGGCCCAGGTGCATCCAGCGTCGCCTTGCCCAGCTCCAGCACCTCGCTCAACCTGAACTTGCCCTTGAGCCAGTTCAGCGCCCGCAACAGCTCCTGTTCCTCAGCCGAGAAGTCGGTCCCCAGCGGATACTCCGGGAACAACCGCCGATAGCGTGCGCGTATCGCCTCCAGGCGCTCCGGCGTGTTGTCGGTAAAACGCGCATCGAGCTGGAAGTCCTTGGCCAGCTTGCCGGCCTCCTTGGCCTGCACCATCAACTCACCCTGGAAGCGTGAATCGCTGATCGCCAGCAACCGCGCGATCACCTCGCTGTCGGTCTGCCCGCGCAAATCCGCGATGCCGTACTCGGTCACCACGATGTCGCGCAGATGCCGGGGAATGGTGCAGTGACCGTAGGTCCAGAACAGGTTCGAGGTCACCTCGCCGCCCGCCTCGCGCCAGCTGCGCAGCAGCAGGATGGAGCGTCCGCCTTCCAGGGCATGGCCCTGGGCGACGAAGTTGTATTGCCCACCCACACCGCTGAGCACTCGCCCATCTTCCAGTTGGTCAGCCACCCCGGCACCGAGCAGGGTCATGCCGAACACCGTGTTGACGAAGCGCGCATCGCGGCGCTGGCGACGCTTGAGGTCTTCCTCGCCATACAGCTCGTTGATGAAGCTGATAGCGCTCATGGCGAAGCGCTCTCGTTGCCCGAGCGGCATTTCCCGCAGTTGCTGGTAGAAGGCCCGAGGGCCGAGGAAGAAACCGCCATGCACCAGCGTTCCCCGCTCATCGGCGCAGCGCCGTACCACGCCCGCTTCGACCAGCGCCAGCAGGCCGTTGACGAACATCTCGCTGCAGCCGTACAGACCCTCGGCGAAGGTCTCCAGGCCCCCTTCCCTGTCGATCAGCCCCTGCCATGGGCCCGGCTCGAACTCGGCGAGCAGCGCCCGGTAACCTGCGTTGTCGCCGTGGCGCGCCAGCAAGGCCGCGGTCAGCGCATCGCCCATGGCGCCGATGCCGACCTGCAGCGTACCGCCATCGCGCACCAGGGCACTGGCGAACAGGCCGATGCAGTGGTCCTGGGTCGTGACCGGCATGTTCGGGGTGGAAAACAGGCGGCGCCGCTCGGGCTCGTCGATCAGCAGGTCGAAGGCGTCCTCGGCAAGCTCGGCATCGCCCGGCATATAGGGCAGCTCGACATGCTCCTGGCCCAGCAACAGGATGGTTTCGCCGGCGGCACGGCGACGGGCGATCATCGGCAGCAGGTCGAGCGTGATGTCGGGATTGCACGACAGGCTCAAGCGGCCAGGGCACTCGGGCGTGGCCGCCACCAGCTGAGCGACCAGGTTCAGGCCCTTGGCGTTGATATCGCGGGCGGCGTGGCTGTAGTTGCTGCTGACATAGTCTTGCTGGGCGAGGTCGCTGTTCAGCAGGCTGCCGGGCTGCACGAAGAACTGTTCGATGCGGATGTTCGCGGGCAGGTTGTCGCCCCGCAGGTCGGCCAGGTAATCGAGCTCCTCATAGTCGGCGAACACACGCTCGACGAAAGGTTCGAGGAAGCGCTGCTGCAGGCCGTCGCCCAAGGGCGGGCGGCCCAGGCTCAGGGCGGTGTAGATCGTCAGGCGACGTTCGGGCAGCTCACGCACCCGGGCGTAAAGCGCGTTGACGAAGGCGTTGGGCTTGCCCAGGCCGAGCGGCAGGCCCAGGTGGATATGGGCGGGCAGGCAAGCCAGCACCTGGTCGACCACCGCATCGAGGGAACAGCGTTGCGCCATCGGTGCCTCCTGTGACATCCATGCATACAGGGGGTTGGACCCTTGCCTGCCTGGTTTTGCTGCATGGGCCCATGGGCAAAGCGTTGGGGCTGCTTTGCAGCCCATCGCAGGCAAGCCCGCTCCCACAAGGGCCGCGCCACTTTCGAAGTCGGCGCCGAATCCGGGGGAGCGGGCTTGCCCGCGAAAAGGGTCGCTACACGTCTTGAGTGAACAGCATCACGCCATGAAGGCAGGCCGTGGCGTGATCAGGTGCAACTCACAGACCGGACATCTTCTTGATGGCGTTCATCAGGTCCTCGTCCGAACAATCGGCGCAGGTCCCCTTCGGCGGCATGGCGTTGATGCCGGTAATGGCCTTGGCCAGGATGCCGTCGAGGCCACCCTGGTGATCCGCCCGCTCCTTCCAGGCGGCGGTGTCGCCGATCTTCGGCGCGCCGAGCAGGCCGCTGCCGTGGCAGGCGTTGCAATGCTTGGCGATGATTTCGTCCGGGGTCTTGGCTCCGCCGCCGCCAGCGGCAACGGCCACCTCCATGCCTTTGCACTCCTGGCCCTGGATACACACCTGGCCGACCGGCTCCAGGCGCTTGGCGATATCGTCATTGGTCGCTGCGTGTGCATTGATTGCCCAAAGGGCTACTACGGCTGCTGGTAGGGCCAGCATCTTCTTGATTTGGTTCACGCGTACACCCTCATGGTGGCTAATCACGCCCGCGGCCACGGGATACGCGGGCGTTGGAAAGTATAGCGGGATCCCGGAGGTGAGCGGAACAACCCTAGTGTTCGAAAGGGTATAGCCGCGACAACATGCCGCGCAGCCATTCAGAAGTTGGAAGGCGTGGCCGCGCTGATCAGCCGGGCGGGCTCGTCGAAGGGGTTGCGAAAACGGTGCGGGCGGGTGCTTTCGAAGTAGTAGCTGTCGCCGGCCTCGAGGATGAAGGTCTCGGTGCCGACCACCAGCTCCAGGCGGCCTTCGAGCAGGATGCCGGTTTCCTCGCCATCATGGGTGAGCATCTCTTCGCCGGTGTCGGCACCCGGCGGGTAGACCTCGTTGAGAAAAGCGATGGCCCGGTTGGGGTGCGACTTGCCCACCAGCTTCATGGTCACCGCACCGTCGGAGATGTCGATCAGCTCGTGGGCCTTGTAGACGATCTGCGTGGGGCTTTCCGGCGCCAGCTCGACGGAGAAGAACTCGACCATGGACATGGGAATGCCACTGAGCACCTTGCGCAGGGAGCTGATCGACGGGCTCACACTGTTCTTCTCGATCATCGAGATAGTGCTGTTGGTCACGCCCGCACGCTTGGCGAGTTCACGCTGGGACAGGCCCTTGAGCTTGCGGATGGCTTGCAGTCGTTCACCGACGTCCAAAGCTGGAGCCTCCTGAAACGGTCGAGGTGGGGGAGAAGTGTGAACGATATGATGGCAACGCCGTTCAGTATTTACAACACTTCGCCCCGCAGCCTGTCCGCTTCAGCGCCTCATTCGCCGATATAGTCCAGCGGCACGCGCTTGAGGTTGCAGAAGATCTGGTAGGGGATCATCCCCGCCAATAGCGCCACTTCGCTGGCCAGCACTTGCTTGCCCCACAACTCCACCGGGCTGCCGACGGTCGCTTGCGGCACGTCGGTCAGGTCGACGCAGAGCATGTCCATCGAAACCCGGCCAATCAGTTGGGTGCGCTTGCCGGCGACCATCACCGGGGTGCCGGTAGGTGCCTGGCGTGGGTAACCATCGGCATAACCCATGGCGACCACACCGACGCGGGTCGGGCGTGGGCTGATGAACTTGGCGCCATAGCCGACCGGCTCGCCGGCCGGCAGCTCACGTACGGCGATGATGCGCGATTGCAGGGTCATCACGGGCTGCAGGCGTTCGGCCTGGGCCTGGGGCACCTCGAAGGGCGTTGCGCCATACAGCATGATGCCCGGGCGCACCCAGTCGCTCGGCACCTGCGGCCAACCCAGCACCGCCGGCGAGTTGCGCAGGCTGCACTCGGCGGCCAGGCCCTGGCGCGCCGCCTCGAACACCGCCACCTGCTGCGCGGTGGCGTCGGCCTGAAGCTCGTCGGCACGGGCGAAGTGGCTCATCAGCACGATGCGCGCCACCTTGCCGCTGGCCAGCAGGCGCTGGTAGGCGTCGTGGTAGTCCTTCGGGTGCAGGCCGACCCTATGCATCCCGGTGTCCAGCTTCAGCCAGATGTTCAGCGGCTTGTGCACCTGGGCCTTTTCGATGGCCTCCAGTTGCCACAACGAATGCACCACGCACCACAGGTCGTGCTCGGCGATCAGCGCCAGCTCGCTGGCCTCGAAGAAGCCTTCGAGCAGCAGCACCGGCGCCTTGATCCCGGCGGCGCGCAGCTCCAGCGCCTCCTCGATGCAGGCGACGGCGAAACCGTCGGCCTCGGCCTCCAGGGCAAGGGCGCAGCGCACCGCGCCATGGCCATAGGCATCGGCCTTGATCACGGCGAGGGCCTTGGCGCCGGACAGTTCACGGGCCAGACGGTAGTTGTGGCGAAGGGCTTGGAGGTCGATCAGGGCACGGGCAGGACGCATGGCGGCAGCCTTCTGGCAGTTCTGGTTATCGATAAGCCCCTGGCGCGACGGGTGAGGGGTAGTGCCCGCCGCACCAGGGTGAGGGAACGGTTTACGGCAGTGCGGCGATCACCGACATCTCGACGAGGATCTCTGGCTCGCACAGCTTGGCCTCGACCGTGGCGCGGGCCGGCGCGACGCCCTGGGGCAGCCACTGGTCCCACACCGCGTTCATGCCCTGGAAGTGGGCGTCGATGTCCTTCAGGTAGATGGTCACCGAGAGCAGGCGGGTCTTGTCGGTGCCGGCCTGCTCGAGGAACTGTTCGATGTTGGCCAGGGTCTCGCGGGTCTGCTGCTCGATCCCGGCATCCATGTCGTCACCCACCTGGCCCGCCAGGTAGACGGTACCGTTGTGAACGACGATCTGGCTCATGCGCTCATTGGTGAGCTGGCGCTGGATTGGCATGCTTGGCGATCTCCTGATTTTTGCCATAACGCGAAATGTCGAGGCCCTCGGCGCTGATCTGCGGCTTCTTGCGCGCGATCAGGTCGGCCAGCAGGCGGCCAGAACCACAGGCCATGGTCCACCCCAGGGTGCCGTGACCGGTATTGAGGTACAGGTTGCGCAAGGAGGTAGCGCCGACGATCGGCGTGCCGTCCGGGGTCGCCGGGCGCAGGCCGGTCCAGAAGCTGGCCTGGCTCAGGTCGCCGCCGCGAGGATAAAGATCGTTGACGATCATCTCCAGCGTTTCGCGCCGACGCGGGTTCAGCGAAAGGTCGAAGCCGGCGATCTCGGCCATGCCCCCGACACGGATGCGGTTGTCGAAACGGGTGATGGCGACCTTGTAGGTCTCGTCGAGGATGGTCGAGGTCGGCGCCATGTCCGGATCGGTGATCGGCACGGTCAGCGAGTAGCCCTTGAGCGGGTACACCGGAGCCTTGATGCCCAGCGGCTTGAGCATCTGCGGCGAGTAGCTGCCCAGGGCCAGGACGTAGCGGTCGGCGGTTTCCAGCTTGCCGTCGATCCACACGCCATTGATACGGTCGCCGGCGCAGTCCAGGCGCTGGATGTCCTGGCCGAAGCGGAACTCGACGCCCAGCTTGATGGCCATCTCGGCGAGCTTGGTGGTGAACAGCTGGCAGTCGCCGGTCTGGTCGTTGGGCAGGCGCAGGGCGCCGGCGAGGATGTCCTTCACCCCAGCCAGGGCCGGCTCGACGCGGGCGATACCGTCACGATCGAGCAACTCGTATGGCACGCCGGATTGCTCGAGCACGGCGATGTCCTTGGCCGCCGCATCCACCTGGGCCTGGGTGCGGAACAGCTGGGTGGTGCCCAGGGTGCGGCTTTCGTAGGCGATACCGGTCTCGGCGCGCAGTTCGTCGAGGCAGTCGCGGCTGTACTCGGACAGGCGCACCATCCGCTCCTTGTTCACCGCGTAGCGGTTGGCGGTGCAGTTGCGCAGCATCTGCGCCATCCATAGGTACTGGTCGACGTTGCCGGTGAGCTTGATGGCCAGCGGGGCATGGCGCTCGAGCAGCCACTTGATGGCCTTCAGCGGCACGCCCGGCGCGGCCCAGGGCGAGGCATAGCCCGGCGAGATCTGGCCAGCGTTGGCGAAGCTGGTCTCCATGGCCACCGCCGGCTGGCGATCGACCACCACGACTTCGAAACCTTGCCGGGCCAGATAATAGGCACTGGCGGTTCCGATCACACCGCTACCAAGTACCAGAACTCGCATTGTTTATCCCTCGCACGCGGCTTGCCGCAGTCTTTTGTTGAAATGGCTTGGATGGGCGCAGTATAAGAAGGACAGGCCAGTGCATTTCACTATATAAAAGCCTATATTTGGCGAGAATTCTCGGCATAGTCGCCTTTTGTGGAGGGGCATCCCCTATGAGAACCCAGCACCAGAGCAAGCGTGAACTGGACAAGATCGACCGCAACATCCTGCGTATCCTGCAAAACGACGGGCGCATCTCGTTCACCGAACTGGGCGAGAAGGTCGGCCTTTCCACCACGCCATGCACCGAGCGTGTGCGCCGGCTGGAGCGCGAGGGGATCATCATGGGCTACAACGCCCGGCTCAATCCGCAGCACCTCAAGGGCAGCCTGCTGGTATTCGTCGAGATCAGCCTGGACTACAAGTCCGGCGATACCTTCGAGGAGTTCCGCCGTGCCGTGCTCAAGCTGCCTCATGTGCTGGAGTGCCACCTGGTATCGGGCGACTTCGACTACCTGGTGAAAGCGCGCATCTCGGAAATGGCCTCGTACCGCAAGCTGCTTGGCGACATCCTGCTCAAGCTGCCCCATGTGCGGGAGTCGAAGAGCTACATCGTCATGGAAGAGGTGAAGGAAAGCCTCTGCCTGCCGATCCCGGACTGAGCGTCAGACCAGCACCTGGCGGGTGCTGGCGATGTACTGGTGGACGAGCTGCTCGGCTTCGGGCTCGATCATCTGCGCAGGCCCGCGCCCCCGCGGGCAGGCCATGCGTGGCGTGGTGCCGAACAGGCGGCAGATCAGCGGCCGCTCCTGGTACACCGTGCATCCCTCGGGGCCCAGGTGCACGCAGTCCAGGCGCTCCAGCGCGGCCTCCTGCTCGGCGCGGGACTTGCGTGGCAGCCGGGCCATCTCTTCGGCCGAGGTGGTGACCGGGCCGCAGCAGTCGTGGCAGCCGCGCTCACAGTCGAAGGACGGGATCAGTTCGCGCAGGAAGTGGATCTTGTGGCGGTTGCAGGACATGGTCGGCGGGCGAGTCGAAGAGGTGGGTCGGATTATATCCTATTCGCGGTGGCGGGCTTTGGGGCCGCTTAACTGACGGGTATTGCTCTAGTTGCCCCACCGCGAACCCCCAGCTTATCCTCGCCCCTCCCGCTCCAACTCCAGGACCCGCCCCATGACCCACAGCGCGCAGCACGCCGCCTCCTATTACGCCGCCAGCAGCGCGCCACAGCCCGATTACCCTGCCCTGCAAGGCGAACACAGCGCTGACGTGTGCATCGTCGGCGGCGGCTACTCAGGCCTGAACACCGCCATCGAACTGGCCGAACGCGGCCTCTCGGTGATCCTCCTGGAAGCCCGCAAGATCGGCTGGGGCGCCAGCGGGCGCAACGGCGGGCAACTGATCCGTGGCGTCGGCCACGGCCTGGAGCAATTCCTGCCGATCATCGGCGAGCAAGGCGTGCGCAGCATGAAGCTGATGGGCCTGGAGGCCGTGGACATCGTCCGCGAGCGCATCGAGCGTCACGCCATCGCCTGCGACCTGACCTGGGGCTACTGCGACCTGGCCAACAAGCCTCGCGAGCTGGAAGGCTTCGCCGAGGACGCCGAAGAGCTGCGCAGCCTGGGCTATCGCCATGAACTGCGCCTGGTTCCACAGAGCGACATCCACAGCGTGGTCGGCTCCGACCGCTACGTCGGCGGGCTGGTCGACATGGGCTCGGGGCACCTGCACCCGCTCAACCTGGCCCTGGGCGAAGCGCAAGCCGCCACCCGGCTGGGGGTGAAACTGCACGAAATGTCGGAAGTGACCCGCATCGACTACGGCCCGCAGGTACAGGTCCACACCGCCAAGGGGCGGGTCCGCGCCAGCACCCTGGTACTGTGCTGCAACGCCTACCACAACGACCTCAACCGCGAACTGGGCGGCAAGGTGCTGCCCGCCGGCAGCTACGTCATCGCCACCGAGCCACTGGGCGAGGAACGCGCGCGCCAACTGCTGCCACAGAACATGGCGGTGTGCGACCAACGCGTGGCCCTGGACTACTACCGCCTGTCCGCCGACCATCGCCTGCTGTTCGGCGGCGCCTGCCACTACTCCGGGCGCGACCCGCAGGACATCGCCGCCTACATGCGTCCGAAGATGCTCAAGGTGTTCCCGCACCTGGCCGATGTGCGCATCGACTACCAGTGGGGCGGCATGATCGGCATCGGCGCCAACCGCCTGCCGCAGATCGGCCGCCTGGCCAGCCAGCCCAATGTCTACTATGCCCAGGCCTATTCCGGCCATGGCGTGAACGCCACCCACCTGGCCGGGCGCTTGCTCGGCGAAGCCATCAGCGGCCAGCAGAGCGGGCGCTTCGACCTGTTCGCCCAGGTCCCGCATATCACCTTCCCCGGCGGCAGGTTGCTGCGCTCGCCACTGCTGGCTTTGGGCATGCTGTGGCATCGCCTCAAGGAGCTGGTCTAATCCCGCCAGAAGGGTTTGCGCCCTTCCTCCCGGGCCTGCTGCCAGCTCAAGCCGATATCCCGCAACTGGCCATCATCCAGCTGCAGCAGGGCCCTGCGGGTGCGCCAGCGGTGCATCATCAACCCCCAGCGGCCCAGGCCGGCCGGGGCCGCGTGGACCTTGGGGCGTTGGCCGTCCGCCAACGCCTTGGCCAACAGTTGCAAACGTACGTCGCTCAAACCGCCCATCACTGCGTTCTCCTGATCTGATCGAGCCATGGAGAAAGCATGCGGGTTTGTACCCCCGGCAATACAGATTCAATACAGCTTTATTATTTCCATACAGCATTGGCAGAAAGCCTGCTGAATGCTGTATTTTCGCCCGATCTGTACTGGTCTTAGCTCGCACCCCGGGCAGGAGTATGCCGTGACCCTCTACGTCAACCTCGCCGAGCTGCTCGGCGCCCGTATCGAACAAGGCCTGTACCGCCCCGGCCAGCGCCTGCCCTCGGTCCGTGCCCTGAGCCTCGAGCACGGCGTCAGCCTGAGCACCGTGCAGCAGGCCTACCGCCTGCTGGAGGACAACGGCCTGGTCTCGCCGCGCCCCAAGTCAGGCTATTTCGTCGCCGAAGACCGCAGCCTCCCTGCCCTGCCCGCGGTCAGCCGGCCGGCCCAGCGGCCCGTGGACATCTCCCAGTGGGAACAGGTGCTGGAACTGGTGCGCAGCACCCCACGCGCCGACGTGGTCCAGCTCGGCCGCGGCATGCCCGACATCGACAGCCCGAGCCTCAAGCCTCTGTTGCGCAGCCTCGCCCAGCTCAGCCGACGCCAGGACATGCCCGGCCTGTACTACGACAACATCCACGGCAACCTGGCCCTGCGCGAACAGATCGCCCGCTTGATGCTCGACTCCGGCTGCCGCCTGGGCCCGGCCGACCTGGTGGTGACCACCGGCTGCCACGAGGCGCTGTCCACCAGCATCCGCGCGGTGTGCCAGCCCGGCGACATCGTCGCGGTCGACTCGCCGAGCTTCCATGGCGCCATGCAGACCCTCAAGGGCCTGGGCATGAAGGCCCTGGAGATCCCCACCGACCCGCTCACCGGCATCAGCCTCGAAGCCCTCGAACTGGCCCTGGAGCAGTGGCCGATCAAGCTCATCCAGATCACGCCCAGCTGCAACAACCCGCTCGGCTACATCATGCCCGAGGCGCGCAAGAAGGCCCTGTTGACGCTGGCCCAGCGCTACGACGTGGCGATCCTCGAGGACGATGTCTACGGCGACCTGGCCTACACCTATCCGCGCCCACGGACCATCAAATCGTTCGACGAAGACGGCCGCGTGCTGCTGTGCAGTTCGTTCTCCAAGACCCTGGCCCCAGGCCTGCGGGTCGGCTGGGTCGCCCCTGGGCGCTACCTGGAGCGGGTGCTGCACATGAAGTACATCAGCACCGGCAGCACCGCCAGCCAGCCACAGTTGGCCATCGCCGACTTCATCGCCGCCGGCCACTACCACCCGCACGTGCGCCGCATGCGCAGCCAGTACCAGCGTGGTCGCGACCTGATGAGCGACTGGGTGACCCGCTACTTCCCGCCCGGCACCCGTGCCAGCCGGCCCCAGGGCGGCTTCATGCTGTGGGTGGAATTGCCGGAAAGTTTCGATACGCTGCGCCTGAATCGCGCTTTACTGGAGCAAGGCGTGCAGGTCGCCGTCGGCAGCATCTTCTCGGCGTCGGGCAAGTTCCGCCATTGCCTGCGCATGAACTTCGCCGCCCGGCCGACGCCACAGATCGAGGCGGCCGTGCGCAAGGTGGGCGAAACCGCCCTTCGTCTACTGGATGCGGATGCGCACGCAGGGTAACTTTGCGCCGCCCTCCACGGTCCATATCGATAGGCCTTTGCTGTACAGGACGATCCTCCCTTGAGACTCCAGCGAGCTCTGCCTCTCTTGCTGGCGCTGCTGCTCGGCCTTGCGGGCTGTGCCAGTGTCGGCACGTCCCACGACGTCAGCCACGCCCTGCCGGCCAGCGAGTCCGCCTTCGGCCGCTCGGTGCTGCGCCAGGCGGCCCCCTACGAAGGGCGCTCGGGCTTTCGCCTGCTGCCCAACAGCAACGAAGCCTTCCGCGCCCGTGCCGAACTGATCCGCAACGCCCAGGCCAGCATCGACCTGCAGTACTACATCGTCCATGACGGCCTGAGCACCCGCGCCCTGGTTCACGAGTTGCTGCGCGCCGCAGACCGTGGCGTGCGCGTGCGCATCCTGCTCGACGACACCACCAGCGACGGTCTCGACAGCCTGATGGGCACCCTCGCCGCCCACCCGAACATCCATATCCGCGTGTTCAACCCACTGCACCTGGGACGCAGTACCGGCGTCACCCGCGCGGTGGGCCGGTTGTTCAACCTGTCGCGCCAGCACCGGCGCATGCACAACAAGCTGTTCCTGGTGGACAACAGCATGGCCATCGTCGGCGGTCGCAACCTGGGCGACGAGTACTTCGACGCCGAGCCCAACCTGAACTTCACCGACATCGACCTGCTCGGCGTCGGGCCTGTGGCCGAACAGCTCGGGCACAGCTTCGACCAGTACTGGAACAGTGCCCTGAGCCGCCCGATCGGCGACTTTCTCTGGCGCCAGCCAGACGCCAGCGACCTGCGCACCAGCCGCCAGCGCCTGGAGATTTCCCTGGCCGAGGCGCGGATCCAGCACAAGGCGCTGTATGACCGGCTGATGGCCTACCAGGCCCGGCCACGCCTGGACGTCTGGCGCAACGAGCTGATCTGGGCCCACAGCCAGGCCCTGTGGGACGCGCCGAGCAAGGTACTGGCCCAGGACGAGCCGGACCCGCAGTTGCTGATGACCCAGCAACTGGCACCGGATCTGAAAAACGTCCGTCACGAGCTGATCCTGGTGTCGGCCTACTTCGTACCAGGCGAGTCAGGCCTGCTGTACCTGACCAGCCAGGCCGATGCCGGCATCTCGGTGAAGTTGCTGACCAACTCGCTGGAGGCCACCGACGTGCCGGCGGTGCACGGTGGCTACGCGCCCTACCGCCGCGCCTTGCTCGAACATGGCGTACAGCTTTACGAACTGCGCCGCCAGCCTGGCGACCCCAGCGCCAACCGCGGCCTGAGCTTCCACGGTAGCTCCGACTCCAGCCTGCACAGCAAGGCGATCGTCTTCGACCGACGCAAGACCTTCATCGGCTCGTTCAACTTCGATCCACGTTCGGTGCTGTGGAACACCGAGGTCGGCGTGCTGGTGGACAGCCCGGAGCTGGCCGAGTACACGCGGGAACTGGCGGTGCAGGGGATGGCACCGGCGCTGAGCTACCAACCCAGGCTAGTGGGCGGAAAGATCGTGTGGGTGACCGAGGACGATGGCCAGCGCCGTATGCTGACCTCCGAACCGGGTGGGATGTGGCGGCGCTTCAATGCCTGGATCAGCAAGGCAGTGGGGCTGGAGAAGATGCTCTAGCCCAAGCGTGACGTGTGTAGCCCCATTCGCGGGCAAGCCCGCGAATGGGCTGCAGGGCAGCCGCCCCTGGCGCAATCAGACCGAAGCCGGCTCGAAGGCATCCCGCCGCCGGGTCAGCAATACCAACCCCGCCGCCCCTGCCGCCATCAGCAACGGCAGCGCATGCCCGCTGATCCACTGGCTGCCGGCACCGGCCAGCAATGGCCCGACCAGGCAGCCAATCCCCCACAATTGCGCCACGTGGGCATTGGCCCGCACCAGCGCATCATCCCGATAACGCTCGCCGATCAACACCAGCGACAGGGTGAACAGCCCCCCGGCACTGGCCCCGAACAGCACCCACAGCGGCCAGATCGCCGGCGTATGCAGCAACAACGGAATGGCCAGGCTGGACACCAGCAGCGTCAGGGCGCAACCGCTGAACAGGGTGCGTCGCGACATGCGGTCGGCCAGGGCACCGATCGGCAATTGCAGCACGGCGTCCCCCACCACCACGGTACTGACCATGAACAGCGCCAGCTCGGCGGTGAACCCTTGCTGCAGGCAGTACACTGGCAGCAAGGTCAGGATCATCGCCTCGAACGCCGCGAACAGGGCAATGGCCCAGGCGATCACCGGCAGGCGCCGGCAGAAAGCGAACAGGTCGCTGAAGGTGACGCTGCAAGCCTCGGTGGTCGGTGCCCCACCACGGCCCAGCAGCACCAGCGGCGCCAACAGCAGCAGGCCGGTGGCGGCCCAGAAACCGAAGTCGTCGTCCGAGCCGAGAAACCCCAGTACCAGCGGCCCGGCCAGCTGGCTCAGGGCATAGCTGCTGCCATACAAGGCCACCAGCCGGCCACGCCATTGCTCGACCACCAATTGGTTGATCCAGCTTTCGCCGAGGATGAACACCACCGTCAGGGACATGCCGATCAGCAGGCGCAGCGCCAGCCACAGCGAGTAGCTCGGCAGCAGCGCCACCAGGCCGATGGACAGCGCACCGCCCCACAGGCACAGGCGCATGGCCGATGGCACGCCGACCCAGCCGGCCAGGCGGCTGGCCAGGCTGGCGCCAAGCAGCACCCCGAGCGCCGGCATCGCCGCCATGACACCGATGGCGAACCCGCCGTAGCCCCAGCCCTCCAGGCGCAAGGACACCAGCGGCATGCTCACGCCGAGCGCCAGCCCGACACTGAGCACCGACGCCAGCACGGCAAAGTAGGTTCCCCAACGCATCACAGCCTCCCAGGCAGCATTCTTGAAGAGCAGAAACGACACAGCCGGGACGGTGTGAACCGGCCCGGCTGTCATTGGGGCTGCTGTGCAGCTCAATCACCGCAAGCGTCCCACAGGGTTCGAGGCGATCCTTGTGGGGAGCCGGCTTGCCGGCGATTGGGCCGCAAGGCGGCCCCTCTGGCTTACAGCTTGATCCAGGTCGCCTTCAGCTCGGTGTATTTCTCCAGTGCATGCAGCGACTTGTCACGGCCGTTGCCCGACTGCTTGAAGCCACCGAACGGCGCAGTCATGTCGCCGCCGTCGTACTGGTTGACCCACACGCTGCCGGCACGCACGGCGCGGGCAGTGCGGTGGGCCTTGGAGATGTCGGCGGTCCAGATGCCGGCAGCCAGGCCGTACGGGGTGTCGTTGGCGATGGCCACGGCTTCCTCGGCGCTGTCGAAGGTGATCACCGACAGCACAGGGCCGAAGATCTCTTCCTTGGCGATCTTCATGGCGTTGGTCACGCCGTCGAAGATGGTCGGCTCGACATAGGTGCCGCCGGTTTCCTCCAGGATGCGCTTGCCGCCGGCCAGCAGCTTGGCGCCGTCCTGGTGGCCAGCCTCGATGTACGACAGCACGGTGTTCATCTGCTGGGTGTCGACCAGCGCGCCGACGGTGGTCGCCGGGTCCAGTGGGTTGCCCGGTTTCCAGGCCTTGAGGGCCTCGACCACCATGGGCAGGAACTGGTCCTTGATCGAACGCTCGACCAGCAGGCGCGAGCCGGCGGTGCAGACCTCGCCCTGGTTGAAGGCGATGGCGCTGGCGGCGGCTTCGGCGGCGGCCTTGAGGTCCGGCGCGTCGGCGAAGACGATGTTCGGGCTCTTGCCGCCGGCTTCCAGCCAGACGCGTTTCATGTTCGATTCGCCGGCATACACCATCAGTTGCTTGGCGATCTTGGTGGAGCCGGTGAACACCAGGGTGTCGACGTCCATGTGCAGGGCCAGGGCCTTGCCCACGGTGTGACCATAGCCTGGCAGCACGTTCAGCACGCCGGCCGGGATGCCGGCCTCGATGGCCAGCTGGGCGATGCGGATGGCGGTCAGCGGCGACTTCTCCGACGGCTTGAGCACCACCGAGTTACCGGTGGCCAGGGCCGGGCCGAGTTTCCAGCAGGCCATCAGCAGCGGGAAGTTCCACGGCACGATGGCGCCGACCACGCCCACCGGCTCGCGGGTCACCAGGCCGAGCTGGTCGTGCGGGGTCGGGGCGACTTCGTCGTAGACCTTGTCGATGGCTTCGGCGGTCCAGTGGATGGCGTTGGCTGCACCGGGGATGTCGATGGTCGAGGAGTCACCGATCGGCTTGCCCATGTCCAGGGTTTCCAGCAGGGCCAGTTCCTCGACGTGCTGGCGCAGCAGGCCGGCGAAGCGGATCAGCACCGATTTGCGCTTGGCCGGGGCCAGGCGCGACCAGGCGCCGGACTCGAAGGTGGCGCGGGCGTTTGCCACGGCGCGGTTGGCGTCGGCCAGGTCGCAGCTGGCGACCTTGGCCAGGAAGCGTCCGTCCACCGGGCTCAGGCAGTCGAAGGTTTCACCGGATGCGGCATCGGTGTATTCGCCGTTGATGAAAGCGCGACCTTCGATCTTCAATTGTTGGGCACGCTGTTCCCAGTCCGCACGAGTCAGGGTGGTCATACGAAACTCCTCCTCTTGTTAAGGTGCAACGCCGCACTGAGGACTCACGGGCGCTGTCAGAAATTCTGGCCGGGCGACAAACGCACACTGGCAACCGATACCCTAAACCAGCCCGTGCAAACTATCAATATATTTGACACGAAAGGCCTAAAAGCCTACTGATGTGCATTTTATTAAACAACAAGAGGGGTTCACCATGAGCATCGACAGCATCATCGACTTCGCCCAGACCATTACCGAGGCCGAACGCTACCGCCCGGCAGCGGAGAAAATCCTCAAGGGCGAACCCGACCAGGCCGTCTACAACCACTATTCCAGCCCATGCGGGCAATTCGCCGCGGGCGTCTGGGAGGGTGAGGTGGGCCAATGGACGGTGAACTACACCGAGCACGAATACTGCGAGATCGTCCAGGGCGTCTCGGTGCTGCGTGACGAGGCAGGCAATGCCAAGACCCTGCGTACCGGTGATCGGTTCGTCATCCCGGCGGGCTTCAAGGGCACCTGGGAAGTGCTGGAGCCGTGCCGCAAGATCTATGTGATGTTCGAACAGAAGTAAGCCCGCCTTTGCCACTTGGGGCCATGGGGCTGCAAAGCGGCCCTGAGTGGCAGCCAATGGCTGACCGCCAGGCATAAAAAAACCCGCCTCCTTGTGGATGCGGGTTTTTTCAGGTCGCCGATCAATTACTTGATCTTGGCTTCCTTGTAGATCACGTGCTTACGGACGACCGGATCGTATTTCTTGATCTCGATCTTGTCCGGAGTGGTGCGCTTGTTCTTGTCGGTGGTGTAGAAGTGGCCAGTGCCAGCACTCGATACCAGACGGATCAGTTCACGCATGATGTTCTCCCTTAAACCTTGGCGCCGCTGCGGCGGATGTCGGCCAGAACGGCATCGATACCGCGCTTGTCGATGATACGCATGCCCTTGGCGGAAACGCGCAGACGCACGAAGCGCTTCTCGGACTCAACCCAGAAACGGTGGTGCTGCAGGTTCGGCAGGAAACGACGACGGGTTTTGTTGTTTGCGTGGGAAATGTTGTTCCCGGTTACCGGACCCTTACCGGTAACTTGACAGACTCTCGACATGCCTCAGCCCTCTAAAACCACATGCCCAACCCGGCATGGGTTGGCCGCTTAATCTCTCAGTCTTTGGCGCCAGGCGCCGTGATTCCGGGGGTCTTATCGACCGGATCCGCAGGTGCGACAGGCCGAGCCCCTAGAAAAGAGCGCTGCTTTATACCAGAAAGACTCGGCCACAACAATAGATGATACGTATCCTGGCTGGGCCGAGCGCGCCTGGCCAGCATAGCGACAAGCCTCGCGCACTGTCGACCGCTCGTCGCAGAGAAGACGAAAAAGAAGGTGGTCATTTATCGACGCGCACACTAGGGTAGGACGTTTCCTCACTGCACAGTCAGATGGGCCACAAGGAGTCCAGCATGCGTGTCGCCGCCCTTTCACTGTTGTTCACCTCCCTGTTCGCCGCAGGCCTCGCCCAGGCGGCGCCCCTCTCCGTCTGCACCGAGGCCAGCCCCGAAGGTTTCGACGTCGTCCAATACAACTCGTTGACCACCACCAATGCCTCGGCCGACGTGCTGATGAACCGCCTGGTGGAGTTCGATGCGAACCAGGGCAAGGTCGTGCCTAGCCTTGCGCAAAGCTGGACGGTGTCCGATGACGGCCTGGTCTATGACTTCAAGCTGCGCAACGGCGTGAAATTCCATGCCACGCCCTGGTTCAAGCCAAGCCGCGAACTGGACGCCGACGACGTGCTGTTCAGCTTCCAGCGCATGCTCTACCCCGCCCACGCCTGGCACAAGACAGCCCCGGGCGGCTACCCGCATGCCCAGTCGCTGCAACTGGGCAGCCTGATCAAGCTGATCGAGGCGCCGGAGCCGCACACCGTGCGCTTCACCCTCACCCACCCGGACGCGACCTTCCTGGCGACCCTGAGCATGGGCTTCGCCTCGATCTATTCCGCCGAGTACGCCGACAAGCTGCTCAAGGCCGGCACCCCGGAAAAGCTCAACAGCCAGCCGGTGGGTACCGGGCCGTTCATGTTCCAGCGCTTCCAGAAGGACGCCGTGGTGCGCTACCGCGCCAACCCCGACTACTTCGCCGGCAAGCCCACGGTCGACCCGCTGATCTACGCCATCACCCCAGACGCCAACGTGCGCCTGCAGAAGCTCAAGCGCGGCGAATGCCAGGTGGCGCTCTCGCCCAAGCCACTGGATGTCGCCGAAGCCGGCAAGGATGGCAACCTCGAGGTCGCGACCACCCCGGCGTTCATGACCGCCTTCGTCGCCATCAACAGCCAGCATCCGCCGCTGAACAAACCTGAAGTGCGCCAGGCGATCAACCTTGCCTTCGACAAGCCGGCCTACCTCAAGGCCGTGTTCGAGGACACCGCCACCGCCGCCAACGGCCCCTATCCGCCCAATACCTGGAGCTATGCCAAGGACCTGCCCGGCTATCCACAGGACCTGAAGAAGGCCAAGGCATTGCTGGCCAAGGCCGGCCTTGCGGACGGCTTCGCCACCACGATCTGGACCCGCCCCTCCGGCAGCCTGCTCAACCCCAACCCCAACCTGGGCGCACAGATGCTCCAGGCCGACCTGGCGAAAATCGGGATCAAGGCCGAGATCCGCGTGATCGAGTGGGGCGAACTGATCCGCCGCGCCAAGGCTGGCGAGCATGACCTGCTGTTCATGGGCTGGGCTGGCGACAACGGCGACCCGGACAACTTCCTCAGCCCGCAGTTTTCCTGCGCGGCGGTACAGTCGGGAACCAACTTCGCGCGCTTTTGCGACAGCCGCCTGGACCAGTTGATCAGCGCCGGTCGCACCACCAATGACCAGAGCGTGCGCAGCCGGCTGTACCAGCAGGCGCAAACGCTGATCCAGCAGCAGGCCCTGTGGGTACCGCTGGCGCATCCGACGGCGGCGACCTTGCTGCGCCAGGGGGTCGAGGGGTACCAGGTGAGCCCGTTCGGGCGCTTGGATTTCAGCAAGGTCTCGGTAAGCCGCTGAAGATGATGCAGGCTGTACCGGCCTATTCGCGGGCAAGCCCGCCCCCACATGGCCCTGCAAGCCACATCATGTGTGCTCGACTCAGGCCCTGTGGGAGCGGGCTTGCCCGCGAATAGGCCGGTACTGGCCCCCTGGACCATCAGGTCGCGATCCACCCATGCTCGACCATGGACAGTGGCTCACCATCGCCAACGATGATGTGGTCGAGCACCCGCACATCGATCAAGGCCAGCGCCCGCTTCAGCGAAAGCGTCATGTGCACGTCGTTCTGGCTGGGCTCACAGTGGCCGGAAGGATGGTTGTGACAGAGGATCAGCGCCGCCGCGTTATGCAACAACGCCCGGCGCACGACTTCGCGCGGGTAGATGCTTGCCCGGTCGATCGTGCCTCTGAACAGGATCTCGAAAGCCAGTGGCCTGTGTTTGGTATCAAGAAACAGGCAGCCAAACACTTCGCTGGCCTCATGACGCAACATTGACTTGAGATAACGCCGCACCGCCGACGGGCTCTCCAGGGCCGGAGCACGCTCGATGCTCTCGTCCAGGTAGCGCCGGCCAATCTCGAGCAATGCCTGCAACTGGGCGTACTTCACCGGCCCCAAGCCAGGCTCGCTGAGGATCGCCCCACGATCGGCCTCCAGGAACTGCCGCAAACCACC
Source organism: Pseudomonas guariconensis (assembly GCF_024127895.1). Lineage (GTDB taxonomy): Bacteria > Pseudomonadota > Gammaproteobacteria > Pseudomonadales > Pseudomonadaceae > Aquipseudomonas > Aquipseudomonas guariconensis_B. The sequence continues at coordinate 118,448 of NZ_JAMYBK010000002.1, read as the reverse complement.
AAAACGCACCAGCAACCCTCGGGCGAGGTCCAGCACATTACGCCCGGCAACCCCCGACCCCAGCAGCACGGCCATCAGTTCGGCATCCGACAACACCGCAGCCCCGCGCTGCAGCAACTTCTCCCTCGGCCGCTCCTGCGCCGGCCACTCCCTGATGCTCATCCCCTCTCCTTGCGTCGTACTGCGGCACATTTGAGCCCTGTGTTAATCTATCCCGCTCCGTAGATGCGACGTTCTGCCGCAGGCAGTTGTCGTCGCCGCCCGCTTTCACTGGAAAAAGGCAAGCCTATGCAGCGGCTGTATCGCAAGCGCATCGTTCTCGGCGTGGGTGGCGGCATCGCCGCCTACAAGAGCGCCGAGCTGATTCGCCGACTCCTGGAACACGGCGCGCAAGTGCGCGTCGTCATGACCCGCGGCGGCGCCGAGTTCATCACGCCGCTGACCCTGCAGGCGCTGTCCGGCCACCCGGTGCACATGGATCTGCTCGATCCCGCCGCCGAAGCGGCCATGGGGCACATCGAACTGGCCAAGTGGGCCGACCTGGTGCTGATCGCCCCGGCCACCGCCGACCTCATGGCGCGCCTGGCCCAAGGCATGGCCGACGACCTGCTGACCACCCTGGTGCTGGCCACCGACGCCACCGTCGCCGTGGCGCCGGCCATGAACCAGGCCATGTGGCGCGACCCAGCCACCCAAGCCAACCTCGACCTGCTCAAGAGCCGCGGCATCCAGGTGTTCGGCCCGGCCTCCGGCAGCCAGGCCTGCGGCGACGTGGGCCTTGGCCGCATGCTCGAAGCCACGGACCTCGCCTGGTGCGCCGCCGAAAGCTTCAAGCGCCAGGCACTGACCGGCAAGCACGTGCTGATCACCGCCGGGCCGACCCAGGAAAACATCGACCCGGTGCGCTACATCACCAATCATAGCTCCGGCAAGATGGGCTTCGCCCTGGCCGAGGCGGCCGCCGAAGCCGGGGCTCGGGTGACCCTCGTCACCGGTCCGGTGCACCTGCCGACGCCCGATCGTGTCAACCGCATCGACGTGGTGAGCGCGCGGGACATGCTCGCCGCGTGCGAGGCCGCCATGCCCTGCGACCTGTTCATCGCCTCGGCTGCGGTCGCAGACTACCGCCCCGAGGTCGTCGCCCCGCAAAAACTCAAGAAAGATCCCACGACCGGCGACGGCATGCTGCTGCAGATGGTGCGCAATCCAGATATCCTTGCGACCATCGCTGGCCGCCCCGATCGCCCGTTCAGCGTCGGCTTCGCCGCCGAGACCGAGCACCTGCTCGACTACGCCACGCGCAAGCTCAAGGACAAGAACCTCGACCTGATCGTCGCCAATGATGTGGCCAACCCCAGCATCGGCTTCAACAGCGAGGAAAACGCCCTGACCGTGATCGACCGCCAGCAACACCAGACCCTCTTCGCGCAGACCAGCAAGGGCAAGATCGCCCGCCAGTTGGTCGCCTTCATCGCCGAACGGCTCAACCAGGTCCAATAAGCTACATGCACGCTCTCCAAGCCAAGATCCTCGACCCTCGCCTGGGCAACGAATTCCCCCTGCCGCAATACGCCACCCCTGGCTCCGCCGGCCTTGACCTGCGCGCCCTGCTCAAGGAAGACACCGTCCTCGAGCCGGGCCAGACCCTGCTGATCCCCACCGGCCTGTCGGTGTACATCGGCGACCCGGGCCTGGCCGCCATGATCCTGCCCCGCTCGGGACTGGGCCACAAGCACGGCATCGTGCTGGGCAACCTGGTCGGCCTGATCGACTCGGACTACCAGGGCGAGCTGATGGTGTCGTGCTGGAACCGTGGCAACACCCCGTTCACCATCGCCGTCGGCGAGCGCATCGCACAGCTGGTGCTGGTGCCCGTGGTGCAAGCACATTTCGATATCGTCGAATCCTTCGACGAGAGCCAGCGCGGTGCCGGCGGCTTCGGCCATTCCGGCAGCCACTGAGCCGGCTCGACGACCGTTCAGGCCATGGATGGCGAACTCTCTGGCGAAAGCATCGTCCAAGCGTTCAATTCGCGCCTGCCCAAAAGCCTTTGATTATTGGAGTTCCAGAGATGAATGACATGGCCCAGCTGGTACCCGCACTGCCCGACAGCATCTTCCGCGCTTACGACATCCGCGGCGTGGTCGGCAAGACCCTGACCGGCGAGACCGCCTATTGGATCGGCCGCGCCATCGGCGCACAGAGCCTGGCCCAGGGCGAGCCCCAGGTTTCGGTCGGCCGTGACGGCCGCCTGTCCGGCCCGATGCTGGTGGAACAGCTGATCAAGGGGCTGGCCGATGCCGGCTGCCAGGTCAGCAATGTCGGCCTGGTACCGACCCCGGCGCTGTACTATGCCGCCAACGTGCTGGCCGGCAAGTCCGGCGTGATGCTCACCGGCAGCCACAACCCGCCCGACTACAACGGTTTCAAGATCGTCATCGCCGGCGACACCCTGGCCAACGAGCAGATCCAGGCCCTGCTGACCCGCCTGAAGACCAACGACCTCAGCCGTGGCGAAGGCCGCGTGGAAAAGGTCGAGATCCTCGAGCGCTACTTCCAGCAGATCACCCGCGACGTGAAGCTGGCCAGGAAGCTGAAAGTGGTGGTGGACTGCGGCAACGGCGCCGCCGGCGTCATCGCCCCGCAGTTGATCGAAGCCCTGGGCTGCGATGTGATCCCGCTGTTCTGCGAGGTCGACGGCAACTTCCCCAACCACCATCCGGACCCGGGCAAGCCCGAGAACCTCGAAGACCTGATCGCCAAGGTCAAGGAAACCGGTGCCGACATCGGCCTGGCCTTCGACGGTGACGGCGACCGCGTCGGCGTGGTGACCAATACCGGCAGCATCGTCTACCCGGACCGCCTGCTGATGCTCTTCGCCCAGGACGTGCTGTCGCGCAATCCGGGCGCCGAGATCATTTTCGACGTCAAGTGCACCCGCCGCCTGACCCCGCTGATCGAGCAGCACGGCGGCCGCGCGCTAATGTGGAAGACCGGCCATTCGTTGATCAAGAAGAAGATGAAGCAGACCGGCTCCTTGTTGGCCGGCGAGATGAGCGGGCACATCTTCATCAAGGAGCGCTGGTACGGCTTCGACGACGGTATCTACAGCGCCGCGCGTCTGCTGGAGATCCTCAGCAAGGCCGACCAGGATGCCGAAACCCTGTTCGCCGCGTTCCCGAACGATATTTCCACGCCGGAAATCAACATTGATGTGACCGACGAGAGTAAATTCAGCATCATTGATGCGCTGCAACGCGACGCCGACTGGGGCGAAGCCAACCTGACCACCATCGACGGTGTGCGGGTCGACTACGCCCACGGCTGGGGCCTGGTCCGCGCCTCCAATACCACACCGGTGCTGGTGCTGCGCTTCGAGGCCGACAGCGACGCCGAGCTGCAACGTATCCAGGCTGTTTTCCGCTCGCAGTTGCTGCGGGTCGATCCAGCCCTGCAACTGCCGTTCTGACCGACTATCTGTTCCTTACTGGAGCCCTGCATGACCCTCGATCGCGATGCCGCTTCCCAAGTCGCCAAGGTACTGTCCGAAGCGCTGCCCTACATCCGCCGCTTTGTCGGCAAGACCCTGGTGATCAAGTACGGCGGCAACGCGATGGAGAGCGAGGAGCTCAAGACCGGCTTCGCCCGCGACATCGTGCTGATGAAGGCCGTCGGCATCAACCCGGTGGTGGTGCACGGCGGCGGCCCGCAGATCGGCGACCTGCTCAAGCGCCTGTCGATCGAGAGCCACTTCATCGATGGCATGCGCGTCACCGACTCGGCGACCATGGACGTGGTGGAGATGGTCCTGGGCGGCCAGGTCAACAAGGACATCGTCAACCTGATCAACCGTCATGGCGGCAGCGCCATCGGCCTGACCGGCAAGGACGCCGAGCTGATCCGTGCACGCAAGCTCACCGTCACCCGTCAGACACCGGACATGACCCAGCCGGAGATCATCGACATCGGCCATGTGGGCGAGGTGGTCAGCGTCAACACCGAGTTGCTGAACATGCTGGTCAAGGGCGATTTCATCCCGGTGATCGCGCCGATCGGCGTGGGCGCCAACGGTGAGTCGTACAACATCAACGCCGACCTGGTCGCCGGCAAGGTGGCCGAGGCGCTGAAGGCCGAGAAGCTGATGCTGCTGACCAACATCGCCGGCCTGATGGACAAGCAGGGCCAGGTCCTCACGGGCCTGACCACCGAGCAGGTCAACGAGCTGATCGCCGACGGCACCATCTACGGCGGCATGCTGCCGAAGATCAAGTGCGCGCTGGAAGCGGTGCAAGGTGGCGTGAACAGCTCGCACATCATCGATGGCCGCGTGCCGAACGCGGTGCTGCTGGAGATCTTCACCGACAGCGGCGTGGGTACCCTGATCACCAACCGCAAGCGGCATTGATCGCCTGCACCGGCGATAGGCCGCTGCAGACAACAGCACAAAAAGGCGACCTCGGAGGTCGCCTTTTTCATTACCTGTGTCAGGATCAGATCCCGTACTGCGCCCGATAGGCCTCCACAGCCGGCAGATGCTGCTTGAGCTGCGGATCGTCCGCCAGGAATTCCAGCACCTGGGTCAGCGAGACGATGCTCACCACCGGGATGCCGAAATCGCGCTCTACTTCCTGGATAGCCGACAGCTCGCCGTTGCCACGCTCCTCGCGGTTCAGCGCGATCAGCACGCCCGCGGCCTTGGCCTGCTGGGCATTGATGATCTGCATGACCTCGCGGATGGCGGTACCGGCAGTGATCACGTCGTCGATGATCAGCACCTCACCGGCCAGCGGCGCGCCGACCAGGCTGCCGCCTTCGCCGTGGTCCTTGGCTTCCTTGCGGTTGAAGCACCAGGGCACGTCGAGCTGGTGTTGCTCGGCCAGGGCCACCGCGGTGGCCGCCGCCAGAGGAATGCCCTTGTAGGCCGGGCCGAACAGCACGTCGAAGGGGATCTTGCTGTCGACGATGGCCGCCGCGTAGCAACGCCCCAGCTGGGCCAGGGCCGAACCGCTGTTGAACAGGCCGGCATTGAAGAAGTACGGGCTGGTACGCCCCGATTTCAGGGTGAACTCACCGAAGCGCAGAACCCCGCGATCGATGGCAAAACGAATGAAGTCGCGCTGATACGGCTGCATGAAGAGTCCCGGACACCACGGATTTAGCTAAATGGGTTGAGCTCGGGTATCATACACGCACGAGATTTTTGGGGCCATTTATGCGGATCATCAGTGTGAACGTGAATGGCATTCAGGCTGCGGCCGAGCGTGGATTGCTCAGCTGGCTGCAAGCCCAGAATGCCGACGTCATCTGCCTTCAGGATACCCGCGCCTCGGCCTTTGAACTCGACGACCCAGCTTTCCAGCTCGATGGCTATTTCCTTTACGCCTGCGACGCGGAAGTGCCTGCCCAGGGTGGCGTGGCACTGTATTCGCGGATGCAGCCCAAGGCAGTCATCACCGGCCTGGGCTTCGAGACAGCCGACCGCTACGGGCGTTACCTGCAGGCCGATTTCGACAAGGTAAGCATCGCCAGCCTGCTGCTACCTTCGGGAATGAACGGCGACGAAGACTTGAACCAGAAGTTCAAGTTGATGGACGATTTCGCCAAGTACCTGGACAAGCAGCGACGCAAGCGTCGCGAATACATCTATTGCGGCTCGCTCTACGTGGCGCAGCAGAAGCTCGACATCAAGAACTGGCGCGACAGCCAGCAGTCGCCGGGCTTCCTGCCACCGGAGCGCGCGTGGATGGATGCGATCATCGGCGACATGGGCTATGTCGATGCCCTGCGCGAAGTCAGTCGCGAAGGCGACCAGTACAGCTGGTGGCCCGACAACGAGCAGGCCGAGATGCTCAACCTGGGCTACCGGTTCGACTACCAGATCCTGACCTCGGGCCTGCGCCGCTTCGTGCGCAATGCGCGCCTGCCGCGTCAGCCACGCTTCTCCCAGCATGCGCCGCTGATCGTGGACTATGACTGGACACTGACCATCTAAAGTGTGGCCTGGTCCTTCGCGGGCTTGCCCGCGAAGAGGACAGCACAAATGAAAAAGCCGACCTCGAGGTTAATGTCAGTCAGTTAAGCAGCGCTTTGTCATTTTTGGGGCTACCTTGCAGCCCATCGCCGGCAAGCCGGCTCCCACAGAGACCGCGGCGACCACATATGATGCGGTTTGCACGGACAATGTGGGAGCCGGCTTGCCGGCGATGGGGCGCGAAGCGGCCCCAAATGACAACTGAAAGTCTTAACTGACCGGCATTGACCTCTAGGTCGGCTTTTTCATTTCTATTTCAGCGGCCGCCAGATCAGCGGATAACGATACGGCTGCCCCTCGTTGGCCTTGACCCCGGCAAGAATGATCAGGATCAGCACCGCCACCACGAGGATGGCGAACAGCACGATCCCCACCAGAACGAACATCAGCAGGAAGCAGATGACCCCGGCGATGGTCACGCTGATCTGGAAGTTCAGCGCCTCCTTGCCCTGGGCATCGATGAACGGGTCCAGCTCACGCTTCCAGATCCACAGCACCAGCGGGCCCAGCAGGTGCCCGAGGGGCACCACCAGGCCGAGCAGCGCCGCAAGGTGACAGAACATCGCCCATTGCCGGATCTCGGCATTGGGCGGGGTGATCGGCAGGTTCGGATCGCTCATGTGCCTCCCCTCCTTGGCGTGGCGGTCAGTCGGCCAGCGAGGCCTGCTGCAGTTCGAAGATCTCGTTCATGCCCTTTTGCGCCAGGGCCAGCATGGCGTTGAAGTCTTCAGGCTGGAAGGGCGCGCCTTCAGCGGTGCCCTGCACCTCGATGAAGCCGCCCGCGCTGGTCATGACCACGTTCAGGTCGGTCTCGGCGGCGGAATCTTCCAGGTAGTCCAGGTCGAGCACCGCCTCGCCCTGGTACATGCCCACCGACACGGCGGCGATCATGTGTTTGAGCGGGTCGCCGCCCTTCAGGCCACCGCGCTTCTTGATCACGCGCAGGGCATCGACCAGGGCGACCATGGCGCCAGTGATCGAGGCGGTACGGGTGCCACCGTCGGCCTGGATCACGTCGCAGTCGACGTACAGGGTGACGTCGCCAAGCTTGCTCATGTCCAGCGCGGCGCGCAGGGAGCGGCCGATCAGGCGCTGGATCTCCAGGGTGCGGCCACCCTGCTTGCCGCGGCTGGCCTCGCGCTGGTTACGCTCGCCCGTGGAGCGCGGCAGCATGCCGTACTCGGCGGTCAGCCAACCCTGGCCCTGGCCTTTGAGGAAGCGGGGCACACCATTCTCGACGCTGACCGTGCAGACGACCTTGGTGTCGCCGAACTCGACCAGTACCGATCCCTCGGCGTGCTTGGTGTAGTTGCGGGTGATGCGGATCGAGCGGAGCTGATCGGCGGCGCGACCACTTGGACGTTTCATCTGGGATACCTGTACCGGGACATTTGAATCTGCCGAGCATTATAGAGCCCGCCGCCCCGGGAAGACATGCCTATTGTCGCGCCCCTGGCAGCCTGTCGACTTTTCCTGGTGACCGGCAAGCCCTTCTGTAGCATGGGCGGATTGGGCGGCCGCGCCGCACTGCGCTACAATCCTGCGCCTTGCAGCCGAAAGGCTTCCCCGTTCCCCATCTTTGCGAGGTACTCCCCATGGTGCATAGCATGACCGCTTTTGCTCGTGTCGAGCGCGCCGGCAGCCAAGGCACCCTGGTCTGGGAGCTGCGCTCGATCAACCACCGCTACCTGGAACCCCACCTGCGCCTGCCCGAGGCCCTGCGTGACCTGGAAGGCGCCGTGCGCGAAGGCCTGCGCCAGGGTCTGTCACGCGGCAAGGTGGAATGCACCCTGCGCTTGAACGAAGACAGCACCGGCAAGCCGTTGCAGGTCGATCGCGAGCGCGCCGCGCAACTGGTCGCCGCCGCCGAGAGCGTCGCCGCGCTGATCAAGCAGCCGGCGCCGCTCAATCCGCTGGAGGTCCTGGCCTGGCCGGGCGTGCTGGTCGCCGACGCCAGCGATCCCCAGGCCCTCAATGCCGAGGCCATGGCGCTGTTCGACGAAGCCCTCGAGCAGCTCAAGGCCGGCCGCCAGCGCGAAGGCCAGGAACTGGCCCGGCTGATCAACGAGCGCCTGGACGGCATGGCCAGCGAGGTCACCACCCTGCGCGCCCTGGTGCCCCAAATGCTGGCCGCCCAGCGGCAGAAGATCCTCGACCGCTTCAGCGACCTGCAGGCCGAGCTCGAGCCGCAGCGCCTGGAGCAGGAGATGGTCCTGCTGGCGCAGAAAAGCGATGTCGCCGAGGAACTGGATCGCCTGAACACCCATATCACCGAAGTGCGACGGGTGCTCAAGTCCGGCGGCGCCGCCGGCCGGCGCCTGGACTTCCTGATGCAGGAACTCAACCGCGAGGCCAACACCCTGGGCTCCAAGGCCTTCGACCCACGCAGCACCCAAGCGGCGGTCAACCTCAAGGTGCTGATCGAACAGATGCGTGAACAAGTACAGAACATCGAGTAAGGCCACCCCACCATGAATCACAGCAGCGGTACCCTCTACATCGTCTCGGCGCCGTCCGGCGCCGGCAAGACCAGCCTGGTCACGGCGCTGACCCAGGCCGACCCACAGATCCGCGTCTCGGTCTCCCACACCACCCGCGCCATGCGCCCGGGCGAGCAGCACGGGGTGAACTACCACTTCGTCGCCCACGAGGAGTTCAAGGTACTGATCGACAAGGGTGACTTCCTCGAGCACGCCGAGGTCTTCGGCAACTTCTACGGCACCTCGCGCAGCGCGTTGCAGCAGACCCTGGACCAGGGTTTCGACCTGATCCTCGAGATCGACTGGCAGGGCGCCCAGCAAGTGCGCGAGCTGATGCCGGAGGCCTTGTCGGTGTTCATCCTGCCGCCCAGCCAGGAGGCGCTGCGCCATCGCCTGGACAACCGTGGCCAGGACAGCGAGGCGATCATCGCCGGGCGCATGAAGGAAGCGGTCAGCGAGATGGTGCACTACGACGAGTACGACTACGTCATCATCAACGATGACTTCGACGTTGCGCTGGAGGACCTGAAGGCGGTGTTCCGCGCGAACCGCCTGCAGCTTCAGAAGCAGCAACAGCGCCACGGGGCGCTGCTCAAGCAACTGATCGGTTGACCTTCTGATCGGGGCCTCTGCGAGGCCCTTGTGTCGCGAAAAGGGGCGCAAAGCGCCCCCAAACGTTATTCCTGCAGTTGCAAGGTGGCCTGCTGGCGCAAGGTCGCGCCGAGGAAGTACGCCGGTGCACGCCAGCGTGACAGCACCATCAGGACGATACCCAGCGCCGAAATGATCGCGGCGATCACAAATACCAGCCCCAGGCCGCCCACGTGCGAGCCACTGCCGAAGTCCGGCGAGGCACTGTCGATCGCGGTGCGCACGAAGATCACCGAGAGAATGACACCCCCGAGCAGCGGGCACAGGCCACGCATGAAGAAGTGGCGCAGGCTGTCGAACAGGCTGTGGCGGAAGTACCAGACGCAGGCGAACGCCGTCAGCGAATAGTAGAAGCAGATCATCATGCCCAGGGCGGTGATGGTATCGGCCAGCACGTTCTCGCTGAGGGTGCGCATGGTCACGTAGAACAGGCCTGCCGCGACGCCGGCGCAGATGGTGGCGTAGCGTGGCGTTTGCGAGCGTGGGCAGACGCTGGCGAAGCGCTGCGGCACGGCGCCGTAGTAACCCATGGCGAGCAGGGTGCGCGCCGGCGATACGAAGGTCGATTGCAGCGAAGCCGCGGTGCTCGCCAACACGGCGATGGACATCAGGATCGCCAGCGGCCCCATGACCGGACCGGCCAGGTGGGCGAAGACGTTCTCCTGGATACGCGGGTTGCCAAGGCCCAGGCCGACGTCGCTGATCCCGGCGAATTGCAGGGTAGCGATGGAAGTCAGCAGGTACAGGCCGAGGATCAGCAGCACGGTCCAGGTAGCGGCCTTGCCCGGTACCTCATCGCTGCCCACCGACTCCTCGCTGACCGTCAGGCACACGTCCCAACCCCAGAAGATGAAGATCGACAGGGACAGGCCCGCGGCAAAGGCGGAGAACGACTCGACGCCGAACGGGTTGAACCAGGCGAAATCGAACGCCAACGGTGGCGGCGCGGTGGTCTCGCCGAAAGCGGCGAAGGCAAAACCGATCAGCACCAGCAACTGCAGGGCGACCAACCCGTACTGCACGGTCATGGTGGTGCCCATGCCGCGACAACAGATCCACACCGCCAGGCCGATGAACACGCAACAGGTGGTGATGTTGACCAATAGGTTGTCGGCCAGCGCGGCCAGTGCAGAGTTGCCAGTGATCTGTCCGAGGAACAGGTAGAAGAAGTCGACGGCGACACCCGCCAGGTTGGACAGCACGATGGTGGTGGCGACCACCAGTCCCCAGCCGCCGATCCAGCCGATCATCGGGCCGAAGGCGCGGGCCGACCAGGTGAAGGACGTGCCGCTGTCCGGCTCGGCCGCATTCAGCTCGCGATAGCCGAGGGCGACCAGCAGCATGGGCAGGAAGCCGACGATGAACACCGCCGGAAGGTGGGCGCCGACTTCGCGCACGGTCGGGCCGAGCGCACCGGTCAGGGTATAGACCGGGGCGATGGTGGAAATGCCCAGCACTACGCTGGCCAGCAGGCCCAGGCGGCCCTTGGCCAGGCCTTTGCTGGCGCGCTGAGTGTTGCCCGCGTCGGTCGCCCCATCGGGTGGGCGGCCGGCTTCTGTGTATTCGCTCATGAGTATGTGCCGTTGCTCTTGGTATTGTTTTCACAGGCCTTGCGAACAAGGCCCGCTTTCACTCATTGAAAGCTGCAGCAGGAAGCGGGTCATCCAAGACCTTCGGTTAACGTCAGAATGCGTTCTGGCGCGAAACCTCCCGTGCAGCATGGGCAATGCAGGCCTCGCGAAACGCCTGGAACAGGCGCAGGGAGACCGGGTTTTCGGCGAAACGCCATTCCGGGTGCCATTGCACGCCGAGCACGAAGCCCGGCGCGTCGCTCATGGACACCGCTTCGATCAGGCCATCCGGGGCCCGTGCCTCGACACGCAGCCCAGGGGCCAGACGGTCGATGCCCTGGCTGTGCAGCGAGTTGACCTCGAACTGCGCCGCCAGGCCCAAGCGCTCGAACACCCCACCCGGCTCGATGCCGACGGGGTGACGAGGGCTGTATTGCACCTCCAGGGGGGCGTCCACAGGTTCGCGGTGGTCCAGGTAGCCGGGCAGCTCATGCACCCGTTGGTGCAAGGTGCCTCCGAGGGCCACGTTCAGTTCCTGGAAACCACGGCAGATGCAGAACACCGGCACGCCGGCAGCGATCGCCGCCTGCAGCAACGGCAGGGTCAGGCGGTCACGCGCGGGGTCGTGGCGGGTCCCTTCCACGCTGGGCGCGCCATTGTAATGATGCGGCTCGACATTAGAAGGCGAACCGGTAAAAAGAATGCCATCGAGGTGGGCCAGCAGTGCACCGGGGTCGCTGGCCACGTCACGGGCCGGAAGGATCAGCGGGATCCCGGCGAAACCGGCCGCCTCGACATACTTGTCGCCCACCGTGTGCGACGAGTTCTTCCCCACCTGCTGGCGGCAGGCGCTGACACCGATCAGAGGAACCGCATTTGCGCTCATGGGCTTACACCGTGTGCAGGTACCAGTTGTACTCGAGGTCGGAGATCGACACTTCGAACTCGGCCAGCTCGCTTTCCTTGCAGGCGACGAAGATATCGATGTAGTCCGGGCTGATGTATTGGTTGAGGATCTCGCTGTCGTCCAGCGCGCGCAGGGCGTCGCGCAGGTTGTTCGGCAGGCTCTGCTCCAGTTGCTCGTACGAGTTGCCTTCGATCGGCGCGCCCGGTTCGAGCGTGTGGGTCAGGCCGTGGTGGATGCCAGCCAGGATCGCCGCCAGCATCAGGTACGGGTTGGCGTCGGCGCCGGCCACGCGGTGCTCGATGCGCACGTTCTCGCTGCTGTCGGTCGGTACACGAACGGCCACGGTACGGTTGTCCAAGCCCCAGCTCGGCGCATTCGGCACATAGAACTGCGCACCGAAGCGGCGGTAGGAGTTGACGTTCGGGCAGAGGAAGGCCATCGAGGCCGGCATGGTCTCCAGCACGCCGGCGACGGCATGGCGCAGCGGTGCGCTCTCGAGCGGATCATCGCTGGCGAAGAGGTTCTTGCCGGTCTTCTTGTCGAGCAGCGAGATGTGCACGTGCAAGCCGTTGCCTGCCTGGCCCGGGTAGGGCTTGGCCATGAAGGTGGTATCCATCTCATGGTCGTAGGCGATGTTCTTGATCAGGCGCTTGAGCAGGATCGCGTAGTCGCACGCCTTGAGTGGGTCGGCGACGTGGTGCAGGTTGACCTCGAACTGCGCCGGGGCGCTTTCCTTGACGATGGCGTCGGCCGGGATGCCCTGCTCCTTGGCGGCTTCGAGCATGTCCTGGAGGCAGTCGGCGTATTCGTCGAGGTCGTCGATCAGGTAGACCTGGGTCGACTGCGGGCGCTTGCCGGAGATCGGCGAGCGCGGCGGCTGCGGACGGCCGTTGAGGTTGTCCTGGTCGATCAGGTAGAACTCCAGCTCGAACGCCGCGCAGATGTCCAGGCCCAGGTCATCGAACCGGCTCACCACCTGGCGCAGCACCTCGCGCGGGTCGGCGAAGAACGGTGCGCCGTCCAGTTCGTGCATGGTCATCAGCAACTGGGCGGTGGGGCGCTTCTGCCAGGGCTCGTCGGCCAGGGTGCCGGGGATCGGGTAGCAGATGCGGTCGGCATCGCCGATGTCCAGGCCGAGGCCTGTGCTCTCGACAGTGGAACCGTTGATGTCCAGGGCGAAGAGGGAGGCCGGCAGGTTGATGCCTTTCTCGTACACCTTGTGCAGGCTGGCCCGCTCGATGCGCTTGCCACGTACCACGCCGTTCATGTCGGAGATCAGCAGGTCGACGAACTGCGTATCCGGGTGAGCCTCTAGGAATTCATTCATCTCGCTGGAAGAACTGGCGCACGGGGTGACCGACGTCATGGCTGTACATCCTTTGGTTCGGGGCGGCGATGTGGAGGGATACGGCTGGCGCCTCGCGGGCGGCGATGGTTGCTGCTGTTGTTCTTTTCACTTTCCCATCGTGGGGATCGGGTGCCGACCGGGTGCATTGATTCCCGGGGGCCGTTCCACTATAAAATGGCCTCAACGCAACAGACATTGGCATTTCGGCAAGCAGAGCGTGCACCAATGCAATATCAGATCACCCATGCCGACCTCTCCCTGGTCCTGGCCCTGGAGCGCGGTCGGTCGCTGGCCAAGGCCGCCGAACTGCTCAAGGTCGACGTCTCGACCGTGTTCCGCTCGATCCGTCGCCTGGAGTCGGCGCTGGGCACCGCCCTGTTCGTCAAGAGCCGCAAGGGCTACCTGCCGACCGACACCGCCCAGGCCCTGGCCGAACAGGCCGAGCGCGCCGAGCAGGCGCTGGACGCCGCACGCATCGCCCTGACCAGCGGCGAGCAGGTGGTCAGCGGCACGGTACGCCTGACCTGCACCGAGGCCGTGCTGCACAGCCTGTTGCTACCGGCGCTGGCGACCTTCATGCCGAACTACCCGGCGCTGTCCCTGGAGCTGGGTACCTCGAACACCTTCGCCAACCTCAGCCGGCGCGATGCGGACATCGCCCTGCGCCTGACCAATACGCCGCCGGAGCACCTGGTGGGACGTTGCCTGGGCTCGACCTCCTATGTGCTGTGCGGCCACCCGCACTTTCGCGAACGCCTGGCCGAATCGCCGGCCAGCGTGCCGTGGATCGGCCCGGACGACGCCATGCAGGACCACCCCACGGTGGTCTGGCGCAACCAGCAGTACCCGGGGTTGATCCCGCGCTACCAGTGCAGCGGCATGTCGACCATCGCCCAACTGGTCAGTACCGGCATGGGCGTGGCCGCCCTGGCCGATTACATGGTGCATGCCATGCCCGGCGTCGAGGCGCTGAGCGGCCCCCTGCCCGGCTGCGACACCCAGCTGTGGCTGCTGACCCGTCCCGACTGCCGTGCCCTGCGCTCGGTGCAGACCCTGTTCGAAGAACTCACCCCACGCCTGCGCGACGCCATGCTGCGCTGATGCGTCAAGGACGGTTGTAACAGGCCGCAGGGAACCGTTATCGTCAGGTATCGGTCCAGGTTTTACCTTGCGGCCCCTCCTGGGCGTGCCCGCGAAGAGCCGGACACAAGGCCGCCGGCCCCGCACCCGACAAAACAGCGCTTCCCTATTGGCTGGTGATTTTTTAAACTATCGAGTCCGCCCGCCCATTCTGGGCTGCACGCTTACCGCATTCGCTACGAGGAAGACCATGGCCCGCGTAACCGTTGAAGATTGTCTAGAACACGTGGATAACCGCTTTGAGCTGGTCATGCTCTCGACCAAGCGCGCCCGTCAGCTGGCCACCGGCGGCAAGGAGCCGAAGGTCGCCTGGGAAAACGACAAGCCGACCGTAGTCGCCCTGCGCGAGATCGCCGAAGGCATCGTCACCCCTGAGTTCATCGCCGCCGAAGAGATCGTCACCGAGGATCCGGTCTTCGCCGCGTTCGAGGACGAGAACAACGAGGCTGTCTGATCCATGCCCGGTCGACGTCGCGCGGCACCAGGCCCTCTTCCTCGGCAGGAGGTGAACCCATGCCGGGTATAGAAGCCCTCGCCGAACGGCTGTCGACCTACCTCGGCCATGACCAGGTCAACCTGGTCCGCCGGGCCTATTTCTATGCCGAGCAGGCACACGATGGCCAGCGCCGCCGCAGCGGCGAGCCCTACGTGACCCACCCGCTGGCGGTAGCCAGCATTCTCGCCGACATGCACATGGACCATCAGAGCCTGATGGCCGCCATGCTGCACGACGTGATCGAAGACACCGGCATCGCCAAGGAAGCCCTCAGCCAGCAGTTCGGCGAAACCGTCGCCGAGCTGGTCGATGGGGTCAGCAAGCTGACCCAGATGAACTTCGAGACCAAGGCCGAGGCCCAGGCGGAGAACTTCCAGAAGATGGCCATGGCCATGGCCCGCGACATCCGCGTGATCCTGGTCAAGCTGGCCGACCGCCTGCACAACATGCGCACCCTGGAAGTACTGTCCGGCGAGAAACGCCGGCGCATCGCCAAGGAAACCCTGGAGATCTACGCCCCCATCGCCAACCGCCTGGGGATGCACAACGTGCGCGTGGAGTTCGAGGACCTGGGCTTCAAGGCCATGCACCCGATGCGCTCGTCGCTGATCCACCGGGCGGTCAAGAGCGCCCGTGGCAACCGCAAGGAGATCGTCGCCAAGATCGAGCACTCCCTGGCCAACTGCCTGGCCGCGGACGGTATCGAGGGCGAGGTCAGCGGCCGGCAGAAGCACCTCTATGGCATCTACAAGAAGATGCGTGGCAAACGCCGCGCCTTCAACGAGATCATGGACGTGTACGCCTTCCGCATCATCGTCGACAAGGTCGATACCTGCTACCGCGTGCTCGGCGCCGTGCACAACCTGTACAAGCCGCTGCCCGGGCGCTTCAAGGACTACATCGCGATCCCCAAGGCCAACGGCTACCAGTCGCTGCACACCACGCTGTTCGGCATGCACGGCGTGCCCATCGAGATCCAGATCCGCACCCGCGAGATGGAAGAGATGGCCAACAACGGCATCGCCGCGCACTGGCTGTACAAGTCCAACGAGGACGAACAGCCCAAGGGCAACCATGCCCGCGCCCGCCAGTGGGTCAAGGGCATCCTGGAGCTGCAGCAACGCGCCGGCAACTCCCTGGAATTCATCGAGAGCGTGAAGATCGACCTGTTCCCCGACGAGGTCTACGTCTTCACGCCCAAGGGACGGATCATGGAGCTGCCCAAGGGCTCCACCGCCGTCGACTTCGCCTACGCGGTCCACACCGACGTCGGCAACAGCTGTATCGCCTGCCGCATCAACCGCCGCCTGGCGCCGCTGTCGGAGCCGCTGCAAAGCGGTTCGACCGTGGAGATCGTCAGCGCCCCGGGGGCCCGGCCAAACCCGGCCTGGCTCAACTTCGTGGTGACCGGCAAGGCGCGCACGCACATCCGCCATGCGCTCAAGCAGCAACGCCGCTCCGAGTCCATCAGCCTGGGCGAGCGCCTGCTGAACAAGGTCCTGACCGGTTTCGACAACAGCCTCGACAAGATCCCGCAGGAACGTATCCAGGCGATCCTCACCGAGTACCGCCTGGAGCTGGTCGAAGACCTGCTGGAAGACATCGGCCTGGGCAACCGCATGGCCTACGTGGTCGCCCGTCGCCTGCTGTCCGCCGAGGGCGAGCAGCTGCCGGCACCGGAGGGCCCGCTGGCCATCCGTGGCACCGAGGGCCTGGTGCTCAGCTACGCCAAGTGCTGCACGCCGATCCCCGGCGACCCGATCGTCGGCCACCTGTCGGCGGGCAAGGGCATGGTCGTGCACCTGGAGAACTGCCGCAACATCAGTGAAATCCGCCACAATCCGGAGAAATGCCTGCAACTCTCCTGGGCCAAGGACGTCACCGGCGAGTTCAATGTCGAGCTGCGCGTCGAACTGGAACACCAGCGTGGCCTGATCGCCCTGCTGGCCAGCAGCGTCAATGCCGCCGACGGCAACATCGAGAAAATCAGCATGGACGAACGCGACGGCCGTATCAGCGTGGTCCAGTTGGTGGTCAGCGTGCGCGACCGCGTGCACCTGGCCCGCGTGATCAAGAAACTGCGTACCCTGACCGGCGTGGTCCGCATCACCCGCATGCGTACGTAGTCCGTCAACAGCAAGGAGTCAACATGACCAAGACCGTCATCAACAGCGACAAGGCCCCCGCCGCCATCGGCACCTACTCCCAGGCGATCAAGGCCGGCAACACCGTGTACATGTCCGGCCAGATCCCGCTGGACCCGAAGACCATGGAACTGGTCGAAGGCTTCGAAGCCCAGACCGTCCAGGTCTTCGAGAACCTCAAGGCCGTGGCCGAGGCCGCTGGCGGTTCGTTCAAGGACATCGTCAAGCTGAACATCTTCCTCACCGACCTGAGCCACTTCGCCAAGGTCAACGAGATCATGGGCCGCTACTTCGAGCAGCCCTACCCGGCCCGCGCCGCCATCGGCGTCGCCGCGCTGCCGAAAGGCTCCCAGGTCGAGATGGACGCCATCCTGGTCATCGAGTGACGCCCCTGGTGACGGGCGTCCAGCCCGTCACCTCTGCCCCAAGGTTTCCCATCATGCGCCATGCCCTGCCCCTTGCACTGGCAGCCCTGCTCTTGGGCGGCTGTGCCAGTCACAAGCCCGAAGACTACAACGGCACCTGGATCAACCAGGCGGCCATCGATGCCGCCGCCGAAGGCGGCAGTTTGCGCCAGGCCCTGTCCGAACAAGGCCCGGTATTCGAATGGAAGATCGACGTCGCCAACCAGCAGGCCAGCTTCAGCAACGGCTTCGAGGCGGCCGACGGGCGCCTGAGCGCCAGCGACAAGGACTGGCTGGTCACCTTCAACGGTGACGAGAACGGACAGCTCAAGCTCGACGGCAGCAAGCTGCAGGCCACCGACCAGGCCGGCAAGCGGCAGACGTTCGTGCGTGCCAAGCCTGCCGCGCCCGCCAATGCCCCGCTGGGCAGCAGCTTCGAGAAGGCACTGTACAAGGCGTACCTGGGCGGCGACTGGAAGATCGTCGAAGGCCCGGGCAAAGGCGCCTTGGTACGCTTCACCGACAACGGCAACGTCACCGGCCTGCCCGGCCCGGACCGCTATGCGCTGTGCCTGGCTGGCGCCTGCGCGGCCATGGGCGGCGACAACGACAGCCTGTGGCTGGAGCGTAACCAGCGTGGTGCGCCGTGGATCTTCAAGCGCGACGACGACACCCTGGAGATCTTCCAGGCGCTCAACCGCGCCCAGCCGAACGAAATGCCGCAACTGGTACCCGGCGCCCGCCAGTGGGTGCTGGAGCGCGACTGACCCGGCCAGGGATTGCGGCGGTCGTACCGCCGCATTCGTGGGCAAGCCAATACAGGGTCCGAAGCGGCCCCAGCATCTGGCTCACCCCCGCCCTTCGAGGATCGCCGCATACCCTTCCCTGTAGCTCGGATACTGCGGCGCCCACCCCAGCGCCCGGGCCCTGGCATTGCGGCAACGCTTGCTGCCCGTGCGCCGTACCCGCTGCTCCTCGGACCATTCGGTGACGCCCATGTGCTGGCGCAACCAGGCGACCACCTCGGCCAGCGGCGCCGGATCGTCATCGACACCGATGTAGCAATCCTCCAGCGCGACCCCATCGGCGTCGGCCTGCAGCAGGAAATCCAGCAAGCTCGCCGCATCCTCGGCATGAATGCGATTGCCGTACAGCGGCGGCTCCTCGGCCACGCGATAACCCTGGCGCACCTGGCTGAGCAACCATTCACGCCCCGGCCCGTAGATACCGGTCAAGCGCACCACACTGGCAGGGATGCCACTTTCCAGCGCCAGCCGCTCCGCCTCGAGCATGACACGCCCCGAATACCCCTCGGGCGCGGTGGCGGCGGTTTCGTCGATCCATTCGCCATCCTTCTGCGCATAGACGCTGCTGCTGGAGACGAACAGCAGCCGGCGCGGCCGCTGCCCCTTCTGCACCAACCACCCGAGCACATGGCGCAAACCCTCGACATAGGCAGCCTGGTACCCCGCCTCGTCATGCTGGCTGGCCGCCACGCAATACACCAAGTAATCCGGCGTGCGCTGCGGCCAGGCATCGGGAATACGGCCATCGGCCAGGTCGGCGGGAACCGGGTGAACGCCTTGCGGCAACTCGCCCACCGAGCGCCTCAGGCCCTCGACATGCCAGCCACGAGCGAGCAACCGGCGCGCCAGGCGCCCGCCCACATCCCCGCAACCTACGATCAATGCAGAACGACCTGACATTGCTAGACTCCTCCTTCCAAAGGCTCAGGCTAACGGGATTACACGATCAACGGTTATACAAAGGTGAAAAAAAGCAACGGCATTACTTCTGCTAACAAGAATTACTTGCAATAATGGCGCCCCTATCTGTTCTCGGCCCACCTCGAGGCTGTGGAGAACGTCACTCTTTTTTCTTCATCAGGTCCGGCCAGCATGACTCGTACTCAACCTTCCGCTTCGCCAACCACGCCGCGTGCATGGCGCGCCATCGCCGCGCTGATGTTCAGCCTGGTGCTGGCCCCGGTCGCCATGGCCGAAGAGCCTGTCGCACCGGCTGCCAATGTACCGGCCGCCACCGCCCCGGCTGACTCGGTCGCACCGGCAGGCGAGGCGCAGGCACCTGTTGCGCCTGCCGCCAACGCTGACACCGCTGCCCCGGCCCCTGCGGACGCCCAGGCGCCAGCCGGCGAGAACGTCGAGGCACTGGTCGAGGACACCACCCTGGGCATGGCCCATGACCTGTCGCCCTGGGGCATGTACAAGAACGCCGACGTGGTCGTCAAAGCCGTGATGATCGGCCTGGCCATCGCCTCGATCATCACCTGGACCATCTGGATCGCCAAAGGCTTCGAGCTGATGGGCGCCAAGCGTCGCCTGCGGGGCGAGGTCGAGGTCCTGAAGAAGGTCGCCAGCCTCAAGGAAGCCAGTGAAGCCTCGACCAAGGAGGGCACCCTGGCCCACACCCTGGTCCACGAAGCCCTCGAGGAAATGCGCCTGTCGGCCAACACCCGCGAGAAGGAAGGCATCAAGGAGCGCGTCAGCTTCCGCCTGGAGCGCCTGGTCGCCGCCAGCGGTCGCAACATGAGCAGCGGCACCGGCGTGCTCGCCACCATCGGCTCGACCGCACCGTTCGTCGGCCTGTTCGGCACCGTGTGGGGCATCATGAACAGCTTCATCGGCATCGCCAAGACCCAGACCACCAACCTGGCGGTCGTCGCCCCGGGTATCGCCGAGGCCCTGCTGGCCACCGCGCTGGGCCTGGTCGCGGCGATCCCGGCCGTGGTCATCTACAACGTCTTCGCCCGCTCCATCACCGGCTACAAGGCCCAGGTCTCCGACGCCTCGGCGCAGGTCCTGCTGCTGGTCAGCCGTGACCTGGACCATCAGGGCAGCGAGCGCGCCGCCCCGCACATGGTGAAAGTGGGGTAAGCCATGGGCCTGCATCTCAACGAAGGTGGCGACGACCTCGCCGAAAACCACGAAATCAACGTCACGCCCTTCATCGACGTGATGCTGGTGCTGCTGATCATCTTCATGGTCGCAGCCCCCCTGGCCACGGTCGATATCAAGGTCGACCTGCCGGCCTCGACCGCCAAGCCGGCCCCTAGGCCGGAGAAACCGGTGTTCGTCAGCGTCAAGACCGACAAGAAGCTGTACGTCGGCGACGATGAGGTGGCCCAGCACGACCAGCTTGGCGCGGTACTCGATGCCAAGACCAAAGGCGACAAGGAAACCACCATCTTCTTCCAGGCCGACAAGGGGGTCGACTACGGCGACCTGATGGAAGTGATGAACACCATGCGCGCGGCCGGCTACCTCAAGGTCGGTCTGGTCGGTCTCGAAACGGCAGCCAAGCAATGACGAAGAAGCGGTCCAACCTGCTGGCGCGCTACGGTACCAGCCTGGCGATCGTGCTCGGCGTGCATGCCCTGGCCGTGTTGCTGACGCTGAACTGGTCGGTGCCCCAGGCCATCGAGCTGCCGCCGGCCGCCATGATGGTCGAGCTGGCACCGCTCCCCGAACCTGCGCCGCCGCCACCACCGAAAGCCGCCCCCAAGCCACCGGCGCCGGTCGAAGAGCCGCCGCTGCCAAAGCTGGTGGAGGCGCCCAAGCCCAAGATCGCCATCCCCAAGCCGCCCAAGCCGAAGGCCAAGCCACAGCCGCCCAAGCCCGAGAAGAAGCCTGAGCCGCCGAAGGAACTGCCACCGGCCAAGGAGGAGGTAGCGGATACGCCGCCGAGCAACACGCCACCGCAGAAGTCCGCGGCACCCGCGCCGAGCATCGCCTCCAACAGCAATGCCCTGCCGACCTGGCAGAGCGACCTGCTGCGTCACCTGGCGAAGTACAAGCGCTATCCGGAAGACGCTCGCCGTCGCGGCCTGCAAGGCATCAACCGGCTGCGCTTCGTGGTCGACGCCGAGGGCAAGGTGCTGTCCTACGCCCTGGCCGGAGGTTCCGGCAGTGCGTCGCTGGACCGGGCGACCCTGGAGATGATCCGTCGGGCGCAGCCTGTGCCCAAGCCGCCGCAGGAGCTGCTGAACAATGGCACGATCGAGGTGGTAGCGCCGTTCGTCTACTCGCTGGACCGACGCTGACACTTTTGTTTCTGTCACAAAACGGCAAGTCTGATAACGTGCGTCTATCGATTGCAGCCGCTATGCTGGGGCCGCAACTTCATGGACGCACGTTATGACCCTCACAGAATTACGCTACATCGTCACACTTGCCCAGGAGCAGCATTTCGGCCATGCCGCCGAGCGTTGCCACGTCAGCCAGCCGACCCTGTCGGTCGGTGTGAAGAAGCTCGAGGACGAGCTTGGCGTGCTGATCTTCGAGCGCAGCAAGAGCGCGGTGCGCCTGACCCCGGTCGGCGAGAGCATCGTCGCCCAGGCGCAGAAGGTCCTGGAGCAGGCCCAGGGGATCCGCGAACTGGCCCAGGCCGGCAAGAACCAACTGACCGCGCCCCTCAAGGTCGGCGCCATCTATACCGTCGGCCCCTACCTCTTCCCGCACCTGATCCCCCAGTTGCACCGGGTGGCACCGCAGATGCCGCTGTACATCGAAGAGAACTTCACCCACGTGCTGCGCGAGAAGCTGCGCAACGGCGAACTGGATGCGGTGATCATCGCCCTGCCGTTCAACGAGGCCGACGTGCTCACCCTGCCGCTGTACGACGAGCCGTTCTACGCCCTGATGCCTGCCGACCACCCGTGGACCGCCAAGGACACCATCGACACGGCCATGCTCAACGACAAGAGCCTGCTGCTGCTCGGCGAGGGCCACTGCTTCCGCGACCAGGTGCTGGAAGCCTGCCCGACGATCAACAAGGGCGGTGAAGGGTCCAAGCACACCACCGTGGAGTCCAGCTCGCTGGAAACCATCCGCCACATGGTCGCCTCCGGCCTTGGCGTGTCGATCCTGCCGCTGTCGGCGGTACACAGCCATCACTACGCCCCGGGCGTGATCGAAGTGCGTCCGCTGACCGCGCCTTCGCCGTTCCGCACCGTGGCCATCGCCTGGCGTGCCAGCTTCCCGCGGCCGAAGGCCATCGAGCTGCTTGCCGACTCGATCCGCCTGTGCTCGGTGGCCAAGCCGCCCGTGGAACAGCCGGCCTGATCCCATGACGGAGTTGTCGAAGGTCCCGGTCACGGTGCTGAAGGGGGTCGGCGAGGCCATGGCCGAGAAACTCGCCAAGGTTGGCCTGGAGAACCTGCAAGATCTGCTGTTCCACCTGCCCCTGCGCTACCAGGATCGCACCCGCGTGGTGCCGATCGGCGCCCTGCGCCCGGGCCAGGATGCCGTCATCGAAGGCGTGATCAGCGGCGCCGACGTGGTCATGGGCAAGCGCCGCAGCCTGGTGGTGCGCCTCGGGGACGGCAGCGGCGTGCTGAGCCTGCGCTTCTACCATTTCAGCAATGCGCAGAAAGAGGGCCTCAAGCGCGGCACCCACCTGCGCTGCTACGGCGAGGCACGCCCCGGCGCCTCGGGCCTGGAGATCTACCATCCGGAATATCGCGCGCTCAATGGCAGCGAGCCGCCACCGCCGGTGGAGCAGACCCTGACGCCCATCTACCCGACCACCGAAGGGCTGACCCAGCAACGCCTGCGCCTGCTCTGCCAACAGAGCCTGGCCATGCTCGGGCCGCGCAGCCTGCCCGACTGGCTGCCGGAGGAGCTGGCGCGGGACTACAGGCTGGCCCCGCTGGACGACGCCATCCGCTATCTGCACAACCCGCCTGCGGATGCCGACCTGGAAGAGCTCGCCGAAGGCCATCACTGGGCCCAGCATCGCCTGGCCTTCGAGGAGCTGCTGACCCACCAGCTTTCCCAGCAGCGCCTGCGCGAGAGCCTGCGCACCCTGCGCGCGCCGGTATTGCCGAAGGCCAGCCGGCTGCCGGCGCAGTACCTGGCCAACCTCGGCTTCACCCCAACCGGTGCCCAGCAGCGGGTCGGCAACGAGATCGCCTACGACCTGAGCCAGCCCGAACCCATGATGCGCCTGGTTCAGGGCGACGTTGGCGCCGGCAAGACCGTGGTCGCCGCCCTGGCCGCCCTGCAGGCCCTGGAAGCCGGCTACCAGGTGGCACTGATGGCGCCGACCGAGATCCTCGCCGAACAGCACTACATCACCTTCAAGCGCTGGCTGGAGCCGCTGGGTATCGAGGTCGCCTGGCTCGCCGGCAAGCTCAAGGGCAAGGCCCGCGCCAGCGCCCTGGAACAAATCGCCAGTGGCGTACCCATGATCGTCGGCACCCATGCGCTGTTCCAGGAAGAAGTGAAGTTCCGCCACCTGGCCCTGGCGATCATCGACGAACAGCACCGCTTCGGTGTCCAGCAGCGCCTGGCCCTGCGCCAGAAAGGCGTGGCCGGCGAGCTGTGTCCGCACCAGTTGATCATGACCGCCACGCCCATTCCGCGCACGCTGGCCATGAGCGCCTATGCCGACCTGGATACCTCGATCCTCGACGAGCTGCCACCGGGCCGTACACCGGTGAACACCGTCCTGGTGGCCGACAGCCGACGCTTCGAGGTGGTCGAGCGGGTCCGCGCCGCCTGCGCCGAAGGCCGCCAGGCCTACTGGGTATGCACCCTGATCGAGGAGTCCGAGGAGCTGACCTGCCAGGCGGCCGAAAGCACCTTCGAGGAGCTGGGCAGCGCCTTGGGCGAACTGCGCGTGGGCCTGATCCACGGGCGCATGAAGCCGGCGCAGAAGGCTGCGGTCATGGCCGAGTTCAAAGAGGGCAACCTGCAGCTGCTGGTGGCCACCACGGTGATCGAGGTCGGCGTGGATGTGCCCAATGCCAGCCTGATGATCATCGAGAACCCCGAGCGCCTGGGCCTGGCCCAGTTGCACCAATTGCGCGGCCGGGTCGGCCGGGGCAGCGCGGTCAGCCATTGCGTGCTGCTCTATCATCCGCCGTTGTCGCAGATCGGCCGCGAACGGCTGGGCATCATGCGGGAAACCAACGACGGTTTCGTCATTGCCGAGAAGGACCTCGAGCTGCGCGGTCCGGGCGAGATGCTCGGGACCCGGCAGACCGGCCTGCTGCAGTTCAAGGTCGCCGACCTGATGCGCGACGCCGACCTGCTGCCGGCAGTGCGCGATGCCGCCCAGGCCCTGCTGGCGCGCTGGCCGGACCACGTCAGCCCGCTGCTCGAACGCTGGCTGCGGCACGGCCAGCAGTATGGCCAGGTGTGACGTCCGTCTGCGAATGGATCCAGCTTCCTACATAGGCTGGTTATACTTCGCGTTTAAAGAAAAACTTGGATACAGACCATGACTGAAGTTGCTCTGGACACCGCAACCCCACACGTACCGTCTGTCATCCGGCTATTGCTCGAAAAGCTTGGCGTGGCCTACCGCGAAGTGCCCGAGCACCTATCGCTGCCGGCCACCTCGCGGGTTCAGGCGATCCTCCTCGAGGACGAAGTCGGCGCCTTGATGGCATTGTTCCCGCAGAGCCAGCTGCTGGACCTCAATCGCCTGACCGAGCTGACCGGCCGTAAACTGGTGGCCGTGCCCATGGCGCGCCTCAAGCACATGCTCGACAAGCATGGCCTCAAGGCCCTGCCCGGCATTCCAGCGCTGACCAGCTCCCCCTGCCTCTATGAAGAAAGCCTGCTGCACGCCGACAAACTGCTGATCCAGTCGGGCGAGAGCGGCTTGTTGCTGGAGATCGAACGCGACGCGTTCAAGCGGATGCTGAACAAGGCCAGCGTGGGCAGCTTCGGCGAAGCGGTCAAGGACATCCGCCCCAACCTCGATCGCCCAGCCGACGACCCCAAGGAAATCACCCAGGCCGTCCAGGCCTTCACCGCCCGGCGCATCCAGCAACGCCTGGAGCAGACGATCGAGATTCCACCACTGGCGGACACCGCGCAGAAGATCATCAAGCTGCGTGTCGACCCCAATGCCAGCATCGATGACATCACCGGCGTGGTGGAGACCGATCCGGCCCTGGCCGCCCAGGTGGTCAGCTGGGCAGCGTCGCCCTACTACGCCTCACCCGGCAAGATCCGCTCGGTGGAGGATGCCATCGTGCGCGTGCTGGGCTTCGACCTGGTGATCAACCTCGCCCTGGGCCTGGCCCTGGGCAAGGCCATGAGCCTGCCCAAGGATCATCCGCAGCAGGCCACGCCGTACTGGCAGCAATCGATCTACACCGCCGCGGTGATCGAAGGGCTGACCCGGGCCATGCCCCGGGCGGAGCGTCCGGAAGCCGGCCTGACCTACCTGGCCGGCCTGCTGCACAATTTTGGCTACCTGCTCCTGGCCCATGTCTTCCCGCCGCACTTCTCGCTGATCTGCCGGCACCTGGAGGTCAATCCGCACCTGAACCACACCTTCGTGGAGCAGCACCTGCTGGGCATCAGCCGCGAACAGATCGGCGCCTGGCTGATGAAGCTGTGGGACATGCCGGAGGAGCTGTCGACCGCGTTGCGCTTCCAGCACGATCCGTCCTATGACGGCGAATATGCGGCCTTCCCTAACCTGGTCTGCCTGGCGACACGCCTGTTGCGCACGCGCGGCATCGGCTCGGGGCCCGAGGCGCCGATCCCGGATGCCTTGCTGGAACGCCTGGGGTTGAGCCGGGAGAAGGCCGAGGAATCGGTCGACAAGGTGCTGGCGGCCGAGACCCTGCTGCGGGAGCTGGCTTCGCAGTTCAATGCGCCGCATTGATGGCCACTGGGGCTGCTGCGCAGCCCATCGCCGGCAAGCCGGCTCCCACAGGGTCCGCGTCGATCACAAGTGATGCGGTTTGCAGGGGCCTCCTTGTAGAAGCAAGCCTCGGCTTCAGCTTTTCTTCTTCGGCTTGAGGTACTTCATCAGCCCCTGGAACCAGATGACCAGGGCCGGGTTGCCCTTGATCTGGATGCTCTTGTCCTGGATGCCCTGCATGAAGGCCAGTTGCTTGTTGGCGGCCTGCAATGTGGCGAAGCCATAGGCGGCATCCTTGAAGGCAATGGCAAAGGCAGGTTGTGGGTGCTGGCCGCCCTTGCTGCTGACGCGCTCGCCGCTGACGATGAAATGCCGGGCGACCTTGCCGTCCAGGGTCTGCATCTGGAATACCAGGTCCTTGTCGCGCAATTGCTGCTGGAAGGCCGGATTGTTGCGGCTGGCCCTGGCCATCAGCAGACCCATGGCCCAGAGAAGAAAGCGGAACTTCATCAACGCGCCTCGACTTGAATGTGACTGAGCCGCGCAGTTTATCCCTTTATTGAACCTGCAATGCAAATCTGTTTTACCAGCTTTTGCCATGCCAACACGCACAACGGGCGCCCAAGGGCGCCCGTTCGAATAACGCTGGCTGGTAGGGCGTGGATCACTTGCCCTTCTTGGCAGCCTTGACGGGTTGGTTGACGCTGTCGCGCAGGTTCTTGCCAGGCTTGAAGGCGACGGTATTGCTGGCCTTGATCTTCACCGGTTGACCGGTTTGCGGGTTCTTGCCGGTGCGGGCACCGCGATGGCGTTTTTCGAAGGTGCCGAAACCGACCAGGGTGACGGTGTCCTTGTCGAGCGCACCGGTGATGCTGTCGAGAATCGCGTTAAGGACCTGGTTGGCCTTTTCCTTGGTCAGATCGGCCTTTTCGGCGATAACGGCGGCGAGTTCTGGTTTACGCATAGTGAAGCCTCTTGGACGGGATTTCTTGTTGTTATGCCGTGCTGCCCGATAGGCAGCGTTCAAGGCACCGCAGGCTCTAAACTGCGGCAGACGGGAATGAGGATGGCACGCTCACCGGAGCCGCGCCAGTACCTGGGCGGCCATTGTCGCGTCAAGAACAGGATATATCCGACAGAACGCCAGCCATTCACGCCATCAAGGGTGGCAACTGCCGATTCAGCGCCAGCTTTTCCATGACCGCCGTGCCCGTCAGCGCGTAACCCAGCAACCGGCCTTCGCGGTCATGGCAGAGCACCTTGAGGTCGGCGCCCTGCCCTTGCACCTGCCAGGTACCGTCGTGGCCGGGTGGGGGCGGTGACACCACCAGGGGGCAGGCGGGCGTCTTCACGGTGACCGGCATCGGCCCATAGGCGACCGTGGTCGGGTTGCCGGCCAAGGTCTGGGCCAGGGCACGGGCGCAGGTCATCAGCGGCATGACGTACAACAGGTTGATGCCGTTGACCTCGGCACAGTCTCCCAGGGCGAAGATGTTGGCATGGGAGGTACGCAACTGGCGATCGACCACCACGCCACGGTTGACTTCCAAGCCGGCGGCAGCGGCCAGGTCGGTGCGCGGGCGCAGGCCGATGGCCGAGACCACCAGGTCGCAGGGGATCACCCGGCCATCGGACAGATGCGCCTCCAGGCCTTCGCCCACCCGCTGCAGGCGGGTCAGCACCGGCCCCAGGTGAAAGCGCACGCCAAGGCCCTCCAGGCCCGCCTGCACGGCACCGGCGGCGGCCGGGTGCAACAGGGTCGGCATCACCTGCTCGCAGGGCGCGACCACCTCGACGGCGTAGCCTCCCAGGGTCAGGTCGTTGGCGAATTCACAGCCGATCAGGCCGGCGCCGAGGATCAACACCCGCTGCTTGCCCTGCGCGGCGCGGCGGAAACGGTCGTAGTCTTCCAGGTCATTGATCGGGAAGACCAAATCGCCGGCGTCGCCCTCGATGGGCACCTGCACGGTCTGCGCACCCCAGGCAAGGACGAGGTCGCGGTACTGCACCGCTTCCTCGCCAATCCACAGGCGTTTGTGGCCCGGGTCGATGCCACTGATGCGGGTATGGGTGCGGATCTCGGCCTTGAGTTGCTCGGCCATGGTCCCGGGTTCGGCCATGCACAGGCCATCGGCGTCCTTGTGCTTGGCAAAGCCGGTGGAGAGCATGGGCTTGGAGTAGGAACGGCCGTCGTCGGCGGTGATCAACAACAGCGGCGTTTCGCCATCAAGCTTGCGAAATTCACGGGCCAGGTTGTAGCCCGCAAGGCCGGTACCGATGATTACCACAGGGGACGTCATGCCGTGCTTCCTCTCTCGAACAGGGGGTTGCGATCAGCCGATGGCGATCATTTCGAAATCACTCTTGCCGACACCACAATCCGGGCACAGCCAGTCTTCCGGCACGTCTTCCCAGCGGGTGCCCGGGGCGATGCCGTCGTCCGGCCAGCCCTCGGCTTCGTCGTAGATCAGGCCACAGACAATGCATTGCCATTTTTTCATCACGGTTTTCCTCGAACTGACTCAGGCTTGGCGCGACCGCCCGGCCCTCGAAGGGGGCCTCAGCCTCGGGCTTTGTACTGGCCCTGCCAGCAGTATGCAAGCAATCCGGGCAAACATGCTAAGCTCGCCACCTCTCTGGCCTGTATCAAGCATACCGACGTGCCGTACGAAACCCCGCAAGCAGCCGCTGTCGCGTGGCTGCCGTCTTCACAGCTGGCGGCCGACGTCGCCCAGCCGACCCTCGACTGGCTCTTCGACCAGGGCTCCCTGACCCGCCGCCTGACCCGCCTGTCCAACGATCATTTCTCGGTCACCCCGTTGTTCGAGGGCTGGCAGGCCCTGCGCGACGACGAGTGCCAGGCCCTGGGCCTGGCGCCCGGCGAGGAAGGCTGGGTGCGCGAGGTCTACCTGCGTGGCCATGGCCAACCCTGGGTGTTCGCCCGCAGCGTGGCCGGGCGCAGTGCCCTGGAGCGTGGCGGCCTCGACCTGGAGACGCTGGGCAGTCGCTCGCTGGGCGAACTGCTGTTCTGCGACCAGGCCTTCGTCCGCCATCCCATCGAGGTGTGCCGTTATCCACAGGCCTGGTTGCCGCCCGAGGTGCGCCACGGCGAGCTGTGGGCACGGCGCTCGCGCTTCGCCCGCGGCGGCCTGGACCTGCTGGTGGCCGAGGTGTTCCTGCCCACGCTGTGGCAAGCGGCCAAGGAGGAGATCCGCTGATGTACCTGCAACTGCTCAAGTCGCTCAACCGCCTGCACCCGCGCGCCTGGGACTTCGTCCAGCTCAGCCGCATGGATCGTCCCATCGGCATCTACCTGCTGCTGTGGCCGACCCTGTCGGCGGTGTGGATCGCCGGGCAAGGCTCGCCGACCCTGGCCAACGTGTTGATCTTCGGCCTGGGCGTGGTGCTGATGCGTGCCGCGGGTTGCTGCATCAACGACTTCGCCGACCGCAAGGTCGACGGCCACGTCAAGCGCACCGCCGACCGGCCGCTGGCCAGCGGCCGGGTCAAGCCGCGCGAGGCGGTGATGCTGTTCGCGCTGCTGGTCGGGGTGAGCTTCCTGCTGGTGCTGTGCACCAACGCCCGGACGGTGTGGCTGTCGTTCGGCGCCGTGGCCCTGGCGTTCTGCTACCCGTTCATGAAGCGCTACACCTACTACCCCCAGGTGGTGCTGGGCGCCGCCTACTCCTGGGGCATTCCCATGGCCTTCACCGCGGCAGGCGGCGACCTGCCGGCCAGCGCCTGGCTGCTGTACATCGCCAACCTGCTGTGGACCGTGGGCTATGACACCTACTACGCGATGGTGGACCGCGACGACGACCTGAAGATCGGCGTGAAATCCACCGCCATCCTGTTCGGTGAAGCCGACCGGGTGATCATCCTGACCTTGCAGATGCTGTCGCTGGGTTGCCTGCTGCTGGCTGGCAGCCGCTTCGAGCTGGGGGGTTGGTTCCACCTGGGGCTGCTGGGCGCGGCGCTGTGCTTTGCCTGGGAGTTCTGGTCGACCCGCGGGCTGGATCGCGAATCGTGCTTCAAGGCATTCCTGCACAACCATTGGGCGGGGTTGTTGGTCTTCGTTGGCGTGGTGCTGGACTACGCGTTGCGCTGAGTTGGCTGGGGCTGCCTTGCAGCCCCTTCGCCCTCAAGGCTTGGCGATATGCCAGACGTCCTTCACGCCATCACCGGTCTTGTCCCCGGCTTTCTTGTCCTTGATGAAGGTGTACAGCGGCTTGCCATCATAGGCCCACTGCTTGCTCCCGTCGTCGCGGGTGATCTGGGTCCACTTGTCGGTGGCCGCTTCATCATCCGCCTTGACCAGCAGCGGCGGCCAGTTCTTGGCGCATTCGCCGTTGCACGCCGACTTGCCGCCTTCGTCCTTGTCGAAGGTGTAGAGCGTCATGCCCGCGTGGTCGACCCACATGCCATCCTTTTCCATCGCATGGTGCGCCGACGCCACCCCCGGTAGCGCCAGTGCAGCGAAAAGGGCCATCCAGCTCAGCGTATGTCGTGTCATTGGAATCACCATTGTTTCGGGGGTGGAGGGAGGTCCGAGTGCCGTTTCGACGGCCCTTTGAAGCCTAGCCCAGTCACGGAATGTCGCCAGAACCGCCAATGTCCTGTCACACAGCTGCAATAATTCCGTTATCTAATGCGGGCCAAGACATCGTTCCCGGGAGAGGTATTGAGCATGGTTGGCAGAAACATTCTGATCGTCGACGACGAGGCGCCCATTCGCGAGATGATCGCCGTTGCATTGGAAATGGCCGGCTATGACTGCCTGGAAGCGGAGAACTCGCAGCAGGCCCATGCCATCATCGTCGATCGCAAACCGGATCTGATCCTGCTCGACTGGATGCTGCCGGGCACCTCGGGCATCGAGCTGGCGCGCCGCCTCAAGCGCGACGAACTGACCGGCGACATCCCGATCATCATGCTCACTGCCAAGGGCGAAGAGGACAACAAGATCCAGGGCCTGGAAGTCGGCGCCGATGACTACATCACCAAGCCGTTCTCGCCCCGCGAGCTGGTGGCGCGCCTGAAGGCCGTGCTGCGCCGTACCGGTCCGAGCGACAGCGAGGCGCCGATCGAGGTCGGTGGCCTGCTGCTCGACCCGATCAGCCACCGCGTGACCATCGATGGCAAGCCGGCCGAGATGGGCCCGACCGAATACCGCCTGCTGCAGTTCTTCATGACCCACCAGGAACGCGCCTACACCCGTGGCCAGTTGCTCGACCAGGTCTGGGGCGGCAACGTCTACGTCGAGGAGCGCACCGTCGACGTACACATCCGCCGCCTGCGCAAGGCGTTGGGTGAAGCCTACGAGAATCTGGTACAAACCGTCCGGGGCACCGGCTATCGCTTTTCCACCAAGAGCTAGCCGCAAGCTCCAAGCCTCAAGCGGCAAGAAAGAGCAGCCAGCGTCAAGCCTGCTCGCCGCTTCAGGCTTGAAATAAAGGACTGAACAGCACCACCGATCCGCTTCTTCTTGCAGCTTGAAGCTCAAAGCTGGATCCGAAGGATTCGTCAATTGAACCAGAACTGGCACGCGACCCTGATTCGCCACATGCTGCTGTTGATCACCGTCTGCCTGGTTGGCGGGCTGGTCAGTGGCTACTACGGCTGGAGCCTGGCCATCGGCCTTGCCCTCTACCTGGGCTGGACCCTCAAGCAGCTGCTGCGCCTGCATGACTGGCTGCGCAACCACCAGCCCGACGAAGCACCGCCCGACGGCTACGGTCTGTGGGGCGAGGTGTTCGACAGCATCTACCACCTGCAACGGCGCGACCAGCGCGTACGCGGCCGCCTGCAGGCGGTGATCGACCGGGTACAGGAGTCCACTGCCGCCCTGCGCGACGCGGTGATCATGCTCGACAGCGAAGGCAACCTGGAGTGGTGGAACCGCGCCGCCGAAACCCTGCTGGGCTTCAAGACCCCACAGGACGGTGGCCAGCCGGTGACCAACCTGGTCCGCCACCCGCGCTTCAAGGAATACTTCGAGTCGCAGAACTACGTCGAACCGCTGGAGATCCCCTCGCCGATCAACGATCGCCTGCGCGTCCAGTTGCACATCACCCGCTATGGCAACAACGAGCACCTGATGCTGGTGCGCGACGTCACCCGCATCCACCAGCTCGAGCAGATGCGCAAGGACTTCGTCGCCAACGTCTCCCACGAGCTGCGCACCCCGCTGACGGTGATCACCGGCTACCTGGAGACCCTGCTGGACAACGTCGAGGAGGTCAACCCGCGCTGGAACCGTGCGTTGCAGCAGATGAGCCAGCAAGGCTCGCGCATGCAGACCCTGCTCAACGACCTGCTGCTACTGGCCAAGCTGGAGGCCACCGACTACCCGTCGGACAACCAGCCGGTGGCGGTCGACGCCCTGCTGCAGTCGATCAAGGCCGACGCCCAGGCCCTGTCCGGCCCGCGCAACCAACGCATCAGCCTGGATGCCACGCCCGGCGTGCGCCTCAAGGGCAGCGAGTCGGAACTGCGCAGCGCCTTTTCCAACCTGGTGTTCAACGCGGTCAAGTACACCCCCGACGAAGGCAACATCCGCATCCGCTGGTGGGCCGATGACCAGGGCGCGCACCTGTCCGTGCAGGACTCGGGGATCGGCATCGATGCCAAGCACCTGCCACGCCTGACCGAGCGCTTCTACCGGGTCGACTCCAGCCGCGCCTCCAACACCGGCGGCACGGGGCTGGGCCTGGCCATCGTCAAGCACGTGCTGCTGCGCCATCGTGGCCGCCTGGAGATCAGCAGCGTACCGGGTCATGGCAGTACCTTCACCTGTCACTTCGCGCCTGCACAATTGGCCAACGCCAGGGGCTGAGCCGGGGCTGCGCAGCCTCTCCCAAAGCCTGTCCCCTTTGCTTTTGCAGCCCCAGCCGCTACATTGAACCCCCTGTGCCAGCCGGAGCTGGCACTTTTTTTCTCCCTTTTCTGAAGACGGACCCCGTAAAAACTCCATCATGGACCCTTCCCCTGGTATCAGCCTCACCACCCTGTTCGCCGACTTCGGCATGATCATCTTTGCCTTGTTCCTGGTGCTGCTCAACGGTTTCTTCGTTGCCGCCGAGTTCTCCATGGTCAAGCTGCGCTCCACCCGCGTCGAATCCATCGCCGACCTGCACGGCTGGCGCGGCAGCATCCTGCGCAAGGTCCACAACCAACTGGATGCCTACCTGTCGGCCTGCCAGCTGGGCATCACCCTGGCCTCCCTGGGCCTGGGCTGGGTCGGCGAACCGGCCTTCGCCCACCTGCTCGAGCCGGTGCTGGCCGCCGTGGGCGTCGACACGCCGGAGCTGGTCAAGGCGATCTCGTTCTTCATCGCCTTCTTCGTGATCTCTTACCTGCACATCGTGGTCGGCGAGCTGGCGCCCAAGTCCTGGGCGATCCGCAAGCCCGAGCTGCTGTCGCTGTGGACCGCCGTGCCGCTGTACCTGTTCTACTGGCTGATGTACCCGGCCATCTACCTGCTCAACGCCAGCGCCAACACCATCCTGCGCATCGCCGGGCAAGGCGAGCCAGGGCCGCACCATGAGCACCACTACAGCCGCGAGGAGCTCAAGCTGATCCTGCACTCCAGCCGCGGGCACGACCCGAGCGACCAGGGCATGCGCGTGCTGGCCTCGGCCGTGGAGATGGGCGAGCTGGAAGTGGTCGACTGGGCCAACTCCCGCGAGGACATGATCAGCCTCGACGCCCGTGCGCCGCTCAAGGAAATCCTGGCGATGTTCCGGCGCCACAAGTTCAGCCGCTACCCGGTCTACGATGCCGAGCGCGAGGAGTTCATCGGCCTGCTGCACATCAAGGACCTGCTGCTGGAGCTGGCCGACCTGGACCACATTCCCGAGACCCTCGACCTGGATGACCTGTGCCGCCCGCTGGAGCGCGTGTCCCGCCACATGCCGCTGGCCCAGTTGCTGGAGCAGTTCCGCAAGGGCGGTGCGCACTTCGTGCTGGTCGAGGAAGCCGACGGCAAGGTGATCGGCTACCTGACCATGGAAGACGTGCTGGAGGTGCTGGTCGGCGACATCCAGGACGAACACCGCAAGACCGAACGCGGCATCCTCGCCTACCAGCCCGGCAAGCTGCTGGTACGAGGCGATACGCCGCTGTTCAAGGTCGAGCGCCTGCTGGGCGTGGACCTTGACCACATCGAGGCGGAAACCCTCGCCGGGCTGGTCTACGAGACCCTCAAGCGCGTGCCCGAGGAAGAGGAAGTGCTGGAGGTCGAGGGCCTGCGCATCATCATCAAGAAGATGAAAGGGCCGAAGATCGTGCTGGCCAAGGTGCTCAAGCTCGATTGACCGCACGGCGGCCCAGCCCGCTCAAGGATTGCCGGCCGTGAAGTCCGGCAATCCGCCGATCGGCCGGTCGAACTGGTAGGGAATCGACTCCAGCGCCAGCCCCACATTGCGTTGCACCACGAAATGCAGGTGCGGCCCGGTGCTGTTGCCGGTGTTGCCCGACTTGGCCAGCAGCTCGCCCACGGCCACCCGCTGCCCCTCGCCCACCACCACCGAACCGCGCATCAGGTGTAGGTAGACGCCCATGGTGCCGTCGGGGTGGAGGATCCTGACGAAGTTGCCGGAGGGATGGCTGCCGCGCCCGCTCTGGTCGTTCTCGACCTTCACCACCACCCCGCCCCGCGCGGCGACGATGGGCGTGCCTTCGGGCATGGCGATATCCATGGCATGGCGGCCCTTGGGGCCGAAGTGGCTGAAGCGGCCATTGGGCCCCTGGGTCAGACGGAACGGGCCGCCGCGCCAGGGAAAGGGATAACGATAGGCCTGGGGCCGCTGGGCCGGGTCGCCCAGGGCATGACGAAACTTCGACGCATACTTCAGGCGCGCCCCCTGCCTCGCCATCAGCACGCTGAGCACCTGGGTCGAACGCGCCTGCAGCACCCGCCGCACGATTCTCGGTGCATTGCCGCCCTGGGCATTGGCCAGGCGCTCCAGGCGCAGCTCGACCTCCACCGGGGCGAACAAGGCATTGTGCGCAACGAAGCGCACGCCTGCGGCGAATGGCTCGGCGCGCAAGCGCACCTGGCTGTCGAGGCGCTCGGCCATCGGCTCACGGAACACGAAGGCCCTGGCGCCAGGGCTGGGCTGGTAGGAATAGGACACCACGCCGAAGGTGTCGGTGGTCGTGTAGAGGGTCATGCCCAGGCTCGGCGCCGAGGCCGTGAGCAAGGCACAGAACAGCAGCGGGCGAATGGGCATGATGGTGGCTTTTTGACATTTATTGTTGTGTCGAAGCCTAGCAGCCGGTTTGCAGGGAGGTATGGCAGTTGGTCGGAGAAGGTGCCAGTCGGTCAAGCGGGACGGGGCTGCTCGCCGGCAGCCCCACAAGGTTCACCGCTGCCCTCAAGCCCGACGGGGTTGTGGGAGCTGGCTTGCCAGCGATGGGGCGCGAAGCAGCCCCAAAATGGCAGCGGAAAGTCGTGACTGTTTCAATCACGCCCCTGGGGTGAAATGCTTCTGTGCAGTCCCACGGGCGATCAGGCGCGACAGGTAGTCGAGCTTCTGCGCATCCTGGTCGACGAACTTGAACGTCAGTTGCAGCCAGTCGCTCTCAGGCTTCGGCTCCAGGGCGGCAATGGCATGCAGGTAGCCATTGAGGCGAGCGACTTCGGCATTCTCGCCCTGCTCCAGGTCCAGCACCGCACCTTCGAGCACTTGTGGCAGGGCTGCACTGCGGCGCACCACCAGCAGTGCCTCCTTGAGGCTCAGGGCCTTGATCACGCAAGGCTGGATGCCACTGGACAGGCGCAGCTGGCCCTGCCCACGGCCGGCCTGGGCCGCCGCACTCTTGGGCGCCGGCGCACTGATCAAGGGCTTGGCCGGGGCCGCCTTGACCGTTTCCGGACGACCGCTGGTCAAGGCATTGAGCGAGTCGTTGGCGAATGCCGCATTGGCCCGTGCAGGCGCGCTGGCCACCAAGCCTTCGAGCTTGCCGATCTTGCTCAGGGCCTTCTTCACTTTGGTCAGCAGCTGCTCGTTGGTGAATGGCTTGCCGACGAAATCGGAAACACCGGCCTGGATGGCCTGAATCACGTTTTCCTTGTCGCCACGGCTGGTCACCATGATGAACGGCAGGGTTTTCAACTCTGGTTGCTGACGGCACCAGGTCAGCAGTTCGATGCCGGACATCTCCGGCATCTCCCAGTCGCACAGGACCAGATCGAAACGCTCCTTGCCCAGCAGGGCCATGGCCTTGCGGCCGTTGACCGCATCCTCGACGACTATGCCGGGGAAGGCATTGCGCAGGCACTTCCTCACCAGGTCGCGAATGAACGGCGCATCGTCCACGACCAGCACATTGACTTTACTCATCCCTACTCCTCTTGAGTCCCGACTAGCATACCGCCGACTGATGGCCATTTGCCAAAACCTGAGTCACGCCGGGACTGCGCACATCGCTCGCGGGTGCCTGCTGGATGCTCGAGCACAAACGAAAACGCCCGGCCAGAGCCGGGCGTCGATACTCAGGAGCACTACTACTTATCGTCAGGCTCGGCCGGAACATTAGCGTTTTCGACCGCGCCCTCGACTTCCGCCTTCATACGCTTGAGGCCCAGGTGACGCACGTCGGTACCCCGCACGAGGTAGATCACCAGCTCCGAGATGTTGCGCGCATGGTCGCCGATGCGCTCCAGCGAACGCAGCGCCCAGATGACGCTGAGGACCCGCGAGATCGAGCGGGGGTCTTCCATCATGTAGGTGACCAGTTCACGCAGGGCGGTCTTGTACTCGCGGTCGATGTTCTTGTCGTACTGGGCCACCGACAGGGCCAGGTCGGCATCGAAGCGGGCGAAGGCGTCCAGTGCGTCACGTACCATGTTGCGCACCTGGTCGCCGATGTGGCGCACCTCGACGTAGCCCCGTGGCGACTCGCCTTCCTCGCACAGCTGGATGGCACGGCGGGCGATCTTGGTCGACTCGTCGCCGATGCGCTCCAGGTCGATCACCGATTTGGAAATGCTGATGATCAGGCGCAGGTCGGAGGCCGCCGGCTGGCGGCGGGCGAGGATGCGTACGCACTCCTCATCGATGTTGCGCTCCATCTGGTTGATCTGCTCGTCGACCTCTCGCACCTGCTGGGCCAGGCCCGAGTCGGCCTCGATCAGCGCGGTGACCGCGTCGTTGACCTGTTTCTCGACCAGGCCGCCCATCGCCAGGAGGTGGCTGCGAACCTCCTCGAGCTCGGCGTTGAACTGCTGGGAGATGTGATGCGTCAGACTTTCTTTGTTAATCATGCTTTCGCTCCGCACGTAAGCTGCAAGCCTCAAGCTGCAAGCTTCAAGTGGTTCGTGTCGTTCCCTGGCCCTGTGCCAACCGCTTTTTCTTGCAGCTGCGCCGCAGGCGCCGTTAACCGTAGCGGCCGGTGATGTAGTCTTCGGTCTGCTTCTTCGCCGGGTTGGTGAACAGGGTGTCGGTATCGCCGAATTCGACCAGTTTGCCCATGTACATGAACGCGGTGTAGTCCGAGACACGCGCCGCCTGCTGCATGTTGTGGGTCACGATGACGATGGTGTACTTGGATTTCAGTTCGTAGATCAGCTCTTCGACCTTCAGGGTCGAGATCGGGTCCAGGGCCGAGCAGGGCTCGTCGAGCAGCAGGACTTCCGGCTCCACGGCGATGGTGCGGGCGATCACCAGACGCTGCTGCTGACCACCGGACAGGCCCAGGGCCGAGTCGTGCAGGCGGTCCTTGACCTCGTCCCACAGGGCCGCGCCCTTCAGGGCCCACTCGACGGCTTCGTCGAGGGTGCGCTTTTTGTTGATGCCCTGGATGCGCAGGCCGTAGACCACGTTTTCATAGATGGTCTTGGGAAACGGGTTGGGCTTCTGGAACACCATGCCGACCCGGCGGCGCAGCTCGGCCACGTCCTCGCCCTTGCGGTAGATGTTGTTGCCGTACAGGTTGATCGCGCCTTCCACGCGGCAGCCATCGACCAGGTCGTTCATGCGGTTGAAGGTCCGCAGCAGGGTCGACTTGCCGCAGCCGGACGGGCCGATGAAGGCAGTCACGCGCTGCTTGGGGATGTTCATCTGCACGTCGAACAGCGCCTGCTTGTCGCCATAGAACAGGGACAGGCCAGGCACCTCGATGGCCACGGTTTCCTCGGCCAGGCGCAGGCTCTGCTTGTCGCGGCCCAAGGCCGACATATCGATGCCGTGGGCGTGGGATTCTTGCTGCATGTTCTCACTCCGTTCGTAGCTGCCAGCTTCGAGCTGCAAGCTGCAAGTTAGGGCAAAGCGGCAATCTGCTAGGGGCTTGCCGCTGTGGCTTAAAGCTGAAGTCAGCTGTCGAGGGCCTTGTACTTCTCGCGCAGGTGGTTACGGATCCACACGGCGGAGAGGTTGAGGGTGGCGATCACCAGCACCAGCAACAGCGCGGTGGCGTACACCAGCGGTCGCGCGGCCTCGACGTTGGGGCTCTGGAAGCCGACGTCGTAGATGTGGAAGCCCAGGTGCATGATCTTCTGGTCCAGGTGCAGGTAGGGGTAGTTGCCATCCAGCGGCAACGACGGCGCCAGCTTCACCACGCCCACCAGCATCAGCGGCGCCACTTCGCCCGCGGCACGGGCCACGGCGAGGATCATGCCGGTCATCATGGCCGGGCTTGCCATGGGCAGGACGATCTTCCACAGGGTCTCGGCCTTGGTCGCGCCGAGGGCCAAGGAACCTTCGCGCACGGTACGCGGGATACGCGCCAGGCCTTCTTCGGTCGCCACGATCACCACCGGTACGGCCAGCAGCGCCAGGGTCAGCGAGGCCCAGAGCAGGCCTGGGGTACCCAGGGTCGGCGCCGGCAGCGCCTCGGGGAAGAACAGGCGGTCGATCGAGCCGCCCAGCACATAGACGAAGAAGCCCAGGCCGAACACGCCGTAGACGATCGCCGGAACGCCCGCGAGGTTGTTCACCGCGATGCGGATCAGGCGGGTGACCGGCCCCTGCTTGGCATACTCACGCAGGTAGACCGCGGCCAGCACACCGAACGGGGTGACGATCACGGCCATGATCAGGGTCATCATCACGGTACCGAAGATGGCCGGGAAGATACCGCCCTCGGTGTTGGCCTCACGCGGGTCGTCGCTGAGGAACTCCCAGACCTTGGCGAAGTAGGTGCCCATCTTGGTCAGGCCGGACATGGCGTTCGGCTGGTAGGCGTGGACCACCTTGCTCAGGTTGATCTCCACCTCACGGCCATTGCCATCGCGGGCCACCAGGCTGTCGCGGGCGAAGGCCTGGTGCAGGCCCCCCAGGCGCTCCTCGATGGCCTTGTAGCGGTTGTTCAGCTCGGCGCGATCGGCCTCGATATCAGCCTGGGCAGCGGCGTCCAGCTTGCCCTGCAGCTCCAGCTGGCGGGTCTTCAGGCGCAGGCGCTCCAGGCCATGGTTGATGGCACCGATGTCCTTCTTCTCGAGGGTCTGCAGCTCACCGGCCAACTGGTTGGCGCGCTTGAGGCGAGCCTGCAGTTCGGGCCAGGCGGCCGGGCCTTCGGCGACCACACGGCCTTCTTCCTTGACGCTGACCAGGTAGCCATAGAAGTTGCCCCATTCGCGGCGCTCCAGGGCGATCAGCTCGGCCGGCTTCTGCTGGTCGACCAGCCACTCGCCGACCAGCCAGGTGAAGTCGCTGCCGTTGAGGTCGCGGTTGCCCACCTTGACCAGTTCGCGGGTCATGAACTCCGGGCCTTCGTCCGGCACCGGCAGGCCGGCGCCCTTGAGGCGGGCACGCGGCACCTCTTCCTTCTGCACGACCTCACCGATGATCACATGGTCGGCCTGCCCCGGCACCTTGTAGGTGGCCTGGATCAGGTCGGCCGGCCAGAAGTGGCCCAGGCCGCGCACGGCGATCACTGCCAGCAGACCCACGGTCATGATCACCGCGATGGCGACCGCGCCACCGCTGATCCAGACGCCGGGGGCGCCGCTCTTGAACCAGCCCTTGAGGGAATCCTTTTTCACGGATCTCTACCTTTCTATCAAAGCGACGAGTATTTCTTGCGCAGGCGCTGGCGAATCAGCTCGGCCAAGGTGTTCATGATGAACGTGAACAGCAGCAGCACGAGGGCGGCGAGGAACAGCACACGATAGTGGCTGCCGCCGACTTCCGATTCGGGCATTTCCACCGCCACGTTGGCGGCCAGGGTACGCATGCCTTCGAACAGGTTCAGCTCCATGACCGGGGTGTTGCCGGTGGCCATGAGCACGATCATGGTCTCGCCCACCGCACGGCCCATGCCGATCATCAGCGCCGAGAAGATGCCCGGGCTGGCGGTGAGGATGACCACGCGGGTCAGGGTCTGCCACGGCGTCGCGCCCAGGGCCAGGGAGCCCAGGGTCAAGCTGCGCGGCACGCTGAACACGGCATCCTCGGCGATCGAGTAGATGTTCGGGATGACCGCGAAGCCCATGGCGATACCGACCACCAGGGCGTTGCGCTGGTCGTAGGTGATGCCCAGGTCGTGGGTGATCCACAGGCGCATGTCGCCGCCGAAGAACCAGGTCTCGAGGAACGGGCTCATGAACAGGGCGAACCAGC
Organism: Pseudomonas guariconensis; assembly: GCF_024127895.1. Taxonomy (GTDB): domain Bacteria; phylum Pseudomonadota; class Gammaproteobacteria; order Pseudomonadales; family Pseudomonadaceae; genus Aquipseudomonas; species Aquipseudomonas guariconensis_B. Next base: position 78,087 of record NZ_JAMYBK010000002.1, on the reverse strand, counting down.
CGATCACCAGGATCACCGGGATCAGGATCGCCGCTTCCCAGCCGTCCGGGATACGCAGGCGGATCGACTCGGGCAGGCGGCTCCAGGCGAAGCCCGCCACCAGGATGCCCACCGGCATGATCAGCAGCAGGCTGAACACGCCTGGCAGGTGGCCTTCCAGGTAGGGCGCCAGGAACAGGCCGGCGAAGAAGCCGAGGATCACCGTCGGCATCGCTTCCATCAGCTCGATCACCGGCTTGACCTTGCGGCGCATGCCCGGGGCCATGAAGTAGGCGGTGTAGATGGCAGCGGCGATGGCCAGGGGCGCGGCGAGGATCATCGCGTAGAACGCCGCCTTGAGGGTACCGAAGGTCAGCGGCGACAGGCTCAGCTTGGGCTCGAAGTCGGTGTTGGAGGCCGTGGACTGCCAGACGTACTTCGGCTCGTCATAGTTCTCGTACCAGACCTTGCCCCACAGTGCGCTGAAGGAAACTTCCGGGTGCGGGTTGTCCAGGTTCAGGGGCAGCAACTTGCCGCCTTGCTCGATGAAAATGCGGTTGGCCCGTGGCGACAGGGCCATCACACCGGCGCCTTCGGCGGCTGGCTCGACCAGCAGGGTACGGTGCGCGGTGCTGTGGAACACGCCGAGCTTGCCGTCGGTATCCAGGGCGATGAAGCCCTTGCGGCGTTCCTCGGCATCGATCTGGGCGATCGGCGCCTTGCCCATCTGGAAGCTGCGGATCAGCTTGAAGCGCGACTCGCCATCCGGGTCACGGGCCATGAACCACTGGCTCAGGCCGCCCTTGGAGTCGCCGAAGATCAGCGAGATGCCGCCGACCAGCTGGGTGCTGGCGGTGATTTCCGCCTTGCCGTCCTCGAGCAGCTTGTAGCGGCCATTGAGGGTCTTTTCACGCAGGCTGAAGACATCGGCCTGGGCGCGGCCATTGACCACGTACAGCCACTGCTGGCGCGGGTCGATGAAGATCGCCTTGACCGGCTCGGACATCTGCGGCAGCGCGATGCGGTTCTGCTCGCTGGTGACCTCGCCGGTCATCATGTTCTCTTCGCGGGTCAGCTCGACCACCTGCAGGTGCGAGCCGGTGGAGCCGGCCAGCAGCAGGGTGTCGCCATTGACGTTGACGCTCACGTGCTCCAGCGCGCGGCCCTGGTCATCCAGGACATACGGCTCCTGGCCGTAGGGGTAGTCGATGGCTGCCTCGATGGTCTTCTTGTTGTCCGGGTAGGTGATCTTGTAGCTGTGGCTGAACACCAGCGCCTGGCCGTTGGACAGGCCCAGCACCACCAGCGGGCTGCCCGGCTGGTCGGTGCTGATCGAGGAGACCTCGGTGCCGGCCGGCAGCGCCAGGTCGACGCGCTTGACCTCGGCACCGGTCTTGGTGTCGAAGAACAACGCCTGGCCCTTGTCGGAAACACGCATGCCCACGAGGTTCTGCTCCTCGAGTGCGATCATCAGCGGCTTGCCGGCATCCTGCTGCAGCCAGGTCGGCTCCAGGGCCTTCTTGCTGGAAAGCTCGGCGCCCTGGAACAGCGGCAGCACCACGTAGGCCAGGTAGAAGAAGATCAGGGTGATGGCTGCCAATACGGCAAGCCCGCCCACCAGTACGTACCAGCGGGTCAGGCGGTCTTTCAGCGCGCGCAGGCGGCGCTTGCGTTGCAACTCGGGCGTATTGAAGTCAATCCGCACGGGGGGAGAATTTTGGGTCATTGTGGAGTTGGCCAGATCATTCATGCGCACACCCTAGCGGTCCCGTATGACAAAAACATGACAATGCAGTGACGCAAAAAAGCCCGCCGCTCAGGAGCCCTGGCTGCGGACCGAGAAATCGTGGAAGGAGCCGGCGCAAAGCACCCACTCCTTCCGCTTCACCGCTTACTGCTTGGCCGCGACGTTGGCGTTGTGCGACAGGCCCAGGTCAGCCAGGGTCTTGTCGACCACCTTGGCCGGCAGCGGGATGTAGCCATCCTTCACCACCACCTGTTGGCCAGCCTGGGACAGGACCAACTTGACGAATTCGGCTTCCAGCGGGGCCAGAGGCTTGTTCGGGGCCTTGTTGACGTAGACGTACAGGAAACGCGACAGCGGGTAGGTACCGTTCAGGGCGTTGGCTTCGTTGTCCTCGATGAACGCGCCACCTTCCTTCTTGGCCAGGGGCACGGTCTTGACACTGGCGGTCTTGTAGCCGATGCCCGAGTAGCCGATGCCGTTCAACGAGCTGCTGATCGACTGCACGACCGAAGCCGAGCCAGGTTGTTCGTTGACGTTGGGCTTGAAGTCACCTTTGCACAGGGCTTCTTCCTTGAAGTAGCCATAGGTGCCGGAAACCGAGTTACGGCCGAACAGCTGGACCGGCTTGTTGGCCAGGTCGCCGGTCACGCCCAGGTCGCCCCAGGTCTTGACGTCGCTCTTGCCGCCGCACAGGCGGGTCGTGGAGAAGATCGCATCGACCTGGGCCATGGTCAGGCCCTTGATCGGGTTGTCCTTGTGCACGAACACAGCCAGGGCATCCACGGCGACCGGGATGGCGGTCGGCTTGTAGCCGTACTTCTGCTCGAAGGCCTGCAGCTCGACGTCCTTCATCTTGCGGCTCATCGGGCCGAGGTTGGCGGTACCTTCGGTCAGGGCGGGCGGCGCAGTGGAGGAGCCGGCGGCCTGGATCTGGATGTTTACGTTCGGATATTCCTTCTTGTAGGCCTCGGCCCACAGGGTCATCAGGTTCGCCAGGGTATCGGAACCGACGCTGGAGAGGTTGCCCGATACACCCGTGGTCTTGGTGTAGGTCGGGATTGCAGGGTCGACAGCGGCAACCGCATTGGCGGTGGCTACGCCAGCGGCGGCGAATGTCAGGGCCGCCATCAAACGCTTCAGTTTCATGCCTTGCTCCTAGCAGGAATATTTGGGGTGTGAGATGGATCGGGCCCAAGTATCTGCAGGCCGCATGAACACTCTATGACTCGAATATGACAATTGGATGAAAGGCCATCACTGCTCACGCAGGATGGCCTTTACAGGATGTTGCAAGGGCGGAGATAGAGCGGCAGTCAGCGCTTCTTGGCCAGCAGGTACAGCCCCACCAACAGACCGACGGCGCACAGCCCGGCCACATAGTAGGCCGGTGCCATGGGGCTGAGCTTGAGCAGCGCGGTGACCACCATGGGCGTCAGGCCGCCGAAGATGGCGTAGGCCAGGTTGTAGGAGAACGACAGGCCACTGAAGCGCACCACCGCCGGAAACGCCTTGACCATCACGTAGGGCACGGCGCCGACGATGCCGACGCACAGGCCGGTCACGGCATACAGGGGGAACAGCAGGTCCGGGCGGCTCGGCAGGCTGTGGTAGAAGGCCCAGGACGAGGCCAGCAGCAGCAGGCTGCCCACCACGAAGACGCGCCCGGCGCCAAAGCGGTCGGCCAGGCTGCCAGCGCCGATGCAACCGAGGCTGAGCAGGACGATGGCCAGGCTGTTGGCCTTGAGCGAATCGGTGGGGCTGACGTGGTAGAGGCTCTGCAGCAGCGCCGGGGTCATCAGGATCACCACCACGATGCCGGCCGACAGCAGCCAGGTCAGCAGCATCGACAGGATGATCGCCCCGCGGTGGTCGCGCAGCACCGCACGCAGCGGCAGCTCCTCGGCCAGGGCCTTGCGCTGCTGCATCTCGGCGAACACCGGGGTCTCGTGCAGCCAGCGGCGCAGGTACACCGCGAACAGGCCGAACACGCCACCGAGCAGGAAGGGGATGCGCCAGGCGTAGTCCGCGACTTCCTCAGGGGTGTAGACGGTGTTGATCAGGGTCGCCACCAGCGAGCCGAGCAGGATGCCCGCGGTCAGGCCGGCGGTGAGGGTACCGCAGGCGTAACCGGTGTTACGCGCCGGCACGTGCTCGGAGACGAACACCCAGGCCCCCGGCACCTCGCCACCGATGGCCGCACCCTGGACGACGCGCATCATCAGCAGCAGGATCGGCGCCCACAGGCCGATTTGCGCATAGGTCGGCAGCAGGCCCATGACCAGGGTCGGCACGGCCATCATGAAGATGCTCAGGGTGAACATCTTCTTGCGCCCGAGCAGGTCGCCGAAGTGGGCCATGATGATCCCGCCCAGCGGCCGCGCCAGGTAGCCCGCGGCGAAGATACCGAAGGTCTGCATCAGGCGCAGCCATTCGGGCATCTCGGCCGGGAAGAACAACTTGCCCACCACCGTGGCGAAGAACACGAAGATGATGAAATCGTAGAACTCCAGAGCCCCGCCGAGGGCGGACAGCGAGAGGGTCTTGTAGTCACTGCGGGTCAGTGGCCGGGTAGGCTGATCGATACTGCTCGGCACGGAGGTCATGGGTTTTCTCTTGTAGGTCGTGCAGGCCGCTTGGCTCGCGGCTTCTGAGTAGGGTGGCCAGCGAAGATAACAAATTGCCGGGCCAGGCTCATAGCGGTACAAAATCCATACAGATATTCATCAATGTGCAGTCGTCGCTGGCTGTTCAGGTCTATATACTGGCCTCTCGTAGGAAAAGGTTGCGCCCCGTATGGGATGTTGTGCGAAAACGCCGGTCGGTATGCTCAGGCGGTTTCGCAGAGTCTCCCTTGGCCGCCCAGTGAAACGAAATCAGCGTAGGATATTTCCAGCTGAATCGTTTTCCCGGCGTCCGTCATTGCGCCAACCAACGAAGCGTCACGGGTCAGAGGCCCCCACCGCATGATTGAGCTCGAACAAGAAGATCCTATCCCGCAGGGCGACCTGGCCCTCCAGATCACTGCTTTGCCCCGTGAAACCAACGGTTTCGGTGACATCTTCGGCGGCTGGCTGGTCGCCCAGATGGACCTGGCCGGCACCGCCATGGCCAGCCGCGTCGCCGGCGGCCGCGTCGCCACGGTGGCGATCGACCGCATGGCCTTCCTGGTCCCGGTGGCCGTGGGCGCGCAGCTTTCCTTCTATACCCAGACCCTGGAGATCGGCCGCAGCTCGATCCAGATGATGGTCGAAGTGTGGAGCGACGATCCGCTGTCCAGCGAATGGCGCAAGGTCACCGAGGCGGTGTTCGTGTTCGTCGCCATCGACGGCAGCGGCCGTACCCGTTCCGTCCCTCGTCGCTGAGCCGGGAGCGCGGTAAACTCGGTGCAGGGCACAAGGTCCAAGGGGCTTACGTGCATCACGACGAGACAAGCGCATGGCTACCTTCCAGGTCGAAACGGAACAACACGGCGAACTCAATTGCTGGCGGATCACCAGTGACCACGCCGAACTGCTGATCGCCCAGCAGGGCGCCCAGGTCCTGAGCTACCAGCGGCTGGGCGAACCGCCCCTGCTGTGGCTGAGCGACCAGGCCATCTTCCGCCGGGGCAAGTCGGTACGCGCCGGCGCGCCGGTGTGCTGGCCATGGTTCGGCAACCTGCAGCGCAATCCCCAGGCCGTCCAGGCCATGTACCACGGCGAGCAGGCCCCGGCCCACGGCCTGGCCCGTACGCGCGACTGGCAGTTGCTGGGCATCGAGGACGCGGGCAGCGACCTGCGCATCGAGTTCGGCCTGCCCGAGGCCCAGGGTGACCTGCCCGGCTGGCCGCACGAAGTCGAACTCAAGCTGCTGGTCGAATTGGGCGGGCAACTGAAGCTGACGCTGACCAGCTACAACCTGGGCAACGATGACGTGACCCTCAGCCAGGCCCTGCACAGTTACTTCGCGGTGAGCGATGTGCACCAGGTGCAGGTCGAGGGCGTCGCGGGGCTGGACTACATCGAGACCCTGGCCGACTGGGAACAGCGCCGGCAGCAGGGGGCACTGGGCTTTACCGGCGAGACCGATCGCATCTACCTGGGCACACCGCAGCGGCTGGCGATCGTCGACCCTCACTGGAACCGGCGTATCACGCTCGACAGCAGCGGGTCGCGCTCGGCAGTGATCTGGAACCCCTGGACCGACCGCGCCCACGAGCTGGCGGACATGGCTGACGACGGCTGGCAGCGGATGCTGTGCATCGAGACGGCGAACGTGTGGGATGACGTGGTGACGCTGGCGCCAGGGGCGAGCCATGCGTTGAGCGTCACCTTCGCCAGCGAAGCGCTCTAGGCAACTGCGCAAACCCCTTTTGAAGCGGTCCATTCAGGGCCGCTTCGTGCCCCAACTGACGGCCTCAGAGATCGGCATCCTCCACGACCCTCACCATCCCCGCATCCAGGGCATAGGCTGCATCCGCCAGGTCATTGCTGACCGTCTCGACCTTCAAGGTGCCGCTGACCCACAGCGGCGTGTAGATATCATCGATCTTCAGCCCCTTGGGATAGCGCACCAGCACCAGTTGGTTAGGCGGTGGTGGCGGCACGTGGATGCAGGCGCCCGGATACGGCACCAGGAAGAACAATGTGCTGTTGCCCTTGGCATCGCTTTCCAGCGGCACCGGATACCCGCCCAGGCGGATCTGCCTGCCGTTCATGGCCGCCACGGTCTTGGTCGAGTACATCACCGCCGGCAGGCCCTTGCCCTGCTTGAGGCCACCCTTCTGGGTGAAGGTACCCATGGCCTCCGGGGAGTCGTGGTCGATCTCGGGCATCTGCTCCAGCGCCTTTTGGTCCGACTTGGGCATCAGCTCCAGCCAATCGGTCTCGGGCAGCTCGGCATGGGCCAGGGCACTGACCAGCAACAAGGGAATGAGGAAAAACGCACGCATGGAAATGCTCGGCAACTCGGATGGAATTGCCGGGCATTCTAGCCGTTAATCAGCGCTTCTTGATGAATCCGTAGATCACCAGCAGGACGACGGCGCCGACCAAGGCACCGAAGAAACCCGCAGCCTGCCCCGCCTGGTAGATACCCAGGGCTTGTCCGCCATAGGTGGCGACCAGGGAGCCGGCGATGCCGAGGAGGATGGTCATGATCCAGCCCATGCTGTCGTCCCCCGGCTTGATGAACCGGGCCAGCAGGCCGACGATGAGGCCGATGAAGATGGTTCCAATGATACCCATGGCAATCCCTCTGCAGTGAAATGGAACAAGCCATAGCCTAGACAGCGCTTTGGCTTGTTGCCATTTCAGAGGGCCTGCCGGGCGCAGAGGTTCAATCAGCCGGCGATCAGCGCTTCGACTTCGGCGATCTTGCGCTGCAGGGTGGCCATGTCCTTGCTACGCAGGGTGGCGTGGCCAACCTTGCGCCCGATCTTGAAGGCCTTGCCGTAGTGGTGCAGGTGGCAATCGTCGATGGCCAGCACCTTGTCCACGGCCGGCACCTGACCGATGAAGTTGAGCATGGCGCTCTCGCCGACCTTGGCCGTCGGGCCCAGCGGCAGGCCGGCCACGGCGCGCAGGTGGTTCTCGAACTGACTGCACTCGGCGCCCTCGATGGTCCAGTGCCCGGAGTTGTGCACGCGCGGGGCGATCTCGTTGGCCTTAAGGCCACCGTCGACCTCGAAGAACTCGAAGGCCAGCACGCCGACGTAGTCCAGCTTCTCCAGCACGCGGCCAACGTAGTCCTCGGCCAGCGCCTGCAGGGGGTGGGCCTCGCTCGCCACCGACAGGCGCAGGATGCCGCCCTCGTGGGTGTTGTGCACCAGCGGGTAGAAACGGGTTTCGCCATCGCGGCCGCGCACGGCAACCAGGGAAACCTCGCCAGTGAAGGGCACGAAGCCTTCCAGCAGGCACGGCACGCTGCCCAGCTCGGCGAAAGTGCCCACGACATCCTCGGCGCTGCGCAGGACTTTCTGGCCCTTGCCGTCGTAGCCGAGGGTACGGGTCTTGAGCACCGCCGGCAGGCCGATGGTAGCCACCGCAGCGTCCAGGTCCGCCTGGGACTGGATGTCGGCGAAGGCTGGGGTCGGGATCCCCAGGTCGCGGAACAGGCTCTTCTCGAACAGGCGGTCACGGGCGATGCGCAGGGCCTCGGCGCTCGGATAGACCGGGACGAACTGCGACAGGAAGGCCACGGTCTCGGCCGGGACGCTCTCGAATTCGAAGGTCACCAGGTCGACTTCGTCGGCCAGTTGGCGCAGGTGGTCCTGGTCGCCGTAGTCGGCACGCAGGTGTTCGCCCAGGGGCGCGGCGCAGGCGTCCGGGGCCGGGTCGAGGAAAGCGAAGTTCATGCCCAGCGGGGTCCCCGCCAGGGCCAGCATGCGGCCCAGCTGGCCGCCACCGATTACACCGATTTTCATGTTCGTCAATCTCAGGCCTGGCGCGGGTCCGGGTTATCCAGGACGGTTTCGGTCTGCTCCTTGCGGAACTGCTTGAGCGCGGCATGGTACTGGGGGTACTTGGCGCCCAGGATGCTGGCCGACAGCAGCGCGGCGTTGATGGCGCCGGCCTTGCCGATGGCCAGGGTGGCGACCGGCACGCCCGCAGGCATCTGCACGATCGACAGCAGCGAATCGACACCCGACAGCATCGACGATTGCACCGGCACGCCCAGTACCGGCAGGTGGGTCTTGGCGGCGCACATGCCCGGTAGGTGGGCGGCGCCACCGGCACCGGCGATGATCACCTCGATGCCACGGCCTTCGGCCTCTTCGGCGTACTGGAACAGCAGATCCGGGGTACGGTGGGCGGAAACCACCTTCACCTCGTAGGGAATGCCGAGTTTCTCCAGCATATCGGCGGTGTGGCTAAGGGTGGACCAATCGGACTTGGAGCCCATGATCACGCCAACCAGTGCACTCATCGTCGAGCCTCTTCGCTTGTGCGCCCTTGGGCGCGTCAAAAAACAACAAGCCACGCGGGACGACCGGCGTGGCTTGTTTGCTGAGTCATGACCGGGTCGATCCGGTCCAGGGGCCGCGCAGTATAACGTAACGCGAGGCCATCCAGGCACCCCCGGCGACCAACTGTCGGCCTTATTTTTCGGGGCCTTGGCTGACTTTTGGGTCAACCGCGCCGATCGCCGCGCCGCCTTCGAGCTTGCGCCACAACAGCCGCACGTTGGCCTTGCGCACCAGGGCGCAGCGGTACAGACGGATTTCCAGCGGTACATGCCACTGGCTGCCACCGCAGATCGCCAGTTCGCCGCGCTCCAGTTCGCCACGCATCGACAGCCGTGGCACCCAGGCGATGCCCATGCCCTCGAGGGCCATGCTCTTGAGACTGTCGGCCATGGCGGTCTCATAGACAGTGGTATAGCGCAGGTTGCGCTGGCGCAGCAGCAGGCTCACGGAGCGGCCGAGGAAGGCCCCGGCGCTATAGGCCAGCAGCGGCACGCTGCTCTCGCCCTCGAGGTCGAACAATGGCTTGCCGTCGGCACCCACGGCGCAGACCGGCAGCATCTCGGTGGTGCCCATGTGCAGCGACGGGAAGATCTCCGAGTCCATCTGCAAGGCGGCGTCCGGGTCGTAGAAGGCCAGCATCAGGTCGCAGCCCCCTTCGCGCAATGCGTGCACCGCATCACCGACGTTGGTGGCCACCAGGCGCGTGGCGATGTTCAGCCCGTCGTTGCGCAACTGCGCCACCCAGCGCGGGAAAAAACCGGAGGCCAGGGAGTGCGCGGCAGCCACCTGGATCACCTCGCCCTGCCCGCCTTCGAGATGATGCAAATGACGGAGAACTTCGCTCAACTGGTCGACAACCGTACGCGCTGTGACGAGAAACAGCTGGCCGGCCTCGGTCAGCTCGATGGGCGTGCGGGAACGATTCACCAAGGTCAACCCCAATGCCGCCTCGAGGCTGCGGATGCGTCGGCTGAACGCCGGCTGGGTCACGAAACGCCGCTCCGCTGCCTGGGAAAAACTGCGGGTCGCAGCCAGGGCGCTGAAATCTTCCAACCACTTGCTTTCGAGGTTCATGCAGCGATCTCCGGATGTGCACCAAAATGGAACACGCTCGAATGTCAATTGGCGTCACATCAAACACTATGCCGTTTGTGCATAGGTTAGCGTGCAACAGCATTGGCCGCAAAATCCGGGCGAGCCTAGGATTGGCGGCATTCCGGCAGGTGCCGGGTTTTAATCGAGATGATATCCGTCATGTCCTCCGCTGCATCGTTCCGCGTCGAAAAAGATCTGCTTGGTACCCTTGAAGTTCCTGCCGATGCCTACTACGGCATCCAGACCCTGCGCGCTGCCAACAACTTCCACCTCTCCGGTGTTCCGCTGTCGCACTACCCGAAGCTGGTCGTGGCCCTGGCCATGGTCAAGCAGGCCGCTGCCGACGCCAACCGTGAGCTGGGTCACCTGAGCGATGCCAAGCATGCCGCCATCAGCGAGGCCTGCGCCCGCCTGATCCGCGGTGATTTCCACGACCAGTTCGTGGTGGACATGATCCAGGGCGGTGCCGGCACCTCCACCAACATGAACGCCAACGAGGTCATCGCCAACGTCGCGCTGGAGGCCATGGGCCATCAGAAGGGTGAGTACCAGTACCTGCACCCGAACAACGACGTGAACATGGCGCAGTCGACCAACGACGCCTACCCGACCGCGATCCGCCTGGGCCTGCTGCTGGGCCACGACGCCCTGCTGGCCAGCCTCGAGAGCCTGATCCAGGCCTTCGCCGCCAAGGGCCAGGAGTTCGACCACGTCCTGAAGATGGGTCGTACCCAGTTGCAGGACGCCGTGCCGATGACCCTGGGCCAGGAATTCCGTGCCTTCGCCACCACCATGACCGAAGACCTGAACCGCCTGCGCTCCCTGGCACCCGAGCTGCTGACCGAAATCAACCTCGGCGGCACCGCGATCGGCACCGGCATCAACGCCGACCCGGGCTACCAGGCCCTGGCCGTGCAGCGCCTGGCGACCATCAGCGGCCAGCCGCTGGTCCCGGCCGCCGACCTGATCGAAGCCACCTCCGACATGGGCGCCTTCGTGCTGTTCTCCGGCATGCTCAAGCGCACCGCGGTCAAGCTGTCGAAGATCTGCAACGACCTGCGCCTGCTGTCCAGCGGCCCGCGTACCGGCATCAACGAGATCAACCTGCCGGCACGCCAGCCGGGCAGCTCGATCATGCCAGGCAAGGTCAACCCGGTGATCCCGGAGGCCGTCAACCAGGTGGCCTTCGCCATCATGGGCAACGACCTGGCCCTGACCGTCGCCGCCGAAGGTGGCCAACTGCAGCTGAACGTCATGGAGCCGCTGATCGCCTACAAGATCTTCGACTCGATCCGCCTGCTCCAGCGCGCCATGGACATGCTGCGCGAGCACTGCATCGTCGGCATCACCGCCAACGAACAGCGTTGCCGTGAACTGGTCGAGCACTCGATCGGCCTGGTCACCGCCCTGAACCCGTACATCGGCTACGAGAACGCCACCCGTATCGCCCGCGTCGCCCTGGAATCCGGCCGCGGCGTGCTGGAACTGGTGCGCGAGGAAGGCCTGCTGGACGAAGCGATGCTCAACGACATCCTGCGTCCGGAAAACATGATCGCTCCACGTCTGGTTCCGCTGAAGGCGTAACCGACCGCTTGTAACGTCTCACCAGGTCGAGGGACTAGACACCTCTCAACCTTTCAAGGGCCCGAGCGCACGCTCCGGGCCCTTTTTTTATTCGCCTGTCGGTGGCTTCAGGGCGTGCAAGGCGTTGCGCCGCATCCGGCATACAACTTGCTCCATAATGTCCCCCAGCCCAACGGGACATCGCGCATGCTGCACAGCCACCTCACCACCCTCAATGCCGTTTCGCTGATCCTCAAGGTCTTCCAGGAGGAGGGCTGCGACGCCACGCAACTGCTGGCCGGCAGTGGCATCGGCCCGGCAGACCTGGGTCATCCCGACGCGCGCATCACCACCCAGCAGGAGTTCCAGGTGTGTGCCAACGCCGTGGCCCGGCGCGAGGAAATCGGCCTGGAGCTGGGTCGGCGCATGCATGTGTCGTGCTACGGCATGCTCGGTTACGCCCTGCTCTCCAGTGCCACTTTGGGTGACGCCCTGCGCCTGGCGCTGCGCTACCCGGCCCTGTTGGGGACGGCCTTCCAACTGCGCCTGGTGGACGATGGCCCACGAGTCTGGCTCAGTGCCAGCGACTATCGCGACAGCCCGGCGCTGGCTGCCTTCAATGCCGAGTTCTGCCTGGTTTCGCTGAAGGTGATCTGCGACGACCTGCTGGGCCGTCCGCTACCGCTGCTGGCCACGCGCTTCGAGCATCCCCGGCCCGGCTATCATGCGCTCTACAACGGGGCATTCCCATGCCCTCTGGGCTTCGAGGCCCGCGACAATGCCTTCGCCTTCGAGCGCCGCTGGCTGGAGATGCCCTTGCCGCTGGCCGACCCCATCACGCACAAGGCCATGAGCGAACGTTGCCGGCAACTGAACCTCGAGTTCACCGGCCGCCAGGCCTGGCTGGAGCGGATCCGCCAGTTGCTGATGCGGCAACTGGACGCCGCGCCGGGCCTGGAAGGCCTGGCCCGGCAAATGAACTGTTCGTCGCGCACCCTGCGCCGGCACTTGCAGGCCCTGGGTAGCAGCTATCAGCAACTGCTCGACGAACTGCGCTTCGAGCGCGCCAAGCAACTGCTGGCCGAGGACCAGATGCCGATCTATCGCATCGCCGAGACCTTGGGCTTCAGCGAGACAGCGAGCTTCAGGCATGCCTTCCAACGCTGGAGTGGAGTGGCCCCCAGCCATTTCCGCGGCTGAGCAGTGCCGACAAGCCCTACTGGGGCCGCTTCGCAGCCACAAATGGGCGTTTGAAGCCTTAGCTGAGTGGCGCATCCGCGAACAGGGCCTCCAACCGGACATCACCCTTTGGCCACATCGATCCCCTTTTGGCCGTTTGCGTCGTTCTCCCCCGCCTGACCGCCCGTGAAAATGGGCCCACGCCAGTAAACCCGGAGAACAACAAATGCTGACGATCTATTCCGATGATCACCGCCTGCACCACGGCCGCTGCGAGCTGATCGACGGCAAGCTGATGCCGTGCTTCGAGATGCCTTCGCGTGCCGACCACGTCCTGGAGCAAGTCAAAAAACGCAACCTCGGCCCCGTCCAGGGCCCCACCGACTTCGGCCGCGCGCCACTACTGCGGGTGCATGGCGCTAGCTACCTGGACTTCTTCGAGGGCGCCTGGGCACGCTGGGCCAAGCTGGGCCAGGAAGGCGACCTGCTGCCCTTCACCTGGCCGGCGCGCACCCTGCGCCAGGTCAAGCCGACCAGCCTGCATGGCGAGCTGGGCTACTACAGCTTCGACGCCGGCGCGCCGATCACCGCCGGTACCTGGCAGGCCGCCTACAGCGCCGCGCAGGTCGCCCTCACCGCCCAGGCGGCGATCCAGCAGGGTGCCCATTCGGCCTTCGCCCTGTGCCGTCCGCCAGGACACCACGCCGCTGCCGAAGTCATGGGCGGCTACTGCTACCTGAATAACGCCGCGATCGCGGCCCAGGCCTTCCTCGACCAGGGCCGGAGCAAGGTCGCCATCCTCGACGTCGATTACCACCATGGCAACGGCACCCAGGACATCTTCTACCGCCGGGGCGATGTGTTCTTCGCCTCGATCCATGGGGACCCACAGGCCGAGTTCCCATTCTTCCTCGGTTATGCCGACGAAACCGGCGAAGGTGACGGCGAGGGCTGCAACGTCAACTATCCCCTCCCCGCCGGCAGCGACTGGACGGCATGGAGCGCAGCCCTGGAAGACGCCTGCCAGCGTATCGAGGCCTACGGCCCGGACGTGCTGGTGATCTCCCTGGGTGTGGATACCTTCAAGGACGACCCCATCTCGCAGTTTCGCCTCGACAGCCCGGACTACCTGGAAATGGGCGAGCGCATCGCCCGCCTGGGCAAGCCGACCCTGTTCGTGATGGAAGGTGGCTACGCTGTGGAAGAAATCGGCATCAATGCCGTCAATGTGCTGGAAGGCTTCCAGCGCGCCCAGCCAGGAGCCCGGCCATGATCCGACTCAAGCGTCTGCTCGCCCCGTTCATCGCCGCCGGCCTTGTCGCCGGCGCCCTGCAGGCCCATGCCGAACAGCGCACCCTGCGGGTGTACAACTGGTTCGACTACATCACCCCGCAGACCTTGGTCGACTTCCAGAAAGACACCCAGGTCAAGCTGATCTACGACATCTTCGACACCAACGAGGCCCTGGAAGCCAAGCTGCTCACCGGCAATTCCGGCTATGACGTGGTGGTACCGTCCAACGTGTTCCTCGCCAAGCAGATCGAGGCCGGCGTGTTCCAGCCCCTGGACCGCACCCAGCTGCCGAACTGGCAACACCTGGACCCGGCGCTGATGAAGCTGATCGAGGCCAACGACCCGGGCAACAAATTCGCCGTGCCCTACATGTACGGCACCGTGCTGATCGGCTTCAACCCCGACAAGGTCAAGGCGGCGCTGGGCGACAACGCCCCGGTGGACAGCTGGGACCTGATCTTCAAGGAAGAGAACATCGCCAAGCTCAAGCAATGCGGCGTCGCCCTGCTCGACTCGCCGTCGGAGATCCTGCCCTTGGCGCTGCAGTACCTGGGCCTGCCGCCCAACAGTGAAAAGCCGGCCGACTACAAGCAGGCCGAGGCACTGATGCTCAAGATCCGCCCGTACGTGACCTACTTCCATTCCTCCAAGTACATGGCCGACATTGCCAATGGCGATATCTGCGTGGCCGTGGGCTACTCGGGCAGCTTCTCCCAGGCCGCCAACCGTGCCCGCGATGCGAAGAATGGCGTGGTGGTGGACATGCGCCTGCCCAAGGAAGGCGCGCCGATCTGGTTCGACATGCTGGCCATCCCCAAGAATGCCGCCAACCCCGAGGATGCCCATGCGTTCATCAACTACCTGCTGCAACCGGAGGTGATCGCACCGATCAGCGACTTCGTCGGTTACCCCAACCCGAACAAGGACGCCACCGACAAGGTCAGCCCAGAGATCCGCAACAACCCCAACCTGTACCCGACCGAGCAGGCCATGGCCACGTTGTATACCCTCAAGCCATTGCCAAGGGACGCCGAACGGGCGCGCACGCGGGCCTGGACACGGATCAAGTCGGGCACCTGAGTTGCGGTTCGGGGCCTGAGTCGATCACAGAGGGTGTGATTTGCAGGGGCGTCTGTTCTGTCTGTACCGGCCCTATCGCCGGCAAGCTGGCTTCCAAGTACTCCACCAGCCCCCGAGGGCAACGGGGACCCTGTGGGAGCGGGCTTGCCCGCGAATGGGGCGCCAAGCGCCCCCTTCATGTCACTGCCGCCAAGCCTTGCGCAAACGCATCAAGGCATCGGCGATCCGAGCTTCCGGCACCGCAGCAAACCCCAGCACCAGCCCTGCCCGTTTATCCACAGGTACCTCGCTGTCCTCCAACCAATAATTGCTCAGCGGCGTGATCTCCACCCCTGCCGCTTGCGCCCTGGCTACCAGCTCCTGCTCGCGCGCAAAGTTATCCACATCCACCTTCACGTGCAGCCCCGCCGCCACCGCCGGCATGCTCCCCAGCCCGGCGATATCCTCGGGCCAGCCGGCCTTCAGCACGTTGCGTCGCGCCAACGCGGCCTTGCGCATGCGTCGGATATGCCGCTGGAAGTGCCCCTGGGCCATGAACTGCGCCATCACCTGCTGGGTGCCCACCTCGGAGTGACGTACCGCCAGCGCCCGCCCCTGGCTGAACCCCTGCACCAGTTGCCTGGGCAGTACCAGGTAGCCCAGGCGCAAGGCGGGGAAGGCGATCTTGCCGAAGGTGCCGACGTACAGCACCCGGCCCTGCCGGTCCAACGCCGCCAGGGGGGCCAGGGGGGCGCCGCTGTAGCGGTACTCGCCGTCGTAGTCGTCCTCGATGATCCAACCCCCCTGGCGCCCGGCCCAGGCCAGCAGCGACAGGCGCCGGGCCAGGCTCATGGTGACACCGGTCGGGTACTGGTGGGCGGGTGTGACATAGGCCAGCCGGCAATCGGTCAGTTGGGCGAGCCGCTCGCAATCCAGGCCTTCGTCGTCCACCGGCACACCCCTGACATTGGCCCCCGCCACGGCAAAGGTGTGTCCGGCGGCCCGATACCCTGGGTTTTCCACAGCCACGCCGTCGCCCGGTTGCAGCAGCAACTGTGCACAAAGGCTGATCGCCTGCTGTGCACCACTGGTGATCACAATTTGTTCAGCACTGCAGGAGAGCCCACGTGACCGACGCAGGTAGGCAGCGATGAGCTCGCGCAACGCAGGCTCGCCCGCCGGATCGCCATAACCCAGCGATGCAGGGTCGGGATTTCGCCAGAAACCCGCTTGCAGCCTGGCCCAGACCTCGAACGGGAACAGGTCGAAAGCCGGCACGCCAACGCGAAATGCCCGCGGCGCTCCCGCTTGTGGAGGCGGCAGATGGTTATTCTTCAGACGCTGCAGAGGCTCACTGGCACCCGGAAAACTGGATGAATCCTCAGTATCATCTGACGAAAATGTGGATAAGTCTGTTGATAAACCCAGGGATAACCCTGTGGACAGTTGTGTGGATAGTTTAGGTAGCCGGCTGACGTAGGTGCCATCCCCTACCCGGCTTTCTATGTAGCCCTCGGCATACAGCTGGTCATAGGCACGCACCACGCTGTTGCGCGAAAGCGCCAGCATCGCCGCCAGGTCCCGCGTTGCCGGCAGGCGCGTGCCACTGCCCAGGCGCCCATCCAGCACCCGTGCGCGCAGTGCCTGGTAGAGCTGCTGGCTGAGCCCGCGACGGCGGTCGAGCACGATACCCGCCGGGTCGAAAGGCAACGCAAGGGCGCGCTCATTCATGGTATTGGACCTTTCAAAACAGCCTTTATTGGCTCTTACATAGAGCCAATAGCCTGCCTAGGATGGAGCCATTCGACAAGGAGCTGCGCCATGTACAACGCCAGACCCCACCAGGAACACGACCTCGAGCGTTTGCATGCACAGATGCTGGAAACCCGCCTCGCGGTGCTGGTCAGCCATGGCGCGCAAGGCCTGCTGGCCACCCACCTGCCAGTGCTGGTCGATACGACCGAGGGCGAGTACGGCACGGTCCATGGCCACCTGGCGCGGGCCAATCACCAATGGCAGGACCTGGCACAAGGCGGCGAGGCCCTGCTGGTGTTTCCCGGGGCAGACGCCTATGTCAGCCCGTCGTACTACCCCAGCAAGGCCGGCGACCCGAAGGTGGTACCCACCTGGAACTACCTGGCGGTGCATGCCTATGGCCCGGTCGAGGTCATCCACGACGCGCCACGCCTGCTGGACATCGTCAGCCGCCTGAGCGACCGCCACGAGCAGGGCCGCAGCGAGCCGTGGAAAGTGGCCGACGCCCCCGCCGACTACATCGACGGCATGCTCCGCGCCATCGTCGGCATCCGCCTGCCCATCGCCCGCCTGCAAGGCGCGCGCAAGCTCAGCCAGAACCGCAGCGCCACCGACATCCAGGGCGTGCGCGACGGCCTGGCCCGCAGCCCCGACTACCTGGACAAGCAACTCGCGGCGCAGATGCGCCTCCCCTGAAGGAAGAAAGCCCCATGACCCGCATCACCCTGCGCCCGGTCGGCGCTAACGACCATGCCGCCTGGCTGCCCCTGTGGCAGGCCTACCTGCGTTTCTACCAGACCAGCTTGGCCGACGAGGTCAGCAACGTTACCTGGCAGCGCATCCTCGATCCCAACGAGCCAACCCATTCGGCCCTCGCCTGGGTCGACGGCAAGGCGGTAGGCATGGTCAACTGGATCTATCATCGCTCCAACTGGAGCGTCGAGAACGCTTGCTACCTGCAGGACCTGTACGTCGATAACACACAGCGTGGCCAGGGTATCGGCCGCCAGTTGATCGAGCACGTCTATGCCACGGCCAAGGCGGCTGGCTGCGCCAAGGTGCACTGGCTGACCCACGAGACCAACGCGACCGCCATCGGCCTGTACGAACAGGTCGCCGAGCGGCCAGGCTTCATCCAATTTCGCAAGGCACTGTGAGCCGGGAGCCGAACATGAACCAGCCGCTACACTGGAAACCCGCCGCCCTCCCCAAGGCCGAACCCCTTGAAGGCCGCTTCGTTCGCCTGGAAAAGCTCGACTCAAGGCACCACGGCGACGACCTGTGGGACGTGCTGCAGGGGCCGGGCTCCGACCCTGCCCTGTGGGACTACCTGCCCTACGGCCCATTCTCCGAACGGCCGGACTTCGACCTCTGGCTGGACGGCAACGCGGCCAGCCGCGATCCGCTGTTCTACAGTGTCATCGATCGCGCCAGCGGCCAGGTGCAGGGCATCCTGAGCCTGCTGTCGATCGTCCCCGAGCACGGCCGCATCGAGATCGGCCACATCGCCTTCAGCGCCGCCATGCAGCGTACACCAAAAGGCACCGAGGCGATCTACCTGCTGGGCAAGCTCGGCTTCGGGCTGGGCAACCGCCGCCTGGAATGGAAGTGCAACAACGCCAATGCCCGCTCGAAGCGCGCGGCAGAGCGCTTGGGCTTCGTCTTCGAAGGGGTGTTCCGCAACCACATGGTGATCAAGGACCGCAACCGCGATACGGCCTGGTATGCGATTACCGATGAACAGTGGCCAGCGGTGGCAGCGGGGTTCGAGCGTTGGTTGAGCGAAGCCAATCAACGGCCCGAAGGGCAACTCGAAACGCTCGAGGCCTGCCGGAACCGGACCTGAGCAAGCTCGCCAGGGCCAGGTAAGGATCAGATGACCTGACGCTGTCGCCTGACCACCCCCCATCTGTAGGCCGAATGGGCGAAATACGGCGTTCTTGTTTCTGTCTTTCCCAGGATTCCGTGAAGAACCCAAAAAAAGGGGAGCATATCGCTCCCCACGAGGTAAACCGCTTGCAGTCGAAGGCGTCTATCAGCCCTCGATCTCGATCAGGATCTCACCCGGAGTCACCCGGTCGCCCTTGGCCACGTGGATAGCGACGACCTTGCCGGCGATGGCCGCCTGGACTTCGGTCTCCATCTTCATGGCTTCGGTGATCAGTACCGCCTGACCGGCCTTGACCATGTCGCCTTCCTTGACCAGCACGTCGACGATGTTGCCCGGCATGGTGGTGCTCACATGACCCGGATCGCTGGCCTGCTTGCGCTTGCTGCCGCCACCACCGACGAATTCGTTGAGCGGCTCGAACACCACTTCTTCCGGCATGCCATCGATGGACAGGTAGAAGTGACGCTTGCCTTCGGCCTTGACACCGACACCGGTAATGTCGACGCGGTAGGTCTCGCCGTGCACGTCGATGACGAACTCGGTCGGCACACCTTCGCCGCTGGCCGAGGCCACGGCACCGGCTTCCGGGATCGGCAGCAGGACTTCGGGCTTGAGGGTGCCGGCTTCGCGCTCCTCGAGGAACTTGCGGCCGATGTCCGGGAACATGGCATAGGTCAGCACGTCTTCTTCACAGCTGGCGAGGCTGCCGATCTCGGCGCGCAGCTTGGCCATTTCCGGCTTGAGCAGGTCGGCCGGACGCACGTCGATCACCTCTTCGCTGCCGATCGCCTGGCGCCGCAGCTTCTCGTCGACTACACCCGGGGCCTTGCCGTAGCCGCCCTGCAGGTACAGCTTCACTTCGTTGGTGATGGTCTTGTAGCGCTCGCCGGCCAGCACGTTGAAGAACGCCTGGGTGCCGACGATCTGCGAGGTCGGGGTGACCAGCGGTGGGAAGCCGAGGTCTTCGCGCACGCGCGGGATCTCCGCCAGCACTTCGTTCATGCGGTTGAGCGCGCCCTGCTCCTTGAGCTGGTTGGCCAGGTTGGAAATCATGCCGCCTGGAACCTGGTTGACCTGCACGCGGGTATCCACGGCGGTGAACTCGCTTTCGAACTGGTGGTACTTCTTGCGCACGGCGTAGAAGTACAGGCCGATCTCCTGCAGCAGCTCCAGGTCCAGGCCGGTGTCGTACTCGCTGCCCTTGAGCGCGGCGACCATCGACTCGGTGCCCGGGTGGCTGGTACCCCAGGCGAAGCTGGAGATAGCGGTGTCGATATGATCGGCGCCGTTTTCCACAGCCTTGAGCTGGCACATGGCGGCTAGGCCGGCGGTGTCGTGGGAGTGGATGAACACCGGCAGCGACTGCTCGGCCTTCAGCGCCTTGACCAGTTCGCCAGTGGCATAGGGAGTCAGCAGGCCGGCCATGTCCTTGATCGCCACCGAGTCGCAACCCATGGCTTCCATCTGCTTGGCCTGGGTCACGAAGGCTTCGATGGTGTGCACCGGGCTGGTGGTGTAAGCGATGGTGCCCTGGGCGTGCTTGCCGGCAGCCTTGACCGCCTCGATGGCCACGCGCAGGTTACGCACGTCGTTCATGGCGTCGAAGATGCGGAACACGTCGATGCCGTTGACCGCCGCCTTGGCGACGAAGGCCTTGACCACGTCGTCGCTGTAATGGCGGTAGCCCAGCAGGTTCTGGCCGCGCAGCAGCATTTGCAGGCGAGTGTTGGGCAGGGCCGCACGCAGCTTGCGCAGGCGCTCCCACGGGTCTTCCTTGAGGAAGCGCACGCAGGCGTCGAAGGTGGCGCCCCCCCAGACTTCCAGCGACCAGTAGCCGACCTTGTCGAGCTTGTCGCAGATCGGCAGCATGTCTTCGGTGCGCATGCGGGTGGCCAGCAGGGACTGGTGGGCGTCGCGCAGGATTGTGTCGGTGACAAAGATTTTCTTGGACATTATTCGGTTCCTCACAGGCCTGCGTGTGCAGCAATGGCGGCGGCGATGGCCAGGGCCAGCTCTTCGGGTTTGCGCTTGATCGAGTAGTTGGTCAGTTCCGGGTGGCTTTCCACGAAGCTGGTGTTGAACTGGCCGCTACGGAATTCCGGATTGCGCAGGATCTCCTGGTAATACGCGGCAGTGGTCTTCACGCCTTGCACACGCATGTCGTCCAGGGCCCGCAGGCCACGGTCCATGGCTTCTTCCCAGGTCAGCGCCCAGACCACCAGTTTCAAGCACATGGAGTCGTAGAACGGCGGAATGGTGTAGCCGGTGTAGATCGCGGTATCGGTGCGTACCCCGGGGCCGCCAGGTGCGTAGTAACGGGTGATCTTGCCGAAGCTGGGCAGGAAGTTGTTCTTCGGATCCTCCGCATTGATGCGAAACTGCAGCGCGTAGCCGCGGTGCTGGATGTCTTCCTGCTTGACCGACAGGGGCAGGCCCGAGGCGATGCGGATCTGCTCGCGGACGATATCGATGCCGGTGATTTCCTCGGTGATGGTGTGCTCCACCTGCACGCGGGTGTTCATCTCCATGAAGTACACCTCGCCATCGGCGAGCAGGAACTCCACGGTGCCGGCGTTCTCGTAGTTGACCGCCTTGGCCGCGCGCACCGCCAGGTCGCCGATGTAGGCGCGCTGTTCCGGGGTCAGCTGGGGGCTCGGGGCGATCTCGATGAGCTTCTGGTTGCGACGCTGGATCGAGCAATCGCGCTCGAACAGGTGCACCACGTTGCCGAAACTGTCACCGAGGATCTGCGCCTCGATGTGCTTGGGATTGACGATGCACTTTTCCAGGAATACTTCGGCCGAACCGAAGGCCTTGGTGGCCTCGGAGATCACCCGCGGGAAGGCCTGCTCCAGCTCCTCGCGGCTGTTGCAGCGACGGATGCCGCGGCCACCACCACCGGAGGTGGCCTTGAGCATCACCGGGTAACCGATGCGGTCACCTTCGCTCAGGGCTTCATGGATGTCGGCGACGTTGCCTTCGGTGCCAGGGGTCACGGGCACCCCGGCCTGGATCATGGTGCGGCGCGCCTCGGTCTTGTCGCCCATGCGGCGAATGACGTCGGCGGCAGGACCGATGAACTTGATCCCGCGCTCGGCGCAGATTTCCGCCAGTTCGGCGTTCTCCGAAAGGAAACCGTAGCCCGGATGCAGGGCATCGCAGCCGGTTTCCACGGCAAGGTTGACCAGCTTGCGCGGGTTCAGGTAGCCGGACAGGGGCTCGGCACCGATACTGTAGGCCTCGTCGGCGCGCTTGACGTGCAAGGCATGACGGTCGGCGTCGGAAAAGATCGCGACCGAGCGAATGCCCATCTCGGCGCATGCACGCACGATCCGAACTGCGATTTCACCCCGGTTGGCGATCAGGATTTTTTTTATCACTGGAGTCTTCCCAAAGCCGATGGAACAGACGACCCGGTTCTACCGGTCGGCGCGTGACCAGACGCTACTGGCCAGTCGCGTATTCACCCTAGCGCTGTAGGTTGATAAACAAAAATCAATATTTATTAGAGGCAGCATTAGCAAAAGCTTATAGTGCAGTAACAAGGTTTTGCCGGAGCCTGGAGAGAAATGCGTAAGTCATTGATGCGTATGACATTGCGTCAATTGCAGATCTTCAACGAAGTGTGCGATTTGCGCTCGTACAGCCGAGCGGCGGAGGAAATGGCGCTGACGCAACCCGCCGTTAGTCTACAGATCCGTCAGCTCGAAGAGCTGATCGGCCAGCCGCTGTTCGAGTACGTCGGCAAGAAGCTCTACCTGACCGAAGCGGCCGAAGCCCTGCAACGGGCCAGCCGGGACATCTTCGGGCGCCTGGAGAACCTCGACATGCAGCTGTCGGACATGCAGGGTTCACTGCAGGGGCAGTTGAAGCTGGCGATCGAGTCCAGCGCCAAGTACTTCGTGCCACACCTGTTCGCCGCCTTCAAGCAACGTCACCCGGAGGTCAACCTGACCCTCACCGTGGTCAACCGGGCCCAGGCGATCCGGCGCCTGTCGGACAACCGCGACGACCTGATCATCATGTCGATGGTCCCCCAGGACATGGGCCTGGAGTTCATGCCGTTCCTGAACAACCCGATCGTCGCCGTGGCGCCGCCCGACCACCCGCTGTGCAAGCTGGAAAAGCTCCGCCTGCAGGACCTGGAGCCTCATACCCTGCTCATCCGCGAGCAAGGTTCGGGCACACGCAAGGCCTGCGAGGAATACTTCAAGGACAAGCGCGTGCACTTCACCCAGACCCTGGAAGTGGCGTCCTCCGACGCCCAGCGCGAATGCGTGATCGCCGGCCTGGGCATTGCCCTGCTGACCCGCCATGCGCTGAACATGGAACTGGCCACGGGCGTGCTCAAGGAACTGCCGGTGGAGGAGCTGCCGCTGTACCGCAGCTGGTGCCTGGTGCAGTCCAAGGCCAAGCGGCAGTCGCCGGTGGCCTTGGCGTTCCAGGCGTTCATTCGCAATGAACGTGCGAGGATCAGCGGGCTTGTGGAGCGATTTTCGGGGAAGTTGCCGCCGATACCTGCCATACCGTGATGTCTTTCAACTCAGGGTAGTCGGCGATCTCACGCAGTAATTGGCGTTGCTCGCAGTAGCTTTCGATCGCACGGCGAAACTCCATGCGACGCTGATCCTTCTCGTGCTGTTTGCGAGCCTTGGCGCTGGGGTGGTACGAGCCATCGTGGTCACGAGCCATTGCCTGTCTCCCAGATGAGGATGCGGGGAGTTTCAGACTGGCGTGATGGTTTTACGGTTTGGTGCAGATCGGGTGACAGTATCGTGAATTCTTGCCGCCAATGGCGGCTTGTTCGCAGGCCAAGAGCCTCTGGGGCCGCTTGGCTTGCCTTGGGCATCCAGGATCAGTCGTCGGTCGCCTTGATCGACTTCGGCGACAACCGCAGGCTGCGCAGGCTGCGCTTGACGCTCTTGAGGTGGTTGACCAGGCTCGGCCCACGGGCCATGGCCACGCCCATGGCCAGCACATCGATCACCACCAGGTGGGCGATCCGTGAGGTCAGCGGGGTGTAGATCTCGGTGTCCTCGTGCACGTCGATGGCCAGGTTGACGGTGGACAACTCCGCCAGCGGCGTCTGGCTCGGGCACAGGGTAATCAGGTTGGCACCGCTCTCGCGCACCAGGTTGGCAGTGATCAGCAGGTCCTTGGAGCGGCCCGACTGGGAGATGCACACCGCCACGTCGCCCGGCTTCAGGGTCACCGCCGACATCGCCTGCATGTGCGGGTCGGAATAGGCCGCGGCGCTGAGCAGCAGACGGAAGAACTTGTGCTGGGCATCGGCGGCCACCGCACCTGAGGCACCGAAACCGTAGAACTCCACGCGCTGGGCCTGGGCCATGGCGGTCACCGCCTGCTGCAGTGCCTGCGGGTCGAGGTGCTCGCGCACTTCCATCAGGGTATGCAAGGTGGTGTCGAAGATCTTCAGGCTGTAGTCGGCGACCGAGTCGTCCTCGTGAATCGCGAACTGCCCGAAACTGGCGCCAGCGGCCAGGCTCTGGGCCAACTTGAGCTTCAGGTCCTGGAAGCCCGAGCAACCGATGGCCCGGCAGAAGCGCACGATGGTCGGTTCGCTGATCCCTACGCTGTGGGCCAGGTCGGCCATGGAACTGTGCATGACGGCAGCCGGATCGAGCAGTACATGGTCGGCCACTTTCAGTTCCGATTTGCGCAGCAAGTGGCGCGATTGGGCGATATGTTGCAACAGATTCACAGGCTGGACTCGGTTATGATCGGCTGGCCGGGATGTAGCTTTCTTGTAGTTATACTACATGACCGGCGACCCGCCCAGCTAAACGAATGTGGAGAGTGGTGGTTTTGACTATTCCTTGCGACATCCTGGTCTTCGGCGGCACGGGCGACCTGGCCCTGCACAAATTGCTGCCGGCGCTCTACCATCTGTATCGCGAGGCCCGTCTGCACAACGCCGTGCGCATCATTGCCCTGGCCCGGCGCAACCTGCCACGGGACGAGTACGTCAAGCTCGCCGAACGCCACTGCCGCGCCCAGATCGCTCGCAATGATTTCGAAGAGGACGTCTGGCGGCGCTTCTGCGCCCGCCTGGACTACTTCGCCATGGACGCCTCGCAAAGCGCCGACTTCGGCCGCCTGGCCCGTTATCTCGGCGAGCCCGGCGGGCTGACGCGGGTCTACTACCTGGCCACCGCCCCCAACCTGTTCGTGCCCATCGTCAACCACCTGCGCATCGCAGGCCTGGCCGACAGCGAGGCGCGCATCGTGCTGGAAAAACCCATCGGCCACTCGCTCGGTTCGGCCACCGCCATCAATGAAGCCATAGGCGCGGTGTTCGACGAGTCCCAGGTGTTTCGCATCGACCACTACCTGGGCAAGGAGACGGTGCAGAACCTCATGGCCCTGCGCTTCGCCAATGCCCTGCTCGAGCCGGTGTGGCGCAATGGCCAGGTCGATCATGTACAGATCAGCGTCTGCGAGACCCTCGGCGTGGAGAACCGTGGTGCCTATTACGACCGTGCCGGGGCGACCCGCGACATGCTGCAGAACCACCTGCTGCAGTTGCTGTGCCTGGTGGCCATGGAGCCTCCCGCGCAGTTCGAGGCCGAGGCGGTGCGCGACGAGAAGGTGAAGATCCTCCGTGCCCTCAAGCCGATCACCGGCCAGGACGTGCAGGACAAGACCGTGCGCGGCCAGTACGGCGCCGGCAGGATCGGCGGCCAGGAAGTGCCGGCCTACTACTTCGAGAAGGACGTGGACAACGACAGCGATACCGAGACCTTCGTCGCCGTGCAGGCACAGATCGACAACTGGCGCTGGGCCGGCGTGCCGTTCTACCTGCGCACCGGCAAGCGCATGGCGCGGCGCTCGTCGCAGATCGTCATCCAGTTCAAGCCTGTGCCCCATCAGCTGTTCAGCGGTGGCCAGGTCAACCAGTTGCTGATCCAGTTGCAACCGGAGGAACGCATCAGCCTGCGCATGATGACCAAGAGCCCGGGCAAGGGCATGCGCCTGGAACCGGTGGAACTGGACCTGAACCTGGCCCAGGTGTTCGGCCAGACCCGCCGCTGGGAAGCCTACGAGCGCCTGCTGCTGGATGTGCTGGCGGGCGATTCGACCCTGTTCATGCGCCGCGACGAAGTGGAAGCCGCATGGGCCTGGATCGACCCGATCCTCAAGGGCTGGGAGGAGCACTTCCAGGCCCCGCGCCCCTACCCCGCCGGCACCAACGGGCCGGAGCAAGCCAACAGCCTGCTGGCGCACCAGGGCCGGGCCTGGCACGCATGAAGCAGCGCTTTGCCCCCTAGGCGCCGGGATTGGCCAGCAGGGCCTCGAAGCGTCGCGCGTCGACCGGCTTGCTGATCAGGTAGCCCTGCGCCTCGTCACACCCATGCTCGCGCAGGAATGCCAGCTGCTCGCGGGTTTCCACCCCCTCCGCCACCACCTTCAGCTCAAGGCTCTTGGCCATGGCGATGATCGCCCGGGTGATGGCCGCATCCTGCCGGCCTTCATGCAGGCCGCGGATGAAGGCCTGGTCGATCTTCACGTAGTCGACCGGGAAGCGCTTGAGGTAGCTCAGCGACGAATAGCCAGTGCCGAAGTCGTCGATAGCCAGCTTGACCCCCAGCTCATGCAACTGGCGGAAGGTGGCGATGATGTGCTCGACGCTGTCGAGCAACTGGCTTTCGGTCAGTTCCAGCTCCAGCAGGTGCGGCGCCAGCCCGCTCTCGTCCAGCACCTGGCGCACCAGGCTGACGATCTTGCCCTGGCGCAGTTGGTAGACCGACAGGTTCACCGAGACGCGGATCGCCAGCCCCTGGCGCTGCCACTCGCACGCCTGCCAGCAGGCCTGGCGCAGGACGAACTCACCCATCGGTGCGATCAGCCCGGTTTCCTCGGCCAGGCCGATGAACTCGCCCGGCGGCACCATGCCCCATTCGGGATGCTGCCAGCGCACCAGCGCTTCGGCCGCGTGCAGGCGGCCGCTGCGTAGGCACAGCTTGGGCTGGTAGTAGACCAGCAACTGCCGCTCGTCGAGGGCCTTGCGCAGTTGGTTTTCCAGTTGCAGGCGCTCAAGGGTGCTGGCGCGCAGGCTCTCGGTGTAGAACTGGAAATTGTCGCCGCCCAGGTGCTTGGCATGCTGCTTGGCCATGTCAGCCTGGCTCAGCAGCGCGTTGACGTCGAAGGTCGCGTCCGGCAACAGGCTGATCCCCACCGAGGCGCTGACCACCACTTCATGGCCACCCAGGCGCTGGGGAACGCGCAACTTGTCGAGCAACCGCGTAGTGACCCGCACCAGGCTGGACAGGTTGCTGTAGCCGTCGAACAGCACGACGAATTCATCACCGGAAAGACGCGCGACAGTATCGGCCTCGGGCACCGCATTGGCGATGCGCTGGGCCATCCGCTTGAGCAACGTGTCGGCCCATTCATGGCCGAGGCTCTCGTTGAGCAGCTTGAAACGGTCCAGGTCGATGTGCAGCAGCGCCAGGCTGCGACCATTGAGGCGCACCCGCTGCACCGCCTCGTGCAGGCGCAGGCGAAACAGCGCGCGGTTGGCCAGCCCGGTCAGGTCATCGTAATGGGCCAGGTAGCGCAAGCGCTCCTCGGATTCGCGTCGCGCCGACAGGTCGGTATAGAAACCGACGATGTTGCTGATATTGCCGCGCACGTCACGCACGCCATTGAGCTGCAGCCATTGCGGGTAGAGTTCGCCATTGCTGCGCGCCTCCACCAACTCGCCCTGCCAGCGCCCCTGCTGCTCCAGGGCCTGGCCGATCGCCTGGCTGTGGCGCCGGGCATCGCGGCTGCAGGGCAGGTCCAGGGCGTTGCGCTGGATCAGCTCCCCCCGACAGTAGCCGGTGATGTCGCAAAAAGCCTGATTGACCGCCAGCAGCTGGAAATCCGCATCGAGAATGGCGATGCCTTCGCTGGCCGCTTCGAACACAGTGGCGGCCAGGCGTTGCTGCTCTTCCTGCTCCTTGCGCGCCGTGATGTCGCGGCGCGTACCGAGCATGCGCAGCACCTTGCCGTCGGGGCCATGCTCCACCGCCCGGCCACGGTCCTCGATCCAGCACCAGTGGCCTTGGGTGTGGCGCACGCGGTACTCGACACAATAGTCTTCGCTGCGGCCCTTGAGGTGCTCGACCAGGGTCCGGCGCAACAGCGGCAGGTCGTCCGGATGCAGGCGTGGCTTGAGGTCGGCACGGACCGAGCGGACCTGCCGCGGGTCCAGGCCGAACAAGGCATGTAGCTGGGTGTGATGCACCTCGTCGCTCTCCAGGTTCCAGTCCCACAGCCCCAGCTCACTGGCGTCCAATGCCAGGGCCAGGCGCTGCTCGCTCGTACCCAGGGCATGGTTGGCCAGGTCCAGTTCATGGCTGCGCTGGGCTACCTGCTGCTCCAGCCCGGCCTGGGCCTGGCGCAGTTGATCTTCGGCGCACCGGCGCTGTTCCACCTCGCTGAGCAATACCTGGTTCAGGTGCTCGCCATGGCGCTGGGCCTCCTGCAACTGCTCGATCAGCGCCTGGTTCTGGAAGCGCCGCAACAGGCCGCGCTCGATCAGCCGGTTGACCTGCCAGGCCACCACCATCAGCGCCGCCAGCAGGATCAGGCCGAGCCAGCCCCACCCCCGCTGCAGACCCGCTTGGTAGTAGAACAGGAACAGGATCGGTGGCAGCAGGCAGGGCAAGGCGAAACTGAGAAAGGCCGGCAGGCTCACCGCATAGGCCACGCTGGCCGACAGCACCGCTGCCCCCAGCAAGCCGAACACCCAGGCCTGTTGCACGAAGTTCTCCACAGGCACCAGGACGATTGCCGCACAGGCCAAGGTCAGGCCGCTGAACGCCGAGCCGAGCAGGAACATGCGATGCCAGGTCGGCTTGGCCTGGCGCGCTGGCGTCGCCGCATCGAAAGCCGCCACCTGGATCACCCGCAGGGCCACCAGCGCCAGCAACCAGATCAGCCACACGCCGACCAGCAGGTAGCGCGCAGGGCTCCACAACAGCCAGGCGCACAGCAGGCCGTTGAGCAACATGAACAGGGTGGGCAACAGCGAGCCCTGGTAGAGCAGGCGGGTTCGCTCGATGGAGAGCTGGGTCGCGAATTGCCTGCGTACGTTCCTTATGGTTTGCGGCGATGCTCCGCTCGCCGTGCAATCCTGGGTCATAGGGCAGTGTTCTTGTTATGTTCTTGGCCGCAAAACGAGCAGGGAGCATACACAAGCCCCGCCCCAGGCCAAACTGCTCTGCGTCAGGATGCGCGAAAATACCGCGGCCTTCGCCCCGCGACCGCTCAAGCACGCGGCTCACTCAGCCGTGTCGATGAGTGGCCGGCCAGGCACGGCAAGATTTATCCTAGGGCCGTTTGCCCCTGCCCCCTGCGCGGCCCTAGAATGGCCGGATGCGCAACGATGACCTCTCCCTCCTGCTGAACTCCCTCAACGACGCCCAACGCCAGGCCGTAGCGGCCCCGGTGGGGCGTCAATTGGTGCTTGCCGGCGCCGGCTCGGGCAAGACCCGCGTGCTGGTGCACCGTATCGCCTGGCTGATCCAGGTCGAGCAGGCCTCGCCCCACTCGATCCTGTCGGTGACCTTCACCAACAAGGCCGCGGCGGAAATGCGCCAGCGGATCGAGCAACTGCTGGGCATCAACCCAGCCGGCATGTGGGTGGGGACCTTCCACGGCCTGGCCCACCGCCTGTTGCGGGCCCACTGGCAGGAAGCGCGGCTGGCGCAGAACTTCCAGATCCTCGACAGCGACGACCAGCAACGCCTGATCAAGCGGGTGATCCGCGAGCTCGGCCTCGACGAACAGCGCTGGCCGGCGCGCCAGGCCCAATGGTTCATCAACGGGCAGAAGGACGAAGGCCTGCGCCCGCAGCACATCCAGGCCAGCGGCGACCTGTTCCTGGCCACCATGCGCTCGATCTACGAAGCCTACGAACAGGCCTGCGAGCGTGCCGGGGTCATCGACTTTTCCGAATTGCTGCTGCGCGCCCTGGACCTGTGGCGCGACCACCCCGGCTTGCTCGAGCACTACCAGCGGCGCTTCCGCCACCTGCTGGTGGACGAGTTCCAGGACACCAACGCAGTGCAGTACGCCTGGCTGCGCCTGCTCGCCGCCGGTGGCGACAGCCTGATGGCCGTGGGTGACGACGACCAGTCGATCTATGGCTGGCGCGGCGCCAAGATCGAGAACATCCACCAGTACACCGCCGACTTCCCCGACGCCGAACTGATCCGCCTGGAGCAGAACTATCGCTCCACCGGCGGCATCCTCAAGGCTGCCAACGCGCTGATCGCCAACAACAGCGGGCGCCTGGGCAAGGAGCTGTGGACCGACATGGGCGAAGGCGAGCCGCTGAGCCTGTACGCCGCCTATAACGAGCACGACGAAGCGCGCTACGTGGTGGAAACCATCGAAAGCATCCTCAGGCAGGGCAACGCACGCAGCGAGATCGCCATTCTCTACCGCTCCAATGCCCAGTCGCGGGTGCTGGAGGAAGCCCTGCTGCGCGAGCGCATCCCCTACCGTATCTATGGTGGCCAGCGCTTCTTCGAACGCGCCGAGATCAAGAACGCCATGGCCTACCTGCGCCTGCTCGAAGGCCGTGGCAACGACGCGGCCCTGGAGCGGGTGATCAACGTGCCGCCCCGCGGCATCGGCGAGAAGACCGTCGAGGCCATCCGCGAGCACGCGCGCCACAGCCAGTTGTCGATGTGGGAGGCGATGTGCCAGTTGCTCGCCGCCAAGGCCCTCAAGGGCCGCGCCGCCAGTGCTCTGGGCGCCTTCATCGAACTGATCGAGAACCTCGCCGCCAAGGTCCTGGACATGCCGCTGCACCTGATGACCCAGACCGTCATCGAACAGTCCGGGCTGATCATCTATCACCAGGAAGAAAAGGGCGAGAAAGGCCAGGCGCGGGTAGAGAACCTCGAGGAACTTGTCAGCGCGGCGCGCAACTTCGAAACCAGTGACGACGACGCCGACCTCTCGCCCTTGTCGGCTTTCCTTGGCCACGCCTCGCTGGAAGCCGGCGATGCCCAGGCCGACGAGCACGAGGACAGCATCCAGTTGATGACCCTGCACAGTGCCAAGGGCCTGGAGTTTCCCTATGTGTTCCTGGTGGGCATGGAAGAGGGCCTGTTCCCCCACAAGATGAGCCTGGAGGAGCCCGGCCGTCTGGAAGAGGAGCGGCGCCTGGCCTACGTGGGCATCACCCGGGCCATGCGCCAGCTGATCATGACCTATGCCGAGACACGTCGGCTGTATGGCAGCGAGACCTACAACAAGGTGTCGCGCTTCGTACGGGAGATTCCGGCCGGGTTGGTCCAGGAAGTGCGCCTGTCCAACAGTGTCAGCCGCCCCTTCGGCGGTGCGCAGGCCACCTCGAGCAGCCTGTTCGCCAATGCCAGCATCCCGCAGACCGCGTTCGCCCTCGGCCAGCGCGTGCAGCATGCGGTGTTTGGCGAGGGCGTGATCCTCAACTTCGAGGGCTCCGGTGCCCAGGCGCGGGTGCAGGTGAACTTCGCCGAAGGCAGCAAGTGGCTGATGCTGGGGTACGCCAAGCTGGAAGCGATCTGACCTGTGGGGCTGCATTGCAGCCCCAGATAACAGTTGAAATGTCCTACAGCCTGATCAGCCTTGGCCTCCGGCCAATCAGGCAAAAGCTGGAAACATTATGGCACTGGCCATATGTCCTACAACCTGTGCACCATGACGCGCGTGCAATCCACAACAGGGGAAATCCCACTTATGCAACGTTTTCTTAGCATCGCTCTGGCGCTCTGCGTCGGCCTGACGCTGAGCCTGGATGCCAACGCCAAGCGCTTCGGCGGTGGCAAGAGCTCGGGCTCCGCGCCTATCCACCAGACCCGCCAGGCCACGCCAACCACGCCTGCCGCCGCGCCGACCGCGCCTGGCCGCGCTCCGGCCGCAGCCAGCGGTGCTTCGCGCTGGCTGGGCCCACTGGCCGGCCTCGCCGCCGGTGGCCTGCTGGCCTCCATGTTCATGGGCGATGGCTTCCAGGGCATGCAGATCCTCGACTTCCTGATCATGGGCCTGATCGCCTTCCTGGTGTTCCGCTTCATCGCCGCGCGGCGTCGCCAGCAGCAGCCGCAGATGGCCGGTGCCAACCACGCACCGTACCAGCGCGAAACCCACGCCCAGCCTGCCCAACCGTCGATCTTCGGTGGCGCCGCAGCCCCCGCTGCCGCAGCCGCACCGGTGATCAACGCGCCAGCCTGGTTCAACGAGCAGAGCTTCCTGGCCGCCGCACGCACCCACTTCATGTCGCTGCAGCAGCACTGGGACGCCAACGAGATGGACAAGATCTCCGAGTTCGTCACCCCGCAGATGCTCGAGTTCCTCAAGCGCGAGCGTGCCGACCTGGGTGATGGCTTCCAGTCCACCTACATCGACAACCTCGAAGTGCAGCTGGAAGGCATCGACGACCGTGCCGACCGGACCATCGCCACCCTGACCTTCCATGGTGTGTCGAAGACCTCCCGTTTCGACCAGGGCGAAGCCTTCAGCGAAAGCTGGCACATGGAGCGCGCCCAGGGCGAGAACCAGCCTTGGCTGCTCGCCGGTATCCGCCAGAACGGCTGATTCCAGGCATTGCACAACGAACCCCGGGCATGTCCCGGGGTTTTTGCTTTTGGCCCAGTGGGCTACTAGGGTATAACGCGCAGCGTCGTCATCAAGGTCAGAGGATGTGAACCGTGGAAGAAGTGATCGATCAGCTCCGTGAAGCCAATGAGCCGGTACCGGTGCCACTGGAACTGCCGGACGAAGACCTGTTGGTCGAGATCGAGGAAGAACTGCTGATCAACATGCCGTTCGGCCTGCGGGAGTTCCTGCTGACCGTCAGCGACGTGGTCTACGGCAGCCTGGAGCCAGTGACCGTCACCGACCCGCAATCCCACACCTACCTGCCCGAGGTGGCCGCCAATGCCTGGGATGCCGGCGTCCCCCGCGACCTGGTGCCGCTGTGCCAGGATGGCGACAACTACTACTGCGTCGAGGAAGATGGCACGGTGGTGCTGTGGGACGCGGAAGAAGAAGCGATCAGCGAAGACAGCTGGGAGACGGTCTGGCACTGGGCCCGGGACGTCTGGCTGGAAAGCTGACCGGCAATCGAACCTGCCTGCGCCGATGAAGGCGCAGGCAGTCGGCATGCGCTCGCTCAGTGCGAGTCGCGGTGGTTGTCCAGGGTTTCCAGCAAGGCGATCTGCATGCGGGTATGCACCCGGATGAACCAGCGCCACAACAGTGCCACCACCACCGCCGCCACGACTGCGATCACCAGCAACAGCTCATTGGTGGGCAAGATGCTCGCCGACAGGGCCGACAGCAGCAGGAAGATCACCAGCAACGACAGCAGCGGAATCACCTCGGCGATCACCCGACGCACACGCTGGGTATGTCGCCCGGCCATCTCAGGCTTCACGCCCATCTCCGCCAGCAGCATCGACAGCGCCTTGAGCTTGCGGTAGGCGGCGATCAGGAACGGCAGCGACAACAGCAGCGCGGCGCCCCAGATCAGTGCCTTCTGCTGGCTGACATCGCTGACCCATTCGCTCAACCACTCGCCGATACGCCCGGCGAAGTAGCCACCACTGAAGAAGATGGCAATCACCAGGGCCAGGTTCACGCCCACCTGCAGCAGGATGCGCCGGATCATCGCCGCGAGCATGGCCCCCTCGCCCTGGGGCTGGATGCTGCGCAGCCACTCGCCATACAACGACAGCACCCTCGCCAGTCGGCTTGGCACCACATTGCCGAGCTTTCGCGAGAGCGGGTCGGCGGCGCGGATCAGGTAGGGCGTGAGCAAAGTGGTGATGGCCGACACCGCGACGGCGACGGGGTAGAGGAAGTCGCTGGTGACCTGCAGCGACATGCCGAGGGCGGCGATGATGAAGGAAAACTCGCCGATCTGCGAAAGCCCCATCCCCACCCGCAGCGAGGTGCGGCCGTCATTGCCGGCGATGAAGGCCCCCATGCCGCAGGACAGCATCTTGCCCAGCACCACCGCCAGGGTAATCACCAGGATCGGCCAGGCGTACTGGATCAGCACGCTCAGGTCGATCATCAGGCCGATGGCAACGAAGAAGATGGCGCTGAACAGGTCGCGAACCGGCTCGATCAGGCGCTCGATCTTCAGCAACTGGCGGGATTCGGCCATGATCGCGCCGATCAGGAACGCGCCCAGGACCATGCTGTATTCGAGCTTGACCACCAGCAGGCAGAAACCGAAGCACAGGCCCAGCACGGTAATCAGCAACATCTCGTTGCTCTCGAACTTCGCCACGTACGCCAGCAGCCGTGGCACCAGCAGGATGCCGATCACCAGCGCGACGATCATGAACAACGACAGCTTGCCCACCGTGGAGAACACTTCGCCCGAGCTTACCGTGCCGCTGACCGCGATGCCCGACAACAGGGCGATGATGCCGATGCCGAGGATGTCCTCGACGATCAGTACGCCGAAGATCAGCTGGGCGAAACGCTCGTTCTTCATCTTCAAGTCGTTGAGCGCCTTGACGATGATGGTGGTCGAGGAAATGGCCAGGATCGCCCCGAGGAACAGCGAATCCATGGTATTCCAGCCGAACCAGCGGCCGATCTCGAAACCGATCCAGATCATCAGGACGATTTCCATGAACGCCGCGATGAACGCCGTGGCCCCGACCTTGAACAGCTTGCGCAGGCTGAACTCCAGGCCCAGGCAGAACATCAGGAAGATCACCCCCAGTTCGGCGAGGGTCTTGATGGTGTCTTCATCGTGGATCAGGCCGAAGGGCGGTGTGTGCGGGCCAATGATGAAACCGGCGACGATGTAGCCCAGCACCACGGGCTGCTTGAAGCGATGGAACAAAATGGTGACCACCCCGGCGACCAGCATGATCACTGCCAGATCCTGGATGAAGCTGATGGCATGCATGGCGTGGTACTCCTTTCTCGATGCCAGGGCAAACCGCTCCTCTGCCAAGGCAAACCTGAGCGAGCAGCAAATACATAATGTTTTTAACGCAGGAACGCCCATGTTGCATGGGCGTGCTCAGGTTAACATCGCGCCCTGCCGCAGAAAGCCGATGCAATATGTAGAAACAGATCGGCCATTGCGTCATTGTCGATGGCACTATCCGCGTGACGATGTCGCATCGGCCGACGTCCCGTAAAGATCGGAACCACCAAGGGGGAACAGAAGTGTCTGCAGATAACGGCCCCGTTTCAGCGCAACCTTACCGTGAGCTCACTATGGAACCTGGAAACGCCCAGTTGACGATGACTGTCCTGATGACCCCGGACATGGCCAACTTTTCCGGCAACGTACATGGCGGCACCCTGCTCAAGTACCTCGACGAAGTCGCCTACGCCTGCGCCAGCCGTTATGCCGGGAGCTATGTGGTGACCCTCTCGGTGGACCAGGTGATCTTCCGCGAACCGGTGCACGTCGGCGAGCTGGTGACCTTCCTCGCATCGGTCAACTATACCGGCAACACCTCCATGGAGGTGGGCATCAAGGTAGTGACCGAAAACATCCGCGAACGCTCCGTGCGCCACTCCAACAGCTGCTTCTTCACCATGGTCGCGGTCGATGACAACCGTCGCCCGGTGCCGGTACCGCCGCGCCAGCCCCAGACCCAGGAAGAGAAACGCCGCTTCCTGCAGGGCCAGCAGCGTCGACAGATCCGCCAGGAGCTGGAGCAGCGCTACCAGAACCTCAAGACCGACTCGATCTAGACCGGCTGGGCCTCGAAGCGCACCCGCGGATGCACGATGCGATCCTGGGCCCGCACCAGTTGCAGTTCGTAGCTGGCGCAGGCCTGGGTTTCGAGCAGCACCTCATGCACTGCCGCTGCGGTGAACTCGAAGGCGCGTACCCAGCTGTCGCCCAGCAGCACGCGGGCCAGGAACAGGCCCGAGGTCAGGTCGCCCACGCCCACCGGCTGACGCGGGAAAGCCAGCAAGGGGCGGCTCAGGTGCCAGCTTTCGTCCCGGGTCACCAGTAACATCTCGAAACTGTCCGCAGCGCGCCCCGGGTAGGCCAGGTGCTTGACCAGCACCACCTGCGGCCCGCGCTCGAGCAGGCTGCGCGCCATGGCCACGCAGTCCTCCAGCGACTCGGCCCGGCGCCCGCAGAAACTGTCCAGCTCCAGCTGATTGGGGCAGAGGATGTCGGCTACCGCAGCGGCCTGCTCGAGCAGGAACTCGCTCACCTCCACCGGCACGATGCAGCCTTTCTCCGCATGCCCCATGACCGGATCGCACAGGTACAGCGCCTTGGGATTCACCGCCTTGATCCGCTCGACACCAGCCAGGATCGCCCGGCCCTGTTCGGCGCTGCCCAGGTACCCGGAGAGCACCGCATCGCAGTGCCCTAGCTCGCCAATGCCGGCAATACCTTCCACCAATGCCGGAATCTGCGCGGGCGCGAGCACTTCGCCTGCCCACTGGCCATACTGAGTATGGTTGGAGAACTGTACGGTGTTGAGCGGCCAGACGTTGACCCCGACCCGCTGCATGGGGAACACCGCCGCGCTGTTTCCGGCGTGGCCGAAGACCACATGGGACTGGATAGCGAGTAGATGCGGCGTGCGTTTCATGGGGTATTTTTCCGAAGCAGTTCTTGGGATGCGAGGCGCAGTATGAACCCGATTGCCACCTGTACGACAGGCCAGGAACGCGGTTAAGCTGGACTGACCTGTCTGGAGCCTATGCAAATGTTGACCCTGGAGAACCTTTTCGTCCTGATGTTGGTGGCAACGGCCGGCGCCTGGCTGTGGCACAACCATGGGCTACGCGAAAAGGCGCTGGAGCGGGTCAAGCAGCATTGCGCCAACCTCGACCTGGAACTGCTCGACGACAACGTCGCGCTCAAGCGCATCGCCTTCGTGCGTGATGCCAACGGCCGCAAGCGCCTGGCGCGGATCTACGGTTTCGAATTCACCGTCACTGGCGAACAACGCCACCCTGGGACGGTGACCCAGTTCGGTGCCCACACCATGCTGATCGAACTGGCGCCCTACCCGTTCGAGATCAAGACCCCGCCAAAGGCCGACAACGTCATCGAGATGCAGCAATGGCGCCAGGAGCACAATCGCTGGCGCAACTGATCAGCCCTCCAGGCGACAGTCGGCCAGCGCCGCCTGCAGGGCTTCCCGCGGTTGGGCCTGGTCGAAGATCAGTTCGATACGGGAATCCTTGCGCCACTCGCTCGGTTGCCAGGCCTGTGGGCCTGCGTCCAAGGCATTGAACGAGCGCCAGCCTTCACCGCTGTGGATAACACCCTTGGCCCGGCGCCATGGCCATGCCTCGAGAAAAGCCTGCATGCGTAGTGCATCGAAGCGCTGGCTGGGGTGCCAGCGCCAGCCGATGCTCCACCCGCCCTCGCCCTGTTGTGCCTGGCAGATCGGTTGGCGCGGATCTGTCCACAAGGCGGCAGACGACACGAAAGCGTTGTCCACAGCAAGCTTATCCACAAGCGAGCATCGAGCCTCTTCTGTGGGCAAAACCGGAAGCTGCGCCAGGGAAAATGCGCCATGCTCTGTCCACAATGCCGATAAGGCCGGCAGTTGTGCAGTTATCAACAGGCGTGACGGTTCATCCACAAGGCCAGCCTTGTTGAAAACCAGCAAGGCCGCTGCCGCCAGCGCCTCACGCTGCGTGTCCGGCAGCGCCTGGCCACGTGCCAGGGCCTGGGCATCCAGGACCATCAACAGCGGCTGCACGGCCAGCACGCCTGTCCATGGCGCTTGGCCAAGCTGTTCGAGCAGTTGCAGTGGATGGCCGAGGCCAGAGGGCTCGATGAACAGGCGGTGGGGTCGTGCCTTGCGCAGCAGCCGGCCCAGCCCCACCTGGAACGGCATGCCGTTTACGCAGCACAGGCAACCGCCAGCCACCTCGCCGATGGCGATGCCCTCCTCATCGCGGCAGAGCAAGGCCGCGTCGAGGCCGATCTGGCCGAATTCGTTGACCAGCACCGCCCAGCGTTCTCCCGCGGGGCGCTGGGCCAGCAGCTGACGGATCAGGCTGGTCTTGCCGGCACCCAATGGGCCAGCGATCACGTGGGTAGGGATGTTTTGCAACATGTGATGGTTCAATGGCGTCCCCAGGGCCGCCGCAGGCCCCATAAACCACCCACTATGCGCCCTCAAGCCAACCAGTCAAGGCTGAGCAACAGGCGCAGCTCCCCCGCTCCGGTCAGCGGCGAGCGGTGTATCAGGCCGGCACCTTCATTGCCCAGCCACTTCTCGCCCTTGAGCAAGGCGACTGCCCCCACCTGCAGGCACTGGATGTTATCCACAGGCGGTGGGGCGTGCGGTAATGCGGTGCGATCGATGCGGCCTTCCTCCAGCCATTCGCTGCCCTTGCCGGCATAGGTGGTGAGCAAGCGCAACGGCACGTGATCCACATGAAAGCGCGGGCACATCGTCCCTTCCAGCACCCGCAGGCGCAAGCCGACGCGCCGGGCGCCAAGCAGGCAGGTGTAGGCCGATACCAACCACGCCACGTCTGCGACAAAGCCTTCGTAGCCATGCAGGTCGGCTGCGCCGCTCAACAGGCCAGGCAGCACGGGCATTTCCCGCTCGTCCACATCGATCACCCGCTCGTCCGCCATGGGTTGGCCCAGGCTGAGCAACAGTGCAGCGAAGTCCTCCACCTGCGCCGCCAGCCGGCGCTGCCAAACCGCCAGGTTGACCCCATCCTGGAGAATCTCCGCCAGCACCTGGGGCGATTCGCCGAAGACCTGACGGATATCCACAGCCCTGCTTGCCAGCATCACGCGGCAGCCTCCTCATGCCAGGGGCCGAACGGGTCGGGCAGGCGCAACCAGGCCATCGGCCCCAACGCCATTTCCTCATCGGTCAACAAACAGGCATCCAGCTCTGTGGATAACCTGGCGAAATCGATGTTCTGCCCGATGAATACCAGTTCCTGGCGGCAATCCCCGACCTCTACGCTCCAGTGCTTGAGAATTGCCGCGGTGTTCTCCTCGTCCTGCGGCCAATGCTCCCGTGGCACGAAACGCCACCAGCGCCCGGCCAACCCATGGCGCATCATGCCCCCGGCCTGGGACCAGCTTCCGGCCTCCTGGAACTTGCTGGCCAACCAGAAGAACCCCTTCGAACGCAACAGCCTGCCATTGCTCCAGGGCTTGTGGATAAAGTCGAAGAAGCGTTGTGGATGCAGTGGCCGACGGGCCTGCCAGGTGCTCGCGGCGATCCCGTATTCCTCGGTTTCCGGGACGTGTTCGCCGCGCAATTCCTGTAACCAGCCGGGCGCCTGGGCGGCCTGGTCGAAATCGAACAGGCCGGTATCGAGAATGCGCTCAAGCGGCACCTGGCCCGTGACCATGGGCACGATCTGCGCCCGGCCATTGAGGCTGCGCAAGATGGCCGTGAGCTCTTCGCGCTCATGCTGGCCGATCAGGTCGATCTTGCTGACCAGCAGCACATCGGCGAACTCCACCTGCTCGATCAGCAGGTCGCTGATCGATCGCTCATCCCCCTCGCCCAAGGTTTCGCCACGGCTGGCCAGGCTATCCGCCGCCTGGTAGTCACGCAGGAAATTCAGGCCATCGACTACCGTGACCATGGTGTCCAGGCGTGCCATGTCGGACAGGCTACGGCCCTGTTCGTCACGGAAGGTGAACGTCTCGGCCACCGGCAACGGCTCGGAGATGCCAGTGGACTCGATCAGCAGGTAGTCGAAACGGCCCTCCTGCGCCAAGCGCGCCACTTCCTCGAGCAGGTCCTCGCGCAGGGTGCAGCAGATACAGCCGTTGCTCATCTCCACCAGCTTCTCTTCTGCACGGTTGAGGCTGACATTGCGCTGTACCTCGCTGGCATCGATGTTGATTTCACTCATGTCGTTGACGATCACGGCAACACGCAGGTCCTCGCGATTACGCAGGACATGGTTGAGCAAGGTGCTCTTGCCGGCCCCCAGGAAGCCGGACAGCACGGTAACAGGGAGACGTTTGGTCATTGGCGGAACCCTCATCAGACGAGCGCATTCGAAACGATGCATTGCCTACTGTTATATTATAACAATACACTTTCGCCAAGCCGTGCTCGTCGAACGGTACCCGGAGATGAAAATGAAACTGCCCCGTGCCGTTGTGCTGCTGTTGCTCATCGCGCCTTCGTCAGTACTTGCCATGCCACGCACAGATCTCCCCCTGTGTACACGCAGCGCAACGCTTCTGGCTTGCCAGGATGGCCAAGGCAGCTATTACAGCGTGCGTACCGAGGGCAGCACCTTCTACCTGCGCGGCTACGACAGTGTGAGCCGTCGGCTGTGGGCACAAGCCAACAGCCGTTACGGCTCACTGACGTTCTTCACCGGCCTGGCCAGCGACGGCGAGGCGTGGGTGGGCTATAGCCGGCGTATCGGCTGGACCACCCTGAACCGCGTCTCCAGTTCCAGCGGGCAGCGCTTCAACCTGCACTGCAGCCTGATCGGCGGCTGCCGCTGAATGCCAACCTTTCTTGGAATCCGCAAATGACCAGCCTGACGCTCCCCGACATCGCCATCCAGACCAGCCAACGAACATCGCCTTTGGACTGGGTAGGCATGCAGGGCATCGCACTGCCGCTGCAGTTCGAAGGACGAACCCTGAACGCCCGGGCCGATGCCGGGGTCAACCTCGATGACGGCGTGTCACGAGGGATACACATGTCTCGGCTTTATCTGGCCCTGGAATCCCTCGAGCAGTCGGAACTCAACCCCCTGGCCGTGCGGCGGTTGTTGGCCCGCTTTCTCGCCAGCCATGAAGGGCTTGCCTCTGCCGCCTATCTGCGGCTGGCATTCGACCACATGCTGAAACGACCTGCCCTGGTGAGCCCATTGGCGGGTTGGAAAAGCTATCCGGTAACCGTGGATGCCAGGATCGAAAATGCGATGTTCCACGTGGAACTATCCGTTGTGATTCCTTATTCATCCACATGCCCTTGCTCGGCTGCACTGGCCAGGCAATTGATACAGCAGCAGTTCGTGGCGGATTTCGCCAACCGCGAAACGGATCGGCAAGCGATCCTGGAGTGGCTGGGCAGCAGCCAGGGAATCGTCGCCACACCTCACAGTCAGCGCAGCCAGGCATATGTCAGGGTGCGTTTGCAGAGCAATCTGGAGGAGCTTCCGGTCACCCAACTGATCGACAGGGCGGAAGCTGCGTTGGGCACCGCCGTGCAGACGGCGGTAAAACGCGCCGATGAGCAGGCCTTTGCCCTGGCCAATGGGCAGAACCTGATGTTTTGCGAGGATGCGGCAAGACGCCTGCACTTGGCATTACGACAGCTCGCTTGGGTCAGCGGGTTCGAATTGCGCGTGGAACATGCGGAGAGCTTGCATGCCCATGATGCTGTCGCGATTAGCCGCTGGCAGTGGTGAGGATCGAGCTCAGTTGCCATTGGAGGCTGCCTTGCAGCCCCCAATGTCGCTTGAGCCGGCTCCCAAAAGGCTGTGGATCACCCGTCGCTACGCGGCTTCACCGAGCCGCAGTCATCGCTCAGCCAAACGGCCCGGGTATTCATGCTGCCCTGCTGCTGAACACCCGAGGCATTGAACGTACCGCTGACCTGGGTAAGGAACTCACGGTCGCTGAGAAAAGTAGCCTGGCCGCTCCCCTGCGCCTTGGGGCAACTGAACTCGAATTTCCAGACATTGCCCGTGCGCTCGGTAATCCGCTGGGTACACCCGGACTGCGGATCCTGCAGCGGGATGTCGTCGGTCTTGACCTGCTCCGGGGTCAGGCAGGAACGTACACCTTTCCCCGCCAAGGTGACGCCCTGCTTGGCCAGGACGCCTTCCATCATCGCTCGCTGCTCCGGCGGCAAGTTCTTCAACTGCCCGAGCATGAACTCCATGTCGGGCAGGGGTTTGCCATCGACCTGCATGTTGCTGGTGGTCAACTCCCACAGGCCGGGTTGCAGCATCTGCGCATGGACCAGCGGACTGCTCAGGCCAAATGCCAGCGCCAACAATGGCAGACGAATCTTCATGGATGAATGCTCCTCGAAATACCGGCAACTGGCCGATTGTGCCTTAGACGTCATTTCCGCTTCCGGGTTGCAAGCTAGGCCGGGAACGTGCTCTGTTATCTGCAGTGCTCTCCGCAAGCAGGATGCGTATGGATTATCACAGCCCCTACTTCTTCGGTTACTTGCTCGGCCTGATCCACCTACTCGGTATCATCGCCGCGCTCCATGCGGTGTTCACCGTGCGTACCGCCCAGGGTGCAATCGCCTGGGCGATGTCGCTATTCTTCATTCCCTACTTCACCCTCATCCCCTACCTGATTTTCGGTGCCCGCTCCTTCTATGCCTATATCCAGGCCAGGCGCCAGGCCAACCAGGAAATGCACGTGGCCATGGCCAACCTCAATTGGCGACCCTGGGTAGAGGAAGCGCTGGCGGCTCGCGAGTCGGAAAGCTATGCAGCCCTGCGCGCCCTACCGAAACTGGGGCGCATGCCCTGCCTGGCGAACAACCAAGTGAAGCTGCTGATCGACGGCCAGGCTACTTTCGACGCCATCTTCGCCGCCATCGGCGAAGCACGCCATGCGGTGCTGGTGCAGTTCTTCATCAT
Source organism: Pseudomonas guariconensis (assembly GCF_024127895.1). Taxonomy (GTDB): domain Bacteria; phylum Pseudomonadota; class Gammaproteobacteria; order Pseudomonadales; family Pseudomonadaceae; genus Aquipseudomonas; species Aquipseudomonas guariconensis_B. The sequence continues at coordinate 36,000 of NZ_JAMYBK010000002.1, read as the reverse complement.
CCATGACGACGCCATCGGCACGGAACTGCAGCAGCTACTGCTGCGCAAAGCTGCCGAAGGGGTGCAGGTCTTCGTGCTCTATGACCGGGTCGGCAGCCACGCCTTGCCGTCCAGCTACTGCCAGGTGCTGCGCGACGGTGGCGTGCAGGTCCATGCCTTCGCGACCCGACGCGGCTGGTTCAATCGCTTCCAGGTCAACTTCCGCAATCACCGCAAGATCGTCGTGGTCGATGGCGTGCTGGGGTTCCTCGGCGGGCACAACGTGGGGGACGAATACCTGGGCGGCCATCCGCGCCTGTCGCCTTGGCGCGATACCCATGTGCAGGTCAGCGGTCCGGTTCTGGCCTGCCTGCAGGAGTCGTTCGCCGAAGACTGGTACTGGGCCACCCGCGAGCTGCCGCCCCTGATCCTGCCAGACACCTACCCCGACAACGGCGTACTTTGCCAGGTGCTCGCCAGCGGCCCGGCCGACTCCCAGGAAACCTGTGCGCTGTTCTTCCTGGAGGCCATCCACTCGGCGACCCGACGGATCTGGATCACCAGCCCGTACTTCATTCCCGACGAAGCGATATTCGCCGCTCTGCGCCTCGCCGTGCTACGCGGCGTCGACGTGCGCATCCTCATCCCGTCACGCCCAGACCATCACATCGTCTATGCCGCCTCGAGCCTGTTCGCCTTCGAAGCGGTACGTGCCGGGGTGCGCATGTTCCGCTACCAACCCGGATTCCTGCATCAGAAGGTAGTGCTGGTGGACGACGAGGTCAGTGCGATCGGCAGCGCCAACCTGGACAACCGCTCGTTCCGGTTGAATTTCGAGATTACCTTGCTGACGGTGGACCGGGACTTCGCCGACCAAGTAGAAGCGATGCTGCTCAAGGATTTTGCCGACGCCACGGAAATCAGCAGCGAAGACAGCCGCGGCACGCATCGCCTGCAACAGCTCGGGATGCGTATCGCGCGGCTGATCTCGCCGATCCTGTGAAGCGGATCAGCGGTAGAGGTCCTCACGGGTCCAGGGCAGGTCGTGGTGCCCATCCGCGTAGGGCTTAACTGCCAGGATCTGGTGCAGGTTGATCCATCCCTTGGAGAACGCATAGGCACAACCGGCCAGGTACAGGCGCCAGATACGCAAGGTCTTTTCCGGCACCAGGGCCGCGGCCTTGTGCAACTGGTTCTCCAGGTTCTCGCTCCAGTGGTTGAGGGTCTTGGCGTAGTGCAGGCGCAAGCTCTCCACATCCACCACCTCGAGCCCGGCCTCGCAGATCCGCGCGCTGATCATCGACAGGTGCGGCAGCTCGCCATGGGGGAAGACATAGCGGTCGATGAAGTCGCCCGCGCCCCGCCCTACCGGCCGGCCATCCACATGCTTGGCGGTGATGCCATGGTTCATCACCAGGCCACCTTCGCGTACGGCGCCGAACAGCTTCTGGCAGTACAGCTCCAGGTTGGCGTGGCCGACGTGTTCGAACATGCCGACACTGACCACCTTGTCGAAGCGGCCGTCCTGGGGCAGGTCGCGGTAGTCGAGGATCTGCAGGTCGACCTGGTTGGCCAGCCCCTCCTCCTTGACCCGCTGGCGTCCCAGCTTGAGCTGCTCCTTGCTCAGGGTGATGCCGAACACCTTGGCACCGTACTCACGGGCGGCGAAGCGCGCCAGCCCGCCCCAGCCACAGCCGACATCGAGCAGGTAATCACCGGCCTGCAGGCGCAACTTGCGGCACAGGTGGTCGAACTTGTTCTGCTGGGCCTCGTCGAGGGTATTGTCCGGCTCGCGGAAATAGGCACAGGAATAGGCCATGTCCTGGTCGAGCCAGAGCTGGTAGAAGGCATTGGACACGTCATAGTGATAGGAGATGGCCTCGGCGTCCGTGTCCTTGTCGTGGGCGGTGCGGACCGGTGGAGCCTGGTCTTCGTCGCTGAGCAAAGCTTCGCTGAGCTCGTCGCAGACCCGGATGGCTTCGCCGATATCGCCTTCCAGCTCCAGCTTGCCTTCGACGAAGGCGGTGCCCAGTTCGTCCATGCTCGGATGGGTCAGCTGGCTGATCAGCTGAGGTTCCTTGACCAGGATGGTGACCTGCGGGCTAGGCCCCAGGTCGAACTGGTTGCCGTCCCACAGCTTCAGGCGCAAAGGCAAGTGCAGGCTCTGCAACGCAGGTGGAAGTTGCGCAAGCATGAATGACCCTCCCTTTCATTTTCCGAGCGTCGCCATCAATTTTGGGACGCCACCGGAACAGGGTAGTTCATTCATACGAAGTTTCCGTTAATCGAGACCATAGTCTAGAACTATCTGGCCTAACCAAGTCACAGATTGTATACAATTTTTGTCACCCGGACTAATCTTGTGCTCCTTCGCTTCCTCACTCCTGGAGTAATCCCATGAAATCCTATGATGTGGTGATCATCGGCGGCGGCCCGGGCGGCTACAACGCCGCCATCCGTGCCGGCCAACTGGGCCTGAGCGTCGCATGCGTCGAAGGCCGGTCGACCCTCGGTGGCACCTGCCTGAACGTCGGGTGCATGCCCTCCAAGGCCCTGCTGCACGCCTCGGAGCTCTACGAAGCGGCCAGTGGCGGCGAGCTCGCCCACCTGGGCATCGAGGTCACGCCGACGCTGAACCTGGCCCAGATGATGAAGCAGAAAGACGAGAGCGTGAGCGGCCTGACCAAGGGTATCGAATACCTGTTCCGCAAGAACAAGGTCGACTGGGTCAAGGGCTGGGGCCGCCTCGACGGCGTCGGCAAGGTCGTCGTCAAGGCCGAGGATGGCAGCGAAACCACCCTGCAAGCCAAGGACATCGTCATCGCCACCGGCTCCGAACCCACTCCGCTGCCGGGCGTGACCATCGACAACCAGCGCATCATCGACTCCACCGGTGCCCTGGCCCTGCCGCAGGTTCCCAAGCACTTGGTGGTCATCGGTGCCGGCGTGATCGGCCTGGAGCTGGGTTCGGTGTGGCGTCGCCTGGGCAGCGAGGTGACGGTCATCGAGTACCTCGATCGCATCTGCCCCGGCACCGACGAAGAAACCGCCAAGACCCTGCAAAAGGCCTTGGCCAAGCAAGGCATGGCCTTCAAGCTCGGCAGCAAGGTAACCCAGGCCACGGCCTCGGCCGATGGCGTCAGCCTGACCCTGGAGCCGGCCGCCGGCGGTACCGCCGAAACCCTGCAAGCCGACTATGTGCTGGTCGCCATCGGCCGCCGGCCCTATACCCAGGGCTTGAACCTGGAAAGCGTCGGCCTTGCGACCGACAAACGCGGCATGCTGGCCAACGACCACCACCGCACCTCGGTGCCCGGCATCTGGGTGATCGGCGACGTCACCTCAGGCCCGATGCTGGCGCACAAGGCCGAGGACGAGGCAGTGTCGTGCATCGAGCGCATCGCCGGCAAGGCGCACGAGGTCAACTACAACCTGATTCCCGGCGTCATCTATACCCGCCCGGAGCTGGCCAGCGTGGGCAAGACCGAAGAACAGCTCAAGGCCGAAGGCCGTGCCTACAAGGTCGGCAAGTTCCCCTTCACCGCCAACAGCCGGGCCAAGATCAACCACGAGACCGAAGGCTTCGCCAAGGTCATTGCCGACGCCAACACCGACGAAGTGCTGGGCGTACACTTGGTCGGCCCGAGCGTGAGCGAGATGATCGGCGAGTTCTGCGTGGCCATGGAGTTCTCGGCCTCGGCCGAAGACATCGCCCTCACCTGCCACCCGCACCCGACCCGTTCCGAGGCGCTGCGCCAGGCCGCGATGAATGTGGACGGCATGGCGATGCAGATCTGAAATCGAGTGGGAGGCGGGCTCACACCCGCCGTCCTTCACACTACCGCACAGCCAAGGTCGCCACCGTGCAATTGCTGGTCGCCGCTGTGCGGTTTTTCGTTTCAGGCTGTCCGTAACGTGAGCAGCAGCCACCGCCGCGCGGGGCCCCATGACATAACAACGATAAGGAGAGGTCATGAAGCTATCGATCACAGCGGCCACCTGCGCCGCACTGTTGAGCGTCGCCAGCGGAGCCTGGGCCGCCGAGCCGGCCGCCTGCCAGAATGTGCGCATGGGGTCGGTGAACTGGACCGATGTAGTGGCCAGCAGCGCAGTGGCCGAAGCCCTGCTCGACAGCCTGGGCTACAAGGTAAAGCAGACCAGCGCCTCGCAGCAGATCATCCTCGCTGGCATGGCCGAGAAACGCCTCGACCTCTTCCTCGGCTACTGGCAGCCCACCATGCAGTCGGTGGCCAAGCCCTATCTGGACAAGCAGCAGATCGACGTCATCAGCCCCGCCACCCTGAGTGACGCACAGTCTACCTATGCCGTGCCCGCCTATGTCTATGACGCGGGCCTGAAGACCTTCGCCGATATCGCCAAATTCCGCGACAAGCTGAACAACCGGATCTACTTGATCGAGCCGGGCAGCGGCATGAACCGCATCACTGCGCAGATGATCGCCGACGATAAGTTCGGCCTGAAAGGCTTCCAGGGCGTCGAGTCCAGCGAGGCCGGCATGCTCACGGCGGTGAAGCGCGCTGTCAATCAACAGAAGTGGGTCGTGTTCGCCGGCTGGAAACCACACCCGATGAACCTTCAGATCGACATGAAATACCTCTCCGGCAGCGACGATGCATTCGGCCCGAACGAAGGCTCCGCCACGGTCTCGATCATGACCGTCGCAGGCTACCAACAGCAGTGCGGCAACGTTGCCAAACTGCTGCACAACCTGCGCTTCACCAGCGAGGGCGTCAGCCAGGTGATGGAGCCCATCCTGGACCGCACCGCGCCGCTGGACGCCGCCCGAGCCTGGCTCAAGGCCCATCCCGAACAGGTTTCGGCCTGGCTCGCTGGGGTGACCACCTTCGACGGCAAGCCAGCCGATGCGGCGCTGGTCGCCGGTCAGTAATGGCCTGCTACCCGCTATCGACCGGTATGGCGGCCTTCGTCGAGCGCACGCTCGCCTTCGGTGTGGCCGATTCCTCGATCACCGCACAACGTGCCGCCTATTCGCGCATGGCTGCAGCCTTCACCCCGCCTCGCCCGGCAGGTTTGCAGACACGTGACCTGAAGCGGGCCGGGCTGGCACCGTTGCGACTGTTTCACCCGGCACGCCCGGCACCGCCCAGCGGCTGGCCTGCGGCGCTGTTTCTCCACGGCGGAGGCTGGACGCTCGGCGATCTCGACTCGCACATGTTCTTCTGCGCCGAACTGGCCGTACGGCTGGGGCTGCTGGTAGTAGCGGTGGACTACCGACTCGCGCCGGAGCATCCCTTCCCCGCCGCCTTGGACGACAGCCTCGCGGCCTGGCGCGCCCTGCGTGACGGCCTACTTGACGAACCCATCGACCGCACACGGATGGTGGTCGTCGGCGACAGCGCCGGCGGCAACCTTGCCGCCGCCCTGTGCCTGGCGCTGCGTGATGCCGATGAAGAGCAGCCACGCATCCAGGCACTGATCTACCCGGCCCTGGGTGATGAGGACACAGCTTCGCGTCGCGAGTGTGCGGATGCCCCGCTGCTGTCTATCGAGGATATGCAGGCTTGCCTGGACGCCTACCTGCCCGAGCCCATCCAGAGCCACCTGGCCTTGCCACTGCGCGCCCGCCACTTCATCGGGCTGGCGCCAGCCATGATCAGCGTCGCCGAGTTCGACCCTCTACGCGACGACGGCTTGCACTATGCCGAACGGCTACGCCGCGATGGCGTGGCGGTAGACTATTTCCCAGGCCCAGGGCTAGTCCATGGCTGCCTGCGGGCGAGGGATCTACCGGAGGTGGATCGACTGTACGAGGCACTGTTCGATTCGCTGGCAGGCAGACTGGCGTGAGCGGTTAGGGCCTGAGTACCGATACAGGTCGCTCAAGAATGACGGCGAAAGATCGTTGGAACTAAGAGACGAGCGCTACAGGAGGGAGGCCAGGTGGGCTCACCTCCTGCTGCGACAGTTTTTATGGCTCAGCGGCAGTTTTAACTCTCTAAAACCACCACCACGCCTTCCCTACCCCGTTACTCCACCGTCACCGACTTGGCCAGGTTACGCGGCTGGTCAACGTCAGTGCCCTTGAGCACCGCCACATAGTACGACAACAGCTGCAGCGGAATGGTGTAGAGGATCGGTGCCAGGGCATCGACGATGTGTGGCACCTTGATCACATGGGTACCTTCGCCGTTGCTCATGCCCGACTGCTCGTCGGCGAACACCACCAGCTCACCACCCCGGGCGCGCACTTCCTGCAGGTTGGACTTGAGCTTTTCCAGCAGTTCGTTGTTCGGCGCCACGGTGACCACCGGCATGTCGCTGTCCACCAGCGCCAGCGGGCCATGCTTGAGCTCACCGGCCGGGTAGGCCTCGGCGTGGATGTAGGAGATCTCCTTGAGCTTGAGCGCGCCCTCCATCGCCACCGGGTACTGCGCACCACGGCCGAGGAACAGAGTGTGGTGCTTGTCGGCGAACAGCTCGGCGGTCTTCTCGACGATACCGTCCATCGCCAGTGCCTCGCCCAGGCGTGCCGGTAGGCGACGCAGCTCTTCCACCAACTCGGCCTCGACGCCGGCGGCCAGGCTGCCACGCACCTGGCCCAGGGCCAGGGTCAGCAGCATCAGCGACACCAGCTGGGTGGTGAAGGCCTTGGTCGAGGCCACGCCGATCTCGGGGCCTGCCAGGGTCAGCAGGGTCAGGTCGGACTCGCGCACCAGCGAGCTGATGCCGACGTTGCAGATCGCCAGGCTGCCGAGAAACCCCAGCTCCTTGGCATTACGCAGGGCAGCCAGGGTGTCGGCGGTCTCGCCCGACTGGGAGATGGAGACGAACAGGGTGTCCGGTTGCACCACCACCTTGCGGTAACGGAACTCGCTGGCCACTTCCACCTGGCACGGGATGCCGGCCAAGCCTTCCAGCCAGTAACGGGCGACCATGCCAGCGTGGTAGCTGGTGCCGCAGGCGACGATCTGTACATTGCGGACCTTGGCGAACAGTTCGGCAGCCTGCGGGCCGAAGGCCTGGACCATGACATGGTCCTTGCCCAGGCGGCCTTCCAGGGTGCGCTGGACCACGGTCGGCTGCTCATGGATCTCCTTGAGCATGAAGTGGCGATAGGCGCCCTTGTCCGCCGCCTCGGCGCCTTCGTGGTACTGCACGATTTCGCGCTGGACCTTGTGGCCAGCCTGGTCCCAGACGCTCACCTGGTCACGACGGATCTCGGCGATGTCGCCTTCTTCCAGGTACATGAAACGGTCGGTGACCTGGCGCAGGGCCAACTGGTCGGACGCGAGGAAGTTCTCGCCGTGACCCAGGCCGATCACCAGCGGGCTGCCACTGCGCGCGGCGACCAGGCGGTCCGGCTGCTGCGTGCTGATCAGCGCCAGGCCATAGGCGCCGTGCAGGCGCTTGACCGCGGCCTTGAGTGCATCGGCCAGGTCCGCGACGCTCTTGAGGGTGTGGTGGATCAGGTGGACGATGACCTCGGTATCGGTTTCCGAGGCGAAGACGTAACCCTGGCCCTTGAGCTCCTCGCGCAGGGCCTCGTGGTTCTCGATGATGCCGTTGTGCACCACCGCCACCTCGTGGCCGGAGAAGTGCGGGTGGGCATTGTTCTCGCTCGGCGCGCCATGGGTGGCCCAGCGGGTATGGGCGATGCCCAGCTGGCCGGCCAGGGGCTCGGCGGCCAGGGCGGCCTCCAGTTCGCTGACCTTGCCGATGCGGCGACGCCGCTCCAGTTGGCCCTGCGGGGTGAGAACGGCCAGGCCGGCGCTGTCGTACCCACGGTATTCCAGACGCTTGAGGCCCTCGATGAGGATGGCTGTGACATTGCGCTCGGCTACGGCACCGACGATTCCACACATGGTTATTGCTCCTGGCTGATCGCGGCGCAGATCAGGTTGATGCCGCGGGCTTGAATCTGTTCGCGTGCCTCCATCGGCAGGCGTTCGTCTGTAATCAGGGTGTTGACGCTGCTCCAGGGCAGCTCGAGGTTGGGGATCTTGCGCCCGACCTTGTCCGACTCGACCATGACGATCACTTCCCGGGCAACTTCCGCCATCACCCGGCTGAGGCCGAGCAATTCGTTGAAGGTGGTGGTGCCGCGGTTGAGGTCGATGCCATCGGCACCGATGAACAACTGGTCGAAATCGTATGAGCGTAGTACCTGCTCGGCGACCTGGCCTTGGAAGGATTCGGAATGCGGGTCCCAGGTACCGCCGGTCATCAACAGCACCGGCTCGTGCTCCAGCTCGCTGATGGCACGGGCCACGTTCAGGGAGTTGGTCATCACCACCAGGCCAGGTTGCCGGCCCAGTTCCGGGATCATCGCGGCGGTGGTGCTGCCGCTGTCGATGATGATGCGTGCATGCTCGCGGATACGCCCCACCGCCGCCTTGGCGATCGCTTGCTTGTAGCGCGATACCGGCTGCACGGTTTCGACGAGCATTTCCTGCGGAACGGTGACCGCGCCACCGTAGCGGCGCAGCAACAGGCCGTTGGCTTCGAGGGCGGCGAGGTCCTTGCGGATGGTCACTTCCGAGGTTTCGAAACGCTTGGCCAGGGCATCCACACTCACCTCGCCCTGCTCGTTGAGCAAGGCCAGGATGTTGTGACGGCGTTGAGGCGTGTTTCGTTTCGACATGACAGATTTAAGTTTCGATTCGAAAGATAATGATCGCAATCAAAACCCAAGAAAGCAGTTTCGTCAAGGCGAATGCATCAGAATGTAGGTTGTGGATAATTTTTCGACCGCGTCGGCTTCTTCGCGGGCAAGCCCGCTCCCACAAGACGCTGCACACCGCATCATTTGCGATTGGCTCGGAGCCTGTGTGGGAGCGGGCTTGCCCGCGAAGCGGTCGAAAGGCCAACAAAAAACCGACTTATTCACATAAGTCGGCTTTGCATTGAGGCGCCTGTGGATAACTGTCAGTTCTTCTTGATCTTCTCCGGCCGCTTCCAGCCTTCGATATTACGCTGTCGTGCACGGGCCACAGCCAGCTGCCCGGCCTCGACAGCCTGGGTGATGGTGGAACCCGCGGCAGTCGTGGCGCCATCCTTGATTTCCACAGGTGCCACCAGCGAGTTGTTCGAACCGATGAACACATCCTCGCCCATGACCGTCTTGAACTTGTTGGCACCGTCGTAGTTGCAGGTGATGGTGCCGGCACCGATGTTGGTGCGCGCACCGACCTCGGCATCGCCCAGGTAGGTCAGGTGGCCGGCCTTGGCGCCCTCGCCCAGGTGTGCGTTCTTCAGCTCGACGAAGTTACCCACGTGGGCCTTGGCTTCCAGCACGCTGCCCGGACGCAGGCGGGCGAACGGGCCGGCATCGCTGCCCTCGCCCAGCACGGCACCTTCGATGTGGCTGTTGGCCTTGACCACCACGCCCTTGCGCAGGGTGCTGTCCTTGATCACGCAGTTAGGGCCGATCTGCACATCGTCCTCGATCACCACCTTGCCTTCGAGGATCACGTTGATGTCGATCAGCACGTCGCGGCCGACCGTCACCTCACCGCGTACATCGAAACGTGCCGGATCGCGCAGGGTCACGCCCTGAGCCATCAGGCGTCGGCCTTCGCGCAACTGGTAATGGCGCTCGAGCTCGGAAAGCTGGCGGCGATCGTTGGCCCCCTGCACTTCCATCGGGTCATGGGGCTGCTCGGTGGCGACCACCAGCCCGTCGCCTACGGCCATGGCGATCACGTCGGTCAGGTAATACTCACCCTGGGCGTTGTCGTTGGACAACCGCCCCAGCCAGTCGGCCAGGCGTGCGGCAGGCACGGCGAGGATGCCGGTATTGCCTTCCTTGATCGCCTTCTGCGCTTCGCTGGCATCCTTGTGCTCGACGATCGCTGCCACCTGGCCCTGGCCGTCGCGCACGATGCGGCCATAGCCGGTCGGGTCGTCGAGGTTGACGGTGAGCAACCCCAGTTGCGTGTCGCTGACCTTGGCCAGCAGGCGCTGCAGGGTATCGACCTCGATCAGCGGCACATCGCCGTAGAGCACCAGCACCGTCTCGGCACTCAGCGCCGGCAGGGCCTGCGCCACGGCGTGGCCAGTACCGAGCTGCTTGTCCTGCATGACGAAGTTCAGGTCGTCGGCGGCCAGGCGCTCTCGCACCTGCTCGGCACCGTGGCCGATGACCACATGGATGCCCTTGGGCTGCAGCTGGCGTGCGCTGTGGATAACATGGCCAAGCATGGAATTGCCAGCGACGGGGTGCAGTACCTTGGGCAACGCCGAACGCATGCGAGTCCCTTGGCCTGCGGCGAGAATAACGATATCGAGAGACATTGACTGGCTACCAATCCTGGGCGGTCAGTGACATGACCGGCTTTGTGGGGTGACGAAAAAAGAAAAAGGGTAGCCGATGGCTACCCTTTTTCTCAATCTGCCTGAAGCCTGCGGTATCAGCCGCCGAACTTCTTGCGGATCTGCTGGACGGTGCGCAGCTGGGCTGCGGCCTCGGCCAGGCGTGCGGCGGCGGCACTGTAGTCGAAATCCGCGCCTTTTTCATGCAGGGCCTTCTCAGCAGCCTTGACGGCTTCCTGAGCGGAGGCTTCGTCCAGGTCGGCGGCACGTTGCACGGTATCGGCGAGTACCTTGACCATGTTCGGCTGCACTTCGAGGAAACCACCGGAGATGTAGAACACCTCGCGATCGCCACCCTGCTTGGTCAGCGTGATCGGACCTGGCTTCAGATTGGTGATCAGCGGCGCGTGGCCTGGAGCGATACCCAGATCGCCCAGGTTGCCGTGCGCAACCACCATCTCGACCAGACCGGAGAAGATCTCTCCTTCCGCGCTGACGATATCGCAATGGACTGTCATAGCCATCTGCTTGCCTCAACCTGATTAGCGCCCCTTGCGGGGCGCCGGGATTACAGTTTCTTGGCTTTCTCGATCGCTTCGTCGATGCTGCCGACCATGTAGAACGCTTGTTCTGGCAGGTGGTCGTAGTCACCTTTGAGGATGCCGCTGAAGCCAGCGATGGTGTCTTTCAGGGAAACGTACTTGCCTGGCGAGCCGGTGAAGACCTCGGCCACGAAGAACGGCTGCGACAGGAAGCGCTGGATCTTACGAGCACGGGCTACCAGTTGCTTGTCGCTCTCGGACAGTTCGTCCATACCCAGGATCGCGATGATGTCCTTCAGCTCCTTGTAGCGCTGCAGAACATACTGAACGCCACGAGCGGTCTCGTAGTGCTCGTTGCCGATCACGTTCGGGTCCAGCTGACGGGAAGTCGAGTCCAGTGGGTCGACCGCCGGGTAGATACCCAGGGAGGCGATGTCACGGGACAGTACGACGGTGGCGTCAAGGTGGGCGAAGGTGGTCGCCGGCGACGGGTCGGTCAGGTCGTCCGCAGGTACGTATACGGCCTGGATCGAGGTGATCGAGCCTTCCTTGGTGGAGGTGATGCGCTCCTGCAGAACGCCCATCTCTTCGGCCAGGGTCGGCTGGTAACCTACTGCCGAAGGCATACGGCCCAGCAGTGCGGATACTTCGGTACCGGCCAGGGTGTAACGGTAGATGTTGTCGACGAACAGCAGAACGTCGTTACCTTCGTCACGGAACTTCTCGGCCATGGTCAGGCCGGTCAGGGCAACGCGCAGACGGTTTCCTGGTGGCTCGTTCATCTGGCCGTAGACCAGGGCAACCTTGTCCAGAACGTTGGAGTCCTTCATCTCGTGGTAGAAGTCGTTACCCTCACGAGTACGCTCACCCACACCGGCGAACACGGAATAACCGCTGTGCTCGATGGCGATGTTACGGATCAGTTCCATCATGTTGACGGTCTTGCCGACGCCGGCACCACCGAACAGGCCAACCTTACCGCCCTTGGCGAACGGGCAGACCAGGTCGATTACCTTGATGCCGGTTTCCAGCAGGTCGTTGCCGCCTGCCTGGTCAGCGAAGGAAGGCGCGGCGCGGTGGATACCCCAGCGCTCTTCTTCGCCGATCGGGCCGGCTTCGTCGATCGGGTTGCCCAGGACGTCCATGATACGGCCCAGGGTCGCCTTGCCGACCGGTACGGAGATGGCGGCGCCGGTGTCGACGACATCCAGACCGCGCTTCAGACCTTCGGTCGAGCCCATCGCAATGGTACGAACCACGCCGTCGCCCAGCTGCTGCTGGACTTCCAGGGTGGTTTCCGCGCCTTGTACTTTCAGCGCGTTGTAGACACTCGGCACGACGTCGCGTGGGAATTCCACGTCGATGACGGCGCCGATGATTTGAACGATACGTCCGCTACTCATAGCTGGATCCTCTGAATATTTGAACCGTTAAACCGCGGCAGCGCCGCCGACGATTTCCGAGATCTCCTGGGTGATCGCAGCCTGACGCGCCTTGTTGTAGATCAGCTGGAGGTCGCTGATCAGGTTACCGGCGTTGTCTGTGGCGTTCTTCATGGCGATCATCCGGGCAGCCTGCTCGGCTGCGTTGTTCTCGACCACCGCCTGGTAGACCTGCGACTCCACGTAACGCACCATCAGGCCGTCCAGCAGCTCCTTGGCGTCGGGTTCGTAGAGGTAGTCCCAGTGGTGCTTGAGCTCCTGATCCGGGGTTGCCACCAACGGTACCAACTGCTCGACCGTCGGTTGTTGCGTCATGGTATTGATGAACTTGTTCGACACCACGGAGAGGCGATCGATGCGGCCGTCCAGGTAGGCGTCCAGCATGACCTTGACGGAGCCGATCAGATCGTTGATCGATGGCTCTTCGCCCAGGTGGCTGATCGCGGCTACGACGTTGCCGCCGAAGTTGCGGAAGAATGCCGCACCCTTGCTACCGATCACGCACAGGTCGATTTCGACGCCCTGCTCGCGGTTGGCGGTCATGTCCTTGACCAGGGCCTTGAACAGGTTGGTGTTCAAGCCACCGCACAGACCACGGTCACTGCTCACCACGATATAGCCGACGCGCTTGATGTCGCGCTCGACCATGAACGGGTGGCGGTATTCCGGGTTGGCGTTGGCCAGATGACCGATCACCTGGCGGATACGCTCCGCATAGGGACGGCTAGCAGCCATGCGCAGTTGTGCCTTGCGCATCTTGCTGACCGCCACTTTCTCCATGGCGCTGGTAATTTTTTGCGTGCTTTTGATGCTCGCAATCTTACTGCGAATCTCTTTTGCGCCTGCCATGTATCACCTATCAGGTTAGCAAGCGGGGGCCAGAAGCCCCCGCTGCGGCTTACCAGGTCTGGGTGGCCTTGAACTTCTCGATACCAGCCTTGATGCCAGCGTCGATTTCGTCGTTGAAGTCACCCTTCACGTTGATCTTGGCCATCAGGTCGGCGTGATCACGGTTGAAGTAGGCGATCAGCGCTTGCTCGAAGCTGCCGATCTTGGCGATTTCGACGTCGGTCAGGAAGCCACGCTCAGCGGCGTACAGCGACAGCGCCATGTCCGCGATGGACATCGGAGCGTACTGCTTCTGCTTCATCAGCTCGGTAACGCGCTGACCATGCTCCAGCTGCTTGCGGGTCGCTTCGTCCAGGTCCGATGCGAACTGGGCGAATGCAGCCAGTTCACGATACTGGGCCAGGGCGGTACGGATACCACCGGACAGCTTCTTGATGATCTTGGTCTGAGCGGCACCACCTACACGGGATACCGAAACACCGGCGTTCACTGCAGGACGGATGCCCGAGTTGAACATGGCCGATTCCAGGAAGATCTGACCGTCGGTGATGGAGATCACGTTGGTCGGAACGAACGCGGAAACGTCGCCAGCCTGGGTTTCGATGATCGGCAGGGCGGTCAGGGAACCGGTCTTGCCAGTGACTGCGCCGTTGGTGAACTTCTCGACGTATTCTTCGGAAACGCGCGAAGCACGCTCCAGCAGACGGGAGTGGAGATAGAACACGTCGCCCGGGTACGCTTCGCGTCCTGGCGGACGGCGCAGCAGCAGGGAGATCTGACGGTAGGCAACGGCCTGCTTGGACAGGTCATCGTATACGATCAGCGCGTCTTCGCCGCGGTCACGGAAGTATTCGCCCATGGTGCAGCCGGCGTACGGGGCCAGGAACTGCAGCGCGGCGGATTCCGAAGCACTGGCGGCAACCACGATGGTGTTGGCCAGGGCGCCGTTTTCTTCCAGCTTGCGCACGACGTTGGCGATGGTCGACTGCTTCTGGCCAACGGCCACGTAGACGCAGAAGATGCCGCTGTCTTTCTGGTTGATGATCGCGTCGACCGCCATGGCGGTCTTGCCGATCTGACGGTCACCGATGATCAGCTCACGCTGGCCACGGCCAACCGGGATCATGGCGTCGACCGATTTGTAGCCAGTCTGGACAGGCTGGTCTACCGATTTACGCCAGATAACGCCCGGTGCGACCTTCTCGACCGCATCGGTCTCGGTGTTGTTCAGCGGACCTTTGCCATCGATCGGATTGCCCAGCGCGTCGACGACGCGACCCAGCAGTTCCTTGCCGACCGGCACTTCCAGGATGCGACCGGTGCACTTGGCGCTCATGCCTTCGGCCAGGGTGGTGTACGCCCCCAGGACAACGGCACCGACGGAGTCCTGCTCCAGGTTCAGTGCCATGCCATAGACGCCGCCCGGGAACTCGATCATTTCGCCGTACATGGCGTCGGCCAGGCCGTGGATCCGCACGATACCGTCGGAAACGCTGACAACGGTACCTTCGTTGCGGGCTTGGGAGCCGACATCGAGCTTCTCGATGCGACCCTTGATGATTTCACTAATTTCGGAAGGATTGAGTTGCTGCATTGCTCTGCTGCCCCTTCAAACTCAAGATTTCAATGCTTCGGCCAGTTTCGCGATCTTGCCGCGAACCGAGCCATCGATTACCAGGTCGCCGGCGCGGATGACGACGCCGCCGATCAGGCTGGCATCCTCCGACGCGTGCAGGCGTACTTCCCGGCTGAGCCGTGCACTGAGAACCTTGGCGAGTTTGTCTTGCTGTTCTTGGTTCAACGCAAAAGCACTGGTGACTTCCACGTCCACGGATTTCTCTTGCTCGGCCTTGTACAGCTCGAACAATTCCGAAATCTCCGGCAACAGCAGGAGACGTTCGTTTTCCGCGGCAACATGAATGAAATTCTGTGCCTGAGCGTCGAACTTGTCACCGCACACTTCAATGAATGCGGCGGCCTTTTCTGCGCTTGTCAGTCGCGGGGCCTTGAGCAGGCGCTGCATGGTGTCGTCTTGCGACACCGCAGCAGCCAGGCCGAGCATGGCTGACCAATTGGCCAGTTGCTGATGGGCCTGGGCATGCTCAAAGGCAGCCTTAGCGTAAGGTCGGGCCAACGTGGTCAGTTCTGCCATGATCGCCCTCGCTTAAATTTCAGCGGCCAGTTTGTCAACCAGCTCCGCATGCGCGTTTTGATCGATTGTGGCGCCAAGGATCTTTTCAGCACCGCCGACAGCCAGGGCACCCACTTGGGCACGCAGGGCGTCCTTGACGCTGTTGAGTTCCTGTTCGATCTCGGCTTGAGCCTGAGCCTTCACACGGTCAGCTTCGACGCGGGCCTGATCACGGGCTTCCTCGACAAGCTGAGCAGCGCGCTTCTTGGCCTGCTCAATGATTTCGGCTGCCTGTGCCTTCGCTTCACGCAGTTGCTGACCCGCTTTTTCTTGGGCCAGCTCCAGGTCGCGAGCTGCGCGGTTGGCAGCGTCCAAGCCGTCGGCAATCTTCTTCTGGCGTTCCTGCAGGGCGTTGATGACCGGAGGCCATACGAACTTCATGCAGAACAGCACAAAAATCAAGAAAGCAACGGATTGGCCAATCAGGGTTGCATTAATGTTCACGCCAACACCTCGCTCGGTCTTTGTCCATCACACCAATCAACTCGTGGCAACGAGTGATTAGCCGGCGATCTGACCAACGAAGGGGTTTGCGAAGGTGAAGAACAGAGCGATACCAACACCGATCATGGTAACGGCGTCGAGCAGACCGGCGACGATGAACATCTTGACCTGCAGCATCGGGACCATCTCAGGCTGACGAGCAGCACCTTCCAGGAACTTGCCGCCCAGCAGGCCGAAACCAATGGCGGTGCCCAGAGCACCCAGACCGATCAGCAGAGCAACAGCGATAGCGGTAAGACCAACTACAGTTTCCATCTTTCCTCCCGACTTTTACGTCGTATTGGTTAGGTTTTTAGTTTGAAGCGGTAAAACAAATCGTTTGGTACAACTGCCCTTGCGGACTTTTTCAGCCCTCCCCCCAAACGGGCAGGGAAGGCTATCAGACACGCCAGGCGGTCTTAATGGTTATCTTCGTGAGCCATCGACAGGTAGACGATGGTGAGCATCATGAAGATGAAGGCTTGCAGGGTGATGATCAGGATGTGGAACACGGCCCACGCCCACTGCAGCACCACACCCAGGCCGCTGAGCCAGAGGATGCCGGCGCCGAACATCACGGCGATCAGGATGAACACCAGCTCGCCGGCATACATGTTGCCGAACAGACGCAGTGCCAGGGAGATCGGCTTGGCGATCAGGGTGACGAATTCCAGCAGGAAGTTCACCGGGATCAGCAGGATCTGGACGAAGATGTTCTTGCTACCGAACGGATGCAGGGTCAGCTCGCCGATGAAGCCGCCCAGGCCCTTGACCTTGATGCTGTAGAAGATGATCAGGGCGAACACGCAGAAGGCCATGGCCAGGGTCGCGTTCGGGTCGGTGGTCGATACGGCACGGAACGGGATGTGCGGATCGCCCGAGAACAGGATCGCCAGCTGCGGGATCCAGTCGACCGGTACCAGGTCGATGGCGTTCATCAGGAACACCCAGACGAAGATGGTCAGCGCCAGCGGGGCGATCACCGGGCTACGGCCGTGGAAGGAGTCCTTCACGCTGCCGTTGACGAAGTCCACCAGCACTTCGACGAAGTTCTGCAGGCCGCCAGGCTGGCCGGAAGTGGCCTTCTTGGCCGCCATGCGGAAGATGAACAGGAAGATCAGACCCAGCGCGACGGACCAACCCAGGGTGTCCAGGTGGAACGCCCAGAAGCCCATTGCCTTGGCTTCCGCAGCCGAATGGGCGAAGCCCCAGCTGCCGTCTGGTAGTTGACCGTAGGTCAGGTTCTGCAAGTGGTGCTGGATATAGCCCGAAGCGGTTTCTGCTGCCATGGTTGCCTCAAACGCCCTAAGGTCTCGAAAGTCTTTTATTCATCAGCAGGGGCGCGAACCAGCTGACCAGTAGGGTCAGCAGGAAGACGCCGAATACTGCTAGCGGCGCCAATGGCTTCACTCCTGCGAAGGTCAGTGCGAACAGCACTGCCGTCAAAATCAATTTGCCTGCCTCGCCTGCGTAGAACGACTTGACGATGGCCTGCGCTGCCCGGGCCCCGCTATAGCGAAAAGCCTTCCAGGCGAAATACACATTGGGCAGCCAGGCAATCAGACCTCCACAGAGGCCGGAATATCCACTGACCGCGCCTTGCCACTGCCACAACACCAGCGTTGCCAGCAGAAACACGATACATTGAGCCAGCAGTACCGGAAAAACCGCCCAGCGATGGAAAGGCAAGCGGTTTGGCGTGCGGATTTCCATCACAACTGCTCCTCGAAAGTCGACTGTCAAGTCA
The DNA here is from genome assembly GCF_024127895.1 of Pseudomonas guariconensis. Taxonomy (GTDB): domain Bacteria; phylum Pseudomonadota; class Gammaproteobacteria; order Pseudomonadales; family Pseudomonadaceae; genus Aquipseudomonas; species Aquipseudomonas guariconensis_B. Next base: position 18,474 of record NZ_JAMYBK010000002.1, on the reverse strand, counting down.
GCAACGACTTGGCATAATTTGTGCCGACAAAATGCGCGCAGAGTATAGGGGTGGATTAACCCCTATTCAACTATTGGGTAGTGATTTCCGACTGCGCGCTACAACGGGAATTGTTTCAGCGGATGTGAGCAAGGACGCCCTGCAACTCATCTAGCGAGTTGTAGCGAATTACCAACTGGCCCTTGCCCTTGTTGCCGTGACGGATCTGCACCGCCGAGCCCAGGCGCTCTGCGAGACGCTGTTCAAGGCGTGCGATATCCGGGTCAGGTTTGGCCGGTTCCACCGGGTCGGATTTTCCATTGAGCCACTGGCGCACCAGTGCCTCGGTTTGGCGCACGGTGAGGCCGCGTGCGACAACATGTCGCGCCCCCTCTTCCTGGCGATCTTCCTCAAGGCCCAGCAGTGCACGCGCATGCCCCATTTCCAGGTCGCCATGGGCCAGCATGGTCTTGATCGCTTCCGGCAGCGAGATCAGGCGCAGCAGGTTGGCCACGGTCACCCGCGACTTGCCCACGGCATCGGCCACCTGCTGCTGGGTCAGTTCGAACTCCTGCTGCAGGCGCTGCAGCGCCAGGGCCTCTTCCAGCGGGTTGAGGTCTTCGCGCTGAATGTTCTCGATCAGCGCCATGGCGATGGCGGCTTCGTCCGGCACCTCGCGGACCATGGCCGGGATGGTGTCCAGGCCGGCTTGCTGGGTGGCGCGCCAGCGACGTTCGCCGGCGATGATCTCGTAGCGGTTCTCGCCGATCGGACGGACCACGATCGGTTGCATCACGCCCTGGTTGCGAATCGAGTGCGCCAGTTCCTCCAGCGCTTCGGGGTCCATGTCGCGGCGCGGCTGATACTTGCCACGCTGGATCAGTTCGACCGGCAGGTGTTGCAGTTCCTTCTGGTCGATCTTCACCGCCTGCTCTTCGAGCACGGTGACGGAAGGACCACTGAGCAGTGCATCCAACCCACGTCCGAGACCCCGTTTCTTGATGGCCATGCGGATTCCTTAAGTTGTTTGTGCAGTGCGTGATTGACGGCGTTGACGGCGCACCAGTTCCCCAGCCAGGGCCAGATAGGCCAGCGCGCCACGCGATTGCTTGTCGTACGCCAGGGCCGGCATGCCGAAACTCGGCGCCTCGGCCAGGCGGATGTTACGCGGGATGACCGTGTCGTACAGGCGGTCGCCGAAGTGTTCCTTGAGTTGGGCCGAGACATCGTTGTTCAGGCTCAGGCGCGGATCGTACATGGTCCGCAGCAGGCCTTCGATCTTCAGCTCCGGATTCAGCCGGGCAGCGATGCGCTTGATGTTATCCACAAGGTCGCTGAGACCTTCCAGTGCGTAGTACTCGCACTGCATCGGGATGATCACGCCATCGGAGGCGACCAAAGCGTTGAGGGTCAGCATCGACAGCGAGGGCGGGCAGTCGATGAGGATGAAGTCGTAGTTGTCGCGGATCGGCGCCAGCGCGTTGCGCAGGCGGCTCTCCTTCATCTGCATCTCCAGCAGCACCACTTCCGCGGCGGTCAGGTCGCGGTTGGCCGGCAGCAACTGGAAGCCACCGTGCTCGGAGTAGTGCATGGCCTGGGCCAGGTCGCATTCCCCGATCAGCAGGTCATAGACCGAATGTTCCAGGACGTGCTTGTCCACGCCACTGCCCATGGTGGCGTTGCCCTGTGGATCGAGGTCGATCAGCAGCACACGACGCTTGGTCGCGGCCAGCGATGCGGCGAGATTGATGCAGGTGGTGGTCTTGCCCACACCACCTTTCTGGTTCGCGATTGCGAATACCTTAGCCATTGTTGCGTGTGTTCCCAGTCATGCCTTGCGGCGCAGTATCAGCAGATGGCGCTGGCCCTGGCAACCCGGAACGGTCAGGGCCTGCTCGCTTTCCACTGTGAAGTCTGCGGGCAATGCTACCAGTTCATCGGCAGGATGCAGCCCCTTCATTGCAAGCCATTGCGTCCGTGCGTCGCCCAGGTGGCGTGTCCAGTTGGTGAAATTCTCCATGCTGCTGAACGCTCGCGAGACGATCCCGCAGAACGGCTGCGCAGGCTGGAACTCCTCGACCCGGCTGTGGATAACCTGCAGGTTGTCCAGTTTCAGTTCCATCTTCACCTGGGTGAGGAAGCGGGTTTTCTTGCCGTTGCTGTCGAGCAACGTCACTTGCTTGTGCGGATGCAGGATGGCCAGCGGGATGCCGGGCATGCCGCCGCCGCTGCCGACATCCAGCCAGCTTTGCGTGTCGCTGTGGATAAACGGCATGACGCTGAGGCTGTCGAGCAGGTGGCGCGACACCATCTCGTCTGGATCACGCACCGCGGTGAGGTTATAGGCTTTGTTCCACTTGATCAGCAGGGCCAGGTAGCCCAGCAGCTGTTCGTGCTGCTGCGGGCTCAGCTCGACACCGAGCTGGCGCGCACCTGTGGACAACTCTTCTGCGTGTTGCGGGGTGACCAGGGCACTCAAGCGCTTTGCTCCAATTCGCGGCCTGCGCCGCGTTTCTTCAGGTGAATCAGCAACAGGGAAATGGCCGCCGGGGTCACGCCTGGGATGCGCGAGGCCTGGCCCAGGGTCTGCGGACGGGTCTGGCTGAGCTTGCCCTGGATCTCCTTGGACAGGCCGGCGATCGAAGCGTAGTCGATATCCACAGGCAGGCGGGTGTCCTCGCTGGCGCGCAGACGGGCGATCTCGTCCTGCTGGCGATCGATGTAGCCGGCGTACTTGGTCTTGATCTCGACCTGCTCGGCCACCTGTGGATCGATGGATTCACCACCGGTCGCCTCCACCAGGCCAGCGTAGTCCACCTCGGGGCGGGCCAGCAGGCTGAGCAGGTTGTACTCATGACTCAATGGCGTGCCGAACTTGTCCACAACCGCCTGGCCTTCGGGTGTGCCCGGGCGCACCCAGGTCGACTTCAGCCGCTGTTCCTCGCGTTCGATGCCTTCGCGCTTGGCGCAGAACGCCGCCCAGCGGGCGTCGTCGATCAGGCCCAGCTCGCGGCCTTTCTCGGTCAGGCGCAGGTCGGCGTTGTCCTCGCGCAGGATCAGCCGGTATTCGGCGCGCGAGGTGAACATGCGGTACGGCTCCTGGGTACCGAGGGTGATCAGGTCGTCGACCAGCACACCGATGTAGGCCTCGTCGCGGCGTGGGCACCAACTGTCACGACCCTGGGCACGCAACGCAGCGTTGGTCCCCGCCAGCAGGCCTTGGGCACCGGCCTCTTCGTAGCCGGTGGTGCCGTTGATCTGGCCGGCGAAGAACAGGCCTCCGATGACCTTGGTCTCCAGGCTGTACTTCAGGTCGCGTGGGTCGAAGTAGTCGTACTCGATGGCGTAGCCCGGGCGAACGATGTGCGCATTCTCCATGCCACGGATCGAGCGGACGATCTCCAGCTGCACATCGAACGGCAGCGACGTGGAGATGCCGTTGGGGTACAGCTCATGGGTGGTCAGGCCTTCCGGCTCGATGAACACCTGGTGGCTTTCCTTGTCGGCGAAGCGATGGATCTTGTCTTCGATCGACGGGCAATAGCGTGGGCCAACGCCTTCGATCACGCCCGAGTACATCGGCGAACGGTCGAGGTTCGAGGCGATGATCTCGTGGGTACGGGCGTTGGTGTGGGTGATCCAGCAGCTGACCTGGCGTGGATGCATCTGGGCCTTGCCCATGAAGGACATCACCGGGATCGGCGTGTCGCCTGGCTGCTCGGTCATTACCGAGAAATCCACAGAGCGGCCATCGATACGCGGTGGTGTGCCGGTCTTCAGGCGACCGACGCGCAGCGGCAGCTCACGCAGGCGGTGGGCCAGGGCGATCGCGGGCGGATCGCCGGCGCGACCACCGGAATAGTTCTGCAGGCCGATGTGGATAAGTCCACCGAGAAAGGTGCCGGTGGTCAGTACCACGGAGTCGGCGAAGAAGCGCAGACCCATCTGGGTGACCACGCCCTTGACCTGGTCCTGCTCGACGATCAGGTCATCGCACGACTGCTGGAATATCCACAGGTTCGGCTGGTTTTCCAGGACCTCGCGGACTACGGCCTTGTAGATGGCGCGGTCGGCCTGGGCACGGGTCGCACGTACGGCCGGGCCTTTGCGGTTGTTCAGGATACGGAACTGGATGCCGCTCTTGTCGGTGGCCAGCGCCATGGCGCCGCCGAGCGCATCGATTTCCTTGACCAGGTGGCTCTTGCCGATACCACCGATGGCCGGGTTGCAGCTCATGTGACCGAGGGTTTCCACGTTATGGGTCAGCAGCAGGGTTTTCACACCCATGCGTGCGGACGCAAGCGCAGCCTCGGTACCGGCATGGCCGCCGCCGATGACGATCACTTCAAAACGGGAAGGGAAATCCACCACGCACCTCGTGCCTGTTTTGCGAATAGAGAAGGTAAGCGGACAAGTATAGGGACTTCCCCCCTCCTAAAGAAACCTTTTGCGCAAATTTTGACCAGGCTGTGGATGAGTGGCGAATAAAAGAAAACAAAGAGGAAAAATTTAAAAAAGCTTTGTTTTTATGTTTACTCTTAGCCCCCTGCCTGCCTGTGGATAAGCTTCTGTAGGCCTTTCATATCGCCGCCTTGAGGGTTTTATAACCCTGTGCCTCAGTGACCCTGAGGGCTCTGGATAACGCCATTTAACCTGTGGATTAAAATGCGTGTTACCCACAGGTGGATTTGTCCTCAGCCAAAACGCCCTGTTATCAACGGCGCTGAGGGCGAGTTTTCCACAGAGCTCAGGCGAGCGAATACGCACCTGTTGATGACTTCTGGTGTCAGGGAATGGAGATAAGGTCAGGGATTGGTCGCCGTACCTGCGGGAGCGGCGTTGTGTCGCGATGGGGCGCAGGGCGCCCCAGAAGAGGACGTTACTTGCCGATGCAGAAGCTGGAGAAGATGCGCCCCAGCAGATCGTCGGAGCTGAACGCCCCGGTGATTTCCCCCAGCGCCTGCTGGGCCTGGCGCAGGTCTTCGGCCAGCAGTTCGCCGGCTCCCGCCAAGGTCAATTGCGCACGGCCATGTTCGAGATGGTCGCTTGCCTGGCGCAGTGCCTCCAGGTGACGCCGGCGAGCGCTGAAACTGCTCTCTGCGGTCTGTTCGTAACCCATGCAGGCCTTGAGGTGTTCCCGCAGCAGCTCCAGCCCCACGTCGTCGCCCTTGGCGCTGAGCGTGAGGGTGACGTGGCCGTCCTCGCTCTGCTCCATGGCCACCGCCTCGCCGCTCAGGTCTGCTTTGTTGCGGATGAGAGTGACCTTGGCCGGATCGGGTCGCAAGTCGAGGAACTCCGGCCACAGCGCAAACGGGTCGCTGGCTTCCGGTGCGGTGGAGTCCACCACCAGCAGGACGCGATCAGCCTCGCCAATGGCCTTGAGTGCACGCTCCACACCGATCTTTTCCACATGATCGTCGGTATCGCGCAGGCCGGCGGTGTCCACCACGTGCAGCGGCATGCCGTCGATGTGGATATGTTCGCGCAGGATATCCCGTGTGGTGCCGGCGATATCCGTGACGATGGCCGCCTCCCGGCCTGCCAAGCGGTTGAGCAGGCTGGATTTGCCGGCATTGGGCCGGCCGGCGATGACCACGGTCATGCCATCGCGCAGCAGGGCGCCCTGCCCGGCCTCGCGCTGCACTGTGGACAACTCGCTGCGCACCGCATCGAGCATGGACAACACATGGCCATCGGCGAGGAAGTCGATCTCTTCCTCAGGGAAGTCGATAGCCGCTTCGACGTAGATCCGCAGCGCGATCAAGGCTTCGGTGAGGTTATGCACACGCTTGGAGAATTCCCCCTGCAGCGAACGCAGGGCATTGCGCGCAGCCTGGGTCGAGCTGGCCTCGATGAGGTCGGCGATCGCTTCGGCCTGGGCCAGGTCGAGCTTGTCGTTGAGAAATGCCCGCTCGCTGAACTCGCCCGGCCGCGCCAGGCGGCAACCCAGTTGCAGGCAGCGCTGCAGCAGCATGTCCATGACCACTGGCCCGCCATGCCCCTGCAGTTCCAGGACGTCTTCGCCGGTGAACGAATTCGGCCCGGGGAAGAACAAGGCGATGCCTTCGTCCAGCACCAGGCCCTGGTCATCGCGGAACGGGCCGTAGTGGGCATGGCGTGGCGTCAGGGAGCGGCCAGTAATGGCCTGCCCCGCCTGGCTGGCCAACGGGCCGGACAGCCTGACGATGCCAACGCCTCCGCGCCCCTGGGCGGTGGCGATGGCTGCGATGGTTTCACGCACAGTGTTCATGCTCGAAAACCTCTACGAAAAATACACAGATAGCAAAAACGCCCCACGAAGGGGCGTTTTTATTCACAGGCTAGCTCAGCAGCCCGTCAAGCAGCCGCTTTCTTGGTCGCGGCTTCGATGGCGCGGGTGATGTACCACTGCTGCGCGATCGACAGGCAGTTGTTCACAACCCAGTACAGCACCAGGCCGGCCGGGAACCACAGGAAGAAGAAGGTGAAGATGATCGGCATCATTTTCATGACCTTCGCCTGCATCGGATCCGGCGGAGTCGGGTTCAGCTTCTGCTGGATGAACATGGTGGCACCCATGATGATCGGCAGGATGAAGAACGGATCCTTGATCGACAGGTCGGTGATCCACAGCATCCATGGGGCCTGGCGCATTTCCACGCTTTCCAGCAGTACCCAGTACAGGGCCAGGAACACTGGCATCTGCACCAGGATCGGCAGGCAGCCACCCAGCGGATTGATCTTCTCTTTCTTGTACAGCTCCATCATCGCCTGGGACATCTTCTGGCGATCGTCACCGAAGCGTTCCTTGAGCTGCTGCAACTTCGGCGCCACGGCACGCATGCGCGCCATCGAACGGTAGCTGGCGGCCGAGAGCGGGAAGAACAGGCCCTTGATGAGCATGGTCAGGACGATGATCGACCAGCCCCAGTTGCCCAGCAGGCTGTGGATATGTTGCAGCAGCCAGAAGATCGGCTGGGCGATGAACCACAGGAAGCCGTAGTCGACGGTCAGTTCCAGGCCTGGGGACAACTCCTTGAGCTTGGACTGGATCTTCGGGCCGGCATACAGCATGGCGCTGGTTTCGGCCTTGCCGCCGGCAGGCACGTTCAGCGCCGGGCCGGTGTAGCCGATGATGTAGTTGCCCTGGCTGTCCTTGCGGGTCTGGACGACGTTGTTGTCCGAGGCGTTCGGGATCCAGGCGGTCACGAAGTAGTGCTGCAGCCAGGCGACCCAGCCGCCGGACACATTTTCTTTCAAGCTGCCCTTGTCGATGTCCTTCATCGACACTTTCTTGTACGGCTCCGAAGCTGTCCACAGGGCTGCGCCCAGGTAGGTCGCGGTGCCAGTGGCAGTGCTCGACGACGGGTCGGAGCTGGCGTCACGCTTGAGCTGGGCGAACAGGTTGCCGGTCCAGGCCTGGCTGCTCTGGTTGTCGATCAGGTAGCTGACAGCCAGGTCGTATTCGCCGCGCTTGAAGGTGAAGCGCTTGATGTAGTTGACGCCGTTGTCGCTGAACTTCAGGTCGACCACCAGTTGGTCCTGGCCGTCGGCCAGCTGGTAGTGCTTCTGTTCGGTGGCGTACAGCGGGCGACCACTGGCACGGGCATCCGGGCCGTTGGCGCCGGTCAGGCCGCTTTGGGCCAGGTAGACACGCTCGCTGCCGTTGTCGAACAGCTGGAACGGAATGTCCGGATGGTCCTGGCGACGTGGGTATTTCGGCAGGGTCAGCTGGACGATGTCGCCGCCCACCGGGTCGATAGCCAGGTCCAGGACATCGGTCTTGATCCGGACCAGGTCCTTGCTGACCGCGACCGGCGCCAGTTCGGCTGGGCTGGATTCAGCGTTGGCGCTCGGCACATCGGCGCTGGCGCCATCGTTGCCGGCCGGCACGGTGTCCGGCAGCGCCGGGGCAACGTTGCTGGCAGCAGTATTCTGAGTCGGCAAGGCAGCCTGGCCGTAGTCCTGGTTCCACTTGAGGACCAGGACGTAGGACACGATTGCCAGGGCGACGATCAGGATCGTGCGTTTAATATCCATGATTACTCGGCTATCGAAGAAGTTCGGGAGGAAGGAGCTGGTGGAACGGGATCGAAACCACCGTCGTTCCACGGATGACAGCGCCCCAGGCGACGAACGGCTAGCCACCCGCCACGCAAGAGGCCATGGGTTTCGATGGCTTCATAGGCGTAACAGGAGCAACTGGGGTAGAAACGACAGTGACTGGCCATCAGTGGACTAATGGCGTAACGGTAAAACTGGATCGGAACGAGGGCCAGTTTACGCATCGTGACTGTCTACCCCTGCGGAATCGGCGTTAACCGCTGGAGAGGGCCGACTGCGTACCAGGCGCTTCCAGAGCTTGCCAAAGTGTTGGTGCAATTCTGGGTTCTCGATCTCGCCCAATCCCTTGCGCGCGACGATCACGATGTCCAGGCCAGCGAGCATCTGCTGGTTCAGGCGAAAGGAATCGCGCATCAAGCGTTTGAGGCGATTGCGTTGAACGGCGAGCTTGACGCTCTTCTTGCCGATCACCAGGCCGAGCCGTGGATGATCGAGGCCGTTCTCGCGGGCAAGGATAAGCAGGTTTTTCCCTGGAACCTTGCCGGTTGGGGAGTCGAAGACCGCTTTGAAATGCCGGGGTGTAAGCAGTCGCTTGTCCCGACTGAAGTCCTGACTCACCACCTGTGCCGAAAAATCAAATTGCCAGACGCTTACGGCCTTTGGCACGACGACGCGACAGAACAGCGCGGCCGTTCTTGGTAGCCATACGGGCACGGAAGCCGTGGGTGCGCGCGCGCTTGATGGTGCTTGGTTGGAAAGTACGTTTCATGGCGTTGTTACCTGGGTTCGTCGACAACGGGCCGGAATGGCCCCCTTTTTAAGAGATCGGCGATTCTAGAGAAAGCAAGCCAATAGGTCAATTTCCAACCAGCCTTTCCTTATGGAAGGCCTGACCTGCCCCGATGCCTCTGAAGGCTTGATCAGGCCGACACGAGACGACAACATGAAAAAACAGAAGGACATATAAAAAGCTTTTCTGAAGAACTTATAGATCTTTAGTGGATAACTTTCTGTGGATAACCTCGTTAAAGCAAGAAAACACGCGCTGTACAGAGATTCATAACCCTGTCGGTAAGAGGTGTTCTGGCTGTGCCGGGCCCGCGGAAAAGCTGTGGATCGAAAGGCTACTTATCCACAGGCAAGTTATCCACTGGTTTCAGGTCAGGGTTGTGCATAGCCCTCAAGGGAGGTTATCCACAGAGCTTATTCACACGGCGTGGGTGGCGTTTTGGTTGTGAATTGACCGATTTGCCACTCGGTGAGTCGTTGCCACATGTGGATAAGTGGTCGCCCGCCCGGTACAATGGCGGTTTGTTTTTGCCTCATCCGGCTTTCAAACTCAGGGGATATCCGTGTCAGTGGAACTTTGGCAGCAGTGCGTGGAGCTTCTGCGCGATGAACTGCCTGCCCAGCAATTCAACACCTGGATCCGTCCGCTACAGGTCGAAGCCGAAGGCGACGAGTTGCGCGTCTATGCGCCCAACCGTTTCGTTCTCGATTGGGTCAATGAAAAGTACCTGGGCCGTTTGCTCGAGCTGTTGGGTGAGCACGGCAACGGCATTGCGCCTGCCCTTTCCTTATTAATAGGCAGCCGCCGCAGCTCCGCGCCGCGTGCCGCCCCCAATGCGCCGGTCAGTGCCGCGGTTGCCGCCAGCCTGGCCCAGCAAGCCCAGGCGCAGCAGCCGGCACAGGTCGTGGTCCACAACGAGCCGATCGCCGAGCCTGCGATCGAGCCGGTACTGGTCAACGAGATCGAGGAGCCGTCTTCGCGCGACAGTTTCGATGCCATGGGCGAAACCGCCCCAGCACCGGCAGCCACGGCTCGAACCGAACAACGCACCGTACAGGTCGAAGGTGCGCTCAAGCACACCAGCTACCTGAACCGGACCTTCACCTTCGAAACCTTCGTCGAAGGTAAGTCCAACCAGTTGGCCCGTGCGGCCGCCTGGCAGGTCGCCGACAATCCCAAGCATGGCTACAACCCGCTTTTCCTGTATGGCGGCGTAGGCCTGGGTAAGACCCACCTCATGCACGCTGTGGGTAACCATCTGCTGAAGAAGAATCCGAATGCCAAGGTGGTGTACCTGCATTCCGAGCGTTTCGTCGCAGACATGGTCAAGGCGCTGCAGTTGAACGCGATCAACGAGTTCAAGCGTTTCTATCGTTCGGTCGATGCCTTGCTGATCGACGACATTCAGTTCTTCGCCCGCAAGGAACGCTCCCAGGAAGAGTTCTTCCACACCTTCAACGCCCTGCTCGAGGGCGGCCAGCAGGTGATTCTCACCAGCGACCGCTACCCGAAGGAAATCGAAGGCCTGGAAGAGCGCCTGAAGTCCCGTTTCGGCTGGGGCCTGACGGTAGCCGTCGAGCCACCGGAACTGGAAACCCGCGTGGCGATTCTCATGAAGAAGGCCGACCAGGCGAAGGTCGAGCTGCCGCATGATGCGGCGTTCTTCATTGCCCAGCGCATCCGTTCCAACGTGCGTGAACTGGAAGGTGCCCTGAAACGGGTGATCGCCCATTCGCACTTCATGGGCCGGGATATCACCATCGAGCTGATCCGTGAGTCGCTCAAGGACCTGCTGGCGTTGCAGGACAAGCTGGTCAGTGTGGATAACATCCAGCGCACCGTGGCCGAGTACTACAAGATCAAGATCGCCGATCTGTTGTCCAAGCGGCGTTCGCGATCGGTGGCCCGTCCCCGGCAGGTGGCCATGGCCCTGTCCAAGGAGCTGACCAACCACAGTCTGCCGGAGATCGGCGACATGTTCGGCGGCCGTGACCACACCACCGTGCTGCACGCCTGCCGCAAGATCAACGAATTGAAGGAATCCGACGCGGACATCCGCGAGGACTACAAGAACCTGCTGCGGACGCTGACGACCTGATGGGTGTCGGTGCAGCTTATTGAAGGCAAGGGACTAGACCATGCATTTCACCATTCAACGCGAAGCCCTGTTGAAACCCCTGCAACTGGTCGCAGGTGTCGTCGAGCGCCGCCAGACCTTGCCGGTCCTGTCCAACGTGCTGCTGGTCGTACAAGGCCAGCAACTGTCGTTGACCGGTACCGACCTGGAAGTCGAACTGGTTGGCCGCGTACAACTGGAAGAGCCGGCCGAGCCTGGCGAGATCACCGTTCCGGCGCGCAAGCTGATGGACATCTGCAAGAGCCTGCCGAACGACGTGCTGATCGATATCAAGGTCGACGAGCAGAAACTGCTGGTCAAGGCCGGTCGTAGCCGCTTCACCCTGTCGACCCTGCCGGCCAACGATTTCCCGACCGTCGAGGAAGGCCCTGGCTCGCTGACCTGCAACCTGGAGCAAAGCAAGCTGCGCCGGCTGATCGAGCGCACCAGCTTCGCCATGGCCCAGCAGGACGTGCGCTACTACCTCAACGGCATGTTGCTGGAAGTCTCCACCGACACCCTGCGTGCCGTGGCCACCGATGGTCACCGCCTGGCCCTGTGCTCCATGCAGGCGCCTATCGGCCAGGCTGACCGCCACCAGGTCATCGTGCCGCGCAAGGGTATCCTCGAGCTGGCCCGCCTGCTCACCGACCCGGAAGGCATGGTCAGCATCGTGCTGGGCCAGCACCATATCCGCGCGACCACTGGCGAATTCACCTTCACCTCGAAGCTTGTCGACGGCAAGTTCCCCGATTATGAGCGCGTACTGCCCAAGGGCGGCGACAAGCTGGTGATCGGTGATCGCCAGGCGCTGCGCGAAGCCTTCAGCCGCACCGCGATCCTGTCCAACGAGAAGTACCGCGGTATCCGCCTGCAACTGGCCGCCGGCCAATTGAAGATCCAGGCCAACAACCCGGAACAGGAAGAAGCGGAAGAAGAAATCAGCGTCGATTACAACGGTAGCTCGCTGGAGATCGGCTTCAACGTCAGCTACCTGCTGGATGTGCTGGGGGTCATGACCACGGAACAGGTTCGCCTGATCCTCTCCGACTCCAACAGCAGCGCCCTGCTCCAGGAAGCCGGTAACGACGACTCGTCCTACGTTGTCATGCCGATGCGTCTGTAACCGTAGCAGGCCAAATGTCCCTTCGACGTATCATGGTCACCGCGGTGCGCAACCTGCACCCGGTGACCCTCTCCCCCTCTCCTCGCATCAACATCCTCTACGGCGACAACGGCAGCGGCAAGACCAGCGTGCTGGAAGCCGTGCACCTGCTTGGGCTGGCGCGTTCGTTTCGCAGCACCCGCTTGAACCCGGTCATCCAGTACGAGCAGCCGACATGCACCGTATTCGGCGAGGTCCAGTTGGTAGAGGGAGGAACCAGCAGCCTGGGGATCTCTCGCGATCGCCAGGGAGAATTCACCATCCGCATCGATGGGCAGAATGCCCGCAGCACGGCCCAGTTGGCGGAAATGCTGCCCTTGCAGCTGATCAACCCAGACAGCTTCCGCCTGCTCGAAGGGGCGCCCAAGATCCGCCGGCAGTTCCTGGATTGGGGAGTGTTCCACGTGGAACCTCGATTCATGGCGGCCTGGCAACGACTGCAGAAGGCGCTGCGGCAGCGGAACTCATGGTTGCGTCATGGTACACTTGACGCTGCTTCGCAAGCCGCCTGGGACCGGGAATTGTGCCTGGCCAGCGCGGAAATAGATGAATACCGTCGCAACTATATCAAGGCCTTGAAGCCTGTCTTCGAGCGAACCCTGAGCGAACTGGTCGAACTGGAAGGGCTGACCCTTAGCTACTACCGAGGCTGGGACAAGGACCGGGAACTCAACGAAGTACTCGCCTCCTCCCTTCTTCGCGATCAGCAGATGGGTCACACCCAGGCGGGACCACAGCGAGCCGATTTGCGTCTGCGATTGAGCGCGAACAACGCCGCCGACATCCTGTCGCGAGGTCAGCAGAAACTGGTGGTTTGCGCCTTGCGAATAGCCCAGGGCCATCTCGTCAGTCAAGCTCGTCGCGGTCACTGTATTTATCTTGTCGATGACTTGCCGTCCGAACTGGATGAGCAGCATCGCCGTGCGCTGTGCCGCTTGCTCGAAGAATTAAACTGCCAGGTGTTTATCACCTGTGTAGATCACGAATTACTGAGGGAAGGCTGGCAGAAGGAAACGCCAGTTGCTTTGTTCCACGTGGAACAGGGCCGTATCACCCAGACCCACGACCATCGGGAGTGAAGGCATGAGCGAAAATCAAACGTACGACTCCTCCAGCATCAAGGTGCTGAAAGGACTGGATGCCGTGCGCAAACGTCCCGGCATGTACATTGGCGACACCGATGATGGTAGCGGCCTGCACCACATGGTATTCGAGGTGGTCGATAACTCGATCGACGAGGCCCTCGCCGGTCACTGCGACGACATCACTGTCATCATCCACCCGGACGAATCCATCAGTGTTCGCGATAACGGTCGCGGCATTCCGGTCGATGTGCATAAAGAAGAAGGCGTGTCGGCTGCCGAAGTGATCATGACCGTCTTGCACGCAGGCGGTAAATTCGATGACAACTCCTACAAGGTTTCTGGCGGCCTGCACGGCGTAGGTGTTTCCGTGGTGAACGCCCTCTCCGAGAAGCTGGTACTGACCGTACGCCGCAGCGGCAAGATCTGGGAACAAACCTACGTCCATGGTGTTCCACAGGCGCCAATGGAGGTCGTTGGTGAAAGCGAAACCACCGGCACCCACATTCATTTCAAGCCGTCGGCAGAAACCTTCAAGAACATCCACTTCAGCTGGGACATCCTGGCCAAGCGTATCCGTGAGCTGTCGTTCCTCAACTCGGGCGTCGGCATCATGCTCAAGGACGAGCGCACCGGCAAGGAAGAGTTCTTCAAGTACGAAGGTGGTCTGCGTGCATTCGTCGAATACCTGAACACCAACAAGACCCCGGTGAACTCCCAGGTCTTCCACTTCAGTGTCCAGCGTGACGACGGCGTGGGGGTCGAGGTAGCCCTGCAGTGGAACGACAGCTTCAACGAAAACCTGCTGTGCTTCACCAACAACATTCCACAGCGTGACGGTGGTACCCACTTGGTGGGCTTCCGCTCGGCGCTGACCCGCAACCTGAACAACTACATCGAACAGGAAGGCCTGGCCAAGAAGAACAAGGTCTCGACCACCGGTGACGATGCGCGTGAAGGCCTGACCGCGATCATCTCGGTCAAGGTGCCGGACCCCAAGTTCAGCTCGCAGACCAAGGACAAGCTGGTTTCCTCGGAGGTGAAGACCGCCGTGGAACAGGAGATGAACAAGTACTTCGCCGACTTCCTGTTGGAGAACCCCAACGAGGCCAAGGCCGTCGTCGGCAAAATGATCGATGCTGCCCGTGCCCGTGAAGCGGCACGCAAGGCTCGTGAAATGACCCGCCGCAAAGGCGCCTTGGATATCGCGGGCCTGCCAGGCAAGCTCGCCGACTGCCAGGAGAAGGACCCTGCCCTTTCCGAACTGTACCTGGTGGAGGGTGACTCCGCGGGTGGCTCGGCCAAGCAAGGCCGCAACCGTCGTACCCAGGCGATCCTGCCGCTCAAAGGCAAGATCCTCAACGTCGAGAAAGCGCGTTTCGACAAGATGATCTCGTCCCAGGAGGTCGGCACCCTGATCACCGCCCTGGGCTGTGGCATTGGCCGCGAAGAGTACAACATCGACAAGCTGCGTTATCACAACATCATCATCATGACCGATGCTGACGTTGACGGTTCGCACATCCGTACCTTGCTGCTGACCTTCTTCTTCCGCCAACTGCCCGAGCTGGTCGAGCGTGGCTACATCTACATCGCCCAGCCGCCGCTGTACAAGGTGAAGAAAGGCAAGCAGGAGCAGTACATCAAGGATGACGACGCCATGGAGGAATACATGACGCAGTCGGCCCTGGAAGATGCCAGCCTGCACCTGGACGAGTCGGCGCCACCGGTTTCCGGTGTGCAGCTCGAAGGCCTGGTGAATGAATTCCGTGGTGTGATGAAGACCCTCAAGCGCCTGTCGCGTCTGTACCCGCAGGAGCTGACTGAGCACTTCATCTACCTGCCGGAAGTCACCCTGGAGCAATTGGGCGACCACGCTGTCATGCAGGCCTGGCTGGGCAAGCTCCAGGAGCGCCTGAACAACAGCCAGAAGTCCGGCCTGATCTACCAGGCCAGCCTGCGCGAGGACAAGGAGCGCAACGTCTGGCTGCCGGAAGTGGAAATCACCTCTCACGGCCTGGCCAGCTACATCACCTTCAACCGCGACTTCTTCGGCAGCAACGACTACCGTTCGGTCGTGAACCTGGGCGCCAAGCTCAGTACCCTGTTGGGCGAAGGTGCCTACGTGCAGCGTGGCGAGCGTCGCAAGGCGGTCAGCGAGTTCAAGGAAGCCCTGGACTGGCTGATGAACGAAACCGCCAAGCGCCACACCATCCAGCGATACAAAGGTCTGGGTGAGATGAACCCGGATCAGCTGTGGGAAACCACCATGGACCCGAACGTCCGTCGCATGCTCAAGGTGACTATCGAAGATGCGATCGCAGCCGATCAGATCTTCAACACCTTGATGGGGGATGCGGTGGAACCACGTCGTGAGTTCATCGAAAGCAATGCGCTGTCGGTGGCTAACCTGGATTTCTGATCAGGTGTAGGTGGACAAAGTTATTTGCCACTTCGGCCAAAGTTAAGCGGTTCGGCCAAAGTAATTTGCCTGTAGCTTGAAAGTAAAAGCCCCTGCTGACGCGAGTCCGCAGGGGCTTTTTGCTTAGCTGAGGCCTCTACTGGGCTGCGTTCCAATCGGCCAAGAAGGCAACAGTCAGGCGATGCTTGGTCTTGTACTCCTCAACGATCCCGGCTGATTTCATTCTGCTGAAGGTCGAATTCATAGAGGCTTTGTTGGTTTTGTTTCCTGGTATGCGCCTGGTTCTCAACGCATCGATAACCCATTGGCTACGAATGCGGGGTCGTTGATCATTCAACATGTCCACAACCAAGAACGTCATGTAGCCCTTGCTGATACCCCATTTTTTGGCAAAGGCGTCGGGTAGATCTTTGGTCTGCTGGGCAGTGATGTCCAGCCCAAACCATGCAACGTAGTCATCAGCATGGAACGCAGTGCCTTCGTGCAGCAGCTTCGCTACTTTGGCTTTCAGGCCATCATTCAGTGCAGGGTGAGTGACTTGCTGTATCGCGCGCTCAAGATCGCCCCCTGCTTGCTTCAATACGCCGGGTTGTAGGCCATCCAGCAATGAAGCCCAAAGCGCGTACAAATCTGCAAAAGCAGACCAGCCCTGTTCGATAACACCTGGAAATTTGTATCGAAGATCACCCACTCGACGATCTTCGGCTGGCAGGGAACTCATGCCGACCAAGGTAGCTCTGACGCCATCCACGAGTATGTTGAGCGGGGTTATATTCCTATGGGTGAACCCCAGCCTGTGTAGATAGCCAAGCCCCGCGAGTAATTGCTCCAGCCAGTGCCGGAACTCGTCGGCACTGATAGACGCTTGGTCAAAGAGCGTCTCACCACTCGCCCATGCTCGACTGATGAAATAAGCATCGGTACTGGGAATTCGAGCAAGATCGAATACCCGCTCCAGTGCAGGATGATAAATCTGAGCGAGCCGATGATATTGATCAGCTACCAACTCCCAAACTTCATCTGCATCATCGTAGATCTGAACTGCGCAATCGAAGCGTCCAGCTACGTGACGAGACCGCCAGATGCTTGAAAAAGCATCTTCATCGACCTGTTCGACCAATTCATAACGATTATCGAGAATTGCGCCTGGCTCAGCCTCAAAAGGAGCGTCTGACGAGGCAAGTGCAGTTGAGGCGCCCACGTTCATAAGGTTCGCTATCAACTGTGATAGGCACTCTGAGGCCGCCTGACCTTCTGCATCGTTGCTTTCTGAGATTTCTAATCGAAGAGTGTCGGCCAAGGGTTTAAACAGTGAGGTTATGAGGTCGATGTCTTCGTCAGCACTATGGTTGTTCAGGACATCGATGAAGCAAACCTCACCCGCGTCGGTGAGATAGATCGAGTTTGCGGAAACCTTACCCAGTGTGGCGCCACGTCGATGGATTCCCTGGATCGCTGCTAAGGCAGAAATCAGCGTCGACCTGGCTGACTCCTCGGAATACGCAGAGAGATCAACCAGCGAGAGAGGTTTGCCCTTGGGCATGCTGATTGGCAGCACCATCAGCTCACCGTCATCAATCAGCGGCGCGCTGTAGGTCACGCCGGTTAAGCCAGCCAACTCTTGTAGTAACCGAAACTCGTCTCGCAATTGCGCTTGAAGCTGATCACGGCGCTCCTGGCTCTCGCAATTGGGCCGGTTCACGATTTTCAGCATCCACTTGGAGTTCCAGTTCTCCAAGTGATACTCCGCCATCCATAGCTCAAGGCCATTCTGATCCAGCAGGCACTGTGTTTTTTGGTACTGCTGGAATCTATTGTTTTCAGCTATCTGCTGACGCAATTGCCCAAGAGTGGCAAGGACAAGCTCACGTTGCGCATCGATCAGCTCGTACGCCTTGGTAGCTGTTAGCCCCTCAGCGCTGGTCAACGCCTTGGTGATCCCGTCTGGCGTCCACACTTGTAGGGAGGGCTCATCTTTAATGAGCGAGATGCTATGACCTTTATCGCCGGTCACAAGCACTACTCCCTGACACCACGGCGCATACAAACCAATACCAGCTCGGTTACGGATACGGCCTGCAAGCACGCGGGAGTTCTGGTTGGCCTTGCGCAACGCGTTATCAACAGGGCGACCATCCAGTAGCCAAACGTCCTTCCCCGCCTCTAGCGTCCCGCTGTAGCCCTTCACGTCGATTAAATACACGCCCCAGTCACCGACGACTACTGCATCGATCTCCATTGCCTGACCGGTTTCTGTCAGCAGTTCGATGTTGGTCAGCAGCCAATAGTGATCTGGGAGGGCGTTTTTCAGCAGAGAAAATGCCCACTCTTCTGCGACGTTGACTGCTTTGGCGAAGGGGACTTGCTTTGCCATGACTTACTCCTTGTCCTTACTACCAAAACCATCCGGTAAAATGGCGAGTGAATTTTATGAGAGATACACCGTGAAACTGCTGAGTACCTACGACGATCATGACGATGCCAAAGAAGCCGCTGAAAAGCTGGTTGGCGAGAAGCGCTTGGCCAGCGAGCGAGATGCCACCGTGGTGATCTACAACCTGTTTGGAATTCCCAGCTGGGGAAATTTTCACCGGCTTGGGATGTACAACCTGGTCGAGTTGAAGGGGCTGCTGGATCGAAAAGCCTCCTGGCAGGCTGAAGACGCCAAGCGCCATCAGGAGATCCTGGCCACTCTCAATTCAGTGGCCAAGAACTACTCTCTAGGGATTCTCCGAACAAGTTTCCCCAAGCCCGCGATAAGTAACGTGTCGACGCCGCAAGGCCGATTTTTCAGGCCTCAATCGCATCAAAACCAGGGCTTTTCCCTGGTTCTTGCGCGCTACAGACACACCTATCCTGCAGTGCTCAATAACTGCC
>NZ_JAMYBK010000001.1 GCF_024127895.1 Pseudomonas guariconensis | reverse complement strand
GGGGCTGACGATCACCTGGCCGTCGCGGTCGGCCAGGAAGGCATGGCCGATGCCGCCGAAGTCCACGGCGTTGATGATGTCCACCAGGGTGTCCAGGCTCAGGTCGCCGCCAGCCACGCCCAGCAGCTCGCCACTGGCCTTGCTGCGCACCGGCGTCACGATGCTCATCATCAGGCCACCGACCGTGCCTTGGTAAGGTGGCGTCAGCACCGTGTGCCCCGCGCTCGCGGCGGCGCCGTACCAAGGGCGCTGGCGCGGGTCGAAGCCATCGGGCAGCTCGACGAACGGTCGCTGGGTGAACACCCCATCGGCCTGGCCGAGATAGGTGAACAGGAAGTTACGGGTATAGGAAGGCTGGTCGACCAACCCCGCCACATTGGCGTCGGTGCCCTGCAGGGCGATGTCCTGGGCCAGGTTCTCCAGCACCAGGATGCGCCCGCTCATCCAGTTCTGCACGCTGCTGGCGGTCAAGGCGCCAGCCTGTTGCACGGACGCCTCGATGTTCTGGCCGATGGTGTTGCGCTGCAGGTAGTCGTTGTAGAGGGTGAACAAGGCGAATGCCAGGACCACGACGGCGCAAGCGCTGAGCAGGATCTTGTGGCGGAATTTCAGGTTCATGTTTCAAGACCTTGGATTATTTTTTTGAATATCGCACGCGCATGATTCGATGGCGGCCTGTCACCCCTTGCTATCGGCCGTTGCCTGAACAATTTGATGGCGTTCGGTATTTTCCCAGGTCGTGAACGGAAACATCAGCGCGGTGAACAGCAGGCCGCGATCCTGTGACGACTCGTCACACCTGCTGTGAAATGCCATGGCCTAATCCACGCCTCGCCCAGCCCTTAAGGTAGTGCGCCAAGGCCGCCTCGCCGGTGGCCACTGACAACAATAAGCGTCCAACCGAGGTGCAAGCCGATGCGTGATGGTCAAGATAAGGTCAATGACAAGCTGGGGAACGGCTTGAAAGGCAGGCAGGTCACGATGATCTCGATTGGCGGCGTGATAGGCGCAGGCCTTTTCGTGGGGTCGAGCAACGCCATCGCGGCCGCCGGACCTGCGGTATTGGTGTCCTATGTGATCGCCGCGATGATCGTGGTGCTGGTGATGCAGATGCTCGGAGAGATGGCCACGGCCAGGCCGGACACCGGCTCGTTCTCCTCCTATGCCGACCAGGCCATCGGGCGCTGGGCCGGTTTTTCCATTGGCTGGCTGTACTGGTGGTTCTACGTGCTGGTCATCGCCATCGAAGCCATCGTGGCCGGCAACATCCTCGGCGACTGGCTGGGCCTTCCCCACTGGATCACGGCCTTTGCCATCACCTTCGTGCTGATCGTCTGCAACAGCCTCAGCGTGGGCTCGTTCGGCACGCTCGAGTACTGGTTGTCGCTGTTCAAGGTGGTGTCGATCGTCAGCTTCATCGTTCTGGGCGTACTGGCCATCTTCGACCTGGTGCCAGGTTCGTCCACCCATGGCATCGCCAACCTGTATGCCAACGGCGGCTTCGCCCCCAATGGCAACGTGGCGATAGTCGCTGCGCTGCTGACCGCCATGTTCAGCTTCCAGGGCAGCGAGGTGGTCACCATCGCCGCAGCCGAATCGAAGGACCCCAAGGCCAACATCAAGAAGGCGATTCGCGCAGTGGTGTGGCGCCTGGGCCTGTTCTACCTCGGCTCCATGTTCGTGGTCGTGTGCCTGGTCCCCTGGAATGCGCCAGGCCTGGCGCAGGGCTCCTACCAGGCGGTGCTCACTGCCATGAACATCCCTTGGGCACCTGCCATCATGAGCATCGTCGTCCTGGTGGCGGTGACCAGTTGCCTGAATTCGGCGATCTACACCGCCTCGCGCATGGCCTATTCGCTGGCCAAGCGGGGCGATGCGCCAAGGGCGGTGTCGCGTACCACGCCCAAGGGTGTGCCCCTGTTGGCGGTCGCGCTGACATCGCTGGCCGCGCTGGTCGCCCTGGCGGCCAACTACCTGTTGCCCAAGCAAGTGTTCCAGTTCCTGCTGGCCACCAGCGGAGCCCTGGCCCTGCTGATGTACCTGGTGATCGCCGTGACCCAGTTGTACATGCGTCGCAAGCTCGTGGCCCTGGGCAAGCGCCTGGAAGTGCGGATGTGGCTGTTCCCCTACCTGACCGTGCTGACCATCGCCTTCATCCTCGGGGTCTTCGCGATCATGGCAGCCTTCCCGGGGCAGCGCGCGGAGCTGTTTTCCACGCTCGGCCTGACCGCCGTGCTGGTGGGCATCGGCGCCTACCTGCAGAAGTCCCAGCCAGAGCTTTCGGCCCAGCGCAGTGCCATGGCACCGCTCGACGAGCACGCGCAGCGGCGGGCCCTGGCCTGAGTCTCCGCGCGGCGACTGCCAGCCCGCTGTGACCGAGCGTCATGGCGGGTGTGCCGACGAGGTCCTTTTTCCCCCTCTATCGCAACCTTAACCTGCATGAAGCCCCGGCCGACCGTATGGCCGGGGCCCCAGAGAACCAACCGTGGAAGCCTTTCATGAACGTAGCCCGCAAACCCGACGAATTGGCGATTCCCTATCAACTGCCCCAGGTGCCTTTCATGTCGCCCGACATGGTGCACCCCGGCGTGCTTGGCAAATGGCTCGACGACGACCAACTGTGGGTCCCGGTGACCGCGTCGGTGTCCTTCAAGCCCCTGCTGCTGAGCGTCTCTGGCGGCTACTACATCAACCTGCTGCGCGTGCGCCAGAGCGGTGTTCTGTCCCGCCACCGCCATACCGGTGGGGTCCATGCGCTGGTGCTCAAGGGGCGCTGGTACTACTTGGAGCATGACTGGATCGCCGAGGAAGGCTCGTTCGCCTTCGAGCCGCCGGGAGAGACCCACACCCTCTTCGTGCCGGAAGATGTGGAGGAGATGATCACCTGGTTCCATGTGCAAGGGGGCTACACCTACGTCGATCCCCAAGGTGTGGCAGTGGGGTACGAGGACGTCTTCACCAAACTGGAAGCCGCTCGTGCACACTACACGTCGTTGGGCCTGCCCGACGACTACATCGAACAGTTCATCCGCTGAGCAGGCTGCTGTCGGGGCTGCCGTGCAGCCCCGACGACATCACGCCCAGCTCGACCACCGCAGCACTGCCCGTCTGCTGATCGGCCACGGGAGACAGGAACATGGACAACTACTCACAATTGCTGGCATTCCTCTGGGCCACCGAGCACGGTAACTTCTCCGCGGCGGCACGGGCCCACGGGATGACCCCTTCGGCCATCAGCAAGCTGATCACCCGCCTGGAGAACCGCCTGCAGGTGCGCCTGTTCCAGCGTGGCACGCGCAGCCTGACGCTGACCGAGGAAGGCGCCGCCTACCTGGTCAGCGCCCGAGCGGTGAGCAATGCCATGGCCGAGGCGGACTCACTGGCCGAGGCGTTCCCGACCCGTGTCAGTGGCACGCTGCGCATCCATACCATGACCACCTTCGCCAAGCACCAGATTATCCCCTGGTTGCCGGAATTCCTCGCGGCCTACCCTGGCCTGGCCGTCGATATCCAGGTGGGTGCGCAGTTTCATGACCAGTTCGATCAAGGGCTGGACGTGGCCATCCACAGTGGCATCCTGCCCGATTCGACGCGCATCGCTCGCAAGATCGGCCAGAGCCGCTGGATCGTCTGCGCCTCGCCGGACTACCTGGCCCGCCATGGCGTACCCGAGCATCCACGGCAATTGCTCGATCACACCTGCTTCAACTTCGGCTTCGACAGCGTCTGGAACAACTGGAGTTTCCTCATCGATGGCGAGCCCACCACGGTGCCGGTGGTCCCCAAGGCCACGTTCGCCCAGGGCGACCTGCTGCGCGACCTGGCGCTCGGTGGCGCGGGCATCGTGCGCCTGGCGCAGTTCCATATCGGCCAGGACCTCCACGACGGGCGCCTGGTCCCGCTGCTGGAGCCCTACAGTAGCGACAGCAGCGAGCCGATCTACATGATCTACACCAACCGCAAGCACCTGAGCCCGAGGATCCGCGTGTTCCGCGACTTCCTCGAGCACAAGCTCGCCCACAACCCCTGGGACACACGCCGACAGTGAGCGTGGCCGAACCACACAGGCTTCGAGCCGATCCCGCCATCGGCTCTTCATCGAACGACAGAACAGAGGTCCCCATGCGTAA
This sequence comes from Pseudomonas guariconensis, assembly GCF_024127895.1. GTDB lineage: Bacteria > Pseudomonadota > Gammaproteobacteria > Pseudomonadales > Pseudomonadaceae > Aquipseudomonas > Aquipseudomonas guariconensis_B. The sequence goes on along the minus strand of NZ_JAMYBK010000001.1, from coordinate 535,686 downwards.
CCTGGTTGGCGATGTTTCCAGCGCCGCTCGCATCCTGCCCGAACTCAACGGGCAAACCCTCTTCATCCGCAAGGGCAAGGGCGCCTACCTGTGGGATGACCAAGGCCGTCGCTACATCGACACCGCGCTCGGCTTCGGCGCCGTGTTGCTCGGGCATGCCAACGACCAGGTCACTGCCCAGGTCGCGGCGGCCCTGGCCGACTCGCCCTCGCCGTCGTGGGCGCATGTCCGCGAGCATGCCGCCGCCACTGCGCTCGCTGCGCACACCGGCGCGCTGAGCAAGGTCATCTTCACCAACTCCGGCAGCGAGGCGGTGCACCTGGCCTGCCGCGCCGCCCGCGCCTTCACCGGCCGCGGCAGGATCGCCAAGATGGCGGCCGGCTTCGATGGCTGGTTCGACGACGTCAGCTTCGGTAACGTCAGTTCGCGCGAAGCCGGCTTCGCCAACGGCCAGCGCCCCGCCACGGCACGTACCACGCTGCTGCGCTTCAACGACTTCGACGACGTGGAACGCCTGTTCGCCGAAGACCCCGACATCGCCGCGGTGATCCTCGAACCCATGCTCGCCAACGCCGGCTGCATCATGCCTGCCCCTGGCTACCTGGCGCACGTACAGGACGTGGCCCACCGCCACGGCGCCCTGGTCATCAGCGACGAAGTCCTGATGGGGTTTCGCCTGCACGCGGGGCTGGCGGCCTTGCACGCAGGCCTGGACCCGGACATCGCCAGCGTCGGCAAGGCCATCGGCAACGGCGTACCGGTCTCTGCCATCGTCGGCAAGCCACATATCCTGGCGGGCTTCGAGGAGGGGCGCGTGCTGCGTGGCGGCACCTTCAGCGGCAACCCGATGGCGTGCGCGGCGGTGATGAGCACACTGGCGCAACTGGACGATGCCGACTATCCGCACCTGCTCGAGCGTGGCGAAGGGCTGCGCCTTGCCGTGGAAGAGATCTTCGCCGCCCAGGGCATGGCCGTGAGCACCAGTGGCTACGGCAACGTGTTCGGTATCTGGCCTTCGCGTCAGGCGCCGGCAACCTACGCGCAGGCACTGGAGGTCGGCGACGCCGGGTTCAGCAAGGCTTTGCACCTGGCCCTGCGGGAAGCGGGCCTGCTGATGATGCCGTCGCAATATGGGCGGATCTACCTGTCATTCGATCACAGCGACGAGGTGGTGGACGACATGAAGGCTTGCTTCGAGGCCGCCGCCGCCAGCCTTGCCCCACGCTTCGCCCACGCAGGGTGAGACTTTGAGCTGTCGTTTGGGGCGCTTCGCGCCCCTTTCCGACCGGTCCGGCGCCCCGGACAGTCATTGGGCCACCACCCACGTCGCCATGACGCGCAACGACACAAGCAACGTCGCGATCTGACAAGTACATGTCGCAGGCGACCGTCTCGCCAAAGCCCCCTGATCGAATAATTCTCCCATCGGCTGAACCTTGCGCCAGAGGCCAGCCCCGCGACACCCGCGAGTATGCAGCCTCGCTTCACAATTCCAACGCTGCGGCGCCCCTTTGCACCGGACAACCGGTAGCACCCCATAACGATAAATTCTCCAAACCCGAAAACCCCGCGCGCATCGCCCTTGGGAAGTGCCTGCGCGCGCTTGTGAAGACCATTCGACTGCCATGATCGCAACCTCCGTTTCCACCGCCGGGACCTCGACCGGCCATCGCAACGCCCTGCTCGCCGCGCACATCGCCGCTGTGCTGTTCGGCCTGACCGGTATCCTCGGCGCACTGATCCAGGCCGATGCCAGCCTCATCACCTTCGGCCGGGCGACCTTCGCCTTCATCGCCCTGGGCTTCGTCGCCGGGCTCAAGGGCACGCGTCTGCTCGATGCGCTGAGCTGGCGCAACCTGCCGGTCATCGGCCTGACCGGCACCCTGCTCGCCGCCCACTGGGTGACTTTCTTCATCGCCATCAAGGTCGGCGGCGTGGCGGTGGCGACCCTGGGCTTCGCCAGCTTCCCGGCGTTCATCGCGCTGATCGACCTGCTGGTGTTCCGCGAGCGGACCGGCGCCACCGAGAGCCTGCTGCTGTTGCTGGTGACGGCGGGGCTGGTGCTGGTGGTGCCGTCCTTCGACCTGCTCGACCAAGGCACCATGGGCCTGCTCTGGGGGCTGGCCTCGGGCCTGGCGTTCGCCCTGCTGGCGGTCGCCAACCGCCGCCGCCCCAGCGGCATGGACGCGATGCAGGTGGCGTTCTGGCAGAACGTGGTGGTGGCGGCGCTGGTGGCACCGTTCGCCTTCAGCCACCTGGCCGGCACCAGCCTGCACGGCAACGACTGGGTCAATCTGGCGCTGCTGGGCGTGTTCTGCACCGGGCTGTCGCAGTTCCTCTTCGTCAAGAGCCTGGACGGCCTGCAGGCCCGCACCGCCGGCATGGTCATTGCGCTGGAGCCGGTGTATGCGATCGCCTGCGCCTGGTGGCTGTTCGGCGAACAGCCGTCGCTGCGGATGGCCGCCGGGGCGGCCCTGATCGTGCTGGCCACCCTCATGACGGCGTGGCGCAAGGCCGCAGCCCACTGAGGCGGCGACCACACTTGACAAAGATCAAGCGGCGCCCTGGGCAGGGCGCTAAAACAGCAGGGTGCATTCTCCTTTCCCGAACCTGCTGGAGGCTCCCATGGACCCTGCCCATCCCCATGCTGCACCCGCTGACCTGGCATTTCCCGAGACCGCTGGCGAACACTGGGTCCAAGCCCTGAACAACGGCAGCCATGTGCTCATCCGGCCGCTGCGCGCCGCGGATCGGGAGCGCGAGAAAGCGTTCATCCAGCGGCTGTCGCCGCAGTCGCGGCACTTTCGCTTCCTGTGCCAGATCAAGGAACCCGGCGAGGCCATGCTTGACCAACTGATGAGCATCGACCACGACCGGCAGATGGCCTACGTGGCCTTGGCCCATGTCGACGGCGAGCTGCAGGAAGTGGGCATCAGCCGCTACGCGGCTGCGGCCGAGACCGGGCAGTGCGAATGCGCGGTAACGGTGCTCGATGCCTGGCAGAACCTTGGATTGGGATCGCTGCTGCTCGGCCACCTGATCGATGCCGCCCGGGCCCATGGCTTCACGCAGATGTACTCGATCGACGCGGCCGCGAACGTGGCGATGCGCGACCTGGCACAGGCCCATGGCTTCACCACCTCGCGGGACCCGGACGACCCCAGCCAGGTCGTTCACCGTCTGGCCTTGGTCTGAGCTGCCTGCAGGTGGGTCATCTGGGGCTGCGAAGCGGCCCCAGCATTTGCCAAGCCCAACGGTGTAATTAGTGCTCCTCCCCCTGCCCCACCGGCACCGTCTGCAAGTGCTCCGGCACACACACCGACCAACCGAGCTCGAGGCTGATGCGCCGGCGCAAGGTATCGGCGGCGTGGGGCTCGCCATGCACCACGTAAGTCTGCCGGGGCGCGGTACGCAAACCCCGCAGCCACTGGATGATTTCGTCGGCATCGGCATGGGCGGAAAGATTCTCCATGGCGAACACCTGTGCGTTGATGGGAACGTCCATGCCATGCATGCGCACGCTCCTCGCCCCGGCGACGATGTCCGCCCCACGCGTGCCACCGGCCTGGAAGCCTGAGAACAGCAGGCTGTTGCGAGGGTTGGGCGCCAACGCCTTGAGGTGGTGCAGCACCCGCCCACCGGTCGCCATGCCACTGGCGGCGATGATCACCGCAGGCCCGCGCAACTGGTCCAGTTGGCGGGACTCGTCGACCGAGCGAACGATGCGCGTGCTCCGGTACATCGCCGCACACTCCTCGGCCGACAAACGGTGCTCGCTGTGAAAGCGCAGGTACAGCGCCGTGGCGTCGGTGGCCATGGGGCTATTGAGATAGACCGGGATATCGGGGATCAGCCCGTCCTTCTTCAGCTTGTAGAGGTAGTACATCAACAACTGGGCGCGCCCGACGGCGAACGAAGGCACCAGGGTGATGCCCTGGCGCAGCGAGGTCTGGTTGATGACATCCGCGATGTACTGCTCGGTCGAGCCGGCGGGGTGCTGGCGATCGCCATAGGTGGACTCCACCAGCAGGATGTCGGCCGCCTCGATGGGCTCGGGCGCATACATGACCGGGTCTTCCGGCCGCCCCAGGTCGCCGGAGAACACCAGCGTCTGGCCATCGACACTGAGCTCCACGCTGGCAGCGCCCAGGATGTGCCCGGCCGAACGCAGGTAGACGTGCACGCCAGGGGCGATCTGCACCCGCTGGTGCAACTCCAGCGGCCGTAACAGTTTCAAGGCACGCTGGGCGTCCTCTTCGGTATAGAGGGCACGGGCGGGATGATGCTTGGAATAGCCCCGCCGGTTGGCATAGTCGGCTTCCTCCTCCTGCAGCCGTCCGCTGTCGAGCAGCAGTATCCTGGCCAGCTCGCAGGTGGCGGGGGTGGCGTAGACCGGCCCGCGATAGCCTTCCCGGGCCAGCACGGGCAGGTAGCCGCTGTGGTCCAGGTGGGCATGGGTCAGCAGCACCGCGTCGAGTGAATGCAGCGGCATCGGCAAGGGTTGCCAGTTGCGCAGCCGCAGCTGCTTGTAGCCCTGGAACAGGCCGCAGTCGACGAGGATACGGGTGGCACCGCGTTCGAGCAGGAACTTGCTGCCGGTCACCGTGCCGGTGGCACCGAGGAAGGTAAGCTGCATGGCATCGACCTCTGGGATCAGTCAGGCGTGGGTTGACCGCCAGGGCGCTACAGGCCATCGGACATGCCCGCCAAAGCGGCTCGTCCACGGATTATCGAAGCGCCGCCGCCTGCCGGCTTGATCCAGGTCAGAAAGGCTCGCGCCACACCGGAAACTTGATGCAGGTCAGGTCGCCCGGAGCCAGGCGTTCTACAACAACCTTGTTGCCGGCTGGGATCGAGCGCTTGGGAGCAGGGTATGAACAGCAAGCATGACGATGACGACCTGGCCTGCCCACATTGGGTCGAGGCCCTGGATGACGGAACACCGGTGTTGATCCGCCCCCTGCGCGAGGAGGACCGGGAGCGGGGGCGGCGTTTCCTCGGGGCGATGGCCCACGACGTGCGCCACTTCCGCCGCCTGGCAGGGTTCGATGGCCGCGCGCCGTCGATGATCGACCGGCTGATGGACGTGGACCCTCACGGGTGCAGGGTGTTCGTCGCCCTGGTGCATGACACAGGCCAATTGTGCCAGATCGGCTTGAGCCGCTACGCGGCGATCCCCGGCAGCCAGGACTGCACCTGCGCGGTGGCGGTGAGCGAGCCCTGGCGGCGCAAGGGGCTGGGCAGGCTGCTGATGCGGCACCTGATCGATGCCGCCCGGAGCGATGGCTTGCACGGCATGGTGTCGCGCGACCTGGCGGGCAACTACGGGATGCACCGGCTTGCCAAGGCGCTTGGCTTTTCTGCCCGTTACCTGGACGGGGATGTCTCTGAGATCATCCATGAACTCGCACTGCGCGAGTGAGTGTCGATGCGGGACGGGCGTCAATGCCGGTCAGTCACGCGGCATGGGGCTGCCTTGCAGCCCATCGCCGGCAAGCCGGCCCCCACAAGGTACGAGTCGTACCCTAGATGATGCGGTTTGTAGGGACTCTGTGGGAGCCGGCTTGCCGGCGATGGGGCGCGAAGCGGCCCCTGTCGCTCACACCACCGCCTGCTCCGGCGTGATCACCAGCACGCTGGTCGGCAACTTGTACAGCATCCGTTCGACCGTGCTGCCGATATACCTGGCGACGCCGCGATGGTGGGTCCGCCCCATCACCACCACATCGATATCGTGATGCCCGACGAACAACGTCAGTACCTTGGCCGGGTCGCCCATGATCATGTGGCAGCGCTCGGGAGGAATGCCATTGCGTTCGGCCAACTGATTGAACTCGTCACCCTGCGCCGCGTGCAAGGTCTCGGCGGCGTTGGCGTCGAACAGGAACGAACGCCGGGCAAGGGTCTCGGCCTCCTGGTACATGGTGCCCAGATCGTAGACGTAGAGAAGCTCCATCTGCGCATTGCATTGCAAGGCCAGCTTCAAGGCTTCGCTGATGATGCGGTCATTGAACCCTTCGTACTGGTCTTGCGGCCGCGACAGGTCCACAGCCGCCAGCACCCTGCGCGGGAGGGCATGCCGGGTGGCACAGACGAAGTGCAGCGGCACCCGGCACTCGCGCAGCAGCCGGACATCGAGCGTGGTGAACAGCGCCCGCTGCAGGCGCGACGCCTGCTCGATATCCTTGATGAGCATGGCGAACGGATACTCGCGCAGGTGGGCGAGGATTTCATCGAGCACATCCTGCACCCAGACGACCTCGGTGGTCACCGTGAGCCCGTTGCGGCGCAGCGGCACGGCCTGGGTCTCGAGCCATTGGCGGTGTCGCTCCAGGTAGCCCTGGCGCATCGCCGCCAGGGCCTGCTCATCCACCAGCCCGGCCGTGGCCAGCCCTTCGAGGTAGTCGAACGCCACGATGTGCAGGGCCATGCCCTTGGCCTTGGCCAGGGCCGCGGCCCGTTCGTGGGCGGGGGTATGCTGCATCAGCGGGGAGGCGATGAGCAGCAGTCGTTGTTGGTCGGCCATGGCGCACCTCATGCTCGGGAGTCGTGCTTCGATGCTGCGCCTCCGCCCTGCTGCCCGCTTGACCTGTATCAAGATCGCATCGGCACCTAGCGGGCCGACATACGGTCGCGCGCGACCGGCCAATCCCGAGCGAAACATTGACACCGGTCAATGGATGCCCAGGGTTTTGGCGCACGCTAGGTGAACATTTCGAATGCCGATCACGGATCAGGAGGCGTTGCCATGGCTCGCATGAAAGCTGCGATCTTCGTCGACAAGAACAGAATCGTGCTGGACGAGAAACCCATTCCCGACGTGGGCCCCCTCGATGCGCTGGTGCGGATCACCACCACCACGATCTGCGGCACCGACGTGCATATCCTGCGTGGCGAGTACCCCGTGGCCAAGGGCTTGACCGTCGGCCACGAACCGGTCGGGGTCATCGAGAAACTGGGCGCCCAGGTCCAGGGCTTCAGCGAAGGCCAGCGGGTCATCGCCGGGGCGATCACCCCCAGCGGCCACAGCAACGCCTGCCTGTGCGGCTGCGCCTCCCAGGATGGGCCGGGCACCCGGCATGGCTTCAAGGCCACCGGGGGCTGGAAGTTCGGCAACATCATCGACGGTTGCCAGGCCGAGTACGTGCTGGTGCCCGACGCCATGGTCAACCTCTCGCCCATTCCCGACGGGCTTTCCGACGAGCAGGTGCTGATGTGTCCGGACATCATGTCCACAGGCTTTTCCGGCGCCGAACGCGGTGGCGTGAAGATCGGTGACGCGGTCGTCGTGTTCGCCCTCGGCCCCATCGGCCTGTGCGCGGTCGCCGGGGCACGCCTGATGGGCGCCACGACCATCATCGGCATCGACTCGATCGCGCCACGCATGGCCGTGGCACGCCAGCTCGGCGCGACCCATGTGGTCGACTTCAAGCAGGGCGACGTGGTGGAACAGATCATGGCCCTCACCGACGGCCGTGGGGTCGACGTGGCGATCGAGGCCCTGGGCACCCAGGCGACCTTCGAGTCGGCCCTGCGCGTACTACGTCCAGGGGGCACGCTGTCGAGCCTCGGGGTCTACGCCAGCGACCTGCGCATTCCGCTGGACGGTTTCGCCGCCGGGCTCGGCGACTACAGCATCGTCACCACCCTCTGCCCGGGCGGCAAGGAGCGCATGCGCCGCCTGATGCAAGTGGTCGCCAGCGGCCACGTCGACCTGTCGCCGCTGGTGACGCACCGCTTCAAACTCGACGATATCGAGGCGGCCTATGAACTGTTCGCCCATCAGCGCGATGGGGTCATGAAGGTGGCGATCACGCCCTGAATCCTCCTGCCACGCTGGGCATGGACGCTGTCACGCTTCATCGAATGTGCATGTACAGGTACGTCTGAACCTCACAGGCCTTGGCCTGGCGCAACCACGCGGAGGATGGCCGATGAACGTCTATATCGAGAAGCACCCACGACAGGGCCGTTGGTGGGTGCACATGGACCTGTGGCGCGTGGCCTTCAACAGCCACGAGGAGGCTCGCCAGTTCGTGGAACGCTTGAACAGCCGCCTCAACGCCCCGCATTCCCTGGCGATGATCGCTCCTTGCCCGGTCCCCCCGGATCACCTGCCCCGCCCAAGTGCCCGCGCGCACCCGACGGAGGCCTGACATGTACGAGCGGATCAACGCCAGGCTCATCGAACAACCGCCCCAGGATGCCGCGGCCCCGCCGATCCACCTGCACCCGCTCGCCTCTGTCTGCAAGGGCTGCAGGGTCGGCTCGCTGTGCCTGCCCACCGGCCTGCCCGAGCAGGACAATGGCCGCTTCAGCGCGCTGATCGGCCAGCGCATCAGGGTCAGGAAAGGTTGCGGCCTGTACCACGCCAACGACCCGTTGCAGTACCTCTACGCGATACGCTTCGGCAGCTTCAAGACCAGCCTCACCAATGCCGAGGGGCAGGGTCTGGTCATCAACTTCTGGATGCCGGGCGATGTGATGGGGCTGGATGCGATCAGCACCAACCGCCATGTCTGCGATGCCATCGCCCTGGAAGACAGCGAGGTCTGCCCCATCCCCTACCAGCGCCTGGAAGCGTTGGCCCGTGAGTTCCCCTTCCTGCAACAAAGCCTGAACCGCCTGCTCAGCCGGGAAATCGTCCGCGAGCACGAGCGCGTGCTGATGATCTGCAACCTCACCGCCGAGGAACGCTTGGCGAGCTTTTTGGTGGGGCTGTCCAGGCGCTTCGTCAACCGGGGCTATTCGGCCCACGGTTTCGTCCTGCGCATGTCGCGGGAAGACATCGCCTCCTACCTGGGGCTGCGCCTGGAAACCGTCTGCCGGGGCATCGCGCACCTGCGGCAACTGGAAATCGTGCGCCTGCGTGGGCGCGTCGTGGAGATCCTCGACCTGCCGGCGCTGATGGCGTTGGAACATGGCTACGGCAAGTCACGGTCACGCTCGGCGTGCGCCCGGCCCGCTGAGGACTGAGTGAAAAAAAGACGACAGGTTCGCCCCCATGCCAGTCAGTAACGCTTAACTGACTGGCATGGGGGCGAACGTTCAGTTTTGCCCGATCACCTGGGGCGAACGCTTCAACACGCGCCGCTTGAAGTCGGTCACCAGCATCAGGAACAACAGGCAGAAGCCGATATAGCCATTGAGCACGTACACCACGTTGATCAACGCATCGAAGGGTACGTTCAAGCCCACGGCGGTGCCGACCACGCAGAGCACGCACAGCAGCCCACGGTGCCGGGCACTGAATTCATCCGGCGCGAAACGCTTCACCGGCGCCCACAGCAGCGAAGCCGCTGTGGTGTAGATGGCCGCGAAGATGACCAGCGTCACCAGGCCAGACAGACTGGGGCTCAGCTTTTCCACCAGGATCAGCGAAGGAATTTGCGCACTGGCCACATCCTCCAGGTGCGCCGCCAGGCCGAGCATCATGGCCAGGACCGCCAGGGAGAACAGCACCATGCCCAGGACGGCGCCGCCACCGGCCTCGGCGCGATTGTTGCTGGTGCTGCCCAGGTTGGTCATGAAGGCCGCCAGCCACATCATGCAGAAGCCGACATAGGACAGGCACGCCGTGAACCAGCTGCTGCCGGCCTGCAGGACGGTCTTGTCCTCCACCAGGGGCTTGAGCGTGGCCGGGTACTGCTCCAGGCCTTCAGGTGCCATGAGCACACCCGCCACGCCGATGACGATCGCCAGCACCGAGAGCAGCGGGCCGATGGAGCCCACCACGCTGATCAGGCGGTTGAAGCCGAAGAACAGCGTCACCAGGGTCAGCCCGCCCATGAGGACGCCGCCATACCAGTTGGGCCAGCCGAACTGCTGGTTCAGGGCCGCCCCCGCGCCAGCGATCATGACCCAGAACGACATGTACAGGAACAACACCGAGAAGTAGTCGAAGAACGTCCCGATAGGCTTGCCGCAGTAATACCTGAAGATGTCTTTGGGTGCGGAAAACTGTTGCTCGTAACCCGCCATGACAAAACTCAGTGCCACGTAGGTGAATAGCAGGAACATGAGCGCGATACTGGCCAGGCCGGCATATTCGTAGGCCACGAAGTACTGCATGATTTCCTGGCCTGTGGCGAAGCCGGAGCCGATCAGCAGGGCGATACAGGCGCCACCGATGACGAACATTCGGGAAATGCGGGCGGGGGAATGTTGCTTATCCATTTTGACTACGTCCTCGTGCTTCTTTTTCTTATTGCTAGAAGTCGCTGTATTCCAGGCGCAGCAGGGCAGCGCGCAGCGCCCGAAGAACACTGGGTATGAAAGGCTTTTTTCGACAGTTGTAACGTGATCGAGCGGGTGGAAGGGCTGGGAGTGGTGGTTCTTCTCTTTGTTATCCAGCGTGGATTCGACAAGCAATGTACGTGCTGGTTTTGCCCACCGAACCTTCCGCTAACGCCGTTTGCGTGTCTGTTCGCGACACTTGGGAAGCGTGTACCAGAACAGGGGTGGCCAGTGGACGAGCAAGGTCGAGAATACCCTACCGTGCTCGGCCTACCGGCTCTGCCACGACAACCAAGTGCATACCCGCAATATCACACGCGTGCCGTTGATCTGCCCTCGGCGAACTGGTGGATACCGGTCACTGGGCCGCTGCGCGCCCCTTTCGCGCCACAAGGCCGCTCCCCCTTCTGTCATTCATCACTGTGCTTATGAGGGATCACCCTGCCCTTCGGACTGAGCTGTCGCGCAGAGAACATACGGTTGAGGCAGGCCCCTGTAGGAGCGAGCTTGCTCGCGAACAAGGGCGCAGCCCTTGCCGTACACCGGTGGAGTCAGGGCCGTCCTTCAGAACTGCCTGGCGATTGCCGCCACGATGATGCCTGCGGCAATCGCCGGCAGCGGTTTTCTCAGCGACAGCATGACGACCGCGGTCGCCAGCAAGGCCAGACGCGCGCCCATGTCGCCCGTCACCGCCAGCGGGGCGATGACCGCCACCAGTACCGAACCCGACATGGCATTGATGAACTGCTGCACGCGGTAGTTGATCGGCACGAACGACATCACGAAAACGCCACCCCAGCGCGTGGCCAGGGTCACCACCGCCATGACCAGGATAATGACGAACGTGCCGAGGCCTGTGCTTTCGATACTCATTGCTTCTTCTCCATCCAGAGTGCTCCCAGCACACCACCGGCCAATGCCCCGACCACCACATGACTGTTTTCAGGCAGGTACGCGTACGCCAGGAGCGATGAGCACGCCGCAAGGCTCCAGATAACCAGCATGCGCAGGTTCTTTTGCCCACCGATCACCATTGCCAGCAGGAAGCATCCCATCACCATGTCGAGCCCCAGGCTGACCGGGTCCTGGATCGCGCTACCGAAGTACAGGCCCAGCCAACTGCCCAGCGCCCAGGCCGACCACAACGCGATGCCCCCACCCAACAAGAGCCCCAGGCCAGGCTTGCCGCGGTTGAAGGCCTGCATCGACATCGCCCAGTTGGCATCGGACACCACCAGCATCACCCCGTAGCGCCTGGCCCGGGGCAGGTCCTTCAACCAGGGATACAGGGTCGCGCCCATCAGCAGGTGCCGGGCGTTGATCGCGAACACCGTGATGACCAGCGGGACGATCGGTACATGCGCTCCCCACATATCGAGAACAGCGAACTGCGCCGCGCCGGCAAACACCAACGCACTCATCAGTAGCGTCGATACATCGTCCAGCCCAGTCTGGGCCGCAGCCAGGCCGAAGGCGACACCGAAGACAACGACGAACAGGGAAATGGGCAGAAGCTGCTTGAAGCCACCCCATACCTCGCCCGCATCCAAGCGCACGGGTCTATTTTCCACACTCAACGCAAACCTCTCCTCTTTTCTGTATGGGTGCTCAGGCATTGGGGGCATATTTTGCTGGGCAGCCTTGATTCAGAAAAGCGAATAAGTGTTCGGCAGGCCAGGGGACACCCCCACTGGCCTGCTGTGATAGCGCTAATGCGCTATCGATCACCGCCCCTCGAACACCGGGTACGACGCCTTCTCGATGGCCGCTATCGCGTCGGCCTCAGTCATCACTCCCGACTCGGCCATGATCGCCAGCAGCGAGCGACCTTCGTTCACCGACTGGCGCGCCAGCTTGCTGACCTGGGCATAACCCAGGCGCGGCACCAGGGCAGTGGCCACGGCCATGGAGTCGGTGAGATGCGCCAGATTGCGTGCCTCATCCGCCTGGATACCAGCCACGCACTTGTCGCGGAAACGTTCGATGCCTTGAGTCAGCAAGGTGATGCTGTCGAACACCCGCGAGGCCACCACAGGCTCGAAGTGATTGATCTCAAGCTCGCCATACTGCACGGCCTGGGCCACGGCGACGTCGTTGCCGATCACTGCGAAACTCAGCTGGATCATCGCCATCGGCAGCACTGGGTTGACCTTGCCGGGCATGATCGACGAACCGGCCTGGGCTTCCGGCAGCTTCAGCTCGCCCAGGCCACCTACCGGGCCGGAAGACAATTTGGTCAGGTCAGCGGCGATCTTCGCCAGCGACGCCGAGCAGGTGCGCAACTCGCCGGAGACACGGGCGAACACGTCCATGTTCTGCATGGCATCGAACGGGTTGGCCGGGGCCAGGTACTCCACCTGGGTGATGCGTGCCAGGTGCTGGTACACCGCCGCACGGTAGTCGGCCGGGGCACCGAAGCCGGTACCGATGGCAGTGCCGCCCAGCGGCAGGGTACGCAGCTTGCCGCGCACGGCCACCAGCTCATCGGCCAGGCGGCGGGTCAGCGAGGCGTAGCCGGAGAACAGCTGGCCCAGGCGCATGGGCTGGGCATCCTGCAGGCAGGTGCGGCCCAGATGGAGGATGTCGGCGAACTGCACGGCCTTGGCCTCGAATACGGCCGCCAGCAATTTCACCTGCTCGATCAACCCACCGAGCATGGCATGGGTGGCGATCTTCAGTGCCGCCGGATACACATCGTTGGTCGACTGGGAGATGTTGACGTGGTCGTTGGGGTGCACCACGTCATAGCTGCCGGCGGCATGGCCGAGCAACTGCTGGGCGCGATTGGCGATGACCTCGTTGAAATTCATATTGGTCGAGGTTCCGCCCGAGCCCTCCATCAGGTCGACGATCAGCGAGTCGTCGCACTCACCAGCGATCAGCGACTGGCAGGCCTGCGCAATGGCCTCAGCCTGGGTGCCGCCGATCACACCGCAGTCGAGGTTAGCCAGGGCCGCGGCCCACTTGCACTGGGCGAAGGCATCGCGCAACGCCGGATAATGGGCGACGGTCAGCGGCGAGACGGTCAGGTTGTCGAACCCGCGTACGGAGTTCACGCCGTAGAGCTTGCTTGCCGGAATCTGCACATCGCCCACATAGTCCTGTTCGACGCGCACGTCGACACGGTCAAAAGTACTCACAGGTAGTTCCCTCATCGAATTTCACTAAAGCCTCGACCCCCTTGCCCAGCGCCTCGAGGCGCGGCAGGAAGGAGTCGAAGATGACGGTACGCGCCGACTCGCAGGCATCTGCGAAGAAGGCGCCGTATTCATTGCGTCTGGCCACCAGGTACAGCGAGCGCTCCAGGTTCAGCTCGGGTGCAAGGTGGGCGGTGACGTTATCCACCCAGGGCAAGGCCTGGAGAAAGCACATGGGGCTGGTCACCGCCCAACCGATACCCTCGGCGACCATGGCGGTCAGGGCGTCGGCGTTGTCCAGCTCCAGGCGGTTGGGTACGCGCACGTTGAGGCTGCGCAGGTGCCGCTCGATCTGCCGGCCCACCTGCGAGGTGCGGTTGAAACGCACCACCGGCAGCACATTGGCCAGCGCACGGACGTCCTCGATGCTGTGCAGCTGTTTGCCCAGGGTCTTGGGCGTGATCACGAAGTAGCGTTCGGTGAACAGGCGGTAGCGGATCACGTCGTTGGCATCCATCAGTGGGTCGCTGGTGACGATCAGGTCCAGGTCACGGCGCAGCAGCGACTCGCCCTGCTGCGGGCTCAAGCCTGTGCGCACCGACAACTGCGTCACCTGGCCGAGCATCTGCCGGGTGAACATCGAGCCGCAGGTGGCGGCGAAGGAGTCGACCAGGCCGATGCGCAGGTCGGGCTTTACCCCGCGCCCGGCATCCAGCACCTGGGCCTTGAGGTTGGACAGCTCCTCGCTGAGCAGCGCACCACGGTTGCGCAGGGCCAGGCCGAAGGGGGTCAGGGTCAATGGCCGCGTGGTGCGATCGACCAGCACGACCCCCAACTCGTCCTCCAACTGGCGGACCATTTGCGACACCCCGGACTGGGAGATCCCCATGCGGCTGGCCGCGCCCGACATGCTGCCCTCCTCGGCCACGGCGATGAACACCTGTACTGCGTGCATGTCGATCAGTCGATTGGCTGGCATGGGATCTTCCTTTTTAGCGTTAGCGGATCAGTGCGCGTTGGCCGGCCGCTCATCGGCCGTGGCCGCAGCCTGGGCCTCGGGACTGACCGCTGCAAGCTGCTCCTGGCTGGTCTCGGGGGCGAACAGGTGACAGAACACCCCGCCGAACACCAGCACACCGACGCACACTCCCAGCGCCGTATGCACCCCCAGGTGCTGCACGGCGATCGGCAGCAAGAAGGTGGCGAAAGCCGAACCGAAGCGACTGGCGGCCACCGCCATGCCGATACCCGAGGCCCGCAGGTGGGTGGGGAACAGCTCGCCGGGGTAGACGAACTCCAGGTTGACTGCTGCCGCCAGCACGCAGGCGAAGAAGCCGAAGGCGATGATGGTGCCCAGCGGCCCGAGGCCGGCCCAGGCCAGCGCGGCCAGGCCCACGGCACTGAGGTAGAAGGTGCCGACCAGGAATGCCCGGCGCGAGATGCGGTCGATGATCAGCAAACCGAGCAGCGCACCGATCATCAGCAGCACGTTGTACACCAGGCCGCCGACGAACTTGTCCTGTACGTTGAGCGCTTCCAGCACCCGGGGCGAGAACGTACCCAGGGCGAAGAACGGGATCACCTGGCAGGTGTAGAACACGCAGCCGACCAGGGTGTTCTTGCGCCAGCGCTTGCTCATCAGTTCGTTGAAACCGCCGCGCTTGCTTGGCGTGACGGGTGCTGTCGGCAGGCTCACGTTCGGGCCGAACTTGGCGCGCACGATGGCCAGCGCTTCCTCCCTACGGCCACGGGCCACCAGCCAGATCGGCGACTCTGGCACGCCCAGGCGCAGCGGCAGGATCAGCAACGCCGGCACACCGCTCAACGCCAGCATCACCCGCCAGGCGTCCGGGCCGATATCACGGATGGCGAAGCCCACCAGGTAGGCCGCCACGTACCCCGCCGCCCAGGCTGCCGCGAGCACGCTGAGCAGGCGACCACGGTAACGACGCGGGGCGAACTCGGTGACCAGCGACTTGCTCACCACATAGTCGAAGCCCAGCACCAGGCCCAGCAGCAGACGCAGCACCAGCAACTGCTCCGGTGAGGTGACGAAGAACTGCGAGGCCGAGATACCTGCGAACAACAGCATGTCCCAGGCAAAGATGGTGCGACGGCCGAACTTGTCGGCCAATGGCCCGGCAAACAGGCTGCCGAGGAACAGGCCCGCCAATGACGCCGCGCCGAGCAGCCCCATCCATAGCGCATTCAATTGCAACGGCCCCGCCGCCATGCTGACCGCGATGCCGATGATCCCTAGCACGAATCCGTCACTGAATTGACCGCCTGTGCCACTGAACACCGTCCGCAGGTGGAAGCGGCTCAGGGGGAGGTCTTCGAACGAAACTGGACTACTCATTCGTGTCTCCACTTGCTTCTTGTAGTAGTTGTGGGCCGGCCCGGGTGGCCGGTTGCGAATGAGTCTACGGCTGCACAATCAGCAAAACAGCAGGTGTGTTCGGAGTATCAGGATCCTTGATACTAGCGGCCACGAACACTGATGGAGGTGCCTTTTATCGGGCTCGCGGCGTTGCTCGGTAGCGTCAGGAGCTTCGTGGAGCGAGGCTATCTACACCTGGCCAGTGACAGGCGCAGGATGGCGTTCGCTCAAGGAGAGGGGGCAAGCAGAAATGTTGTAAAGCACAACCTCGACAAACGCCGCTGCGCTGCCAGTTCGAACAGCGTGGCCAGGCAGGGCAGGTGGAAGTGCTCGGTCATGCGCTCGACCGAGTCCCAATGTCCGGTGATGATCCAGGCCTCGCTCGAGGACTCCCGGCGAGCCAAGGTATAAGCCACGCAGCCGGACGTGCGATTCAGCGCTTGCAGCAGTGTTTCCAGCCTCCCCCGAAGGTTCGCTGCCGCCCCATTGGCCGAGTCGATTTCCACTGTGTTGATTGCAACCAGGCCCATGGCGCTATCGCTCCGCCGTTCATTTCGCCAGTAGTTGATCCGCGACCTTGAAGGCTTCTTCCTCGGTGTTCACTACCAACAGCGGATAGCCCCAGAAGGCTTCGAACGTGCTGGCGAACGACCTGGCGGCTTTCTGTTTTTCAGCATCGGGCTCGACGAGCACCTGCCCTCTGACGAAAGCGCGCAAGGCGGCCTTGTGACGCTTCATCCAGAGCGACAATCGCTTGCGTTCTTCGTGGGAATGCTCATGCGCCTGCCGGTCTGCGTTTTCCGCATCCAGTAACACGAAAGGCTCCTCGCGGGCCAACAGCGCTTCGAACGCGGCAAAGCCCTCGTCGCCGGTATCGATGCCGGCACCGCCAATCTTCATCCAGACCAACGGGAAATAGGTGGAATTCAAAAGCATCGGGCTCGTCCTCTGGGTTGGCTCCTGAAAAAACAAGGCGTCGACGACGCCGTTGCACAATAACGACGCTCCCCGTGGACGTCATTGCATAATCTTGTCATTCTGTTTTTCATTTCGGCCAAAGGCATCCGCCTTCCACAGGAACAAGCATCGTGCAGCCGACTGCCACAGAGGACAGCCCGCATTCGTGGGACATCGATGGCATTGCCCGTCAGGTCATCGCCTTGAATGCCTCCTGGGTGGGCAGGGACTGGGAGCACGCACCTCACCGCCATCGCAAGGCGCAGTTGATCTACTCGGTGCGAGGCATCCTCAATTGCGAGGTAGAGACCGGGCTGTGGATCGTGCCACCGCAGTGCGCACTGTGGATCCCGGGCGACATGCTGCATTCGGTCCGGGGGTCGGGAGAAACCGAGTGCTATTGCCTGTTCGTCGAACCGCAGGCCATCGAAGGTTTACCTAGTGCCTGTTGCACCCTGGCCGTGTCGCCCTTGCTCCGCGAATTGCTGCTCAAGGCGACGGGGTTCGAAACGCTGTACGCCGAGCAGGGTCCGCAGGCGCGGTTGATCGCGACCTTGCTGGACGAGTTGTGCGAAGCTCCCGTCGAAGACCTGCATCTACCGACGCCGAGCGACCGCAGGCTGCGCCAGTTGACGCGAATGCTGCTGGCCGATCCGGCCAGCAAAACACCGAGTGGTGAATGGGCCAGGCGCATCGGCATGAGCGAACGCAGCATGAGCCGGCTGTTGCTGCAGCAAGTCGGCATGAGTTTCGGCCGCTGGCGGCGGCAGTTGCACGTGATCCTTTCGTTGCAACGCCTGGCCAGGGGCGAGAGCGTGCAGACGGTTGCGCTGGCGCTGGGCTATGAAAGCGCCAGCGGCTTCGTCACCATGTTCCGCAAGGCGATGGGCAAGCCGCCGGCACGCTATCTGCTCGAACGCGGCACCAGCGGTGAGGCAGGTGCTGCGCGCAGCATCGTACTTGTGCCAGCGTGTTCACCCACGCCCAGCACGCCCTGACCCACTACAGCCGTAGTAGATACGGATCCCTCCGTCTCAGCGATACTGCATGCAAACCCGCCCCGCCCGGAGACGGCCGATGCGCATTCTGCTGATAGATGACCACGGCATCCTCAGAGCCGGGGTCAAAAGCCTTATCCAGGCCGTTCACCATGACGCTCAGGTCCTGGAAGCTTCATGCACGTCGCAAGCCTTGGCGCTGGTGCGCAGCCAAGCCTTCGACGTGATCTTCCTGGACCTCTGCATCCCCACCTCCCCCACCAGCAACGACCTCACGCCAGACAATGGCCTGAGCCTGTTGTCCCTGTTCAAATCCGGCCGGGAGGAGCCGTCTGACCCCGACCCCGCAAGGTGTGTGGTGGCCCCGGTGATCGTCATGTCGGCCGAATCCGAGCGGCGCTTCGTCGATGAGGTCATGCGTCGGGGAGCGTCGTCCTACGTGCCCAAGTCCAGTGCTCATGAGGCGATGCTGGAAG
Organism: Pseudomonas guariconensis; assembly: GCF_024127895.1. Taxonomy (GTDB): domain Bacteria; phylum Pseudomonadota; class Gammaproteobacteria; order Pseudomonadales; family Pseudomonadaceae; genus Aquipseudomonas; species Aquipseudomonas guariconensis_B. The sequence continues at coordinate 517,502 of NZ_JAMYBK010000001.1, read as the reverse complement.
CCATCAACCGTGCGCTGAGCGGCGGGGTGTACCTGCCCAGCGAAGCGATCGGCAAAGGTGGCCAGGCACCGGCACCTTCCCTTCCCCTCCAGGAGCGGCCCGTCACCCCGCTAGGCCCCAAGGACCTGGGGGTAACGCCTCGCGAATTCGACATTCTGCGCCTGGCGTTGCAAGGCAATGCGCCCTGGAAGATCGCGGCGATCCTGGAGATCAACCCGGTCAACGTGCGCCAGTACCTGAGCAAGCTCTACAGCAAGTTCGGGGTGATCGACCTCTACGGCTTGCAAGGCTTGTTCGCCAAGACCGGTCAGGTGCTGGGGGTGCTGTCTTCCCCCGCCTCGCCAGCGTTGGCCTGCCGGCCGCGGAACAAGAGCTGCTGAACGGCGGCCATCAATGTTGCCGCGCTTTCACCCTTGCTGACCGACCGGGAGAGGAAATCGTCATCCAGCGGCCGTGGCAACAGCTCCGCCGAGTAAAGGATCGCCGGCACCTGGGCCCAGTCGTAGAACGCCCTGACGTGCTCGATCAGCGCCACGCCAACCAGGCCGTCGTGCAATGTGTAATCGCAGATGAGCAGGTCCGGGTAGCGGTCAGGCGCCCGCTCCAGCGCCGCCTGCAGCGAGGCCCGATCCTCGGCCGTGACGACGATGGCGCCCTGCAAGGTCAGGGATTTCGACAGGCTGTCGAAGATGCGCTTGTCATCGTCGACCAGCAGCACATAGGCACCGGTGATATCCAGGTCTTTCCCGTTGACCTGCACAGCGGGCGCACTGGCGCCCAACGGCGGCTCATCGCCCTGGTACAGCGGGCAATCGATTGAGAAACGGCTGCCGTGTCCGGGCCGGCTTGCGAAGGTCAGCCGATGCCCCGGGAGCCGGTCGATGAAGTTTTTCACGATCGAAAGTCCAAGCCCCAGGCCACGCTGGCTGTCATGGTTGGGGTTATCGACTTGGAAGAACTCCTCGAAGATCTTGCGTTTGAAGGCGTCGGGGATGCCTATGCCAGTATCGACCACATCGATGCGCAAGGTCGTTCTGCCCGCCACACTGCCCACCAGGACGCCGCCACGCTCCGTGTACTTGATGGCATTCGAGATCAGGTTCCCCAAGATCCGCTTGAAGATCGCCCGATCAGAATTGAGAACGGCATCCCGCCGGCGCTGGGGCAATCGAAGACGCAGGCCCTTGGCCTGCGCCGAAGGCATGTACAGGCACTCGAGTTCCGTCATCAGTTCGTTCAAGGAAAAAGGCTCGATGGCCGGTTGCGACTCACCACTGGTGAACACTTCACGCAGGCCTGTGAACAGGGCGCTGATTTCCCGGCCAGAGGCCTCTATATCCCGGAAGACCTCACGCAGGCGATCATGCTGGCCCTGCTCGACAATGCGCTCCCCTGCGAACGCCAAGGAGGCGATCGAGGCCAAGGGCTGCATGGTGTCATGGTAGGCCGCGCGCACGAAGCGCGTGCTGGCTTCGGCCTTTTCGCGGATCTGCGCGGCTTTCCTCGCCTCCTGGTCGAACAAGGCCTTCAACGCATCGTCCGCTTTCTGCTTCTCGCGGCGGATCCGGCTATTGGCCTGCTCGAGGCTTTCATTCTTCCTGTTCAGGGCCAGGGTTTTGAGATACCCCTCCCGGGCAACCTTCTCGGCGCGCACACTGATCGTCCACCCCACCAAGGTAAATGCCAGCAAATAGAACATGGCGGGAAAGAAGTTGATCTGCAAAACCCCGGTGGCGATTTCCTGCAGCAGGAACAACAGCACGCAATAACCCGTACTGAACAAAGAATAACGAGCCAGCAGTGCCAAGGTGCCATGCTGAAAGAAGATAACCAGTACGATGCCGACAAAATAATAGTTGTAGTTCAACGGCGCCGGCACGATTTGCACCATGGCCACCAGGCAGGTCTGGGTGAAACATACCGTGACCACCACACTTCTGTTCACCCAGCGCTCATCCTCGAAACGTGCGGTGAACGACACCACGGTCACTGCGGCTATCGCCAGCGTGCCGACCACCCGCCATACCAGGATCCCGTGAAAGTCCGTCCGGGACAGGACGTGTTCGTGGCTGATGTAGTGGTAATAATCCCAATAACCAAAACCTGCCCAAACAGCAATGGCGACGAACATGAACAAGCGTCGCCTTCTGAGGTTTTCAATGGCCTGGGTGTCGAGGAAGCCTTGCTCGTCCCGCGCGGAAGAAAAACGCTGTGGTAAACCGAAAAGTTCAACGGCAGCCATCTGGAGTTCACGCAGTCTTGTCATGTTGGCCACTCACGCTGCGGCTACTACAACTGTTGCACCACCGCCGTTGTATTTTTAAAACACGCCTTCGGTGAGAAGCTGAATCCGTCGAAAAACTCCAATTTCGAAACAGCCGGAGCAGGCTTCATGAACATCAATCAGATTAAAGCACTTGTCCGAAAACTCGCCATCGCGCCGCTGGCGAGCGGTCAAGGCCGCCCCTTGCCCACACAGAGCGAGCGGGGAGAGGTTGCGAAGACCAGGGTGGGCCTGGGGGGAACACAGACGGCGAACACCACGCCAAGGGTCAGTCGTTGTGCATCGGTCGAAATGACGCAATTGCAACTGTCGGCTCACCTTGTCGTCAGCTTCGCCTTTTCAAACTACCCGTTAGCGAAGGCCGCCATCCCGGCGAGCCTGGTAACGATGGAGAACAATCATGAAACTTGTAAAAACCCTCGCGGTTGGCAGCATGCTGCTTGGTCTTATGGGCACGGCTTATGCTGAAGACGGCTTTGAGCGAGCCAGGCAATTCAAGCAGAACTTTCTAGCGGAGCAAGCGCGCCTATGGGGTGATGGCGGTGTGGAGCAGAAGCAACAGCAGATCGCTCAGCGACAACAAGAACAACGGGACGTCAAGGACGACCCCAACAAACCATCAGCGGTAACGAAGGACTTTAAATGACGGTAGCAATTAACAAGAGAGCCAGGATAACGCCTGGCTCTCTTGCATCGCCCATGTATCGATCGTCACTGATTGCTCAGCTCGATCCCACACCTCGGGTTCGGTCATGCACCGGACCATCCCGAGTCTAGTATTACCTTAAATAGTATTCGTGTATAAAACCTGAGTCCTTAACAGACGTTCACAACCCGCTGCAATCGACAGCAGACAGGCCCAAAGGGAACAGCCCCTGCATTATTCGTTACAGCCAAGCCCTGATCTGTCGCGCTACCGCCTCCGTGGAAATACCATAGCGATCATGCAAAGTCGGCAACGCCCCCGCATCCAGGAATGCATCCGGCAGTGCGATCTGGCGGAAAGTCGGCGTGACGCCGTTGCGAAGCAGTACACCTGCAACCGCCTCGCCAAGGCCACCGATGATCGAATGGTTTTCTGCAGTCACGACCAGGCGGCCCGGCTTGCGTGCCTCGGCGAGCAGCGTCTCCTCGTCCAGCGGCTTGATGGTCGGGACGTGCAGCACCGAGACGTCCACCCCCTCTTTGTGCAACTGCTCCGCCGCCTCCAGCGCGCGCATGGTCATAAGCCCGCTGGCAATCAACAGGACATCTCGCCCACCACGCAAGACCTGCGCCTTGCCCAACTGGAACCTGTAGTCGTAGCGATCCAGTACCAAGGGTACGTTACCGCGCAGCAGGCGCATGTACACCGGTCCCTTATGCGCGGCGATGGCAGGCACCGCCTGCTCGATTTCAAGCGCGTCGCAAGGGTCGACGATCATCAGGTTGGGCATCGCACGGAAGATCGCCAAATCATCGGTTGCCTGGTGGCTTGGGCCGTAGCCCGTGGTCAGGCCAGGCAAGCCGCAAACGATCTTGACGTTGAGGTTCTCCTCGGCAATGGCCATGCAAATGAAGTCGTAGGCCCGCCGTGAGGCAAATACCGCATAGGTGGTGGCGAAAGGTGTCAGGCCTTCGCGAGCCATGCCGGCAGCAGCGCTCATCAGCAGTTGCTCGGCCATACCCATTTGGTAGAAGCGGTCGGGGTGGGCCTTGGCGAAGATGTGCAGGTCGGTGTACTTGGACAGGTCGGCGCTCAGGCCGACAATGTCCTGGCGCTGTTCAGCCAGGGCCGCCAAGGCATGGCCGAACGGCGCCGACCGGGTAGGCTGGCCCTCGGCGGCGATGGAGGCGATCATCGCCGACGTGGTCAGGCGTTTCTTCGGTACATTCGCAGTGTTCATGCTTGGCTCCCAGCGTCCAGCGCTTTCAAGGCAAGGTCCCATTCGTGTTCGTCGACGCGGATGAAGTGGGTTTTGTCGCGGTTTTCGAGGAAGGGCACGCCCTTGCCCATGCGGGTGTCGCAGATGATCACCCGCGGTTGCGCATCCGGGTGGGCACGGGCCTGATCGAAGGCCCGGACCAAGGCGTCGAGGTCGTTGCCATCTACCCGTTGTGCGTACCAGCCGAAAGCCTGCCAGCGGTCGACGATCGGCTCGAACGCCAGGATTTCGCTGGAATGGCCGTCGGCCTGCTGGTTGTTGACGTCGACGATGGCGATCAGGTTATCCAGCCGCCAATGGCTGGCTGACATCACCGCCTCCCAGGTGGAGCCCTCGTTCAGCTCACCGTCCGACAGCAGGTTGTAGACCCAGCTCGCCGAGCCCTTGCGCTTGAGCCCCAGACAGGCGCCGACGGCGATGCCCAGGCCATGGCCAAGCGAGCCGCCGGTGATCTCCATGCCGGGGGTGTAGGCAGCCATGCCGGACATGGGCAGGCGACTGTCATCGCTACCGTAGGTTTCCAGCTCCTGCTCCGGAATGACCCCGGCTTCGATCAGGGCAGCGTACAAGGCGATCGCGTAATGGCCGATGGACAGGTAGAAACGGTCGCGCGCCTCCCATCCAGGATTGCCTGGGTCCATGCGCAGGGCATGGAAATAGGACACGGCAAGCAGGTCCGCAGCACCCAGTGCCTGGCCGATATAGCCTTGGCCCTGGACCTGGCCCATACGCAGGGCATGACGTCGGATATTATGAGCGCGCACAGCCAGGGGCAGCGCCTCGTTGTGGGTAGGCACAGCAGTCATGAGTGACTCCTTGTTGAATCAACGATTGACCAGGTTTGCCGGTACGCGGAACACCAGGAGGGCACCACCCATCAGCACGCCGGTGATCAGGTACATGCCGATGGCATTGCTACCCAGGGCCGTAGTGACCCACCCGATCAGGTAGGGGGAGCAAAAGCCGGCAAGGTTGGCGAAGCTGTTGATCGCAGCGATACCCGCCGCAGCCGATACACCGCCCAGCAATGTGGTAGGCAGCATCCAGAACAGCGACGACGCGGACAGGACCCCAGCCGCAGCGAGACAGAGGCCAAGGATCGACAGGGTGAGGTTGCTGCCCAGGGCTGCGGCAAGGCTCAGGCCCAGCGCGCCAAGCAACATGGGGATCGCGAGATGCCAACGCCGTTCGCGGTGGCGATCGCCGCTGCGTCCGGCCAGCAGCATCGCAACGATGGCGCACAGGTAGGGGATGCTGGTCAGCAAACCGATGTGCAAGGGTTCGCTCACCCCCGCATTGCGCACCAGTGTCGGCAGCCAGAAGGTGATCGCATACTGGCCCATCACGACGCAGAAGTAGATACCGGCCAGCAGCCACAGCCGACGGTCGCGGATGAAGTCGGCCACCGATCCATGCTCTACCTTGCACCGCTCGTCTTCAGCCAGCTCCTTGCGCACCAGGGCCTTTTCGTCGTCACTGAGCCAATGGGCCTGCTCGACGCCATCCTTCAAGTAGCTCAGTACCAGGATACCCACCAGGACGGTAGGGATGGCTTCCAGCACGAACATCCACTGCCAGCCGGCCCAGCCCTGCACGCCGGCGAAGCGTTCCATGATCCAGCCCGACAGAGGCCCGCCGACCATGCCCGAAAGCGGGATGGCGATGAACCACAGGGCGGTCATCTTCGCCCGTCGGTAAGAGGGGAACCAGTAGGTCAGGTACAACAGCAGGCCGGGGGCAAGCCCCGCCTCGGCGACGCCGAGCAAAAAGCGCAGGAGGTAGAACTGCCAGGCCGTTTCGACGAAAGCGAACATCGCCGAAATGATGCCCCAGGTGATCATGATACGGGCGATCCAACGTCGCGCGCCGACCTTGTGCAGAATGATGTTGCTCGGTACCTCGCACAGGAAATAGCCGATGAAGAACATCCCGGCACCCAACCCGTATACCGCCTCGGAAAGCGCCAGGTCATCCATCATCTGGAGCTTGGCGAAACCGACATTCACCCGGTCCAGGTAGGCACACAGGTAGCAGAGCATGAGAAAAGGCATCAATCGCCAGGCCGTCTTGCGGTAGGCACTGCTGCGCGCGGCCGAGGCCGCGTCGAGCGTCAATATGGTCATGTCGATCTGATCTCTTGTTGTTATTGATGGCCCGGAACAGGCCGGGCTCAGATACAGAACACGGCGGGACGGCTAGTGGATCAGCATCCCACCATTGACGTCCAAGGTGATGCCCGTCAGATAGCTCGACAAATCGCTGGCCAAGAACAATGCTGCATTGGCGACATCGCGCGCCTCACCGAGCCGGCCAAGCGCAATCCCCTCGATGATGGCGTGACGGCGTTCGTCTTGCATCAGTCCGCCGGTGATATCGGTATGGATCAGGCCAGGGGTGATCGAATTGACCCGTACGTTGTCCGGGCCAAGCTCGCGGGCCATCGCTTTGCCCAGGCCAAGCACGCCGGCTTTGGCTGCACTGTAGTGAGGACCACCGAAGATGCCGCCCCCGCGCTGGGCAGAGACGGAAGACATGCAAATGATGCTGCCGGAACCTTGGGCACGCATCGACGGGATGACCGCCTGTGACATCAACAACGTACCTCGCAGGTTCACATCGAGGATACGGTCATAGTCAGGACCGGTGATTTCCAGTGTCTTCACCGGCTGAGTGATGCCGGCATTGTTGACCAGTACATCGATCCGGCCGAAATGGGCCAGCACTTGCGCCACGGCGTCGCGTACCTGTGCTTCATCGGCGACGTTCACGGCAATTCCAATGTGGCCTTCCCCGAGTGTCGCGGCGGCGTCGGATGCCGCTTGCGCATCGATGTCCAGTATTGCGACCTTGGCACCTTGGTCCACAAACGCTTGGGCGGTCGCGCGGCCGATCCCGCGGGCAGAGGCGGCACCGGTGACGATTGCGAATTTTCCTTCGAGTAGCATGGGCAGTGCTCCGGATGATTATTGTCGTGAGCGGCGGTTCACACAGAACCGATGGCCACAGCTTCATGCAGGCGCGAGGGAGCAGCAACGCAGTGCACCTCATCCGATGCTGAAAAAAATTCAGCCCTGTCTTGTAGGCAGTTATCCGTGCAGAGTAAAAACCTCTGTCACAGCCGTTGCTTTCAGGAAAGATCATGAACCAGGATTCACTCAGAAAGCCGCCCCAGATCCCTGCGCTGAAAGCAATTCAGTCCTTCGAGCAAGTGGCACGCTTTGGAAACGTTGCCCGAGCGGCCGAGCAGTTGAACATCACCCCATCAGCCGTCAGTCACCAGATCGCGAACCTGGAAGCGCTGATCGGGCGCCCCTTGTTCATCCGAGAGGCCCGCGGCGTCTCCTTGACACCTGCCGGGAAGCAATACCTGCGTGACGTTTCAGGCATTCTGCAGAGCTTGGCGAGCGCCACCGAGCGTGCCGGCAGCTCGGTCGGCTTCGATTGTCTGCGCCTTCACTCCGCGCCTAGCTTCGGCCTGCTCTGGCTCCTACCGCGCCTCGAACATTTTCGCACCTGCCATCCAGACATCCAGATCAACCTGTCCTGCTCGTACGAGTCGCTGCACTTCGGTCGCCACCAGCTTGACCTCGATATCCGCCATGGCTATCCCAATTGGCCCAGCCTGGAAGTGCGCACCATTCGACACGAGCGCGCGACGGTACTGGCCGCGCCGACACTGCTCGCGCGCACGCCAATCACGCAGCCCAGTGACCTGTTGGGGCAAAACCTGATCCTCTCGGAGGCGGCATTGGTCCAGTGGCCTCAATGGTTCGCCCAGCAAGGCGTAACGCTTCCCCAGGCGCCGTTTGCACTCAGCTTCGACCGTTCCTACATGAGCCTGGAGGCGGCGAGCCATGGCTACGGTTTCGCGTTGGAGAGTTCGCTTCTTGCCCAGGATTACATCGCTCGTGGCGAGTTGGTGCCCGTATTCGCAGAAGAGCTGGCGACCCCGGTTAGCGCGCATCATCTTGTCTTTCCGCGCGGGCATGCCGAGTCGTCGACGGTTCGACAGTTCCTCGATTGGGTACAGGGGCAGTTGGGCCATGACTTCAATTATTGATCCCGTGGGTTGGCGGGATAGCCGACACTGCCTCTGCCAGGACTACAAAACTTCCCACCAATCACGTACGTTGCCCCCTGCCCCACGCCACTGAGGTCATCACTCATGGAGCACAAGTCTCTGCGCGACGCCTTCACCGGCTTGCCGATCTTTTTCGAAGTGGCCCGCGAGCGCAGCTTCACCAAGGCCGCAGCCCGCCTGGGCATGTCGCAGACTGCCGTCAGCCACGCGGTGCGCACCCTCGAAACGCGGCTGGGGGCCCGCCTGCTGGTGCGCAACTCACGGACCGTCACGCCCACCGAGGCTGGCGAACAACTGCTGCGCACGGTGGCGCCGGAGATGGCAATGATCGACGGCGAGCTCGAGGCCATGAACGACCTGCGCGACAGCCCCACCGGAACGATCCGCATCACCGCCTCGGACCATGCGGTGCGCACGGTACTGATGAGCAAGCTCAAGCAGTTCCTGCCCCAGTACCCCGGCATCAAGGTCGAGCTGTTCACCGACAACGGGTTCGTCGATATCGTCGCCGAGCGCTTCGATGCTGGCGTGCGCCTGGGTGAATCGTTGGCACAGGACATGATCGCGGTACGCATCGCCCCCGATGCACGATTCGCCGTGGTGGCCAGCAAGGCGTACCTGGCGCGCCATGGCGCACCGCAAGTGCCCGAGGACCTGCTGCAGCACAACTGCATCAATATCCGCCTGCCCACCCATGGCAACCTGTGGCCCTGGGAATTCAGCAAAGAAGGACGCTCGCTGAACCTCAAGGTCGAAGGCCAGCTGGTGTTCAACACCACCTTCGATATTCTCGACGCCGCCCTGGCCGGGTTGGGGGTCGCCTACCTGCCCGAGGAGCTGCTGGCCGCCCACCTGCAGGCCGGCGACCTGATCAGCCTGCTCGACGACTGGTGCCCGGTGTGGCCGGGCCTGCACCTGTACTACCCCAGCCGCCGACAGCCTTCCGGTGCCATGGCGTTGCTGATTGGCGCCTTGCGTCTCGACTGACTTATCAATCTGATACATAGCTACATGCGCTTTATGCGGGTTTTTATTGACCCCGCTGATACCTAGACTCTACCGCCTGTCGTATTTCCAGGCCGCGAAGCCAATGAACATCACCCAGCCCTCCCCCTGCGCTCCCCAGGGGCACCGACCGACGCCGCCAGCCCGCCCCTGAGGCAGGCCACGTCAGCGCCCATTACACTGGAACAGCCAACCCGAGGAGACCGGCCAATGGCCAAGGAGCCCTACAGCCAATTGCTGGCCCTGGTCGCCGTGGCGCGTGAACGCAGCTTCACCCGTGCCGCCGCGCAACTGGGCATGTCGCAGTCGATGCTCAGCCACACCATCCGCACCCTGGAGGCGCAGATGGGCGTGCGCCTGCTGACGCGCACCACCCGCAGCGTGTCGGTGACCGAGGCGGGCGAGCGTCTGCTCGCCTCGGTGGCGCCCAGGCTCGAAGCCATCGAAGCGCAATTGCACGCCGTGGCCGAGTTCGGCGACACGGTCAGCGGCACCTTGCGTATCACGGCCAGCGACCATGCCATCGACACACTGCTGTGGCCCAAGCTGGCACCAGTCCTGGCCCAGCATCCGCGGCTGCACCTGGAACTGCACGCCGACTATGCCTTCACCGATATCGTCCAGGGCCGCTTCGACTTTGGCGTACGGCTCGGCGACGGCTTGGCCAAGAACATCTGCGCGGTGCCCATCGGCCCGCCCTTCGGCATGGCCATCATCGGCACGCCCGCTTACTTCGCCACCCGCGAGCGCCCCCGAACCCCTGCCGACCTGATGACGCACGCGTGCATCAACCTACGCCTGCCCACCCACGGCAACCTCTATGCCTGGGAACTCAAGCACGGCGAGCAGGAGATGAACGTGCGCGTGCCGGGCCGCCTGGTGTTCAATGGCATCTACCAGGTGCTCAATGCGGCGCTCGATGGCCATGGCCTGGCCTATGTGCCCGAGGACCTGGCCCGACCGCACCTGGAGTCCGGGCGCGCCCTGCCGGTGCTGGAGCAGTGGTGGCGCAGCTTTCCGGGCTTTCACCTCTATTACGCCGCGCACCGGGAAACCTCGCGGGCCATGCAGGTGGTGATCGACGCCTTGCGGCTGGCGGATTGAAGCTGCGCAGGCGATTTATCAATCCCATCGCTAGGTCCTAGCGATGGCGGCTAGGCCTTGGCCCAGCGACGCTGTGCTAGCGTTTCGGGATTGGGCGTGCTTGGCCCTCCTCCCTACAAGAAAAATCGACACATCAACCGACTGATTACGGGTGAGCCATGGAGCTGAAAATCAACCAACGGACCTATCAGGTCGATGCCGAGGCCGACACGCCCTTGTTGTGGGTGATTCGCGACGACCTGGGGCTGACCGGCACCAAGTATGGCTGTGGCCTCGCCCAGTGCGGCGCCTGCTCGGTGCTGGTCGATGGCAACGTCGTGCGTGCCTGTGTCACCCCGGCGGCCGCTGTGGTCGGGCGTGAGGTGACCACCATCGAAGCGATCGAAGCCGACGAGGTGGGCAAACGGGTCGTGGCCGCGTGGGTCGAGCACCAGGTGGCCCAGTGCGGCTATTGCCAGTCTGGCCAGGTGATGGCGGCGACCGCGCTGCTCAAGCACACGCCAAGGCCCAGCGACGAGCAGATCGACGCCGCGATGGTCAACCTCTGCCGCTGCGGCACCTACAACGCCATTCATGCCGCCATGCATGACCTGGTCCAAGGGGGTAAGGCCTGATGAAGACGCGCATCGAAACCCCTGAAGACCTGCTGCACCTGCCCGTGGGCGAAACCGTCAACCTGTCCCGCCGACGCTTTCTCGCCGGCACCGCCGTGGGTGCGCTGGTACTGGGTTTCGGCCTGCCACTGGGGTCGGCCCGTGTGCAGGCCGCCGCCGCGACCACCGAGCGTGGCACCCAGGTGCCTGCCTTCCTGGAGATCCGCCCGGACAACACCGTGCGCCTGCTCAGCCCGTTCATGGAGGGCGGCCAGGGGACCTACACCTCGATGGCGCAGATCGTCGGCGAAGAACTGGATGCCGACCCGGCCACCTTCCTGGTCGAGAGTGCACCGCCCGGCGAGGCCTACGTGGTCATGGAGAACGGCATGCGCATCACCGGAGGCAGCATGTCAGTACGCATGAGCTACCCGACCATGCGCCGCCTCGGCGCCCTGGCCCGGAACATGTTGCTGCAGACCGGCGCCGAGCACTTCGGCGTGCCGCTGGGTGAGCTCTCCACCGAGCCCGGCAAGGTGGTCCATGCCGCCTCGGGCCGTACCATCAGCTATGGCGAACTGGCCGAGCGCGCCATGGACCTGCCCGTGCCGGACCCGGCCACCGTCAAGCTGCGCGACCCCAGCCAGTTCCGCTGGATCGGCAAGCCGGTCAAGCGCGTCGATGCCTACGACAAGTCCACCGGCAAGGCCCAGTACAGCATCGACATCAAGGTCGACGGCATGCTGCATGCCGCCGTGCAGCACGCACCGCGCCTGGGCATGACCGTCGGCGGCCTGCGCAACGCAGCGCAGGTCAAGGCCATGAAGGGCGTGCATTCGGTGCACCAGTTGCCAGGCGCGGTGGCGGTGGTCGCCGAACGCTGGTGGCATGCCAAACGCGCAGCAGAGGCGCTGCAGGTCGACTGGCAGGAGCCGGGCCCGGACTCGAAGGTGCGGCCGATGCCCAAGGACTTTTCCAGCGACGCCTGGCGCGAGCACCTGGCCGCCCAGCCCGGCCCAGGGCGCGACGACGAGAAGGAAGGCGATGTGGCTGCTGCCCTGGCCAGCGCCAAGACCACGGTCGAGGCCACCTACCATAACCAGTACCTCAACCATGCCCAGCTGGAGCCACCGTCAGCGACGGCACGCTTCAACCCTGACGGCTCGCTGGAGGTCTGGCTGCCCAACCAGGCGCCAGACATGTTCCGCGACGACATCGCCAAGCGCACCGGGCTCGAGCCTGCGCGGATCACCCTGCACTCGCCCTTGCTGGGGGGCTTCTTCGGCCGGCATTTTCTTTACGACTCGGCCAATCCCTACCCGCAGGCGATCACGCTGGCCAAGGCGGTCGGCCGCCCGGTCAAGGTGATCTGGAGCCGCGAGGAGGAGTTCTTGCGCGATGTCCTGCGCCCCATGGCCGTGGTCAAGTTCCGCGCCGGGCTGGATGACAAAGGCCTGCCGGTGGCCCTGGAAGCCGTGAGCGCCACCGAAGGCCCTACCGAAGCCATCGCCGGCAAGCAGGGCGAGAAACTCGACCCCAGTGCGCTCGAAGGGCTGGCGGGCAAGGCCTATGCCATCGCCAACAAGCGCATCGCCCAGGTCTACGTCAAAGGGCCTGCCATGCTCGGCTACTGGCGCTCCGTGGGTAACTCCTTGAACGACTTCTTCTACGAGGCCTTTCTCGACGAATTGGCCGACAAAGGCGGTCACGACCCCTTCGAGCTGCGCCTGCACCTACTGCGCGACAACCCGCGCCTGAGCGACCTGCTGCAGGCGGTCGGCGAGCTGTCCGGGGGCTGGAAACGCGGCCCGTTCACCGCCGAGGACGGCAGCAAGCGCGCCCGTGGCGTGGCCATGGCCTCGCCGTTCGGCTCGGAGGCGGCGGTGATCGCCGAGGTGTCGATCGACGACGGCCAGGTCAAGGTCCACGACATCTGGCAGGCGATCGATCCGGGCAGCATCGTCAACCCAGCGATCATCGAGGCCCAGGTCAACGGGGCCGTGGCCCTGGGCCTGTCGCAAGCGCTGCTGGAGGAAGCGGTGTGGCGCGATGGCATGCCGCGGGCACGCAACTACGACCAGTACCCGATCCTGCCGCCGTCGCGCATGGCCCGGGTGCATGTGCGTATCGTCGAGAGCGGCGCGAAGATGGGCGGCATCGGCGAACCGCCGCTGCCAGCGGTGGCGCCCGCCGTGGCCAATGCGGTGGCGCAACTGACCGGCCAGCGTATTCGCAGCATACCGCTGAGCCGCCATACGTTCGGCTGACGCGCTGGACGATCGCTGATGCGCAAGATCCGCTGGCAGGCCGCGCAAGCCAGCACAGACACCATAGAGGCTTCGCGACACCCATGGAAAGCATCGACCTGCTCGTACTGCGCACCACCCGCGACTGGCTCGCCGCTGGCGAGCGCGTCCTGCTGGCCACCGTTGCCCGCACCTGGGGCTCGTCGCCACGGCCTGTCGGCTCGATGATGGCGCTGCGCAGCGATGGGCGCGTGGTGGGCAGCGTGTCCGGTGGTTGCATCGAGGACGATCTCATCCACCGCCACACCACGGCCTATGGCGGGCCCGGCATGCACGGCGACCTGCCGCAGGTGGTCCGCTATGGTGTCAGCGCCGACGAGGCCCATCGCTTCGGCCTGCCCTGCGGCGGTACGCTGGAGCTGGTCCTGGAGTTCCAGCCGGCCGTGGACAGCCTGGACGAACTCCTCGCCAGCCTCGACACGGGCAACCTGGTACGCCGCGAACTGGACCTGGCCAATGGCGAAGTCAGCCTCACCCCGACCCCGGTTCCAGACCAGTTCAGCTTCGACGGGCAGCGCATGGTCAATACGCTCGGCCCAGGGTATCGCATGCTGCTGATCGGTGCCGGTGCGCTGGCCGAGTACCTGGCGACCATGGCCCTGTTCAACGGTTTCAACGTGTCGGTCTGCGATCCCCGCCCCGAACACCAGGCCGGCTGGCACCTGCCGGGCGTCGAGCAGATCGTCGGCATGCCAGATGACGTGGTCAGGGCCTTCGTCCCGGACCAGCGCACCTGCATCATCGCCCTCAGCCACGACCCCAAGCTCGACGACCTCGCCCTGCTCGAAGCCCTGCACAGCCCGGCGTTCTACATTGGCGCGATTGGCTCGCGGCGCAACAGCCAGCTGCGCCGCGAGCGCCTGATCGAGCATTTCGGCGAAACCGAGGCGTCGCTCAAGCGCCTGCATGGCCCTATCGGCATCTACATCGGCAGCAAGACACCGGCCGAGATCGCGGTCAGCGTCATGGCCGAAGTCCTTGCCAGCAAGAATGCCGTCGCCCTGCCCGGTGAAATCAGCGTGTCCAGGGCCAAGCGCGCCAGGGAGCGCCAGGTGCTGACGACCTAGCGAATGCCGGTCAGTTAACTTTCAGCCGGCATTTTTGGGGCCGCTTCGCGCCCCATCACCGGCAAGCCCCACAAGGTTCGGCGCCAGTCATGAGTTGAGCGCTGTCCCTGTGGAAGCGGCTTCGGCAAGTCCGCGTGCTTCCCGTTGCCATTGAGGTCGGCCATGTCGATGGCCAGCGGCAACATCGCGGCGAAGGCATGGGCCGCCTCGGTATCGGCCAAGGTAATGGCAAAGCGGCGTTCGCCGCCGGTCATCCACATGGGTGATTCCTTGGTAATCTCGGGCATTGCCCCCGCCAGCGGGGCTCAGGCGACCTTGGGCGCTGGCGCGCGCGAGGTCAGGAAGGTCAGCAAAGCCGCAAGCAGCAGCACGGCCGCACTCACGACGAAGGTGCTCTGGTAGCCGCTGGCATCGAACAATACGCCGCCCATGGTAGACCCCAGGGCAATGGCCAGCTGGATGACCGCGACCATCAGCCCGCCGCCAGCCTCGGCATTGTGGGGCATGACCTTGGCGATCCAACTCCACCAGCCCACCGGCGCCGAGGTCGCTATCAGGCCCCACAGGCCCAGCAGCGCCACGACCGCCGCAGCCCAGCCACCGAGTGGAATCAGCGTCAATGCAATGGCCGCCATCACCACTGGAATGACCATCAGCGTCCCGTACAGGCCGCGCCGCAGGACGCTGCCGATCAACAGGGTCCCGATGAAACCGGCGACGCCGATCACCAACAGGATGAGCGACAAGGTGGACACGCCGACCTGCGTCACCTTCTCGAGGAACGGCCGCACATAGGTGAACAAGGCGAACTGGCCCATGAAAAAGGCACCGCAAGCAGCCATGCCCAATGCCACGGCCCGGTTCTTGAGCACCGTGAAGACATTGCTCGCAGCCGACGGGCGCTGCGGGACCTGCATGGCCGGTAGGCTCACCCATTGCCAGACCAGGGCAATCGCCGCCACCGGCACCAGGCAGAAGAACGCACCACGCCAGCCCATGATCGACCCCAGGTAGCTACCCAGCGGCGCCGCGATCACCGTGGCCAGCGCATTGCCGCCGTTGAAGATCGCCAGGGCACGCGGCACCTGGTGGGGCGACACCAGGCGCATGGCCGTTGCCGCCGACAGGGACCAGAAGCCACCGATGACCACACCGATGAGCGCACGGCCGACCATATAGACCAGGTAGTTCGGCGCCAGCGCGACGATGGTACCCGACAGGGCCATCACCCCGGTCAGCAGCAGCAACAACGTCTTGCGGTTCATGCCGCCGGCCAACGCGGAGATCGACAGGCTGGTCAACACGGCGAACACGCCGGAGATGGCGATACCTTGCCCGGCCATCCCCTCCGTGACCTGGAGATCGGCCGCGATTGGCGTCAGCAGGCTGACGGGCATGAACTCGGAGGCGATCAGCGCGAACACGCACAGCGACATCGCGAAGACACCGCTCCAATGGGCAATGGGTGCCTGCGCCTGGTCGTTTGAGAATAGAGTTCTCTCGATGTTTTCAGTCATCTGCTACAGCTGGAATAGTCAGGAAAAAGGAGCCCGGTGATGGCAGGCGTTGGAAATGGTGGAACATGCCGGGCCCCATTACTAGCTAATGAATGCTTAAAGGGGATATAAGACCCACTAATCAGTCAAGTGTGGGACGCAGCAGCCATGGTCAGACGAAACCTCAACGATCTGTTGTCATTCGTGATCGTTGCCCGGGAAGGCAGTTTCACCCGCGCCGCCTCGCTGCTGGGCGTGACCCAGTCCGCCCTGAGCCAGGCAATCAGCGGGCTGGAAGCGAGGCTGGACATCCGCCTGCTCACCCGCACCACGCGCAGCGTGTCGCCTACGGCAGCCGGCGAGCGCCTGTTGAAGGCGATTGGTCATCGCTTCGACGAAATCGAAGCAGAGCTCGACGAGTTGACCGAGATGCGAGACAAGCCTGCAGGTACCGTGCGGATCACCTGTGGCGAGCATATTCTGCGCACCTACCTGCTTCCCAAGCTCACGCCCCTCTTGCGCGAGTACCCCGACATCAAGATGGAGTTCGACATCAACTACGGCTTTCGCGATATCGTTGCCGACCGTTTCGACGCGGGCGTGCGCCTGGGCGATACCATCGACAAGGACATGATCGCGGTTCCCATCGGCCCACCCTTGCGCATGGCCGCTGCAGCCTCCCCGGCGTACTTTGAAAGTCGCCCCGTTCCCAAGACCCCACGCGACCTGCTCAAGCACAGCTGCATCAACCAGCGCATGCAGTCGGCAGGTGGGCTGTACGTCTGGGAGTTCGAGCGGCGTGGCCAGCCGTTGAATGTGCGGGTGGATGGCCAACTGGTATTCAACACCTCGCCCAGCATGGTGGATGCTGCATTGGCAGGCCTGGGCATCGCGTTTCTTCCCGAGGAGGAATTCGCCCCGCACCTGGAGGATGGCCGTCTGGTTCGCGTACTGGAAGACTGGTGCGCGCCGTTCCCGGGTTATCACTTGTATTACCCGAGTCGTCGGCAGCCATCCCATGCGTTTACCTTGGTCGTCAATGCACTGCGTATGTGACAGGCCGCTTTTGAAGGCAGAGGATGCATACCGATGCAGCGGCCATTGGCGCTACAAGAAGTAATGCACACTCTGCAGGGCAGTGAAAAGAAAGCGATTGCAGCCACCAGCGTGACTTAGGCGGTAGGGCGACTACCTACAACCCAGAAACGAAAAAGCCCCGCAGATCTTAATCTGTGGGGCTTCTCTATGTATGGCGGAGAGATAGGGATTTGAACCCTAGGTACCCGCGAAGGTACAACGGATTTCGAATCCGTCCCGTTCGACCACTCCGGCATCTCTCCAGTGGCGCGCATCATACCAGCGATTTCGCGAAAGGCAAACCCTTCTTTGAAAAAATTCGCGTGGTATCAGGCGCTTGCGTGCGCGTAGCGCTTAGAGCGGCACGCCCAGGCGCTGGGCCACTTCTTCGTAGGCTTCGATGACACCACCGAGGCCCTGGCGGAAGCGGTCCTTGTCCATCTTCTTGCGGGTTTCCTTGTCCCACAGGCGGCAGCCGTCGGGGCTGAACTCGTCGCCCAGGACGATCTGGCCGTGGAACAAGCCGAATTCCAGCTTGAAGTCGACCAGCAGCAGGCCGGCGTCGTCGAACAGCTTGCTCAGCACTTCGTTGACCTTCAGCGACAGCTGCTTCATGGTCGCCAGCTGCTCGGCGGTGCCCCAGCCGAAGGCGATCACGTGGGATTCGTTGATGAAAGGGTCGCCTTTCTCGTCGTTCTTGAGGAACAGTTCGAAGGTCGAAGGCTCGAGCTTGATGCCTTCCTCGACGCCCAGGCGCTTGACCAGGCTGCCAGCGGCATAGTTACGCACCACGCACTCGACCGGGATCATGTCCAGCTTCTTGACCAGGCTCTCGTTGTCGCCCAGCAGCTTGTCGAACTGGGTCGGGATGCCGGCTGCTTCGAGCTTCTGCATGATGAAGGCATTGAACTTGTTGTTCACCATGCCCTTGCGGTCGAGTTGTTCGATGCGCTTGCCGTCGAACGCCGAGGTGTCGTTACGGAACAGCAGGATCAAGCGGTCGGCGTCGTCGGTCTTGTAAACCGATTTGGCCTTGCCGCGGTAGAGTTCTTCGCGTTTTTCCATGATGGGCTCCGCTTGCTTGAGTGGGTGGGCTAGGCGATTTCACGCCAGTCGAGCCCGTGTTCCTGGTTCGCCACCTGGAGCCAGTCCGGGTCGCACCCCAGGGTGTCGACGAAGCACTGGCGGGCCAGTTGTGGCCGGTTGTTCTTGCTGCTGAGGTGGGCCAGCACCAGGTGCTGCAGGTGTTGCCAGCCCAACTCGGCCACCAGGCTGGCGGCCTGGTGGTTGTTCAGATGTCCCTGGCTGCCGCCGACCCGTTGCTTCAGGAAGTACGGGTAATGTCCGCGGGCCAGCATGTCACGGCAGTGGTTGGCTTCGATCAGCAGTGCATCCAGGCCTTGGTAGCGGTCCAGCAGGCGCCCGTCGTAGGAGCCCAGGTCGGTGAGCATGCCGAAGCGCCGACGCCCGTCGCTGAGCACATATTGCAGCGGCTCGAACGCATCGTGCTCGACCCGCGCCGCGCTGACCTGCAGGTCGCCGATGCACAGGTTGTCGCCACAACCGAGAAAACCGGCCACCTCCACCGGCTTGCGCATGCCGCGCAAGGTACCCTGGCTGAGGTAGACCGGTACATTGTAGCGCCGTGCCAGCAATCCGACGCCATGCACGTGGTCGGCATGTTCGTGGGTCACCAGCACGGCGCTCAGTTGCGTCGCCGATACGCCGAGCAGCGCCAGGCGCCGCTCGGTCTCGCGCAAGGAAAAACCGCAATCGACCAGGATGAAGGTATCACCACTGGCGATCAGCGTGCCGTTTCCCTGGCTGCCGCTTCCAAGTACCGCGAAGCGCACTTAGCCCAGGTGGTCCTGGATCATGCTCAGCACGCGGCGAGCCACATCGGCCGGGGCCACGGTGTTGATGTCCTTCTCGACAGTGACCTGGACGCTCTCGGCGACCTTGCTCAGGCGCACCTGGTAGCGTTCGGCGCGGGCTTCACGCTCTTCCTGGGTCGGCGCGCTGCCGAACAGGCGGCTGAAGAAGCCAGGCTCGTTCTGCTTGTCGTCGGGCTTCTCGGACAGGTTGATGTAGTAGAGGCCCAAGCTGCGGTTGATGTCCTCGACCCGCCATTCGCCCTGCTCCAGGGCACGGCCCACGCTGGACCAGGCGCGGTCCAGGTCGGCGCCCAGGTACAGCACCGGGTTGCCGCTGCCGTCCTCGCTCAGGCTGACACGGCTCGGCGCGTCGAAGTCGCGGGCGGCCAGCAGCGAGACCGAACCGCCCTTCTCGGCGCTGCGGTTCATGCTGGCCAGCATTTCGTCGACCAGCAACGCATCGGCACCGGTGTTGGTGGAGCTGGACGGGAAGTCGGGCTCGGCAGTGCTGCCAGCCGGACGCTCGACACTGACGATGTAGACCTCGGAGGTATTGCGCTGCACGCCAGGCTCCATGCGCACACGGACGCGCACTTCACTGTCACCGCTGCTGGCGGTGCTGGCCAGACGCTGGCCGAGGGAGGCGGACAGCTCGTCGAAACGCTGCCAGGTGGTATTGAATTCACCGGTCTGCGGACGCTCCTCGGCGATGCGGAAGCCGTTGTCCTCGAAGAACTGGTGGGCCACCGGCCAGACTTCGGCAGGCGAGCGCTGGGCCAGTACCCAGCGGCTGTTGCCGCTGCGCTGCAGGCTGAAGTCGCTGACCTCGGCGGCGGTCGACAGCGGCTGCGGCCGGGGTACCTCGAACTCGCCGGTGACGCGGTCGTCGGCGACGTTGCGCGGGATCGGCAGCAGCGGGTCGAGACGCTTGACGTTGCTGGCGTCCGGCGGCAGTTGCATCGGCGCGGTCGGGTGCGCCTGCAGGTAATCGCTGCCGCGGTCGCGGAAATAGCCATCCTCGCCCCACAGCCAGCCGCAACCGCTGGTGCTGGAGATGATCAGGGCGAGGGTGGAAAGGCCAACCAGTCGCTTCATGCGGTGTACTTCCTCGATTAAACCAGCACGCCGGACTGGCGCAGGGCCTGGCGGACAACGTCGTGGCAGGATTCGCTCAGCCAGGTCAGCGGCAGGCGGATGCCCGGTTGCATCAGGCCCATCTCGACGAGCGCCCACTTCACCGGGATCGGGTTGGCCTCGCAGAACAGGTGCTTGTGCAGTGGCATGAGTTTTTCGTTGATCGCGCGGGCCTTCTCGGCATTGCCCGCAAGGGCGGCCTCGCACAGGTCGGCCATTTCGCGCGGGGCGACGTTGGCGGTGACGGAGATGTTGCCCTTGCCGCCCAGCAGGATCAGCTCGACGGCGGTCGGGTCGTCGCCGGACATGACGATGAAGTCGTCGCTCACGCCCTCGAGGATCGCCTTGGCGCGGGCCAGGTCGCCGGTGGCTTCCTTGATGCCGATGATGTTCGGCACCTTCGACAGGCGGATCACGGTCTCGGCCTGCATGTCGCAGGAGGTGCGGCCGGGCACGTTGTAGAGGATCTGCGGGATGTCGACGGCTTCGGCGATGTGCTTGAAGTGCTGGTACAGGCCTTCCTGGGTCGGCTTGTTGTAGTACGGCACGACGAGCAGGCAAGCGTCGGCGCCAGCGTTCTTGGCGTTCTGGGTCAGGTGGACGGCTTCGGTGGTGGAGTTGGCGCCGGTGCCGGCGATGACCGGGATACGGCCATTGACGCGCTTGACCACGAATTCGATGACCGCGATGTGCTCCTCGACGTCGAGGGTGGCCGACTCGCCGGTGGTGCCGACGGCGACGATCGCATGGGTGCCTTTTTCCAGGTGGAAGTCTACAAGTTTGCCGAGGCTGTCCCAATCAAGACGCCCTTGTGCATCCATGGGTGTGACCAATGCCACCATACTGCCCGCAATCATGTAACTGCTCCTGCCGGAAAAAGAGAGCCGTAATGGTACTGGCGCCATCGGCCTTGCACAAGCGAAGCAGGCGGGCGGAGCATTCCCCTTCGCGCCGCTTTTCGCTACCCTTGATCCTTTGATCGGTGCAACGCGGCCCGCCGGGCCGTCGACGGTGCTCCCCGCCAGCGTCCACGACCGCCAAGCCGGCTCCTGGCCCTGGCGCAACCGGAGGCTTGTCCCCGTCCTGCGCCGACCGCTCATCGCTTTAGGAATGCTGCATGTCCACCCCCACCGTCCGCGAACAATTCCTCGTCATCAGCGCCCTGGGCCCCAACCCCATGGAGCTGGCCAATGTCCTGAGCCGTGCCGCCTTCGACAATCGTTGCGCGGTGGTCACCTCGCGCCTGACCCGCCACGGCGAGACCAGCGCCCTGGTGCTGCAGGTCGGCGGCAGCTGGGACGCCCTGGCGCGCCTGGAGACAGCCCTGCCGAGCCTGGGTAAAAAGCACGGCCTGACCCTCGACGTGGTACGCAGCGCCGACCAGGAGGTCCGCCCGCAAGCCCTGCCCTACGTGGCCTATGTCAGCGCGGCCTATCGCCCGGACATCGTCAGCGAGCTGTGCCAGTTCTTCCTCGACCACCGCGTCGAGCTGGAAAGCATGACCTGCGACACCTACCTGGCACCGCAGACCGGCAGCAGCATGCTCAATGCCCAGTTCACCGTGATCCTGCCGGCCGGCACGCAAATCAGCTGGCTGCGCGACCAGTTCCTCGACTTCGCCGACGCCCTGAACCTGGACGCGCTGATCGAACCCTGGCGCCCACAGAACCCCATGTAAGGAAGCTCCCATGGCCGTAGCACTCGACCAACCCGTTGCCGATTTTCAGGCCCAGGCCACCAGCGGCCAGGCCGTCAGCCTTTCTGCCCTCAAGGGCCAGCAGGTGGTGCTGTATTTCTACCCCAAGGACAGTACCCCCGGCTGCACCACCGAGGGCCAGGGTTTCCGCGACCATCACGAGGCGTTCAAGGCCGCCAACACCGTGGTGTTCGGTGTGTCCCGCGATGGCATCAAATCCCACGAGAACTTCAAGGCCAAGCAGGGCTTTACCTTCGAGCTGATCAGCGACAAGGACGAGGCGCTGTGCCAGCTGTTCGACGTGATCAAGCTCAAGAAGCTCTACGGCAAGGAATACATGGGCGTGGACCGCAGCACCTTCCTGATCGACAAGGACGGTGTGCTGCGCCAGGAATGGCGCGGCGTGAAGGTCCCCGGCCATGTCGAAGCCGTACTGGCGGCAGCCCAGGCCCTGAACCAGCGCTAGGGCCGAGCTGCAAGCTACAAGTAAAGCGGCGTCAACGCGATCTGCTTTTACTTGCAGCTTGCGGCTTGTAGCGTGCAGCTAGAGCATCGGCGCGACCGAGGGCTCCTGCCGCGGCCAGGCATCGAGCACGGCCTTGAACAGGGTCGCCAGCGGGATGGCGAAGAAGATCCCCCAGAAGCCCCACAATCCGCCGAACAGCAGCACCGCGCAAATGATCGCCACCGGGTGCAGGCTGACCGCCTCGGAGAACAGCAGCGGCACCAGCACGTTGCCATCCAGCGCCTGGATGATCGCGTACACCATCATCAGGTAGATGAACTCATCGCCCCAGCCCCACTGGAACAGCGCGATCAAGGTCACCGGCACGGTCACCACCACCGCGCCCACGTAGGGCACCACCACCGACAGCCCCACCAGCAGCGCCAGCAAGGCGGCATAGTTGAGGCCCAGGCTGATGAAGGCGATATAGGTGGCGATACCACAGATCAGTATCTCGATGCCCTTGCCGCGGATGTAGTTGGCGATCTGCCGGTTCATCTCGTCCCCCACCCGGTTCAGCAAGGTGCGCTCGCGGGGCAGGTAACCGCTGACCCAGCGGGCGATCAGCTCGCGGTCCTTGAGGAAGAAGAACACCAGGATCGGCACCAGCACCAGGTAGATCATCGCATTGACCAGCAAGGGCAGGCTCGACAGGGAGAACGTCAGGGCCCACTGGCCGAACTTGCCGATCTCGCCGCGCACCGACTCGATGGCGCGCAGCACCTGCTCGTCGGACACCAGGTGCGGGTAGCGCTCCGGTAGCAACAGCAGCAGCGACTGCCACTTGCCGAGCATGCCCGGCAGCTCGTTGAACAAGGTGATCAACTGGTGCCAGAGCAACGGCACCAGCACCAGCAGGAATACCGCCAACGCGCCCATGAACAGGGCGAACACCAGCCATACCGCCAGCCGGGTCGGCACCTTCAGGCGCTCCAAAGCATTGACCAGCCCCTGCATGAGGAACGCCAACACCATCCCGGCCAGGACCGGCGCGAGCATGCCACCCAGGGTCAGCACAGCAGTGAAGGCCAGGAACAGCAGGACCGCCAGCACCACTGCCTCCTCATCGGAGAAGTAGCGCTGCATCCAGTCACGAAGCACTTTGAACATTGACGATCCTTGGGAAAAGACTCAGGCCTTGCGCAGCCAGTAGGTGTAGACGCCCGCCTCGGCCGTTTCACGCAGCAGCGTATGACCGGCAAGCTGGGCAAAGGTGCGGAAGTCGCGCTGGGAGCCGGCATCGGTGGCGACCACCTTGAGCACCGCGCCGCTGGCCAGGCGGTTGAGCTCCATCTTCGCCTTGAGCAGCGGCAGGGGGCAATTCAGGCCGCTGGCGTCGAGTTCGGCGTCGCAGGTCGGGGTGTCGCTCATCGAGGGTTTCTCCAAGGGCATGGCGGGGCAATCCGCTAGGATAGCGCCACTGGTCGTCAACGTGCGAGCCGGCTACAGTAGAGCTCTTTGACCGACGCGAGCTTCGTGCATGAATCTACTGCGCCCTACCCTGTTGACGCTGGCCTGCCTGATGGCCCTTCCCGGCCATGCCGACGACCTGCCGTCACTGGGTGACGCCAGTTCCGCGATCGTTTCGCCACAGCAGGAGCATCAACTGGGCCGGGCCTGGCTGAGTCTGCTGCGCGGCCAGGTCAACCAGTTGAACGACCCCCAGCTCAAGGACTACGTCGAGACCAGCGTCTACAAGCTAGCCGAAACCAGCCAGCTGCAGGACCGGCGCCTGGAATTCATCCTCATCGACAGCCGCGAGCTCAACGCCTTCGCCGCGCCCGGCGGCATCGTCGGGGTCAACGGCGGCCTGTTCCTCAACGCCCAGACCGAGGGCGAGTACGCCTCGGTGCTGGCCCACGAACTGGCGCACTTGTCCCAGCGCCACTTCGCCCGCGGCGTCGAGGCCCAGCAGCGCATGCAGTTGCCGATGATGGCAGCGCTGCTGGCCGGTATCGTGCTGGCGGCAGGGGGCGGGGGCGATGCCGGCATCGGCGTGATCGCCGGAACCCAGGCGGCGGCCATCCAGGAGCAGCGGCGCTTCTCCCGGCAGAACGAGCAGGAAGCCGACCGCATCGGCATCCAGAACCTGGAGCGTGCCGGGTATGACCCACGCAACATGCCGACCATGTTCGAGCGCCTGGCCCGCCAGTATCGCTACGACGCCAAGCCACCGGAATTCCTCCTTACCCACCCGGTCACCGAGTCGCGTATCGCCGACACCCGCAACCGTGCCGAGCAGGCGCCCAAGGGGGGCATCGAGGACAGCCAGCGCTACCAGTTGATCCGCGCCCGCGTGGCACTGATCTACGAAGGCACGCCGGGCCTGGCGGCCAAGCGCTTCCGCGCCCAGCTCGATGAGAATCCGAACATGGATGCGGCGCGCTATGGCCTGGCGATCGCCCAGATCAAAGGCGGCCGGCTCAACGAAGCGCGGGAGAACCTCAAGCCCCTGCTGGCCAAGGCGCCCAATGACCTCACCTACAACCTGGCGCAGATCGATCTGGAGATCACCAACAACCGCCTGACTGATGCCCAACAACGTGTCGAGCGGCTGCGTGCGCTGTACCCGAGCAGCTACCCGCTGCAGCAGGTGCGCGCCGACCTGCTGGTCAAGCAGAACCGTCCGGCCGAGGCGGAGAAGGTGCTGGACAGCCTGGTCAAGAGCCGCCCCTATGACCCGGACGTGTGGTACGACATCGCTGAGGTGCGCGGTCTGTCTGGCAACACCATCGGCCTGCACCGGGCCCGGGCCGAGTACTTCACCCTGGTGGGCGACTTCGACCAGGCCATCCAGCAACTGGATTACGCCAAACGCCGCGCAGGCGGCAACTTCCCGCTGGCCT
Organism: Pseudomonas guariconensis; assembly: GCF_024127895.1. Classification (GTDB taxonomy): domain Bacteria; phylum Pseudomonadota; class Gammaproteobacteria; order Pseudomonadales; family Pseudomonadaceae; genus Aquipseudomonas; species Aquipseudomonas guariconensis_B. The sequence goes on along the minus strand of NZ_JAMYBK010000001.1, from coordinate 492,509 downwards.
CGCAGATCGATGCGCGCCAGCGGGAGATCCTCGAGCAGCAGCGGATGGTCAAGGAGATGATGCGCTAAGGTGTAGCGCGTGTTCAGCCGCCATTTGGGGCCGCTTCGCGCCCCATCGCTGGCAAGCCAGCTCCCACATGGGGTCTGCGGCGTTCACCAATCATGTGCTCTGCAGAGACCCTGTGGGAGCTGGCTTGCCAGCGATGGGGCGCGAAGCGGCCCCTTGCCTCACGCGTTGCCGGATAGCTTCAGCCGCGCCGCCTGGGTGAAGTCGAGCATACGGTTGAGCGGCTTGATCGCCTTGGGGATGAGCGCCGGATCGACGAAGATCTCGTTGCTGCCCTTGCGCAGGCAATCCAAGGTGCGCTCCAAGGTGTTCATGGCCATCCACGGGCAATGGGCGCAACTGCGGCAGGCGGCGCCATTGCCGGCGGTGGGGGCCTCGACGAATTCCTTGTCCGGGCACAACTGCTGCATCTTGTAGAAGATGCCACGGTCGGTGGCGACGATGAAGGTCTTGTTCGGCAGGGTCTGGGCAGCCTTGATCAACTGGCTGGTGGAGCCCACCGCGTCGGCCAGTTCGATCACCGACTCAGGCGACTCGGGATGGACCAGGATCGCCGCGTCCGGGTACAGCGCCTTCATGTCCGCCAGCTGGCGCGACTTGAATTCTTCGTGGACGATGCAAGCGCCATCCCAGAGCAGCATGTCGGCACCGGTCTGCTTCTGGATGTAGCGGCCCAGGTGCTGGTCCGGGCCCCAGATGATGGTTTCGCCGTTGTCCATAAGGCTCTCGACGATCTCCAGCGCGCAACTGGAAGTCACCACCCAGTCGGCCCGCGCCTTCACCGCTGCCGAGGTGTTGGCATACACCACCACGGTACGCTCCGGATGCTGGTCACAGAAGGCCGAGAACTCTTCCACCGGGCACCCCAGGTCAAGGGAGCAGGTGGCGTCCAGGGTCGGCATCAGCACACGCTTTTCCGGGGTGAGGATCTTCGCCGTCTCGCCCATGAAGCGCACCCCCGCGACCACCACGGTGCTGGCCGAGTGGTTCTTGCCGAAACGGGCCATCTCCAGCGAGTCGGATACGCAGCCACCGGTCTCCTCGGCCAGTGCCTGGATCACCGGGTCGCAGTAGTAGTGGGCGACCAGAACGGCATTCTGGGCCTTGAGTTCGGCAGCGATGGCCGCACGGTATTCGGCCTCCTGCTCGGGCGTCAGCGGATTGGGCTGCTTGGCATCAAGATGGGCTTGAACCAACAGGCGTTCGGAAATCTGGGTCATGATCGCTGGACCTGCGGGCGCATGTGCGCGTCAATCGAGTGTAACACCCGGCCCTGGCAGATCGGCTAACAGGTGCCGGATGGCCAGGCGGGCCATCGCGGCCCATCTGCGGGCACGGATTATTATCGGACGCCGAAGGCTACAGACAATCGAGACAATTCAAAAGCGCTTTTTACCGGGCGAGTGGGTCAGGGCAATCTTCCTGGTCTATTCGTGGCGGTTCGGCGCCTCGACAGGCCTGCTCCCACAAACTGGCGCTGTTTTGTCATCAGCGCTGTGTGGGAGCGGCCTTGTGTCGCTAAAAGGGCGCAGAACACCACCCGGGGTATCAGCCCTGCGGCGCCAACGCAGCCAGGTGGGCATTGAGAAGCATGGCGAACTCCTCGACGGTCATCTTCCGGCCGTTGAAATCGACCATGCCATCGGCATAGTGCAGGCTCGATACCACATCGTCGCCCTCGACCGTGGCCATGCCGCTCTGCAGCGCCATCATGCCGACCATTTCGCCCGCCTGGCTGGACTGCCGGGCGATGAACTGGGCATCGGTCTGGCCCTCGAGCAGCGCCTGCAGGGTCGCCAGGTCGCCGATCATCGGCTTGGACAGTGTCAGCTTGCCCTGCAAGCGGGTGACCAATTGCTTGCCCAACTGCTCAGGCGGCAAGTCGAAGGACGTGGGGCTGGCCAAGTCGACCGCCAGGTTGAAACGGCTCTCGCCATTGGCTGTCTTGAACGACAGGTTCTCCAGGGCCAACTGTGGCTTGGCGGCGAGCATCTTCTGCAGATCGGCCTGGACCTTGGCCTGCTCCTGGGCAGTCATGTCGAGCGACGGCAGGGGCTCACCCTGGGCGGCAGCCTGCTGCACCTGCGGCATCTTGGTCTGGTACCAGGCGAGCAGCGCTTGCATGGCCGGGATATCCAGGGACTTCATGGTCCAGACCATCTCCCCGCTGCCCACGGCACGGCCGGCATAAGTGATATCGGCGACCTTGTATTCCAGGCGGCCGGACAGCTTGTCCTGGCCTTCGGCGTCGTAGCGGTTGTTCTGCTCCAGCCCCTTGAGCACCAGTACATCCTGCTGCGGCCCGAGGGTGACCTGGGTCTCGGCCAGGGCCAGGTCGAGGTTGCCCACGTAGATCATGTCGTGGCCGATCCCGGCCAGGTCACCATCGACCTTGAAGCCGTTGAGCAGGAACTTGATCGGCGGATGCTCGTCACCGGCCAGGTTCATCTCCAGCCTGTCGGCGTGACCGTCGATCTTCACCACCTTGCCGTCGCGATCGCCACGCAGCAGCAGTTGCATGCCAGAGAAGTCGAGGGTGCTGCCGTTCTCCTCGCTGAGCTTGAGTGGCGCCAGGCGGATGTCGCTCTCGATGCCGCCGCCATAGCCCAGGCTGACCTGGCCGGCCAATGGTGTCTTGTCGCCAGCGGCAGTGAACCAGGCTGCGGTGAAGTCGTCCTTCTCCAGCACGCTGTTGCTGGTGGCCATGACCGGCATCAGCTTCAGGGCCTTGATCCGCGACCAGGGAAACGGGCCGTGCTCGATCTGGTCAACGATACCGAGATCGAAGTTCAGCGGCTCGCCCTCGCCCAGCCAGACATCCTTGGCCTTGAGCCGGTAGTGCGCGGTACTGGTGAAAAAGCGCTGCTCGAGCGAGGCCAGTTCGAGGGTCATGCTGCCACCGGTGCCGGCCATGGTCTTTTGCAACTGCTCGTTGCCACGGGCGACGGAGCGCTCCAGTTCCGCGGGCAGGTGCGTGCCGGTGTACCAGGCGCCAGCAGTGGTTGCGACGGCGATGACAACGGCCAGGCCGGAAAGGATGCCTACTGATTTCTTCATGAATAGAACCGATTGCTGTCCATAAGGGCGGGATGCGCGGCACAGGGCGCGACGCGGTGCACCAAGATTACCATTGTCCGCAGCACGGGCGGCGGCCCTGCCTGGGAAATTGCACCTTGCGTCGCAATCGTTAATTTTTTTGAACGCAAAAATCTATATAAATCACCTTTTACATGCAAAAACCCCTAATTAAATCGTTAAACACACCGATAATTTTCTGTAAAAGTAATAATTTGTCGTATTACACTTGACACATAGACACCTTTCGTTTTTTATTTTTCCCACCCAGCTCCGCGCCCAACATAACGAAGAAGAACAGCGCTGCCATGACCCCCATCCGCCCCTGCCCTCACGCGCCACCTCCTACGTTGCCCCCCTGCCAGCCCTGATACAGGCAAACCCGCCGCGCCAGCTCCCGCTCCTACAAGAAAGGTGAACAACATGGAGCCCACCCGCTCGCCCTTGCCGCGCCCGTCACCCGCCGCAGAAGGTGATCCCCGGCGGCTGTTCGCCCGCCTGCACCCGCGCCACAAGACGCCGGCAGTGAATATCGTCGTGGTTGGCGTGCTATACCTGACCTGGCTGACAAAGGCCTTCCGGGTAGCGCCACCGAGCTATATCGCCGAATGAGACCCTGCCGACAACGCCCGCGCCAGAGCGCGGGCGTTGTCTTCGATCGAGAAGGAAAGCCCCATGCCCCTGCGCCGCCTCTCCATCCAATGGAAGATCACCCTCCTCGCCGGCCTGTGCCTGGTGGCCATCGTCGCCCTGCTGGTGGCCACGTCGCTGACCCAGGCCCGGCGTAGTGCGGTGCAGGTCTTCCAAGCCAACACCGAGCTACTCGACCATGGTGCCCGCCTGCGCCTGCAGGCCCACGCCGAGACCCAGGCCCTGCGCATCGAGCGCTACTTCATGGATGCCTATCAGTACGGCAACGGCTTCGCCCGCCTGGTGCAGGTACTCAAGGCGCATGGCAATACCGACCTGCGCAGCGAACTGGTCACCCAGGCGCGCGCCGCACTGGCCGCGAACCCGGAGCTGATCGGCCTGTACCTGGTATTCCAACCCGACGCCCTGGACCAGCAGGACACCCGCTTCATCGGCCAGGACGCACTGGGCAGCAACGACAGCGGCCGCTTCTCGCTGTACTGGTCGCAACCCCGCCCCGGCACCCTGGAGGCCGAGGCCATGCCCGAATCGATGCTCGCCGATACCAGCCCCGCCGCCAACGGCTCGCCCTACAACCGCTGGCTGACCTGCCCCCAGGAAACGGCCAGGGCCTGCGTGCTCGACCCGTATTTCGACGAGGTCAACGGCCACCAGGTACTGATGACCAGCATCGCCCTGCCCTTGCTGGAGGGTGGCAAGGTGATCGGCGTGGTCGGCCTGGACATCGGCCTGGACAACCTGCAGCAATTGAGCCTGGCCGGTCGCCAGGAACTGTTCGACGGCCGGGGAGAGGTCAGTATCGTCAGCCCCGCAGGCCTGCTGGCCGGGCACAGCCGCGACAATACGCAATTGAGCAAGCCGCTGGAGCGGGCCTTCGACGACCGCTCCCTGGCCGACACCCTGCGCACCGGCCAGGCGCTGGAGCGTCTGGATGACGGCCTGATGCACATCTCCCGGCCATTCGCGCCGATCCCCGACGCAGCGCCCTGGCAGGTGCTGCTGGAACTCCCGGAGCCCGTGCTGCAGGCGCCAGCCATCGCCCTCAACCAGCGCCTGGACGCGTACAACCAACAGGCCAACCTCACCAGCCTGCTGATCGGCCTGGCCGCCGCCGTGCTCGGGCTGTTGCTGGTCTGGCTGACCGCCCGGGGCGTGACCCGGCCGATTCTCGCCGTGGCCGAGCGCCTGCGCGACATCGCCAGCGGCGAAGGCGACCTGACCCGGCGCCTGGACTATGCCAGGGACGACGAACTGGGCCAGTTGAGCGCGTGGTTCAACCGCTTCCTCGACAAGCTCCAGCCGGTGATCGCCCAGGTCAAGGGCTCGCTGCAGGAAGCCCGCGGCACCGCCGACCAGTCTGCCGCCATCGCCAGCCAGACCAGCAGCGGCATGCAACAGCAGCAGCGGGAGATCGAGCAAGTAGCCACCGCCGCCAACGAGATGAGCGCCACCGCCCACGACGTCGCCCATAACGCGGCCCAGGCGGCCCAAGCCGCGCGCGGTGCCGACCAGGCCACGCGCGAGGGCCTGGAACTGGTCGCCGCCACCCGCCAGGCCATCGACCGGCTGGCGGACGACATGGACACGGCCATGGGCCAGGCCCGTTCGCTGGCAGGGCGTAGCGAGCAGATCGGCTCGGTGCTCGAGGTGATCCGGACCATCGCCGAGCAGACCAACCTGCTGGCGCTCAACGCCGCCATCGAGGCTGCCCGTGCAGGCGAAGCCGGCCGTGGCTTCGCCGTGGTCGCCGACGAAGTGCGCAGCCTGGCCCAACGTACCCAGGTCTCGGTGGAGGAGATCCGCCAGGTGATCGAAGGCCTGCAACAAGGTACCCATGACGTGGTCGGCGCCATGAACGAGAGCCAGCGCCAGGCTCAGGACAGCGCCACGCGAATGGAACAGGCCCTGCCCGCCCTGCAGCGTATCGGCGAGGCGGTGGCGGTGATCAGCGACATGAACCTGCAGATCGCTTCGGCCGCCGAGGAACAGAGCGCCGTGGCCGAGGAGGTCAACCGCAACGTGGCTGGCATCCGCGACGTGACCGAGTCGCTATCTGGCCAGGCGGACGAGTCGGCACGGATCAGCCAGGCACTGAACCGCCTGGCCAACCAGCAACAGGCATTGATGGAACAGTTTCGCGTCTAGCCTGTAGCGGCCCATTCGCGGACAAGCCCGCTTCCACAGGCTCGGTACCGCTCTCAGGAACGGCGCGGTCTGCGTGGGAGCGGGCTTGCCCGCGAATGGACCAGTACAAGCACCCCGGCACCACCTGAATGAGCCCGATCATGGAAACACCGAGCAAAACCCCACTCTTCGACCTGAATAGCGAACAGGGCCTGCTACGCATGTCCATCGCCGTGACCCTGTTCATCGCCAGCATCGGCATCGCTTTCGGTCTGGCCTCGGGCTCGTTCTCAATCATTTTCGACGGCGTGTATTCGCTGGTCGACGCCAGCATGAGCGGCCTGTCCCTGGTGGTGGTCAGGTTGATCACCGCCCACGCCAGGGCCACGCAGCTCTCACGCAAGCTGCGCGAACGCTTCACCATGGGGTTCTGGCACCTGGAGCCGATGGTCCTGGCACTCAATGGCATCCTGCTCACTGGCGTGGCCATCTATGCCTTGATCAACGCCGTCAGCAGCCTGCTCGAAGGCGGCCGTGAACTGGAATTCGGCGTGGCGCTGGTCTATGCGCTGGTCACCGTCGCCGCCTGCGTGGCCATCGCCGTCGTCGAGGCCCGCGCCAACCGTGGGATCGGCTCTGACTTCGTGCGCATGGACGTCAAGGGCTGGGTGATGTCGGCCAGCATCACCGCCGCGCTACTGGTCGCCTTCTGTTTCGGCTATGCGGTGCAGGGCACGAAGTGGCAATGGCTCTCGCCGTACATCGACCCAGCCGTGCTGGCCCTGGTCTGCCTGGTCATCATCCCGCTGCCGATGTCGGTGGTGCGCCAGGCGCTGGCGGACATGTTCCTGGTGACCCCGAGCGACCTGAAGCAGCATGTCGACGAAGTCGCCCAGACCTTCGTCAGCCGGCACGGCCTGCAATCCTATCGTGCCTATGTCGCCAAGGTCGGACGCTCGCGGGAGATCGAACTGTACTTCATCGTACCGGCCACCCTGGCAGCCAGGACGATCGCCGAGTGGGACGCCCTGCGCGACGAGATCGGCGCGGCCATCGGCGGCGAAGGGCCGGATCGCTGGCTCACGGTGGTGTTCACCGGCGACCCGGAATGGGCCGAGTAGAACACCGGCAATCGCGAGCGGCTTGCAGGGAGCACGGGCATCACCGTGCAGGCCATCCGTTCTTCGACAGGGAAAATATTTCAGTTGCCATTTTGGGGGCCGCTTCGCGCCCCATCGCCGGCAAGCCGGCTCCCACAAGACCGGCGGCGCTCAAAAATCACGGGCCATGCAGAGCCCCTCTGTGGGAGCCGGCTTGCCGGCGATGGGCTGCAGCGCAGCCCCAATGCCACTTAACCGACTGGCATTGACCTCAACGCCTGGCCAAAAGCCAAAATATGAAAGCCACTTTCAAAGCACAAAAAATAAGTTTTGCAGGCTTTACGCCCAGGCGAAACCTCGCCATCAACTTGACGAACCCACCCTCGACAGGCGCCATCTTCCATAATCGGCCCAAGAAGAGCCCCAACGGAAAAGCCCACGCGCTTGGCGCGATAAAATCCTTGTACTTCTGGCCACAAAATGGGCAGATGGAGTACGAAGGCTCCCCATCCCTGAAGACGACCCTTGGCACCATTTGGTGACGGCAACTCTGGCACTCAGCCAATCGCTTGGAGGCATCCACTTCCCGCCACTCCATGATAGCTAGGTAGCATCAAGGTATACCCGATGCCATAACGGTAAGACAATCACTGAGCCCCCGAGAAAGATCAAATGGATCTGGAACCAGGGAACGCAATACAGCAGCCGTCACCCGCCGCATGAGCCCAAACCCTTGATTTTTCTGGAGCAGAAATGAAATAGCCCACCATGATAGGTGGGCTATTTCATATATATGGTGGGTCGTGAAGGACTCGAACCTTCGACCAATTGGTTAAAAGCCAACTGCTCTACCAACTGAGCTAACGACCCGTTGGATGGCGCGTATAATACTGATTTCTAACGGGAAATCAACACCCCATCGCAACTTTTTTCAAAAATAGTTCGTCGGATCCTCGACACCGGCCGCCTTGAAGCCTTCGGCGCGCAGGCGGCAGCTGTCGCATTTGCCGCAAGCGCGGCCCTGATCGTCGGCCTGGTAGCAGGAAACCGTAAGACTGTAGTCCACGCCACGGGCGATACCGGCCTGGATGATCTGCGCCTTGCTCAAGTTCTGCAGCGGTGCCTGGATACGGAAGCCCTGCCCCTCGACCCCGGCCTTGGTCGCCAGGTTGGCCATGCGCTCGAAAGCCTCGACGAATTCCGGGCGGCAGTCCGGGTAACCGGAGTAGTCCACGGCGTTGACACCGATGAAAATGTCACGGGCCTCCAGCACCTCTGCCCAGCCCAGGGCCAGGGACAGGAACACCGTGTTGCGGGCCGGCACGTAGGTCACCGGGATGCCGTCGCCCGGCGCCTCGGGCACGTCGATGCTGCTGTCGGTCAGGGCCGAACCACCGATACCGTTGAGGTTCAGACCGATCACCTTGTGCTCGATCACGCCCAGGTCACGGGCGACCCGAGCCGCGGCGTCGAGTTCGGCGCGATGGCGCTGACCGTAGTCGAAACTCATGGTGTAGCAGCTGTAGCCTTCGGCCTTGGCCATGGCCACCACAGTGGCCGAGTCCAGGCCACCGGAAAGCAGGATTACCGCGCGTTTTTCTGTCATGTCTTTTTCTCCTGTCAGCGGCCCGGCTCGTCATTCCACAGCAGCTTGTGCAACTGCAGCTGGAAGCGCACGGGCAGGTTGTCGGCGACGATCCAGTCGGCAAGCGCCGTGGCATCGACCTGGTGATGGCTGGGCGAGAACAGCACCTCGCCGGCCCGCTGGTCGAGGTTGTACTGGATCAGCTTCGATACCGCCCAGTCGTAGTCCTCGCGGGAACAGATGACGAACTTGACCTGGTCGTTGCGCGTCAGGTGCTCGATGTTCTCGTAGCGGTTGCGGTGCGCCTCCTCGGAGCCGGGCGTCTTGAGGTCGACCACACGGCTCACGCGGCTATCGACCCGGGAGATGTCCAGGGCACCGCTGGTTTCCAGCGATACCTCGTAGCCGGCATCGCACAGCCGCTCGAGCAAGGGCAGCGCGTTGGGCTGGGCCAGCGGTTCGCCGCCGGTGACGCAGACGTAGCGTGGCCGGAAACCGGCCACCTGCTCGAGAATGGAGTCGAGGGTGCGAATGCTGCCGCCACTGAAGGCATAGGCACTGTCGCAGTACTGGCAGCGCAGGGGACAGCCGGTCAGGCGCACGAAAACGGTGGGCAGCCCAGCCGTTCGCGTTTCACCCTGCAAAGAGTAAAAGACTTCGGTGATGCGTAATGTGTCTTGCATGGTCGCCACGGGCGTGACAGCTGAACAGGCCATCCGCCTCCGTCAGGCACTGTCGCGGACTCGACATGGCGTTATCCGCGGCAGCGTGTTTACGTAAAAGGGCCAAGATTCTAACGAAAAAACCCGCGACGAGCGCGGGTTTCTTTCGAACGGCGATGCTCAGAGCTTCTGCAGGTCGCGCTGGGCCAGTTGCGCGGCGGAGGTGCCGGGGTACTGGGTGATGACCTGCTGGAGGATGCCCTTGACCTTGTCGGTGTGGCCGAGGCGACGTTCGACATCGGCCAGCTTGTACAGCGAGTCAGGCACCTTGCTGTGCTTGGGGTACAGCTGGCTGACCTTGGCGAAGGCCTGGCCGGCGCCTTGCAGGTCGCCTTTGGCCAGGTTCACCTCGCCGAGCCAGTACTGGGCGTTGCCGGCGTACTGGCTGTTGGGGTACTTGCGCAGGAAGGCGTTGAAGGCCTGGCTGGCCTTGTCGAAGTCCTTCTGCTTGATCAGGTCGAAAGCCGCGTCGTAGTAGAGCTTCTCTTTCGCCGGATCACCTGGTTCGCTGCTGGCGGCCGGTTGTTGGGCGGCGGCGCCAGCGGCAGCACCGGCGGCGGCACCCGGTGCGCCGCCAGTGGAGGAATTCTCGGGAGTCGCGGCAGGTGCGACACCACTGTTGATGCGACGGTCCAGATCCTGGTAGCGCTCCAGGTTCTCCTGCTTCATGCGGGCCACATCGTTCTGCAGCTCTTCGATGATGCCCTGCTGGCGGGAAATCTGGTCCTGCATCTGCTGCAGCTGCATGAACAGCTGGCCCTGTGCAGAGGCGGGAGTCGAAGCCCCCACCCCGGCATAGGCGCCGCTCGTGCCATAACCCGCAGGCGGATAGCCGCCCGCGTTGTCATCTACTACGGGAACCGCAGCCCATGCCGAAAGCGGCAGGCTGAGTGCGAGGACGGTTACAGCACGACGGCACATACGCATGGCAAATTACTTGCGCAGCTCTACGCGACGGTTCTGAGCCCAGGACTGCTCGTCGTGGCCGGTGGCAACCGGACGCTCTTCACCGTAGGAAACCAGTTCCAGCTGGGCAGGGGAAACGCCCTGCAGGACCAGGTAGCGCTGAACGGCCTTGGCACGACGCTCACCCAGAGCCATGTTGTACTCGCGGGTGCCGCGCTCGTCGGTGTTGCCTTCCAGGACAACGCGGTTGCCGTTGGCTTTCAGGTCCTTGGCGTGAACGTCCAGGGCGCGCATGGCTTCCGGCTTCAGGTCCGAGCTGTCGTATTCGAAGTAGAAGGTGGTGATTGCGCGCAGGGCGGCTTCTTCGCTCAGGCTGCCATCGACAGCACCGGTGTTGGCGCCGTAGCCAGCGTTCGGGTCGACAGCACCTTCGCCAGAATCGTCACCGCCCTTGGAGGAGCAACCTACAGCCACGGCCATGGCCAGGGCCAGCGCAGCGAATTTACCAAACTTCAGCATTTCCATCGTGAAACTCCTAATGAAACCCCAGTGTGTTAAGCAAAAATGTTACGCCGCAATCAGTTCAGGTAAGGGGACCAGGACGGTTCTCTGACTTCGCCTTGAGCGGTGGGAAGTGGGAGCCTCACGCGTCCATTGAGCGAGACGAGCATCAAGACTCCCCGGCCCTGCTGGCGGGTGGCGTAGATTAGCATGGTGCCGTTTGGCGCAACAGTGGGGGACTCGTCGAGACTGGTCTCGGACAGAATCTTTACACTTCCGCGCTGCAGGTCCTGGGCCGCCACCTTGAAGTTGGTGAAACCCTGCTGGCGATGGATCATCACCAGGGTCTTCTCGTCCGCCGAAAGTTTCGGGTTGGCGTTGTAGTTACCCACGAAGGTCACGCGCTCGGCACCACCGCCACTGACCGACGTCTTGTAGATCTGCGGCTTGCCGCCACGGTCGGAGGTGAAGTACAGGGTGTTGCCATCCTTGCCCCAGAACGGCTCGGTGTTGATGCCCGGGCCGGCGGTGACGCGGCTGATCTGGCGCGAGGCCACGTTCATCACGTAGATGTCCGGGTTGCCGTCCTTGGACAGCACGAACGCCAGGCGCGAACCGTCAGGCGACCAGGCCGGGGCACCATTGAGGCCCTCGAAGTTGGTGACCTGCTCGCGGCGGCCGGTGTCGATGTGCTGGATGAAGATGCGCGGCCGGCGCTGCTCGAACGACACGTAGGCGATGCGCTTGCCATCCGGGGCGAAACGCGGCGACAGGATCGGCTCGCGGGACTGCAGCAGGGTCACTGCACGGGCACCGTCGTAGTCCGAGCGCTGCAGGGTGTAGCGGGTGTTGTTGGTGGAGAAGCGCTCGGCGGTCACATACAGCATGCGGGTGGAGAACGCCCCCTTGATGCCGGTGAGCTTCTCGAACGACTGGTCGGCGATGTAGTGGGCCATGTCGCGCAACTGGTCGACGCCGCCGGCGACGCTGCCGGTCAGCACTTGCTGCTCGGTGGCGACGTTGAACAGGGCGTACTGCACCTGCAGGCGGCCACCGGCCGGCACGATGTTGCCGACCATCACGTACTGGGCGCCCAGGGCCTTCCAGTCGCGGAAGATCACTTCGCTGGCCTGGGTCGGCTGGCTGATCATGTTCTGCCGTGGAATCGGCGCGTAGTAGCCAGAGTTGCGCAGGTCGTTGCCGATGATCTCGGCCATGTCTTCCGGCAGCACGCTACCGCCCTGCAGGCCGAACGGCACCACCGCGATAGGCGTTGCCCGGTCGCTGCCGCTGGTGACCAGGATGTTCTTTTCCTCTGCCACGGCCATGCCTGCCACGCAGCAGAGCATGACCAGCAGTCCTCGAAGGAGTTTAATCACAACGATAGATCCTCAGGTGTAAATGTCATCTTGAATGAACGATACGGATTGAACTCGTTCGGCTTCAAGCCCTGCATCTCGGTCAGTCGACCAATGTTCCTCACTGCCGCCACCGCCGAACTGTCGAACGGGCCGTCGCCGCTTGAGCGGGACACGCTGACGTTGGTGATGGTGCCATCCGGCAGCATGTTGATCTGCAGGACTACCGTCATGCCCCTGCGTGCGGATGGCGGACGCGCCCAACCTTCGGCCGCGCGCATGCGGATCAGGTCGTCGAAATCGCCGGCCACCTGGTCGCCCTGCTCGTCGGCCAGCGCCTGCTGCCGCTCGGTGGTGTCGGACAGAAGCTCGGCCAGGGCCTGTGCCTTCTTGTCCTCGGCCGCCTTGCGAGCCGCTTCCTGTGCCTTTTTCTTCTGGGCTTCTGCCGCGGCCTTCTTCTTGGCCTCTTCAGCTGCCTTTTTCTTCGCTTCCTCGGCCGCCGCTTTCTTCTTGGCGTCCTCGGCCGCTTTCTTCTTGGCTTCTTCGGCGGCCTTTTTCTTGGCCTCCTCGGCAGCCTTCTTCTTTTCTTCCTCGGCTTTCTTCTTGGCGATGTCGGCCTGCTGCTTCTCGGCGGCCTTCTTCGCCTCCTCGGCCTTCTTGGCTTCGGCGGCCTTCGCCGCTTCCTCGGCCTTCTTCGCCTCGGCGGCCTCACGGGCCTGCTCGGCCTTTTGAGCAGCCTCGGCTTTCTTTTGTTCCGCGGCCTTCACGGCCTCCTGCTCGACCTTCTTCTGCTCCAGCTGTTCGACTTCGGTCTGGCGCGAGGCGGTTTTCTTCGCCTCCCCGGCAATCTTCTGATTGGTCTGGGTGGTCGCCTGGCTCTTGGACTTGAGCTGGTAGAGCGTGGCCTGGACGATGGGCTTGGAGGGCGGCAGCTCAGGCGTCATGGCAAAGCTGACGAACAGCATGGCGAACACCAGCACATGCAGGCCGATGGCCCAGACACTGGGCCAGAAGTAGCTTTCCGAGGCGGATGGCTCTCGCTGTTGCATCAGGGCGCCTCGGTAATCAGGCCAACGTTTCCGACACCGGCCTTCTGCAACCCGCCCATGGCGCCCATGACAGCACCGTAGTCGACGGCCTTGTCGCCACGGATGAAGACCTGGGTCTGCTTGCCCTGGTCACGGCCGGCGGCAATGATCTTGGTCACGGCGTCGGTCATTTCCGGCAAGGTCATGGCCTTGTCCATCTGCTTGTCGGTATCGACTTCGCCGCCGAGGTTCCAGTAGTAGGTCTTGTCGGCCTTGATCGAAATGGTCAGGATCTGAACGTTGTTGTCCTGCGGCAAGGCTTCGCTGGAAACCTTGGGCAGGTCCACCTTCACGCCCTGGTTGAGCATGGGGGCGGTCACCATGAAGATGACCAGCAGCACCAGCATCACATCGATGTAGGGCACCACGTTCATCTCGGCGACCGGCTTGCGTTTGTGGCGAACTCGGGCCATGGGCTTCTACCTGATCACTCTTCGCTGGTGTGCACTTTGCGGTGCAGGATCGCCTGGAACTCGTCGGCGAACGTGTAGTAACGGCCGATCAGCACTTCACTGCGCGCGGAGAAGCGGTTGTAGGCGATGACCGCCGGGATCGCGGCGAACAGGCCGATCGCGGTGGCGATCAGGGCCTCGGCGATGCCCGGTGCGACGGTGGCGAGGGTGGCCTGTTGGGCACTGGCCAGGCCGCGGAAGGAGTTCATGATGCCCCAGACGGTACCGAACAGGCCGATGTACGGGCTGGTGGAGCCGACGGTGGCGAGGAACGGCAGGCTCTGCTCGAGCTTCTCTTCCTCACGGGAAATGGCCACGCGCATGGCACGGCCCACGCCTTCCATCACCGCATCCGGATCGACGCCAGGTTGCTGGCGCAGGCGCGAGAACTCCTTGAAGCCGGCCCGGAAGACCTGCTCGACGCCCGAATCCGGATCGGGGTTGCTGCCGGCCTGGCGGTACAGCTTGGACAGGTCGATACCCGACCAGAAGCGCTCCTCGAAGGTATCCAGCGCACGACGACCGGCGCGCAGCATGTTGCTGCGCTGGAAGATCATGATCCATGAGGTGACCGAGGCTGCCACCAGGGTCAGCATCACCAGCTGCACCACGATGCTGGCATTGCTGACCAGACTCCACATGGAGGTATGGTCGACGACGTTAGCTTCCACGCTTATTCTCCTGCGTTCGATTGAGTACCCGTGCCGTCCGCCAGGAAGGCGTCGCGCAGTTCTGGGGGTATGGCCCGGGGTTTGAAAGTGTCGGCGCGCACGGCGGCCACCAGGAACTGCCCTTCGCAGAGCAGCACTTCATCCTTTTCCCGCCAGACCTGCTGCACGAAGCGCAGGCTGGCGCGATTCAATTCAAGCACTTGCGCGGTCACCCGCAGCGTATCGTCCAGGCGTGCCGGCGCGTGGTAGCGCGCTTCGCTGGAATGGACCACGAACAACAGGTTCTGGCCGGCCAGTTCGGCCTGGGAGAAGCCCAGGTGGCGCAGCCGTTCGGTACGCGCTCGCTCCATGAATTTCAGGTAGTTGACGTAATACACCACGCCACCTGCGTCGGTGTCCTCGTAATAGACGCGACAGCGGTGTGCGAACGGTTCCAGGCCATTTTGCGCGCGCATACTCTAGTGCTTACTCCTCAGCTTGCCAATCCGCCCCGGCAACTGTTTTTTCATCGATAATGTCGTATTGCCAGCAGGCCGATGGCATGCCAGCGGTAGGACCACGAAAAACCCGATTCGATCTGTCATTCATCGCCCGGGTCGGAAAAATCTCCGCCCTCGGCCAGGCGTCCGGGAATGTTCAGGCCGAAGTGCAGGTAGGCGTGCCGGGTGACCACACGGCCACGGGGTGTGCGCATGATGTAGCCCTGCTGGATCAAGTACGGCTCGAGCACGTCCTCGATGGTATGGCGCTCCTCGCTGATGGCTGCGGCCAGGCTGTCGACCCCCACCGGGCCGCCATCGAACTTCTCGATCATGGTCAGCAGCAGGCGCCGGTCGGAATGGTCGAAGCCGCGCTCGTCCACGTCCAGCAGGTTCAACGCCATGTCGGCCACTGCCTTGGTGATCTGCCCCTTGCCACGCACCTCGGCGTAATCGCGCACACGGCGCAGCAGGCGGTTGGCGATCCGCGGGGTACCGCGGGCGCGGCGGGCGATCTCGAAGGCGCCCTGCTCTTCGATCGGCAGGCCGAGGATGTTGCCGGAACGGCTGACGATGGTGGCCAGGTCGGCGTTGTTGTAGAACTCCAGGCGCTGGACGATGCCGAAGCGGTCGCGCAGCGGGTTGGTCAGCATGCCCGCCCGGGTGGTGGCGCCGACCAGGGTGAAAGGCGGCAGGTCGAGCTTGATCGAACGCGCCGCCGGCCCCTCGCCGATCATGATGTCCAGCTGGAAGTCCTCCATGGCTGGGTACAGCACCTCCTCGACCACCGGTGACAGGCGATGGATCTCGTCGATGAACAGCACGTCATGGGGTTCGAGGTTGGTCAGCAGGGCTGCCAGGTCGCCAGGGCGCTCGAGGATCGGCCCCGATGTGCTCTTGATCGACACGCCCATCTCTTGGGCGATGATGTTGGCCAGGGTGGTCTTGCCCAGCCCGGGCGGGCCGAAGATCAGGGTGTGGTCGAGGGACTCGCCACGGGCGCGGGCGGCCTGGATGAACAGCGCCATCTGCTCGCGCACCACCGGTTGGCCGATGTACTCCTCCAGGCGCAACGGACGGATCGCCCGATCCTGGACTTCCTCGCGGTCACGCCCGCTGGCGGCGATCAGTCGGTCGGCTTCGATCACTTGGCGATCATCCCTTTGAGGCTACGGCGGATCAGCTCTTCGCTGCTCAGGCTGGCCTTGCCTTCGATGGCCGAGACGGCCTTGCTCGCTTCCTGGGGCTTGTAGCCCAGGGAGATCAGCGCACTGACCGCATCGGCCTCGGCGTTGGAGAGACTGGACACCGGCAGCGGGCCGTCGGCGACCAGGGTGAACATGGCCGGCGAGGTTTCCCAGGCCTTGAAGCGGTCCTTGAGCTCGACCAGCAGACGCTCGGCGGTCTTCTTGCCGACACCAGGCACGCGCACCAGCGCCGAGGTGTCCTGGGCCTGGACGCAACGCACCAACTCATCGGCCTCCAGGCCCGACATCAGGGCCAGGGCCAGCTTGGGCCCCACGCCGTTGAGCCGGATCAGCTCACGGAACAGCTCGCGCTCGCGCTTTTCGAAGAAGCCATACAGCAGATGGGCATCCTCGCGCACCACCAGATGGGTATGCAGGGTCACCGTCTCGCCCACCTTGGGCAAGCGATACAGGGTCGTCATGGGGACTTCCAGCTCGTAGCCCAGGCCATTGACATCGACTATCAGGTGCGGCGGCTGCTTTTCCGCCAGGGTGCCGCGCAAACGTCCAATCACGTTCCGATCCTTCCTCTCGGGCGCCGGTCGGCGACCGGACAACCCTATCAGCAAATGCAACGGGTGAACGCTTCACCCGGACAAAATGTGTATCAGGGCATGAAGCCGCTACAGACGCAAGCGCCCGCCGCGTCGTCGCGCCGTGGCCAGGCCGTGGGGCACCAGGCTGGAACGGGTGTGGGCATGACACAGGGCGATGGCCAGGGCGTCGGAGGCATCGACCTGCGGCTTCTGGGTCAGCTTGAGCAAGTGCATGACCATCAGCATCACCTGCTCCTTGTTGGCACCGCCGGTGCCGGCCACTGCCTGCTTGACCTGGCTGGCGCTGTATTCGGCGATCTCCAGCCCCTCTTCCACCGCCGCGACGATGGCCGCGCCCCGGGCTTGACCGAGCTTGAGCGCCGAATCGGCGTTGCGCGCCATGAACACCCGCTCGATGCCCATGGTCACAGGACCATGCAGGCGAATGATCTCACGCACGCCACGAAACACGATCTGCAGCCGCTCCTGCAGCTCGCCGCCACCGGTGCGGATGCAGCCCGACGCCACGTACTCGCAGCCATGCCCGACCTGGCGCACCACGCCGTAGCCGGTAATGCGCGAGCCGGGGTCGATACCAAGAATCAAAGTCATAAGGCCTGCAATGCCGGGGAAATAGGGAAGCCAGGGCTTCGGGAATGGCCAGGGCCCGTCGCTGTCAGTGCTGAGCCTGTACGGGCAGGTCAGGCGGTGCTGGGTCTTGGGGCTGACCGGGACGCCAGGCCGCCGCGAAGGGTCAGCAAGAACGCCTGGCATCCACGCGGCTGGCCCGTGCCTTCCCGACCACCTTAGCCGAGTTTTTCCATGATCTCGTCGGAAATCTCGGCATTGGAGTGGACGTTCTGCACGTCATCCAGGTCTTCGAGCATATCGATCAGCCTGAGCACCTTCTCGGCGCCGTCCTGGTCCAGCTCGGCGGTGGTGCTCGGCTGCATCACGATCTCGGCGTCGGAGCTCTTGTAGCCGGCCTCTTCCAGTGCGCTGCGCACGGCGTAGAAGTCCTGGAACGAGGTGAAGACCTCGAACGAGCCGTCGTCATTGGCCACCACGTCCTCGGCGCCAGCCTCCAGGGCCGCCTCCATCAACGCGTCCTCCTCAAGGCCCAGTTCGGCGGCAAAGCTGATCTGCCCCTTGCGCTCGAACAGGTAGGCCACGGAGCCGTCGGTGCCCAGGTTGCCGCCACACTTGGTGAAGGCGTGGCGCACTGCCGCCGCGGTACGGTTGCGGTTGTCGGTCATGGCCTCGACCATGATCGCCACGCCGCCGGGGCCGTAACCTTCGTAGGTCAGTTCCTCGACATTGTCGTTCTCGGCGGTCCCGGCGCCGCGAGCGATGGCGCGATCGATGACGTCGCGGCTCATGTTGGCGCTCAGGGCCTTGTCCTGGGCCAGGCGCAGACGCGGGTTGGACGCCGGGTCAGGGCCGCCCTGCTTGGCGGCGACGGTCAGTTCGCGGATCCATTTGGTGAAGATCTTGCCTCTCTTGGCATCCTGGCGCCCCTTGCGGTGCTTGATGTTCGCCCATTTGGAATGACCAGCCATATCGACTCCGAATCCTTGAAACACAAACAGGTTCCGCCCCGGAGGGCGGAACACGAGAAATCCTGCGCAAAAGCGCAAGGGCACCCGTCGAGGGTGCCCGGGGTCCGCTTACTCGACCTTGGTCTGCTCGCGCAGGCGGATGTGCAGCTCGCGCAGGGCCTTGGCATCCACCATGCCAGGAGCCTGGGTCATGACGCAGGCAGCGCTCTGGGTTTTCGGGAAGGCGATCACTTCACGGATCGACTGGGCGCCGGTCATCAGCATGACCAGGCGGTCCAGGCCAAAGGCCAGGCCACCATGGGGCGGCGCACCGAATTTCAGGGCGTCGAGCAGGAAGCCGAACTTCTCCTGCTGCTCGTCGGCGTCGATGCCCAACAGACGGAAGACCGCCTGCTGCATTTCCTTGCGGTGGATACGGATAGAACCGCCACCCAGCTCGGTGCCGTTGAGCACCATGTCGTAGGCACGCGACAAGGCGGCGGCCGGGTTGGCCTCCAGCTCCTCGGGGGTGCACTTGGGCGCGGTGAACGGGTGGTGCAGGGCAGTGAAGCTGCCGTCGTCGTTCTCTTCGAACATCGGGAAGTCGACGACCCACAGCGGTGCCCATTCGCAGGTCAGCAGCTCGAAGTCGTGGCCCAGGCGGATACGCAGCGCACCCAGGGCCTCGCTGACGATCTTGGCCTTGTCGGCGCCGAAGAACACGATATCGCCATCGACCGCGCCGACGCGATCGAGGATCACGTTCAGGTTGGCCTCGGGGATGTTCTTGACGATCGGCGACTGCAGGCCCTCGACGCCCTTGGCGCGCTCGTTGACCTTGATGTAGGCCAGGCCCTTGGCACCGTAGATACCGACGAACTTGGTGTATTCGTCGATGCGGCTGCGCGGCATGCTGGCGCCGCCCGGCAGGCGCAGGGCGGTGACGCGGCACTTCGGATCGTTGGCCGGGCCGGCGAAGACCTTGAACTCGACGTCCTTGAGCTGGTCGGCGACGTCGACCAGTTCCAGCGGGATGCGCAGGTCAGGCTTGTCGGAGCCGTAGCGGCGCATGGCCTCCTCGAAGGTCATGTGCGGGAACTCGCCGAACTCCAGGTCCAGCACTTCCTTGAACAGCTTGCGGATCATGCCCTCGGTCAGGCCCATGATCTCGGCTTCGTCGAGGAAGCTGGTCTCGATGTCGATCTGGGTGAATTCCGGCTGGCGGTCGGCACGCAGGTCTTCGTCGCGGAAACACTTGGCGATCTGGTAGTAGCGGTCGAAGCCGGCGACCATCAGCAGCTGCTTGAACAGTTGCGGCGACTGCGGCAGGGCGAAGAAGCTGCCGGCGTGGGTACGGCTCGGCACCAGGTAGTCACGCGCGCCTTCCGGGGTGGCGCGGGTCAGGATCGGCGTCTCGACGTCGAGGAAGCCGTTGTCGTCCAGGTAGCGGCGGATGCTGCTGGTGATACGCGAACGCAGGCGCAGCTTGTCGGCCATTTCCGGGCGACGCAGGTCGATGAAGCGGTAGCGCAGGCGGGTTTCCTCGCCCACGTCGGAATATTCGTTGAGCGGGAAGGGAGGCGTCTCGGCCTCGTTGAGCACCTTCAGCTCGTAGCCCAGCACCTCGATGGCACCGGAGGCCATGTTCGGGTTGACCGCACCGGCCGGACGCAGGCGCACCTTGCCGGTGACCTGCACCACGTATTCGCTGCGCACGCGATCGGCAGCGGCGAAGGTCTCGGCGCGATCCGGGTCGAAGACGACCTGGGCCATGCCTTCGCGGTCACGGATATCGAGGAAGATCACCCCGCCGTGGTCGCGGCGACGATGGACCCAGCCGCAAAGGGTGACTTCCTGGCCGTCCAGGCGCTCGTTCAGTTGGCCGCAATAATGGCTGCGCATCATGATGGTGGTTTCGCTTCTCGTGATTCGTGTATTCGGTGGAGGTCTTGGCCGCCCAAGGGGCTAATACTGCAAGACCTGGTCACAGCAATTCAACTCAGTCGGCCTTGTCGCCGCCTGCCAGATTCTTTTTCGCCCCGGTCTTGAAGTCGGTCTCGTACCAGCCGGTGCCGCTCAGTCGAAAGCCTGGCACCGACAACAGTTTCTTCAGTGCCGGCGCCTGGCATGCCGGGCAATCGGTCAGCGGCGCGGCGCTGATCTTCTGCAACACCTCGAGCCGGTGATCGCAGGATGCACATTGATAGTCATACAGGGGCATGGGTGTCTCTCGTCAACCACAACAACGCTGGCTGCCGGGGCAGCAAAAAGCGGGATTATATATGGTTAACGAGAGCAGTGCAGCCCGCCCGCGATCAGCGCACACTGGGCGGATCGAGCAACCAGGCGACGCAGATGACGCGGACCAGCCCGCTGAAGTTCCTCGCCCCGCCGTGGCGCAGGTGGACCTCGCGATCCACGTACGACAACACGGCACTGACCGTGCAGCGATTGGCCTCGGCGATACGCTCCAGGATCCGCCAGTAGACCGCCTCCAGGCGCAGGCAGGTGGCCAGGCCGTTGAGCCGTACGGAGCGAGAGACCGGCCGCACCTGCATCATGTCGAAATCAGCCCTGAATGGGTCCATACAGTGCTTGTCTGGCCATTTTCCTGGGCGAACGCTCCGCTTGCCGCTCTGTAACAGGTTCTCCACCGCATCACTCCATCGCCATGGGACATGGCCTTAATGAAGCGCCGGCAAGCCCTCGCAAAGCAGCGGCAAAACCTTCCCCGCGCACCATGAAAAAGCCCGGATCCAGCGACTGGATCCGGGCTTGCACAGCGTTCGGGGCCGGGAGGACGGTCACTTGCCGTCGAGCAGCACCCGCAGCATCCATGCCGTTTTTTCATGCACCTGCATACGCTGGGTCAGCAGGTCGGCGGTCGGTTCGTCGCTGACCTTGTCCACCACCGGGAAGATACTGCGTGCCGTGCGCACCACTGCTTCCTGCCCCTGGACCAGCTGGCGGATCATCTCTTCTGCCGGCGGCACACCCTCCTCCTCTTCGATCGAGGAGTGGCGTGCGTAGAACGCATAGGAGCCCGGCGCCGGGAAACCCAACGCCCGGATGCGCTCGGCGATCGAGTCGACGGCCAGGGCCAGTTCGTTGTACTGCTCCTCGAACATCAGGTGCAGGGTACGAAACGAAGGGCCAGTGACGTTCCAATGGAAGTTATGGGTTTTCAGATACAGCACGTAGGTATCCGACAACAGGCGGGAAAGTCCTTCAACGATGGACTTGCGATCTTCTTCACTGATACCGATATCGATTGCCATGACGCTCCCCTTTCCATAAGGCTTGATCATCAAGCGGGCACGAAACACTGTATCAGACTCGTCCGATCCTGCATGTGACCCAAGGCAACACATCGCCCGGTAGTTTGAGAAGCCACTGTCTTTGCGGTTAAATAGCAGGGTGCCACCCGTGCGGACTGTCATTGCCGGGTGCATAGGCTGGCCAGCCGCGTGATCGCGCCCTATACCTCATGCGCACCGCGCGGCCAGCTCTTCCTGTGATCGGCCTTATCAACGTGAGCCAACCCAAATGTTCAAGATCGTCCACCTGGTGACGGGCGTTGCGGCTTTGCTGCTATCGCTCATACCCAGCCTGAAAACCGATGCGACACCCTTCCTGCAGCAACCCGAAGCCGTCTACCTGGCCTTGCTCGGCCTGCTCAACCTGCTCCTGGCGCCCGTGCTGCCGCTCTACTACAAAGGCGCTCGCCAGCAACTGCAATACGCGGCCTGCGCCCTGCTGGTAGTGGCGGTGATCCTGCAGACCGTCACGCTCCTGGCGCGCCCGGAACTGGGCGACATCCCCGCCCTGCTCTGCGCCACGCTGGCCGTGGCCCTGCACCTGGGCGCGGGCTTTGCCCGCAGCACCCGGAAGGCCCGCGCAAGCCAGGGCACCGTGCAAGAGGGCGGCCGGCGCGATACCGGCACCGTCAAGTGGTTCAACACCTCCAAGGGCTTCGGCTTCATCTCCCGTGACAGCGGCGACGATATCTTCGTGCACTTTCGCGCCATCCGCGGCGAAGGGCATCGCGTGCTCGTCGAAGGCCAGCGCGTGGAGTTCTCGGTGATGCACCGGGACAAGGGCCTGCAGGCCGAAGACGTGGTCGCGGTCTCCCGCCGCTGATCCCTCGCGGCCCTGGCGCAGCGGCCTCCCGCCGCACCAGGGCCGACGCCTCCTCAATAATGCGGCGGCGGTGGTTCCTCGCCTTCCTCACCGACCTGTCCGACCATCTCCTCGTAACGCTCGATCAGTTCGGTCATCTGCAATTGCAGGCGCTCGATCACCCGGCCCTGCTCGACCAGCACATCGTTGAGCGCCTGGATGGTGTCGTCCTGGAACGCCTGGCGGCTTTCCAGCTCGATGATTCGCGACTCCAGTGACATAACCTCATACCTCCTTGAAGTCATCGCTCAAGACCGCCCGCAAACGCTGGCGTACCGCCTCGACCTGTTCGTCGGTGTAGGCCACAGCCGGCTGCCGCCCCCAGACCGGAGCCGGCCAGGCAGCATCGTCGCGACGGCGCACGATCACATGCATGTGCAACTGGCTGACCACATTGCCCAGGGTCGCCACGTTCATCTTGTCGGCGGCGAAGCTGTCCTTGAGCGTCTCGGCCAGGTAGGTGGTTTCCTTCCAGAGCTGGCGCTGGTCGGCCTCGTCCAGCTGGAACAGCTCACTGACATCGGCACGCCGTGGCACCAGGATGAACCAGGGATAGTTGGCATCCTTGCTGAGCAGCAGGCGGCACAATGGAAAATCCCCCAATACCAGGGAATCCTGCTGCAGACGTGAATCCATGACGAACACGACGAACCTCCTCGAGACCAACAGCCCAGCGAATGCGGGCAACATGGCTAAAGGATACCCTGCTTCGCCCAGGCAAGCATGCAATCGCCTCACATGCCCAGGCGCGGTAACACAGCGCTACTTTTCGCACCAAAATGAGGCCTTGGCGTGAAACAAGCCACATTTCTCCCCACTTGGACCACTCAGGATGAACAGTCGCCGGTAACACATTGACTTTCATGGCAGCTCTTTCGCATCACACCTTGCTCGATCCTGGCACACCATCAGACAGCCATTCCCCCGTGTTTGCGGCGGTTTTCCGACCAATCGCCAGGCAAATGTGAAAATTTCATGAATCGGCGGCAATTTTGAGCACGCTTGTTGCATTCCTTTCCGACCAAGTCGGCACGCCACCTGCATCGGCAGATGGACGCGACAAATAACAACAGCGATATGGACACCCCAGGGAGTTTCACCAACCGACCGATGTTTACACATTTGTTACGGCTGCGAGAAACAGCGCTGGCGTTGTGCGTCCCAAGAAAAAAGGGACGTGATTTGCGACATGGAAAACACTAATTGCGACAGGGGAAAAAAGTTAGCGAAAGATTGTTTTCCCCATATCGCCAAGAACAGTCAGCGTGATATACATTTTCGCCGACATAACAAGAAAGAGCTGCCCCTATAACTAAAAAACCAGGGTGCAGCGGTACTCTTCCTAAAAACCAAAGGAGCAAATCACGATGCGCGTGATGAAGTGGAGCATGATCGCCCTGGCCGTTGCGGCAGGGACCTCGCAGTTGGCCGTGGCCTCTTCGCAGGATGAATCCAAGGGTTTCATTGAAGACAGCAAGCTGAACGTCAAGACCCGTATGCTGTATTTCAGCCGTGACTTCCGTAACAACCCCAGCGGCACCCAGAGCCGCGTGGAAGAAACCGGCCTTGGCTTCCTCGGCACCTTCGAGTCCGGCTTCACCCAAGGCACCATCGGCGTCGGTGTCGATGCCATCGGCATGCTCGGCCTGAAACTCGACAGCGGCAAGGGCCGCGCCGGTACCGGCCTGTTCCCGGAGGGCTCCGATGGACGCTCCCAGGATGACTACTCCGAAGGCGGTGCTGCGGTCAAGTTCCGTATCTCCGATACCGTCCTGAAAGTCGGCAACCAGTTCACCGAACTTCCGGTCTTTGCAACCGACGACAGCCGCTTGCTGCCAGAGGTTGCCGAAGGCGCATTGATCACCTCAAACGAGATCTCGGGCCTGACGCTGCATGCTGGCCGTTTCACTGGCATGAACGCCCAGGAGCAAACCCATCATGACAGCCTGCACCTGAAGGAGGCCAAGGTATTCGGTGGTACCTACGCCTTCAGCGACAACCTGAGCACCAGCCTGTACTACTCCAAGGTCGAGGACTACTGGCGCAAGTACTACGCCAACATCAACTGGGCATTGCCGATCGCCGACAACCAAGGCCTGACGTTCGACTTCAACATCTATGACACCAAGAGCGACGGCGCTGGCTTGCAGCGTGCCGCCAAGGATGACGAAACCAAACTCGACAACCGCGCGTTCAGCCTGTCCGGCGCCTACAACATCGGCGCTCATACCTTCACCCTGGCCTTCCAGCGCGTGACTGGTGACGGTGACTACGGCTACGGCGTCGACGGTGGCGGTACCGTGTTCCTGGCCAACTCCATCGCCCGCTCCGACTTCAACGCTGAAGACGAGAAGTCCTGGCAGGCCCGCTACGACCTGAACTTCGCCGAATACGGCATTCCAGGCCTGAGCTTCATGACCCGCTATGCCCGTGGTACCGGCGCCAACACCGCCACCACCAACAACGGCAAAGAGTGGGAGCGCGACATCGACATCAAGTACGTCCTGCAGGAAGGCCCGGCCAAAGACCTGAGCTTCCGTATCCGCCAGGCCACCTACCGCTCCAGCGATGGCGTCTACTACGGCTCCCCATCCCTGGACGAGCTGCGCCTGATCGTCGAGTACCCGCTGAGCATCCTGTAAGCCTGGCTTGCAGTGCCCTGCACTTGAAGAAGCCCGGCGATCGCGCCGGGCTTTTTCTTGGCTGACACCCTTCAAGGCCTGCTGCATTCTGTACGGAGATAAACCATCCCCGTACAATGCGGGGTCATTTCAACGTCTTAGGCAATCGACACGGCTCACCATGCGCACCAGTCAATATTTGCTCGCCACCCAGAAAGAAACCCCCGCCGACGCGGTGGTCATCAGCCATCAGCTCATGCTGCGTGCCGGCATGATCCGCAAGCTGGCCTCGGGCCTGTACACCTGGCTGCCGATGGGCCTGCGGGTGATGCGCAAGGTCGAGGCCGTGGTACGCGAAGAGATGAACGCCGCCGGCGCTCTGGAAGTGCTGATGCCGAGCATCCAGCCCGCCGAGCTATGGCAGGAATCCGGCCGCTGGGAACAGTACGGCCCGGAGCTGCTGCGCCTGAAGGACCGCCATGACCGCGACTTCTGCGTAGGCCCGACCCACGAAGAGGTGATCACCGACCTGGCGCGCAACGAGCTGTCCAGCTACAAGCAACTGCCGCTCAACCTGTACCAGATCCAGACCAAGTTCCGTGACGAGATCCGTCCGCGCTTCGGCCTGATGCGCGGCCGCGAGTTCATCATGAAGGACGCCTACTCCTTCCATGCCGACCAGGCTTCCCTGCAGGAAACCTACGACCGCATGCACCAGGCGTACACCAACATCTTCACCCGCCTGGGCCTGGACTTCCGCCCGGTGCAGGCCGACACCGGCTCCATCGGCGGCAGCTACTCCCATGAGTTCCATGTCCTGGCCGAGTCCGGCGAAGACGATGTGATCTTCAGCGACAGCTCCGACTACGCGGCCAACATCGAGAAGGCCGAGGCCATCCCGCGCGAAACCGTGCGCCCGGCCCCCACCGAGGAGCTGCGCCTGGTCGACACGCCGGACGCCAAGACCATCGCCCAACTGGTCGAGAACTACGGCCTGCCGATCGAGAAGACCGTCAAGACCCTGATCGTGCGCGGTGCCGAGGAAGGCAAGCTGGTCGCCCTGATCGTGCGCGGCGATCACGAACTGAACGAGATCAAGGCCGCCAAGCTCGAGCAGGTCGCCGACCCACTGGTGATGGCTACCGACGCCGAGCTGCGTGCCGCCATCGGTGCCGGCGCAGGCTCCCTGGGCCCGCTGAACCTGCCGCTGGAGTGCATCATCGACCGCTCGGTCGCCCTGATGAGCGACTTCGGCATCGGCGCCAACATCGACGACAAGCACTACTTCGGCGTCAACTGGGAACGCGACCTGCCGGTCCCGCAGGTCGCCGACCTGCGCAACGTGGTCGAAGGCGACCCGAGCCCGGACGGCCAGGGCACCCTGGTGATCAAGCGCGGCATCGAAGTCGGCCACATCTTCCAGCTCGGCACCAAGTACAGCGAAGCGCTCAAGTGCCAGGTACTGGGCGAGAGCGGCAAGCCGGTCACCCTGTCCATGGGCTGCTACGGTATCGGCGTATCCCGCGTGGTCGCCGCGGCCATCGAGCAAAGCCATGACGACAAGGGCATCATCTGGAACGACGCCCTGGCGCCCTTCCACATCGCCCTGGTACCGCTGCGCTACGAGACCGAAGCCGTGCGCGAGGCCACCGACAAGCTGTACGCCGAGCTGACCGCTGCCGGTTACGAGGTACTGCTGGACGACCGCGACAAGAAGACCAGCCCCGGCATCAAGTTCGCCGACATGGAACTGATCGGCATCCCGCACCGCATCGTGGTCAGCGACCGCGGCCTGGCCGACGGCAACCTGGAGTACAAGCATCGCACCGAGCAGGATGCCCAGCCCGTACCGCTCGCCGAGGTGCTGACCTTCCTGCAAGCCCGCGTCCGTCGCTGATAGCCAATGCCCGAGTGAACATGTCCAAGCGAAGTACCTTTACCCTGGGGGGCGCCGCACTCTGCGGCGCCCTGCTCGTCAGCGGCTGCGCCAACCAGATGTCCCAGCGCAGCGAACATGAGGAGCGCGTCGAGCGCAAGTTGCTCGAACACACGCTGCAGATCGACGTCGGCGAGCCGAAGGTGATGGCGCTTCCCCAGCGGCGCGTGCGGGTTCACGAGCAGAAGCGCTTCGAGGTCACCGAGTTCGAGGTCACCCGTCGCTACGACCGCTACACGCCCTACCAGCCCTGGCGGGAAATCTACGAGATCCCCCTGGGCGCGGTGGCCGTGGTCGCCGGGGTCGGTGCCAACGTGGTCAACGTGTTCACCCTGGGCAACCTGCCACACAGCGTCACCCACGACTGGCTCGACTACGGCGTGGCCGGGCTCAACCCTTTCATGAACGTACAGTCCAACGGCCGTGCCCAGCAGAACCTGGCCGGCATCAGCGAAGTACAGAAAGGCAAGCGCGAGGAGTACACCAGCCTGCCGTGGAGCGAGCGACTGGTCGAGGTCAAGGCCGGCAAGCTGACCCATGAGCTGACCACTGACCGCAACGGCGTCTTGCGCCTGAATCTGCTCGACAGCCCGTTCTCCGAACAGAACCTCAGCCATATCGGCACCCTGCACCTGCAGGTCGTCGACGAGGACAACGGCGTGCGCGGCGATGCCAGCCTGCTGGTCAGCGGTAACCTGCGCAGCAAGCTGCTGGAAGCCCATGACCTGATCTTCGATGACCTGGAGGACGACGATGTCGGCCAATGGGTCCACCGGGTCAAGCGCCTGTCGGAGCTGGGCCTGGAAGAGGAAGCCAGCGAGCTGGAACAGAGCCTGATCGAGCTGACCCGCAACGATCCGGAGCTGCAGCAGGAATTTCTGCATACGCTGACCAAGGACACCGGGCGACTGGTGGCCGATCCAGGCGTGCATTAAATCTGCTGGGCCTTGTTGGGCTGCTTTGCAGCCCCAGGATCACAAAGCCAGAAGATGAGCGCACTACTACAGAAGCTGAGGCGGAAAAAGCTCCAACTGCTCATGGGTACCCCGCAAGTCGCGCAGCCGCACCCCCACCCCCAGCAACCGCACCGGTTTGCCGCCCCGGGCAAAGGCCTGGCTGAGCAACTGTCGGTAGCTCTCCAGGTCACGCCCTGCCCCTGCCTGCTCCAATGTGGTCTGGCTGAAGTCGTGGAACTTGACCTTGACGAAGGGCTTTTCCGGCTTGTAGCTGCTGTCCATGCGCGCGACCCGCTCGTTCAGGCTGTCCAGCAACCGGGGTAGTTTCTCCAGGCAACTCGACAGGTCCGGCAGATCCGTATCGTAGGTATTTTCCACACTGACCGACTGACGCCGGCTGTCGTTCTGCACGAGCCGCTCGTCGATGCCCCGTGCCAGGCCCCACAGACGCTCGCCGAAACTGCCGAACTCACGCACCAGGGTCAGGCGCGGCCATTCGCGCAGCGTCAGGCAGGTGTCGATGCCAAGGCGCGCCAGCTTGTCTGCCGTGACCTTGCCCACGCCATGCAGCCTGGCGACCGGCAAGGCGGCGACAAAATCCTCCACCTGCGCCGGCGTGATGACGAACAACCCATCGGGTTTGCGCCAGTCGCTGGCGATCTTGGCCAGGAACTTGTTCGGCGCCACGCCGGCCGAGACGGTGATGTGCAACTGCTGCGCGACGCGCCGGCGTATGTCTTGGGCGATCCGCGTGGCACTGCCGGCGAACCACTGGCTGTCGCTGACATCCAGATAGGCCTCGTCCAGCGACAATGGCTCTATCAACTCGGTGTAGTCACGGAAGATCGCCTGGATTTCGCGGGACGCTTCGCGGTAGGCCTCGAAGCGCGGCTTGACGATCAACAGATCGGGGCACAGCTTGAGCGCATGCCGGGACGACATGGCCGATCGCACCCCATAGGCCCTCGCCTCATAGTTGCAAGTGGCAATCACCCCACGCTGCTCCGGCGCCCCGCCGACCGCCATCGGGCGGCCAGCCAAACGCGGGTCGTCACGCATCTCGATGGCGGCATAGAAGCAATCGCAGTCGATATGGATGATCTTGCGCAAGGACATGGATGGCCGTCAGCACTGTAAATTCATACAGATATTACTCCACTGGATGGAGACGGGACAGCCCACGGACAGGGTCAACGGGAAAACCACCGACAAACGCCATACAAGCCCCGCCATTACTGAGCCGCAGCCCATATGGAAGCGCTAAGGGATTGAACGAAAAAGGATTTTTTCCATAAATCGCTTGACACAGAGAAGGATATCCGTAGAATTCATTTCAACAGGCGCGGGATGGAGCAGCCTGGTAGCTCGTCGGGCTCATAACCCGAAGGTCGTCGGTTCAAATCCGGCTCCCGCAACCAGATTCAGAAAAAGGCCACTGTCGATACAGTGGCCTTTTTCATTGCCTGCGGAAAATTCCAACGAAAAATCAACGATTAACGCTTGACAGCCGTTCGAAAAACCGTAGAATGCGCAACCACTGACGCGGGATGGAGCAGCCTGGTAGCTCGTCGGGCTCATAACCCGAAGGTCGTCGGTTCAAATCCGGCTCCCGCAACCATATTCGTCAGAACAAACCCCGCCTGTTTCCAACAGTGCGGGGTTTGTTGCTTTTACACCTCCAGCTATCCCCCCTGCCCGCCCTCTTCCACTACCCGGCCCGCTTGACTGGATGAACTATCTTTAACCGTGCCGAGCGGCTGAAAGCGACTTCACCCGGAGTAACATTCGGATACGTTTTCCGAAGAGACTTTCACTTGGCCGCACCTCTCCCCTACCTCGCGCGGCACGCCCGAGGTTATCCATGACCGCCCACCCTTCCGAGTCCCGGGCACCGCTTGACGAAGAGCCGCCCCGGGCGCAACCACTGCCCTGGCGGGAGCGACTGATGCGCTATCGCCAGCCCCTCGGCCTGGCCCTGACCCTGCTGCTGTTCGCCCTGGCCCTGGTCGCCTGCCGGCACTTGCTGAGCGAACTGGACCTCTACGCATTGCGCGATGCCGTGCTCAGCGTCCCGCCCCCCTCCTTGCTCGGCGCCCTGCTGGCCGCGATAGTCGGGTTCGTGATCCTGCTCGGCTACGAATGGTCGGCCAGCCGCTACGCCGGGGTACGACTGCCCGGTCGCACCCTGGCACTGGGCGGGTTCAGCGCCTTCGCCATCGGCAACGCCATTGGCCTGTCGATGCTCTCCGGCGGTTCGGTGCGCTATCGCCTGTATGCCCGCCATGGTCTCGGGGCTGTCGAAGTCGCCCGCATGACGGCGTTCGCCAGCCTGTCGCTCGGCTGTGCCCTGCCACCGTTGGCGGCACTGGCCAGCCTCGGCGACCTGCCGGCTGCGGCCAATGCCCTGCACATACCGCCTGTACTGCTGGCCAGCCTCTCCCTGGCGGTGCTGGCGCTCAGCGCCGCGCTGGTGATCGGCCTGTACCGTCGGCGCCTGGACGAACAGCCCCTGGCCGACACTCTGCGGGTACGACTCGGCCGGCGCACCCTGCGCCTGCCGGGCGTTCGGCTGGCGGCCCTGCAATTGCTGATCACCGCCCTGGACGTCATCGCCGCCGCCACCGTGCTCTACCTGCTGCTGCCCGAAACGCCGCCCTTCGCGGTCTTCGTCCTGGTCTACCTGCTGGCGCTGGCGGCTGGGGTGCTCAGCCACGTGCCAGGCGGTGTGGGGGTGTTCGAGGCCATTCTCCTGGCTGCCTTCGCCAACCCGCTGGGCGCCGCGCCGCTGGCTGCAGCCCTGCTGCTGTACCGCCTGATCTACGTGGTCCTGCCATTGCTGCTGGCCTGCGTGCTGCTGCTGGCCAACGAGGCCCGGCGCCTGCGAGCCGCGCGCCAGGCGATCAGGGCGGCCTCGGGGCTGGCCGCGCCAGTGCTGGCGATCCTGGTGTTCCTTTCCGGGGTGGTCCTGCTGTTCTCGGGGGCCACCCCGGAAATCGACACCCGTCTGGAGCACATGGGCTTCCTGGTACCCCATCGGCTGATCGACGCCTCGCACTTCGGCGCCAGCCTGATTGGCGTGCTGTGCCTGCTGCTGGCCCAGGGGCTGCGGCGACGCCTGTCCGCCGCCTGGCTGCTGACCACGGTCTTGCTGCTGATGGGCGCGCTGTTGTCGCTGCTCAAGGGTTTCGATTGGGAAGAGGCCGGCATCCTGACGTTCACGGCGGCCCTGCTGGCGATGTTCCGTCGCGCCTTCTACCGCCCCAGCCGCCTGCTGGAGCTGCCATGCTCGCCGATGTACCTGATGGCCAGCACCTGCGTGGTCGGCGCCTCGGTCTGGCTGCTGCTGTTCGCCTACCAGGATGTGCCCTACCGTCACGAACTGTGGTGGCAATTCACCCTGGACGCCGACGCCCCTCGCGGCCTGCGCGCGGCCATGGGCAGTGCCGTGCTATTGGTGATCGTCGCCCTGACCTGGCTACTGCGTACCGCAAGGCCGGTGATCCACCTGCCGGACGCAGCAGAGCTGCAGCGCGCCAAGCGCATCCTGCTGGCCTCGGATCAGCCCGACGGCGGCCTGGCACTCAGCGGCGACAAGGCGCTGCTGTTCCACCCCAGCGACAGCGCCTTCCTCATGTATGCCCGGCGCGGCCGCAGCCTGGTCGCCCTGTACGACCCGATCGGCCCCGCCCAAGAACGCGCCGAGATGATCTGGCAGTTCCGCGACCTGTGCGACCTGCACCATGCCCGCCCGGTGTTCTACCAGGTGCGCGCGCAGAACCTGCCGTTCTACATGGACATCGGCCTGACCGCCCTCAAGCTCGGCGAGGAGGCCCAGGTCGACCTGCGGCGCTTCGACCTGGAGGCCAAGGGCAAGGAGATGAAAGACCTGCGCTACACCTGGAACCGTGGCACTCGCGACGGCCTGGCCCTGGAGATCCACGCGCCCGGCCAGGCCCCGCTGGACGAGTTGCAGCAGATCTCGGACGCCTGGCTGGAGGGTAAGCACGTGCGCGAGAAAGGCTTCTCCCTGGGCCGTTTCAGCCCCGCGTACCTGCAGCATTTCCGCATCGCCCTGGTGCGTTTCCAGGGCCGCCCGGTGGCCTTCGCCAACCTGCTGGAAACCCACGGTAACGCACTGGCCAGCCTGGACCTGATGCGTGCCCACCCGCAAGCGCCCAAGCTGACCATGGAGTTCATGATGATCGGCCTGATCCTGCACTACAAACGCCACGGCCATGCCCGCTTCAGCCTGGGGATGGTCCCGCTTGCCGGGCTGCAGCCCCGGCGTGGCGCGCCCCTGACCCAGCGCCTGGGCTCGATGGTGTTCCAACGCGGCGAGCAGCTCTACAACTTCCAGGGCCTGCGACGCTTCAAGGACAAGTTCCAGCCCGACTGGGAACCCCGCTACATGGCCGTGCCGGCCGGGCTCGACCCGCTGGTGGCATTGGCCGACACCGCTGCCCTGATCGCAGGCGGCCTGACTGGACTGGTGAAACGCTGATGACCCGACGCTACTGGCTGTACGTATTGATTCCCCTGCTCCTGGCCCTGCTGGCAGGCACCATGGTCTTCTGGCTCTGGGCCCGACCGACGCCAGCGGCGCATCTGCAACACCTGGCCCTGGCCGACGGCAGCAGCCTGCTGCGCGCCACCCCAGGCGTACAGGCCAAGGCCCGGGTCGCCATCGGCGTGCCCCAGGGCCAGGCCCTGAGCGACAAGCAACTGCTGGACCTGAGCCAGGCCGGTGCAGCCCAGCTGGTCCAGGTGATCCTGCCGCCGGCCGACTGCACCAGACAACGACAGGCACTCGAGCAGGCCATCGCGCAGCTGTCGGGCAAGCCGACGCTGGTTGCCGGCATCGGGCCGGGCGCCGCCCAGGCCTGGCGCTGGCTGGCCGGCCAGGCCGACGACACGGCACGCGCCATCTCCGTGGATTTCAGCATGGACCAGCCCGGCTGCCAGTCGCTGCCGAAATCCGCCGCCCATGGCCACTGGCAGGTGGCCTGGAACGACAACCCGGACGACGCCAGCGCCGCCTTCGTCCGCAGCCAGGCCAACGCCGAAACCAGCATCAGCGACTACGACATTCACCTGCCCGAGGTGCTCAGGGCCCAACTGGCCCAGGCCCTGGTCGGTCGTGACGGCAACGTCCCGAACCTGCCAGTGGTGGAAGTCCCGGCCGGCCAGGCCAGCGACACCGTCACCCTGTTCCTCTCCGGCGATGGCGGCTGGCGTGACCTGGACCGCGGTGTGGCTGGCGAGATGGCCAAGCTCGGCTACCCGGTGGTCGGCATCGACACCCTGCGCTACTACTGGCAGCACAAGACCCCGGAGCAGAGTGCCGTCGACCTGTCCGCGCTGATGCAGCACTACCGACAGAAATGGGGCACCAAACGCTTCGAGCTCACCGGCTATTCCTTCGGTGCCGACGTGCTGCCAGCGATCTACAACCGCCTCCCGGCGCAAGACCAGCAGCGCATCGACGCGGTGATCCTGCTGGCGTTCGCCCGCAGCGGCAGTTTCGAGATCGAGGTCGAGGGCTGGCTGGGCAAGGAGGGCCAGGAAGCGCCGACCGGGCCGGAGATGGCCAGGTTGCCGGCAGCGAAGGTGGTGTGCGTCTATGGCGTGGAAGAAGCCCACGAGAGCGGCTGCACCGACAAGACCGCCGTCGGTGAGCGCCTGGAGCTGCCCGGTGGCCATCACTTCGACGAGAACTACCCGGCGCTGGCCAAGCGCCTGATCGGCGCGATCGATGCGCGCCAGGACAAGACCAGCATGGCCGCGCAGCCGTGAAGGCATGGGTGTATGCCCGTCAGGTAAGCGGCCCCAAGTGATCGGTTCGGCCCCGGCAGCGCTTGCCCCCGATGGGGTAGCGAAGCACGACGCAGCGTTCGTCGCTTTTGTGCTGGTCAAGCGACCTTGCGCTCGCTAGAATTGCGCACTTTTTGATCAGAGGCGCCACAAGCGTCCACCAGGACCGCCCCCGTCACCGGCTGGGCGGCCTGCATTCAATACCGAGGTTAGCCATGTCCACCACTCCCGCCACTCCCAAGGTAGGATTCGTTTCCCTGGGCTGTCCGAAGGCCCTGGTCGATTCCGAACGCATCCTGACCCAGCTGCGCATGGAAGGCTATGAAGTCGTGCCCACCTACGAGGATGCCGACGTGGTGGTGGTCAACACCTGCGGCTTCATCGACAGCGCCAAGGCCGAGTCTCTCGAAGTGATCGGCGAGGCGATCAAGGAAAACGGCAAGGTCATCGTCACCGGCTGCATGGGCGTCGAGGAAGGCAACATCCGCGAAGTGCACCCCAGCGTGCTGTCGGTGAGCGGCCCGCAGCAGTACGAACAGGTGGTCAGTGCCGTCCATGAAGTGGTACCTCCACGCCAGGACCACAACCCGCTGATCGACCTGGTACCGCCCCAGGGCGTCAAGCTGACCCCGCGTCACTACGCCTACCTGAAGATCTCCGAAGGCTGCAACCACAGCTGCAGCTTCTGCATCATTCCGTCCATGCGCGGCAAGCTGGTCAGCCGCCCGGTCGGCGAAGTGCTGAGCGAGGCCGAACGCCTGGTCAAGGCCGGGGTCAAGGAGATCCTGGTGATCTCCCAGGACACCAGCGCCTATGGCGTCGACGTCAAGTACAAGACCGATTTCTGGAACGGCCGCCCGGTCAAGACCCGCATGCTCGAGCTGTGCGAGGCCTTGAGCAGCCTCGGCGCCTGGGTGCGCCTGCACTACGTCTACCCGTACCCGAACGTCGATGACGTGATCCCGCTGATGGCCGCCGGCAAGATCCTGCCGTACCTGGACATCCCCTTCCAGCACGCCAGCCCCAAGGTGCTCAAGGCCATGAAACGCCCGGCCTTCGAGGACCGCACCCTGGCCCGCATCAAGAAATGGCGCGAGCAGTGCCCGGAACTGGTGATCCGCTCGACCTTCATCGTCGGCTTCCCCGGTGAGACCGAGGAAGACTTCCAGTACCTGCTCGACTGGCTGACCGAAGCCCAGCTCGACCGCGTCGGCTGCTTCCAGTACTCGCCGGTCGAAGGGGCCCCGGCCAATGACCTGGGCCTGGAGGAAGTGCCGGACGCCATCAAGCAGGAACGCTGGGATCGCTTCATGGCGCACCAGCAGGCCATCAGCGCCGCGCGCCTGCAACTGCGCATCGGCAAGGAAATCGAGGTGCTGATCGACGAGGTCGAAGAGCAGGGCTCGGTCGGGCGTAGCTTCTTCGATGCCCCGGAAATCGACGGCAGCGTGTTCATCGATGGCAACCACGGTTTCAAGCCGGGGGACAAGGTGCGTTGCCGGGTGGTCGATGCCGACGAGTACGACATGTGGGCCGAGCCGGTCTGAAGCCAGATGTCAGGGCTGCCTTGCAGCCCATCGCGCCCCGTCCACTGGCGGGGCATTTTTTTGCATCTATGTTGTGAGGAAGACGGCCCGTTCGCGGGTACCGGAACGTCCCCCATGGAGGATCACGACATGCCGCCGGCACTGACGCTGCGAACCCCACACCTGAGCGACTACCCGGAGCTGGTCCGGGTCTGGGAGGCGTCGGTGCGCGCTACCCACGACTTCCTTCCCGAGTCCTACATCCTGTTGCTGCGCGAGCACGTGCTGCGCCAGTACCTCGATGCGGTGATGCTGATCTGCTGCAAGGACGGCAACGGACATATCCTTGGTTTCGCCGGTGTGGCCAACGGCCGGGTGGACATGCTCTTCGTCGCTCCCGAGCACCGCGGGCAGGGAGTCGGCAAGCGTCTGCTGCGCTATGCCATCGACGAGTTGAATGCCGAGCGCCTGGACGTCAACGAGCAGAACCCCCAGGCACTGGGCTTCTACCTGCACGAAGGCTTCGAAGTGACCGGACGCTCGGCCACCGACGGCTTGGGCCAACCCTATCCCCTGCTTCACATGAGGCTTATTCGTACAAACTCCTAGGGCTTGTTCCGAAGAGACAGTGCGCTTTCTCCGAAATGGCGCAGATTCCCAGCCCCAAGGTCGCCCGGGCGGGTACAATGGCAGCCTTTCCCTGCCCTCTTGCGAATCGTCTCCATGTCCGAACCCGTGCGCCTGTCCAAACGCCTCATCGAGCAGCTCGGCTGCTCCCGCCGCGAGGCCGAGTTGTACATCGAAGGCGGCTGGGTCACGGTCGACGGCGTAGTGATCGAGCAGCCCCAGTTCAAGGTCCTGTCTCAGCGGGTCGAACTGCTACCGGGCGCCCGTGCCGAGCCCCTGGCCCCGGTCACCCTGCTGCTCAACCAGCCCGCCGGGCTGGATGCCGAAGCAGGTCGGGCCAGCCTGGGCATGGCCACCCTCAGCGCGTCCCATGGCCAGCCGGTGCGGCCGCTGCATGGCCATTTCACCCGGCTATCCTGCGTCGCCCCCTTGCAGGCCGGCGCCAGCGGCCTGCAGCTGTACACCCAGGACTGGCGGGTAACGCGCAAGATCGACGCCGACTTGCATCGGCTGGAACAGGAATACATCGTCCAGGTCGACGGCGAGGCCTCCACCGAGGCCTTGCAACGCCTGGCCCGCGGCATCACCCGGGGCGGCCGTGAGCTGCCACGGGCCAAGGCCAGCTGGCAGAACGAAAACCACCTGCGCCTGGTCCTGAAGAACCCCTTGCCCGGGCAGGTCGACGCGCTCTGCACCAGCCTCGGCCTGACCGTGCTGGGCATGCGCCGCATCCGCCTCGGCGGAGTATCCATGGGCAAGCTGCCCCTGGGCCAGTGGCGCTACCTGGCCGTCAACGAACGTTTCTAACGGACCACAGGCAATACCGCCACGCCAGCTCCGGCGTGGCACCTGAACAGGATCACCCAGCATGAACCACAACGATGTCCTGCGCAGCCTGCGCTACATGCTCAAGGTCAGCGATGCCCAGATGGCCGAGATCATCGGGCTGACCGGCCTCGAAGTCTCCGCCGAGACGGTCGCCAGCTACCTGAAGAAAGAAGAGGAGCCCGGCTACGTGCGTTGCCCCGAGCGGGTCATGGCGCATTTTCTCGATGGCCTGGTGATCCACCGCCGCGGTCGTGACGACAGCCGCCCTCCTCAGCCGATCGAGGTGCCGGTGAGCAACAACACCATCCTCAAGAAGCTGCGGGTGGCCTTCGAGCTCAAGGAAGAAGACCTGCACGCAGTGCTCAAGGCGGCCAACTTCCCCGTGTCCAAGCCCGAGCTCAGCGCCCTGTTCCGCAAGGTCGGCCATGACAACTACCGCCCTTGCGGCGACCAGTTACTGCGCAATTTCCTCAAGGGCCTGACCCTGCGCGTGCGTGGCTGAACGACCATGCAGCATACGGTTTCGCCGGTCGGTATCGTGCGCTCCTGCTTCAAGGAGAAGTTCGCCATCCCCCGCCAGCCTCGCCTGGCGCCAGCGGCACGCGGCGTACTGGAACTGTTGCCGCCGTTCGACCAGGGCGATGCGGTGGCGGGGCTGGAACAGGTGAGCCATATCTGGCTGCTGTTCCTGTTCCACCAGGCACTGGAAGACAAGCCCCGCCTGAAAGTGCGCCCGCCCCGCCTGGGTGGCAACAAGAGCATGGGGGTGTTCGCCACCCGCGCCACCCACAGGCCCAACGGCATCGGCCAGTCGGTAGTGCGCCTGGAGGGCGTCGAGCCCGGGCGCCTGCTGCTTTCGGGGATCGACCTGCTCGATGGCACGCCAGTGCTGGACATCAAGCCCTATGTACCCTATGCCGACAGCATCGCCGAGGCCAGCAACCAGATGGCCGACGACGCGCCTGAAGCGATCGGCGTGACCTGGAGCGACAGCGCCCTACCTCAGGCCAAGGCGCATGCCTTGCGCCTTGGCGAGCCGCTGGTGGAGTTGATCGAGCAATGCCTGAGCCAGGATCCGCGGCCGGCCTACCAGGTGCCGCCGGTGGAGCGGGTGTATGGGGTGAAGTTCTGGGATGTACAGGTGCGCTGGCACTACCCGCGGCCTGGGCAGATCCGTGTGCTGGAAGTGGTGCAGGATCGCTGAGTTTTTCGGCGCCAGCGGCGACCCAAAGGCAGAATAAAAAAACGCAGGCCAAAACCAAGGCCTGCGTTTTTTTGCATTCGCCTTACTTCTCGACGAAGGCACGCTCGATCAGGTAGTCACCCGGCTCGCGCATGCGCGGGGAGATCTTCAGGCCGAAGCTGTCGAGGACCTCGCTGGTCTCATCGAGCATGCTCGGGCTGCCGCAGATCATCGCACGGTCGTCCTGCGGATTGATCGGAGGCAGGCCGATGTCGCTGAACAGCTTGCCGCTGCGCATCAGGTCGGTCAGGCGGCCCTGGTTCTCGAACGGCTCACGGGTCACGGTCGGGTAGTAGATCAGCTTGTCGCGCACCGCGTCGCCGAAGAACTCGTTCTGCGGCAAGTGCTCGGTGATGAACTCACGGTAGGCCACCTCGTTGACGTAGCGCACGCCGTGGACCAGGATCACCTTTTCGAAACGCTCGTAGGTTTCCGGGTCCTGGATCACGCTCATGAACGGTGCCAGGCCGGTACCGGTGCTCAGCAGGTACAGGTGCTTGCCCGGGTTCAGGTCGTCGAGGACCAGGGTACCGGTGGGCTTCTTGCTGATGATGATCTCGTCGCCTTCCTTCAGGTGCTGCAGCTGGGAGGTCAGCGGGCCATCCGGCACCTTGATGCTGAAGAACTCCAGGTGCTCTTCCCAGTTCGGCGAAGCGATGGAATAGGCGCGCATGAGCGGACGGCCATTGGGCTGTTGCAGGCCGATCATCACGAACTGACCGTTCTCAAAGCGCAGGCCCGGATCGCGGGTGCACTTGAAGCTGAACAGGGTGTCGTTCCAGTGATGCACACTGAGGACACGTTCGTGGTTCATGTTGCTCATCTAAGGGGCTCCTGAAGAAAGACGCAGCGCGGACCAAGCGCGCAGTTGCGCGATAGTTTAGGGGCAGCGACAATATCTGTTAAATGAATTATCAAGATATGTCTTATCGGTTATATAGATATGCGATTCACCCTACGCCAGCTCCAGGTCTTCGTTGCCGTGGCCCAGCACCAGAGCGTGTCGCGAGCGGCCAGCGTGCTGGCGTTGTCGCAATCGGCCGCTAGCACCTCGATCACCGAACTGGAGCGCCAATCCAGTTGCCAGCTGTTCGATCGCGCCGGCAAGCGGCTGAGCCTCAACGCCCTGGGCCATCAATTGCTGCCCCAGGCCGTCGCCCTGCTCGACCAGGCCAAGGAAATCGAAGACCTGCTCAATGGCAAGTCAGGCTTCGGCTCGCTCTCGGTCGGCGCCACCCTGACCATCGGCAACTACCTGGCCACCCTGCTGATCGGCAGTTTCATGCAGGGCCACCCGGAGAGCCAGGTCAAGCTCCATGTGCAGAACACCGCACATATCGTGCAACAAGTCGCGCACTACGAAATTGACCTGGGTCTGATCGAGGGCGATTGCAACCACCCGGACCTTGAAGTGCAGCCCTGGGTAGAAGATGAGCTGGTGGTGTTCTGCGCGCCCCAGCATCCCCTGGCCAAGGTCGGCCGGGCAGACGTCGAGACGCTCTCCCATGAGGCGTGGATCCTCCGCGAACAGGGCTCCGGCACGCGCCTGACCTTCGACCAGGCCATGCGCCACCACCGCGCCAACCTCGACATCCGCCTGGAGCTGGAGCACACCGAGGCGATCAAGCGCGCCGTGGAGTCAGGCCTGGGCATCGGCTGCATCTCGCGCCTGGCGCTGCGCGACGCCTTCCGCCGCGGCAGCCTGGTGGCGGTGGAAACCCCCGAGCTGGACCTGGCGCGACAGTTCTACTTCATCTGGCACAAGCAGAAGTACCAGACCTCGGCCATGCGCGAATTCCTCGACCTGTGCCGCAGTTTCACGGCGGGGGTCAGGCGCAGCGACGAGATCGTCCTGCCGCCCATCGCCTGATCACAGCAGGATCACGCCCCAGACCAACGCCACCATGCCCAAGGCCACCAGTTGCGCGGCGCTGCCCATGTCTTTGGCATTCTTGGACAGCGGGTGGCGATCCAGGGAAATGCGGTCGATGGCGGCCTCGACCGCCGAATTGAGCAGCTCGACGATCAGCCCCAGCAAGCAGACGGCAATGAGGATCGCCCGCTCCGCGCGGCTGACCGGCAACCAGAAGGCCAGCGGGATCAACAGCACGTTGAGCAGCACCAGTTGCCGGAAGGCGGCCTCGCCCTTGAAGGCGGCACGCAGGCCGTCCAGCGAATAGCCGGCAGCGTTGAGGATACGTTTGAGGCCGGTCTGGCCCTTGAATGGCGACATGGAGAGTCACTTCACCGGTAAAAGGCCAGCAGACTAGTCCAGCCCAGGTCAAAAAAGCGTGAATACACGGGGACTTAGCCGCCTGAGACCGACTCGAGCTGCTGGAGCAGCAACGCTGCCTGGGTCCGGGTGCGTACACCCAGCTTGCGGAAGATAGCGGTCACGTGGGCCTTGATGGTTGCCTCCGAGACATTCAGTTCGTAGGCGATCTGCTTGTTCAGCAGCCCCTCGCAGACCATGGTCAGGACCCTGAACTGCTGCGGCGTCAGGCTCGCCAGGCCTTCACTGGCCGCCTTGGCCTCGGCCGACACGTCGACCTTGTCGAAAGCCTGCGGCGGCCACCAGACGTCGCCGTCGAGGACCTTCTTCACCGCGTCCTGGATCACCTCCAGGTTGCTCGACTTGGGAATGAAGCCACTGGCGCCGAACTCGCGGGACTTGACCACCACGGCCGCCTCTTCCTGGGCCGAGACCATCACCACCGGAATCTGCGGGTACTGCCCGCGCAGCAGGACCAGGCCGGAGAAGCCATAGGCGCCAGGCATGTTCAGGTCCAGCAGGACCAGGTCCCAATCGGCCTTCTCGTTCAGGCGGACTTCCAACTCGGCGATGCTCGCCACCTCGACCAGGCGTACATCCGCCCCCAAGCCGAGGGTAACGGCCTGGCGCAGGGCGCTGCGAAACAGTGGGTGGTCATCGGCAATCAGGATTTCGTATGTGGCCATCGATCTATGGATCCTGTTCTGTGCCAGGCGCAGGAAGGGATAAAAAGCAGTGCCTGGCGGGCAACTCAAGGCGCGAACGGCAGGGCCGCCGGCCGTGACGGCGCGGCGAAGTCCGGGGTAACGGCATCTTCGTCATGCCCGAATCGGCGCCAAGGATGCCGAGCACGGTCCGGGCGGTCAAGCCAATTGCCCAGTCGCCCCCGCCCCCTGGCTGTCAGCCCCGACAGTATGAACCAATCCGCCCCGCCTGCCCCTTGGACTATAGGAAGGTATGCAAACGCTGGTGGATGTCGTCCTGCAGGTCGAGCGGCAGGTGCCGCTTGGCGCTGAGGTAGTGCAGGCTGAACACGTCCAGATAGGCATCCAGCGCCTGGGCGGCGTGCTGGTCGCCCGCCAGTTCCAGGCACATCGCCGCCACTTCGGCGGTGCAGAAATGGTCGTCGCGCTTGGAGCGGCGCAGGCGGTAGCGGGACATCTGCTCGGCCTGCAGGCTCAATACCGGGAAACGGTCCAGGTACGGACTCTTGCGAAACATCTTGCGCGCTTCGGTCCAAGTGGCGTCGAGCAGGATGAACAGCGGCCGCTTGCCCGGCTCGCACTGTACATCGCCCACTACCCGCTGCGGGGCGACGAACTCGCCCGGGAAGACAATATAGGGCTGCCACTGGGGCTGCTCGAGCAGCGCCAGCAAGCGTTGGTCGACCTCGGTGCGCTGCCAGCCGAACGCCGAGGTGTCCTCGACCAGGTCGGCGATCAGCCAGCCGGTATTGGTCGGCTTGAGCGGCTCGGTGTCGTGCATCAGCAGGCACACGCCCGAGTTGGCCTGCACCCTGGGCTTCAAGGCACACAGGCAGTGACTGGCGATGACCCGGCAATCCGGGCAGCGGACCGCACGCGAGCCGCGGGCGATGAAGGGTTTGTTGCTGCGGGCCAGGCGTTCGGCGCGCAAGCGCGCTACCGCATGGCTCATGCTTGCAAGCCTCTGGACAGGGAAGGAATGGACACTGCGACGACTCGGCGGGAAACAAAGCGCCAGTCTACCAGAGGCCGAGCCATTTGCCGTGCAGAGCGGCAATCCGGTCCCTTATAATCGCCACCTGGCACAGATGCGCCGTCATGGAACGCAGCCCGCCGGCGCAGGTCAAAGTGCCAGTTATCGAACCAGGAGAGATTCATGCCGCGCCTTATCATCCCGACACTGAGCCTGCTGCTCGCCCTGCCCTTGGCGGCCCAGGCGGCTTCCAAGCAGGAATACGAGCTGAACCAGATGCTGGAGAAGGTTGCCAAGGAAAGCAGTGTCGGCACACCGCGCGCGATCAACGAAGACATCCTCGACCAGGGTTACACCGTCGAGAAGGGCAAGGCGTTGATCAACCACCTGAGCGTGCGCGAAAGCCATGCTGCGCAGATGCGCGCCAATCCGGAGCAGGTGCGCAGCCAGCTGGGTGACAGCGTGTGCCGTAACACGGGGTTCCGCCAGTTGATGTCCAAGGGGGCGGTGATGGTCTACCGCTTCACCGTCTACAAGACCAACCAGCCGGTCATGGACCAGGCCTTCGATGCCGCCAGCTGCGTGGCCGGCAACAAGAGGAAGTAACTCAGGCGATCCGACCGTTGTCATTGGCGCGCCGCTGTTCTTCATCGGCGCGCAGCTCGGCCAGCAGGGCCTGGAGGTAGCGTGAATGTCGCTCTGCTCCTTCCAGCCTGCGCCGGCATTCGGCCTCCAGGCTCAGGTGATTGGCCCGGGCCGCATTCTCCAGCAGCTGGTACAGCCGCCCGTCCACCTCGATGACCAGCCGACGCATACTGCCACCTCCTGCATCGAGACCTTTTCGCACTCCCAGTTAACCAAAGCCCCACGGTAGTTGGATCCCTTCCGACCAGTGGTCAGGGCGACGCAGGTGCCGAAGGTAAGCGCCGTGGTGTCTTGCACACCTTCCCCGGCACGATCAGGTGCCAGGGTCTAGATTGATAGCGAATACCTGTACATTTTCCGGCGTGCGAGGAGACGTCGAGGACGCGGTATGCTGGCCCTGGAACAACGACAACATGATGGACTTCCTACCACTGCACCATGGCCTTGAAGGCCTACTGCAATGCTCGGGATGCACACTCGAGCCACAGCAGCCGGCGACACACGCAGTGTCGCGATCGGAGCACGCCATCGGCCCGGTCAAGAGATGTTGCTGCAGAAGGAGACGTTGAATGCCTTACCAACCGAACGAACTCTTGTTCAACCATTTCAGGGACAACGGCATCGACCTGAGCAAGATCGAGGAGCAATTGCAACTGGTCGCGCCGAACAGCCCCAACCTGCCGCTTTACCGCGACATGA
The DNA here is from genome assembly GCF_024127895.1 of Pseudomonas guariconensis. Lineage (GTDB taxonomy): Bacteria > Pseudomonadota > Gammaproteobacteria > Pseudomonadales > Pseudomonadaceae > Aquipseudomonas > Aquipseudomonas guariconensis_B. The sequence goes on along the minus strand of NZ_JAMYBK010000001.1, from coordinate 449,390 downwards.
TGCTGACCATCCTGCGCATGGCCCACGACGACAGCAATCGCTGGAACGCCAAGATCACCCTGCAGGCCCTGCGCGAACTGGACCATTCCTTCCGTACCCTGGAGCGCTACAAAGGCCGGCGCAAGGTCACCGTGTTCGGCTCGGCCCGTACGCCCCTGGAACATCCGATGTACGCCTTGGCACGGGAGCTGGGCGCAACCCTGGCGCGCTCCGACCTGATGGTCATCACCGGTGCCGGTGGCGGCATCATGGCGGCGGCCCACGAAGGCGCGGGCACAGAACACAGCCTGGGCTTCAACATCACCCTGCCGTTCGAGCAGCATGCCAATGCCACTGTCGACGGTACCGACAAGCTGCTGCCCTTCCATTTCTTCTTCATCCGCAAGCTGTTCTTCGTCAAGGAAGCCGATGCCCTGGTGCTCTGCCCAGGCGGCTTCGGCACCCTGGACGAGGCGCTGGAGGTGCTGACCCTGATCCAGACCGGCAAGAGCCCCCTGGTACCGGTGGTACTGCTGGATTCGCCGGGCGGCACCTTCTGGCGCGATGCACTGGATTTCATCAGCCGCCAGTTGGAAGAGAACCGCTACATCCTGCCCAGCGACCTGAAGCTGCTGCGCCTGGTGCACAGCGCCGACGAAGCGGTGGAGGAAATCAACCAATTCTACAGCAACTACCACTCCAGCCGCTGGCTGAAGAACCAGTTCGTGATCCGCATGCACCATCCGCTCAGCGAGGCTGCACTCTACGATATCCAGGAAGGCTTCGCCGACCTGCGCCTGAGCGGCAAATACCACCAGCAGCCTGACAGTGGGATCGAACACGAGGTGGGTAATTTCAGCCACCTGACGCGGCTGACCTTCGCCTTCAATGGCCGCGACCAGGGGCGCCTGCGTGAGCTGGTGGACTTCATCAATGTTCCGGAAAACTGGGCCAAACCCCAGCCGATGCATACGACCCAGCGCGCCAGGGAGGCCTTGAAGGTCAGTTGAGCCAGCAGGCTAATCGTCGAAACCTCGGCCGCTGAGCAGGCGGCCGATCATCTCCATGGAAAAGCCACGGTAGGCGAGGAATCGGGTCTGCTGGGCCCGGCTGCGGGGATCATGGGGACGCTGCCCGGCGAACTTGCGCTGCCAGACATCCTGCAACCGGGCTGCCCAGTCCACCCCACTTTCACGCAGGGCCTGGTCGATATCGCCACGGTTCAGGCCACGCTGGCCGAGTTCCTCGCGAATACGCGCGGGGCCATAGCCGGCATTGGAACGATGGGAAATGAAGCTCTCGAGGTAGCGGGCTTCACTGAGCAGCCCTTCTTCGGCAAGCCGATCGAGCGCCTGCTCGATCAGCTCATCCGATGCGCCACGCTGACGCAACTTGCGTGTCAGCTCGACGCGACCATGCTCGCGACGAGCGAGCAGGTCCATGGCGGTCCGCCGGACGGCGACGGGGGTGTCGAGTACGGCGGACATAGGGCCAATCAATAACCGGCGTCGGCGTCAGCCATGTCGTCGGCATCGGCTTCGGCAGCAGCGGCCTTGCCAGCAGCGGCGACGGCACCGGCGTTGAGCAGCTTCTCGCGGATCTGCTTCTCGATCTCGGCGGCGATGGCTGGATTCTCTTGCAGGTACTTGGCAGCGTTGGCCTTGCCCTGGCCGATCTTATTGCCCTGGTAGCTGTACCAGGCACCGGATTTTTCCACCAGGCCCTGGGACACGCCCAAGTCGATGATCTCGCCGTTGCGGTAGATGCCCTTGCCATAGAGGATCTGGAACTCGGCCTGACGGAACGGAGGCGAGACCTTGTTCTTGACGATCTTGACGCGGGTTTCGCTGCCCACCACTTCGTCGCCTTCCTTGACCGCACCGGTACGGCGGATGTCCAGGCGCACCGAGGCATAGAACTTCAGGGCGTTACCGCCGGTGGTGGTTTCCGGGCTACCGAACATCACGCCGATCTTCATGCGGATCTGGTTGATGAAGATGACCAGGCAGTTGGCGTTCTTGATGTTACCGGTGATCTTGCGCAGCGCCTGGGACATCAGGCGGGCCTGCAGGCCCACGTGCATGTCGCCCATCTCGCCTTCGATCTCGGCCTTGGGTACCAGGGCCGCCACGGAGTCGACGATGATCACGTCCACGGCGTTGGAACGCACCAGCATGTCGGTGATTTCCAGGGCCTGCTCGCCGGTGTCCGGCTGAGATACCAGCAGGTCGTCGACATTGACGCCCAGCTTGCCGGCGTACTCGGGGTCGAGGGCGTGTTCGGCGTCGACGAAGGCGCAAGTGGCGCCGTGCTTCTGGGCTTCGGCGATGACCGACAGGGTCAGGGTGGTTTTACCCGAGGATTCCGGACCGTAGATCTCGACGATACGGCCTTTCGGCAGACCGCCAATGCCCAGGGCGATGTCCAGGCCCAGGGAACCGGTGGAGATGGCCGGGATGGCCTGGCGCTCGTGGTCGCCCATGCGCATGACCGCGCCCTTGCCGAATTGGCGTTCGATCTGACCCAGGGCCGCAGCCAAGGCGCGCTTCTTGTTGTCGTCCATTGAAATCCTCACGTGATCGACTGGCCCTGATCGGCCGGAATAACTGTATAAGTAGCCAGTATTATTCCACAGCGGTGCGTTCGAGCAAACCCCCAGTCGACAATTACTCCGCGCCAAGCTGTAACAAGCCGTCTAACGCGGCGATCACCGTCTGTCGGCGTACCGCTTCGCGGTCGCCATCGAAGTGCCGGCGCTCGCTGGTCACGTGCTCACCATCGGCCCAGGCCAGCCACACGGTACCCACCGGCTTTGCCGGCGAGCCGCCGTCGGGCCCGGCCACACCACTGACCGCCACGGCGAAGCGCGCCCCACTGGCGGCCTGGGCGCCGCGGACCATGGCTTCGACCACTTCCTGGCTGACCGCCCCGACCTGGGCGAACAGCGCCTCGGGTACGCCCAGCTGGCGGGTCTTCTGGGCATTGGAATAGGTCACGTAGCCGGCCTCGAACCAGGCCGAACTGCCGGGAATACGGGTGATCGCCTCGGCGATGCCGCCGCCGGTGCAGGATTCGGCAGTGCTCACCTGGGCATTGAAGCGCCGCAGGTGTTCGCCCAGACGGGTGGAGAGAACGGTGATCGGGTCCATGGCGGGCTCCTTGAAGACTGCGCATTACCCTACCACCCTGGCCCCACCAGGCAAGGGTTCGCGCCCCTTCAGTGGGTAGCGGACGATCTCGCGCAAGCGTCACCTGCCGGCTCCATGGCCTTCCCTCTATGGTTCGTCAGCCTGGGACGCCTCACGCAACCCCAGCCGCCTGGCCACCCAGCGCTCGTAGAACCCAATGACTACATCGGCTCCCGACATGGCGGTCATGCAGCCGAAGGCGCAGGCAGTCCAGGTCGACACGCCGCTGGCGTAGAGCAACATCACCGCCGAAACCCCGCACACCATGCAAGCTCCAGAGCGCAACGCCAACCGCCGCACCAGCGACCAGCCGCGCGCACCGGCCTTGTCGGCTCGCCACATCTCGCCGCAAAGACCACCCACCACCGCCAGGACGATTACCAGCCAGAGCGGGAGTTCCAGCAACACCTGCTGCTCGTTCGCCACTGTCCTGCCTCCTTTGCAAGGCCCATCGGCATTGCCCACGGGCCGGTTGTGTTTCGAACTCGGCGTAACGACGCCTGGCCTGTAGCCGAGGCAATTCCCCCAGCGGTCGAGCCCCATGTAACAACCGATGTCAGCTGATGCGAAACAAATCTATGCATTAACGCATATGCAGTCAATGCATTTCATCATATTTCCAGGCGCGATATCGGCCCCCCTGGAGACGAAAAACCCGCCGAGGCGGGTTTTCAGGAAGTGGGAGGGAGTCAGCGGGCGTACATGCCCCACCAGAATACATGGCCGAGCAGGCTGATCTGCTCCTCCTGCATCTGCTGGAAACTGTAGTCCTCGTCGGGGTGTTCGTCGCGGTTGAAGCTGCGCAGGCGGATGCCCGTTGGCAGGCGATAGACCTGCTTCACGCGCAACTGGCCGTTGTGGTTGATGGCATAGAGGTCGCCATCGATGATGTCGCCGATCGCGCACCTGCCGGTGTTGACCCCCACCGTGGCGCCATCACGCAACACCGGCAGCATGCTGTTGCCCCGCACCGTCACGCACTTGGCCTGGTCGAACTGCACGCCGTTGTGGCGCAGGCTGCGCTTGCCGAAGCGCAAGCGGGCCTTCTCGCTTTCCTCGATGACGAATCTCCCTGACCCTGCTGCCAACTCGACCTCACGAAGAAAAGGAACGGACACCTCGTCATCCTCGACAGGGGTCTCGTCGTCCCACAGGCGAATGTCGCTCAATTGCGCATGGCCATGGATCGGCAGCGCTGGCGCACGGGGCTCGCCCAGTTCGGCACGACCACGCAACTGATCGGTGCTCACGCCGAAGTAGCTGGCGATCTTCGACACATGCCTGTCGGACGGATCGACGATCTTCTCGCTGAGGATGCGCGACAAGGTGGATTGAGGGACGCCCGTGCGCCGGTGCAGCTCCGTCGGTGACAGGCCGTGGCGGTCGAGCAGTGCTCTGAGTACGGTGGCTACGTTGCGTTTTTGCATACCATGCATGATGGATGCGCTGCCGGGCAAATGCAATCCATGCAGGCGATTTCCCGCCTCGCACCCCACAACCGGAGAATTCCCTGTACGCTCGGTACCCGATGCCGTCCCGGGAAGAGAGGACAAGAACAACAATGATCGGCTTTACCTTCCGTCAACTCGAATACTTCGTGGCTACCGCCGAACAAGGCAGCGTCAGCGCCGCAGCGCGAGCCAAGCATATCTCGCAACCCTCGGTGTCGCTGGCGATCTCCCAGCTCGAGGCGCTCCTTGGCGAGAAGCTGTTCCTGCGCCAGGCCAGCCGTGGCCTGGAACTGAGCCCGGCGGGGCGCCAGTTGCTCGAGCAGGCCCGCGAGATCCTGGCCATGGCGGCAGGCATAGGTAGTGCCGGAGACGAGCCGCAAGTGCTGCGAGGCAACCTGAGCCTGATCTGCTTCCAGGACCTCGGCCCCTGGTACGCGCCGCGCCTGCTCAGCGGCTTTCGCCAGCGCCACCCGGACGTCGCCATCACCCTGCTCGAGACCGACCTGGCCGGGGTCAACCGGCGCCTGAACGATGGCAAGGCGGAATTGGCGCTGACCTACGACGTGGGCCTCGATCCACAGGTCGAGCGGCGAGTGCTGGCGCAAGTGGCGCCCTACGCCCTGCTACCGGCCGATCATCCCTTGGCCCGCCAGGAGCAGGTGTCGTTGGCCGACCTGGCCGAGGAATGCCTGATTCTCGAAGACATCGCCAGAACCCGCGAGTACTTCCTCTCGCTGTTCTGGGCCCATGACCTGCAACCACGCTCCCAGCAGTTGACCCAGACCTTCGAGATGCAGCGTGGGCTGGTCGCCCATGGCTATGGCGTGGCGTTGTCGTGCACCCGACCGGCGGGAGACCAGAGCTACGATGGCCGGCCACTGGCGTGCCGGCCCTTGCGCGAGGCGGTCAGCCCGCAGTCGGTGGTGCTGGCGCAATCCGGCGCCATGCGCCCCTCGCCTGCGGCCCAGGCATTCCTGCGCTGGGCCAGCGAGCTGTTCGCGATCTAAGGCCTGTATGGCTGATGCCTGCAGGCTACGCCTTCATGCGCTGGCTGGCGCCGGGCGTGGCTGGCGCGCACCCCACAGCCAGTAACCCAGGGACAACAGGGCCAGCCAGCCAAGGCCGACGTACATGGCCATGCGGGTGTCCGGGAACCAGCCCAGCACGACGAAGATGAACAGCATGAACACGATGGCGCAGGCCGGGCCGACCGGCCACAGCGGCACCGGGAAGTCCAGGGCGGCGACCTCTTCGCGGCTCATGCCACGGCGCATGGCCACCTGGGAAAGCAGGATCATCAGCCAGACCCAGACGATGGAGAAGGTCACCACGGCGGCGAGCACCAGGAACAGGTTCTCAGGCACCAGGTAGTTGAGCACCACCCCCAGCAGCAGGGCGACGCCCATCACCAGCACGGTCATCCAGGGCACGCCGAAGCGCGACAGACGGGCGAAACCAGCGGGTGCCTGGCCGTTCTGGGCCATGCCGTACATCATGCGTCCGGCGCTGAAGATATCGCTGTTGATCGCCGACACCGCCGCCGAGATCACCACGATGTTGAGCAGGGTCGCCGCCGACTCGATGCCCAGGCCGCTGAAGATCTGCACGAAGGGGCTGCCTTGGCTGCCGATGTTGGTCCAGGGATAGATGGCCATCAGCACCAGCAGGGTCAACACATAGAACAGCAGGATACGCAGCGGCACCGAATTGATCGCCTTGGGCAGCACACGCTTGGGGTCCTTGGCCTCGCCGGCGGTGATGCCGATCATCTCGACGCCACCGAAGGCGAACATCACCACGGTGAACGAGGCGATCATCCCGCCGACGCCATTGGGGAAGAACCCGCCATGGCTCCACAGGTTGGAAAACCCTGTCACCGCCTCGGCGCCATTGCCCAGCTGGATGCCGAACAGCAGTACCGCGCCGCCGGCCAGGATCATCGCGACGATGGCCGTGACCTTGAGCAACGACAGCCAGAACTCCATCTCGCCGAACACCTTGACGCTGCACAGGTTCAGCGCGCCGATGAAACAGACGATGCCCAGCACCCAGATCCAGCGCGGCGTATCGGGGAACCACAGGCCCATGTAGACACCGAAGGCCGTGACGTCGGCCAGGCACACCACCAGCATGGAGAACGCATAGCTCCAGCCGGTGAGAAAGCCCAGGTAGCGGCCCAGGTACTGGCTGGTGTACAGCCCGAAGGAACCGGACACCGGGTTGCGTACCGCCATTTCGCCGAGGGCACGCATCATCATGTAGATGGCCGCGCCACCGATCAGGTAGGCCAACAGTACCGATGGCCCGGCCAGCTTGATCGCCGACGCCGAGCCGTAGAACAGCCCGGTGCCGATCGCCGACCCCAACGCCATGAAGCGGATATGCCGGGTGCTCAGGCCCCGTCGCAGGTTGTTGTGCTCGTTCATCCCAGGAGCTCCTCATTGTTCTTGTTCTTGGCCGGCAGCGCGGGCTGCCGTGGAAGGCGTCACGCAAGGCCCGGAAACCGCAGGGCGCAGGGCTATTAACCGGCCAATCGGGAGGCAAGACAACAAGGCGGGGCATACAGAATAGCTATAGTGGCGAATAGGAATTCTGTGATTTACCCAGCCCTCTCCGGCACCCGATGCTGGTGCCACGACAACAACGAGAGGGTTGCTCCGTGAATCCCCATATCGAAGATTTCCAGCGTGATGGCGCAGTGATCCTGCGCGGTGTCTTCAAGGACTGGGTCGAACGCCTGCGCGAAGGCTTCGAGCAGAACCTGGCCGAACCCAGCGCCTTCGCCATCGAGAACGTCGACGCCGGCGAGGGCGGACGGTTCTTCGAGGACTACTGCAACTGGCAGCGCATTCCCGCCTTCACGGACTTCGTGATCAACTCCCCCGCGGCAGCGCTGGCCGGCGAACTGATGGGCGCGCAGCAGGTGCAGGTATTCCACGACCACATCCTGGTCAAGGAGCCCGGCACCGCCAAGCCCACCCCTTGGCACCAGGACCTGCCCTACTACTGCGTCGACGGCCTGCAGACCGCCAGTTACTGGATCCCCCTGGACCCGGTCACCCGGCAAAACACCCTGAGCGTGGTGCTCGGCTCGCATCGCTGGCCCAAACCGGTGCGTCCCAAGCGCTGGGCCAGCAACCAGGACTTCTACGGCGCCACCGATGCCGACGGCCAGAACCTGTTCATGGACATGCCCGACGTGGAGAACGGCGAATACCAGATCCTCTCGCCGGAGCTGGAGCCTGGCGACGCCATCGTCTTCGACTTCCGCACCGTGCACGGCGCAGCGGGCAACGCCGGGACGGGCAGGCGACGGGCGTTCTCCACCCGCTTCCTGGGGGATGACGTGCGCTATGTACAGCGCCCGGGCCGCACCTCGCCGCCCTTCCCCGGTATCGGCCTTACCGATGGCGAGCGCATGCGCGAGGACTGGTTCCCGGTGGTATGGAAGCGAGGCTGAAGTCTGCTACGGGGTCAGGCTGCAGGTGGTGGATGCCAGGTCTGGCCCTACCTGGCGACGAGGATGCTTTTCTCGTTGCCATCCGCCGCCTGATCCTGATTAGGTGCATAAAAGAAATCCCTGTGCGATCGATGCCCCAGCCCAGGCTGGGGCATTCGCTTTCTTGCCAGGCAGATGGACGCACGCCTGGGTTTCCCGTGCTGAAATTGGCGCTCCCGTGGTAACCTCCCTACCCTGCAAGGCAGCGGGGATAATCCCTCCCGCCATCAGCATCATCGTTGCCTGATGAACCGGCTGAACCCATCATCGTGAAGGGCAATATCGCCTTCGATGCAAAGCCCCAAATTTGCCCCACACATTTGAGACAAGCTTCATAAGCCCTTGATGAACAAAGCAATTTCAGATTTTTCCGCACATACCCCGATGATGCAGCAGTACTGGAAGCTGAAGAACCAGCACCCAGACCAGCTGATGTTCTACCGCATGGGCGATTTCTACGAGATCTTCTACGAAGACGCGAAGAAAGCCGCCAAATTGCTGGATATCACCCTGACTGCCCGCGGACAGTCCGCCGGCCAGTCGATCCCCATGTGCGGAATCCCGTTCCACTCGGTGGAGGGCTACCTGGCCAAGCTGGTCAAGCTCGGCGAGTCGGTGGTGATCTGCGAGCAGGTCGGCGACCCGGCCACCAGCAAGGGGCCGGTGGAGCGCCAGGTGGTGCGGATCATCACCCCCGGCACGGTCAGCGACGAGGCCCTGCTCGACGAGCGCCGCGACAACCTGATCGCCGCCCTGCTGGGCGACGAGCGGCTGTTCGGCCTGGCAGTGCTGGACATCACCAGCGGTAACTTCACCGTGCAGGAGATCAAGGGCTGGGAGAACCTGCTGGCCGAGCTCGAACGCATCAACCCGGTGGAACTGCTGATCCCCGACGACTGGCCCCAAGGCCTGCCGGCGGAAAAGCGCCCGGGCTGCCGTCGTCGCGCCCCGTGGGACTTCGACCGCGATTCGGCGCGCAAGAGCCTGTGCCAGCAGTTCGCGACCCAGGACCTCAAGGGCTTCGGTTGCGACAAGCTGACCCTGGCCATCGGCGCGGCCGGCTGCCTGCTGACCTACGCCAAGGAAACCCAGCGCACCACCCTGCCTCACCTGCGCAGCCTGCGCCACGAGCGCATGGACGACACGGTGATCCTCGACGGCGCCAGCCGCCGCAACCTGGAACTGGACGTCAACCTGGCCGGTGGTCGCGACAATACCCTGCAATCGGTCATCGACCGTTGCCAGACCGCCATGGCCAGCCGCCTGCTGACCCGCTGGCTGAACCGCCCGTTGCGCGACCTCAAGGTACTCAAGGCACGCCAGGACTCGATCCGCTGCCTGCTGGACGGCTACCGCTTCGAGAAACTGCAGCCGCAGCTCAAGGAAATCGGCGACATCGAGCGGATCCTCGCCCGCATCGGCCTGCGCAACGCCCGCCCACGCGACCTGGCGCGCCTGCGTGATGCCCTCGGTGCCTTGCCCGAGCTGCAGAACGCCATGGCCGAGCTGGAGGCCCCGCACCTGGCACGCCTGGCCGCGATCACCGGTACCTACCCGGAGCTGGCCAGCCTGCTGGAGCGAGCGATCATCGACAATCCGCCGGCGGTGATCCGCGACGGCGGCGTGCTCAAGACCGGCTACGACAGCGAGCTGGACGAGTTGCTGGCCATGAGCGAGAACGCCGGCCAATTCCTCATCGACCTGGAGGCCCGCGAAAAGGCGCGCACGGGCCTGGCCAACCTCAAGGTCGGCTACAACCGGGTGCATGGCTACTACATCGAGCTGCCGACCAAACAAGCCGAGCAGGCCCCGGCCGACTATATCCGCCGCCAGACCCTAAAGGGCGCCGAGCGCTTCATCACGCCGGAGCTCAAGGCCTTCGAAGACAAGGCGCTGTCGGCCAAGAGCCGCGCCCTGGCGCGAGAGAAGATGCTCTATGACGCCCTGCTCGAAACCCTGATCGGCCACCTGGCGCCGCTGCAGGACAGCGCCGCCGCCCTGGCCGAGCTGGACGTGCTGAGCAACCTGGCCGAGCGCGCCCTGAACCTGGACCTGAACTGCCCGACCTTCGTCGACGAGCCCTGCCTGCGTATCGAACAGGGCCGTCACCCGGTGGTCGAGCAGGTACTGACCACGCCGTTCGTGGCCAACGACCTGGCGCTGGACAACAGCACACGCATGCTGATCATCACCGGTCCGAACATGGGCGGTAAGTCCACCTACATGCGCCAGACCGCACTGATCGTGCTGATGGCGCACATCGGCAGCTTCGTCCCCGCGGCGCGTTGCGAGCTGTCGCTGGTCGACCGCATCTTCACCCGCATCGGTTCCAGCGATGACCTGGCCGGCGGGCGCTCGACCTTCATGGTCGAGATGAGCGAGACAGCGAACATCCTGCACAACGCCACTGACCGCAGCCTGGTGCTGATGGACGAAGTCGGCCGAGGCACCAGTACCTTCGACGGCCTGTCACTGGCCTGGGCCGCCGCCGAGCGGCTGGCCCAACTGCGCGCCTATACCCTGTTCGCAACGCACTACTTCGAGCTGACCGTGCTGCCGGAGAGCGAACCACTGGTGGCCAACGTGCACCTGAACGCCACCGAGCACAACGAGCGCATCGTCTTCCTGCACCATGTGCTGCCGGGCCCTGCCAGCCAGAGCTACGGCCTGGCCGTGGCGCAGCTGGCCGGCGTGCCGACGGCGGTGATCCAGCGTGCTCGCGAACACCTGGGGCGGCTGGAAACCACCAGCCTGCCTCACGAGCCGCCCGCGACCAAGGCCAAGGGCGAGCCGCAGGTACCGCACCAGAGCGACCTGTTCGCCAGCCTGCCACACCCGGCCATCGAGAAGCTGGGCAAGCTGGACCTGGACGACATGACGCCGCGCCAAGCTATCGAAACGCTATATCAACTGAAAAACCTGTTATAACGGCTACCCGCGCAAGCTGGTAGAATCCGCCGCGGTTCCCGCTCGGGTGCAGGTTCATTAGCCTGGCCTGCTGCCACCGGGAACCGCGCTGCCCTGCAAGGAAGGGCACGCTGCCGTCGCCTGAGGAGAAAATTAGAAATGTCCTTCGTCGTCACCGACAACTGCATCAAGTGCAAATACACCGACTGCGTGGAAGTCTGTCCGGTGGACTGCTTCTACGAAGGCCCGAACTTCCTGGTCATTCATCCGGACGAGTGCATCGACTGCGCGCTGTGCGAACCGGAGTGCCCTGCCCAGGCCATCTTCTCGGAAGATGAAGTACCTGCGGGCATGGAACAGTTCATCGAGCTGAACGCCGAACTGGCGGAGATCTGGCCGAACATCACCGAGAGGAAGGATGCCCTGCCGGATGCCGAGGAGTGGGACGGCAAGCCCGACAAGATCGAGCACCTGGAACGCTAACGCGTCTGAATCACGAGAAGGCCCTTTACGGGCCTTTTCTTTTAGCTCTTTTGGCCACCAGGTTTGCCTGGCGATGCTTTATCGCAGGCAAAAAAAGGGGCGGTTTGACCCGCCCACATTTTTTCCATAGTCCCTGATTGTCCCGTTCATCATCCTGATGAATCGCATCCTGCGATGTCCTTGGCCGTCATCCGTGAAAGCCTGTGCCAATCCGTCGGCACAGTTCGAATACTAGCCATTCCAGCTGGCCAGGCAAGGGTGAAAGCTCTCAAAACAATACGGTGGACATACTTCTTCACATCCAAAATATTCATATTTATCAGCAAGTTAAAAACACTCAACGTTTGAAAACGACAATGATTTACTGATCCCTACGGCAAAGGCTTACACAAGCTGTAAGCAATTTCCTACATGCAACGCCACGAGGGGAGCGAAAGAAACCTTGATAGAAACACTGATTGATAGAAACAGAAACGCCCCGACATGACGGGGCGTTTTTCATGACGGTCGCGATTACTGGAACAGCGACTCGCTGGACAGGCCATTCTTCTCGAGGATCTCACGCAGGCGCTTAAGGCCCTCGACCTGGATCTGCCGGACCCGCTCGCGGGTAAGGCCGATTTCCAGGCCCACATCCTCCAGGGTGCTGCTCTCATGGCCCCGCAGGCCGAAGCGACGTACCACCACTTCACGCTGCTTGTCGGTCAGCTCGCTCAACCACTGGTCGATGCTCTGGGAGAGGTCGTCGTCCTGCAGCAACTCGCAAGGATCGGTGGGACGATCGTCGGTCAGGGTATCGAGCAGGGTCTTGTCGGAGTCCGGACCCAGGGAAACGTCCACCGACGAAACCCGTTCGTTGAGCCCCAGCATGCGCTTGACCTCGGCCACCGGCTTCTCCAGCAGGCCGGCGATTTCCTCCGGCGAAGGCTCGTGGTCGAGCTTCTGGGTCAGTTCCCGCGCAGCACGCAGGTAGACGTTCAGCTCCTTGACCACGTGGATCGGCAGGCGAATGGTGCGGGTCTGGTTCATGATCGCCCGCTCGATGGTCTGGCGGATCCACCAGGTCGCATAGGTCGAGAAGCGGAAGCCGCGTTCCGGGTCGAACTTCTCCACGGCGCGGATCAAGCCGAGGTTGCCCTCCTCGATCAGGTCGAGCAGCGACAATCCGCGATTGACGTAGCGGCGGGCGATCTTGACCACCAGGCGCAGGTTGCTTTCGATCATGCGCTTGCGACCGGCGGGGTCACCTTTTTGCGACAGGCGCGCAAAATGCACTTCCTCTTCCGGAGAAAGCAGTGGTGAAAAGCCGATCTCGTTGAGATACAGCTGGGTGGCATCGAGCGCCCGGCTGTAATCGATGTACTTGTGTTGCTTGAGCGATGAGCCTTGTTTGGCCCTGGTCCGAACCGAAGGTACAGCAGGTTCGTCTGACACCACATCCGTTTCCAAAACGATGCCCGTCTCCATCAGGAGGACGTCATCGTCGATGTCAAACTCCGGCACTTCTTTGCTGAGAGCCATTGTTATAGTCCTTTGCTGAGTTCGAACTCAGGCTCGAGCGACACCTGTTCCCTGGTAACGCTGGAGCCTGTCCCCTCTACGTCAAAGGAACAGGCTGGGTACAACGATCAACGGCGTGGCAGGAACTGGAGCGGATCGACGGGTTTGCCCTGACGGCGAATCTCGAAATGCAGCTTCACCCGATCAGTGCCCGTGGACCCCATTTCAGCGATCGTCTGCCCTGCCTTGACCTGCTGCCCCTCCCGAACCAAAAGCCTGCGGTTGTGGCCGTAGGCGCTGACGTAGGTATCGCTGTGCTTGATGATGATCAACTCGCCGTAGCCCCTCAAGCCACTCCCGGCGTAGACCACTGTACCACCAGACGCAGCAAAAACAGGCTGTCCCAAATCACCGGCGATATCAATGCCTTTATTCAAACTACCGTTTGAAGCGAATTTACCAATCAGCACACCGTTGGCCGGCCAGGTCCAGCCCCCGGCGGTACGCTCTGCGGCGGGCACCGGCGTCACCACCGGCTTGCTCGCGGCAGGGGGTGGCGTGGCAGGCCTGGCAGTGCCCCCAGACGGTGGCGTGGTGGTCGCGACAGGGCGGCGGATGACGGTGGTCTTGCTCGATGAGGAGGGGCTGGATACCACCCTGGTGCTGCCGCCCACGCCGCTGCTGAAACGGATGGCCTGGCCCGGGCGGATGGTATAGGGCGCACCGATGTTGTTGCGCGCGGCCAGTTCCTTGTAGTCCCAGCCGTAACGGAACGCGATGGAATACAGGGTATCGCCGGGCCTGACGATGTACTGACCCGACGTCACGGTCGGGCGCTTGGGGACCGCGTTGCGATCGACCACACGGGCGCCGTTCGAGCCGCTGCTGGAGCAACCCGCGAGCAAGGCCCCCATGGCCAGCGCAATCACCAGAAGCTTGAAACCCGACCGATCCTTGCGCTGCCGAATGATTGTGTGACCCACCCGCGCTCCCCTTATGGTGCCGATAACCGATATGACGCTACGCAATGCAATATTGTTGCAATTATAAACGAGGCCACCCGGCTTGGGTGGCTTCATGCTCCGGGCCTTCGCCGCAGAGGCAGCCAGATAGACAGGGCCAGGGCCCGAGAATTCGTCGCCGCAGCAAATATTCCGCGTCCCCTCAGGCCAGCGGACCGTTGAGCAGCGGCACGAAACGCACGGAACCCAGGACCCGGCGGGAGAAACCGTGCTCCTCGCGCACGATGAGCATCAGTTGCTGCGCCTCGCCGGCCGCCCCCACTGGAATCACCATGCGCCCTCCCGGGGCCAACTGGTCCAGCAGGGCCTGGGGCACTTCCGCGGCCACGGCAGTGACGATGATGCCGTTGTACGGCGCCAGCGCCTGCCAGCCTTCGCAACCGTCGCCCCAGCGGAACACCACGTTGCGCAGGTTGAGCTCGACCAGGCGTTCCTTGGCCCTGTCCTGCAGGACCTTGATCCGTTCCACCGAGAACACCCGCTCCACCAGTTGGGCGAGGATCGCAGTCTGGTAGCCAGAGCCCGTGCCGATCTCCAGCACCTTGTCCAGCGGCCCGGCCTCCAGCAGCAGCTCGCTCATGTGCGCGACCATGAACGGCTGGGAGATGGTCTGGTTATGCCCGATCGGCAGCGCCGTATCCTCGTAGGCCCGGTGCGCCAGGGCCTCGTCGACGAACAGATGGCGTGGCGTGCGGCGGATGACCTCGAGCACATGGGTGTTCGAGACCCCTTCCTCGTACAGCCGCTGGATCAGCCGCTCACGCGTGCGCTGGGAAGTCATGCCGATGCCACGGCGCAGCAGATCGTCCTGTTCGCGCATCAGAGCAGTCCCTCCAGCCAGCCGTCCAGACGCTCGAAGGCGTCGTTGAAGGTGCGGTCCAGCTGCAACGGCGTGATCGAGACATAGCCCTGCATCACCGCATGGAAGTCCGTGCCCGGCCCACCGTCCTCGGCATCGCCGGCCACGGCGATCCAGTAGCCTTCCTTGCCCCGGGGGTTGACCACCTTGGTCGGCGCCGCCGCGCGCGCGCGGTGGCCGAGGCGAGTGAGCTGGATACCCCGGATGTGCTCCAAGGGCAGGTTGGGGATGTTGACGTTGAGCACGGTACGCGGCGGCAGCTCCAGGCGCGCCTGGGCCTCTACCAGGCGGCGGGCGATGTAGGCGGCGGTGGGCAGGTTGTCCGGCTGGCGCGACAGCAGCGAGAACGCCAGCGACGTGCCACCGAGGAAACGCCCTTCGAGCGCTGCGGCGACCGTGCCGGAATAGAGCACGTCGTCGCCCAGGTTGGCGCCCAGGTTGATGCCGGAGACGACCATGTCGGGCGTTTCCGGCAGCAGGCCGTTGAGCCCCAGGTGCACGCAGTCGGTGGGCGTGCCGTTGAGGCTGATGAAACCGTTGGCCAGGGTCTGCGGGTGCAGGGGCCTGTCCAGCGTCAGCGAACTACTGGCGCCGCTCTTGTCTTGATCCGGGGCAATCACCACGCACTCGGCATGATCCACCAGCGCAGCGTGCAGCGCGGCGAGGCCGGGTGCGGTAACACCGTCGTCATTCGAAATCAGAATACGCATGGGCTGTCCGTCTGCCCCGCCGGCACCAGATCGACAAGCTCGCGCACCACAACGGTGGCGAAGCATCCGGCCGGAAGGACGAATTCCAGTTGCAGGATATCAGGCTCGGGATAATGCCACGTCAGCCCGCCAATAGGGAGCCGCAGGATACGCCGCTCGTGCTTCATGTCCGCCAGGGCCAGCCACTGGCACAACGCCGGGTGCCGCTCGCCGATGGCGGTTTCCAGTGCCGCGCCAGCCCCGCCAGCAGGTGTAGAACCCGCGCCCCAGAGCGGCCCGGTGGGGTGAAGATCGAGAATGTCCAGGCGCGGATCGGCGCACTCCTGTTCGCCTGCCGCGAAGAAACTACGGCTGTCGGTGAAAGCCAGCAAATCACCGACCTGGGCCCGCTGCCAGCTGCCGTCGGCGACCCGTGCGGCCAAGACCTGGTTGAACAGGTAGCTGCGCGCCGCCGACAACAGGCGCGAACGCAGGTTGCGCTGCTCCGGCAGGGCCGCGCGGGCCGCCCAGTCCTGGGCGTCATGGACATTGCCACCGGCATGGCCGAAGCGCTGGCTGCCGAAGTAGTTCGGCACGCCCTGGCGCTTGAGTTGCTCCAGGCGAGCATCCAGGGCCTGGCGATTCGCCACCAGGGCGGTCAGGCGCAGGGTGAAGCCGTTGGCTGAATGGGCGCCACGCTGCAGCTTGCGCTGGTGGCGCACCCGCTTGAGCACGCGCAGGCTGGCGTCCTCGGCACGCGACAGATCAGGGTCGGCCTTGCCCGGCAGGTGCAGGCTGAACCACTGGCGGGTCAGGGCCTGGCGGTCCTTGAGCCCGGCGTAGCTGATGGCGCGCAGGGGCACGCCGGCAGCACGGGCCAGGCGGCGGGCAGCCTCCTCGGTGTTCAGGTCACGCTTTTCGACCCACAGCCAGAGGTGCTCGCCCTGGCCGGACAAGGGAATGTCCAGCACTTCGTCGACCTGGAAGTCTTCGGCCACCGCCTTGAGCACCGCGCTGCCCAACGCCTCGCCCGATGCACGCGGACCCAGCAGTTCCAGTTCGGTCATGCTGGCAGCAACAGGGCCACCGCGTGCACGGCGATGCCCTCCTCGCGGCCGGTGAAGCCCAGCTTCTCGGTGGTGGTGGCCTTGACGTTGACCTGGTCCAGTTGCACCTGCAAGTCTTCGGCGATCAGCTGGCGCATGGTCTCGATGTGCGGTGCCATCTTCGGCGCCTGGGCGACGATGGTGGCGTCGACGTTGCCGACCTTCCAGCCCTTGGCCTGGACGATGCCGACCACATGGCGCAGCAACACGCGGCTGTCGGCGCCCTTGAACTGCGGGTCGGTGTCGGGAAAATGCTTGCCGATGTCGCCCAGCGCCGCGGCGCCGAGCAGCGCATCGCTCAGGGCGTGCAACAGCACATCGCCGTCGGAATGGGCCAGCAGGCCGTACTTGTGGGGGATACGTACCCCACCCAGGGTAATGAAATCGCCGTCGCAGAAACGGTGCACATCGTAGCCGTGGCCAATACGCATAGAAAAACGCCCCGATTTGAGTCAGGGCGTGATTCTACCTGCTTTGCTCGACCTTGCGCGGATGCTCTTCCCTGCTCTGAGCTGCAAGCAAAAGCACATCGGCGGCGGACTGCTTTTCTTGCAGCTCGCGGCTAGACCCGGCCCAGCGCTACGGCGTGGTGGCGCAGGTGCTCGTCGATGAAGCTGGCGATGAAGTAGTAGCTATGGTCATAACCTGGCTGCAGGCGCAGGGTCAGCTCGTGGCCGGCCTTGCGTGCGGCTTGCTCCAGGGCCTCGGGTTTGAGCTGCTTTTCCAGGAAGTCGTCCCGGTCGCCCTGGTCCACCAGCAACGGCGGGCACTGGCCGGACGGTGTCTCGGCCAACAGCACGCTGGCATCCCACTCGCGCCAGCGTGAACGATCCTCGCCCAGGTAGCGGGAAAACGCCTTCTCGCCCCAAGGGCAGTCCATCGGGTTGCTGATCGGCGAGAACGCCGACACCGAACGATAGCGCCCCGGATTGCGCAAGGCGCATACCAGGGCGCCATGGCCGCCCATGGAGTGACCGCTGATACTGCGCTGGTCGGACGCCGGGAAATGCGCCTCGACCAGGGCGGGCAGCTCCTCCACCACATAGTCGTGCATGCGGTAGTGCTGGACCCAGGGTTGCTGGGTGGCATTGAGGTAGAAGCCAGCGCCCAGGCCGAAATCCCAAGCGCCGTCCGGATCGCCCGGCACCTGTTCGCCACGCGGGCTGGTGTCGGGGGCGACGATGATCAGCCCAAGCTCCGCGGCCAGGCGCTGGGCGCCGGCCTTCTGCATGAAGTTCTCGTCGGTGCAGGTCAGGCCGCTGAGCCAGTACAGTACCGGCAGCTTCTCGCCCTGCTCGGCCTGCGGCGGCAGGTAGACGGCGAACACCATGTCGCAGCCCAGCACCTTGGAACTGTGTCGGTAGCGCTTGTGCCAGCCGCCGAAGCTCTTCTGGCAGGAGATGTTTTCCAGGCTCATGGCAGACCTCAGAAGTGGATCACGCTACGGATGCTCTTGCCTTCGTGCATCAGGTCGAAGGCTTTGTTGATGTCCTCCAGGCCCATGGTGTGGGTGATGAAGGTGTCCAGCGGGATCTCGCCCTTCTGCGACATTTCCACGTAGCTTGGCAGTTCGCTGCGGCCACGCACGCCGCCAAAGGCCGAACCGCGCCAGACACGGCCGGTGACCAGCTGGAACGGACGGGTGGAGATCTCCTGGCCGGCACCGGCCACGCCGATGATCACCGACTCGCCCCAGCCCTTGTGGCAGCATTCCAGGGCCGCACGCATCAGTTGGACATTGCCCACGCATTCGAAGGAGAAGTCCACGCCGCCGTCGGTGAGGTCGACGATGACCTCCTGGATCGGGCGGTCATAGTCCTTGGGGTTGACGCAATCGGTGGCACCCAGCTGGCGGGCGATCTCGAACTTGGCCGGATTGATGTCGACGGCGATGATGCGCGAGGCCTTGGCCTTGACCGCGCCGATGATCGCCGACAGGCCGATACCGCCCAGGCCGAAGATGGCCACGGTATCGCCGGGCTTGACCTTGGCGGTGTTGAGCACGGCGCCGATACCGGTGGTCACGCCGCAGCCGAGCAGGCAAACCTTCTCCAGGGGTGCGTCCTTGGCGATCTTGGCCACGGAGATTTCCGGCAGCACGGTGTACTCGGAAAAGGTCGAGGTGCCCATGTAGTGGAACAACTGCTGGCCCTTGTAAGAGAACCGGGTGGTGCCATCCGGCATCAGGCCCTTGCCCTGGGTGGCGCGGATCGCCTGGCACAGGTTGGTCTTGCCGGAGCGGCAGAACTTGCACTGGCCGCATTCGGGGGTATAGAGCGGGATCACATGGTCACCGACCGCCACCGAGGTCACGCCCTCGCCCACCGCCTCGACGACCGCCCCGCCCTCGTGGCCGAGGATCGACGGGAAGATGCCCTCCGGGTCGGCGCCAGACAGGGTGTAGGCGTCGGTGTGGCAGACACCGCTGGCCACCACGCGCAGCAGCACCTCGCCGGCCTTGGGCATGGCCACGTCCACTTCGACGATTTCCAGGGGTTTCTTGGCCTCGAAGGCAACGGCAGCGCGGGACTTGATCATCAAGGGTCTCCAGACAAGGGGAAGGATTCACGCTGGCAGTGTAATTCAGGGGCTTTTCGTGAATAATCCGGCTTGAGTCAAAACATTATTGCCATACAGGGATAATCCATGAGCAGTCGCTGGGAAGGCATCGACGAATTCGTCGCGGTGGCCGAGTCGGGCCAGTTCACCAGCGCGGCCGAACGCCTGGGGGTTTCCTCCTCGCATGTCAGCCGCCAGATCGCCCGTCTGGAGGAGCGCCTGCAGACCCGCCTGCTGTACCGCAGTACCCGGCGCGTGACCCTGAGCGAGGCCGGGCAGACCTTCCTGCAGCATTGCCAACGGCTGCAGGATGGCCGCGAGGAGGCCCTGCGTGCCATGGGCGACCTGGCCAGCGAACCCAAGGGGTTGCTGCGCATGACCTGCGCGGTGGCCTACGGCGAGCGCTTCATCGTGCCGCTGGTGACCCGCTTCCTGGCGCTCTATCCACAATTGCGGGTAGAAGTGGAGTTGAGCAACCGCACCCTTGACCTGCTGCATGAAGGCATGGACCTGGCGATCCGCCTCGGCCGCCTGCAGGACTCACGCCTGGTAGCCACCCGCCTGGCGCCGCGGCGCATGTACCTGTGCGCCTCGCCGGCCTACCTGGAACGCTACGGGCGGCCCCACAGCCTGTCGGAGCTGGCCCGGCACAACTGCCTGATCGGCAGTTCGGACATCTGGGTCCTGCAGCAGGACGGACGCGAGCTGAGCCAACGCGTCCAGGGCAACTGGCGCTGCAACAGCGGGCAGGCGGTGCTGGATGCGGCATTGCTGGGGATGGGGTTGTGCCAGTTGCCGGACTACTACGTGCTCGAGCACCTCAACAGCGGGGCACTGGTGTCGTTGCTGGAGGCGCACCAGCCGCCGAATACCGCAGTATGGGCACTGTATCCGCAACAGCGGCACCTGTCGCCGAAGGTGCGCAGGCTGGTGGACTACCTCAAGGAAGGCTTGGCGCAGTTGCCGGAGTACCGGGCGGCATGAGGTGCCAGGGATTGCGCCTTTGCACAGTTCGGCAAATGCTGCGAAGCGGCCCCAAACGCCGCTAAAGATCTTAACTGACCCGCCAGAGGCTCGATCAGCGCCGGCTGGCCCAGCGCTGGCGCAACCATTCCAGGTCTTCCGGACGGGTCACCTTGATGTTGTCGCTGCGCCCCTCGACCAGTCGCGGTGCGTGGCCGGCCCACTCGATGGCGGATGATTCGTCGGTGACGACCACATCCGCCACCAGGCACTCGGCCAGCGCCCGGTGCAAGGCGCCGAGGCGGAACATCTGCGGGGTATAGGCCTGCCAGATGGTGCTGCGGTCCACCGTGGCGCTGACCCGCCCATTGCCATCGGCACGCTTGAGGGTGTCGCGCGCGGGTACCGCAAGTAAACCTCCCACAGGGTCGCCAGCCAATTCCGACAGGAGCCGGTCCAGATCGCTGCGTGCCAGGTTCGGTCGCGCGGCGTCGTGCACCAGTACCCAATCGTTGTCCGACGCCCCCTGGGCATGCAACAGCAACAACGCATTGAGCACCGAGTCGGCCCGTTCGCGGCCACCGGGCGCTCGCTGGATGCGCGGATCGCCGGCACAGCGCAAGCCGGGCCAGTACGGATCGTCGGCGGCGATACTGACCACCACGCCCTTGAGCGTGGGATGGTCGAGGAAACAGTCCAGGCTATGCTCGAGCAGGGTCTGCCCCCCCAGTTGCAGGTACTGCTTGGGGCGGTCGGCAGCCATGCGGGCGCCAATGCCCGCGGCGGGAATCACGGCCCAGAAGGCCGGTAGTGTCTGGGTCATTTCTGCGGCAGCTGGTAGAGGGTTTCGCCCTCCTTGACCATCCCCAGTTCGTGGCGGGCCCGTTCTTCCACGGTTTCCATACCTTTTTTCAACTCCAGGACTTCGGCGTCGAGCACACGATTGCGCTCCAGCAGCCGCTCGTTCTCCGCTTGCTGCTCGGCAATCTGCTGCTTGAGCTCGGCCACGTGCGCCAGGCTACCGTTACCCACCCACAGGCGATACTGCAGGCCACCGAGCAACAGGAGCAGGACGAGGAACAACCAATAGGGACTGCGCATCAAGATATCCAGAGGTAAAAGGCCGCCGCAGCGAACTTCCAATAGCACGAAGCCTGGCCGAGGCCAGGCTTCGTCGACAGAAACCCGTAAGAAGCGTCTGACTGTTCAGTACGAACGTTCAGACAGCCTCGGCTGCTGCCTTTTTACCATCTCTTGCTCAGCCGCGAAACTCGGCACGACCGCGGTACACCGCCTTGGCACCGAGTTGCTCTTCGATGCGCAGCAGTTGGTTGTACTTGGAGACGCGGTCGGAACGGCACAGCGAGCCGGTCTTGATCTGGCCGGCAGCGGTACCGACAGCCAGGTCGGCGATGGTCGAGTCCTCGGTTTCGCCCGAACGATGCGAGATCACCGCGGTGTAGCCGGCGGCCTTGGCCATCTGGATGGCTTCCAGGGTCTCGGTCAGCGAGCCGATCTGGTTGAACTTGATCAGGATCGAGTTGCCGATGCCCTTCTCGATGCCTTCCTTGAGAATCTTGGTGTTGGTCACGAACAGGTCGTCACCGACCAGTTGCACCTTGGCGCCGATCTTGTCGGTGAGGATCTTCCAGCCAGCCCAGTCGGACTCGTCCAGGCCATCTTCGATGGAGATGATCGGGAAGCGCTCGGTCAGGCCCTTCAGGTACTCGGCAAAGCCTTCGGCGTCGAACGACTTGCCTTCGCCGGAGAGGTTGTACTTGCCGTCCTCGTAGAACTCGGAAGCCGCGCAGTCCAGGGCCAGGGTCACGTCGCTGCCCAGCTTGTAGCCGGCCTTCTCGACGGCTTCGGCGATGGCGCCCAGGGCGTCTTCGTTGGAGGTCAGGTTCGGTGCGAAACCACCTTCGTCACCCACGGCGGTGTTCAGGCCACGGGCCTTGAGCACGGCCTTGAGGTGGTGGAAGATCTCGGTGCCCATGCGCAGGGCGTCGGAGAAGGTCTTGGCGCCGACCGGCTGGACCATGAACTCCTGGATGTCGACGTTGTTGTCGGCGTGCTCGCCACCGTTGATGATGTTCATCATCGGCACCGGCATGGAGTACTGACCCGGGGTGCCGTTGAGGTTGGCGATGTGTGCGTACAGCGGCAGCTCCTGGTCCTGGGCAGCGGCCTTGGCGGCGGCCAGGGAGACAGCCAGGATGGCGTTGGCGCCCAGCTTGGCCTTGTTCTCGGTACCGTCCAGCTCGATCATGGCGCGGTCCAGGGCTTTCTGGTCGGCCGGGTCCTTGCCCAGCAGCAGGTCGCGGATCGGGCCGTTGATGTTGGCGACGGCCTTCAGCACGCCCTTGCCCAGGTAACGGCTCTTGTCGCCATCACGCAGCTCCAGCGCTTCGCGCGAGCCGGTGGAAGCACCGGACGGCGCGCAAGCGCTGCCGATGATGCCGTTGTCGAGCAGAACATCGGCTTCCACGGTGGGGTTGCCACGCGAATCGAGAACTTCACGACCTTTGATGTCGACGATTTTTGCCATTGTTGTAAGCACTCCAAAATTGACGAAAACAACGCAGCTTAGGAAATCCGGCCGTTCGCCAGGCAGTTCGTGAACGGGCAGGCCTGGCGAAGGCGACCCCTGACTCATCGGTCAGGGGTGGAACGTGCGGTACTTTACCGGAGAAATGGGCTTTACGCGGTTTCTACCGTCGGAAAACTTTTCACCAGGTCGTCCAGTTGCTTGAGCTGGGCCAGGAACGGCTCCAGCTTGTCCAGGCGCAGGGCGCAGGGACCATCGCACTTGGCGTTATCCGGGTCCGGGTGGGCTTCGAGGAACAGGCCCGCCAGGCCCTGGCTCATGCCAGCCTTGGCCAGGTCGGTGACCTGGGCGCGGCGCCCGCCGGCGGAGTCGGTGCGACCGCCCGGCATCTGCAAGGCGTGGGTCACGTCGAAGAACACCGGGTATTCGAACTGCTTCATGAGGCCGAAGCCGAGCATGTCCACCACAAGGTTGTTGTAGCCGAAGCTCGAACCACGCTCGCAGAGGATCAACTGGTCGTTGCCGGCCTCCACGCACTTGTCCAGGATGTGCTTCATTTCCTGGGGCGCGAGGAACTGTGCCTTCTTGATGTTGATCACCGCGCCGGTCTTGGCCATGGCCACGACCAGGTCGGTCTGGCGCGACAGGAAGGCCGGCAGCTGGATGATGTCGCAGACCTTGGCGACGGGCTCGGCCTGGTAGGGCTCGTGCACGTCGGTGATCACCGGCACCTTGAAGGTCTGCTTGATCTCCTCGAAGATCTTCAGCCCTTCTTCCATGCCCGGGCCACGGAAGGATTTGACCGACGAACGGTTGGCCTTGTCGAAGCTGGCCTTGAACACGTACGGGATGCCGAGCTTCTCGGTCACCCGCACGTATTCCTCGCAGACCTTCAGGGCCAGATCACGGGACTCCAGGACGTTCATGCCGCCGAACAGGACGAACGGCTTGTCGTTGGCGATCTCGATGTTACCGACGCGAATGATCTTCTGGGTCATGGATCAGGCCTTGTTCTTCTGTGCCAGGGCCGCCTTGACGAAGCCACTGAACAGCGGATGGCCGTCACGCGGCGTCGAGGTGAACTCCGGGTGGAACTGGCAGGCGACGAACCAAGGGTGGTCCTTGGATTCGACCACTTCGACCAGGGCACCGTCGCCGGAGCGGCCGGACACCAGCAGGCCAGCGTCGATCATCTGCGGCAGCAGGGTGTTGTTGACCTCGTAGCGGTGGCGGTGGCGTTCGACGATCACGTCCTTGCCATAGCATTCATGGACCTTGGAGCCACCGACGATCTGGCACTCCTGGGCACCCAGGCGCATGGTGCCGCCCAGGTCGGAGGCTTCGGTACGGGTCTCGACGGCACCGGTGGCATCGGCCCACTCGGTGATCAGGCCGACCACCGGATGGCCGCTGTTGCGGTCGAACTCGGTGGAATTGGCGTCTTTCCAGCCCATGACGTTGCGGGCGAACTCGATGACCGCGACCTGCATGCCCAGGCAGATGCCCAGGTACGGCACCTTGTTCTCGCGGGCGTACTGCACCGCGGTGATCTTGCCTTCCACGCCGCGCAGGCCGAAACCGCCAGGCACGAGAATGGCGTCGGCGCCCTCGAGCAGGCTGGTGCCCTGGTTCTCGATGTCTTCGGAGTCGATGTAGCGCAGGTTGACCTTGGTGCGGTTCTGGATACCGGCGTGGCTCATCGCCTCGATCAGCGACTTGTAGGCATCCAGCAGTTCCATGTACTTGCCGACCATGGCGATGGTGACTTCATGCTCGGGGTTGAGCTTGGCGTCCACCACCTTGTCCCACTCGGACAGGTCGGCGCTGCCGCACTGCAGGCCGAAGCGCTCGACCACGAAGTCGTCCAGGCCCTGGGCATGCAGCACGCCCGGGATCTTGTAGATGGTATCGACGTCCTGCAGGGAGATCACCGCACGCTCTTCGACGTTGGTGAACAGGGCGATCTTGCGGCGCGACGAGGCGTCGACCGGGTGGTCGGAACGGCAGATCAGCACGTCCGGCTGCAGGCCGATGGAGCGCAGTTCCTTGACCGAGTGCTGGGTCGGCTTGGTCTTGGTCTCGCCAGCGGTGGCGATGTACGGCACCAGGGTCAGGTGCATCAGCATGGCGCGCTTGGAGCCCACTTCGACGCGCAACTGGCGGATCGCCTCGAGGAACGGCTGCGACTCGATGTCGCCGACGGTGCCGCCGATTTCCACCAGGGCCACGTCGGCATCGCCGGCGCCCTTGATGATGCGGCGCTTGATCTCGTCGGTGATGTGCGGGATGACCTGGATGGTCGCGCCCAGGTAGTCACCACGGCGCTCCTTGCGCAGCACGTGCTCGTAGATACGGCCGGTGGTGAAGTTGTTGTTCTGGGTCATGGTGGTGCGGATGAACCGCTCGTAGTGGCCCAGGTCGAGGTCGGTCTCGGCGCCATCGTGGGTGACGAACACCTCGCCGTGCTGGAACGGGCTCATGGTGCCGGGGTCGACGTTGATGTACGGGTCCAGCTTGAGCATGGTGACCTTGAGCCCCCGCGCCTCCAGGATGGCCGCCAAGGAAGCCGAGGCAATGCCTTTCCCCAATGAAGAAACAACACCGCCCGTGACGAATATGTAGCGCGTCATGAAAAACCCTAGAAGTCTGCGTTAAAGCGGCCAGCGCCGCCGGAGAAAGCGAAGGAAGGCCGAAGCCCCCGATCACCTGCGTCAATCACAGTGCATCTCGAAAAACTGCCGCGTCTGTACAGACCGGGGGCATCCCCGGCATGGAGCTCGCTCGTCATTTTAAGAATCAGCCCAGCAAAAAACTGCTTGGTAATCGGCAACTCCCGTGTTTTCGATGAACCCACAGAAGCTGTATCAAGAAGGGAGGGTAGTCTACCCGAATGTACCCTTCAGCTCAAACCTTGCACGTTCGTCGGCGGCTGCCAGCACAGGCGCACCGCGCCCTGCCCCGGCAAGGGCAGGTTGGCCAGCGCCAGCAGGCGCTCGCCCTGGTACAGCAGCGGCAGGCGCGGGCGCACGAAGTGAGGTACCTGCAGCTCGTTGAGCAGGCGCTTGAGGTCTCGTCGGCCACGGCCAGGCAGGTCGAGCACCTCGCCGCCCTGACGATAGGCGATGGACAATTCGCCAGGCGGGGCCTCGCCTGCCAGGTGCACGCTGCCGTTGCCGGGCAGCGGCAGCACCCCACCAGGATCGTCCCAACCATGCCGGCCCTGCACCGGCGCCAGCCAGGCGCCGCTCAACCACCAGATGCGGCCGTGGCTACGCTGCACCACTCCGTCGGCCAGGCACCATAGCGGCTGGCCGTCCGCCGCAGCGTCACGCAGGCACTCCCAGCCGGCCCAGTGCCGGCTGTCGGGCAGGCGTGTGCGGCTGCTCAGCCAGTATTGCAGGGCATTACGCTGGCGTGCGGGTGACAATGCTGCCAGCGTGGCCAGGTCGAGGGAGTCCAGGCCGAGCCAGGCGAATGGCGCCTGGCCGTGGGCCGCCACCAGGTCGGCGGCGGCCAGGTCGTCCAGCAGACCCAGCGCTTCGCCCAGGTGCTCGGCCGTGCGCGCCAGATTGGCGGCGGCCTGGGGCCAGCGCTGGCGCAGCAGCGGGAAGACCTCGCCACGCAGGTAGTTGCGGGCGAAGGCGGTGTCGGCGTTCGAAGGGTCCTCGATCCATGACAGCCCCCATGTTCCGGCATATTCAAGCAACGCGGCCCGCGTCACCGCCAGCAGCGGCCTGGCCAACCTGCCCTGCCCCAGCGGCCGCTGCACAGGCATGGCCGCCAGCCCGCGCAGGCCGGCACCACGCAGCAGGCGAAACAGCAGCGTCTCGGCCTGGTCTTCGCGGTGCTGGCCAGTGAACAGCACCTCGCCCGGCCCCAGTATTGCGGCGAAGGCGGCATAGCGGGCATCGCGGGCGGCCTGCTCGAGGCTGGCGCCAGGGGCGACCTGGACGCGGATCACCTTCAGTTCGATACCCAGGGCGGCGCAGATTGCCTGGCAATGACCCGGCCAATCGTCGGCGGCGGGCTGCAGGCCATGGTGGACGTGCACGGCACGCAGCGGTGGCGCGTCATGGGTACGGCGGTAGTCGGCCAGCAAGTGCAGCAAGACGGTGGAGTCGAGACCGCCGGAGAAGGCGACGCACCAGGCAGGGGCATTGAGCCAGGGAGAGAGGGAAGCGGTAAGGTCGATCATGAAGGCCTCGCACGTGAGCGGGGTAGCCCCATTACGCTGCCATTGGGGGCCGCTTCGCCCCTCGCCGGCAAGCCGGCTCCCACAGGGGCCAGCGGTGTTCAAACATCATCTGCCTGGCAGAAGCGCTTGTGGGCGCTTGGGGTTCACACATCGAGTGCCGGGTAGAGGATTCTGTGGGAGCCGGCTTGCCGGCGAGGGGCTGCAAGGCAGCCCCAGTGCCGCTCGACGGCTGGCCTTAGACGCCGTAGCTCATCAGGCGCTCGTACCGGCGCTCCAGCAGGGCGTCGTAGTCGAACTTGCCGAGCATGTCCAACTGCTCGACCAAATCGGCGCGGATGCTCTCGGACATCTTCGCCGGGTCGCGGTGGGCACCGCCCAGCGGCTCGTTGATGACTTTGTCGACGATGTTCAGGCTCTTCAGGCGCTCGGCGGTGATGCCCATGGCCTCGGCAGCATCGGCAGCCTTGTCGGCGGTCTTCCACAGGATCGAGGCGCAGCCTTCCGGCGAGATCACCGAGTAGGTGGAGTACTGCAGCATGTTCAGCTGGTCGCACACACCGATGGCCAGCGCGCCGCCCGAGCCACCTTCACCGATCACGGTGGCGATGATCGGGGTCTTCAGGCGCGCCATCACGCGCAGGTTCCAGGCGATGGCCTCGCTCTGGTTGCGCTCCTCGGCGTCGATGCCCGGGTAGGCGCCCGGCGTGTCGATGAAGGTGAGGATCGGCATCTTGAAGCGCTCGGCCATTTCCATCAGGCGGCAGGCCTTGCGGTAGCCTTCCGGACGCGGCATACCGAAGTTGCGGCGCACCTTCTCGCGCACTTCACGGCCCTTCTGGTGGCCGATGACCATCACCGGCTTGCCATCCAGGCGCGCGGTACCCCCGACGATCGCGGCGTCGTCGGCGAAATGACGGTCGCCGTGCAGCTCTTCGAACTCGGTGAAGATGTGCTGGATGTAGTCCAGGGTATAGGGGCGGCGTGGGTGACGGGCCAGGCGGGCGATCTGCCAGCTGGTCAGGTTGCCGAAGATGCTTTCGGTGAGGGTGCTGCTCTTGTCTTGCAGACGGGCAATTTCATCGCTGATGTTCAGCGAGTTGTCGTTGCCCACCAGGCGCAGCTCTTCGATCTTGGCTTG
Source organism: Pseudomonas guariconensis (assembly GCF_024127895.1). GTDB lineage: Bacteria > Pseudomonadota > Gammaproteobacteria > Pseudomonadales > Pseudomonadaceae > Aquipseudomonas > Aquipseudomonas guariconensis_B. Next base: position 421,304 of record NZ_JAMYBK010000001.1, on the reverse strand, counting down.
CAGGTCGGCAATCGGCTGTTCGAAATCCAGGAAATTCGGGTTCATAGGCATCCGTCTTGGGTCTACGGCCAGGCGGCCGGCCGGTTGATCCGTTTGGCGCCCTACCTTAAGGGATCAGGCGCATTCAGGTCGAGATTAAAATTGGTCGATTCAGCGGTATTGCAGGAAGACGTTCTCACGCCCGAACTGGTCACGCAGGGCCTGGATCAGGCCATCGGCCGGGTCGATCGACCACTCGTCGCCGAATTGCAGCATGGCCCGCGCATCGCTGCCGGTGTACTCCAGGGTGATCGGGCAGCCCCCGCGATGGCGGGTGATCAACTCGCCGAGCCAGGCCAGGCGATCGCCCTTGAGGGCATCATGGGCCACCTTCAGGCGCAGGCTCTCGGCCAGCTTGGTGCGAGCGTCCTCCATGGTCATCACTTGCTTGACCCGCAGGCGCAGGCCACCGGAGAAATCGTCGTGGCTGACCTCGCCTTCCACCACCACCATGGCGTCGGTCTGCAGCAGCGCCTGGGCGGCCATGAAGGCATCGGCGAACAGCGAGGCCTCGATGCGCCCCGAACGGTCGTCGAGGGTGATGAAGCCCATCTTGTCGCCCTTCTTGTTCTTCATCACCCGCAGGGCAATGATCATCCCCGCCACCGTCTGGGTGTCACGCGACGGCTTGAGGTCGACGATGCGCTGGCGGGCGAAACGGCGGATCTCGCCCTCGTACTCGTCGATCGGGTGGCCGGTCAGGTACAGGCCAAGGGTATCCTTCTCGCCACGCAGGCGTTCCTTGAGGGTCAGCTCGCGGACCTTGCGGTGGTTGGCATAGACATCGGCGTCCTCCTCGACGAACAACCCGCCGAACAGGTCGGCGTGACCACTGTCGGCGGTGCGAGCGGTCTGCTCGGCGGCCTTGATCGCCTCTTCCAGGGCCGAAAGCAGCACCGCGCGGTTGCGGTCGATATTGGCCTGGTAGGCCTTGAGCTCGTCGTGGAAGTACGGGCCCAGGCGATCCAGCGCACCGCTGCGGATCAAGGCATCGAGGGTACGCTTGTTGATGCGCTTGAGGTCGACCCGCTCGCAGAAGTCGAACAGGTCCTTGAACGGCCCGCCCTCGGCACGCGCCTCGACGATGGCCTCCACCGGCCCCTCGCCGACGCCCTTGATCGCACCCAGGCCATAGACGATGCGGCCATCGTCGTTGACCGTGAACTTGAAGTCGGAGCTGTTCACATCCGGCGCGTCCAGGCGCAGCTTCATGCTGCGCACTTCCTCGATCAGCACCACCACCTTGTCGGTGTTGTGCATATCCGCCGACAGTACCGCCGCCATGAACGGCGCCGGGTAGTGCGTCTTGAGCCAGGCGGTCTGGTAGGAGACCAGTCCGTAGGCGGCCGAGTGCGACTTGTTGAAACCGTAGCCGGCGAACTTTTCCACCAAGTCGAAGATGTTGCCCGCCAGCTCGGCATCGATGCCGTTCTGCGCGCAGCCCTCGATGAAGCCACCGCGCTGCTTGGCCATCTCCTCGGGTTTCTTCTTACCCATCGCCCGGCGCAGCATGTCGGCGCCACCGAGGGTATAGCCAGCCATCACCTGGGCGATCTGCATCACCTGTTCCTGGTACAGGATGATGCCGTAGGTCGGTGCCAACACCGGCTTGAGGCCGTCGTACTGGTAGTCCGGGTGCGGGTAGGCGAGCTCGGCGCGGCCGTGCTTGCGGTTGATGAAGTCGTCCACCATGCCCGACTGCAGCGGGCCGGGGCGGAATAGCGCCACCAGTGCGATGAGGTCTTCCAGGCAGTCGGGCTTGAGCTTCTTGATCAGCTCCTTCATGCCACGGGATTCGAGCTGGAACACCGCCGTGGTCTCGGCCTTCTGCAGCAGGTCGTAGGTCTTCTTGTCATCCAGCGGGATGAAGTCGATGTTGACCTCGGGCAGGTTCTTGCGCGCCTGGTCGCGGTTGATGGTCTCCATCGCCCACTTGATGATGGTCAGGGTTCGCAGGCCGAGGAAGTCGAACTTCACCAGGCCCGCGGCCTCCACGTCGTCCTTGTCGAACTGGGTCACCAGGCCGCCGCCCTCTTCGTCACAGGCGATCGGCGAGAAGTCGGTCAGTTTGGTCGGCGCGATCACCACGCCACCGGCGTGCTTGCCGGTACCTCGGGTGACGCCCTCGAGCTTGAGGGCCATGTCCCAGATCTCACGGGCGTCCTCGTCGCTCTTGAGGAAGTCGCGGAGCATCTCTTCCTGCTCGTAGGCCTTCTCCAGGGTCATGCCGACCTCGAAGGGGATCATCTTCGACAGGCGGTCGGCCAGGCCGTAGGACTTGCCCTGGACCCGCGCCACGTCGCGCACAACCGCCTTGGCGGCCATGGTGCCGAAGGTGATGATCTGGCTCACCGCATTGCGCCCGTAGGCCTCGGCCACGTAGTCGATCACCCGGTCGCGGCCGTCCATGCAGAAGTCGACGTCGAAGTCGGGCATGGAAATACGTTCAGGGTTGAGGAAGCGCTCGAACAGCAGGTCGTAGGCCAACGGATCGAGGTCGGTGATCTTCAGCACGTAGGCCACCAGCGAACCGGCACCCGAACCCCGGCCGGGGCCGACCGGTACGCCGTTGTTCTTGGCCCACTTGATGAAGTCCATAACGATCAGGAAGTAACCGGGGAAGCCCATCTGGATGATGATGTCCAGTTCGAACTTCAGGCGGTCCAGGTAGACCTGGCGCTTCTCTTCGTAGTTGGGCGTGGTCTCCTTGGGCCAGAGCACCGCCAGGCGCTCCTCCAGGCCTTCGTGGGCGACGTGGCGCAAGTAGTCGTCGATGCCCATGCCGTTGGGCGTGGGGAAGTCGGGGAGGAAGTACTTGCCCAGCTGTACCTGGATGTTGCAGCGCTTGGCGATCTCCACGGTGTTGGCGATCGCGTCCGGCAGGTCGCTGAACAGCTCGGCCATTTCCTCCGCGCTCTTGAGGTACTGCTGATCGCTGTACAGGCGCGGGCGACGCGGATCGTCCAGGGTCCAGCCCTCGCCGATGCAGACGCGGGTCTCGTGGGCGTCGAAGTCCGACTGCTTGATGAAACGTACGTCGTTGGTCGCCACCAGCGGCGCACCGAGGCGATCGGCCAGGGCCACGGCGGCATGCACGTATTCCTCGTCGCCCGCGCGGTTGGTGCGCTGCAGCTCGACGTAGAAGCGCTCGGGGAACATGCCCATCCAATCGCGCAGCAGGGCTTCGGCCTCGTCGATCTTGCCCGCCAGCAGGGCCATGCCGATGTCGCCTTCGCGGGCTGCGGACAGGCCGATCAGCCCTTCGCTGGCCGGGGCGATCCACTCGCGCTGGATGACCACCAGACCGTTGCGCTGGCCTTCGACCCAGCCACGGGAGATCAGCTCGGTGAGGTTGCGATACCCCTTGGGGTTCATGGCCAGGAAGCAGATGCGCGAGAGCGGTGCCTCCGGGTCGGTGCCAGCCAGCCACAGGTCGGCACCGCAGATCGGCTTGATGCCGGCCCCCATGGCGGTCTTGTAGAACTTCACCAGCGAGCACATGTTGCTCTGGTCGGTGATCGCCACCGCCGGCATGTTCATCCCGGCCAGGGCCTTGGCCAGCGGCTTGATCCGCACCAGGCCGTCGACCAGCGAGAATTCGGAGTGCACACGAAGATGAACGAAGGAAACCGGCATGGATGATCCTGTGGCAGTGCGGAACGACAAGGGCGGGATTGTAACCCAACAGCCGGTCGAGTGAGTGTCGGGGGGAGGTAATTAGGCAGTGCGCACGGGCTTTTCGGGGATGGCAATCTTGGGGCCAATCAAGGCTCGAGCAGAGACCCGGTGATACCGTCGCGGGCTTCCCAGGCTGCGCGCACCGGTGCGAAGGAGCGCCGGTGGATCGGCGTCGGCCCGAGCCGCGCCAGGGCTTCCAGGTGCACCGGCGTGGGATAGCCCTTGTGTCCGCCAATACCATAGCCAGGGTAGATCAGCTCGAAGGCGCTCATTTCCCGGTCACGGGTGACCTTGGCCAGGATCGAGGCAGCGGCGATGGCCGGGACCTTGGCATCGCCCTGGACCACTGGCGCAGCCGGCACGGCCAGTTTTGGGCAGCGGTTGCCATCGATCAGCGCCAGCTTCGGCGTGATGCTCAGGCCCTCCACCGCGCGCTGCATGGCCAGCATGGTCGCGTGGAGGATATTCAGGCGGTCGATTTCCTCGACCTCGGCACGGGCGATACAAAATGCCAGGGCCTTTTCGCAGATCTCGTCGAACAGCACCTCACGCTTGGCTTCGGTGAGTTTCTTCGAATCGTTCAGGCCGAGGATTGGCCTGTGCGGGTCGAGGATCACCGCAGCGGTGACCACCGCTCCGCACAGCGGGCCACGGCCGACTTCGTCGACACCGGCGACCAGCTCCTCGACCAGGTTGAAATCCAGTCCCATTTGCATCCTATCGGGCTCCCAGCAAGCTCAACACCGCATCGGCCGCCTGGTTGGAGGCGTCGCGACGCAAGGTACGGTGGATCTGGTCGAAGTGTTCGGTCTGCTGGCTGCCATCGGTGATCAGCGGCGCCAGGGCCTGGGCGAGGGCTTCGCTGGTGGCGGCGTCCTGCAGCAACTCCGGTACCAGCAAGCGCTGGGCCAGCAGGTTGGGCAGCGACACGTAGGGGCTGCGCACCATGCGCTTGAGAATCCAGAAGGTCAACGGCGCCAGGCGATAGGCGACCACCATCGGCCGCTTGTACAGCAAGGCTTCGAGGGTCGCGGTACCGGAGGCGATCAGCACCGCATCGCAAGCCGCCAGGGCCTGGTGCGACTGGCCGTCGAGCAGGGTCAGCGGCAGGTCGCGGCCTTGCAGCATCTGTTCGAGCTGGGCACGTCGCGCCGGATTGGCGCACGGTGAAACGAAACGCACGTCCGGCACCCGTTCGCGCAGGCGCTGGGCGGTGTCGAGGAACAGTTCGCCCAGGCGCCCCACCTCGCCGCCCCGGCTACCGGGCATGAGCGCCACCAAGGGGCCGTCGCCGAACCCGAGCGCGGCTCGGGCAGCCTGGCGGTCGGCCTCCAGCGGTATGGTGTCGGCCAGCGGATGGCCGACGAAACGCACCGGCACACCCTGCTCTTCGTAGAACTTCGCCTCGAACGGGAGCAGGGTGAGCATCAGGTCGCAGCCTTCGCGAATCTTCAGCACACGCTTCTGCCGCCAGGCCCAGACCGATGGGCTGACGTAGTGCACGGTCTTGATCCCGGCCTGGCGCAGCTTCAGTTCGATGTTGAGCGTGAAGTCCGGCGCATCGATGCCGATGAACACGTCCGGTTTCTCGGCAATCAGGGTCTGGATCAGTGCCTTGCGCCGCTTGAGCAGCTCGCGCAGGCGCCCCAGCACCTCGACCAGCCCCATGACCGCCAGGCGCTCCATGGGGAAGTAGGAAACCAGACCCTCGGCCTCCATCAACGGGCCACCCACGCCAATGAAGCGTACGTCGGGATGGCGCGCCTTGAGCGCGCGCATCAGGCCGGAACCGAGAATGTCGCCGCTGGCCTCGCCCGCGACCAGCGCTACGCAGAGTTGGGCCATGTCAGCGCGTGATGCCGCGGGCGGAGCCGAGGATCGACTGGCGGAACAGCTCGACCTCCGGGAACTGGCCGGCCAGCTCCTCCAGTTCCTTGAGCGCCTCTTCCACGGTCAGGCCCTGGCGATAGACGATCTTGTAGGCGCGGCGCAGGGCGTGGATCACCTCGTCGCTGAAGCCACGACGGCGCATGCCTTCGAAGTTCATGCTGCGCGCCTCGGCCGGGCTGCCGAACACGGTGACGAAGGCCGGGACGTCCTTGCCGATCGCCGTGCCCATGCCGGAGAAAGCGTGGGCACCGATATGGCAGTACTGGTGCACCAGGGTATAGCCAGACAGGATCGCCCAGTCGCCCACATGCACGTGCCCGGCCAACGCCGTGTTATTGACCAGGATGCAGTGGTTGCCGATGACGCTGTCATGCCCGATATGGGCATAGGCCATGATCAGGTTGTGATCGCCAAGGGTGGTTTCCGAGCGATCCTGGATGGTGCCCCGGTGAATGGTCACGCCTTCGCGGATCACATTGTGATCACCGATCACCAGGCGCGTCGGCTCGCCCTTGTACTTGAGATCGGGGGTGTCTTCACCGATGGAGGAAAACTGGAAAATGCGGTTGTGCCTGCCGATCCGGGTCGGCCCCTTGAGCACCACGTGCGGACCGATGACGGTGCCCTCCCCGATTTCCACATCGGGGCCAATGATCGACCAAGGGCCCACCTCGACGCCGTCGGCCAGCCTGGCCGCAGGGTCGATGATCGCCCGAGGATCAATCGAACTCATAGTTCACGTTCCGCGCAGATAATCTCCGCCGAGCAGACCTGCTTGCCATCGACGGTGGCCTGGCACTCGAACTTCCAGATCGAACGCTTGCGGCTGAGGAACTTGGCCTCGAGGATCAACTGGTCGCCCGGCAGCACAGGCTGGCGGAAGCGCAGGTTGTCCGAGCCGACGAAGTAATAAAGGGTACCGTCCGCCGGCTTGGCATCGAGCATCTTGAAACCGAGAATCCCGGCCGCCTGGGCCATCGCCTCGATGATCAGCACGCCCGGCATGATTGGGTGCGCGGGAAAATGGCCATTGAAGAACGGCTCATTGATGCTGACATTCTTGTAGGCACGAATGCTCTGGGCCTCGAAGTCCAGGTCCGTCACCCGGTCCACCAGCAGGAACGGGTAACGGTGAGGCAGGTATTCGCGAATCTCGTTGATGTCCATCATTTCGGGGGGAAGCCTGTAGTAAGAATAGGGAGCGCAGGTGCTGACCACACGCTCCTTTTACAATCCAAAGAGGAGCCAGCTAGCGACGGTTCACTCTTGCTCAGGGAATGGTATCAGCCTTCTGATGCCGGCTGACCACCTGAGGTCACGGTATCGACACGTTTTTCCAGCTGCTGGAGACGCTTGGACATCTCGTCCAACTGGCGAATACGCGCGGCGCTCTTGCGCCATTCGGCCAAGGGTTGCATGGCCGTGCCGGAGGAATAGGCGCCCGGTTCGGTGATCGAACGGGTCACCATGGTCATCCCGGAAACGAATACGTTATCGCAAACATCGATATGACCGACCATGCCGACACCGCCAGCGATGGTGCAATGCTTGCCGATGCGGGTGCTGCCAGAGATCCCCACGCAGGCCGCCATGGCGGTGTGCTCGCCGATCTGCACGTTGTGGGCGATCTGGATCTGGTTGTCCAGTTTGACCCCATCGTTGATCCGCGTGTCCGACAGCGCACCACGGTCGACGGCGGTGTTCACGCCGATCTCCACGTCGTCGCCGATGGTCACCCCGCCGATCTGGGCGATCTTGCGCCAGATGCCCTTCTCGTTGGCGAAGCCGAAGCCCTCGCCACCGATCACCGCACCCGACTGGATCACCACGCGCTTGCCGATGGTCACGTCGTGGTACAGGGTGACCCGCGGCGCCAGCCAGCCACCTTCGCCGATCACGCAGCGCGCACCGACGAAGCAGTGGGCACCGATGGTCACGTTGGCGGCGATCCGCGCGCCGGCCTCGATCACCGCGAACGGGCCGATGCTGGCACTGGCGTCCACCTGGGCATCCTCGGCCACCACGGCGCTGGGATGAATACCCGCCACAGCCTTGGGCTTGGGATCGAACAGGTGGGAAATGCGCGCGTAGGCCAGGTACGGGTCGGCGACGATCAGGGCATTGCCGGCAAAGCCTTCGGCATCCGCGGCCTTGAGCAGCACCGCGGCGGCCTGGCTGTTGTCCAGGTACTTGCGATACTGCGGGTTGGCCAGGAAACTCAATTGCCCGGGCCCGGCCTCCTGCAAGGTGGCCAGCCCGGTGATCTGCAGCCCCTCGGGCCCCTTGAGGGTGGCCCCGAGGGCCTCGGCCAGTTGGCCAAGCGTCATGGTCACGGTCATATCAACGAGCTTGGTTCATACGCTCGATGACTTGGCGGGTGATGTCGTACTGCGGCTTGACATCGATCACCGCACCACGCTCGAGCACCAGGTCGTAGCCACCACGCTTGATGACCTCCTCGACGGCGCCGTCGAGCTTGGGCTTGAGTTGCTTGAGCATGTCGCGGTCGGCGACGGCCTTGGCTTCGTTCAGCTCCTTGGACTGGAACTGGAAGTCACGGGCCTTCTGCTTGAATTCGAGTTCCAGGCGCTCGCGCTCCTGCTGGGGCATCTTGTCGCCACCCTTGATCAGGCGGTCCTGGATGCCCTTGGCGCTGCTTTCCAGATTCTTCAGCTTGGTCAGCTGCGGGCCGAACTTCTTCTCGGCATCGACCGCGTACTTCTTCGCCGCGTCCGATTCGAGCAGTGCCATCTGGTAGTTCAGCACGGCGATCTTCATTTCGGCGAAAGCCGGGGTGGCGACCAGCGCCGCGGCCAAGATGGCCAGTTGAGTCAACTTACGCACGATGCACTCCTGGATAAACCGTTTTCGTTGAGCGAGGGCCGACCTCAGAAGGTCTGGCCCAGAGAGAATTGGAACACCTGGGTATCGGCATCGTCCGGCTTCTTGACCGGCATCGCCAGGCTGAAGCTCAGCGGGCCCAGCGCAGTGATCCAGGTGACGCCCAGGCCAACCGAGCTGGCCATGCCCGAGAAGCCGACCTTCTCGCAGTCCGGCTTGCTGCCGCAGTTGGTGTCGAACACGTTACCGACGTCCCAGAACACCGAGGTACGCAGCGAACGCTGGTCCTTGACGAACGGCAGCGGGAACAGCAGCTCGACACCACCCTGGACGAGGACGTTGCCACCGAACGGCAGCGGGTCCTGGTCCGGGTCGCGGATGGTACCGGGGTTGTTGCCCTGGCTCGGGGTACTGCGAGGGCCCAGGCTGCTGTCCTTGAAGCCACGGACAGAGTTGAAGCCACCGGCATAGTAGTTCTCGTAGAACGGCAGGCCCGAGGTACCACCGAAACCATCACCATAGCCCAGTTCGGTGTGCAGGCGCAGGGTGTAGTCGTTGGTGATCGGCTTGAACAGCTGGCCACGGTAGTCGAGCTTGTAGAACGACAGGTCGCTGCCCGGCACGGTGGTTTCCAGGGTCAGGCTCTGGGAATGACCACGGGTCGCCAGCACGCCCTTGTTCAGGGTGGACTCGGACCAGCCCACCGACGCCTTGAAGTTCAGGAAGCTGTCGCCCTCCTCCTCGAGGAAGTCGAAGATCTCGTCGACGGTGTAGCGGCCGGTCTTGATCTCGTCGCGCTGCACGGAAAGGCCGTAGGTCAGGCGCGAGGTCTCGCTGATCGGGTAGCCGATGCTGACACCGGCGCCCAGGCTGTCCACCGCATAGCTGGCCACGTCGACGTCGAGGTCGTCGTAGTCGGTGCTGCGGTAGAAGGCGTTGTAGCCCAGGCTGACGCCATCGGCGGTCCAGTAGGGGTCGACGAAGCCGAAGTTGTAGCGGGTCTGGTACTCGCTACGGGTCAGGCCGATGGAGACCTTGTTACCGGTCCCCAGGAAGTTGCTCTGGCTGATCGAGCCACCCAGGATCAGCCCCGCGCTCTGGGCGAAACCGACGCTGGCGGTGATCGAGCCGGAGGCCTGCTCCTCGACGCTGTAGTTGACGTCGACCTGGTCGTCGGTGCCCGGCACCGGCGGGGTCTCGACGTTGACTTCCTTGAAGAAGCCCAGGCGCTCCAGACGGGTCTTGGACTGGTCGATCAGGTAGGTCGAGGCCCAGCCGCCCTCCATCTGGCGCATCTCGCGACGCAGCACTTCGTCTTCGGTCTTGGTGTTGCCGCGGTAGTTGATGCGGTTGACGTAGGCGCGCTTGCCCGGGTCGACCACGAACATGATGTCGACGGTATGGTCTTCGTCGTTGGGTTGCGGCACGCCGTTGACGTTGGCGAAGGTATAGCCCTCGTTGCCCAGGCGACGGGTGATCAGGTCGGAGGTGGTGGTCATCACCTTGCGCGAGAACACCTGGCCCGGCTGCACCAGCAGCAACGACCGGACCTGGTCTTCCGGTACCTTGAGGTCGCCGGAGAGCTTCACGTCGCGAACGGTGTACTTCTCGCCTTCGTTGATGTTGACGGTGATGTAGACGTGCTTCTTGTCCGGGGTGATGGACACCTGGGTCGAGGCGATGTCCATGTTGATGTAGCCGCGGTCCAGGTAGTAGGAACGCAGGCGCTCCAGGTCACCGGAGAGCTTCTCGCGGGCGTACTTGTCATCGTTCTTGAAGAACGACAGCCAGTTGGTGGTCTTGAGCTCGAAGAGCTGGGTCAGGTCTTCGTCGCTGAAGACGGTGTTGCCCACCACGTTGATGTGCTGGATGGCGGCGACGGTGCCTTCGTTGATCTTGATCTTCAGGCCGACCCGGTTGCGCGGTTGCGGCACCACCTCGGCGTCGACCTCCGCCGAATAGCGGCCCTGGGCCACGTACTGGCGCTGCAGCTCGTTACGCACACCCTCGAGGGTGGCCCGCTGGAAGATCTCGCCCTCGGCCAGGCCCGACTGCTTCAGGCCCTTCATCAGGTCTTCGGTGCTGATGGCCTTGTTGCCCTCGATCTCGATGCTCGAGACCGACGGACGTTCGACCACGTTGATGATCAGGACATTGCCGTCGCGGCTCAGCTGGATGTCCTGGAAGAAGCCGGTCTTGAACAGCGAGCGGGTGGATTCCACCAGACGCCGATCGTCGACCTGGTCGCCCACGTTCAGTGGCAGGGCCCCGAACACGCTGCCTGCGGAAACCCGCTGCAGACCATTGACACGAATATCGGAGATGGTGAAGGACTCGGCGTGAACTTCAGCGATCATCAGTGCGGAGAGGACCGCAGTTAGCAGCAGACGTTTCATGAAGTCCTTTTATTCCAACTGGCAATAAACAACCCGCCGCGAGTGGGGCGGCAGGTTCGCAATTGAGCGAAGCTTTTTATAGTCGACCCAGATCGTTGATCAGGGCGAGCAACATCACCCCAATGACTAAACTGATACCGATCTGGACCCCCCAACCTTGCACCCGATCCGAGAGCGGACGACCGCGCGCCCACTCGATCAGGTAGAACAGCAAATGCCCCCCATCCAGTACTGGGATGGGCAGCAGGTTAAGAACCCCCAGGCTTATGCTCAGGTAGGCCAGGAAATTCAGGAAATCCCCCACGCCCGACTGGGCTGAAGCGCCCGCCACTTTAGCAATGGTTATCGGTCCGCTCAAGTTTTTTACCGAGAGCTCCCCGAACAGCATTTTCTTCAGCGATTCGAGGGTCAGGACGCTCATGCTCCAGGTTCGCGACAGGCCCTCGCCCACCGCTTCCAGGGGGCCATAGCTGACTTCGCGAAGCATGCTGGCGGGCCATTCGACGCCCTTGACACCTGCCCCCAGGTAGCCACCCTCGCCCTGCCGGGCCAGGGTGACCGGGACCTCCAGCTGCGCCCCGTCACGCTCCACGCGCAGCAGCACCTTGGCCTCTGGACGGGCACGCACGCCGTCGACCACCTGCTGCCAGTCGCTCAGCGCGACCCCGTCCAGGGCCAACAATTTGTCGCCACTCTTGAGCCCGGCGGCGGCAGCCGGCCCCTTGGGATCGATCTGCGCCAGCACCGGCGTCACCGCCGGGCGCCAGGGGCGCAAGCCGAGGGAGCGGATCGGGTCGGGCTCGTCGACGCCCTTGAGCCATTGATCCAGGCGGATATCGTGCTGGCGCTCGACCGAGCCGCCCTCGTCACGCACACCGACCCGCAGGGTCCCGCTCTCGCCCAGGCGACGAACCAGCTGCAGGTTGACCGCCGACCAGCCATTGGTCGGCTTGCCGTCGACGGAGACGACTTCCTGACCGGCGGCCAGGCCGGCGGATGCCGCCAGGCTGCCCGACTCGACCGCGCCGATCACCGGACGGACCTGCTGGGTGCCGAGCATGGCCAGGAGCCAGAAGAACAGGATGGCCAGGAGGAAGTTGGCGATGGGGCCGGCCGCGACGATAGCGATGCGCTGGCGCACCGGCTTGCGGTTGAAGGACTGCTCCGCCAATGCCGGCGGCACGTCGCCCTCGCGCTCGTCGAGCATCTTGACGTAGCCACCCAGGGGAATCGCCGCGACCACGAACTCGGTGCCATGACGGTCGTGCCAGCGCAGCAGTGGCGTGCCGAAGCCCACGGAGAAGCGCAGCACCTTGACGCCACAACGCCTGGCCACCCAGAAGTGGCCGAATTCATGGAAAGTGACCAATACACCCAAGGCAATCAGGGTGCCGATAATCATGTAGAGCGCTGTCATATCTATCTCCAAATGACGTTCAGCCCAGCCCTGGACCTTGTACGAAAAGTGCCGGAGCGGCGACTTTTCGTACAAATCTCACCATCAGCGACCGTGGCGCCTCAGCCATTCCCGGGAAAGCTCCCGGGCGCGCTGGTCGGCGGCGAACACCGCGTCCAGCGACGGCAACGGCACCACGGACTCCTGGTCGAGCACCTGTTCGATCATACCCGCGATCTCCGGGAAGCGGATACGCCGCTGGAGAAATGCCTCCACCGCCACTTCGTTGGCCGCATTGAGTACCGCCGGGGCGCTGTTGCCGGCCTCGGCAGCCTGGCGCGCCAGGCGCAGGCAGGGGAAGCGCTGTTCGTCGGGCGCCTGGAAATCCAGGCGGGCGATGGCGAACAGGTCCAGCGGCGCGACCCCGGAATCGATCCGCTCGGGCCAGGCCAGGGCATTGGCGATCGGCGTGCGCATGTCCGGGTTGCCCAGCTGGGCGAGCACCGAACCATCCACGTAGTCCACCAGGGAGTGGATCACACTCTGCGGGTGCACCACCACTTCCACCTTGTCCGGCGCGGCATCGAACAGCCAGCAGGCCTCGATCAGCTCCAGGCCCTTGTTCATCATGCTCGCCGAGTCGACCGAGATCTTCCGCCCCATGGACCAGTTGGGGTGAGCGCAGGCCTGCTCCGGCGTGACGTTCGCCAGGGCGGCTGCCGGCGTCTCGCGGAACGGCCCGCCCGAGGCGGTCAGCAGGATGCGCCGCACACCCACCGGGGCCAAGCCACGGGCGTAGTCGCCTGGCAGGCACTGGAAGATCGCGTTGTGCTCGCTGTCGATCGGCAGCAGCACGGCACCACTGCGCCGCACCGCCCCCATGAACAGCGCACCGGACATCACCAGGGCTTCCTTGTTGGCCAGCAGCACCTTCTTGCCCGCCTCGACGGCCGCCAGGGTCGGGCGCAGGCCCGCGGCACCGACGATGGCCGCCATCACCGCGTCCACTTCGGCCGCGCGGGCCACCTGGCACAACCCCGCCTCCCCTTCCAGCACCTCGGTGGCGCAGCCGGTCGCGGCCAACCCCTCGCGCAGGCGCGTGGCGGCCTCGGCGCTCGGCACCACGGCATAGGCCGGGCGGTGCCGCTCGCACAGCGCCAGCAACTGGTCGAGACGGGAATAGCCACTCAGGGCGAACACCTGGTAGCGCTCAGGATGACGGGCGATGACATCCAGGGTGCTCAGGCCGATGGAGCCGGTCGCCCCCAGCACGGTAATGCGTTGCGCGCGACTCACATCACACCCCACTCGGCCGCCCAGAGCAGCACGGCGAACATCGGGATCGCCGCGGTCAGGCTGTCGATGCGGTCGAGCACGCCGCCATGGCCGGGCAGCAGGTTGCTGCTGTCCTTGATGCCTTCGCGGCGTTTGAACATGCTCTCGGTCAGGTCACCGATCACCGAGGACATCACCACGACCACGGCGCCCAGCAGGCCCAGCAGCAACTGACCGATACCCCAGTCGCGGGCCAGGCCCACGCCCAGGGCGATCAGCAGGCTGACCGCCAGGCCGCCATAGACCCCTTCCCAGCTCTTGCCAGGGCTGACCTGTGGCGCCAGCTTGCGCTTGCCGAACGCGCGCCCCGAGAAGTAGGCGCCGATATCGGCGGCCCAGACCAGCACCATGACCGCCAGGATCAGCCCGTTGCCCAGCGGCCAGTGCTTGAGCAGCACCAGGCCCTGCCAGGCCGGCAGTAGCACCAGCAGGCCGATCAGCAGGCGACAGGCAGCGCTGGCCCACAGCTCGCTACTGCGTGGGTAGGTGAGCACCAGCCAGGTGGCCAGCCCCCACCAGATCACCGAGGCGCCAAGCACCCAGGGCGCAAGGTCCGGCATCAGGTAAAGCAGCATCAGCGCCCCGGCGACCACCGCGGCATAGGCCAGGCGCAACGGCTGGGCCACGAGCCCCGCCAGGCGCGCCCACTCCCAGGCGCCGACGGTCACCACGAAGCCGATGAACAAGGCGAAATCCCCGCCGTGGAGCAGGAAGAATCCACCCAGCGCGATCGGCAGCAGGATCAGCGCAGTAATGATGCGTTGTTTAAGCATTAAGCACGAGCTCCAGCCTCGACCTGCTCGCTGGTCTTACCGAAGCGGCGCTGGCGCGAAGCGAAATCGGCCAGGGCGTTGCGCATGGCCTCGTGTTTGAAGTCCGGCCAGTACAGGTCGGAGAAGTACAGCTCGGCATAGGCCAACTGCCACAGCAGGAAGTTGCTGATGCGATGCTCGCCCCCGGTACGGATGCACAGGTCGGGCAACGGCAGGTCGCCGGTGGCCAGGCAGGTTTGCAGCAGCCCCGGGGTGATGTCGTCCGGACGCAGGTGGCCAGCCTGGACTTCCCGCGCCAGGCGTTGGGCGGCCTGGGCGATGTCCCACTGGCCACCGTAGTTGGCGGCGATCTGCAGGATGAAGCGATCGTTGCCGGCGGTCAGGGCCTCGGCCTCGCGCATGGCGGCCTGCAGCTCAGGGTGGAAGCGCGTGCGGTCACCGATGATGCGCAGGCTGATGCGGTTCTCGTTGAGGCGCTTGGCCTCGCGGCGCAAGGCCGAGAAGAACAGCTCCATCAGGGCACCGACCTCCTCGGCCGGGCGCTGCCAGTTCTCGCTGGAGAAGGCGAACAGGGTCAGCACCTCGACCCCCGCCTCGGCACAGACTTCGATCACCGCGCGCACGGCGTCCACGCCAGCCTTGTGCCCGGCGACGCCGGGCAGCAGGCGCTTCTTCGCCCAGCGGTTGTTACCGTCCATGATGATCGCGACGTGACGCGGCACCGAAGGCGATGCCGCTGGCTTGGTCTTTTCCATGAAAAAGTCCCGGCCTCAGACGGCCATCAGGTCCTTTTCCTTGGCTTCGAGGGCCTTGTCGACCTCGCCGACATACTTGTCGGTCAGTTTCTGCAGCTCGTCGGCGGCACGACGCTCTTCGTCCTCGCTGATCGCCTTGTCCTTGGACAGCTTCTTCAGGTCAGCCAGGGCGTCACGACGCACGTTGCGCACGGCGACCTTGGCTTCCTCGGCAACGGCACGGGCCTGCTTGGTGTAGCCCTTGCGGGTTTCCTCGGTCAGGGCGGGCATCGGCACGCGGATGGTGGTGCCGGCACTGGACGGGTTCAGGCCCAGGTCGGAGGTCAGGATGGCCTTCTCGATGGCAGCGCTGAGGTTCTTGTCGTGGGCGACGATCTTCAGGGTGCGGGCGTCCTCGACGGTGATCGCGGCCACCTGGTTCAGCGGCATCTCGCTACCCCAGGCCGGGACCTTGACGCTGTCCAGGATGCTCGGGTGCGCGCGACCGGTGCGGATGGACGCCAGGTTGCGGCCAAGGGCCTCGATGGACTTGCCCATGCGCTCCTGGGCGTCTTTCTTGATGTCGTTGATCATGCTTCGCCTTCCTCGATCAAAGTTCCTTCAGCGCCACCCACTACGATGTTCAGCAGGGCGCCAGGCTTGTTCATGTTGAATACCCGCAATGGCATCTTGTGGTCGCGGCACAGGCAGATTGCGGTCAGGTCCATGACGCCGAGCTTGCGATCCAGGACCTCGTCGTAGGTCAGGTGATCGAACTTCTCGGCATGCGGGTCCTTGAATGGATCGGCAGTGTAGACACCATCGACCTTGGTCGCCTTCAGCACGACATCGGCATCGATCTCGATAGCGCGCAGGCAGGCAGCGGAGTCGGTGGTGAAGAACGGGTTGCCGGTACCGGCGGAGAAAATTACCACATCCCCGGAGTTGAGGTGACGAATAGCTTTGCGACGATCGTAATGATCGGTGACGCCAACCATGGAAATGGCCGACATGACGATGGCCGGGATGTTCGAACGCTCGAGGGCGTCACGCATGGCCAGCGCGTTCATCACCGTGGCCAGCATCCCCATGTGGTCGCCGGTGACGCGGTCCATGCCAGCCGCGCTGAGGGCGGCGCCGCGGAACAGGTTGCCACCACCGATCACCAAGCCGACCTGGACACCGATGCCGACCAGTTGGCCAACTTCCAGGGCCATGCGATCCAGGACTTTCGGGTCGATCCCGAACTCTTCCGACCCCATCAGGGCCTCGCCGCTAAGTTTGAGCAAAATGCGTTTATAGCGAGGTTGGCGACCACTCACCTGCTGGGCCATTCGAGTCTCTCCTGCGGCGTTCTTTGAGAAAATTCCGTGCGGGCTGTGTGCAGCCTGCTAACTGTAGCGTGGCGCCGCTTCGGCGCCAGCGGACAGGAGCGGGATAAACCCCCGTCCGGTTTGACAAAGAGGCTGCGCGCGTGAGCGGGCAGCCTCTTCGGGGCGACAGATGAAAATCCGTCTTATTGCTTCTGGGCAGCAGCCACTTGAGCAGCAACTTCTTCGGCGAAGTTGTCTTCTTTCTTCTCGATGCCTTCACCGACTTCGTAGCGAACGAAGGAAACGATCTCGGCACCGGCTTTCTTGGCCAGCTCGCCGACCTTGACCTCCGGATCCATGACGAAGGCTTGCTCGACCAGGCTGGCTTCGGCCAGGAACTTGGTGATACGGCCCTTGATCATGTTCTCGACGATGTTTTCCGGCTTGCCGGCGATCTTGTCGGCGTTCAGCTGCAGGAAGATTTCTTTTTCCTTGGCAACCAGCTCTTCGGAAACGTCTTCCGGACGAACGACTTCCGGCTTCGAGGCCGCCACGTGCATGGCGATCTTCTTGGCCAGTTCTTCGTCGCCGCCTTTCAGGACGACCAGGACACCGATGCGGTGGCCGTGCAGGTAGGAACCGATCACGTCACCCTGGACAGCGGTCAGGCGACGGATGTTGACGTTCTCGCCGCACTTGGCGACCAGGGCTTCACGCGCCGATTCACGCGAGGCGATCAGCGGAGCGGCGTCGGTCAGGTTCTGCTCGAACGCTTCGTTCAGGCTGTCCTTGACGAAGCCTTTGAAGTCGTCCTGCAGGGCCAGGAAGTCGGTCTGCGAGTTGACTTCGATGATCAGGCCACGGCCGCCTTCGGCGCGAACGGCGATCGAACCTTCGGCAGCGATGTTGCCGGCCTTCTTGGCGGCCTTGATGGCGCCGGAGGCGCGCATGTCGTCGATGGCCTTCTCGATGTCACCGCCGGCAGCAACCAGTGCTTTCTTGCACTCCATCATGCCCTGGCCGGTACGCTCACGCAGTTCCTTGACCAGCGCTGCAGTAATTTCTGCCATTTCAAAATCCTCGTTGGATAGGTTTTCAACCATTCCACCCGCGCGCGGCGGGCGTTCAATTCTGCGAATCACTGCCTTCATGCCAGCGAAGCACGATGATGCGGCGCTCTTTCTGACAGCAGGATTTCAAGGTGGCAAAAAGGGGGCCAAGCCCCCTTTTCGCGTGCCAAGTCAGACGCTAGGCGTCAATCACTCGGCAGCTGGTGCAGCCGCTTCTTCAGCGTAAACTTCGGTGCCGCCGGCAACGTTGTTGCGGCCGCGGATGACCGCGTCGGCCATCGAAGTCATGTACAGCTCGATGGCGCGGATGGCGTCGTCGTTGCCTGGGATGACGTAGTCAACGCCTTCCGGGCTGCTGTTGGTATCGACAACGCCGATGACCGGGATGCCCAGCTTGTTGGCTTCGGTGATGGCAATGCGCTCGTGCTCGACGTCGATCACGAACAGTGCGTCCGGCAGGCCGCCCATGTCCTTGATGCCGCCCAGGCTGCGATCCAGTTTTTCCAGGTCGCGGGTACGCATCAGGGCTTCTTTCTTGGTCAGCTTGGCGAAGGTGCCGTCTTCGGCCTGGGTTTCCAGGTCGCGCAGACGCTTGATCGAAGCGCGGATGGTCTTGTAGTTGGTCAGCATGCCGCCCAACCAGCGGTGGTCAACGTATGGCGAACCGCAACGAGCAGCCTGCTCGGCGACGATCTTGCCGGCGGAACGCTTGGTGCCGACGAACAGGATCTTGTTCTTGCCCTGGGCCAGGCGCTCGACGAACGACAGGGCGTCGTTGAACATCGGCAGGGTTTTTTCCAGGTTGATGATGTGGATCTTGTTACGAGCGCCGAAAATGAACTTGCCCATTTTCGGGTTCCAGTAACGGGTCTGGTGGCCGAAGTGCACACCGGCCTTCAGCATATCGCGCATGTTGACTTGGGACATGATAGTTCCTTGATAAGTCGGGTTGGGCCTCCACGTATCCCAATGACCAACCCGCGAACCCAGCGAGTTCGGGGCACCCAGGTCATCGTGTCGACACGTGTGTGGGTTTGGGCTTGCGGGGGACCTCCCCCGAAAGCGGCGCATTTTATACCACAGACCGCGGGCGAACGGAACCCGGATGGTGCTTCGTCCGTCAGCGGCTTTTGCAGCATGCCGGCAATCGCGCCAGAATGCTCTCGGTAGACACCGGATTTGCCGGTTTATCCCGACAGATGGGCGCCTCGCTCTGGTAGAATCCGGCCTTTCCCGTTCGTTCGCGCCCTTCCCGGCGCCGTAGAGAGCCTGTAATGACCGTCACCATCAAGACCGCAGAAGACATCGAGAAGATGCGCATCGCCGGCCGCCTGGCCGCCGAAGTCCTCGAGATGATCGAGGAACACGTCAAGCCCGGTGTCACCACCGAGGAACTGGACCGCCTGTGCCACGACTACATCGTCAACGTCCAGCAGGCCATTCCGGCGCCGCTGAACTACAAGGGCTTCCCCAAGTCGATCTGCACCTCGATCAACCATGTGGTCTGCCACGGCATCCCCAATGAGAAGCCGCTGAAGAAAGGCGACATCATCAACATCGACGTCACCGTGATCAAGGACGGCTACCACGGCGACACCAGCCGCATGTTCTACGTCGGCGAGGTGCCGGAGTGGGCCGAGCGCCTGTGCAAGGTCACCCAGGAGTGCATGTACAAGGCCATCGAACTGGTCAAGCCGGGCTGCCGCCTGGGCGACATCGGCGAGGTGATCCAGAAGCACGCCGAGAAGAACGGCTTCTCGGTGGTCCGCGAGTTCTGCGGCCATGGCATCGGCAAGGTGTTCCACGAGGAGCCGCAGGTCCTGCACTACGGCAAGGCCGGCACCGGCATGGAACTCAAGGAAGGCATGACCTTCACCATCGAGCCGATGATCAACCAGGGCAAGGCCGACACCAAGGTCCTGGGCGACGGCTGGACCGCCATCACCAAGGACCGCAAGCTCTCGGCCCAGTGGGAACACACCATCCTGGTGACCGCCAGCGGCTACGAGATCTTCACCCTGCGCAAGGACGACACCCTTCCACGCATTTCGGCCTGAGCCAGCCCCGGGCAGACCAACGACAGGAACGCGACCCGATGACCCAGGTGGATCCGGAGCTGTTCGACCGTGGCCAGTTCCAGGCGGAACTGGCGCTCAAGGCGAGCCCTATCGCCGCCTTCAAGAAAGCCATCCGCCAGGCCGGCGCGGTGCTCGACAGGCGTTTTCGCGAAGGCGGCGAGATCCGCCGGCTGATCGAGGACCGCGCCTGGTTCGTCGACAACATCCTGCAACAGGCCTGGAACCAGTTCGACTGGTGCGACCAGGCCGGTATCGCCCTGGTCGCCGTCGGCGGCTACGGCCGTGGCGAGCTGCACCCCTGGTCGGACATCGACCTGCTGATCCTGCTGGACGCCGCCGAGCATGAGCAGTACCGCGAGGCCATCGAGTGCTTCCTCACCCTGCTCTGGGACATCGGCCTGGAAGTGGGCCAGAGCGTGCGCACCGTCCAGGAGTGCGCCGAACAGGCCCGCGCCGACCTGACGGTGATCACCAACCTGATGGAAAGCCGTACCATCGCCGGCCCCGAATCGCTGCGCCAGCGCATGCTGGAAGTGACCAGCACCGAGCACATGTGGCCGAGCAAGGAGTTCTTCCTGGCCAAGCGCGCCGAACTCAAGGCCCGCCACCACAAGTACAACGATACCGAGTACAACCTCGAGCCCAACGTCAAGGGCTCCCCGGGCGGCCTGCGCGACATCCAGACGGTGCTGTGGGTGGCCCGTCGCCAGTACGGCACCCTGAACCTGCATGCCCTGGCCGGCGAGGGCTTCCTGCTGGAAAGCGAGAACGAGTTGCTGGCCTCTTCGCAGGCCTTCCTCTGGCGCGTGCGCTATGCCCTGCACATGCTCGCCGGGCGTGCCGAGGACCGCTTGCTGTTCGACCACCAGCGCAGCATCGCCGCGCTGCTGGGCTACAGCGACGAAAACCCCAAGCGCGCCATCGAGCAGTTCATGCAGCAGTACTACCGGGTGGTGATGAGCATCAGCCAGCTGTGCGACCTGATCATCCAGCACTTCGAGGAAGTCATCCTCGCCGACGACGACAGCGGCACCACCCAGCCACTGAATGCGCGCTTCCGACTCCACGACGGCTATATAGAAGCGGCTCACCCGAACGTCTTCAAGCGCACCCCATTCGCCATGCTGGAGATCTTCGTGCTGATGGCCCAGCACCCGGAGATCAAGGGCGTGCGCGCCGACACCGTGCGCCTGTTGCGCGAACATCGGCACCTGATCGACGACAGGTTCCGCCACGATATCCGCAATACCAGCCTGTTCATCGAGCTGTTCAAATGTGAGATCGGCATCCACCGCAACCTGCGCCGGATGAACCGCTACGGCATCCTCGGCCGCTATTTGCCGGAGTTCGGCCTGATCGTCGGGCAGATGCAGCACGACCTGTTCCACATCTACACGGTCGACGCCCACACCCTCAACCTGATCAAGCACCTGCGCAAGCTGCAGTACACGCCGGTCTCGGAGAAGTTTCCGCTGGCCAGCAAGCTCATGGGCCGCCTGCCCAAGCCCGAGCTGATCTACCTGGCCGGCCTGTACCACGATATCGGCAAGGGCCGCCAGGGCGACCACTCCGAGCTCGGCGCGGTGGATGCCCAGGCCTTCTGCGAGCGCCACCAGTTGCCGGCCTGGGATACCCGGCTGATCGTCTGGCTGGTGCAGCAGCACCTGGTGATGTCCACCACCGCCCAGCGCAAGGACCTCTCCGACCCGCAGGTGATCAACGACTTCGCCCTGCTGGTGGGTGACGAGACGCGCCTGGACTACCTCTACGTCCTGACCGTGGCCGACATCAACGCCACCAACCCCAGCCTGTGGAACTCCTGGCGCGCGAGCCTGCTGCGCCAGCTCTACACCGAGACCAAGCGCGCCTTGCGCCGGGGCCTGGAAAACCCGCTGGACCGCGAGGAGCAGATCCGCCAGACGCAGAACGCGGCGCTGGACATCCTGGTCCGCGAGGGCACCGACCCGGACGACGTGGAACAGTTGTGGGCGCAACTGGGCGATGACTACTTCCTGCGCCACACCGCCGCCGACGTGGCCTGGCACAGCGATGCGATCCTCCAGCAACCGGCCGACGGCGGCCCGCTGGTGCTGATCAAGGAAACCACCCAGCGCGAGTTCGAGGGCGGCACGCAGATCTTCATCTATGCCCCCGACCAGCACGACTTCTTCGCCGTGACGGTGGCCGCCATGGACCAGCTCAACCTGAACATCCACGACGCGCGGATCATCACCTCCAGCAGCCAGTTCACCCTCGACACCTACATCGTGCTGGACAACGACGGCGGCGCCATCGGCGACAACCCGCAGCGGGTCAAGGAGATCCGCGAAGGCCTGACCGAGGCCCTGCGCAACCCCGAGAACTACCCGACCATCATCCAGCGCCGGGTGCCGCGCCAGCTCAAGCACTTCACCTTCGCGCCCCAGGTGACCATCCTCAACGATGCCCAGCGGCCGGTGACCATCCTCGAGATCACCGCCCCCGACCGCCCGGGCCTGCTGGCGCGGCTGGGCAAGATCTTCCTGGAGTTCGACCTGTCGCTGCAAAACGCCAAGATCGCCACCCTCGGCGAGCGCGTGGAAGACGTGTTCTTCATCACCGACGCCGACAACCAGCCGCTGTCCGAC
Organism: Pseudomonas guariconensis; assembly: GCF_024127895.1. Lineage (GTDB taxonomy): Bacteria > Pseudomonadota > Gammaproteobacteria > Pseudomonadales > Pseudomonadaceae > Aquipseudomonas > Aquipseudomonas guariconensis_B. Next base: position 399,134 of record NZ_JAMYBK010000001.1, on the reverse strand, counting down.
CCGCAACTGTGCAGCCGCCTGCAGGAGGCCATCATCCAGCAGTTGCAACCCAGCCCGGCCAGCGAACCCAGCACCACCCGCGTGACTTTCTAACGATTGACGAGACCTTGCGCCGATGAACCATGCCTTGACCCAGCTTCAGCCCTACCCGTTCGAGAAACTCCGCGCCCTGCTGGGCAGCGTGAAGCCGGCTGCGGACAAACGCGCCATCGCCCTCTCGATCGGTGAACCGAAGCACGAATCGCCCGCCTTCGTGGCCCAGGCCATGGCCGACAACCTCAAGCAACTGGCGGTCTACCCGAGCACCATCGGCCTGCCCGCCCTGCGCCAGGCCATCGGCCAGTGGTGCGAGCGGCGCTTCGGCGTGCCGGCCGGCTGGCTCGACGCCGAGCGCCATATCCTGCCGGTCAACGGCACCCGCGAGGCACTGTTCGCCTTCACCCAGGCCGTGGTCAACCGTGCCGATGACGGCCTGGTGGTCAGCCCCAACCCGTTCTATCAAATCTATGAAGGCGCGGCCCTGCTGGCCGGCGCCACCCCGCACTACCTGCCATGCCTGGCGGACAACGGCTTCAACCCGGACTTCGACGCCGTGCCGGCCGAGGTCTGGCAGCGCTGCCAGATCCTCTTCCTGTGCTCCCCGGGCAACCCCACCGGCGCTCTGGTGCCGATGGACACGCTCAAGAAACTGATCGCCCTGGCTGACGAGCACGACTTCGTGATCGCCGCCGACGAATGCTACAGCGAGCTGTACTTCGACGAGGACGCACCGCCGCCCGGCCTGCTGAGCGCTTGCGCGGCGCTTGGCCGCAGCGACTTCAAGCGCTGCGTGGTGTTCCACAGCCTGTCCAAGCGCTCCAACCTGCCAGGGCTGCGCTCGGGCTTCGTGGCCGGTGACGCCGAGATCATCAAGCCGTTCCTGCTGTACCGCACCTACCATGGCTGCGCCATGCCGGTGCAGACCCAGCTGGCCAGCATCGCCGCCTGGCAGGACGAAGCCCACGTGCGCGAGAACCGCGACCAGTACCGGGCCAAGTTCGACGCCGTGCTGGACATCCTCCAGCCGGTCATGGACGTGCAGCGCCCGGATGGCAGCTTCTACCTGTGGGCCAAGGTGCCGGGCAGCGACGCCGACTTCGCCCGCGACCTGTTCGAGGCCGAGCATGTGACGGTGGTGCCGGGCTCTTACTTGTCGCGCGAGGTGGATGGGGTCAACCCGGGGGCCGGGCGCGTGCGGATGGCACTGGTCGCGCCACTGGCCGAGTGCATCGAGGCAGCCGAGCGGATTCGTGACTTCCTGAGCGAGCGCTGATGCCTCGGGGGCCGCTTTGCAGCCCCCGGCGATCTACCTGACCTGCCCCAGGTTCGCCTCGCTCATGTCCAACTCCCCGAGCACCTGGCGCACCACCTCGTCCCCGACCAGATGCTGGCGGTGCAGGTTGTAGAGCTCCAGGCGCTGGGCCCGCAACGCGCGTATGCGCAGGCGGCGCTCCAGTTGATCCATCTGCTCGGCCAGGGCCCGCGCCTCGGCGCTGTCGTTGTAGCTGGCCAGCTCATCGCGATACTCGGCCATCAGGCGCGCCTTGAGTTCGGTGGCCAAGGTCGCCTGGGCCGCATCCTGGGGGGCATTGGCATCGATGACCTCCTCGGCCTCCAGGGCGTGGATGGCCGCCTCCGCCGTACGTCGCCAGGCGTCCTGGACTTCCTGGCGCAAGCGCTCGTCCGGGCTCTTGGTCACGCCGCGCAACAACAGCGGCAAGGCGATGCAGGCACTGACCAGCGACATCAGGATCACCCCGGCCGCGATGAAGATCAGCAGGTCACGCTCGGGGAACGCCTTGCCGGCACCGATCAGCAACGGCACCGACATCACACCGGCCAGGGTCACCGCGCCCCGTACACCGCCGAGAGTCAGCAGCAGGCAGGAGCGTGTGGTCGGCAACAGCACCAGGTCCGGCTTGCCACGCCAACGCCGGATGACACCGATCGCACGCCAGATGCTCTGCACCCAGACGAAGCGCAGCAGCACCAGCGCCACGAAGATCGCCACCACGTCCAGGCAACGCCAGGCCAGCGTCGGCCATAACGAAGTCTCGTGGCTGACCACCGCCTTGATGATGTCTGGCAGTTGCAGGCCCAGCAGCAGGAAGATCAGGCCGTTGAAGGCGAACTCCAGCAACGACCAGACACTGCGGTTGAGCAAGCGCGTACTGGTCTGCCGCGGCAACAGGTCGAGCCAGCTCTGCATCATGCCGGCAGCCACCGCAGACAGGATGCCGGACACGCCCAGGCGCTCGGCCACCACGTAGGCGGCGAACGGCAGCAGCAGCATGAACACCACATGGGTCGCCGGGTCGTCCCAGCCACGGGCGATCATCCAGGCCCGCAGGCGACCGACCAGCCAGCTCAGGGCGACACCGACAGCCAGGCCGCCGAGCGCCACCAGGACGAAGGTCAGGCTCGCTTCGGCGAGGGAGAACACCCCGGTGATCGCCGCTGCCAGGGCGAACTTGAAGGTCACCAGGCCCGAGGCATCGTTCATCAGCGCTTCGCCCTGGAGCATGTGCATCAAGGGCGTGGGCAAACGGTCCTGGGTAATGGCCGAGACCGCCACGGCATCGGTGGGCGACAGTACCGCCGCCAGGGCGAAGGCCACCGCCAGGGGGATGCTCGGCAGCAACCAATGGATGAAGTAGCCTGCGCCGACCACGGTGAACAGCACCAACCCCACCGCCAGCGCCACCACCGGCCCGCGCAGGCGCCACAACTCGCGCTTGGGCATGCGCCAGCCATCGGCGAACAGCAGCGGCGGCAGGAACAGGAAGAGGAACAGCTCCGGGTTCAGGGTCACATGCAGGCCCAGGGTCGGCCAGGCCAGCAAGGCGCCGGCGGCGATCTGCACCAGCGGCAGGGGCAACGGGATCATCCGCCCGACCAGTTTCGACACGCTTACCAGCGTCAGCAAGATAAGGACGGTATAGGCTGACTGCATCGGCAAAGCTTCCTGTGTGATCCGAACAAAGCGACAGCGGGGCGAATCATCGCCATTGAAACAATATGTTAGCGATGTCCCGGGAAGAAGGAACGCTGCACGAAAGTCGCAGCTGGCTGAAGAATATGTAACACAATACTACCCGCACCTGATTGACCCGCCTGGCCAAAGCTCGTCCACTGGCACGCTGGCGGCGCCCGATCAACGCTCAATGGCACCTGGGCTGTCTATGGGCCGTGAGGGCCGGAAGACGTTGAAATTGTCGATTACCACTGAGGTGCATCATGCTCAAGAACGGCATGCGTCCAATACATCCTGGCGAAATCCTGCGCGAAGAGTTCCAGCGGGAGATGGTTTTCAGCGCGGCGGCATTTCGGCCGACATGGCGCTACGGCTATCCATTTGCCTGAACACCACTGCGCAATTCTGGCTCGACTTGCAAATGGCCTATGACCTGCGCAAGGTCGAGCAGGAGCATGGCGTGCAAATCCTGCGAACCGTGCACCCCCTGGTCGCCTGACCTGGCTGCGCCAGCCGTGGCGCTGAGGGGAACGATGTCGCATAATCCGGCGACTTATTTTCGGGAGAACAGGGGGAGGATTGGGGAAGCCAACGATCCCCGATGAATTCAATGGCTTACACTCTCTACGGCATCAAGGCCTGCGACACCATGAAAAAGGCCCGTACCTGGCTTGACGAAAAAGCCATCGGCTACCAATTCCATGACTACAAGACCCAGGGCATCGACCGCGACAGCCTCAACCGCTGGTGCGACGAGCACGGCTGGGAAGTGGTCCTCAACCGCGCCGGCACCACCTTCCGCAAGCTCGACGACGCCAGCAAGGCCGATCTCGACCAAGCCAAGGCCGTCGAACTGATGCTCGCCCAACCGTCGATGATCAAGCGCCCGGTGCTCGACCTCGGCGAGCGCACCCTGGTCGGCTTCAAGCCCGACCTGTACGCCGCGGCGCTGGCCTGAGCCCGCCTTCGCTTCAACCCCTTATTCGCATGAGGTAACTGCATGTCCACTACCCTGTTCAGCCTGGCCTTCGGTGTCGGCACCCAGAACCGCCAGGGCGCCTGGCTGGAAGTCTTCTACGCCCAGCCCCTGCTCGCCCCGAGCGCCGAGCTGGTCGCCGCCGTGGCGCCGATCCTTGGCTATGAAGGCGGCAACCAGGCCATCACCTTCAGCACCGCCCAGGCCGCCCAGCTGGCCGAAGCGGTCAAAGGCATCGATGCCGCCCAGGGCGCGCTGCTGACCCGCCTGGCCGAAAGCCACAAGCCGCTGGTCGCCACCCTGCTGGCCGAGGACGGCGCCCTGGCCTCCACTCCCGAGGCCTACCTGAAGCTGCACCTGCTGTCCCACCGCCTGGTCAAGCCCCACGGCGTGAGCCTGGCCGGCATCTTCCCGCTGCTGCCGAACGTCGCCTGGACCAACCAGGGCGCCATCGACCTGGCGGAACTGGCCGAGCAGCAGCTGGAAGCGCGCCTGAAGGGCGAGCTGCTGGAAGTGTTCTCGGTGGACAAGTTCCCCAAGATGACCGACTACGTGGTCCCGGCCGGCGTGCGCATCGCCGACACCGCCCGTGTACGCCTGGGCGCCTACATCGGCGAAGGCACCACCATCATGCACGAGGGCTTCGTCAACTTTAACGCCGGCACCGAAGGCCCGGGCATGATCGAAGGGCGCGTCTCGGCCGGCGTGTTCGTCGGCAAGGGTTCCGACCTGGGTGGCGGCTGCTCGACCATGGGCACCCTGTCCGGCGGTGGCAACATCGTCATCACCGTCGGCGAAGGCTGCCTGATCGGCGCCAACGCCGGTATCGGCATCCCGCTGGGCGACCGCAACACCGTGGAAGCCGGCCTGTACATCACTGCCGGCACCAAGGTGCAACTGCTCGACGAGCAGAACCAGTTGGTCAAAGTGGTCAAGGCACGCGAACTGGCCGGCCAGGCCGACCTGCTGTTCCGCCGCAACTCGGTTTCCGGCGCCGTGGAGTGCAAGACCCACAAGTCGGCCATCGAGCTGAACGAGGCGCTGCACGCCCATAACTGAGAACCTTCCGCGGTTCGAAGTGATAAGATCGGGTCTGGCCCTGTGCCAGGCCCGTTTTTATTTCCAGGTCTCAACACCATGTTCCAGCCCTCCCCCTGGCGTGCCGACTTTCCCGCCATCGCCGCCCTGCAACGGCAGCACCAGACCTACCTGGACAGCGCCGCCACCACCCAGAAACCCCAGGCGTTGCTCGACGCCCTGAGTCACTACTACGGCCATGGTGCAGCCAACGTGCACCGTGCCCAGCACCTGCCTGGCGCACTGGCCACCCAGGCCTTCGAAAGCAGCCGCGACAAGGTCGCTGCCTGGCTCAATGCCGCCGATGCACGGCAGGTCATCTTCACCCATGGCGCCACCTCGGCACTGAACCTGCTGGCCTATGGCCTGGAAGCGCACCTGGAGGCCGGCGACGAGATCGCCGTCAGCGCCCTGGAACACCATGCCAACCTGCTGCCCTGGCAACAGCTGGCCCGGCGGCGCAACCTGCGCCTGGTGGTGCTGCCGCTGGACGAGCACGGGCGTATCGACCTGGACCAGGCCCTGCAACTGATCGGCCCACGTACCCGCGTGCTGGCAGTCAGCCAGTTGTCGAACGTGCTCGGTACCTGGCAGCCCCTGCCAGCGCTGCTGGCCCACGCGCGGGCCCAGGGCGCCCTGACCGTGGTCGATGGCGCCCAGGGCGTGGTGCATGGCCGCCATGACGTGCAACAGCTGGGCTGCGACTTCTATGTGTTCTCCAGCCACAAGCTGTACGGCCCCGAGGGCGTCGGTGTGCTGTACGGCCAGCGACAGGCGCTGGAGAAGCTACGCCATTGGCAGTTCGGGGGCGAAATGGTGCAACTGGCCGACTACCACAGTGCGAGCTTCCGCCCCGCGCCGCTGGGCTTCGAGGCCGGCACCCCGCCGATCGCCGGGGTCATCGGCCTGGGGGCGACCCTCGATTATCTCGCCAGCCTCGACGCCCAGGCCGTGGCCAACCATGAAGCCAGCCTGCACCAGCAACTGCTGCGCGGGCTCGCCGACCGCGAGGGTGTGCGTCTGCTCGGCACACCCCAGGCGGCCCTGGCCAGCTTCGTCGTCGAGGGCGTGCACAACGCCGACATCGCCCACCTGCTGACCGAGCAGGGCATCGCCGTGCGCGCCGGACACCATTGCGCCATGCCGCTGCTCAAGGGGCTGGGGCTGGAAGGGGCGATCCGCGTGTCGCTGGCCCTGTACAACGACAGCGACGACCTGCAGCGCTTCTTCGAGGCCCTCGACCAGGGCCTGGAGCTGTTGCGATGAGCCTGCCGGAAGCGGCCAGCCAGGCGCTGGAAAGCTTCGCGCAGGCCCGAGGCTGGGAACAGCGCGCGCGCCTGTTGATGCAGTGGGGCGATCGCCTGACGCCGCTGGAGGATTCGGAAAAGACCGAGGCCAACCGTGTGCATGGCTGCGAGAGCCTGGTCTGGCTGGTGGCCGAGCAGCAGGACGGCCAGTGGCGTTTCAAGGCCAGCAGCGATGCCCGCCTGTTGCGAGGCCTGCTGGCCTTGCTGCTGGTGCGGGTGCAAGGGCTGGACAGCGCGCAGTTGGCACAGGTCGACCTGGGCGGCTGGTTCGCTTCATTGGGGCTGGAGCGACAACTCTCGCCCTCGCGCAGCAATGGCCTGCATGCGGTGCTGCAGCGCATGGCGGAATTGGCATCCGGCCATTGAGTCGGTGGTGAATCCATTTCGCGGGCGGGCCGCAATGCCAGGCAAGTCAAGCGGCCCAAGGACGGCCGAAAAGCTTGAGAGCTGGCCTTCACAGGAACCTGACGGTCGCCCCCTCACTCGGCCGCTGGTACCGCCTTCACCCGCTCCGACGGCCGCCGGGCGCCGCCCACCAGTTTTTCCACCGCCTTGCTCGCCGCGACCATGCCGAAGGTCGCGGTGACCATCATCACCGCACCGAAGCCCCCGGCACAGTCCAGGCGCACGCCCTCGCCGACGAAGCTCTTCTGCAAACACACGCTGCCATCGCCCTTGGGGTAGCGCAACTGCTCGCTGGAGAACACGCAAGGCACACCGTAGTTGCGGCTGACATTGCGCGAGAAGTTGTAGTCGCGGCGCAACGTGGAACGCACCCGCGAGGCCAGCGGGTCGTTGAAAGTCTTGTTCAGGTCGCCGATCTGCACCTGGGTCGGGTCGATCTGCCCGCCAGCGCCACCGGTGGTGACGATGGTGATCTTGCGGCGCCGGCACCAGGCGATCAGCGCGGCCTTGGCCATCACGCTGTCGATGCAGTCGATGACGCAGTCCATCTGCTCGGTGATGTACTCGACCATGGTGTCGCGGGTGACGAAGTCGGCCACCGCATTCACGCGGCAGGCCGGATTGATCGCCCGCAGGCGCTCGGCCATGACCTCGACCTTGGGCCGGCCCACCTGGCCTTCCAGGGCATGGGCCTGGCGGTTGGTGTTGCTGACGCAGACGTCGTCGAGGTCGAACAGGGTGATCTCGCCCACGCCGCTGCGCGCCAGGGCCTCGGCCGCCCAGGAGCCGACGCCGCCGATGCCGACGACGGCCACATGGGCCTGCTGCAGGCGCTGCAACCCCTGGTCGCCGTACAACCGGGCGACGCCGGCGAAGCGTGGATCTTCTGTGCTCATCTTCATACCCCGCGAAAAACGGCGCGCATTATATGCCAGTGGAGCCGCTGCGCGCCCCTTCGGCGACACAAGGGCCACCAGCTGACGCAGCCGAACGCCCCGAATTGGTAAAGAATCCGCCAATCCTGTTTTAATGTCGCACCCAATAATCGGACCTGGACGACAACCGAGCGGGCCCAGACCTCATCTTCAGCCGACCATCCACCCCACTACCGGCACCTGGCAAGCGAAGGACCCACGCCCCGCTCCTCTCCTCGGAACCTCGAATACACGTATGTCATCACGCAAATTCGGTCTCAACCTGGTGGTGGTGCTGGCCATCGCCGCGCTGTTCACCGGCTTCTGGGCATTGGTCAACCGCCCTGTCTCGGCCCCCGCCTGGCCCGAGCAGATCTCCGGCTTCTCCTACTCACCGTTCCGCCTCGGGCAAAGCCCGCAGAAGGGGCAGTTTCCGAGCGAGGCGCAGATCCGCCAGGACCTGGAGCAGTTGAGCGGGTTGACCGACAGCATCCGCATCTACACCGTCGAAGGTAGCCAGGCACAGATCCCGCGCCTGGCCGAGGAGCTTGGCCTGCGGATTACCCTGGGCGTGTGGATCAGCCCGGACCTGGAGCGCAACGAGCGCGAGATCGCCAAGGCCATCGAGCTGGCCAACACCTCACGCAGCGTGGTACGGGTCGTGGTGGGCAACGAGGCGCTGTTCCGCGAAGAGATCACCCCCGAGGCGCTGATCCAGTACCTGGACCGGGTACGCGCCGCCGTCAAGGTACCGGTGACCACCAGCGAGCAATGGCACATCTGGAAGGCGAACCCGCAACTGGCCCAGCACGTCGACCTGATCGCCGCGCACATCCTGCCCTACTGGGAGTTCGTGCCGATGCAGGACGCCGTGCAGTTCGTCCTCGAACGCACCCGCGAGCTCAAGCAACAGTTCCCGCGCAAGCCGCTGCTGCTGTCGGAAGTCGGCTGGCCGAGCAATGGCCGCATGCGCGGCGGCGCCGATGCCACCCAGGCCGACCAGGCGATCTACCTGCGCACCCTGCTCAGCACGCTCAATCGTCGGGGCTACAACTATTTCGTCATCGAAGCCTACGACCAGCCCTGGAAAGCCAGCGACGAAGGCTCGGTGGGCGCCTACTGGGGCGTGTTCAACGCCGAACGCCAGCAGAAATTCAACTTCGAAGGCCCGGTGGTGGCGATCCCGCAGTGGCGCGCCCTGGCCGTGGCCTCGGTGGTGCTGGCGATGATCGCCCTGGCGGTGCTGCTGATCGACGGCTCGGCCCTGCGCCAGCGTGGCCGCACCTTCCTCACCTTCATCACCTTCCTCTGCGGCTCGGCCCTGGTATGGATCGCCTACGACTACAGCCAGCAGTACAGCACCTGGTTCAGCCTGACCGTCGGATGCCTGCTGGCCCTGGGCGCCATCGGCGTGTTCATCGTCCTGCTCACCGAAGCCCATGAACTGGCCGAGGCGGTGTGGATCAGGAAACGCCGCCGGGAGTTCCTGCCGGTGCGGGCCGATACCGCCTACCGGCCCAAGGTCTCGATCCACGTGCCCTGCTACAACGAACCGCCAGAGATGGTGAAGCAGACCCTCGACGCCCTCGCCGCCCTCGACTACCCCGACTACGAAGTGCTGGTGATCGACAACAACACCCGGGACCCAGCCGTGTGGGAGCCGCTCAAGGCGTATTGCGAGCGGCTCGGCGAACGCTTCAGGTTCTTCCACGTGGCGCCCCTGGCCGGTTTCAAGGGGGGCGCGCTGAACTACCTGATCCCGCATACCGCCAAGGACGCCGAAGTGATCGCGGTGATCGACTCGGACTACTGCGTCGACCGCAACTGGCTCAAGCACATGGTGCCGCACTTTGCCGACCCGAAGATCGCCGTGGTGCAATCGCCCCAGGACTACCGCGACCAGCACGAAAGCACCTTCAAGAAGCTGTGCTACAGCGAGTACAAGGGGTTCTTCCATATCGGCATGGTCACCCGCAACGACCGTGACGCGATCATCCAGCATGGCACCATGACCATGACCCGCCGCTCGGTCCTGGAAGAACTGGGCTGGGCCCAGTGGTGCATCTGCGAGGACGCCGAGCTGGGCCTGCGGGTCTTCGAGCGGGGCTATTCGGCCGCCTACGCCCACCACAGCTACGGCAAGGGCCTGATGCCCGATACCTTCATCGACTTCAAGAAACAGCGCTTGCGCTGGGCCTACGGCGCCATCCAGATCATCAAGCACCACGCCGGGGCGCTGCTGCGCGGCGAGGGCAGCGAGCTGACCCGTGGCCAGCGCTATCACTTCCTGGCCGGCTGGCTGCCATGGATCGCCGATGGCATGAACATCTTCTTCACCGTCGGTGCCCTGCTCTGGTCGGCGGCGATGATCATCGTCCCGCACCGGGTCGACCCACCGCTGATGATCTTCGCCATCCCGCCGCTGGCACTGTTCTTCTTCAAGGTCGGCAAGATCATCTTCCTCTACCGCCGCGCCGTGGGCGTCGACCTCAAGGACGCCTTCGCCGCCGCCCTGGCGGGGCTGGCGCTGTCGCACACCATCGCCAAGGCGGTGCTGTATGGCTTTTTCACCAGCAGCATGCCGTTCTTCCGCACGCCGAAGCATGCCGACAGCCACGGCCTGCTGGTGGCGATCGCCGAGGCCCGCGAGGAACTGTTCATCATGCTCCTGCTGTGGGGGGCGGCGCTGGGCATCTATCTGGTCCAGGGCTTGCCCGGCACGGACATGCGCTTCTGGGTGACGATGCTGCTGGTGCAGTCGCTGCCGTACCTGGCGGCGCTGGTGATGGCCTTGCTGTCGTCGCTGCCCAGGCCGGCGACCAAGGCAGCCGAGGCCAAGGCGGCCTGATACCGGGGCCGCTTCGCGCCCCATCGCCGGCTTGCCGGCGATGGGCTGCAGCCCAATGTCCCGTGCCCGCCGGCACCGTTTGATATAAGATAACGCCCCTGTTTCCCGCCCTGCCTTGCCCCCGGAGTCCTTCATGACGGCCCCAGCCGAGCTCTCGCCCACCCTTCAACTGGCCTGCGACCTGATCCGTCGCCCCTCGGTCACCCCCGTCGACGCCGACTGCCAGGCCCAGATGATGCAGCGCCTGGAGGCCGTCGGCTTCCAGCTCGAGCCGATGCGTATCGAGGAGGTCGACAACTTCTGGGCCACCCATGGCACCCAGGACGGTCCGGTGCTGTGCTTCGCCGGCCACACCGACGTGGTTCCCACCGGCCCCGTGCAGGCCTGGCAGCATGAGCCGTTCGACGCCTTGATCGACGCCGAAGGCATGCTCTGCGGCCGTGGCGCCGCCGACATGAAGGGCAGCCTGGCGTCCATGGTGGTGGCCAGCGAGCGCTTCGTGCGCGACTACCCCAACCACCGTGGCAAGGTCGCCTTCCTGATCACCAGCGACGAGGAAGGCCCGGCCCACCACGGCACCAAGGCCGTGGTCGAGCGCCTGGCCGCGCGCAACGAGCGCCTGGACTGGTGCATCGTCGGCGAACCGTCGAGCACCAGCCTGCTCGGCGACGTGGTCAAGAACGGCCGCCGCGGCTCGCTCGGCGCCAAGCTGACCGTACGCGGCAAGCAGGGCCACGTGGCCTACCCGCACCTGGCGCGCAACCCGATCCACCTGGCCGCGCCGGCCCTGGCGGAATTGGCCGCCGAGCACTGGGACGAGGGCAACGCCTTCTTCCCGCCGACCAGCTTCCAGATCTCCAACCTCAATTCGGGAACCGGTGCGACCAACGTGGTGCCGGGCGAACTGACCGCGCTGTTCAACTTCCGTTTCTCCACCGAGTCGACGGTCGAAGGCCTGCAGCAACGGGTCGCGGCGATCCTCGACAAGCACCAGCTCGACTGGTCGATCGACTGGGCGCTGTCGGGCCTGCCGTTCCTCACCGAGCCGGGTGAACTGCTCGATGCGGTGTCGTCGAGCATCACGGCGGTCACCGGTCGCCAGACCCAGCCGTCCACCAGCGGCGGCACCTCCGATGGCCGCTTCATCGCCACCCTGGGTACCCAGGTGGTGGAGCTCGGCCCGGTCAACGCCACCATCCACCAGGTCAACGAGCGCATCCTGGCCAGCGACCTCGAGCTGCTGACCGAGATCTACTACCAGACCCTGGTACGGTTGCTCGCCTGATGCTCGCCTGCCCTCTCTGCCAGGCCGCCCTGACCCGGCTCGACAACGGTGTGCTGTGTCCGGCCGGGCACCGCTTCGACCGGGCCCGCCAGGGCTACCTGAACCTGCTGCCGGTACAGCACAAGAACAGCCGCGACCCAGGCGACAACCAGGCCATGGTCGAGGCGCGCCGGGACTTTCTCGACGCCGGCCACTACGCACCGGTGGCACGCCGCCTGGCCGAACTGGCCGCCGAGCGCCAGCCCGGCAGTTGGCTGGACATCGGCTGCGGCGAAGGCTACTACACAGCGCAGATCGCCCAGGCCCTGCCCGGCAGCGACGGCTATGCCCTGGACATCTCCCGGGAGGCGGTCAAGCGCGCCTGTCGCCGCGCCCCGGCGGTGACCTGGCTGGTGGCGAGCATGGCCCGGGTCCCCCTGGTCGATGCCAGCTGCGACTTCATCGCCAGCGTGTTCAGCCCGTTGGACTGGCAGGAAGCCAAGCGTCTGCTCAGCCCCGGCGGCGGCCTGCTGCGGGTCGGCCCGACCAGCGGTCACCTGATGGAACTGCGCCAGGTGCTCTACGATGAAGTGCGGCCCTACGCCGACGACAAGCACCTGGCCCTGGTGCCCGAGGGCATGGCCCACGCCCATGGCGAGGTGCTGGAGTTCACGCTGGCCCTGGCGGCGCCCAAGGCCCGTGCCGACCTGTTGGCCATGACCCCGCACGGCTGGCGAGCCAGTGCCCAGAAACGGGCGCGGGTGATCGACCAACCCGAGCCGTTCGAGGTCACCGTATCCATGCGCTATGACTATTTCGTGCGCCAAGACTGAGCACACCCGGAGCCCTTTATGCGCCAACCCGATATCGAGATCTACCTGAAGGACACCGACGTCGACCACAAGCAGATCGCCGCGTGGCTCGGCCAGGCACTGGGCCCTTGCAGCGAGTGGCAGCAGAAAGGCCAGACCTGGAAGTGCACGGCCGGTAACATTCCAGTCACCTGGGTACCCAAGGCTGTAGGGAAATGGAACAGCCTGTTCCTGGAAAGCGACCAGACCCCATGGGACGACGACATCGCCTGCGCGCGCGCCGCCTATGCCGCACTGGGCGTCGAAGTGCGCTGCGCGCCGGGCAGTTGGGTCGAGGAAGATGGGGAAGAAGATGCCGATCGCTGGATCCGCATCAGCGCCGACGGTGAACAGGAAATCACCTGGCGCACGGGTTGAAGCTGCAAGCTCAAGCTGCAAGACAGATCGCATCAAGCTGCAAGTCACACGGTCAACTTGCAGTTTGAAGCTTGTGGCTTGCAGCCCGGAGCGCGCCTCAGAGGCCGACTACGTCCTCGGCTTGCAGGCCTTTCTGGCCCTGCACCAGGGCGTATTCCACCCGCTGTCCTTCGACCAGGGTCCGATGCCCCTCACCGCGGATCGCCCGATAGTGGACGAACACATCCGCACCACCTTCGCGCTGAATGAAGCCATAGCCTTTGGCATCGTTGAACCACTTCACATTCCCAGTCTCACGAGACGACATCTGAACTACTCCGGATTTTTATTTTGAAGATCGCCGTGCAGGCACAGGGTCATCACCCCATGCCGACGCAGCTTGCCGAAATATCCTGCAAGCTGCGGACCGAGTATATGACAGGGAACAAAAAAATTTCATGACTGGGGCGCTAATTGGCGGATTTTGCCGAACTTGCGCGGATACGGCAGACTAACTGGCTGGAATATCACCCGAAAAATCTCATCCAGGGCACACACCCCATGACCCGTTCCCCCCTGCGCCGCCTGATCTTCGGCGCCTTGCGTCGCCTGTTGTACCTGTGGGTGCGCTCCGAGACCATCAACCAGTCCTCCCTGACCCTGCAGCTCGACCGTGGTCGCCCGGTGTTCTACGCCCTGCCCTCGCCGTCGCTCACTGACCTGGCCGTGCTGGACCGCGAATGCACCAAGGCGGGGCTGCCACGCCCGGTCCTGCCCGTCGCCGTGGGCTCGCTGCAGGAGCCGGCAGGCTTCTTCTACCTGACGCCCGACCCTGACTGGCTGGGCCGCCACGACAAACGCGGTGCGCCACCGACTCTCGAACGCCTGGTCGCCGCGGTGAGCCAGCACGCCGAGGAAGACGCGCAGGTCATCCCGGTCAGCGTGTTCTGGGGCCAGTCGCCGGCCAGCGAGTCGAGCCCGTGGAAGCTGCTGTTCGCCGACAGCTGGGCGGTGACCGGGCGCCTGCGCCGCCTGCTGACCGTGCTGATCCTGGGGCGCAAGACCCGAGTGCAGTTCTCCGCACCGATCCACCTGCGCGAACTAGTGCAGCACAACAAGGGCCATGAGCGCACCGTGCGCATGGCCCAGCGCCTGCTGCGGGTACACTTTCGCAACCTCAAGACCGCGGTGATCGGCCCGGACATCTCCCACCGGCGCAACCTGGTCAAGGGCCTGGTGCACGACCCACTGGTACGCCAGGCCATCGCCGACGAGGCCGAACGGGCGCAGATCCCCTACGCCAAGGCCGAAGCCCAGGCGCTGCGCTATGGCAACGAGATCGCCTCCGACTACACCTACACCGCGATCCGCTTCCTCGAAGTGGTGCTCAGCTGGTTCTGGAACAAGATCTACGACGGCATCAAGGTCAACCACATCGAGCAGGTACAGGGCATCGCGCCGGGCCACGAGGTGATCTACGTGCCCTGCCACCGCAGCCACATCGACTACCTGCTGCTGTCCTACCTGCTGTTTCGCAACGGCCTGACGCCACCGCACATCGCCGCCGGCATCAACCTCAACATGCCGGTGATCGGTGGCCTGCTGCGCCGTGGCGGGGCCTTCTTCATGCGCCGCACCTTCAAGGGCAACCCACTGTACACGGCGGTGTTCAACGAATACCTGCATACCCTGTTCACCAAGGGCTTCCCGGTGGAGTACTTCGTCGAGGGCGGGCGCTCGCGCACCGGGCGCATGCTGCAGCCACGCACCGGCATGCTGGCGATCACCCTGCGCAGCTTCCTGCGCTCGTCACGTACACCGATCGTCTTCGTACCGGTGTACATCGGCTACGAGCGAGTGCTGGAGGGCCGCACCTACCTGGGAGAACTGCGCGGTGCGAGCAAGAAGAAAGAGTCGATCTTCGACATCTTCAAGGTCATCGGTGCGCTGAAGCAGCGCTTCGGCCAGGTCTACGTCAACTTCGGCGAGCCGATCCGCCTGGCGGGCTTTCTCGACCAGCAGCAACCCGGCTGGCGTGAGCAGGTGCTGGCCCCGCAGTTCCGTCCGGCCTGGCTCAACGAGACCACCACGCGCCTGGGCGAGACCGTGGCCCGGCACCTGAACGAGGCGGCGGCGATCAACCCGGTCAACCTGGTGGCCCTGGCGCTGCTCTCCACCAGCCGCCTGGCCCTGGACGAGCGGGCTTTGACCCGGGTCCTGGACCTGTACCTGGCCTTGCTGCGCCAGGTGCCCTACTCGCCCCACACCACCCTGCCCGAAGGCGACGGCAAGGCGTTGATCGAGCACGTGCGGCGCATGGACCTGCTGGCCGAACAGACCGATGCCCTGGGCCGCATCCTCTACCTGGACGAAGCCAACGCGGTGCTGATGACCTACTACCGCAACAACGTCCTGCACATCTTCGCCCTGCCGGCCCTGCTGGCGAGCTTTTTCCAGAGCAGCTCGCGGATGAGCCGCGAACTGGTCGGCCAGTACGTCCGGGCGTTGTATCCCTACCTGCAGGCGGAACTGTTCCTGCGCTGGGCACCGGAACAGCTCGACGAGGTCATCGATCAATGGCTCGAGGCGCTGGTCGGCCAAGGCCTGCTGCGCTTCGAGAACGGCGTCTACCTGCGCCCGGCGCCCAGCTCCCGGCAGTTCGTCCTGCTGACCCTGCTGGCCCGTGCCATCACCCAGACCTTGCAGCGCTTCTACATGGCCACGTCGCTGTTGCTCAACAGCGGCCAGCACAGCCTGACCGCCGAGGAGCTGGAAGACCTGAGCGTGATGATGGCCCAACGCCTGTCGATCCTGCATGGCCTGAATGCCCCCGAGTTCTTCGACAAGACCCTGTTCCGCCACTTCATCCAGACCCTCGTCCAACAGGGCGTGCTGCGCCCGGACGGCAACGGCAAGCTGGGTTACCACGACAAGCTCGGCGAACTCGCCGAAGGCGTGGCCAAGCGCGTGCTGTCGGCGGAACTGCGCCTGTCGATCCGCCAGGTGGCGCTGCACCGCGAGGAAACCCTGGAAGCCGTGGCCAGCTGAGGCTTCGCCCCGGGCGAAAATCCGTTAAAGTCCTTGGGTTGGCCAAAAGCCGGCCCCAAGGACACCGGAGATTCCATGAAAAAACTCTTCATGCTGTGTTGCGCATCCCTGCTTGCAGCCTGTTCCAGCCATACCCCGTCGAACCAGGCCAGCCTGGAGGGCGAAGTCTTCTACCTGCAACGCATGGCCCTGCCGCCGAGCGCGACCTTGAGCGTGAGCCTGCAGGACGTGTCGCTGATGGACGCCCCGGCGGTGACCCTGGCCAGCCAGGCCGGCCCGGTCAAGGGCAATGTCCCCCTGCCGTTCCACCTCACCTACGACCCGGCCCAGGTCAAGCCCGGCCACCGCTACGCGGTCAGCGCACGCATCGAGCTGGACGGCAAGCTGCTGTTCATCAATACCGAGCACCATGGCGTCAAGCTCGACGGCAGCGACCCGCAGCCGGTGCGGATCAAGGTCGATCCGGTGCGCTGACCCCTGTTCATGTTCAACCATAAGGAAATCCCCATGATTCGCTCCTCCCTGCGCCTCACCACCCTGTGCGCCGGCCTGCTGCTGTCGGCCAGCGCCCTGGCCCTGTCGCTCGGCGACCTGACCCAGAAGGACGCCACCGGTGGCCTGAAGGACGCCCTCACCCAAGGCACCCAGATCGCCGTCAAGCAACTGAGCACGCCGGGTGGCTTCAACGACAACCCGGACGTGCGCATCGAGCTGCCGGGCAACCTCGGCAAGGCTGCCAAGGCCATGAAGATGTTCGGCAAGGGCGAGCAGGTCCAGGCCCTGGAAGACAGCATGAACAAGGCCGCCGAGGCCGCCGTGCCACAGGCCCAGACGATCCTCGTCGACGCGGTGAAGAAGATGACCGTGACCGATGCCAAGGGCATCCTCAGCGGCGGTGAAGACGCCGCCACCCAGTACCTGAACAAGAGCAGCCGCGAAGAGATTCGCGCCAAGTTCCTGCCGATCGTCAAGCAGGCCACCGACAAGGTCGGCCTGGCCCAGCAATACAACAACTTCGCCGGGCAAGCGGTGGCCCTCGGCGTGGTCGACGCCAAGAGCGCCAACATCGAGAACTACGTGACCGAGAAGGCCTTGGACGGCCTGTTCGAGATGATCGCCAAGCAGGAGCAGAGCATTCGCCAGAACCCGGCCGAGGCGGCGACCAGCCTGGCCAAGAAGGTCTTCGGAGCACTCTGACGCAGCCGCGGCTGCAAGCAAGAGCGAGACCGCGCCGCGATCCGCTCTTACTTGCAGCTTGCAGCTACCCCTTCCGCACCCTGAACCACGCCGCATATAGCGCCGGCAGGAACAACAGGGTCAGCACCGTGGCCACGATCAGCCCCCCCATGATCGCCACCGCCATCGGCCCGTAGAACACGCTGCGCGACAGCGGGATCATCGCCAGCACCGCCGCCAGGGCAGTCAGCACGATGGGCCGGAAACGCCGTACCGTGGCCTCGATGATCGCCTGCCAACGCTCCAGGCCGCTGGCGATGTCCTGTTCGATCTGGTCCACCAGGATGACCGAGTTGCGCATGATCATCCCCGCCAGGGCGATGGTGCCGAGCATGGCGACGAAGCCGAACGGCTGGCGGAACACCAACAGGAACAGGGTCACGCCGATCAGCCCCAGCGGCGCGGTGAGGAACACCATCACCGTGCGCGAGAAACTGCGCAGCTGGATCATCAGCAGGCTCAACACCACCACGATGAACAGCGGCATGCCAGCGTTCACCGATTTCTGCCCGCGCTCGGCATCCTCCACCGTGCCACCGACCTCCAGCAGGTAGCCATCCGGCAATGCGTCGCGCACCTGCTGCAGGGTCGGCAGGATCTGCTGCACCAGCGTCGCCGGCTGTTCCTTGCCGTAGATATCGGCGCGCACGGTGACCGTCGGCAGGCGATTGCGGTGCCAGATGATGCCTTCCTCGAAACCGTACGCCAGGGTCGCCACCTGCGACAGCGCCACGCTCTGGCCGTTGTCGGTGGGCACGGCCAGGCTGCCCAGGTTGCCCAGCTCGCTGCGCTCCTGCGGGGTGCCGCGCAGGAGAATCTCGATCAGTTCGTTGTCTTCGCGGTACTGGCTGACCGTGGTGCCGGTCAGCGAGCTCTGCAGGAAACTCGACAGGTGCGCGGTGCTCACGCCCAAGGCCCGCGCCCGGTCCTGGTCGATCTCGAGGAACACCGCCTTGCTCGGCTCCTCCCAGTCCAGGTGGACGTTCACCAGGTGCGGGTTCTCGCGAACCTTGGCCGCCACCTCGCGGGCCAGGGCACGGACCTTCTCGATATGCTCGCCGGTGACCCGGAACTGCACCGGATAACCCACCGGCGGGCCGTTCTCCAGGCGCGTGACCCGTGAGCGCAGGTCGGGGAACTGCTCGTCGAGCGTGGCGATCAACCAACTGCGCAGCGTCTCGCGATCCTCCAGGCTCCTGGCCAGCACCACGAACTGGGCGAAGCTGGCGGCTGGCAACTGCTGGTCCAGCGGCAGGTAGAAGCGCGGCGAGCCGGTGCCGACATAGGCCACGTAGTTGTCGATGCCCTGCTGCTGGCGCAGCAGAGCTTCCAGGCGCTTGACCTGCTCGGCGGTGTTGCTCAGGGAGGCGCCCTCGGCCAGCTTGAGGTCGATCATCAGCTCGGGGCGCCCCGAGGCCGGGAAGAACTGCTGCGGCACGAAACGGAACAGCAGGATGCTGCCGACGAAGGCGGCGATGGTCAGCACGATCACCGTCTTGCGCCGGCGCACGCACCATTCCACCACACGTCGCACACGCTGGTAGAACGGCGTGGCGTACGGGTCCGGCGCATGCGCGCCACTGCCCTGGCGCGCTGCGTGGCGCTTGGCCAGGTCGGGCAACAGCCGCTCGCCCAGGTAGGGCACGAACACCACCGCGGCGACCCAGGAGGTGAGCAAGGCGATGGTCACCACCTGGAAGATCGACCGGGTGTACTCGCCGGTGCTCGACGCCGCCGTGGCGATCGGCAGGAAACCCGCCGCGGTGATCAGGGTGCCGGTGAGCATCGGGAAGGCCGTGCTCGTCCAGGCGTAGCTGGCCGCCTTGAGCCGGTCGAAGCCCTGCTCCATCTTGATCGCCATCATCTCCACGGCGATGATCGCATCGTCCACCAACAGGCCCAGCGCCAGTACCAGGGCGCCGAGGGAGATCTTGTGCAGGCCGATGCCGAAGTAGTGCATGGCCGCGAAGGTCATGGCCAGCACCAGCGGGATCGCCAGCGCCACCACCAGGCCCGTGCGCAGCCCCAGGGAGAAGAAACTCACCAGCAGGACGATGGCCAGGGCCTCGACCAACACCTGGACGAACTCGCCGACCCCGGCCTTGACCGCCGCGGGCTGGTCCGACACCTTGCGCAGTTCCATGCCCGCCGGCAGGTTGCGCGCCAGGCGGGCGAACTCCGCCTCCAGGGCCTTGCCCAACACCAGGATATCGCCGCCGTCCTTCATCGACACCGCCAGGCCGATGGCATCCTCGCCCATGAAGCGCATGCGCGGCGCGGGAGGGTCGTTGAACCCCCGGTGCACCTCGGCGACATCGCCGATGCGCAAGGTGCGGTCGCCGACACGGATTGGGAACTGGCGGATCTGCTCGACACTGTCGAAACGCCCGCTGACCCGCAGCTGCAGGCGCTCGCTGGCGGTCTCGAAGAACCCTGCGGTGCTGACCGCGTTCTGCTCCTGCAGCGCCTGCTGCACCGCCTGCAGGGGCACGCCGAGGGTGGCCAGCTTGATGTTCGACAGTTCGATCCAGATCTTCTCGTCCTGCAAGCCGACCAGCTCGACCTTGCCCACGTCCTTGACCCGCTGCAGCTGGATCTGGATGCGATCGGCGTAGTCCTTGAGCACGGCATAGTCGAAACCGTTGCCGGTCAGCGCGTAGATATTGCCGAAGGTGGTGCCGAACTCATCGTTGAAGAACGGCCCCTGGATCTCCGGCGGCAAGGTGTGGCGGATGTCCGCGACCTTCTTGCGGATCTGGTACCAGAGCTCGGGGATGGCATCGGAGTGCAGGGAATCGCGGGCCATGAAGGTCACCTGGGACTCGCCAGGCCGGGAGAACGAGACGATCCGCTCGTATTCGCCGGTTTCCATGAGCTTCTTCTCGATGCGCTCGGTGACCTGGCGCGAGACCTCCTCGGCGGTGGCCCCTGGCCACAGGGTGCGGATGACCATGGCCTTGAAGGTGAAGGGGGGATCCTCGCTTTGCCCCAGCTTGGTGTAGGACATGGCACCGACCGCCGCCAGCAGGATCATCAGGAACAGCACGATCTGGCGGTTGCGCAGCGCCCAGGCGGAAAGGTTGAAACCCATCGGGACTTACTCCTTGGCCGCCAGGTTCACTTCACGGTTGCTACGGTCCACAGGCCGCACCTGCTGGCCTTCGCGCAGCACATGACCACCGGCGGCGACCACCCAGTCGTCCGCCGCCAGCCCCTCCAGCACCGGCACGCTATCGGCACCGTAGGGGCCGAGGCGAACCACCGCGCGCTCCAACCGACTGTCTTTGTTCACCCGCCAGACATAGGCCTGACCCTGCTCGGCGGTGACGGCCGAGAGCGGTACCGACAACGGCGAGCGTTCGGCATGGGCGATGAATACCCGGGCGCTCTGGCCCAGTTCGGCCGGCGCCTTGGCCGAGGTGAAGGCGATGCGCGCGGCGAAGGTCCGCGAGCGTGGGTCGGCCGCCGGCGACAGCTCGCGGATGCGCCCTTCGTAGCGCTGGTTGGGGTGCGACCACAGCTCCACGCTGACCGTCTGCCCCACGGCAAAACGGGCGAACTGCTGCTCCGGCAGGCCGATGGCCACCTCACGCTCACCGTCGGCGGCCAGGGTGAACACGGTCTGCCCGGCCGCCACCACCTGGCCGACCTCGACCTGGCGCTTGGCGATGACGCCTGCCTGGGGGGCGCGCAGCACGGCGTATTCGGTCTGGTTGCCGGCGACTTCGAACTCCGCACGGGCCTGCTTCAGGCGCGCCAGCCCCGCGCGGTAGAGGTTCTCGGCATTGTCGAACTGGGAACGGCTGACCATCTGCCGCTCGAGCAGCTTCCGGTAGCGGTCACGCTCGGTACGCACCAGCGCCAGGTTGGCCTCGGCGGCAGCCAGTTGGGCGCGGTTGGCCTCCAGTTGCAGGCGCACGTCCTGTGGGTCGAGCTCGGCCAGCGGCTGGTCGGCCTTGACCCGCTGCCCCTCCTCCACCAGGCGCTTGTTGACCTTGCCGCCGATGCGGAAGGCCAGCTCCGGCTCGAACCGCGCCCGTACCTCGCCCGGGTAGCTGTCGGCAGAGGCACCGGTTGGCTGGGGCTGGACCACCAGCGCCGGACGTGGGGCGGCCGGTGCCGCGGTTTCCTGGCCACAGGCGGCCAGCAGCAGGGCCACGGCGGCGGACAGAGCGATGGGCAAGGCATGACGCAACATGGTGAATGACCTTTCGCAAGGAACGCATCGAATATTTATACTGGCGAGTATATTAAGTCAGGGAAGCGGGGTGTGGAAGCAGGCACAGCGGCGAAAACGCAACGACGTCGCGACATCCAGAGCAGCGGTATGACCCACGACCCGGTAAGATGGTCGCTCCTCCAACCAGATACGGATTCCAATGCCCAACGACGCACCCATCGGCCCCGGCCGGCCCAAGGACCTGGCCAAGCGCGAGGCCATCCTCGAAGCGGCCAAGACGCTGTTCCTCAGCCTTGGCTATGCCAACACCAGCATGGATGCGGTCGCTGCGGCGGCAGGTGTTTCGAAGCTCACCGTCTACAGCCACTTCACCGACAAGCAGACCCTGTTCGGTTCGGCGGTCATGGCGACCTGCCAGACCCAGTTGCCCGACCTGATCTTCGAACTGCCCGAAGGCGTGCCGCTGGAGCAGGTGTTGTTGAACATCGCCCGGGGGTTCCACGCGCTGATCAGCAGCGACGAGTCGGTCAAGCTGAGCCGGCTGATCATTGCCCTGGGCAGCCAGGACCCAGGGTTCGGCCAGTACTTCTGGGAAGCCGGGCCCAAGCGGGTGCTGGGTGAAATGGAGGCATTGCTGCGCTGCGTCGGCGAGCGGGGGCTGTTGCGCATCGACAACCCGTGGCGCGCGGCCGAGCATTTCTTCTGCCTGGTCAAGGGGGCGCCGGACTATCGCCTGCTGCTGGGCTGCGCGCCGCCCCTGCAAGGAGATGAGGCCGAGGCGCATGTGCGGGAAGTGGTCGGGTTGTTCATGCGGGCCTATCGAATCCAGTAGCCCGCAGCAGCGGCGGCACGGGACAAGTGGGGGTGGGAGGCACCCCTCATACTCGGTTATACTCGCGGGCTTTTCACCGAATTCGCACGAGAGCCGCGCACCCATGGAAATCCAACCGATCCTGAACACCATCAAGGACCTTACCGAGCGTTCCCAGTCCATTCGGGGGTATCTTTGACTACGATCAAAAAGCTGACCGCCTGATCGAAGTCAACCGCGAACTGGAAGACCCTGCCGTCTGGAGCAAGCCCGAATATGCCCAGGGGCTGGGCCGCGAGCGCGCCATGCTGGCGCAGGTCGTCGAGACCCTGGACAAACTGTCCGGCGGCCTGGCCGACTGCAAGGACCTGCTCGACATGGCCGTCGAGGAAAATGACGAAGGCGCCGTAGGCGACGTCGTGACCGAGCTGGAGGGCCTGGAAGAACGCCTGGCACAGCTTGAGTTCCGTCGCATGTTCAGCGGCGAGATGGACATGAACAACGCCTACCTGGACATCCAGGCCGGCTCCGGTGGTACCGAGGCGCAGGACTGGGCCAACATCCTGCTGCGCATGTACCTGCGCTGGGCCGACAAGCGCGGTTTCGACGCCACCATCATGGAACTGTCCGAGGGTGAAGTCGCCGGTATCAAGGGCGCCACCGTGCACATCAAGGGCGAATACGCGTTCGGCTGGCTGCGTACCGAGATCGGCGTGCACCGCCTGGTGCGCAAGAGCCCGTTCGACTCCGGTGCCCGTCGCCATACCTCGTTCTCGGCGGTGTTCGTGTCGCCCGAGATCGACGACAAGGTCGAGATCGAGATCAACCCGGCTGACCTGCGCATCGATACCTACCGCTCCTCCGGTGCCGGTGGCCAGCACGTAAACACCACCGATTCGGCAGTGCGTATCACCCACGTGCCGACCAACACCGTGGTCAGTTGCCAGAACGAACGCTCCCAGCACGCCAACAAGGACACCGCCATGAAGATGCTGCGGGCCAAGTTGTACGAGATGGAGATGCAAAAGCGCAACGCCGCCTCGCAGGCGCTGGAAGACAGCAAGTCGGATATCGGCTGGGGCCACCAGATCCGCTCCTACGTACTCGATGACTCGCGTATCAAGGACCTGCGTACCGGCGTCGAGCGCAGCGACTGCCAGAAGGTCCTGGATGGCGACCTCGACCAATACCTGGAAGCGAGCCTCAAGCAGGGGCTTTGAACCGCACACCGATACCGCGATGCAAGCTACGGCCCGTTCCCCGAGCGGGCCTGCCCAGGCCACCGAAGCGCCGCGATCCCTGCCTGGCAGGGGCAACGAACCCGTGATGGAAAGATTGACGACATGAGCGACCTCAACACCGCACCGCAAGACCTGCAACAGGAAGAAAACGCCCTGATCGCCCTGCGCAAGGAAAAACTTGCCGCCGAGCGCGCCAAGGGCCAGGCCTTCCCCAACGACTTCCGCCGCGACAGCTATTGCGACGACCTGCAGAAGCAGTACGTCGACAAGACCAAGGAAGAGCTGGAAGCTGCAGCGATCCCGGTCAAGGTCGCCGGCCGCATCATGCTCAACCGTGGCTCGTTCATGGTCATCCAGGACATGACCGGGCGCATCCAGGTCTACGTCAACCGCAAGACCCTGCCGGAAGAAACCCTGGCCGCGGTCAAGACCTGGGACCTGGGCGACATCATCAGCGCCGAAGGCACCCTGGCCCGTTCCGGCAAGGGTGACCTGTACGTCGAGATGACCGACGTGCGCCTGCTGACCAAGTCGCTGCGCCCACTGCCAGACAAGCACCACGGCCTGACCGACACCGAGCAGCGCTACCGCCAGCGCTACGTCGACCTGATGGTCAACGAGGACACCCGCAAGACCTTCCGCGTGCGTTCCCAGGTGATCTCGCACATCCGCAACTTCCTGGCCAAGCGTGACTTCCTCGAAGTCGAGACGCCGATGCTGCAGACCATCCCCGGCGGCGCCGCGGCCAAGCCGTTCGAGACCCATCACAACGCCCTGGACATGGCCATGTTCCTGCGCATCGCGCCGGAGCTGTACCTCAAGCGCCTGGTGGTCGGCGGCTTCGAGAAGGTGTTCGAGATCAACCGCAACTTCCGCAACGAAGGCGTCTCGACCCGGCACAACCCCGAGTTCACCATGCTCGAGTTCTACCAGGCCTATGCCGACTACAAGGACAACATGGACCTCACCGAGGAGCTGTTCCGCGAGCTGGCGCAGTTGGTCCTGGGCAGCACCGACGTGCCGTACGGCGACAAGGTGTTCCATTTCGGCGAGCCATTCGCCCGCCTGACCGTGCTCGAGGCCATCCTCAAGTACAACCCGGACATCACCGAGGCCGACCTGCAGGACGTCGACAAGGCCCGTGAAATCGCCAAGCGAGCCGGCGCCAAGGTGCTGGGCCACGAGGGCCTGGGCAAGCTGCAGGTGATGATTTTCGAGGAGTTGGTGGAGAGCAAGCTGGAGCAGCCGACCTTCATCACCGAGTATCCGTTCGAAGTCTCGCCGCTGGCCCGTCGCAACGACCAGAATCCGAGCGTCACCGACCGTTTCGAGCTGTTCATCGGTGGCCGCGAGATCGCCAATGCCTACTCCGAGCTCAATGACGCCGAGGACCAGGCCGAGCGCTTCATGGCCCAGGTGGCCGAGAAGGACGCCGGCGACGACGAAGCCATGCACTACGACGCCGACTTCGTCCGCGCCCTGGAGTACGGCATGCCGCCGACCGCCGGCGAAGGCATCGGCATCGACCGCCTGGTGATGCTGCTGACCAACTCGCCGTCGATCCGCGATGTGATCCTGTTCCCGCACATGCGTCCACAGGCCTGAGCATCCTGAACAAGCCGCCTTTCGAGGCGGCTTTTCTTTGGGCGGCAAGCGACAAGCTGCACGCCACAGGAAAGCGCCATTCGGCATGCACCGCGCCGGTCAGTTAAGATTTCCAGCTGTCATTTGGGGCCACTTCGCTGCCCTATCGCCGGCAGGCCCCCACATGGTTCGGCGCAGACCTCAAGAGCAGCGCGGTCCTTGTGGGAGCTGGCTTGCCAGCGATGGGCTGCAAGGCAGCCCCGGCTCTGTGCACAGGCTTTTTCTTGTAGCTTGCCGCTTGCAGCTTGCATCCCACCGCTTCCACATTCAGAGGTACCCGACGTGACACCCGCAATGGCCCAACAGGGCGCGGCAGGCGTGGCCACCGCCGTCGCCGAAAGCGTGCAGTACCAAGGGCGCAAGACCGCCCGCCAGGGCAGCGAACAGCGCCGCCAGCAGATTCTCGACGCCGCCATGCGCATCGTCGTGCGCGATGGCGTGCGTGGCGTGCGCCACCGGGCGGTGGCCGCCGAGGCGGGAGTGCCACTATCGGCCACCACCTACTACTTCAAGGACATCGAGGACCTGCTCACCGATACCTTCGCCCAGTACGTCGAGCGCAGCGCCGCGTACATGGCCAAGCTGTGGGCCAATACCGAGGTGGTATTGCGCCAGTTGCTCGCCCAGGGCGACGGCAGCCCGCAGTCGCGTGCACGCTTGGCCGACGAGGTGGCACGCATGACCGCCGACTACGTCAGCCGCCAGTTCCACAGCCGCCGCGACTTCCTCATGGCCGAGCAGGCCTTCCGCCAGGAGGCGCTGCTGTGCCCGCGCCTGGCCGAGCTGGTGTGTGCCCACGAGCAGATCCTCCTGCAGGGTGCGCGGCAGATGCTCCAGGTCGTCGGGTCGCGCCATCCCGAGCAGGATGCCCAGATGTTGACGGCGATAATCGAGCAGATGGAATATCAGTGCCTGCTCAAGGACGCGAATTCTCAAGCCGATGGGCAGATGCTCGCTATCCTTACCCGGTACCTGCATCTGGTGCTGGCATCGGCCTGAGCTGCGAGCGGCCCGGGCTGGCCCCGACCTTTTCAAGGAGAACCCGATGAAAGCCTGGCGTGTGGTGTTGTTGACCTTGTCATTCCTGCTGCTGGGCGGCTGTCTGGTGACCTTCCACGAACCCTTGCCCAGCAACCAGGCCGCGCCCAGGGAACTGCTCGGCAAATGGAGCAGCAAGGACGCCTGGGGCGAGCCCCTGACACTGGCCATCAGCCGCAGCGGCGCCGATGCCTACCGGGCAGTGGCCACGGCCAAGGGCAAGGCCCCCGAGGAATACGTCTTCACCGTCTCCCGCCATGGCAACCGCTGGTACCTGTCGGCAGGCGTGCCCAAGCGCCTGGGTGGCAACTTCCTGATCGGCGGTTTCGAAGTGATCGACGGCAAGGAACTGGTGGTCTACAACCTCGATGTCGACCAGGTCCAGGAGGCGGTGGGGCAGAAGGAACTGAGCGGGCGCAGCACCGAGGGGCTGGAGGACAACGGCCCGGGCGTGCTGATCGACAGCCCGGCGGAGCGGGTCCTGGCCTACCTGGACGATCCGGCCAATTCCGACCTGTTCGTCGAAGTGGCGCGTTTCCAGCGCGTGGGCAGATAAGCGATCCGAGCAAGGAGTCCCGGGGTGGACGAGTACCAGCAGACCATACGCACGCTGTCCGATCGCATCGTCGCGGCGCAGACCCCCATCCGCGTACTCGATGCGGTGAAGTGGGACGACAACATCCGCCAGGGCTTCCTCAAGGCCAAGGGCAAGGAGCCGCCTGCGGTGGACCGTGCCTACTACCAGGGGCGGCCCCTGTCGTTCGACTCCGCCGCGGTGAAGTCGGAATTCCAGAGCATCGAGCGTGACATCACCCGCCAGCTCGGCCAGTTCAATCCGGTCGGCCAGATCATGCGGCGGATGTGCAAGGAGTACCGCATGGTGGTGCGCATGCTCGAGGCGCGCGGCACCGAAGACTTCGGCCTGATCTCCCAGGAGCTGTATGGCGCGGCCTCCGATGCCTTCCATGCCGGCGACCCGACGCTCGCCGACCTGGGCCTGATGCTCTCGGACTACCTCAACAACATCGACGGCCGCGGCGACCTCAAGGACGAGCCGAAGAACCTGACCGCCAAGGAAGCCGTGGAGATCCTCCAGCGACGGCTGAACAAGGTGTTCGGCGAGGCCGAAGAGACCATCCGCGTGTTCGAGTCCGACGGCATCGTCGCCGATGCCGCGGCCGGTGCCGACTACATCAAGGTGCGCGCCGACGCCCTGTTCAACAATCGCGACGTGCGCGCCCTGGAGGTGCACGAGGGGTTGGTGCACGTGGGCACCACCCTCAACGGCCTCAACCAGCCGATCTGCACCTTCCTGGCCAAGGGGCCGCCCTCCTCGACCGTGACCCAGGAGGGCCTGGCCATCCTCATGGAGGTGATCGCCTTCGCCTCCTACCCCAGCCGCCTGCGCAAGCTGACCAACCGCACCCGGGCCATCCACATGGTCGAGGAAGGCGCGGACTTCCTGCAGGTCTACGAGTTCTTCCGTGGCCAGGGCTTCGAGATGGCGCAGAGCTACAGCAACGCGAGCCGGGTGTTCCGTGGCTCGGTGCCCGATGGCCTGCCGTTCACCAAGGACTTGTCCTACCTCAAGGGCTTCATCATGGTTTACAACTACATTCAGTTGGCCGTGAAGAAGGGCAAGCTGGAGCAGATCCCCCTGTTGTTCTGCGGCAAGACCACCCTGGAAGACATGCGTACCCTGCGCCAGCTGGTCGAGGAAGGCCTGGTGGAGCCGCCCAAGTACCTGCCGGAGCAGTTCCGCGACCTCAATGCGCTGTCGGCCTGGATGTGCTTCTCCAACTTCCTCAACCACCTGAGCCTGGACCGTATTGAAGCCGACTACGCGAACATTCTCTGACGCCTGCCGCGGCCTGTGCCTGGGGCTGCTGTTGCTCGGCGTGGGCGGCTGCAGCAGCCTGCTGTTCTACCCGGAACCGGGCCAGCCGTTCACCCCCGAGAAGGCGCGCCTGGCCTTTCGCGAGGTGTCGCTGGTCACCGCCGACGGCGTGCGCCTGCACGGCTGGTGGCTACCGGCCAAGGCGGGGGTCGAGGTGAAGGGCACGGTGCTGCACCTGCACGGCAATGGCGGCAACCTGGCCTGGCACCTGGGTGGCAGCTACTGGTTGCCGGAACAGGGCTACCAGGTGCTGATGATCGATTACCGCGGCTATGGCCTGTCCCAGGGCAAGGCGCGCCTGCCGGATGTCTACCAGGACATCGCCGCAGCCCTGGACTGGCTCGACAAGGCGCCCGAGGTCGAGGGCAAGCCGCTGGTGCTGCTGGGCCAGAGCCTGGGCGGGGCCATGGCCATCCATTACCTGGCTGCCCACCCCGAACAACGCCAGCGTTTCAGTGCGCTGGTGTTCGACGGTGTGCCGGCCAGCTACCGCGAGGTGGGGCGCTTCGCCCTGGGGGCGTCCTGGCTGACCTGGCCGTTGCAGGTGCCGTTGTCCTGGCTGGTTCCGGACGGTGACAGTGCGATCCGCTCGATCGAGCGCCTGGACAGCCCGCCCAAGCTGTTCTTCCACAGCATCGACGACAACCTGGTGCCCATGGACAACGCCATCCGCCTGTACCAGCACGCCCCCCCGCCACGGGTGTTGCAACTGACCCGAGGTGGCCACGTACAGACCTTCGCCGACCCGACGTGGCGCCAGGTGATGCTGCGTTTTCTTGACGATCCGAGCCATTTCAACGGCCTTCGGCGCTTGGCCGAAGTCCCCAACTACCCTGACGAGAAGAACGCGCAATGAGTGAAGAACGCAACGCCATCCCGCTGATCCTGACCGCCGTCGGCAGCATCATCGTGACGGTCGGGACCCTCTGGTACTACGGCTACGTGCATTTTGCCAAGCCCGAGGATGCCCTGTTGCTGCAGGACTACACCATGCTCAAGACCATCCCCGGCGAGGACTACAAGGTCTCCCTCGCCCCCGCTCCCCAGGTCGCCCAGTGCATCGACGGCGTGCTGGTGCTGTTCGACACCCAACAGAAGGGCCTGACCGGCGTGCTGGTGGACAACCGCAAGCGGGCGATCCGCTGCATGGGGCAGGAGACGCCGCAGCAGGTGCAGTGATCGAGGTATCCCAGGCCGCTTCGCCCCCACAGGCCCCCGGCAATGCCCACGAAGCATGTGTCATGCAGTGGGTGCGGCCTTGTGTCGCGAAAGGGCCGCAACGCGGCCCCACGCTTTCGAGGCGCTACAAGCTTCAGCGCACGTGGCTCACCGAACGCGGCTGCACCGGTTGGTTGTCGTTGGAGATGGTCACCTCCACCCGACGGTTCTGGGCACGGCCGGAGTTGGTGGTGTTATCGGCCACCGGGTATTCCTTGCCATAACCCTGGGCGACGATGCGTGCCGGATCGACCCCGGCGCGTACCAGCGCCATGCGCACACTGTTGGCACGGCGCTCGGACAGGCCCTGGTTGTAGCTGGCCGAGCCGACGCTGTCGGTGTAACCCTCGACGATCACCTTGCGCTCAGGGTTTTCCTGGAGGAACTGGGCGAGCTTGGTGATGTTGGGGAAGGCGCTGCTCTTGAGTTCGGACTTGTTGAAGTCGAACAGCACGTCGCCGAAGGTCACCAAGGTCCCGCGATCGGTCTGCTTGGCGTTGAGGCTCTCCTGCAGCTTGCGGATCTGCGCGTCGCGGGCGTCCAGGCGGGCCTGGGCGCGATGGGCAGAGGCATTCTTCAGTTCGTTCTCGGCCGAACGCAGGGCGATGGTCTGCTTGGCCACTTCGACGCGCTGGTTGGTCAGGTAGGCCAGTTGGTCGACCTTCTTCTCGTCCTCGCGGTCCAGGTAGGCCTTGTCGGCCTTGTTCAGCCAGTCCTGGGCGTCCTTGGTCTCGAGGGCCGCCAGCTTGCTGGCCTGCGGATCGCTCTGCAGCGCGGAGAAGTTGGTGCGGGCCGACTCAAGGTTCGGGTTCGGGTCATGGGAGCAGGCAGCCAGGCCTACGCTCAGGGCCAGCAGGGCGGGAATCATGACGTAGTTGCGCATAGTGTTCATCCTTTGATCGTTAGCGAAGGCTCAAGGTGGCGGGACAACGCTCATTCAGCGCTGCGCAGGCCTTCCTCACGCAAGTCCTGGACACCCTGGCGGGCATCCTGCAGGGCCTTCTCGGCCTTGGCGGCCTGCGCCTTGCGTTCGGCGACGCGGGCGTCCCACTCGGCCTGTTCGGCCAGGCGCCTGGCTTCGTCGTACTTCTTGTCGTGCATGGCGATCTCGGCCTGCTTGAACTTGTCCTGGGCCGCCTTCATTTCCACCGCTGCGAACTCGGTGCCACCGGCACTGACGGCGGAATTCACCGCGGACTGGGTGACGGCATACTGCTCGGTGGGCGGGTTGCCCGCGCAGCCGGCCAGCAGCAGGCTGCTACCCAGCGCCAGCGCAGCCAGCCTGAGCCCGCGCAGGTGAGTGGGTGAAGGTTTCAACGTGCGGGTCTTCATGGTGGTCAGCTCCATTGGATCACTCCTGATAACGACGATGTCCGTAGCACTCCATCGCTCTTTCCCTGTCATCCGCGAGCACTCAGCCGAACTGTGCACAACGCCAGGTGTGCAGGGTTTTAGCGTGATGGCTATTGGCTGTGACTGAGGCGTTTTTCGAATAGTTCAGAAAAAATCACCCAAAACGGGTGACTTTTTCTGACTGACAAGTCAGTGTTTTTCCGGGAACTTCCAGGCCGCGCGGCGGTATCCAGGGCGCCTGGCGCGCCGCTGGAACTCAGCCCTGGTTGTCTTCGCCCGCCTTGCCCAGCGCGGCTTGCAGGTGACGCCGGGACAGGGCCAGGAAGCGTGGCGTGGGGCCGATGTCTTCGTACAACGGGTCGCCTTCTTCATCCGTGGCGATCACCTGTTGGCCCTTGACGTAGGGGAAGCTGGCCTCCAATTCCTCGAGCGCCGCGGCGACCAGTTCGCCGAGCAGCTCCTCGGTGCTGCGCTTGGGGTACATCTCGGTCAGCGCGGCCAGGCGCGCCTCGGATTCCAGGTCCAGATGCAGGACGTGCCCGGTGGGGCTCAGCCGGCCCGTGGCATCTTGTTCCCAGCGCTGGACGAGTTCGCGGATTTTCATGATGACCTCTGCACGCAACCTGAAATGAGGCATCGCCTGGGATGCCCTGCATTCACTTTAGTCGCTGAGCGCAAGCTTCGAGCGGCAAGCGAATCATGCACGGGCCGCTTTTACTTGCAGCTTGCCGCTTGTCCCCATCGCCCGGCTTGCCAGGCCGGCCCCGCTGTAGGCACTCTTGGGCAAGAGTTCCTGGGCGATGCGCGGGCCGACCGCGCCGGAGAGAGGGCCGATGACCGATATCGATGCACGCTTGCGAGAGGATGTCCACCTGTTGGGAGAGCTGCTCGGCGAAACCATTCGCCAGCAGCATGGCGATGCCTTCCTGCAGAAGATCGAGGACATCCGCCACAGTGCCAAGGCCGACCGCCAAGGCGGGGCCGAACAGTTGAGTTCGACCCTCGCCGACCTTGCCGACGACGACCTGCTGCCGGTGGCGCGGGCCTTCAACCAGTTCCTCAATCTGGCCAATATCGCCGAGCAGTACCAGTTGATCCGGCGCCGCGACGCTGGGCGCCCCGAGCCCTTCGAGGCACGCGTGCTACCTGAGCTGCTGGCGCGCCTGAAGCAGGCCGGGCACGGCGACGAGGCCCTGGCCAGGCAACTGGGCAAGCTGGACATCCAGCTGGTGCTCACCGCCCACCCCACCGAGGTGGCACGCCGGACCCTCATCCAGAAATACGACGCCATCGCCGGCCAACTGGCGGCCCAGGATCATCGCGACCTGACGCCCGCCGAGCGCGGCCAGGTGCGTGAGCGCCTGCGCCGGCTGATCGCCGAGGCCTGGCACACCGAAGAGATCCGGCGCAGCCGGCCGACCCCGGTGGACGAGGCCAAGTGGGGCTTCGCGGTGATCGAGCATTCGCTCTGGCAGGCCATTCCCAACCACCTGCGCAAGGTCGACAAGGCCCTGTTCGAGGCCACCGGCCTGCACCTGCCGCTGGAGGCCGCGCCAGTCCGCTTCGCCTCGTGGATGGGCGGCGACCGCGACGGTAACCCCAACGTGACTGCTGCGGTGACCCGCGAGGTCCTGCTGCTGGCCCGCTGGATGGCGGCCGACCTGTTCCTGCGCGACATCGACTACCTGGCCGCGGAATTGTCCATGCAGCAGGCCAGCGAGGCCCTGCGTGCACAAGTGGGCGACAGCGCCGAGCCCTACCGCACCCTGCTCAAGCGACTGCGCGAACGCCTGCGGGCTACCCGCGCCTGGGCCCAGGCTTCGCTGGGCGCCAGCCAGCCGGTCACCACCGAGGTGCTGGTGGACAACCGCGAGCTGATCGCCCCGCTCGAGCTGTGCTACCAGTCGCTGCACGCCTGCGGCATGGGCGTGATCGCCGATGGCCCGTTGCTCGACAGCCTGCGCCGGGCGGTGACCTTCGGCCTGTTCCTGGTGCGCCTGGACGTGCGCCAGGACGCTGCCCGCCACCGTGACGCGCTGTCCGAGATCACCGACTACCTGGGGCTGGGGCGCTACGCCGAGTGGGACGAGGAGCAGCGCATCGAGTTCCTCCAGGCCGAACTGAAGAACCGCCGTCCCCTGCTGCCGGCGCACTTCCAGCCCCAGGCCGAAACCGCCGAGGTGCTCGCCACCTGTCGCGAGATCGCCGCCGCACCGGCGGCGTCGCTGGGCTCCTACGTGATTTCCATGGCGGGTTCGGCCTCGGACGTGCTGGCGGTGCAGCTACTGCTCAAGGAAGCCGGCCTGACCCGGCCGATGCGCGTGGTACCGCTGTTCGAGACCCTCGCCGACCTGGACAACGCCGACCCGGTGATGGCGCGCCTGCTCGGCCTGCCGGGCTACCGGGCCAGCCTGCGTGGCCCGCAGGAGGTGATGATCGGCTACTCCGACTCGGCCAAGGATGCCGGCACCACGGCAGCGGCCTGGGCCCAATACCGGGCGCAGGAGGAGCTGGTGCGCATCTGCCGCGAGCACCAGGTCGAACTGCTGCTGTTCCATGGCCGTGGCGGCACCGTCGGCCGTGGCGGCGGCCCGGCCCACGCCGCGATCCTGTCGCAGCCGCCGGGCTCGGTGGCCGGGCGTTTCCGCACCACCGAGCAGGGCGAGATGATCCGCTTCAAGTTCGGCCTGCCGGGCATCGCCGAGCAGAACCTCAACCTGTACCTGGCCGCGGTGCTCGAGGCCACCCTGTTGCCGCCTCCTCCACCGCAACCCGCCTGGCGCGAACTGATGGACCAACTCGCCGCCGATGGCGTCAAGGCCTACCGTGGCGTGGTGCGCGAGAACCCGGACTTCGTCGAGTATTTCCGTCAGTCCACGCCAGAACAGGAATTGGGCCGCCTGCCCCTGGGCAGCCGCCCGGCCAAGCGCCGCGCCGGTGGTATCGAGAGCCTGCGCGCCATCCCCTGGATCTTCGGCTGGACCCAGACGCGCCTGATGCTACCGGCCTGGCTGGGCTGGGAGACCGCCTTGAACAACGCGCTGGCACGTGGCCAGGGCACGCTGCTGGAGCAGATGCGCGAACAGTGGCCGTTCTTCCGTACGCGCATCGACATGCTGGAGATGGTCCTGGCCAAGGCCGACGCCGAGATCGCCAAGGCCTACGACGAACGTCTGGTGCAACCGCAGCTGCGTCCGTTGGGGGTGCATCTACGCGACCTATTGTCGCAGTCGTGCCAGGTCGTGCTGGGGCTGACCGGGCAGCCGGTGCTACTGGCGCACAGCCCCGAGACCCTGAAGTTCATCAGCCTGCGCAACACCTACCTGGACCCGCTGCACCTGCTCCAGGCCGAGTTGCTGGCGCGTTCGCGCAGCCGCGAAGCCGCTCTGGACAGCCCGTTGGAGCAAGCCTTGCTGGTCACCGTGGCGGGGATCGCCGCTGGCCTGCGCAACACCGGTTGAAGTGTCGCAAGCAGGGTCGCGCCCGGGGGGCATAGGCCCTTCGAGCGAGGGAGGCGAAGCCGGTTGCGCCGGGCGCAACCCGCTCGCCCCCAGGGGGCAAGTGGCGATTTCCTGCCACCTGGCGGCGCTTGTCTGCTTGCCGGGCGCTGTGTATCTTGAGCAGCCTTTTGACCGATTTTCGGTCTCACCCGATTTTTCGGAGTTGGCCCTGAGCGCCGAATCCGTTGATTCACATAGAAAAATATGAGGAGCACAAGATGCGCGTAATTCTGCTGGGAGCTCCCGGGGCCGGTAAAGGTACTCAGGCAAAGTTCATCACCGAGAAGTTCGGTATTCCACAGATCTCCACCGGTGACATGCTGCGTGCCGCCGTCAAGGCCGGCACCCCGCTGGGCCTGGAGCTCAAGAAAGTCATGGATGCCGGCCAACTGGTCTCCGACGAGCTGATCATCAGCCTGGTCAAGGAACGCATCGCCCAGCCCGACTGCGCCAAGGGCTTCTTGTTCGACGGTTTCCCACGCACCATTCCGCAGGCTGAAGCCATGGTCGCCGCCGGTGTCGAGATCGACGCCGTGGTCGAAATCGCCGTCGACGACGAAGAGATCGTCGGGCGCATGGCCGGCCGTCGCGTGCACCTGGCCTCGGGCCGTACCTACCACATCCAGTACAACCCGCCCAAAGTGGAAGGCAAGGACGACGTCACTGGCGAAGACCTGATCCAGCGCGACGACGACAAGGAAGAGACCGTACGTCATCGCCTGTCGGTCTACCACAGCCAGACCAAGCCGCTGGTGGACTTCTACCAGAAGCTGTCGGCCGCCAACGGCGGCAAGCCGAAGTACAGCCACATCGAAGGCGTCGGCTCGGTCGAAGCCATCACCGACAAGGTGCTGGCAGCCCTGAGCTGATTCGCCTCGCAACTTCACGACGGCCCGCTTGCGGGCCGTTGTCGTTTATACTGCCGCTCTTTCACCTCTCGCCTGGAATACCGTTCGATGACCACCTTGCTGGCCCTGGATACCGCCACCGAAGCCTGTTCCGTCGCCCTGCTGCATGACGGCAAGGTGACCAGCCACTACGAGGTGATCCCACGGCTGCATGCGCAGAAGCTGCTGCCGATGATCAAGCAGTTGCTGGCCGATTCCGGCGTGGCCCTCAACGCCCTGGACGCCATCGCCTTCGGCCGTGGCCCAGGCGCGTTCACCGGCGTGCGCATCGCCATCGGCGTGGTCCAGGGCCTGGCGTTCGCCCTCGAGCGTCCAGTGTTGCCGGTGTCCAACCTGGCCGCGCTGGCCCAGGGCGCCCTGCGCGAGCGGGGCGCACAGCAGGTGGCCGCGGCCATCGATGCGCGCATGGACGAGGTGTATTGGGGCTGCTACCAGGCCTGCGACGGCGAGATGCGCCTGGTCGGCCAGGAGGCGGTGCTGGCGCCGGAGCGGGCGGCGTTGCCGCAAGGCGCCAGCGGCCAGTGGTTCGGCGCCGGGAGCGGCTGGGGCTACGCCGAACGGCTGGGCGCCGCGGTGAATGCCAGCGACGCCAGCCTGCTGCCCAATGCCCTGGACATCCTCGGCCTGGCCGGTTTTGCCTGGGCCCGTGGCGAGGCGATCAGCGCCGAGCAGGCGCAGCCGGTCTACCTGCGCGATAATGTAGCCACGCCCAAGGCGCGTTGAGCGCTGTTCGTCGGCTATCGCCGATGACGATAAAACCTTTTGCGCGAACTGTGGTCTAGTTATCAATCGGGCATTAGCGACGGATCTCTGATGCTGCTAAATTGCCATCACTGACCCTGAGTGCCCATTCATGCGTATCGACGGCTTCTCCTCGCAGTCCTACCCGATCCGGCGCCCGCCGCGCCAGGCCCCTGTGCGCGACGAGTCGATCGAGGACGCCGAGCTGCTCGACGAAGCCGAAGCCTCCCAGCCGAACCGCGTCAATCGCCGCCCGGGCGGCCTGCCGGCGCGCCAGCAGGACATGATCTTCCCGCGTGCCCGTGACCGGCGCACCGCCACCGCCCTGGCCAGTTACCTGGCCACGGCCGGCTTCACCGACTGGGAGATGGAAGTAGAGGGGCTGGACCTGTACATTTGAGGCATGAATCCATCGCCTCTGCCTTATTTCCTCGGTTGTCCCTCCTGGAGCGAAAACGCCTGGCGCGACTACCTCTACCCCGCCGATGCCCGTCCCACCGAATACCTCGGCCTGTACAGCCAGGTCTTAAATGCCGTCGAAGGCAACACCACCTTCTATGCCCGCCCTGCCCCTGCCACGGTGCAACGCTGGGCCCAGGTCATGCCGGCACACTTTCGCTTCACCGCCAAGTTTCCGGGTGATGTCAGCCATGCGGGGGACCTGGGCGAACAGCTGGAGTCGGCGATCGACTTCACCCGCCTGCTGGCACCGCTGGGCGAGCGCGTTTCACCCTACTGGCTGCAGTTACCGGCGCTGTTCGGCCCATCGCGCCTCGCCGAACTGAGCCACTTTCTCGACCGGATCGGCAAGCCGGTGGCCGTCGAAGTGCGCCATGGCGCCTTCTTCGCCCGTGGCGAGGAGGAGCGCCAGCTCAATCGCCTGCTGCACGAACGGGGTGTGGAGCGCATCTGCCTGGATCCGCGTGCGCTGTTCAGCTGCGCCTCGCGCGAGCCGGGCGTGTTGCATGCGCAAGCCAAGAAACCACGGGTACCGCCGCGCCCTGCGGCGTTCAGCCAGTCTCCCCAAGTGCGCTTCATCGGCCATCCGGAGCTGGAGGCCAACGAAAGCTTCCTTACCCCCTGGGTGGAAAAAGTCGCTGCCTGGATCGAGGAAGGGCGCAGCCCCTACGTGTTCCTGCACACCGCCGATAACCGCCTGGCCGCCGCCCTCGCCCAGCGTTTTCACCAGCGCCTGATGGCGCGCCTGCCTGGCCTTGCCCCGCTGCCGGAATTGCCGCGCGCTCCAGAGGTCGAACAACTGGGGCTACTCTGACGACTCCTTCATCTGCCGGAGGTTATGACCATGGATGTGCAAACCCTGCGAGCCGAAGCCTTCAAGGCACTGCACGAACGTGAAGGCACCTTCGTCATTCCCAACCCATGGGACGCAGGCTCTGCGCGGCTGCTGGCCAGCCTGGGCTTCGAAGCACTCGCCACCACCAGCGCGGGCCTGGCGTTCAGCCTGGGGCGACCGGATGCGGAAGGCGCCCTGACCCTGGACGAAACCCTGGAGAACGCCAGGGCGATCGTCGACGCCACTGCGCTGCCAGTGGCCGCCGACCTGGAAAATGGCTTCGGCGACCTGCCGCAGGACTGCGCCCTGGCCATCGCCCGTGCTGCCGAGGCCGGCCTGGTGGGCGGCTCGATCGAAGATGCCACGGGGCGCAGCGATACGCCGATCTACGACTTCGCCCTGGCGGTCGAGCGGGTACGCGCCGCAGTGCAGGCCGCGCGCGAGCTCCCCTTCCCCTTCACCCTCTGTGCCCGTGCCGAGAACCTGCTGCATGGGTGCCTGGACCTGGACGACACCATCCGGCGCCTGCAGGCCTATGCCGAGGCAGGCGCTGACGTGCTGTATGCACCGGGGCTGCGCAGCGTCGACGAGATCCGGGCGGTGGTCCAGGCGGTGGCGCCAAAGCCGGTGAACGTACTGATGGGCATGCCCGGGGTGCCACTGGGCGTGAACCAGTTGCAGGACCTGGGCGTGCGGCGTGTCAGCGTCGGTTCGTCGCTGGCTCGGGCGGCATTGGGGGCATTGCGGCAGGCGGCAATGGAGATTCGCGACCAGGGCACCTTCGGCTATGGCGAGCAGGCGCTGCCGTTCGCCCAGCTCAACGACCTGTTCCGCCGCTGAGGCCGCATGCGCGCAGCGCCGGTACTGCTGGGCGGCCTGCTGTTGGCAGCGGGCCTGGCCTGGTACCTGGGCTGGCGGCCGCCTGCGGCATGGAACCCTTGGGCAGCGCTGGACGTGCGCCAGCCGCCGAACCTGCTGACGCCCTACAAGCTATCGCGCCTGCGCGACGATCCCGGCTTGTGCCGCCAGGTGCTGGCGACCTCTGCCCTGCGCTATCGCCCACAGGCGGACAGCCCGGCGACGGCCTCCTGTCCGTTGCAAAATGTCTTGCGCATCGAAGGCGGCCAGGCGCGGCTGAGCAGTAGTTTCCTGGCCTCCTGCCCGTTGGCGGTGGCTTATGCGCTGTTCGAGACCCATGGCTTGCAACCTGCGGCGCAACGGGTGTTCGGCCAACCCGTGGTGCAGGTGGATCACCTGGGCAGCTTCGCCTGCCGCAACGTCTATCACCGCCAGCAGGGGCGCCTGAGCCAGCATGCCACGGCCGATGCTCTGGACATCAGCGGCTTTCGCCTGGGCGATGGCCAGCGCATCGTGCTGGCGCGCGACTGGCAGGGGGACGGGCAGAAGGCAGCGTTTCTACGCCAGGTGCGGGACGCTGCCTGCGACAGCTTCAACACGGTGCTGGGGCCCGACTACAACGCCGCGCACCATAACCATTTTCACCTGGACATGGGGTTCTGGCAGGTCTGCCGCTGAACTCAGGCGTGCAGGCGGACGTTGTTCAGCACCACCGGGCGCGCCCAGTGGGTGTCGAACGCCAGGTCGTTCTGCTGCTGGGCCAGGGTGGTTTCGTCGTAGGGTTCAGGGGCCTTGTCCAGCAGTTCCATCTCGAATTCGGCGATGGGCAGGAACAGCGGGCGTGGCGACGGCGCCGGCCCAGGCTCTGGGAGGGGATGGCCCTGGCTCATGACTACCGGGCGCAGCCAGTTGTTGTTCAGGTCGAGCTGGCGCTGCTGCTCGATCAGCTCGGCGGTGCTGAAGGGCTCGGGGGCCTTTTCCAGCAGTTGCGGTTCGAATTCGGCCTTGGGCAGGAACAGCGGCTCGGGCGGCTTGACCTCCCTGTCCTGCACGTCGCATGCGCGCTGGAGGCGGATCTGCGCCAGGGCCTGCACGCCACCGATTGGCTCACCGCTTCGCTCGTCGTACTGCTCCAGGGCCTGGCGGGCGGGGTCTGCCTCCTGCCCTTGCTGCTCGGCCAGGGCGCGGGCGAAAAAATCCTGCCACAGGTGGCTGACGCCCCCGAGTGCCTGGGTGTTCTGCCGACCGTAGTTGCCGACGGGCGACAGGTAGGTCAAGCCGATGGGAAGGGTTTCTGACATGGCAGTCGCGCGCGTTGTGCTCTGGCAGAATAGCGAGTACTGCGTATATCGGCCGTGGCCGGGGTTTCATTAATTTTTTCGGATGCGGGTACGGATGGTAGAGCAAGAGCAAGGCACAGGTATCAGGGTCGAGGCGTTGTCGGCTGAATTCCAGGCGCAGGCCGTGGCATGGGCCGAGCGCCTGGGCCTGCCGCTTGCGGACGATACGGCGGGTTTCGCCGTGCAGATCGGTGCCAATGGCCTGCAGATCCAGCAACTGGGGCCGCAGGCGCCGGGGCCGGTGCGGGTGGACTTCGTCGAGGGCCAGGCAGCCCACCGGCGCCTCTATGGCGGTGGCAACGGGCAAATGATCGCCAAGGCCGTGGGCATCGCCCAGGGCATACGGCCGCAGGTGCTGGATGCCACGGCGGGGCTGGGCAAGGATGCGTTCGTCCTGGCCAGCCTCGGTTGCCAGATGACCCTGATCGAACGCCAGCCGCTGATCGCCGCGTTGCTCGAGGATGGCCTGGCACGGGCCCGGGACGACGAGGACGTGGCGGCGATCGTCGGGCGCATGCGCCTGCTCACGGGCAACGCCATCGAGCGCATGCGTGGCTGGGAGGGCGAGCCACCCCAGGTCATCTACCTCGACCCGATGTTCCCGCATCGGGACAAGAGCGCCCTGGTGAAGAAGGAAATGCGCGTGTTTCGGCCGCTGGTCGGCGATGACCTGGATGCGCCGGCGTTGCTCGAGGCAGCGCTGGCGTTGGCTTCGCACCGGGTGGTGGTCAAGCGGCCGCGCAAGGCCCCCATTATCGAGGGGCCCAAGCCTAGCCATAGCCTGGAGGGGAAATCGAGCCGGTATGACATCTACCCGAAGAAGGCGCTCAAGGCCTGATCGGGCTGGGCTTGGGGCTGCCTTGCAGCCCATCGCCGGCAAGCCCACCACACGGTTCTCTACATGGCACCCCATGTGTGAGCACCAGTGCCCCTGTGGCCGGCTTGCCGGCGATGGGGCGCGAAGCGCCCCCAATGCCGCTTAACCGACTGGCATTAGGCAATGCCCTCTATCACAGCATCACTGCCCGGCGGCAAGCCTGACCTGCTCCTCCAGCTCCTGGCGCAGGGTCGGCTCCAGGCGCAGCTGGCGTGCCAGTTCGTCCAGGTAGGCACGCTCCATGAAGTTCTCCTGGTCGACCATCATCACGCTGGCCAGGTACATCTCGGCAGCCATCTCCGGCGTCTGCGCGGCACTGGCCACCTCGGCCGGGTCCAGCGGCTTGTTCAGCTCGGCGTGCAGCCAGTGCTGCAGCTCGCGATCGTCGTCGAGCCTGACGAATTCGCCCTCGATCAAGGCACGTTCGCGCTCGTCGATGTGGCCATCGGACTTGGCGGCCGCCACCAGGGCACGCAGGACCGCCTGGCTATGCTGCTCGGCCTGGGCCGGCGGCAGGCGATCGAGGGTCCGGGGTTCCTGGGGCTGGCCTTCGCCCTGGCGCGCCTGCCAGTTGCCGTAGGCCTTGTAGGCCAGCACGCCGAGGGCGGCCAGGCCTCCGTAGGTCAGCACCTTGCCGCCGTACTTGCGCGCTTTCTTGTTGCCCAGCAGCAAGCCCATGGCACCGGCTGCCAGGGCACCGCCGCCGGCGCCCGAGAGCAGGCTGCCAAGGCCACCGCCCTTGCCCGCCTGGCCGCCGAGCAGGTCGCCAAGGCCAGGCACCTTGCCCGCCCCGCCCTTGCCTTGCTGGTTCTGCAACAGCGTCTGTCCGGACTTGAGCAGTTGGTCGAGCAGGCCACGGGTGTTCATCTGGCGTTACCTCCTGGGGAAAGGAAAACCCCAGAGTAGGCCCGGAGGCTGAATCCTCGCTTAACGCATTTGCATCCGAATGTTGCTCGATGTGTCATTTGTCGCCGGCGGCACCAGCTTCTAGTCTGGTGGATCACGGTCGTGCCGCGCCCACGTGGGTGGTCGTCGCGCGCACCCCCCCTACGGAGGATGGACGCATGCATACCCAAATGCTGATCAACGGTCGCCTGGTGGCCGGCGAAGGCCCCACCTGGACCGTGCTGAACCCGGCCCTGGGCAGCGCCCTGGCGCAGATCGGCGAAGCGACCGAAGCCCAGGTCGACGCCGCCGTGCGTGCCGCCGACCAGGCGTTCGACAACTGGTCGCAGACCAGCCCCAAGGACCGCTCCCTGGCCTTGCTGGCGCTGGCCGATACCCTCGAACGGCATGCCGAGGAACTGGCCCGGCTGGAGTCGCAGAACTGCGGCAAGCCTTTCGCCGCGGTGCTCGGCGACGAGTTACCGGCCATCGTCGACGTATTCCGCTACTTCGCCGGCGCAGCCCGTTGCCTGGGCGGCTCGGCGGCTGGCGAGTACCTGCCGGGGCACACCTCGATGATCCGTCGCGACCCGCTGGGGGTGGTCGCCTCCATCGCGCCGTGGAACTACCCGTTGATGATGCTCGCCTGGAAGGTCGCCCCTGCCCTGGCGGCAGGCAACACCGTGGTGCTCAAGCCTTCGGAGCTGACGCCCCTGACCGCCCTGCGCCTGGCAGAATTGGCCAAGGACATCCTGCCGCCAGGTGTGCTCAACATCCTGTTCGGTCGCGGCCCGACCGTGGGCACACCGCTGGTCACCCATCCCAAGGTACGCATGGTCTCGCTGACCGGCTCGATCCCCACCGGCGCGCACATCATCGGCGCCACGGCCAGCAGCGTGAAGCGCCTGCACATGGAGCTCGGCGGCAAGGCGCCGGTGCTGGTGTTCGACGACGCCGACCTGGACGCCGCCATCGAGGGTATCCGCACCTTCGGTTTCTACAATGCCGGCCAGGACTGCACCGCCGCCTGCCGCCTGTATGTGCAGGACGGTATCTACGAGCGTTTCGTCGAACGCCTGGGCGAGGCGGTGGCCAGCCTCAGGCCTGGCCTGCAGGACGATCCCGAGACCGAGCTGGGGCCGTTGATCAGCGCCCAGCACCGCGACAAGGTCGCCGGCCTGGTGCAGCGGGCCATCGCCCAACCCCACATCCGCCTGGTGACCGGCGGCAAAGCCCTGCCGGGCGAGGGGTTCTACTTCGAGCCGACGGTGCTGGCCGATGCGCTGCAGGATGACGAGATCGTCCGCCACGAAGTGTTCGGCCCGGTGGTCTCGGTGACGCGCTTCAACGATGAAGCCCAGGCCCTGGAGTGGGCCAACGACTCGGACTATGGCCTGGCCTCATCGGTATGGACCCGCGACACCGGCCGCGCCCACCGCCTGGCGGCACGCCTGCAGTACGGCTGCACCTGGGTCAATACCCACTTCATGCTGGTCAGCGAAATGCCCCATGGCGGGCAGAAACACTCGGGGTATGGCAAGGACATGTCCATGTATGGGCTGGAGGACTACACCTGCGTGCGGCATGTGATGATCAGGCATTGAGCCTGGGGCTGCCAAGCAGCCCCAGTGTCACCCGGCATTGGGGCTTGCCCACAAAGGCGCCGATACTATTCCCGCAGGTCTGACTCGTGGATCGGGTTCGCCCGGCTGGTGGCCCGCTGGTATTGCGCCGGCCACGTCGCCTTGTTGCCGCCCAGGTCATCGTCGGCGTGCAACGGCCAGTACGGGTCACGCAGCAGCTCGCGGGCCAGGAAGATGATGTCGGCCTGCCCGGTGCGCAGAATATGCTCGGCCTGGGCCGGTTCGGTGATCATGCCGACAGTGCCGGTAGCGATCTCCGACTCCTTGCGTACCCGCTCGGCAAAACGGGTCTGGTAGCCAGGGCCGGTAGGGATCTCGGCATTGACCGAGGTGCCGCCGGAGGAAACGTCGATCAGGTCCACCCCGATCGCCCGCAGGCGCCGGGCCAGTTCGACGGTTTCGTCCGGATTCCAGCCATCCTCGACCCAATCGGTGGCCGATACCCGCACGAACAACGGCAACTCCTGTGGCCAGACCTTGCGCACCGCCTCGGTCACCTCCAGGGTCAGGCGGATGCGGTTCTCGAAGCAACTGCCATAGCGGTCTCGGCGCTGGTTGCTCAGCGGCGAGAGGAACTGGTGCAGCAGGTAACCATGGGCGGCATGCACTTCGGCCACCTTGAAGCCTGCGCTCAAGG
This sequence comes from Pseudomonas guariconensis, assembly GCF_024127895.1. GTDB lineage: Bacteria > Pseudomonadota > Gammaproteobacteria > Pseudomonadales > Pseudomonadaceae > Aquipseudomonas > Aquipseudomonas guariconensis_B. The sequence goes on along the minus strand of NZ_JAMYBK010000001.1, from coordinate 355,773 downwards.
CGCGGCGGGCAGCATCGGCGAATGCCTGGACGATACCGCCGATCTCATCCTCGGTCAGTTCATGGGGTACGGTGTGTTCCGGATCGAAGGCGATCCTCGACGGGCCGACCGGCTGCCAGCCGCCCTCCTCCACGCTGACGCTGCCATGCTTGCCCAGCCAAGGCCGGTAGGTGCTGGCCTTGCGCCCGGCATGGGCCAGCTGGATGCCCGGCACGGCGCCCTGGGCGGTGATGAAGCGGGTGATGCGCTGCAACGGCGGGATCTGTGCATCGTTCCACAGGCCCAGATCCTCGGCGCTGATGCGTCCGTCCGCGGTCACGGCAGTGGCCTCGGTGAACACCAGGCCTGCGCCACCAACGGCACGGCTGCCCAGGTGCACCAGGTGCCAGTCGTTGGCCAGGCCGTCGACGGCGGAATACTGGCACATGGGGGAAACGGCGATACGGTTGGGCAGGGTCAGCTGACGCAGGGTGTAAGGCTCGAGCAGCAGGCTCATGAGGGCACCTCCCAAGGACTCCAATGGTGATCCGGCCCGGACACTCAATTGCACGTCCCTGGCCCGGGTCCGGTCAATCTTCAGACTAGACCAGATTGGGTGGGGGAGTGGTTCCGTGGGATGTTGGGGCGGACGCCAGATGCCTTGCTGGAGGCAGACACTCAGCAGCCCTGGCCGAGCCCACAGACAGGCTCGGCATTCCGAAAGCGAAAACACTCCCCGAGCAGATAATTCCTCCACGCATATGGGTTACCGTACCGACCTTGCAGCCCCTGGGATGTCGGGGCAATGAGAGACTTCCCACAAGCAGTTACCTTAATAGCTACATATGCTTGGGAAACTCTTCTCAATCAGCAACTCCGACATCCTATCGCCCGCACAGTGCACAGTCTCTAACGTCTACTTGCGCCAGCGCCTCCGGCAACCTCGCCAGCAACCTACGAGGAAATATTCATATGCGCTATAGAGACACAGCTGATGAAAAGGCAATTCACATCTGAAGATGTAAAGATCATTGACAACGCCATAACACCAACGGAGCAAGCCCAGCTTGACCACGCGTTCTCAGATGCGCTCTGGAGATATGACTGGCCAGTAAACTCCACGCCCTTCGCTCGCCCCTGCTGGCACTTTTTCATTGCAGGAAGCAAACGAGAGGCACTGGAATGCTGTGAAAAAGAGCTGGCCATTAACGAGCGCTGGGGGTTTCTTATCAACATCTGGAAACGCCTATGTGCTGTGTATATGAAAAATTCCAGATTGCTCGGTGTCTATGCGAACGGTCAGACCTTCGGGCAGGACAGCCCGATTCACCGAGATAACCTGCCAAGCGAGCCGGGCCATACCGCAGTCCTTTTTTGTAATGACTATTGGGCTACGACATGGGGCGGCGAACTTTTGTTCTGCAATGACGCCAAGACAGACATTATTACTGCTGCACTTCCCAAACCGAGACGCATTGCCATCTTCAATGGTGAAATGCCGCACCGTGCCAAATCGCCAGCCATAGACTGCGACCGCCTGCGCACCACCATTGCATTCAAGACAATCAACAAGGATCACATACCATGACCAATCGAGTTGAAATATTCGTCGCTATGGTAGACAGGGTTGGGAAGCCCGGATTTCAAGCGGGCGCAGCCGCCGCAGTACATGATCAATTCAAGACTGACAAGCAGGGCTTCTCACTTGTGGTGCAGGGTGCCCAAACGAGCAGCGCGGTTGCTTCTGTGCTGTCGGTTACGCTGATGACTGCGGGTGCGGTGCCTTTTATCAATATCGTGACCAACACCTTGGCGGGCACGGTGACATTCTTGAAGATTGTTGCCGAGTACCACCCTGACAAAAAGCTGGAATTTGGGGATTACGTCAGCCTTGTGGGTAACGTAGCGGGTGTAGTCGCGGGATTCGCCATATTGGCGGGTACTCCTTTGACCGCAGGCGCTTTCACCGTCGTGGCATTGGGTGCCAGTTTAGTAAGTACTTACAACTCAGAGCTAGCAAAAAAAATTAAAAATACGGTCACCCCTATAATAGAAAACCTGAAAAAACACGACATAAAACAAGAGCCCCAAACACCTTTATTAGCTCCAAACCTAGTAATTACGAATCCAGAATCCATAAAAAATCACTTCGGAGGCTTGATACAAGTCATCACATGGCATCCCGAAACAATGGAAATTCACCCAGGTACTAGAAAGCTGGAGTTATTCCAGATCAGCCATGATAATCGGCCGATTATACATGGCGGCTTAAATCCGCCTATCGTGCTGCCTCCACCTCCTGTCAATCAAGGAGGGGCTACGATAACTGTGGGAATCGAGAGTGTTAACGGAAAACCATCGGCGGACCCCATGCCCTCGATTACTACCGTGGTGGGTGGAGGCCAGGACAAATACGCTTGCTGCTCCGCACCCCAGCAAGATAAATACAACTAAATCAAATAATTATCGAGAGAAGTCCACCGATGCTGACTTGGCGAGCCTGGATAAAAATGATGCAGGCATTAGAACCGCATAAGCGTGTCACCTGCATGCTGTTCGCGGGGTTCATCTTTCTTTGTTTTTTACCCTTATTTTTTATGAATTGGGAAAAAAGCACCCAACCAGCAACCTCTCCATGGGTACGCGCTCCGGCCGCGCTAGCATCCAACCCTGAAACCTGGCGGCATGACAAGTCACTTTACTCATTTGCCATTGTGTACAAACAACCAGAGAGACAACCAGTTAAAACTTGGGTATACGCGCACAAAGCTCGCTACGACGCCGCTAAAATCAGCAAGACGACGCCGTTATTCGTGGAAGTCGAAGATGCTTTGTCCGGGCCAATTGTCAGGCGGTTGTCGGCTAGCGACGAAACCCTGTACGACCCGGCACTTAAACAGTATGTGATCGAGACGTACAACCGACAATCGGTGGAGGGGATCGTATTCTTTTCCACGCTTGGCCTGGCCTCATTTATCGCGGCAGGCGTGATGCACTGGCAAAACCGGCAGCGTAAAAAGCAGCAGGCGACGTTCAGCTCATAACCGCTTGCTCCTCAGCTAGCTCAGGCTGCTGCGGGGCATTGCCCGCCATGGAGTCAATGCGGTGTATGGCACCGGCTACGCCGGTGTTCGCGGGCAAGCCCGCTCCCACAAGATCGCGCAAGCTTTTAGAGATCGAGCGCCGCCGCCCGACCGCATCGCGTGCCATCGCTTTGGCTCGTGGCTCGACATCGAATCGTACCGGTTGTGCATAGAGCACTTTCGCAAAACCGCCGTTCCCGCAAAAATTGCCGTCAGCGCGGCTCCATGTGGGCAATCATCAACTGTACGCTTTCATTGCCACGGAACTCGTTCACATCCAGCTTGTAGGCCAACTCGACCCAGCGCACGGTCGGGTTCGGCCACACCTCGCGGTCGATGCCGAAGGCAATGCCGTCCAGCCGCACCGAGCCACACTCGCTCTTGAGCACCACCTTCAAGTGCCGCTCGCCCACCACCCGTTGCTCGACCAACTGGAACACGCCGTGGAACAGCGGCTCGGGAAAGTGCTGCCCCCAGGGCCCGGCATGGCGCAGGGCACGCGCCAGGTCCAGGTGGAACTCCTCCACTGCCAGGGTACCGTCGGACAGCAAGCGCCCGGTCAGGTCCTCCTCGCGCAGCTGGCGGCGAACCTCCTCGTCGAAGGCCTGGGCGAAAGCCGGGAAGTTGTCTGCTGGCAGCGACAGGCCGGCGGCCATGGCATGCCCGCCAAACTTGCTGATCAACTGCGGATGGCGCGCTGCCACCGCATCCAGCGCATCGCGGATGTGAAAACCCGGCACCGAGCGCGCCGAGCCCTTGAGCATGCCCTCCCCGGCATCGGCAAAGGCGATGGTCGGGCGGTGGTAGCGCTCCTTCAGACGCGAGGCGAGGATGCCGATCACCCCCTGGTGCCAGTCCGCATCGAACAGGCACAGACCATAGGGCATGGACTCTACCGGCAGGTCCTTGAGCTGGGCCAGCGCCTCGCGTTGCATGCCCTGTTCGATGGACTTGCGGTCCTGGTTCAAGGCATCCAGCTCGCGTGCCATGTCCAGGGCCTGGGCCGGATCGTCGCAGAGCAGGCATTCGATACCCAGGCTCATGTCGTCCAGGCGCCCGGCGGCGTTCAACCGCGGCCCGAGAATGAAGCCCAAGTCGGTGGAGGTGATGCGCCGATGGTCACGCCGGGCCACCTCGAGGATCGCCTTGATCCCGGGCCGGGCACGGCCGGCGCGGATACGCTCGAGGCCCTGGTGGACCAGGATGCGGTTGTTGGCGTCCAGCGGCACCACGTCGGCCACGCTGCCCAGCGCCACCAGGTCGAGCAGCTCGCCGATGTTCGGCTGCGGCTGGTTGTCGTAGCGCCCCAGGTCGCGCAGGCGCGCGCGCAGCGCCATGAGCACGTAGAAGATCACCCCGACCCCCGCCAGGGCCTTGCTCGGGAAATCGCACCCCGGCTGGTTCGGGTTGACGATGGCGTCGGCTTGCGGCAACTGCTCGCCGGGCAGGTGGTGGTCGGTGACCAGCACCTTGAGCCCGGCGGCCTTGGCTGCGGCCACCCCCTCCACGCTGGAGATGCCGTTGTCGACGGTGATCAGCAACTGCGGCTCGCGCTGCAAGGCCACCTGGACGATCTCCGGGGTCAGGCCATAGCCGTACTCGAAGCGGTTGGGCACCAGGTAGTCGACCTGGGCCGCGCCCAGCAGGCGCAGGCCGAGCACGCCGACCGTACTGGCGGTGGCGCCATCGGCATCGAAGTCACCGACGATGAGGATACGCTGGCGCTGGTCGAGGGCTTCGACCAGCAACTGCACCGCAGCGTCGATGCCCTTGAGCTGCTGGAAGGGCAGCAGGCGTGCCAGGCGCTTGTCCAGCTCGGCTTCGGACTGCACGCCACGGGCAGCATACAGGCGGGTCAACAAGGGAGGCAGGTTGCCCAGGAACGGCAGGCTCGGCGGCAGGGGGCGAGGTTCGATACGCATGGGATCTTCGGCAGTCAGGTAGGGAACAGGTCAGCCACGCTCACCGAGCAGCCACTCCAGCTGCACTTCGTGCTGGCCGCGGTCGTCGGTGACGTATACCGTGCCTTCGCTGATCATCACGTCCCACTTGATCGAGCGGGGCATGTCCGTGGCCAGGGTCTCCAGCACCTCCTGGGGCACGGCGGCGATGCTGAGGTTCTTCAGGCCCTTGACCGCATCCACCACCTTGTTCTGCCACACCCGCAGGCTGCCGTAGGCCAGCAGGCTGGTGCGCTCGGTGCGACGCGAGCACCAGGTCAGGCGCTCGGCATCCGGCTGGCCGACCTCGATCCAGTGCAGGACACGGTCATCCAGGCTCTTTTCCCACAGGGCTGCTTCATCCACATCCGACAGGCCACGGCCAAACGCCAGGTTCTCGTTGTACCAGAGCGCGTAGGCCAGCAGCCGTACGGCCAGGCGTTCCTCGGTCTCCGAGGGGTGACGGGCGATGGTCTGCCTGACGTTTTCGTACACGCCGCGGTCGAGATCGGTCAGGTTCAGTTCGAATTTGTAGGTGGTGGACGGCTGGGCCATGGCGACGGGCTTCTTGCAAAGAAAAGTTGCACAGTCTAACCGATCGTGGACAGTCGCGGGGCGCTGACGGCCTTCTTCGCGGGCTTGTCCCAATGCTGGGCCTGGCAAGACATTCGGCGTCCATTCAGGGCCGCTTCGCGCCCCATCGCCAGCAAGGCAGCCCCACCCTGGCAGTACCTGCCATGCACCACCTGTGATACAACCAAGGGCCAAACCCATCGCCACGGACGCCCCATGCCCACGCCCAGCAAACCCCTCGCCGGCCTGAAAGTCATCGAGCTCGGCACCCTCATCGCCGGCCCCTTCGCTTCCCGCATCTGCGCCGAATTCGGCGCCGAGGTGATCAAGGTCGAGTCGCCCGATGGCGGCGACCCGCTGCGCAAGTGGCGCAAGCTGTACGAGGGCACCTCGCTGTGGTGGTTCGTCCAGGCGCGCAACAAGCAATCGCTGACCCTCAACCTCAAGCACCCCGAAGGCCGCGAGATCCTCAAGCGCCTGCTGGCCGAGGCCGACATCCTGATCGAGAACTTCCGCCCCGGCGTGCTGGAAAAGCTTGGCCTTGGCTGGGACGTGCTGCACGCCCTCAACCCGCGCCTGGTCATGGTGCGCCTGTCAGGCTTCGGCCAGACCGGCCCGATGAAGGACCAGCCCGGTTTCGGCGCGGTCGGCGAATCCATGGGCGGCCTGCGCTACATCACCGGCTTCGAGGACCGCCCGCCGGTGCGTACCGGGATTTCCATCGGCGACTCGATCGCCGCCCTGTGGGGCGTGATCGGCGCATTGATGGCCTTGCGCCATCGCGAAGTCAACGGCGGCCAGGGGCAGGTGGTGGACGTCGCGCTCTACGAAGCCATCTTCGCCATGATGGAAAGCATGGTCCCGGAGTTCGACGTGTTCGGCTTCATTCGCGAGCGCACCGGCAACATCATGCCGGGGATCACCCCCTCCTCCATCCACACCACCGCCGATGGCCGGCACGTGCAGATCGGCGCCAACGGCGATGCCATCTTCAAGCGCTTCATGCAGGCCATCGGCCGCGACGACCTGGCCAACGACCCTGGCCTGGCCACCAACGATGGCCGCGACCTGCGCCGCGACGAGCTCTACGGGGTGATCGACCGCTGGGCCAACGGCCTGCCACTGGCCCAGGTAATGCAAGTGCTCAACGATGCCCAGGTGCCCGCCAGCCGTATCTATTCGGCCGAGGACATGTTCAGCGACCCGCAGTTCCTGGCCCGCGAGATGTTCCTCCAGGCCCGCCTGCCGGACGGCAAGCCGTTCAGGATGCCAGGCATCGTGCCCAAGCTCTCCGACACCCCAGGCTCCAGCGAATGGGTGGGGCCGGGCCTGGGCGAACACAACGAATCCGTGCTCGGCACCCTGGGCTACGATGCCACGGCCATCGCCCGGCTGCGCGAAGCCGGCGCGATCTGATCGCGCGCAACACGCCATGCACATGCCCGGCGGACGCCTGCTTGGCCTCCTGATTCTGCTGTGCGGGTTGCTGCCGGCCATGACCGAGGCCAAGGAGCGCCTGCTGTGGCTGGTGCGCGACCTGCCACCGTTCACCATCTTCGAAGGCTCGGAGAAAGGCCAGGGCGTGATCGACCGCATGCTACCGGAACTGATCGCGCAGATGCCCGAGTACGACCACAGCATCGTCCGGGTCAACCGTGCCCGTGGCCTCCAGATGCTCCAGAGACCCAACCTCACCTGCGACCCGACCCTGCTATGGACGCCGGAGCGGGCCAGGTTCGTGCAATTTTCCACGCCCTTTCTCGGCGTGCTGAGCAGCGGGCTGGTAGTGCGCCGCCAGGACCAGGCCCTGCTGGCGCCCTTCCTGGAGCGCGGCAAGATCGACCTCCAGCGCCTGCTGGCGCAGACCCGGCTCAAGCTCGGCATCGTCGCCGAGCGCAGCTACAGCGCACAGGTCGACGATATCCTGCGGCAATTGCCCGACAGCGCCTTCAGCCGCCACTACGGCAACGACGCCACCGCCAACCTGCTGCAGATGCAGCGCCTGGGGCGCCTGCAACTGGTGCTCGGCTACTGGCCGGAGGCGCGCTACATGATCCAGCAGCAAGGCGGATCTCTGGACGAATACGTGTTCCATCCGATCCAGGGGGTGGACCGTTACCAGTTCTTCCACGTGGGCTGCTCCGACACGCCGCTCGGACGCGAGGCCATCGGCCATATCAACCCGTTGTTGGCCACCTTGCGCCACGCCCCATTGCCCGAGCAGTATGCCCAGTGGCTGGACCCGGACCTGCGCGAGGACTATCTGGAACAGAGCCGGCGCTTCTTCAAAGACCAGCAGGACGCGCCCCGCTGACAGCCTTCGTGGCCGGACGGACAAAAAGAAACCCCGGATGCCGGGGAGAGCGTCCGGGGTCGAGCGAAAGCCCTGAAGGACTCCCGGGACAGCCCACAGCACCGGAGCAGAGTGCCGTCAGCCTGCCCTCACTGTGTCAGATAAAGCGCTCAGGCGAAGGTTCCCGGCAATGACTGCTGGTGCTGCAAGGCCGCGATCACACAGGGCTGCAGGCGGCCTTCGACGATCTGCAGGTCACGGTGCAGGCCATCCACCAGGTCGACCAGCAGTTGTTGCTCCTGCAATTGGCGCGGGCTTACCGCACGCCTGAGGATCACCGCCCCCTGGTTGTCGATCACTGTCAGCTGGCGCTTGCCGCTGGCGTCTGTTTCGCCGAGTTGGGCTTGGTACGGGGTCAGGGCATCATTGAGCAGTTTGCAGATTCTTTCCATCCGGCGTACTCGCTGTTCTTGGAACCTATCGGAACTGACCTTGGGGAGCGGAGGAAGTTCGTCTAGCCGCCCCCGTATCAATGAGCATGCGCAAGGCAGATGACCGTTTGAGTATCCCTTGCGCCGCATGCTCCAGGAATGGGTCGCAAGCGCCGCACGGCATCGTGCAGGGCGGCCGTCGACAACGGCCAGCGCAGTTCAGCGATGACCCACAGGCCCTGTTGTCGGGCTTGCTGGGCCAGGTCCGCCTTGCCCGGTGACGGCTGGCCGACGAACAGCAGCGCGCGTGGGCGCCGTGTCTGCAGCACATGCCGGAGCAGGGCCAGGCCGCTGGCCTCGGGCATGGCATGGTCGAGGATCAGCAGGTCGGTGGCGTCTCCCTGGGCCAAGCTTGCCTGGGTATCGGGCAGGCCCTGGGTGAGGCGCACATTGAAGATGCCCAGGGCATTGCAGGCCTGGTGCAAGAGGATCCGATGGGAAGGACGTGCCTGGTGGATGAGCACGTTGAGCCGGTGCATGGGCCGCTCCTGGGGCTTCGCGCGCCCTGGTGGATAGGGGCGGTTACTCTAGGGAAGTCACCTGACGACTCATATAGGAAAAGTCTGAAACCGCAGTGGGAACGGTCTGCGGATAATGGGTGGATAGACATTGGGGCCGCGAAGCGGCCCCAATCAATCACTCGTCTTACAGCGGCTTGCCACGATTCCCGTGCTGGCTGACGAACGCCTGCACCGCTTTCAAGTCGTTGGCCAGGACCGTGCAACGCTCCTCGCGCTCGAACAGGTCGCTCAGGTGGGCCGGCAGCTCCAGGGCCTTGCCGACGCCGGCCTTCTCCACCGCTTCGGGGAACTTGACCGGGTGCGCGGTGCCCAGCACCACCATCGGCGTATCCAGGCTGCGGCGGCACTCGCGGGCGGCCTTGACGCCGATCGCGGTATGCGGGTCGAGCACTTCACCGGTACTGGCGAACACTTCGGCAATGGTCTGGCAGGTCTGCTCGTCGGTCACCGCCAGGGAATCGAACAGCTTGCGCGCTTCGGTCCAGCGGTCCTGCTCGACGCTGAAACCACCGCCCTGCTTGAAGCGTTCCATCAGCTCGGCGATGGCGGCGCCACTGCGGCCATGCAGGTCGAACAACAGGCGCTCGAAGTTGGACGAGACCATGATGTCCATCGAGGGCGACAGGGTCGGGTGCAGGGTGTCCTTGACGTACTGGTTGCCGCTCATGAAGCGGTGCAGGATGTCGTTGCGGTTGGTCGCCACTACCAGTTGGCTGATCGGCAGGCCCATGTTGCGGGCCAGGTAGCCGGCGAAGATGTCGCCGAAGTTGCCGGTCGGTACCGAGAAGGCCACCGAGCGCGCCGGGCCGCCCAGTTGCAGCGCGGCGTGGAAGTAGTAGACGATCTGGGCCATGATCCGCGCCCAGTTGATCGAGTTCACCGCCACCAGGCGGGTGCCCTTGAGGAACGACTGGTCGGCGAAGCTGGCCTTGACCATTTCCTGGCAGTCGTCGAAGTTGCCTTCGATGGCGATGTTGTGGATGTTGTCGCCGAAGATCGTGGTCATCTGCCGGCGCTGCACTTCCGAGACGCGCTGGTGCGGGTGCAGGATGAAGATGTCGACGTTGTCGCAGCGGCGGCAGCCTTCGATGGCGGCCGAACCGGTGTCGCCGCTGGTGGCACCGATGATCACCACGCGCTCGCCACGCTTGGCCAGCACATGGTCGAGCAGGCGGCCGAGCAGTTGCAGGGCGAAGTCCTTGAACGCCAGGGTCGGGCCGTGGAACAGCTCCATGACCCACTCGTTGCTGTCCAGCTGGCGCAGCGGCGCCACGGCGGCATGGGCGAACTCGCCGTAGGTTTCCTCGAGGATCTTCTTGAAGTCGGCGTCGGCGATGCTGCCTTCGACGAACGGGCGCATCACCCGGAAGGCCAGCTCGTGGTACGGCAGGCCGGCCCAGGAGGCGATCTCTTCCTGGGTGAAACGCGGCAGGTTTTCCGGCACGTACAGGCCGCCGTCGCTGGCCAGGCCAGCCAGCAGGACATCTTCGAAGTTCAGGGCCGGTGCCTGGCCGCGGGTACTGATATAGCGCATGGGTGCAAACCTTTGGTTCGAGCGGCAAGCTTCGAGCGGCACGCTACAAGAAAAAGCCGATCGGCATCGTTCCTGTAACTCGCGCCCCACCCTTGCCGCATGTGTCATCTGTTCCAAGCCTCAACGCCGAACTGCCTTTATCTTGCAGCTCGCTGCTTGAAGCTTGCCGCTTAATTGAGCTGTTCGACGCGAATACGCACGACCTTGCCGACCACGTCCTGCAGGGCTTCCAGGGCGACGATGGCGTCGTCGATACGCTGCTCGACCACGCGATGGGTCAGCAGGATCATCGGTACCAGGCCGTCCTGCTCCTCGGCTTCCTTCTGCATGATCGACTCGATGTTGATGCCGCGCTCCGAGAGGATGCTCGCCACCTGGGCCAGCACGCCCGGATGATCCTTGGCCTGGATGCGCAGGTAGTAGGCGCTTTCGCAGGCTTCGATCGGCAGGATCGGGTGGGCCGACAGTGAATCGGGCTGGAAGGCCAGGTGCGGCACGCGGTTCTCCGGGTCGGAGGTCATGGCGCGGACCACGTCGACCAGGTCGGCGACCACCGAGGAAGCGGTCGGCTCCATGCCGGCGCCGGCACCGTAGTACAGGGTCGAGCCGGCGGCGTCGCCGTTGACCATCACCGCGTTCATCACACCGTTGACGTTGGCGATCAGACGGTCGCTGGGGATCAGCGTCGGGTGCACGCGCAACTCGAAGCCGTCGTCGGTGCGACGGGCCACGCCCAGGTGCTTGATGCGGTAGCCCAGGGCCTCGGCGTAGTTGACGTCGGCCGTGGTCAGCTGGGTGATGCCCTCGGTGTAGGCCTTGTCGAACTGCAGCGGGATGCCGAAGGCGATGGAGGCCAGGATGGTCAGCTTGTGCGCCGCGTCGATGCCCTCGACGTCGAAGGTCGGGTCAGCCTCGGCGTACCCCAGGGCCTGGGCCTCGGCGAGCACGTCAGGGAAGGCACGGCCTTTGTCGCGCATCTCGGTGAGGATGAAGTTGCCGGTACCGTTGATGATGCCGGCCAGCCAGTTGATGCGGTTGGCCGACAGGCCCTCGCGGATCGCCTTGATCACCGGGATGCCACCGGCAACCGCGGCTTCGAAGGCGACGATGACGCCCTTCTCGCGGGCCTTGGCGAAGATCTCGTTGCCGTGCACGGCGATCAGGGCCTTGTTGGCGGTGACCACGTGCTTGCCGTTTTCGATGGCCTTGAGCACCAGGTCACGGGCGACGGTGTAGCCGCCGATCAGCTCGATGACGATGTCGATCTCCGGGTTGCTCGCGACCTCGAACACATCAGCGGTAATGGGGGTACCGGTAATCTGGCAGTTCGGGTTCTGCGAGCGCATGGCGATCTGTGCCACTTCAATACCGCGCCCGGCACGGCGGGCGATCTCCTCGGCGTTGCGCTGAAGTACATTGAAGGTTCCGCCACCGACGGTCCCCAACCCACAGATGCCTACTTTGACCGGTTTCACTGTGAACTCCCCATTGAACGGCCGGCCTCTGCGCCGACCGTGAAACATGCCGTCTCCCCATGGTGACGGCGTACTGATTGAATTACTTGGCTGCGCTGCCTTCGCTGGCCAGGGCCAGCTTGGCCACCTGCGGCGCCGGCTGGTAGCCCGGAATCACCTGGCCGCTCTGCAGGACGATCGCCGGCGTGCCGTTGACACCGATCGACTGGCCCAGCTGGAACTGCCTGCCGACCGGGTTGGCGCACTTGGCGGCCTTGATTTCCTTGCCCTCGATCATCTTGTCCAGCGCCGCGCGACGGTCGCTGGAGCACCAGACCGCCTGCAGTTGCTCGTCGCCCGGCGAGCCGAGCCCCTGACGCGGGAAGGCGACGTAGCGCACCTCGATACCGCGGCGGTTGAGCTCAGGCACCTCGGCGTGCAGCTTGTGGCAATACGGGCAGGTGGTATCGGTGAAGACGGTGATGTGCGACTTGGTCTGGCCCTTGGCAGGATAAACCACCATCTCGGCGGCTGGAATGCCGTTGATGAGCTTGGCGATGCCTTGGCGCTCGGTCTTCTCGGTGAGGTTGACCGGCTTGCCGTCCTGGATCTGGAACAGGTAGCCCTGCATGACGAACTGCCCATCGGCACTGGCGTACAGCACGCGGCCGCCCTGTAGCTTGACTTCGTAGAGACCGCTGACCGGGCTGCTGGCGACGCTCTCGACCGGCACTTCCAGCTCGAGGGTCTGCAGGGTCTTGCGGATCGCCTGCTCGGCGCCGGCACTGGCGTCGCTGGTCGCGGCAACGGCAAAGGTACTGGCCAGCGCCAGGGCGGCGGCGGCGAAAATCTGGGTCACGCGCATGGGAACTCCTGAAGGCGGACGGGGCCGGCGGGGCGTCGGGCGCGGGGGAAATCGCGGCGAGCGGGCAGCCCTTGGTGCAAACCGTCCAAGCCTACCACAACAGGCCGCTACTGGAGGGGTTCGCAGGCACCGGTCGGCGGAACATGAAAACCATTCATCCACGCGGATGGTGCTGGGCATGCAGTTGCTGCAGGCGCGCCTTGGCCACGTGGGTATAGATCTGTGTGGTCGACAGGTCGCTATGGCCCAGCAGCATCTGCACCACCCGCAGGTCGGCACCGTGATTGAGCAGGTGGGTGGCGAAGGCATGGCGCAGGGTATGCGGCGACAGTGGCTTGTCGATGCCAGCGACCCGGGCATGGTGCTTGATACGGTGCCAGAAGGTCTGGCGGGTCATCTGCTCGCCGCGCTGGCTGGGGAACAGCACGTCGCTGGGGCGGCCATTGAGCAGCTCGGCACGCCCATCGCGCTGGTAACGCTCCAGCCAGAGCACCGCCTCCTCCCCCATCGGCACCAGGCGCTCCTTGCTGCCCTTGCCCATGACCCGCAGCACGCCCTGGCGCAGGTTGACCTGGTCCAGGGTCAGGCTGACCAGTTCGGTCACCCGCAGGCCGCAGGCATAGAGCACTTCGAGCATGGCCCGGTCGCGCTGGCCGATGGCCTCGCCTAGGTCCGGCGCCTGCAGCAGGGCCTCGACGTCGGCTTCGGACAGGGACTTGGGCAACGGGCGGCCCAACTGCGGCATCTCGACCTGCAGGGTCGGGTCGACGTCGATCAGCCTTTCCCGCAGCAGGTAGCGGAAGAAGCCGCGCAGGCCAGAGAGAAAACGCGCCGTGGAGCGTGGCTTGTAGCCTTGCTCGAAGCGCCAGGCGAGGTGATCGAGAATCAGCTCGCGGCCCGCCGCCGGCAGGGCCACGCCGTGCTCCTGCAACCAGCCGTTGAACAGGGCCAGGTCGCTGCGGTAAGAGGCGCGGGTATTGTCGGACAGGCCTTTTTCCAGCCAGAGGGCATCGAGGAACTGGTCGATCAGGGGGTGGTCGAGAGCGGACATGCGGGGCTGCTGGGCGTTGAGAGGGGCCTAGTGTTTCACAGCAGGTGACAGGTTGTCAGGTCTGGCACTTTCGCGGGCAAGCCCGCGCCCACATGGCCCTGCAAACCGCATCACTTGCGATCGACTCGCCCCCTGCAAGAGCGGGCTTGCCCGCGAACAGGCCGGCGCAGGCGCCGGAGCGTCCTCAGGCCTGCGGCAACACCGGCACCGGGCGCTTGTCCTCGTCGATGGCGACGAAGCTGAACACACCATGAATGGCCCGCTCGCGGCCATCGAGGTACATGTTCTCGACGAACACATCCACCTGCACCTGCAGGCTGGTGGTACCGACCTTGATCACGGTCCCCACCAGCTCGACGATCGAGCCCGCCGGGATCGGGTGCTTGAAGTCGATGCGGTCGGTGGACACGGTCACCAGCGGCAGGCGACAGAAACGGGTCGCGGCGATGAACGACACTTCGTCCATCCAGGCCAGGGCGGTGCCGCCGAACAGGGTGTTGTGGTGATTGGTGGTGCTGGGGAAGACAGCCTTGGTCACGCGGGTCACCGACAGTTCGGTGCGGCGTTGGATTTCCTGGTCTCGGGTGATGGTCATCGCTTACTCACATCGCAAGGGGCCGGGGCGGCCCCGGTACATCATTCGACAAAACGCAAAAAAGCAGCCCGAAGGCTGCTTTTTCTCTCGCAAGGCGGCCTCGGCCACCGGTCAAACTGCACTCAGGACAGTTTTTCCTTGATGCGAGCGGCTTTGCCGGACAGGTCGCGCAGGTAGTACAGCTTGGCCTTACGCACGTCACCACGACGTTTCACGGACAGGCTGTCGATTTGCGGGCTGTAGGTCTGGAAGGTACGCTCGACGCCAACGCCGCTGGAGATCTTGCGCACGGTGAAGGCGCTGTTCAGACCGCGGTTGCGCTTGGCGATGACGACACCTTCGAACGCCTGCAGACGGGAACGCTCACCTTCCTTCACTTTCACCTGGACGACAACGGTGTCGCCCGGGGCGAAGGCCGGGATTTCCTTGTTCATCTGCTCGGCTTCGAGCTGCTGGATGATCTTGTTGGTCATGCTGTGCTCCTAAGGCGGATAACTCGATCCACCATCGATACGTTAACTATCGTCCCGCTCGCGGAGGTATTCCTCGAGCAGCTTCTTCTCTTCTCCAGAAAGCGAGCGACTTTCCAGAAGATCGGCGCGCCGTTCGAAGGTCCGACCAAGGGACTGCTTCAACCGCCAACGCCGGATGTGTGCATGGTTGCCACTGAGCAACACGTCGGGAACGCGCAGATCCGCATACACCTCCGGTCGGGTGTAGTGCGGGCAATCGAGCAGACCGTCGGTGAAGGAGTCTTCCTCCGCCGAGTCCACATGCCCTAAAGCTCCGGGCAGCAGCCGCGTAACCGCATCGATCAGCACCATGGCCGGCAGCTCGCCACCGGAAAGCACATAGTCGCCAATCGACCACTCTTCATCGACATGAGCCTCGATAAAACGCTCGTCGATGCCTTCATAACGACCGGCGATCAGGATCAACGATTCCTGTTGCGCCAGCCCTTTGACCGCCTGCTGGGTCAGCTTGCGGCCTTGTGGCGAGAGGTAGATCACCTTCGCCGCAGCCCCGGTCGCCTGCCTGGCACTGGCCAGGGCGTCTTCCAGAGGCTTGATCTTCATCACCATGCCCGGACCACCGCCAAAAGGCCGATCATCCACCGTGTGGTGGCGATCCGTGGTGTAGTCCCGCGGATTCCAGCAGGTCACTTGCAGCAACCCCTGTTTCACCGCGCGGCTGGTAATGCCGTACTCCGTGATGGCCGAGAACATCTCGGGGAACAGCGTGACGACTTCTACGCGAAGGTTACCCATCGGTCAGAAATCCGCGTCCCATTCGACCCGCATCACGCCTGCTTCCAGGTCGATGGCCAGCACGCACTGCGCCGTATAGGGCAGCAAGCGCTCGCGATCGTCCAGGCTGCCTGCGCAGGGCCGGACCACCAATACATCGTTCGCGCCGGTCTCCAACAAGTGATCAACCTTGCCGAACAGCTGTTCGTCCTGGTTGACGACCTTCAGACCCACCAGCTGGTACCAGTAGTACTCGCCATCGGTCAGGTTGGGCAAAAGGCTCTGCGGTACGCAGATCTCGTAACCGCTCAGAAGCCGTGCTTCGTCACGATCGTCGAGGTCCTTGAGCTTCACCACCAACCCCTTCTGGGAAAGGCGGCCCTTGACCAGCTCGACCTGCTTTACCACGCCTTCGTGCCGAAGCGTCCAGCGGGGATAATCCAACAGGTTGTCAATCGGATCGGTAAAGGAAAACACCTTCACCTCGCCGCGAACGCCGTGAACCGAAAAGATCTTGCCGACAACGATGAGGTCGTCAGCCTTGTCTGGCGTCGCGTTCATACTGCTCAGGCGGCAGCCTTGGCAGCGTCCTTCAGCAGCTGAGCAACACGCTCAGACGGCTGCGCGCCCTGGCTCAGCCAGTACTGGGCACGTTCCTGGTTGACCGACAGGCGAACTTCGGCGCCGGAGGCGATCGGGTTGAAGAAACCGATACGCTCGACGAAACGGCCGTCACGGGCGTTACGGCTGTTGGTCACGGTCAGGTGATAGAAAGGGCGCTTCTTGGAGCCGCCACGGGCAAGACGGATGGTTACCATGTGAACATCGTTCCTATAGTCGGTGCTGCAAATCTGAATGCCCAATGGGCACAGGGTGCCCAAAAGGCCGCATATTCTCGGGGAATACACGGACATTTGCAAATGCCTTTTTCGGCAAGGCTACGCCTCACCGTCCAGATCTGCCGGTTAAGCCGCTGTTTGCGGCGCTATTCCCGCCGAGGCGGGGCTCCGGACGACCGCCTCACGACAAGGCGGCCACCTCGAAATCGGTTACAGCTTCGGCATGCCGCCACCCGGCAGCATCCCGCCCAGGCCACGCATCATCTTGGCCATGCCGCCCTTGGCGGAGAATTTCTTCATCATCTTCTGCATCTGCTTGTGCTGCTTGATCAGCCGGCCGACGTCCTGCACCTGGGTGCCGGAGCCGAGGGCGATGCGGCGCTTGCGCGAGCCGCTGATCATCTCTGGGTCGCGGCGCTCGGCCGGGGTCATGGAGTTGATGATCGCCTCCATCTGCTTGAACTGCTTCTCGGCCGCGCCCTGGGCGTTGCCCATCTGCGACAGGTTGACCCCGCCGATGCTCGGCAGCTTGTCCATCAGGCCACCCAGGCCACCCATGTTCTTCATCTGTTGCAACTGGTCGCGGAAGTCCTCGAGGTCGAAGCCCTTGCCTTTCTTGAGCTTCTTGGCCAGCTTGTCGGCCTTGGCCTTGTCGATGGTCTGCTCGGCCTGCTCGATCAGGCTGAGCACGTCGCCCATGCCGAGGATGCGCGAGGCGATACGGTCGGGGTGGAACGGCTCCAGGGCCTCGCTCTTCTCGCCCATGCCGATGAACTTGATCGGCTTGCCGGTGATGGCGCGCACCGACAGCGCGGCACCGCCACGGGCATCGCCGTCGACCTTGGTCAGCACCACGCCGGTCAGCGGCAGGGCGTCGCCGAAGGCCTTGGCGGTGTTGGCGGCATCCTGGCCGGTCATGGCGTCGACCACGAACAGGGTCTCGATCGGCTTGACCGCGGCGTGCAGGGCCTTGATCTCGTCCATCATCTCGGCGTCGATGTGCAGGCGACCGGCGGTATCGACGATGACCACGTCGATGAACTTGAGCTTGGCCTCGCGGATCGCCGCCTCGGCGATGGCCACCGGCTTCTGGCTGATGTCGGACGGGAAGAAGGTCACGCCGATGTCGTTGGCGAGGGTTTCGAGCTGCTTGATCGCCGCTGGGCGGTAGACGTCGGCCGAAACCACCATCACGCTCTTTTTCTTGCGCTCCTTCAGGAAGCGCGCCAGCTTGCCGGCGGTGGTGGTCTTGCCCGCGCCCTGCAGGCCGGCCATCAGTACCACGGCGGGCGGTGCGGCATTGAGCGCCAGGTCTTCGTTGGCCGCGCCCATCAGGCCTTCCAGCTCGGCCTGGACGATCTTCACGAATGCCTGGCCCGGGGTCAGGCTGCGCGACACCTCGGTGCCGACCGCACGTTCCTTGACGCTGTTGACGAAATCCTTGACCACCGGCAGGGCGACGTCGGCCTCGAGCAGGGCCATGCGCACTTCGCGCAACGTGTCCTTGATGTTGTCTTCGGTCAGCTTGGCCTTGCCGGTGACATGGCGCAGCGTCTGTGACAGGCGGTCGGTCAGGTTTTCGAACATGGTGATCCTTTCAGGCCCAGTGAAGCCGAGGTTGTTCAGGCGCCCTGGCGGATATGCGCACGCGTGGGGCACAGCAAGCCGGGCATTATAACGGAGAGCGGCGGTGGCGCACACCTCGTGCCGTGCCTCCCATCGCGGCGGGGGCAAGCTGCAAGAAAAAGCAGATCGTGCAGCGTTCTGCTTTTTTAGGAACAGAACATTATTCAATGGGCCGCTTCGCACCCCATCGCCGGCAAGCCCACAGAGTTCTCTGCATGCCACAAGATTGATGAACACCGCCACCTTGTGGGAGCCGGCTTGCCGGCGATGGGCTGCAAAGCAGCCCCAAGACCACTGGACTGGCCGGCATTGGTGCAATGCCCCCTCCCCCACTCCTTCTGCCCTCTGCCCTCTGCGCGGATGGGAGGGCCTTCATCTGTCAAGCTTGCAACTTGTGGCTTGTGGCTGTGGCTCGAAGCCGCCCCCGGTCTTCCTAGGCTGCCGCGTTCTATGCCACACTTCGTTCCTTTAGGGCTTGCCTACCTGGACTTATGCTCTCGTCACCCAGCCTCATCCCCAACCTGCTCGCCGCCGGGCTGTACATCGTCGCCGCCCTCTACCAGGGCAGCCGCCTGGCCCAGGGCAGTCGCGCCGACAAACGGTTGCTCGGCCTGCTCGGCGCACTCGCCGTGGTCGCCCAGAGCGGCGCCCTGTTCTTCCAGCTGATCACCCCGCTGGGCCTGAGCCTCGACTTCTTCAGCGCCGCCAGCCTGATCGCCGCGGCCGTGATCGCCCTGACCCTCGTGGCCTGCCTGCGCATCCCGGTCGAGAACCTGCTGGTGCTGCTGTTCCCGCTGGGGGCCATCACCGCCCTGCTGGCCCAGTTCGCCCCCGCGGGCACCGTGCCGCTGATCAACGAGAAACCCGGCATCCTGGCGCATATCCTGTTGTCGATCCTCGCCTATGGCCTGTTCACCATCGCGGTGTTCCAGGCCCTGCTGCTGCTGCTCCAGGACCACCAGCTCAAGCACAAGCACCCATCCGGGCTGATCCGCAACTTCCCGCCCTTGCAAACCATGGAAAGCCTGCTGTTCGGCTTCCTCTGGGCCGGCTGGTGCCTGCTCTCGCTGTCGTTGATCTCCGGTTGGCTGTTCCTCGACAACCTGTTCGCCCAGCACCTGGTGCACAAGACCTCCCTCGCCTGCGTCGCCTGGGTGGTGTTCAGCGTGCTGCTGTGGGGCCGCACCCGCCTCGGCTGGCGCGGGCACAAGGCGATCCGCTGGACGCTTGCCGGTTTCTGCCTGCTGATGCTGGCCTATTTCGGCAGCAAGCTGGTCCGCGAATTCATCCTGCACGTCTGACGGCCGCCCATGGACACCCTGCCGTACGCGCCCTTGCTCGGCACCCTGACCCTGGCACTGCTCTGGTCGGCACTGTTCAGTGCCGTCGACGCGGCACGCCAGCAACTGAACGGCCAGCAGCGGCCCGCTGAAACCAGCGACCCCCCCCTGCCCGCCCAGGCCCTGGTGCTCTGCGCCAGCCTGGGCAAGCTGCTGGTGCTGGGCCTGGCCTGCCTGCTGGGCCAGCGCTACGACGGCGAACACGGTTTCTGGCTCGCCGGCCTCGCCGCCGCCCTGACCCTGCTGGTGCTGGCCGAGTACCTGCCGCGGCGCATGGCCCGGCGCAATCCGCAGGCGTTCGTCAGCCTCGGCGCCAGCCTGCTGAAATGGCCCCTGGCTACCCTGCAGCCGCTGGCTTGCCTGCTGGACGGCTGCGCCCGGCTGATCCTGCGGCCGTTCCGCGCACAACCCACTGCCGTGGCCCTGCACCCACAGGAAGACGATCGCTTCGACGAGGACGAACCACTCGAACCACCCCGCCCTGGCCTGCCGGAAGGGCTGCAGGCGCTGGACAAGATCACCGTCAACGACATCCTGGTACCGCGCAACGAAGTGGACGGCATCAACCTGGACGAGCCGATGGAGCGCATCGTCGAGCAACTGATCGTCAGCCGCCATACCCGCCTGCCGGTCTACCACAGCGACATCAACCAGGTCGAAGCCATCCTCAACACCAAGCTGATCAGCCATCTGCTGCCCAGGGCCGAGCTGACCCTGCAAGCGCTGCGGGCCGCCTGCTACGAGCCCTACTTCGTGCCCGAGAGCACGCCGCTGCAACTGCAACTGCTGAACTTCCACAAGCAACAGCGCCGCCTGGGCGTGGTGGTCGACGAATACGGCGAAGTGCTGGGCATCGTCACCCTGGAGGACATCCTCGAGGAGATCGTCGGCGAATTCGAGGACGAGCAGTCGCTCGACAACCCCCACATCCACCCCCAGCCCGACGGCCGCTACGTGATCGAGGGCACCGCTTCGCTGCGCGAGCTCAATCGCAGCCTGGGCTGGCACCTGCCCTGCGACGGCGGGCCGAAGACACTCAACGGCCTGGTCACCGAGGCCCTGGAAAGCATTCCGGAAAGCGCCGTGTGCCTGAAGATCGGCCGCTATCGCCTGGAAATCCTCGAAACAGAGGACAATTGCGCCAGCAAGGTACTGGTATGGACCGTGACCCGATAGCTATACTCGGGTCACGCTTACCCAGCCCTGCCGTCCCGCCCGCTACCCGCACCCGGCGTCACACGGCCAGTCCGCTCCACTGACACGCCCCGCGGTCCTGCTTCACCACCCCGAACAGCGCCCGCTCCCGATCCTATCCCCTGGGGCCCTCGTCAGCGGGCGAACCACAACAAACGCTCCGGCGTCCGTGTGCCCATGCCTGCCTGGGCAGCGCGCGGCCATGCCCAGGATGCATCCGACTGTCAGGGACCTATGCAATGACAACCAGCAGCACCTATGCCGATTCGACCCCGGCGACGCCCGTCAACTCGCCTGCGCGGGTCGCCACGGCGAGTTTCATCGGCACCGCCATCGAGTTCTACGATTTCTACGTCTACGCCACCGCCGCCGCCCTGGTGATCGGCCCGGTGTTCTTCCCGTCCGGGTCTGGTACCGCGCAGATGCTCGCGGCCTTCCTCACCTTCGGTATCGCCTTCCTCGCCCGGCCGCTGGGCTCGGCCCTGTTCGGCCACTTCGGCGACCGCATCGGACGCAAGTCGACCCTGGTCGCCTCGCTGTTGCTGATGGGTGTCTCCACCACCCTGATCGGGGTGCTGCCGGGCTACGACAGCATCGGCATCTGGGCCCCGATCATCCTCTGCCTGCTGCGCTTCGGCCAGGGCCTGGGGCTGGGCGGCGAATGGGGCGGCGCGGCGCTGCTGGCCACCGAGAACGCCCCGCAGGGCAAGCGCGCCTGGTTCGGCATGTTCCCGCAACTGGGCCCGTCGATTGGCTTCCTGGCCGCCAACGGCCTGTTCCTGACCCTGGCCCTGGTGCTCAGCGACGAGCAGTTCCGCGAGTGGGGCTGGCGCATCCCCTTCCTGCTCAGTGCCGCGCTGGTGATCGTTGGCTTGTACGTGCGCCTGAAGCTCGAGGAAAGCCCGGTGTTCGCCAAGGCCGTGGCGCGCCATGAACGGGTGAAGATGCCGGTGGTCGACCTGTTCGCCAAATACTGGCTGCCGACCCTGCTGGGTGCCGCGGCGATGGTGGTGTGCTACGCGCTGTTCTACATCTCCACGGTATTCTCCCTCAGCTATGGCGTATCGACCCTGGGCTACAGCCGCGAGAGCTTCCTGGGCATGCTGTGCTTCGCGGTGGTCTTCATGGCCCTGGCCACCCCGCTGTCGGCCTGGCTGAGCGACCGCTACGGGCGCAAGCCGGTGCTGATCGTCGGCGGCCTACTGGCCGTGGCCTCGGGCTTTACCATGGAGCCACTGCTGACCTCGGGCTCGACCACTGGCGTGGCGCTGTTCCTGGCCATCGAGCTGTTCCTGATGGGTGTGACCTTCGCGCCGATGGGGGCATTGCTGCCAGAGCTGTTCCCGACCCACGTACGCTACACCGGCGCCTCGGCAGCCTACAACCTGGGCGGCATCGTCGGTGCCTCGGCGGCACCGTTCTTCGCCCAGCAACTGGTGAGCATGGGGGGATTGAGCTGGGTGGGGGGCTATGTGTCGGTGGCGGCGGTGATCAGCCTGATTGCCGTGCTTTGCCTGAAAGAGACACGCAACAGCGAGCTTTGAATTTCCAGCTGCAAGCTTCAAGCGGCAAGTAAAAGCGGGATCGTGCACGACCTGCTTTTTCTTGCCGCTTTAAGCTTAGAACTCGACCTTGACTGCCTGGGAGGCGCGGGTCGCCTTGGCACGAGCGGCTTCGATCGACTCGTCTCGCGCCAGGCAGACGCCCATGCGGCGCTGGCCGTCGATCTGCGGCTTGCCGAACAGGCGGATGGCAGTGTCCGGTTCGCTCAAGGCGGCGCCGAGGTTGGCGAAGGTGGTCTGCTGGGACTGACCCTGCGGCAGGATCGCCGCCGAGGCCGACGGCCCGAACTGGCGCACCACCGGGATCGGCAGGCCGAGGATGGCACGGGCATGCAGGGCGAACTGCGAAAGATCCTGGGAGATCAGGGTCACCAGGCCCGTGTCGTGCGGGCGCGGCGAAACTTCGCTGAACCACACCTGGTCGCCCTTGACGAACAGCTCCACACCGAACAGGCCACGCCCACCCAGGGCATCGGTGACCGCCTTGGCCACCCGTTGCGATTCCGCCAAGGCCTTCGGGTTCATCGCCTGGGGCTGCCAGGATTCCTGGTAGTCGCCCTTCTCCTGGCGATGGCCGACCGGCTCGAGGAACGTGGTGCCGCCCACGTGGCGCACGGTCAGCAGGGTGATCTCATAGTCGAAATCGATGAACCCTTCGATGATCACCCGGCCCCGGCCGGCGCGGCCACCTTCCTGGGCATAGTCCCAGGCCTTTTGCAGGTCGGCTTCGCCGCGCAGCAGGCTCTGGCCCTTGCCCGACGAACTCATCACCGGCTTGACCACGCAGGGGTAGCCCAGGTCGGTGACCGCCCTGGCGTACTCCTCGAAGGTATCGGCGAAGTGATACGGCGAGGTCGGCAAGTCCAGTTCCTCGGCGGCCAGGCGGCGGATGCCTTCGCGGTTCATGGTCAGTTGGGTGGCGCGGGCGGTGGGCACCACGTTGAAGCCCTCGTTCTCCAGCTCGACCAACGTGGCGGTGGCGATAGCCTCGATCTCTGGGACGATGTAGTGCGGCTTCTCGGCTTCGATCACCGCGCGCAGGGCGGCGCCATCGAGCATGTCGATGACATGGCTGCGGTGCGCGACCTGCATGGCCGGGGCGTTGGCGTAGCGGTCCACGGCGATCACCTCGACACCCAAGCGCTGCAGCTCGATCACCACTTCCTTGCCCAGCTCGCCGCAGCCACACAGCAGTACACGGGTCGCGGTGGGCGACAATGGGGTTCCGATACGGGTCATTTCAGGTCCTCGAAGGCGTCGGGGCCGCGCCATGCTGGCTGCCGCCCGCTGAAAAAGGACCGCTATTCTACACTGGCCGGTGAACGCGGGGCTGCCCCTTGCAATCAGCCAACGACAGCCGCACGCCGTGCCCGCCAGGCCATGGCCAGCCATACCACGGTGACTCCGGCGAACTTCGACCCCAGGGCGGTGCCGACCACCGTTGGGGTCAGGGCGCCGATCATGCCGAAGAAGATGAAGGTATCCACCGGGATGCTCAGCGCCGAGCTCAGCCACAGGCGGTCGCGCAGCGGCCGGCGGGTGATGCTGAACACCAGCCAGTCGATCAGTTCGGAGACGAAGAACGCCGTGGCGCTGGCCAGGGCGATGGCCGGCTCGGAGGTGACATAGGACAGCACCAGCGCCACCAGCATGGCCAGCAGCGCACCATGGCCATGGCGGGTCTGCACCATGTCGCGCAGGATGAACACCAGCCCGCCCCAGGCGGACCAGATCACGTCCAGGTGCGGGGCACTGGAAAAGGCGTAGTTGATCAGCACTACGCTGCTGATGTAGGCGATGAGATAGAACATGGGATCACACGTTGGGCAAGCGGCACAGATTACTTGATTTTTGAGTCAACCGCAGCTGTTGGGGCCGCCTCGCGCCCCAGCACTTACCAAGCCCAACGTGTACGCAGATGCCCCACCGTTCACATCCCGATGATCAACCCCGCGGCCACCGCCCGCTCATGACACAGCTTCAGCACCTGGCGCCGCTCCTGGTTGTCCATGCGCCCCCAACGGGTGATCTCCGCCACCGTCCGCTGGCAGCCGACGCAGATGTCCTGCTCGTCCAGGGCGCAGACGCTCACGCAAGGCGAGGCGACGGGGCGTTCGGCATCGCTCATGTCAGTCCTCCTGGGGCGCCAGGTCACGGGCGTAGCGCTCGGCATTGTGCACGTAGTGGGCCGCGCTGGCCTCGAGCATGCGTTTCTGCGCGTCGGTCAGCTCGCGTACCACCTTGCCTGGCGAGCCCATCACCAGCGAGCCATCGGGGATTTCCTTGCCCTCGGGAATCAGCGCATTGGCGCCGATGATGCAGTGCTTGCCGATGCGTGCACCGTTGAGGATCACCGCGTTGATACCGATGAGGCTGTAGTCGTCGACGCTGCAACCATGGAGCATGGCATTGTGGCCAATGGTCACGCCCTTGCCGATGGTCAGCGGCGAGCCCATGTCAGTGTGCATCACCGTGCCGTCCTGGACATTGCTGCCCTCGCCGATGTCGATCAGCTCGTTGTCGCCGCGCAGCACCGCGCCGAACCAGACACTGGCGTGGGCCTGCAGGCGTACCTTGCCGATCAGCGTGGCAGTGGGGGCGGCCCAACTGGTGGGGTGGGTCTCGACCCGCAGGTCGCCCAGGCGATATTTCATGGTTGGCTCCTCAAGGTTTGCCGGGGTGGCGGGGTGGGCCCCACTCAGTTCTGGATGAAGCGTTCGGGGGGCTGGTGCAGGCTGATACCGGCGTCGTACAGCAGGTTGACCAGCTCGACGATCATGATCGCCGACAATCCCCAGATCTTGTAGTCGCCATAGCGGTAGCTGGGCACGTACCAGCTGCGCCCCTGGTAGTCGATGCGATGGGTATGGTCGCGCGGGTCCTGGCGGAAGAACTCCAGCGGCACACTGAACACCGCGGCGATCTCCGCGTCGTTGGCGCGGTACTCGACGTAGTCCGGGATCAGGCCGACGAATGGCGTCACCTTCAGGCCATGCAACGACACCAGCGGGCTGAGCGGGCCGATCACTTCCACCAGGCCAGGCGGCAGGCCGATTTCCTCCTCGGCTTCGCGCAGCGCGGTGAACACCAGGTCCGGGTCTTCCGGGTCGCGCCGCCCGCCAGGGAAGGCCACTTCGCCGCCATGGGTGGACAGCCCCTTGGCGCGCAGGGTCAGCACCAGTTCGGGCTCTTCGCTGCGGGTGATGGGCAGGAGTACCGCCGCCTCGGGGAAACGGTGGTCCGTCTCCAATGACGCGGGGGTATGGTTGCTCATTCGGCGAAGAAGCTCGTCCAGCATTACACACTCTCGATTCCAAGGCCTGTCTTGCATGATGCACCAAAGCCGCGAAGCACCCAAGCCCCGCCAGATGGCGGCTTGCGGGCGAGCCGCCAGGCGCGCCAAGATATCCCGACCTCAAAGGAATAAAAGCATGAAATTCTGCAGCGCGTGCGGCCACCCGGTCATCCAGCGGATCCCCGAGGGCGACAGCCGCCCGCGGTACGTCTGCGAACACTGCCGGACCATCCATTACCAGAACCCCAACATCGTCGCCGGCGTGCTGCCCACCTGGGGCAGCCAGGTGCTGCTGTGCCGTCGCGCGATCGAGCCGCGCCGTGGTTTCTGGACCCTGCCTGCCGGCTTCATGGAGAATGGCGAGACCCTCGACCAGGCCGCTCGTCGCGAAACCGTGGAGGAGGCCTGCGCCCGAGTCGGGCAGATGAGCCTGTACCAGCTGTTCGACCTGCCGCACATCAACCAGGTGCATGTGTTCTTCCGCGCCGAGCTGGCCGACCTGGACTTCGCCGTGGGCATCGAGAGCCTGGAAGTGCGGCTGTTCGAGGAACACGAGATTCCCTGGGACGCGCTGGCTTTCCGCACCGTCGCTCGCACACTAGAATGCTATTATCGTGACCGCATCGGGCAGCACTACCCCATAGGCCATGAATACCTGCCACCGATGAACGTCTCGTCGTCCACCACCTAGCTTTCAGGGATAAGGTTTCATGCGCTGGTTGTTCGCCCTCTTCTGCCTCTGCGTTGTATCGGTGTCCCAGGCGGCCTTCACCGAAACCATCATCCGCAAGCCCCTGCCCGCTACGCAGCCACCGTCCCACTCCCCGGCCCAGGTTCCCACCCAGCCATTGATCGACAAGGTGCTGGTGCTCAAGTCCGAACGCCGCCTGCAATTGATCAGCCGCGGCGAGCCGCTCAAGACCTACCGCATCTCCCTGGGCAAGCAACCCAAGGGGGCCAAGGAGCGCGAGGGCGACAAGAAGACTCCCGAAGGCCTCTACTGGCTCGACTGGCGCAAGGTCAGCGACCGCTTCAACCTGGCCATGCACATCTCCTACCCGAACATCAGGGATGCCGCCCGTGCCCGCCGCGAAGGCGTCAACCCGGGCAGCATGATCATGATCCACGGCACGCCGATCGACGAGGAATACCCGGAGTGGTACTTCCATACCCTGGACTGGACCGAAGGCTGCATCGCCATGCGCAATGACGACATGCGCGAAGTCTGGAGCATGGTCAAGGACGGCACCCTGATCGAGATCCGTCCCTGAAAGCGTACGATCCAGGATATTTCCTCAGAATTTCCCGACACTAATTCCGCATCTGCCTGACACGCAGGTGGGCACGGGCTCGCATCCAGACGACCAGTCGCATTCTTAGAATCCTCGCAAACGAGTACTGAACCGTACGCACTTTGCAGATTTCTTCCATGCCGACCGCCTCGCTCCGCTTCCACACCGCCAGGTGGCTGCTGGCTGGCCTGTTGTCCGGTCTCCTGGCCATGCCCCAGGCCCTGGCCGACGACCCGGCCAGCCAGCAACTGCGCGAACAACAGCGCACGCTCCAGCAACTGGAGCACCAGCAGCGGCTGCAGCGCTGGCAGCAACGCGAGCGCCCCAGTGCCACGCCGACGCCTTCCTCCTCCCCCCATGAGCCGGACACCCACTGCTGGCCTACCCCAGGCGTACGCCTGGCTGGCAACCAGTCGCTCTCCACCCCAGCGCTGGAGCGAACCCTGCGGCCACTGCTGCGTCCCTGCATGGGCGTGGCTGACATCAACCGGCTGCTGAAGGCCATCACCGAGCGTTACGTGCAGGCCGGCTATCCGACCAGCCGTCCCTACCTGGCCCGGCAACCCGAACCGGGCGAGCCGCTGGAGATCGTCATCGTCGAAGGCTTCGTCGAGTCGATCGAACTGGCTGGCGCCGACCTGCCGCTGTCCCTGCAGGGCGCCTTCCCCGACCTGCTCGGCCATCCCTTGTACCTGCCGGACCTGGAACAAGGGCTCGACCAGCTCAATCGGCTGCGCGCCTATGACGTCGTCGCCGACCTGTCGCCAGGCGAGCTGCAAGGGGGCACCCAGGTGCTGCTCGGAGCGCGCCAGGTCAGCTCGCGCTGGCACCTGGACGGGCGCCTCGACAACCGCGGCAGCGAGCTGACCGGCCGTCATCGCCTGAACCTGAGCCTCGGCCTGGACAGCCCGCTGAACCTCAACGACGACCTGCGCCTGTCGCTGGTCTCGACGCTCTTCGGTGCCCCCGGCGAAAGCCGAGGCGCCAGTCTCTACTACAGCCTTCCCTACGGCCCCTGGACCTTCGCCCTGAACGCCAGCGAGATCGCCTATCGCTCGCCCATCCCCCACGGGCGCCAGGTCAGCAGCGGCAACAGCCGCTTCCTGGGCATGAGCGCCGAGCGCGTGCTCTGGCGCAACCCGCAGGGCATGCTAAGCGCCAGCGCCCGCCTGGACCACAAGCGCCTGGTCAACCGCATAACAGGCGTGGTCGCGGGCGTGCAGAGCCCTACCCTCACCACCCTGGAGACAGGCATCAACCTACTCTGGCTCGATGGCGGCCTGTGGAACGCCTACCTGGGCATCGCCCAGGGGCTGGACGGGTTCGGCGCCGACCGCAAAGCCCAAGGGACGCTCGCCCCAGCGCCGCAATTTCGCAAGTACCGCGCCAGCCTGCTGCACCTGCGCCAAGGTCCGGCACAACGGCCCTGGCGCTGGCAAAGCGAACTCAACCTGCAATACAGCCGCGATGTCCTGTTCGCTGTCGAACAGCAGTTGCTCAGCGACGACTCTGCCGTGCGCGGCTTTCGCCAATACACCGTCGCCGGTGCCAGCACTGGCGTCTGGCGCAACACCCTCAGCCAGCCCCTGCCCCTGTCGCTGCCCTACGGCCTGGAGGTCCGCCCGGTCGTCGGCCTGGACCTGGGCTGGGCCCGCCTCTTCCATGGCCAGCCCTCCCAACGCCTGGCAGGTGCCGCCGTGGGCGTGGAGCTCAGCATGCCGGGCTCGCGGCTGCGCCTGGACTACCAGCATGCGCTCTACGCCAGCGACCTCCCCCGCCGATGCCTGGAGCCAGGATTCTGGGTACTGGACTGGACCCTGAACATCTGATTCACCCACAACAAAGAGAACGAAGACGTGAAGAAAGATCCCAAGCAACCGGCACCACGGCCCAATACCTTGCGCTGGGCCATCTCCCTTGCGCTGCTCACCTCCTCCACGGCCCTGGCCCAGGGAGGCCTGCAACCCGCCCCCGGCCCAGGCGGCACGCCCATCATCAACAATGGCCACGGCGTACCGGTGATCGACATCGTCGCCCCCAACACCCACGGCCTGTCGCACAACCAGTTCCTCGACTACAACGTCGGCAAGCCCGGCGTGGTCTTGAACAACGCCCTGCAAGCGGGCCAGTCGCAACTGGCCGGGGCCCTGGCCGCCAACCCGCAGTTCCAGGGCCAGGCCGCCTCGACCATCCTCAACGAGGTGATCAGCCGCAATGCCTCGCTGATCGAAGGCCCACAGGAAATCTTCGGCCGCCCGGCCGACTACATCCTGGCCAACCCCAACGGCATCACCCTCAACGGCGGTAGCTTCATCAACACCACCCGCGCCGGCTTCCTGGTCGGCACGCCAGTCGTCCAGGAGCAGCAGCTCAAGTACCTCGACACCCTGCAGGCAAGCGGCTCGCTGCAGGTGCTCGGTGGCGGCCAGAGCAACGCCGAAGGCGCCCTGGGGCTGATCGCGCCGCGCATCGACAGCCAGGGCCTGCTCAGCGCCAAGACGGACCTCGACCTGACCGTTGGCCGCAACCGCATCGACGCCGCCAGCGGGCACGTTTTGCGGCACCTGCCCGGCACCCCGTCGAGCATCGATGCCAAGCTGTTCGGCGCGATGCGTGCCGGGCGTATCCGGGTGCTGAGCACCGCCGAAGGCGCCGGCGTGCGCATGGGGCCGATAGAGGTGGCGGCACGTGACGGTATCAGCATCCGCTCGGCCGGTGATCTGCAGATCGACGCCAGCGCCACCCAGGGCGCACGCTTGCACAGCGAGCACGGCGCATTGTCCCTCAGCGCAGCGGATGACCTGCGCCTGCTGGCCGTCGACGGCAAGGCGCAACGGATCGAGGTGAAGGCCGGCAAAAAGCTGACGCTCGATGCCAGTACCCGGGAGAACATCGAACGCGACAATGAAAAATGGAACAAGAAAGCCTGGTTCATCACCACCGAGACCTACGACCGCGAACTCACCGTCACCACACGCACGCGGCACGGCACACACCTGCAGGCCGGCGACGACCTCACACTGCAATCCGGCAGCGACATGCGCCTGGTGGCGGCCACCGTGCAAGCCGGTGGCGACCTTGACGTGGCCAGTGGCGGCAAGCTCGACATCGAGGCCGGTATCGACAGCCGGCGGGAGCAGGAACAGGTACGCCATCGCAAGCACCTGTGGCGCGGCGACCGCGATACCGACGACTACAAGGAGACCGCCAAGGCCAGCGCCCTGGGTGGCGAGCGCGTGACGGTGAAGGCCGGCGATACGCTCAGGGTACGGGGCAGCCGCCTGGAAAGCCGGGGCGAGATGGAACTCTCGGCGCGGCAGGTGGAGGTGACGACTGCCGCCCTGCAGGAAAACGGCAAGCAACGCGATTACCGTGGCGACCTGGTGTCCGGCACCTTCTTCGGCGACCGCAACGGCAACGACCGCCAGGGCCAGGCCGTCGCCGGCAGCGTCGTTGCAGCGGTGGGCGACCTGCATGTCAGCGCCGAGCAGGTCGTCATCAAGGGCAGCAGCGTGACCAGCCAGGGCGATGCCGTGCTCTACAGCGAGAAGGGCCTGCTGGCGATCGAGGCCGACCAGGGCAGTTCCACCTCCAAGGAGCAGCAGAGCGACAGCAAGCTGTTCGGGCTGATTGGCAGCAAGCGCGATCGCAGCGTGCGCGAGGAACAGGTGCTGATCAGCGACGTGACCGCCAAGAGCAACCTGCGCCTGGCCAGCGCCGCGCAAATGAAGCTTCGCGGCGCCAAGCTCGAAGCTGGCGGGCATCTGCAGCTCGAGGCCAAGGGCGACCTGTCGATCGACAGCACACAGTCGCGCCTGGATGCCGACACTGTCAGCCAGCAACGAGGCTTCACCGCCAACGCCCGGCAGACCCAGGAAGCCCAGGACGGCAAGCCCGATTCGCGACAATTCGAAGCCACTGCCGGCTACCAGGTCGCCACGACCACCACCCGCGAAAGCGAAACCACCCAGGTCGCCAGTGAACTCAAGGGCGCCAGCGTGGTGTTGAACAGCGGCGAGCACCTGCAGGTCAACGGCTCCAAGGTCACGGCCAGCACAGGCGACCTGAGCCTGCAGGGCAAGCAGGTCACCCTCGGGGCCACTCGCAACGAGCGCAACACCCAGACCGACACCCGCACCAGCGGCGCAGGCCTGACTGTCACCGGTGGCATCGACAGGCTCGGTAGCGCCTTCACCGGCGAGCATGTGCAAGACACCCAGCGAGAACGTGACAGCCAGGTGCAACGCAGCGAGCTGCAGGCCAGCGGCGATGTGAAGATCAACGCCACGAACCTTGTCACCGAAGCCGCGAAAGTCGATGCAGGCAAGCAGCTGCTGGTGGAAGCCGAGCACATCGACAACCGCGCCGTGCAGGACATCCACGAGCGCGAACACAATACCGAGCAATGGCGTGGCAGCCTCGGCGCCGACGTGGAATACCGCGACCTGACCCGCCCGATCGAACGCCTGGTACAAGGCCAGGAAGCCGCCCGCTTCCAGCAGGCGTCCCCCGAAGACGCCATGGCACCGCCCAGCGTGGGCGCGCAGATGACCGTCGACCACCTCAAGCGCCTGGAGAACCAGCGCCGGGGTCACGCCCAGGTCAGCGAACTGTCGGGCGCCACGGTCGCCGTCAAGGCCAACACCCTCGATGACCAGGGCACGGCCTGGCGCGCCAAGGGCGGCCAGCTCAAGATCGACGCCGACCGCCATCACGCCAGGGCGGCCGAGAATGTCGAGCAAAGCAGCGTGCAGCGCCTGGCCTACGGTGGCGAACTGCGCGTCGACACCAGCACCGGCCAGGACATCAACGTGCGCGCAGCCGGCAAGGGCGGCTCGCTGGACAAGCAGGCCAGCGCCAGCACCGCGCGTCCCGTCAGCCTCCAGGGGCATACCGGCGTCCAGATACAGCTCGGCAGCGATGGCCGCTACGAAGGCACCACCATCGATGGCGGCAACGGCGATGTATCGATCAATAGCGCCGGACGGCTGAGCCTGACCCAGGCCAACGATCGCAGCAGCGAACAATCGCGGCAACTCGATGGCAATGCCTGGGCCAAGGGCGGCAACCGGCCCACCAGCACCGGCCTGGACGCCCGTGGCTACCTCGACCACGCGCAGCGCCAGAGCCAGGACAGCAAGACCAGGGTCGCGCAGATCGACGCCAAGGGCGATGTCGTCCTGAGCAGTGGCGGCGACATGCTGCTCGAAGGCACGCGCATCGGCAGCCGCGAACGCAAGGTCGACGACATCCGTCTCGACAGTGGGGGCGTGCTGCAGGTCAAGGCCGCCAGCGACGCCCACCAGGCCAGTGGCAGCAAGCTGGGCGGCGGCCTGGAACTGTCCGCCAAGACCGGCAGCAGCAAGGGTGGCGGTATTGGCGGCCACTTCGAGCATGGCAAGCTGGACGAACGTGGCCGCCAGGCCGTCGATGCCCATTTCAATAGCGCAGGCGCCCTGCAAATGAACAGCCGCGCGCGGGAGGACATTGCCCTGCACCTGCAAGGCCTGCAGGCCTCCGCCGCGCAGATCGCCCTGAATGCGGCCAACGGCAGCATACGGATCGAGGCCTCCGGCAACCAGGAGTACCGCAACAACCTGGCGATCACCGCCGGGGCCGG
This sequence comes from Pseudomonas guariconensis, assembly GCF_024127895.1. Taxonomy (GTDB): domain Bacteria; phylum Pseudomonadota; class Gammaproteobacteria; order Pseudomonadales; family Pseudomonadaceae; genus Aquipseudomonas; species Aquipseudomonas guariconensis_B. The sequence continues at coordinate 323,379 of NZ_JAMYBK010000001.1, read as the reverse complement.
GTTCAACACCTCCAAGGGCGAGACGCCGGACAAGGACGTGCGCGGGCTGCATGGCCGCGTACAGGTTGACCTGGACAAACGCGACAACCAGACCTGGAACGGCAACACGTGGCGGGCAGAGCGGATCAGCCTGCACAGCCGGGGCGACACGCGCATCGAAGGCGCCAGCCTGGAGGCCGGGCAGATCCAGGGCAATATCGGCGGCGATTTGCGGGTGGCCAGCCGCAAGGACCGCGTCGATAACCTGAGCCTCAAGGTCGATGCGCGCCTGAGCAAGGAGAAAACCCCCCAGGGCTACGTCAATGCGGCCAGCGCCGTGGCAGGGCCGGCGGGGGGCAAGGTCAGCGAGAAAGTCGGCCCGACGCTGAGCAAGGCCGAGCCTGGCCTGTCGCCGACCTTCAAGCTCGACCTGTCGCATGAGCAGCGTGACACCGTGGCCCACCAGGCGTCCCTCAGGGGCAGCGAGGGCATCGACCTCAAGGTGGGCGGCGACGCACACCTGGTCGGCGCCCGGTTGCAATCGGCCGGTGGCACTGTCGACCTGGCAGCGGCCTCCGTCAGCCGAGAGACCCTGACCGGTCGCGATTATCGACGGGATGTGTCGGTCGATGCGTCCAACTCACCGGTCGACCTGGGCACCGCCGTGGCCGAAGTGGTCAAGGACAAGGGGGCGGCCGACGGCGAGAATGCCCTGGACCTGGGGCTGTTGCGTACCAGCGGGCATGACCGCCGTGAGCAGTGGTCCTCGAGCGTTCAGGGCAAGATCGAGCGCTGAGCCGATCTCCACGATTTGGGGGCGATGGGCTGCAAGGCAGCCCCACGCCACTCGATGGACCGACATCGAGGACCGCCCCGCGCCGAAGCCTCCGTTAACATTTCTGCCAAAAAATCATCATATTGACGCACTAAAGTCGCGTCTTTCTTACTCACAACAAAAGGACACCCGATGAGTCGAGAAACCGGCGACAACCTTGACCGGAACCTGAGCGACAACCCGCCGATGGCCAGCGTCATGGACGCCTACCTGAGCCGTCGCAGCGTGATGCGCGGCAGCCTTGGCGCGGCGATCGCCATGATCGCGGGAACCGGCCTGGCCGGCTGCCTAGATGGCATTGCCGCCGCTCGCCAAGATGCGCCCCGCCCGGCCAAGCCGCAGCCCTCGAAACTGAAGCTGGGCTTCGAGTCCATCGCCGGCTCGCGCACCGATGCCTGCGTCGTCGCTGCCGGCTACAGCGCCTATGTGCTGGCCCCCTGGGGCACGCCGCTGAACAGCAAAGCCAGCCCATGGAAGGCCGACGGCAGCAACACCGCCCTCGACCAGGCCAACGCCATGGGCATGCACCACGACGGCATGCACTTCTTCCCCATCGCTGGCAGCGCCGACGACGGCCTGCTGGCGATCAACTTCGAGTACATCGATCCCGCCGCCCTGCACCCGAACGGCCCGACCACCGACGCCAACGGCAAGCGCCCAGCCGAAGAAGTGCGCAAGGAAATCAATGCCCACGGCGTCGGCGTGGTGCGCCTGAGCAAGGTCGACGGCCGCTGGCAGGTGGTCGAGAACGACCCGCTCAACCGCCGCTTCACCACCGCCTCGCGGATGAACATCTCAGGCCCGCTGCGCGGCACCGACCACGTCAAGACCCGCTTCTCGCCCGACGGCAGCCAATGCCGCGGGACCAACAACAATTGCGGCAACGGCCATACCCCGTGGGGTACCTACCTGACCTGCGAGGAGAACTGGCCGGGCATCTTCGTCAACAAGGGCGCCCTCCCCGCCGACCAGTCGCGGATCGGCGTGGCGACCTCCAGCGGCCTGTACCAATGGGAAAGCGCTGCTGGCGACAGCAGCGAGGTCGACGGCGAATTCGCCCGCTTCGACGTCACCCCGACCGGCGCCAGCGCCACCGACGACTATCGCAACGAAGCCAGCACCTACGGCTACATCGTCGAGATCGACCCGTACGACAGCACCACCCTGGCGGTGAAACGTACCGCCCTGGGGCGCTTTCGCCACGAGGGCTGCTGCCCGGGCCTGGCGGTGGCCGGCAAGCCGCTGGTCTGGTACAGCGGCGACGACTCCAACAACGAGTACCTGTACAAGTTCGTCTCCGACGCCCTGTGGGACCCGGCCGACGCCAACCCGGCCGACCGCCTGGCCACCGGCGACAAGTACCTGGACCAAGGCACGCTCTACGTGGCCCGCTTCGATGCCGACGGCCGTGGCAGTTGGCTGCCCCTCGACGTCGAGACCGCCACCACCGACGGCAGCACCCTTGGCGCCCGGTTCGGCGACCTGCCGAGTATCCTCCTCAACACCCGGGGTGCGGCGGATGCCGTGGGCGCAACGCCCATGGACCGGCCGGAATGGACGGCGGTCAACCCGCTCAACGGTGACGTCTACCTGACCCTGACCAACAACAGCGCGCGCACCCCGGCAACGGTAAACGCCGCCAACCCACGCGGCCCGAGCCGTCACGGCCATATCATCCGCTGGCGCGACAGCGACGATCAGCGGGGTTTCACCTGGGATATCTTCGTGTTCGGCGCCAACGCCTCCGGTGCCGCCGAGATCAACCGCTCGGGCCTGACCGAACTGAACCAGTTCGCCAGCCCCGACGGCATGTGTTTCGATAGCCGCGGCGTGTTGTGGTTCGAGACCGACAACAGCGAGCCGAGCGTGGCTGACTACACCAACGACCAGTTGCTGGCAGTGATTCCGTCCGACCTGATGGATGCCGATGGCAGGCAGATCCCGGTCAACGCCCGCAACCAGGTCGACCTGCGCCGCTTCTTCGTCGGCCCGAACGGCTGCGAGGTGACTGGCATCGCCTTCACGCCGGACAACAAGACGTTGTTCATCAACATCCAGCACCCGGGCAACTGGCCGTACAGCGACATTGCCACCGATGCCACCCCGGCGGGCACGACGGTGCGTCCACGGGCTTCGACCGTGGTGATCCAGCGTGACGATGGTGGGGAGATCGGGACGGCCTGATGGGCTGTCCTTTCAGGTTTCTGGGGCCGCTTCGCGCCCCCATGCCACCTAGCTAACAAACATTCGCGGGCTTGCCCCGCGAATGGCTCCAGCGCGGTCTAGAACTCGGCGAGCCGCCAGAGCTCATAGGCCGGCGTCTCGTACGGATGGCTCGCCTTGAGCGCAGCGACGACCTGGGCAACCAGGTCGTCAGCCACCACCAGCTCCACCTTCCACTCGTCCACCTGCTCGACCTGCCCTGCCTGCCCCAGGTACGGCTGGCTGCCGTCCAGAGGCCGGAACTGGCCCTGGCCCAGGGTCTGCCAGGCACAGTGGTCGTAGTCGCCGATGCGCCCGCCACCGGCGGCGAACACAGCGGCCTTGACCACGTCCACATGGCTCGGCGGCACGAAGAAGGCGAGCTTGTACACCGTCAGTTCACCCAGACCCGCGCATTGCGGAACATGCGCATCCAGGCGCCATCTTCCTGCCACTCGTCCGGACGCCAGGAGTTCTGCACGGCGCGGAACACCCGCTCAGGGTGCGGCATCATGATGGTCACGCGACCGTCACGGCTGGTGAGGCCGGTGATACCACGCGGCGAGCCGTTGGGGTTGGCCGGGTAGGCTTCGGTGACCTTGCCGTGGTTGTCGACGTAGCGCAGGGCCACGCAACCGGACAGGTCGGCTTCCAGCAGCGCTTCCTCGCTGGCGAACTCGGCATGGCCCTCGCCGTGGGCGATGGCGATCGGCATGCGCGAACCGGCCATGCCCTGCAGGAAGATCGAATTGGACTTCTGCACCTCGACCATGGCCACGCGCGCCTCGAACTGTTCCGAGCGGTTGCGCACGAAGTGCGGCCAGTACTCGGTGCCCGGAATCAGCTCGTGCAGGTTGGACATCATCTGGCAACCGTTGCACACGCCCAGGGCGAAGCTGTCGTTGCGCTCGAAGAACGCCTGGAAGGCATCGCGGGCACGGCGGTTGAACAGCGCCGACTTGGCCCAGCCTTCGCCGGCCCCCAGCACGTCGCCGTAGGAGAAACCACCGCAGGCCACCAGGCCCTTGAAGTCGGCGAAGTCGACCCGGCCGGCGAGGATATCGCTCATGTGCACGTCGATGGCGGCGAAGCCGGCGCGGTCGAAGGCTGCGGCCATCTCGACCTGGCCGTTGACGCCCTGCTCGCGCAGGATCGCCACTTGCGGGCGCACGCCCTTCTTGATGTACGGCGCGGCGATATCGTCGTTGACGTCGAAGCCCAGCTTGACCGACAGGCCGGGATTCTCTTCTTCCAGCAGCACGTCGAATTCCTGGTCGGCGCACTCGGCGTTGTCGCGCAGGCGCTGGATCTGGTAACTGGTCTCGGCCCACTGGCGCTGCAGCAGACGGCGCTGGTCGTCGAACAGCACCTCGCCGCCCAGGCTGATGGACACCTCGCCGTTGTTGACCGGCTTGCCGATGACCGCGACGCAGTCTTCCAGGCCGGCGGCGCTGAACTGGGCCAGCACCTCGGGGGTGGCATCCTGGCGCACCTGGATGACCGCCCCGAGTTCCTCGTTGAAGAGGATCGCCGGGACTTCGCCACGCTCGTCGGTCAGCGGGTCCAGGTGCAGGTCGAGGCCGCAGTGGCCGGCGAAGGCCATTTCCAGCACGCTGACCAGCAGGCCGCCGTCGGAGCGGTCATGGTAGGCCAGCAGGTGGCCGTCAGCGTTCAGGCCCTGGATCACCGCGAAGAAGGCCTTGAGGTCTTCGGCGTCGTCGACGTCCGGGGCCTGCTGGCCGAGCTTGCCGTGCACCTGGGCGAGGATCGAGCCGCCCATGCGGTTCTTGCCACGGCCCAGGTCGATCAGGATCAGGTCGGTCTCGCCCTTGTCCATGCGCAGTTGCGGGGTCAGGGTGTCGCGGATGTCGACCACCGGGGCGAAGCCGCTGACGATCAGCGACATCGGCGCGGTGACGCTCTTCTCGACACCGTCCTCGCTCCAGCGGGTCTTCATCGACATGGAGTCCTTGCCGACCGGGATGGTCAGGCCCAGGGCCGGGCACAGCTCCATGCCCACGGCCTTGACGGTGTCGTACAGGCGGGCATCCTCGCCGGGGTGGCCGGCGGCGGACATCCAGTTGGCCGACAGCTTGATGTCGGAGAGTTGTTCGATGCGGGCACCGGCCAGGTTGGTCAGCACCTCGCCGATGGCCATGCGACCCGACGCCGGGGCATCGAGCAGGGCCAGCGGGGTGCGCTCGCCCATGGCCATGGCTTCGCCGGTATAGACGTCGAAGCTGGTGGCGGTGACGGCGCAGTCGGCCACCGGTACCTGCCAGGGGCCGACCATCTGGTCGCGGGCCACCAGGCCGGTGATGGTACGGTCGCCGATGGTGATCAGGAAGCTCTTGCTGGCCACCGCCGGATGATGCAGGACGCGCTCGACGGCGTTGTCCAGGTCCAGCGCGCTCGGGTCGAAGTCATCGCCCAGCTCCGCCTCGCGGGTGACCGAACGGTGCATGCGCGGCGGCTTGCCCAGCAGCACGTCCAGCGGCATGTCCACCGGGGTGTTGCCGAAGTGGCTGTCGGTGACGGTCAGGTGCAGTTCCTCGGTGGCCTCGCCGACCACGGCGAACGGGCAGCGCTCGCGCTCGCAGATGGCCTTGAAGCGCTCGAAGTCGGCGGCGCTGACCGCCAGCACGTAGCGCTCCTGGGACTCGTTGCTCCAGATCTCGTGCGGCGCCATGCCCGGCTCGTCGTTGGGCACGTTGCGCAGCTCGAAGCGGCCACCGCGGCCACCGTCGTTGACCAGCTCGGGGAAGGCGTTGGAAATACCGCCCGCGCCGACGTCGTGGATGAAGGCGATCGGGTTCTGCTCGCCCAGTTGCCAGCAACGGTCGATGACCTCCTGGCAGCGGCGTTCCATTTCCGGGTTCTCGCGCTGCACCGAGGCGAAGTCCAGGTCGGCGGAGCTGGCACCGGTATCGACCGAGGACGCCGCGCCGCCGCCCAGGCCGATCAGCATGGCCGGGCCGCCGAGCACGATCAGCTTGGCACCGACAGTGATCTCGCCCTTCTGCACGTGCTCCTCGCGGATGTTGCCCATGCCACCGGCGAGCATGATCGGCTTGTGGTAGCCACGGACCTCTTCACCACGCGGGGTGTCGATGGCCTGCTCGAAGGTACGGAAGTAGCCGGTCAGCGCCGGACGGCCGAATTCGTTGTTGAACGCGGCACCGCCCAGGGGGCCTTCGACCATGATGTCGAGGGCGTCGACGATGCGGCCCGGCTTGCCGTAATCCTGCTCCCAGGGCTGCTCGAAGCCGGGGATGCGCAGGTTGGACACGGTGAAGCCGGTCAGCCCGGCCTTGGGCTTGGCGCCACGGCCGGTGGCGCCTTCGTCGCGGATCTCGCCGCCGGAGCCGGTGGAGGCGCCGGAGAACGGGGCGATGGCGGTCGGGTGGTTGTGGGTCTCGACCTTCATCAGGATGTGCACCGGCTCCTGCACCGCGCCGTACTGGCGGGTCTCAGGGTTCGGGAAGAAGCGCCCGGCGACGTGGCCGACGATCACCGAGGCGTTGTCCTTGTACGCCGACAGCACGCCTTCGCTGTGCATCTGGTAGGTGTTCTTGATCATGCCGAACAGGCTCTTTTCCTGAGCCTCGCCGTCGATGTCCCAACTGGCGTTGAAGATCTTGTGGCGGCAGTGTTCGGAGTTGGCCTGGGCGAACATCATCAGCTCGATGTCGTTCGGGTTGCGCGCCAGGCCCTGGAAGGCGTTGACCAGGTAGTCGATCTCGTCTTCGGCCAGGGCCAGGCCCAGGTCGATGTTGGCCTGGGCCAGCGCGGCACGGCCGCCACCGAGGATGTCCACGGAGGTCATCGGCCGAGGCTGGGCGTGGCTGAACAGGTCGGCGGCTTCTTCGAGCTTGCCCAGCACGCGCTGGGTCATGCGGTCGTGCAGCTCGGCGGCGATGAGCCCGGCGTCGGCCTCGGACAGCTCGCCGGCGACGTAGTAGGCGATGCCGCGCTCCAGGCGCTGGATGGCCTGCAGGCCGCAGTTGTGGGCGATGTCGCTGGCCTTGCTGGCCCAGGGCGAGATGGTGCCCAGGCGCGGCACCACCAGGAACAGGCGGCCACTGGGCTCCTGCACCGGTACGCTCGGACCGTACTTGAGCAGACGGCCCAGCACCTGCTGCTGGTCGGCGGTCAGCTCGCCGCTGACGTCGGCGAAGTGGGCGAATTCGGCATACAGGCCGGTAACAGCGGGGACTTTCTGGCTCAGTTGCTCGAGTAGCTTACCGTGGCGAAAGGCAGAAAGGGCAGGAGCGCCGCGCAGGATCAACATCGTCGGGACAGCCTCAGGAAGGGGTGTGCTTAGAGGCCGTGCATTCTAGCCTAAATCCGCGGCTTTCGGCACCCGCCAGAGGGCAATGCTGCCGGGCGGCGGAACCGGACTTCAGGGTCAGGAAAGCGGCACGAAAAGCAGCTTCAAGCGGCAAGCTACAAGCCGCAAGAAAAAGCGGGGCAGTGCACGGCTAATGCTGTTCACTTAAGCCTGATGTGACATCGATTGGGGCTGCCTTGCAGCCCTTCGCGGGCAAGCCCGCTCCCACAGGATCGTGCATTTGCAGCGTACTTGTGGGAGCGGGCTTGCCCGCGAAGGGCCGCAAGGCGGCCCCAATTGATTAAAGTGAACAGCATTAGGCAGTGCACGGCCTGCTTTCCCCTGCAGCTCGCCGCTGGGAGATAAGTAGCTTGAAGCTTGCCGCTAGCAAACCTATGGCCCGTTGTCGAGATATGGCGCGACCGGTCCTTTGCGTATACTGCAAGCTATGTTCGCCCACACTGCTTTGCGCCAGCGCTGCGCCAGATGGCTCTTCGCAACCGGACTCTTCCTGATGCTCGGTGCCTGTGTTGAAAAACCCAGCACCCTCGAGCGCGTCAAGGAGGACGGTGTGCTGCGCGTGATCACCCGCAACAGCCCGGCTACCTACTTCCAGGACCGCAATGGCGAGACCGGCTTCGAGTACGAGCTGGTCAAGCGGTTCGCCGACGATCTCGGCGTGGAACTGGAGATCGAGACCGCCGACAACCTCGACGAGCTGTTCGACCAACTGGGCAAGCCCTCCGGTCCGGTGCTGGCCGCCGCCGGCTTGGTCAGCAGCGAGCGGCGCAGCGCCCAGGCGAAATTCTCCCACCCTTACCTCGAGGTGACCCCACAGGTCATCTACCGCAACGGCCGCTCCCGGCCCACCAGCGTGAAAGGCCTGATCGGCAAGAAGATCCTGGTGCTCAAGGGCAGCAGCCATGCCGAGCAACTGGCCGAACTGAAAAAGCAGAATCCCACGTTGGAATACGAAGAGTCCGACGCAGTGGAAGTGGTCGACCTGCTGCGCATGGTCGACGAGGGCCAGATCGACCTGACCCTGGTGGACTCCAACGAACTGGCCATGAACCAGGTGTACTTTCCCAACGTGCGCGTGGCCTTCGACCTGGGCGACACCCGCGATCAGCGCTGGGCAGTGGCCGCCGGCGAAGACAACAGCCTGCTCAACGAGATCAACGCCTTTCTCGACAAGGCCAAGAAGAACGGCACGCTGCAACGCCTGAAGGAGCGCTACTACGGTCATGTCGATGTACTCGGCTACGTCGGCGCCTACACGTTCGCCCAGCACCTGCAGCAGCGCCTGCCCAAGTACGAGAAGTACTTCAAGGCCAGTGCCAAGGTCGAGCAGGTCGACTGGCGCCTGCTGGCGGCGATCGGCTACCAGGAGTCCCTGTGGCAGCCGGAGGTCACCTCCAAGACCGGTGTGCGCGGCCTGATGATGCTCACCCAGCGCACCGCCCAGGCCATGGGCGTGTCCAACCGCCTGGACCCGAAGCAGAGCATCCAGGGCGGCGCCAAGTACTTCATGGTCGTCAAGGCCCAGCTCGACGACAGCATCAAGGAGCCGGACCGCACCTGGTTCGCCCTGGCCGCCTACAACGTCGGCAGCGGCCACCTGGAAGACGCGCGCACGCTGGCCAGGCGCGAGGGGCTGAACCCGAACAAGTGGCTGGACGTGAAGAAGATGCTGCCACGCCTGTCGCAGAAGCAGTGGTACAGCAAGACCCGCTACGGCTATGCCCGCGGTGGGGAGCCGGTGCACTTCGTGGCCAACATCCGCCGTTACTACGACATCCTCACCTGGGTGACCCAGCCGCAGCTCGAAGGCCAGGTGGCCGAGGGCAGCCTGCATGTGCCGGGGGTCAACAAGGACAAGCCGGCGGAACAGTCGCCGCCGATGTAGTGCCGGGCGACCGGTGGTGGAGGCCCAGACCGGCTCAGGCCTTCGTCCTGCGTGCCTTGAAGAACTCGCTCAGTATCTGCCCGCACTCCTCGGCCAGCACCCCGCCTTCATAGATCACCCGATGGTTGAGAAACCCCTGGGTGAAGAACTGCCCCTGGCTCTGCACGACCCCCGCCTTCGGCTCCAGTGCCCCATACACCACCCGCGCCACCCGTGAGTGCACGATCAGGCCGGCGCACATGCTACACGGCTCCAGGGTCACGTACAGGGTGCTGCCGGGCAGGCGGTAGTTGCTCGCCGCCCTGGCCGCCGAGCGAATGGCGACCATCTCGGCATGGGCGCTGGGGTCGCTGTCGGCGATCGGCCGATTGAAGCCCTGCCCGATGACTTGCCCGTGCTGCACCAGCACCGCGCCCACCGGCACTTCGCCCATGGCCGCCCCTTCGGCGGCCAAGGCCAGGGCCAGACGCATGAATTCCTGGTCGCGGCTGCGATCGATGATCTGCGGGCGCATCAGACCACCGCGATCGCGGCCATCAGGCCGGTTTCCATGTGGTCGATGACGTGGCAGTGGAACATCCAGGTCCCTGGGTTATCCGCCACCAGTGCCACCTGGGCACGCTCGTTCTTGCCCAGCAGGTAGGTGTCGGTGAACCAGGGCTCGACGATCTTGTGGCGATTGGAGGCGATCACCTTGAAACTCATGCCGTGCAGATGGATAGGGTGCTGGTACTGGGTCATGTTCTTCAGTTCGAAGATATAGCTCTTGCCCTTCTGCAGGGTAGCGATCGGTCGATCGGCACAGGTCTTGTCGGTGATGTCCCAAGCCTGGCCGTTGATCTGCCACAAGCTTGGAGGCTTGCCGTCCTCGGTGCCGACCGACACCTTGCCGGCCCACTCGAAGTTGAAGTTGAGCTTCTCGGCGTTCGCCAGGTCCGGCTCAGCGACCGGATTGGGCGGCAGGGGCTTGGGCCAGTCGCCGGGAGCTTCGTCGCTGACCACCGAGCGCAGGGTGCCCAGGCGCACGAAACCATCGCGCAGGGAGATCTGCTCGCCGGCCTGGGGAATGCGGATGGCCAGGCAGATGCGCATGCCCGGGCCGAGCCAGTAGTCCTTGCCCAGGGGCCGTGGCGTGACGGGGTTGCCATCCAGGGCATAGATCATCGCCTCGCAGTTGCCCTTGAGGTTGATGCGGTAGGTCCAGGTGTTGTCCAGGTTGAGCAGGCGCACCCGCACCACCTGGCCGGCCGGCAGCTCGGTGACCGCCCCGGCCTGGCCGTTGATGGTGATCAGGCGCCCGGCGGTGCCGTTGCGCGCCGCCTCGCGGGCAACGCTGAACGGCATCCAGGCGCCCTGCTCGTCCACGTGCCAGGTCTTCAGGCTCAGGGTGCGTTCATGACGAAACCCCGTGGGCTCGCGCTCCTCGACGATCAGCGGGCCGACCAGGCCGCGGCCCAGTTCCTCGGAGCTGCTGACGTGGGGGTGGTACCAATAGCTGCCAGCGTCCGGGACGCGGAACTTGTAGTCGAAGAACTCGCCCGGCTTGACCGGCAATTGCGACACGTAGGGCACGCCGTCCATTTCCAGCGGCAGGCGGATGCCATGCCAGTGAATGGTCGTCTCGACCGGCAGGTGATTGATGAAGCGTACCCGCAGCCAAGTGCCCTGGCGTACCCGCAGCTCGGTGCCCGGGGCCGATGGGCCGAAGGCCCAGGCCTCGGTCTTGAAGCCGGGCACCAACTCGACGTCCAGGGGTGCGGCGATCAATTCGTAGTCGTGCCCGGCGTTCTCGTCCTCCACCTTGCCCAGCCAGTAGCGGGCGGCGCCCCCGGCGCCCAGGCCAACCACCACCAGGCCGGTCAGGCCCTTGAGCATTTGTCGACGGGTGAAGGACATCGGTGCAGGTACCTCGTTTTTCGCGATCAATCTGCCAGCAGAGCTGGCAAGGAAGGGCGAATACGATACACCTGCAGTTGAGAAAGATTAAGTGAAGACTTGTACCTCGGGCCGGACGCGATGTCGCATCCAGCATTAAGTACCACCCCCACCACGACCGTTCCAACCATCTTGTGCGCCCCTTGAACCACCGCGAGTACGCTCATGATCTTTACCGAACGGCAGAAGCAGGATCACCAAACCCTGAACCTGATGGCGACCCAGGTAAGCACCTCTTGCCCCGACCTGCGCCAGATGGCCCGGGATATCGCCAAAGCGCTCCTGACCCAACATGGTTTCACGGCACTGGATCCCGACCGGGTGTACTTCCATCGCTTCCATACCGCCTCCAGCAGCCCCCGCACATTCAATGGCTGGCAGCATCATGAAAAGCCCTACCAATCGCTGACCCTGCCACAGCTGGTGATGCATCGCTTCGACGCGGCCGAGCAGGACAATGCCGACCTGCTCGGCAACTACACAGGTTTCTACACCTCAGGCCCAGGGGCCCAAGCCTACGATGAACGCAACGAAGTCCCCCTGGCCCCCAAGGCCGTACTCGAGGCGTTCTGGAAGATCGATTTCAGCAGTGCCTTCCATCAACGCCTCGATGCCTTCTGGGCACAGCATGCCGATGACTACCGAACCCTGGCCAAATCCATGTTCCTGAGCAAGGTCCTGGAAGCCTGCGCACATGACGCCCACAGTAGCCTGGCCAAGAGAGCACGCCAGATCACCGAGGCCTTGACGGGCGTGCGGACCTGGCCTGCCTCCCTACAGGAGTTGCGCCAGCAGGTCGTGCCCTCGACAGAGGTACGCTTGTGCACCTTCGACATAGGCGGACACGTCGCCAGCGATATCCTCAGGGTGGTGATGAGTGATGGCTGCCAGTTGCTCTACCTGCCAGGTGAAGACGAGGCGCTGCAACTGTTCGCCAGTGACCGGGAGCTTCATGCGTGGGTCCTGGCCAATACCCGGGAAACGCAAGGCAAGGTCCGCTTCATGGGCCACTTCCCGCTGGCGAGCCAAAAGGAGAATGACCCCAACATGGGGCTCGGTCACCTGCTGGATGTCATGAGGTGCCAGTGGGACGCCGCACATCCCGATGGCCTGAACACGCAGGACACGACGCTGCACGTGGATGCTTTCAGCCACCTGCGCGATGCCGCTCGCCAGCGCATGCTCGAAGATGCTCACTTCGCCTTGCGCTCCAACGCAGACCTGCGCAAACAGCTGTGGATCGGTTACCTAGGGGCCTTCTCCAAGGTCTTCGGCCCCATGGCCGCCCTGGACTGGCCAGTGGCGCTGGCCGCCGTCGGCGCAGGCCTGGCCGAGACAGGCCTGGATATCGACCAGGCGATCAACGGCCACACCACCGCCGAGCGTCAGGCGGGCGTCACGGGGGCCATACTCGCCGGCATCAATACCTTGTTCAACGCCACTTTCCTGGTTGCCGCCGGTGTGAACGCCACGGGCGAGCTGGCCCCCATCGAGGAAGCCGGCGAACAGGTCACCCTCCCCGAGGAAAACCAGCCCCCGGGCGAAGAACTCGATCCCGCCACCCCGGACGAGATCCAGGCCTGGGTTCCGGAAGATTTCAGGCCGAGCGATCTCGCACAGCGGATGCAGACGCTAGAAAGCAACGATATCCTGCGCAATGCCCCGGCAAACGCACCGTTCAAGGGCATCCTGGTACAGGACGGCAAGCAGTACGCGATGGTTGGCGACCTCGTCTACCAGGTACGTTTCGTCGGAGAACTGGATACCTGGGTCATCATCGATCCAGAAAACCCCTACGCGTTCTCAGGCAGCATCCCCATTGCCCCGGATACCGAAGGCCGCTGGCAACCTATCGACAGCATAGGGCTCAAGGGCGGCGGAATACCGAGGTTCCTGCTCAAGGCATGGGGCCGGTTACGGCCAAGGCCTGCCCTGCCACCCCTGGCCCCCACCCCCTACGACGTAGCGGAAATCGAGCGTCCGGCCTTGGCGCCTGCGACCAGAGGCGGCCTGAGGCTCGCCCTGGAAGACCCCGACAGCGGCCATCCCTATTCGGTCTATAGGCAACTGCGCGACCGCTTGGCCGCTGACGCACAGGGCTTCTTTTCTTCGTTTCACGCCCCTGCCCGCCCAACGATTCCCGAGCTACCCAGTACAGCCACAAACAAGGAGATCATCCGCACGCTTTACCAGGAAAGCGACGGTCTGGTGATCGGCGAGTCACATACCCAACGCGGCGCCAAGCAGCTCTTGATCAAGAACATGCGGCAACTCAAGAAACAGGGGGTGGATGTACTCTACATGGAGCACTTCACGACCGATTTCCACCAGGTCGATCTCGACCTGTTCAACCGAACCGGGATGTTGTCGGCCGAACTCAAGGCCTATGTGGAGGATTTCGACGCCCAAGCCACCCTCGCCGAATCGACGCCCCACACCATGAAGAACGTGCTGTACGAGGCCCACCGGCAGAACGTACGCGTACAAGCCATCGACTGCCTTGCCTCGTACGTCCAAGCCTGGGACGTGCAGCCCTCTTCGACCATTCGCCAGGAAATGATGAACTACTTCGCCCATGTGGTCATCGAGGCCGACCAGACGCGACGCGGGGCCGGAAAATGGATCGCCCTCGCGGGCAACTCCCATGCCAATACCTTCATGGGCACTCCCGGCCTGAGCGAGCTGGAGGGGGTTATCAGCTTGCGGGTCGAAGACGTCGAGATCGACCAGGCAGGCGGCATTGGCAACGATCCCGGCTTCTGGGAGGAGGTGGAGGGGGAGCCGTTATTCGTCAAGAACGACCTGCTCCTGCAAGTTCCTCTCCTTCGCCCCTGGATGTAGGTACGACGGCCCTGCCCCTGAGCGCCATGGCGACAACTCGCGTCAGAGTGCCGCCATGGCACTCCAGCGAATCGTACGCCCTGAAACCCAAAAGCCCGCAATCATGCGGGCTTCTTGGATGTTTCTCACCAGTGGGGACCGGTCAACGCCGATTCCACTTCATTATCAATAGAATAAAAAAACCATATAAGCGGCTATTGCCCATCGTGACTACAACGAATCAAGACAGTGAATCTGAAAGGACTTCCTAGCACTACGCCTGATTTTGAGAAGCTATGAAAGAGGAGTAGAGAATATCGGCGAAATCATGCTCGTTGATATCGCCAGTAACCAAATCCCTAACGGCATCCGCTAGCAGATCATTGTCTAAGGTTATTTCATAATCATTGAGCGAAAGGTACTCCAAGCCGACTGCAAGCCCGGTGCGCTTGTTAGCATCAGGGAGTGCGTGGCCTCGCGCGATACTGGCTGTGTATTTAGCGGCAATTTCAAACACATCGTCGAGGCCATCATAGGCGACCGCATTGTCGATTCGGGCCAGCGCGCCCTGCAAGATCGGAATGCTCACCGCCCCCTTCATGCCGGGCTCGGTAGTCAAGATTTGAGTATTTATCTCAATGACACGTTCAAATGGAAAGAAGATCAATTCCATTACATGTCAGCCAGCTTCTGAAAGGTTTTCCTGTGAGTTCTGAGAGCGAGCTTGGTTTCTGAATAAACGATCTGCTTCCCCAAGTCGCCGCCCAAATCCAGCTTCTTGGTGGCTTTAATTTTAGGCCTTTCTACTATGGATACGCCATAGGTGTTCAGCTTGTGGTTCATGGCTTGGGTACCCCAAACGGCTTGATCAATTTCTACTCGCAAGGTAGCACACGAGGAGGCAAGACGCACCGAGCCGTCGACTTAAGGTACAGAGGAGGTTGTCCGGCATTTTTTTGGCCTGTCGGCGACCGCTCCTGACCGATCGAGGCAAAAAGGGGACTGATTTATTTTCCACTTGTTCATCAGCCTGCTGGGCGTCGTGCTGGTGCACACGACGCGTTGGCGTGAGGAACGCGCCGCCATGGGCCTATGGCCTGCCGCTGCCGGGCATGCCGGCGGTGGCGACGCTGTGGCAGAAGCATGTGCATTCCGAGGCAGCGCTAAGGATGCTGCCCACCCTGTGGTTGCAGTGCGTGGTAGCGACAGGTGCATTCGCCTGACTGGCGAGCTTGGAGGGCAGCTTGATGCAGTGGCAAGCACCGGATTCACGCTGAGCGTGCTGTGGACGGCTGCGCTGTCCATCCTTGGCGGCTCTATGGGCTTGGGCCATGTTTGATGAGCCGCTGTCGTGATGGATGTTGGTGGGCACTGGGGTGTCGGGGTTGAGGGTCTGCTTGGTGGCGCGGCGGAGCGGGTGCGGAGTTGAAGCCACGGGTGTGATACCCCACCTCAAAAACGCCGAAAGCCCGCAGTTACGCGGGCTTCCGGGGTGTTTTTTTACCGTTTGATCCGGTCTATGCCGGACGCGGGATCACTCCCACTCTATTATCAAAAAGCAAAAATAACCCAACCATTTCAAGCACTTAGGTGCCTTCTAACTCTAAATACCATCAGAAATACCATTGAATTATTGATTATTTTCTAATCCTAGAGAAGGGGGCAATTCAGCTCCATCTCTTCGGAACGCCAACGCTAACTGACGCAATAGAACTTCCAGCTCAGCTTCACAGCCATCCCGCTGAACCTCATGGAGCAATGCTGCTGCATAGAGGGGGTCGGTACGGAAGATTTCAGCCAATACCTCGTCATGTCGTCGGTCTCTCATCTCGCTAAGCCTGTAATGAATCGGGGAGCAGCGCTCCTTCCTGTCCCTGCGTGCTACCTACTCTAGCTCTCTCGCCAGATTCCTGCCTCGCTAGTAAGCTGCGGGCTAGAGGCTAAAAGCCATCCGAAGATAACCGGCATAGGATGAATGATTAGGGATGACCATCGTACAGTCACCGTTGAGTCCAGACCAGTTGGCCGCACACTCCCTGCTTTCTGAGCTCAGGACACGCATTGCAGTTCAGCCACTCCCGTACCAGTATGGAATTGAATCACGAGCTTTGGAGAGTCTCTGGGAAATCTTTGGACTAGCACGAGGGGTTATGAAAGCCTATCCCGGCTGTAAAGATTTCTCGCGAATCACCACCAACATGCTGAACACGGAACTTCGTCCCGTAACGGCAAAATGGCATAGGGCGCATCAGGCTGGGATATTGGACTCAAAAGACGGAGCTAATGAGTTCCGTATAGATCTTAGTGCACTAAGAATTAAGCTGATTAAGTTCTGTGAACAGCTTCAGCTGATGGCTTACGGTGACATTTACCCTGACGAAAACGCCCCAGAAGTAATAGATGATATTGAACTGCAGGACTGCTTCACTCCGATAGAGTTCGGCATACCGAGCAACGCAGCAGGAAAAATCCCTAACTTTCAGGCTATAAACGCCTCTGAAGCTTCTGCAATTAAAGCAAGAAGAAAAAACTACGGAATAGGTACTACTGAGAACACCGACGCTGTAGGATTAGCTCTTTCTGGAGGTGGCATACGATCTGCAACATTTTGCCTTGGAGTCGTACAAGTCCTTTCAGAGAAAAAACTGATGAAAGACTTCGACTACCTATCAACCGTTTCGGGAGGTGGATATACAGGCAGCTTTATTACTTCAACTATAAGCGATAAAAATGATTATGAGTCAATAGGGAAGCCATATGGCCCAGATACAGATCCTATCCGCCATATAAGACAAAATGCCAAATATCTCAGCGCATCAAACCTAAAACAGCGATGGATGATGGTTACAGGAGCCATGGCCGGACTAATCCTGAACCTAAGTGCCCCAGTGGCTACAATTGCGCTGATAGCGCTCATTAGCAACTACGTATCTACGATATCGTCATCAAACACCTGGCTAGCTATCGCAGGGATCTCCATTGGGTCAAGCATTGTTGGCATAATAGCCTATGGTATTGGCCTACGCTTCGGGTGGGGAGCCAAAGCTGGAAGCGCCATAGTGGCCATAGGTGCAAGCTCCATGTTAGTGGCTTTAGCAGCTTTCGTCATTGGCAAAGGATATGATTCGCTGGGAGTATTAACCTCGAAAAACTGGCAAATCTCAAGTTACTTAGCAGCGTTAATATTTTCAGCCCCACTGATTGCCAAATTCATTCCAATCTTCAATAACTTACATGCGAAAAACATCCTTCAAAAATACGCTTTAATCCTGGCTGCCGTCACGACTCCGCTAGTATCAATTGGATTGTTTTATACATTCAAAACAATAGGTAACACCGACACACCCTTCTTATTCGAGTGGCTCAGCGGCCAGAATTTACTTCTAGCTATTATCACTATTTGCTGCTGTATTTCTCTTTTCCTGAACGTGAATCTGACGGGCTTACACAAACTTTATCGAGACCAGCTGTCTAAAACCTTTGTGGAAACTGACTCAAGCTCTGAGAATCTACCATTAGACAATATTAATAACGATCACAAATCACCATATCATTTAATCAACGCGACAGTTAATTTACCTTCGAGCAAAAATCGAACGCTCAGGGATCGCCGCGGTGATTTCTTTATCTTTTCGAAATATTGGTGTGGTTCAGCAGCGACAGGGTATTCACCTACACCGGAATGGAAAAGTAACGGTGAATTGGTGGATTTAGCAACCGCTATGGCCATCTCTGGTGCCGCCGTATCGCCGCAGATGGGGCCTAACTCTGTCTCTAGCCTCGCTGCACTTATGACGCTTTTGAATTTACGGCTCGGCTACTGGATAAGCAATCCAAAAGTTGCAAGTAAGGATTCACCCGGCTTTTTATGCCTACTTAGGGAAATGACCGGAATCGGCATGAATGAAAAAAATCCTTGGCTAAATTTATCGGATGGCGGCCATATAGAGAACATGGGGCTTTACGAGCTGCTGCGCCGTCGCTGCAAATTCATAGTTTGTGTCGATGGGGAAGCCGACCCGCGCTCGACTTTCGAAGGGCAGCTCACACTAGTTAGACATGCACAGATTGATTTTGGTGTACGACTTGAGCCGAGACTGGACGACATACGACTTGACCCAAAATCAACACTAAGTAGAACTCACTCCCACCTCCTTAGAGTTCACTATCCCGAAGCTGGACCAGGAAAACCAGCGGCGACTGGGCTAATGCTATATCTCAAATTATCCTTAACCGGTGACGAAACAGAACTGCTCAAGAGATACCGCTCCATAAGCCCCGAATTTCCGCACGAATCCACTCTTGATCAGTTTTATACAGAGGAGCAGTTTGAAGCTTATAGACAACTTGGGGTACACGTCGCTGAAGGCGTATTCTCTAAAGCTTTATTAGACAAAAATATAGCTCCTAGCAATGTTAGCGAATGGTTCAGCCAATTAGCCAAAAACATGCTTGAGCCCATTAACAAGCTCTAATAATGCAATGCCCGAGTGAGAGCTCGGGCAAGTCAAACCCAAATATCCATACAAGGTTCAGGCGGTCACCTTATTGTTTTCTGCCGAATACCGTGACTTTGCCGATTCGAAATCGAAAGGATCACCATACAATATATTGCGCTCAAACCCGTTCTCGATATACTCAATAAGTGGCTGAGCTCGGTTGAGCGAAAATTTACGATGGCTTCTCCCATTCACATACCCAACATCAGAAAGAATTTTCCCTGGGATTTCTACAGCACCTGAACCAAAATAATAAAAATACTCAGAAATCAGCACAGCATCTGTCTGAGTATCATTCTTTATATTATGAGGATTTGGCGAACCGTCAGGAAAACTATGATGAGAATTAAGCTGCTGCCATTCGCCATTCTCCCTCCAATAAATATTATCACCAACAATCATTTTTTTACTGCCATTTCGCAGAGGCTTTTTATCTTTATAATCCGGATTACTCCAATAGGAATCAAAAGTTTCACGGCGAGAAACCTTCATGGCAAAGACACACTTACCTGTGGCTTTTAGCCTCCCTCCTCCCATTCCGATTACCCAATCGCCAACCTTTGCCACCCTCCTGGTAATAGGCTTGCAAGTTGCTAGCGTACACAGACCGTGGAATGGATTGGGGGCAAAACCAAAATCACGGTCCACTACATACATGAATACATTAGCCATTGCTAGCACTCGGAATTTGCTGCAGCATTGACCGTACCACGCGTAGTTCCGTCGGGATTTTGAAACGTATTCTCACCGCCATCTATAGCGCCCATGATACTTTCAGAATTCCAACCCACTATTGCTGAGGCGTATTTTTCTAGGCTTGCGGGTATATCCGACTCTTTACCTCCTTGCTCATATACCCCCACGATTCGTTTTCCCTGTGCGTGCGCTTGGTCTATTTCCCAATTTACCCACGGGCGTTGGTGAGTTTGCTGTCCGATCAGGACCACCACCGTGGAAGCCCAAGAAACCTTCATACGCAACAGTCGCTTGATTGTCGATTCCTTAATCATTCCCTTGTCGAGCCGAGCCTGGTTAGCAGGTTTAGCCCGAATAGAACTATTGCGAACATCCCACCCTTTTGAACCAAGCAGCCTCGTAAACTTATCAACTAGTGCATCATCACGATGATGATGGCTTATGAACAAATGCCTACGACTTCCAGACTTACTCATCACTTAACTCTCCTTGTTACGAATAACGACTACCGAGATCGCAATTGCATGCAGCAAAAACTATGTAATTTCAGCTTCCTCCAAAACCCTCACATAATTTATTGTTTTTAAGTCTTGATCAACTACTAACACCCCTCCATTTGATTTAAGAACTTTCCTCCAGACCTCAAAACCTAAAATAATAGCTCTCTGCCACTCCCCCATGGAACGCGCCTTTACTTCCAGAAGAGAAGTAACACCTTTAATAGTTCTTAATAGCTTATAATCTAGTTCATTAACATCCTCAAGCCACTTGTGCTCTTTTGCATAATCGAACACGAGCGCTGCCACCGCCTCATCAATCACCTGAGCACGGCCTCCATCTTGTACTTCATCAACCGCAGGATCGCTTTTTCGCTTTTTCTTCATTAGGCTGCGAAGTACTGGCGACCACCCTAATACTGCGATGTATGCAAGATGAAACACATCATGAAAACGATACCCATCAGGATCTTCAGCATTGTCTGTTAGTTCGTCACCGATTTGGGTACCATTTAGAAGCATGCGAATTTTTGGCTTACCGGCAACCATCACCTCGCCTAGTTTTATCTCGAAACGTCTTGGTAACTTCTCACCTTCTGGATATCCAGCGTCGAATATCACTTCGCTTGTGTCAGTTTTGCCCCAGCGCCCATCAGCTTTAGCAAGATTTTTCTGAGCAATATCCTCCAACTTTAGATTGAATTTCTCCGCAACATTTGCTATGTACCACAGCAAATCACCAAGCTCTTCAGACACTTTGTCCTTGAATAGCAGGTGGGATTCGCCGTCACGCAAATGTTTTTTATATTCGCTAAGTAACTCCCCAGTCTCTCCCGCCAGCCCCAACAGAGGAACCATAAAGTCGGCTCCTGAGTTCCCGGTGCTCCCCAAAGGAACGCGGTCACTCACTTGAGCCAACCTCTGGTAAGAATTTAAGTCCATTTCAACTCTCCCAATTCAATAGTCCTTGTCTGTCGCCACAGATCTTATGGTCTCGAGAACGTCCAAGCGCCTTGAACTCTGCTACGACTCTTTCATTAATACCCCACTTCGGTGGATACCACGGCATATCCAACGGAGCAGTAGCATTAAATTTTTGCTTTATGCGGGTTCGGCCAGACACACCAGAAATATCAGGATGCGCAACGCGAGAATACTTATCAACTTCACAAAAAATATTCTGACAATCAATGAGCTGAAGCGGTCGCCCCCACAAAGACTCAAAATTGATTCCCAAGCGTTCAAACTCGCACTGCTGGTTTTCAGCCATCATCCGGATAAGATGCTCCCCTCCAAGTCCGCCTCCATCACCGAAACACTTTTTTAAACCATCTAGAGCTCCCGGACCTGGAACTACAAATTCCATCTCCGAAAAAGCAGTAACTTCCGAATAGTTTATATCCGTAACAAACTGATAAGCCAAAAAATTACCAATTGTAGGGTAGCTCCTAATAAGCTCAAAAGCTTGCTGCATGTTAGGCAATTTACTCAAGACTTTCGGCAACTTCTGCTCCATCATTCGCTCAAGCAACTTGAGATGATTTTGGTGCTTGGCTGAATACCCAAATGCAGAGCTACCAGGCGGCATTATGTATGCTGCGGAGTATATTCGCCCCCCTGCTCGCATAGCTTGACTTAAAACTCTATCATAGTCTGCAAACTTATAATTCCGATAGCTGACCTGGCCAAGCTCTCGCTCCAATAGTTCCCAAGTCTCGATTTTATTGAAAAACTTGAACAATAAAATTCTAAAAACCACTTCCTCAGGCGAATCACAGAGATCCGAACGATAAATAACGTTTCTGATTAAATATTGACTTACACGATCTGATGCACGATACGCATTCGTAAATTTGTAGCTACCAATAATTGGATCAGAAGTCCAAGGCGAAGCCTCAGAAAACAATCTTTTTCTAAAAACTCTTTGCCGTTCCGCTGCAAATCTCCAGTAACTTTTGTAGACAGGCGTCACGCTTAAGCCCCTGACTTCCCCTGCCTTCCAAACTAGCGAACTTGAATTCAACTCAAAACTTTCGCCGTCAGACTCAATGGCTAACCTCACGCTTTTATCTCCACCTTCGCGCACTCGCCAACGCACATTTCATCTAGAAACTTGCGTGGCAATGATTTCATTTCCTGCTCGAAGCGGACAGGCAAATTGATTCTTTTAGCTACTAAGTCGGGCAATAAAAACTGACCATGCACATAGGAGATACCTATGTCACCGACGCATAGAGACAATGATTCAGTTGACCTCATCCCTTGATGCCCTCACTAAGCCCGCCAACCTATTCGTTTGCCCTAGACTACCACGCTCATCGCTGCAAAAATGTCGATTTGCAATAGTCTAAAATCGTTCATCAGCTGCTGCACCTCAATCGTATTGGCATCCATGCCTTTCTTTGCTGACAGCCACAATTTTAGCATGCCCGCCATCCTCCGAAGGTCGACAGTGACCTTGCCCAAGTCGGCCAATGCTTGCAGGTCAACAACCGAGCGAATTGGCTCATTCAATATAACAGCTAGCAGGACGCCGACTGAGACATGCCCTTTGAGGGGCACGCTCTACCAACTCGGCGCGTTCATCCACCGTCACGAAACCTTGATGTACTCGGTCGAGGACAGGTGCGGTAGGTCGTCTTTTGCTCCTTTGTCATTCGTCTCTCGCTCATACCGGAGCGACAGCCAGTTGGCGCAGGAGCGCGCCTTTCCTTTGGTGCCGCATCGGGCTGTTGATGTTCGGTCGCGGCAGCGACGATGGCCTCGCAGAGCAAGATGCCGTCGAACCGAAGGTGAGTAAGGGGCGGTGTTGCGGGGAACAGGCGCAGCCTGTGGACCCACAACACACATCTTGCCGTCCAGCCGAGTGCAATTCAAATAAATCCAACGCTACTTCCCCCTTTAGCAACGCAACTTCGTAAGCAATTTCCTTTAATTTCTCTAATTATCCTAAAGTTGCCTTGAGCTGCATTAACCCTCTTCGGAATTGCCTTAGATTTCCTTCAATTGCCTTCAATTTACCATCAGAGTGAAATCATCGGAAAGAGCGGAAGAAGTGCAAACCAACCGTTCAAAATTTCCGATGCCCGTACCGCCCACATTGCCCTGCGCAAGAAAAAAACCATATGGTCATAAATTTCGGGCGCCGCTAGAATTCTTACAGACCGCAGCAAAATCAGAGCATTAGATAGGCACCAAAAGGAGAAACCAATTGGCTAGAAAGACCCTTTCAGAACGCAGGGCTGATGCGCTTTCCGAACTAGAAACAGCTAGGGCTCGTCTTGCAAAACTCGACAACGAGGCTGCTGAAAGAATCGGAAGAATTGCAATAAAATCAGGATTGGTTAATCTTGAACTTACGGATGATCAAGTCCGAGAGGAATTTAATAGAATCGTCGAAAAGATAAGCAAAGGAAATTGACCATGAAGACAGCTCATCGCATTACCGAATTGGCAAATCAACTCAACGAGCTGCAAGCTTGCCTAGGCCGACCCAGCAGGCGCCCTAGGGAGAAGTTTGTAACAGCCCAACGTCTTGCGGCCGAGCTGGCTTTTCTAGTTGAAGAATGGCAGCTCGAAACACTGCGTATTCCTGAAGCAGAGCGTGACATGTATCGCACACCAAACCCCTACTGCGCACTCCACTGACGACTTGGTTATCGCCAAAAAGCCCACTTCGGTGGGCTTTTTTCCTTGAATTTCACACTAAGTCAGACGACCACATGATCGCCCCCGCAAGACTAAAATCCTCAATAAAATCAGTTTTCTCCGCCCGAAACCGTTTTGATTTCGGGATACTTTCGGGACTCGATTCTTTGATTTGTATGCGGATAGAAAGCTATCCGCATATTCATAAGCTGACCATATGGGTGAATAATTGAGCTTCGGATGATGACAAAACGAGGAATTCAAGATGAAACCAGAACAGGGGAAATTATCGGCGTACACCGCCAAAAATCTTGGGCGAAGCGTGAGGCTTATCGTAGCGAGCTTATGCATTAGTTCGAGTCTCTACATAGCACCATGCCCGGCTTATGCCATCTATTGCTCAAACTGCTCAACGTTTTACCAGCAAATGTTCGAGTACGCCGAACAGGTAAACACAGCTTTGAACACTGCTGAGCAACTCCAAACCCAAATCCAGCAGTACCAAAATATGCTCACTCAGGGCTCGGGCTTACCCAATTCTATGTTTGGTAGCATCGCCGCCGATCTGAAAAGCGTGGTGAACATCTATCAGCGTTCACAAGCACTCGGCCGTCAATTTCAGAACATGGACGCGCAGTTCAACACAGCCTATCCCGGTTTCGAAGACTATCTAGCTCAAGCGGCTACCTCTGGAGAGGTGCAGACGCGGGATCGTTATGAAAGGTGGTCTGAACAAGGTCGCGACAACGTTAGGAGCGCTTTGGGTGCAGCAAATACAAACACCAGCACTTTTGAATCGGAAGATGCCCAGCTCGAACGCATGATGGCTCGTTCGCAAAATGCCACTGGAAGGATGCAGGCGATTCAGGCGGGCAACGAAATCGCATCGCAGAACGTGCAGCAACTGCAAAAACTGCGCGATCTCGTTGCCACGCAAATCAACATGCAGGGCAACTACCTAGCTCAGGAAGGGGACCGGAAGGCAGCTAGCGAAGCTGCCGAACAGCAGTTTGAAGCGCGCAAAAGCACACGCGGCGGCGTGAAGGGGTACTGAAATGACTATTTCAAGATGGCTCATAGTATTGATGTGCGCAGGGTCAGCAATGGTCGGTTCCATTTTCACCGTAGTCGTTCACAGCGACAGCGCATGTACTGCGATGACCGAGCAACAACGGCAACAGCATGACGCTGATGCCTCGTTTGAAGTGCGCCCGAACACTCGCGGCGGCGTCAAAGGGTACTAGCTATGGATCGTCGCCTATTTTTGTTACTCGTCTTGGCGAGCGTGTTCGTTAGTGCGGATGCTATTGCCTCGACTGACCTTGCCCAGGCTGATACATCCGTCCAGGGCCTACTCGACCTCGTTTTGCAACAGTCGCACCAGTGGTCAGGAAAGCTGTATGACTATGCGATCAGACTGTTCTGGCTGCTGGCCTCGACCCAGTTCATCTGGACTTTCATGCCCCTAGTTATGAAGCAAGCTGATTTCGGCGAGATTGTCGGCGAGCTGCTGCGTTTCGTACTGGTAATCGGTTTCTTCCTCGCAGTCATGAAGTACTCGGTGGAATGGTCGACAGCCATTGTCGATAGCTTCCGCGACGCGGCGGCATCAGCGAGCGGTCTCGGGCGAGCATTAGAACCCGGCGATATGCTGGCAGTTGCGTTGGATTTTGGTCGGACCATGGTGAAGGGAATTTCGGTGTTCTCTCCAGCCAAGGGGCTTCTGATCGCTGTGTGCGCGATCCTTGTGTTGGCATGTTTCGCCTTCATCGCTGCATTCATGTTTGTGACGCTCGTGGAATCTTACGTCATCATCAATGCTTCGGTGCTCTTCCTCGGCTTCGGCGGTTCACAATGGACGCGAGATTTTGCGATTGCACCTATGCGCTTCACCGTTGCGATTGGCGCCAAGCTGTTTGTACTCACCCTGATTGTCGGCCTGATCGTACAGTCGGCAAAACAGTGGTTGTCCGCTTATACCAATGACGAAGCGTCATTGATGACGATGGTCGGTTTGGCCTTGGTTTGCTGTTACCTCACCAAAACTATTCCTGACGTAATCGGCGGCATGATTAGCGGCACCTCAATGGGCGGCGGCTCGACTATAGGTGGAATGGCAGTGGCCGGTGCGGCTGGTGCAGCGGCGGCGATGGCCACGATCGCAACAGCCGGTGCAGCGGCTCCAGCGGCGGCCGGCACGCTTGGTGCAGCCGGGGCGGGTGCAGGTGCGGCCGGGGCCAGTGGCGGCCTAGCCAGTGCCATCAACTCCAGCTTTGCTGGTGCCAGCTCGGCCGGGGAAGTGGCGTCTTCCGCAGGGGGCATGGCTTCATCAGCAGGCGTTGGCACCAGTACTGGCGGCAGCGCTGCTACCAAGGGTGCTAGCTCCGCCGGTTCGCGGGTTGGCGGCGGCACCGCCAACGGGGCCCCATCACCAGCTCCCTCTCAACCTAGCAGCAGCGTACAGCAGGCCGCCAAACAGGCCGGAAAACCGGCGCAGGGAAATGATGACAAGGAACAGCCCGCTACGCCAAAAAGCGGGGCCATCGGCTCCGATAACACGCTTTCCCAAGCGGCCAGTGCTGGAGCAAAAATGCTCGGTGTGATGGCCTCGATGTCAGTGCCGGGTATGGAGAACGCACATGCCTTGTCTCTTGGCGCAGGATCTCCAGCACTTCTTCCTGACGGTAACGGTTCGGTCACTCCGACCAATGAAGTGGAGTTAGCTGCAAAATCCACACAAGAAGAATCCAATGTCATCCGTCCGGCCTCTGACACCAGCTCTACTCCCGGCCGCCTCGCATCACTCAAGTTGCCCGGCATGACCGCGAACAACCAATCGGAGAAACAACCATGAGAGAAATCCTTATGTTTGCTGGATTCGTAGTACTCGCCTCGACGTTGGCCATCGGCATGTGGGCGCTCGGTCGGTGGCTGCGCAGCAAAGGCTACGGGCCGCAGCTCGATAAGCTGGATCGCCAATATGCAGCCTTGCAGCTTCGGGTAAGCCCGCTTGCCTTGTCGGCGTCCTATCACATGTTTGCCGGGGCGCAGATCATCAATCGTCTTCCTCTGCTGGGAAGCAAGAGTAGCGCCTGTCTGAACCAGCAAGTATTAGCGGCTATACAAGCTGCGAAGGAAGCGGCGAAACATGAGAAGCGCGACAAGCTGTGACCGATGACCAGTCCCACGCAGCCCCGTCTCAGCGCGGGGCTTGCTTGCCAGACAGCGCGCCTCCTTTCGTATACCCAGCTTAGGACTCAAACAAGCTTCCGCCCTGTACCAGGGCTGCGCGAGCCATGGACAGCGCTCCGCGTTGACATACCGCCCTTGCGGCTATTGGAGACAATTCATCACGGGGGCTTCGCCATTAGTAATACGCACGGACTTGTCTCAGCCCCATTGATTACGCATCGCTGCTTGGCCATACGCTGCGGTTTGATCAATTTCTACGGCACCGACAACACGGACCATCACGTAAGCGTCTAAGCGCTTCTGTGGCGCGTTCGACGGACAATCGCCCTTCCTTTTGGTGCTAAACGGCCGTAGGCCGACTGGCAAGGCCTGACCGCGCCTAAGCGCGGGCTGTGCCGCGCAGGACTGAATATCCTGAATATCCTGCTAACTCCGGGCGGGTGTGACACGCACCGGGCGGGTGTGAAACGCTTCCGGGCGGGTGCAGCACGCCATCGGGCGGGTGTGACACGCTTCAGGTGTTGCAAGCACCGCTTTTGTAATGCGATCACCATTGAGCACAAGCCCAATTCGCCGTAGATCTTCAGCATCCTCCTTGAGCCTTTTTCGCGCATTGCGCATGTCTTGACTTGAGGCTTGTCCGGCAACCGCCACGATAACGGTGTCTAGATACCAACCACCTGCTGGCACAACTTTGTGGCTCAAAACGTGCCGAGCTACCGCTTGGCTGATGCCGTGCTGGAGGCGAGCTATGGGGGCCGGATCGTAGTACAGGCTCAGATCATGCTCAAGGAGCATCATCAGCGCAATTCCGAGCCGTACCCGCCACAGGTTCCGCTCTCCTCCTGTCAGAGGATCGGGACGTGTCATTGGTGAAGGAATAACGTGGTCAATCAATCCGCCGATGATGGGAAAGTCAAATTGTGGCGTTTCAATTGTGATCGTTGCGGCTCGCAGTTCGGCCAGCAGCTTTTCGAGCTGTGAGAAGCTGTAGCGGCTATCGGAAAGTGTCTTTCTCACCCGCGCGGGATCTACTAGAAGTTCTACGCCACCATCTGAGACAGGCCGCCGACGTTCTGCGCAGTACAGGACCGCTTCCAATATGTCCGCGTGCCTCTGCCCCAGTCGGCCCGCCACGCGGCAGCGCCCAAATGATGTCTCTGCCCAATCCCCTTCGCGCAGCCGCGGGCGCTGGCTAGGCTGATAAAGCATCACTCTGGCCTGTGCGATAGTACTGGTGGGGACCACGGCGTTACCACCGCTCATCGTCACTTCCGTTTACGACTTGCAGCGGGCTTCCGCTCCTCACTTCCGCCAATTCAACCGGCACAAGAACGCCGCCTTCCCGGCGCTGGTACCACTGGTCGAGCGGGGTGGCGTCGTAGTTCTGCTTACTAACACCAAAACGGACAAAAAAATTGCGCCTGTCGTTGCCAATAGGCTGTCGCTCATAGGTGCGATCACTCAGTCGCTTTGCCTCGTCCTCGGTCATCTTGGCCACGAAGCCGCACCAACGGGCGTTATCGATTAGAGCTGATGCACCCCGCGCTGCCTGCTGCTGATCGGTTTGAGCCTCGCGGGCGCTGCCTTTGCTGACATGATGAAGGTACAACACCGATGCTCCCGTGTTGGCCGCGACGTGCTCAAGCGTGGCGACAAGCCGTGACATGTCACCGTTGCTGTTCTCGTCACGGTCGTGAATCCGGCTGAGTGTGTCCAGTACGATCAACCGGGCACCGATGCAAAACTCGGTGATACGGGCGAGATGCCGATCATCCATTACGTTCAGCCGCTTACCCATTATTGGCTCAAGGGTGAGGTTCTTCGCGATGGATTCACGTGCCTGCTGATTCAGGTGCCGACCGATGGCATGAATCCGGCGCACCAGTGCGACTTCTGGGTCTTCTCCTGCGAAGTAGACGACGCGGCCAGCACATGCAGGGGCAAGCCCTACAAGATCCCCGCCCGCAACGCTGCATGCGATGGCCATTGCAGCTTCCAACGCCCAAAAGCTTTTGCCTGTAGCTCCGGGAGCTACCACGGCTCCTACTGTACCAGCGAGGAATCCCGGCCAAATGAAGTCTAGAGTGGGAGGCTCATTCTCAAAAGCGTCCCGTAAGTCAATCGCCACAATTCAGCCTCCCATTCCTGGCCGGGGAGCCGGGCCACTGCCCTTGCATGCATCAATCCATTCTTCGACCTCGCACAGATCCCACACGACCTTGCGGCTGCTGAGCGCTATCCGGCGAGGGAATTTTCCCTGTTTTTCAAAGTTGTAGATCGTGCGCTCGCATAGCGGAATCATTGCCAGCAACTGTTTCTTGCTGATCAGGACTTTGCTCTCTTTTCTCGATTCTTTCTCCACACCGAATACCTCGCTCCGTCATCAATCGAGGCTCGATTATTGCCCCACATTTCCGGTCTTTTCCAGCACTTTCCCGAAATCTTTCCATATAAATCAATGACTTAATCGTCCTTCAAACGTCTAGTTTCGGGACAGAAACAATCATGCAATGTCTTGTTTGTCCGCAGTTTTTTTTATGGAAATTCGAAGGAAAAAAAGTGTCCCTAAAACGCCTATTTCGGGACGAAAAAAAACCCACCGAAGTGGGCGTTTCGCCACAAACACACGGCAAGTCGTGTGCTCTGTTTGGCCAGTGAAGCTCAGAATCAATCCGCTACGCGAGGTTTCCTAAGTGTCCACTCGTCAATCATGTCCGCCCAATCCTGCAACATCGCACGGCGCTGATCGCGATATTCAGCCTTGTTGTAGACGGCTCTCACACCTTTTTGCTCGTGCGCGAGACACTTCTCGATCCAATCGGAGTTGTAGCCCGCCTCATGCAACAGCGTGCTAGCCGTGCGGCGTAGGTCGTGGGGACCGAACTTACCTAGAGGCACACCTTCCTTTTGAGCAAGACGATAGGTCAGCGTCAGTACCTGGTTGATCGTGGCTGCACTCATTGGCAAATCGGAGTCATAGCGTGACGGCAGAACGTACTCAGAACCTCCGGCCAAGGTTTTCAACGCGATGAAGAAATCCAAAGCTTGCCGGGACAGAAACACCAGATGGGGATTTCGGCGCTTCATCCGTTCTTTGGGGATTGTCCACAGCGCTTCACTGAAGTTGATCTCGCTCCATGTCGCGTTGGTCAGCTCGCTCTTACGCACCATCGTCAGCAGTAGGAGTTTGGCTGCGGCACGAACCGACGTCGCTGTCCCGATCCGGTCCATGTAATGGTACATCAGCGCGATTTCATCAGGCGTCAGCGCCCGATCGCGTGGCTCAAATTTGGCGATGCTAGCAGAGCGTACTAGGTCCGCTGGATTTTCAACTTTCTGGCCACGCTCAATGGCCCATCGGAACACCTGCAAGACGATCTCACGTGAGTGAACCGCAGTTGCGGGTGCCCCCCGCTCTACTATCGCGTCTGTTAACGCTCGCAGGTCCTCATGAGTGATTTCAGCCAGCTTCTGATTGCCAAACTTCGGCTTCAATTCGCGCTCATAGACTGACCGGCGCATATCTCGTGTCGAGTCCGCCATCTGATAGCCACGCAGCCATTTTTCAGCCCAATCATCAAAGGTCTCTGCGCCCTTCGTGCGAGCCTTCGCACGCGCCTTCTCCTTAGCAGGCGACTTACCTGCGGCGATCATCTTCTTCGCCTCTCCTAGCCGCTCACGTGCCTCTGCCAGGGTGATCCCGCCCAAGCCATAACGACCGAAGGTGATGGTCTCCTGCCGGCCATTGATGGAGTAGTTGTAGCGGAAGGAGATTGAGCCGGCCGGTGTAACCGCCACGTACAAGCCATCACGGTCAATCACCTTGTACAGCTTGTCTTGCGGCTTGAGGTTTCGAAGCTTGGTATCAGTAAGCATGGCTTCCATTTATTCCATGAAAAAATACCATGCTCTGAAAAGCGCGGAAGAATGGGGCTTAACCCCAGTAAAACCGGGCCTCTTGGCTATCCCGATACCATGCTCATCCTGAAACAAGGGACATGGTATCAAGCGTCATGCATGGCATCGGATGCAGTTGGTACCCCGTACCATGCCATAAAAAAACCATGCTTGGCGATGCAAAACGCTGCCTGTAATTGCCAGACCCCAAAAGCCAAAAGCCCGCAATTACGCGGGCTTCAGGGCATTTTTTGCTAGATCGTGCCGGGCAGTGCCGGACGCGGGATCATTCCCACTCGATCGTGGCAGGCGGCTTGCTCGACACATCGTAGGTGACGCGGGAAATACCTTCGATTTCGTTGATGATACGGCCGCTGACGGTCTCCAGCAGCTCATAGGGCAGGTGCGCCCAGCGAGCGGTCATGAAGTCCACGGTCTCGACGGCGCGCAGGGCGACAACCCAGGCGTAGCGGCGGCCATCACCGACCACACCGACCGACTTCACCGGCTGGAACACCACGAACGCCTGGCTGGTCTTGTGGTACCAGTCGGCCTTGCGCAGTTCTTCGATGAAGATGTGGTCGGCGCGACGCAGCAGGTCGGCGTATTCCTTCTTCACTTCACCGAGGATGCGCACGCCCAGGCCCGGGCCCGGGAACGGGTGGCGGTAGACCATGTCGTACGGCAGGCCCAGCTCCAGGCCGATCTTGCGCACTTCGTCCTTGAACAGCTCGCGCAGCGGCTCGACCAGCTTGAGGTTCATCTCCTCCGGCAGGCCACCGACGTTGTGGTGCGACTTGATCACGTGGGCCTTGCCGCTCTTGGCGCCGGCCGACTCGATCACGTCGGGGTAGATGGTGCCCTGGGCGAGGAACTGGATGTTCTCCAGCTTGCTGGCCTCGGCATCGAACACGTCGATGAAGGTGCGGCCGATGATCTTGCGCTTCTTCTCCGGGTCGCTCTCGCCCGCCAGGTTGGCCAGGAACTGGGCCTCGGCGTCGGCACGGATCACCTTGACGCCCATGTTCTCCTTGAACATGGCCATCACCTGGTCACCTTCGTGCAGGCGCAGCAGGCCGTTGTCGACGAACACGCAGGTCAGCTGGTCACCGATGGCGCGGTGCAGCAGCGCGGCGACCACGGAGGAGTCGACGCCGCCGGACAGGCCCAGCAGCACGTTGGCCGAACCGACCTGCTCGCGGACCTGGGCGATAGCGTCCTCGACGATGTTCGACGGGGTCCACAGGGCTTCGCAGCCGCAGATGTCCTGGACGAAACGCGACAGGATGCGCCCGCCTTGCTTGGTGTGGGTCACTTCCGGGTGGAACTGCACGCCGTAGTAGCCACGGGCATCGTCGAACATGCCGGCGATCGGGCAGCTCGGGGTGCTGGCCAGGATGTGGAAGTCTTCCGGCATCTGGGTGACCTTGTCACCGTGGCTCATCCACACGTCCAGGCCGAACACGCCGTCATCGTCGACATGGTCTTCGATGCCATCGAGCAGGCGGCTCTTGCCGACCACGTCGACGCGGGCATAACCGAACTCGCGCAGGTCGGAACCTTCGACCTTGCCACCCATCTGTTCGGCCATGGTCTGCATGCCGTAGCAGATGCCCAACAGCGGGACGCCCAGGTCGAACACCGCCTGCGGTGCGCGTGGGCTGTCGGCTTCGTGGACCGACTCGGGGCCGCCGGCGAGGATGATGCCGCGTGGGTTGAATGCGCGGATCGCTTCATCGTCCATGTCGAACGGATGCAGTTCGCAGTAGACCCCGATCTCGCGCACGCGGCGGGCGATCAGCTGGGTGTACTGGGAACCGAAATCGAGGATCAGGATACGGTGAGCGTGAATGTCGAGGGCCATGACTCAATCTCTGATACAGCTGCGAGCGTCTAGCCGCAAGCTGCAAGTTGATCGGGGGAAAACGCGGTAGCGGCTGCAGCGCAACTACCGCTTGTAGCTTGGAGCGCGTAACGGTGACTGGGATATCAACCGACGCGATAGTTCGGCGCTTCCTTGGTGATCTGCACGTCATGCACGTGGGACTCGGCCATGCCGGCACCGGTGATGCGCACGAACTCCGGCTTGGTGCGCATCTCGTCGATGGTCGCGCTGCCGGTGTAGCCCATGGAGGAACGCAGGCCGCCCATCAGCTGGTGGATGATCGCTGCCAGGGCGCCTTTGTAGGGCACACGGCCTTCGATACCTTCCGGCACCAGCTTCTCGGCACCGGCCGAGGAGTCCTGGAAGTAGCGGTCCGAGGAGCCCTGGGCCTGCGCCATGGCGCCCAGCGAGCCCATGCCGCGGTAGGCCTTGTAGGAACGGCCCTGGAACAGCTCGACCTCGCCCGGGGCCTCTTCGGTACCGGCGAACATCGAACCCATCATGACGCAGGAGGCGCCGGCGACGATGGCCTTGGACAGGTCGCCGGAGAAGCGGATGCCACCGTCGGCGATCAGCGGGACGCCAGTCCCTTCCAGGGCGGCGGCGACGTTGGCAATGGCGCTGATCTGCGGCACGCCGACACCGGCGACGATACGGGTGGTGCAGATCGAGCCCGGGCCGATACCGACCTTGACCGCGTCGGCACCGGCTTCGGCCAGGGCCTTGGCAGCGGCGCCGGTGGCGATGTTGCCGCCGATCACCTGCACCTGCGGGTAGGTTTCCTTGACCCAGCGCACGCGGTCGATCACGCCCTTGGAGTGACCGTGGGCGGTGTCGACCACCACCACGTCGACGCCCGCGGCGACCAGGGCGGCAACGCGCTCGCCGGTGTCCTTGCCGGTACCGACGGCGGCGCCGACGCGCAGGCGGCCCTGGTCGTCCTTGCTGGCCAGCGGGTAGGCCTTGGCCTTCTCGATGTCCTTGACGGTCATCATGCCCTTGAGGTTGAACTTGTCGTCGACGATCAGGACTTTTTCCAGGCGGTGCTTGTGCAGCAGCTCGCGGACTTCGTTCTTGTCGGCGCCCTCGCGCACGGTGACCAGGCGCTCTTTCGGGGTCATCACCTCGCGCACCTTGGCTTCCAGGCGGCTTTCGAAGCGCACGTCACGGGAGGTGACGATACCGACCAGGTCGCCGTTCTCCAGCACCGGCACGCCGGAGATGTTGTTCAGGCGGGTCAGCTCGAACAGGTCGCGCACGGTGGCGTCGGCGTCGATGGTGATCGGGTCCTTGACCACGCCGGCCTCGAACTTCTTGACCTTGCGGACCTCGGCGGCCTGCTGCTCGATGGTCATGTTCTTGTGGATGATGCCGATGCCGCCTTCCTGGGCCATGGCGATGGCCAGGCGCGCTTCGGTCACGGTATCCATGGCGGCGGAGACCAGGGGAATGTTCAGCTCGATGCCACGGGTCAAACGGGTCTTGAGACTGACTTCATTGGGCAGTACCTCGGAATAGCCAGGTACAAGGAGGATATCGTCGAAGGTCAGGGCTTCTTGGCTGATACGCAGCATCGCGGGGGCTCCCGGGCGGGAAAAATGGAAGCGCGCCATTATACTCATCCACGCTGCCGCGCTCAATGCAAAATAAGGGCCTCTTGTCAGCTGCGAGCATCGGGACCGAGCCGCTCGCAGCGCGTGGCTCAGCGCTTGTCGCCCAGCTTCACCTGCACCACCGCCACCGGCTGGTCCAACCAGTCGGCGAAGGTATCGAGGAAGGCCTGGGTGAAGCCGGCCTCGCCCCAGTTGTTGAAGATGAACCCCAGGTTGGAGAAGGCGCACGGCTGCAAGTAGAGGAAGCCGTTGATGTCGTCCTCGAAGCCGCACAGCGGGCAGGTGAAGTTGTCGCTCACCCCGGGCATCCACTCCTCCAGGCTCTCGAACAGCGGTTCGCCCACCTCACGCCGACATTCGGGGCAGCCGGCTTCCTCGAGAAAGCCCTCGGTAGGGGTATAGATACAGCGCTTGAGCACCACCTCCAGGCCGTTGACCGGCTCGCCGAAGGGCAGCATCTGCGGGTGCAGCGCCACCTTGCGCGCGCCCTCGGCCAGGGCATGGCCCATGCGGTTGCCGGTGCGCCCGCAGGTGCTCAGGTGCTCCTCGACGATCTTCTCGCGCACCAGCCAGCGCAGGATCGCCCGGGCGCGGGCTTCGTGCACCGGCACGGTGGACAGTTTGGGGACGATGATGCTCTGGGTGTTCATGAACGAAACGGGCCTGCGGACTGCGGTAATGGCGCAATTCTACCGCCTGCTCACGTGCCCAGATAGCGACCGATCAGCGCCACGCCGCTGGCCAGCACCAGCCAGGTGACCAACCGGACGAAGGCCTCGCGCGACAGCCTCATGGTCAGCCGCCGCCCAATCCACAGCCCGGCGAACATGACCGGCAACAGGCAACCGGCGAGCAACAGCAGGCCCGTGTCGGCATACACCCCGGCGATCAGGAACAGCGACAGGCGCACGACCGTGCTGCAACTGATCAGTGCGCTCTGGGTCGCCCGTGCCTGCTCTTTCGAGTCCAGCCGGCCACTGAGGTAGATGGCATAGAGAAAACCGCCGCTGCCGAACAAGGCACCGAACAACCCGCCCACCGTGCCCATCGGCACGGCCCAGAAACCGGACAGGTTCGCCGGCCGCACCTTCACCGCCAGGCCGTAGAGCGCGTAGGCGGTGACGAACAGCCCCATCAGCAAGAGCAGCAGGTCGGACTTGAGCCGCAGCAGGAACACCACGCCCAGCGCGCAGCCCAGGGCCATGCACGGCAGCAGGCGCAGCAACTCGCCGCGCACCACATCCCGACGGGATGGCAGCAGGTTGCCGAACGCGGCGACGAAGTCCAGCAGCACCAGCAACGGAATGACCCGTGACAGCGGCATGAAGTGGATCAGCACTGGGCCTGCGACCAGCGCGGTGCCGAAGCCGGCGATACCGAAGACGACATAGGCCACGGCCACGCCGAGCAGGATCGGCAGCCAGTCGAGGCCGGTGAAAGGCAGTTGGGCGAGCATCGAGGCGATTCCTGGGAAGACAGCGCAAGGTTAGCCATCGACGTGCCGTGCTGGCCAGGCTGTCTGTTCGTTCTGCTCTATCTCGGCAGCGCTGCACGGCTGGAGGGCCCATTGGCGGGCAAGCCCGCCCCCACGGGGAGCAGTGGTGCTCACACATTCAGGTGCCATGTCCAGGACATTGTGGGAACCGGCTTGCCGACGATGGGGCGCGAAGCGGCCCCGAATGACAGCAGATGACTGGCACGCGGACCTGCCAGCAACCGATGCACAACCCCGCCGCGTCCTTTATGATGCCTGCCATGATCAAAGACCCTTTCGAACGACTCGGCCTGGACCGCGAGGTTCTCACCGTCAGCCAGCTCAACGGCCGCGCTCGCGTGCTGCTCGAGGACGTGTTCCGCAGCGTCTGGGTGGAAGGCGAGATTTCCAACCTCGCCCGCCCGGCCTCCGGCCATGTCTACTTCACCCTCAAGGACAGCGGCGCCCAGGTGCGCTGCGCGCTGTTCCGGCAGAATGCCGCCCGCGTGCGCCAGGCCCTGCGCGACGGCCTGGCGGTGCGGGTGCGCGGCAAGGTCTCGCTGTTCGAGGGGCGTGGCGACTACCAGTTGATCCTCGACAGCGTGGAGCCGGCCGGCGATGGCGCCTTGCGCCTGGCCTTCGAGGCACTGAAGGAGAAGCTCGGCGCCGAAGGCCTGTTCAGCGCCGAACGCAAGCGCCCCTTGCCGGCCCACCCGCAGCGCATCGGCATCGTCACCTCGCCTACTGGCGCAGTGATCCGCGACATCATCAGCGTCTTTCGCCGCCGCGCGCCCCAGGTCGAATTGAACCTGATCCCCACCGCGGTGCAGGGCCGCGAGGCCATCGGCCAGATCGTCCGCGCCTTGCAGCTCGCCGACAGCCGTGGCTTCGACGCACTGATCCTGGCCCGTGGTGGCGGCTCGCTGGAAGACCTCTGGTGCTTCAACGAGGAAGCCGTGGCCCGCGCCGTGGCGGCTTGCGTGACGCCCATCGTCAGCGCCGTGGGGCATGAGACCGACGTGTCGATCAGCGACTTCGTCGCCGACGTCCGGGCCCCGACCCCATCCGCCGCCGCCGAGTTGCTCGCCCCCGACAGCAGCGGCCTGCAGCAACGTCTCGAGAGCCTGCAACGGCGCCTGCTGCTGCGCATGCGTAACCGCCTGGCCCACGACCACCTGCGCCTGGAAAGCCTGGCCCGGCGCCTGCGTCACCCAGGCGAGCGCCTGCGCCAGCAGGCCCAGCGCCTGGACGACCTGGACATGCGCCTGCGCCGCGCCTTCATGCTCGGCATGAACCAGCGCCACGAACGCCTGGCGCGGCTCGACACACGCCTGTCCGCCCAGCACCCGGGGCGCACGCTGAAGCTGCTCGGCCAACGCCTGGACAGCCTTGCCGAGCGCTTGCCGCGAGCCATGCGCGAGGTGCTCAAGGACCGTCGCCAGCGCTTCCAGGCCCAGTTGCAGACCCTGCAGGTGGTCAGCCCGCTGGCGACCCTGGCGCGCGGCTACAGCATCCTGCTCGACGAGCGCGGCCAGGCCATTCGCAGCGCCGCCCAGACCCACAACGGCCAACGCCTGACCGCACGCCTGAACGAAGGCGAACTCAAGGTGCGGGTCGAGGACAATCACCAGACCCCGGTCACCCTTTCGCTACTGGACTGACACATGCCCCGCTTGTTCGCGCCCCTGCTCGCCCTGACCCTCCTGCTGCTCGGCACCAGTGCCCAGGCCAGCTACATCACCCGCCAGTTGAACAAGCCGGTCCCTGGCGGCGTCGCGGTGGTCGACCTCGGCCCGGCAGTCAGCGCGCCGAGCGCACGCTTCGACGGCAAGCCGGTGCTGGTGGTCAAGGAGCAGGACACCTGGCTGGCCATCGTCGGCATCCCCCTGACCCAGCAGCCCGGCACCGCCGTGCTCACCCAGGGCGGTCGCACCCTGCCCTTCACCGTCGTCGGCAAGAAGTACCCCGAGCAGCGCATCACCTTGAAGAACAAGCGCCAGGTCAACCCCAACCCCGAGGACCTCAAGCGCATCGACCGCGAACTGGCCGAACAGCTCAAGGCCTACCGCAGCTTCAGCCCCAACCTGCCGAGCAACCTGATCCTCGACAAGCCGGTCAACGGCCCGCTGTCGAGCCGCTTCGGCGTACGCCGCTTCTTCAATGGCGAGGAACGCAACCCGCACGCCGGGCTGGACTTCGCCGTGCCCGCCGGCACGCCGATCAAGACCCCGGCCAACGGCAAGGTGATCCTGGTGGGCGACTACTTCTTCAATGGCCGCACGGTGTTCGTCGACCATGGCCAGGGCTTCATCAGTATGTTCTGCCATATGTCCAGGATCGACGTGAAACCCGGCCAGGCGCTGCGCCGTGGCGAAGTGGTCGGCCGTGTGGGCGCCACCGGTCGGGCGACCGGGCCGCACATGCACTGGAATATCAGCCTGAACGATGCACGGGTGGACCCGGCGATCTTCATCGGGGCGTTCCAGCCCTGAGATCGGCGACATTGGGCCGCTTGCGCCCCTTGAAAAGACCGCGCAACCAACACGGTCTTTTTGCACCCAGCAAGCGATAAAATATCGAAAACCTACTTTTTTTGAGCATTTCTATCAATTTTTCTCGAAGGCTTGCCATCCTTCACCCCACTGGTTAGGGTTGAAGACATGAAAACGTCCACGACCCTCATTCTGCTCCGCCAACACCGCAGCCTCTGCCTGGTCAGTGCACGACTACCAGGGTGAATCGCGTCGCCTCGCCTTTTCATCTCGTTACGTCCGGCAGGCCCGATCACGGCCGCACACTAAAGGATTGCTTCCATGACCATGCTCAAAGACCCTTCGAAGAAATACCGCGCGTTCCCGACCATCGACCTGCCCGACCGCACCTGGCCGTCGAAGACCATCACCCAGGCGCCGATCTGGTGCAGCTCCGACCTGCGTGATGGCAACCAGTCGCTGATCGAGCCAATGGACTCGGAGAAGAAGCTGCGTTTCTGGAAGACCCTGGTGCAGGTAGGCGTCAAGGAAATCGAAGCGTCCTTCCCGTCCGCCTCGCAAACCGACTTCGACTTCGTGCGCACCCTGATCGAGGACGGCCACATCCCGGACGACACCACCATCCAGGTGCTGACCCAGGCCCGTGAAGACCTGATCGCCCGGACCTTCGAGTCCCTGCGCGGGGCCAAGAAGGCCATCGTCCACCTGTACAACGCCACCTCGCCGTCGTTCCGCCGCATCGTCTTCAACCAGGACAAGCAAGGCGTGAAGGACATCGCGGTGAACGCGGCCAAACTGTTCGTCAAGTACGCCGCCCAGCAGCCGGAAACCCAGTGGACGTTCCAGTACTCGCCGGAGACCTTCAGCGCCACCGAACTGGAGTTCGCCAAGGAAGTCTGCGACGCGGTGATCGAGGTGTGGAACCCGACCCCCGAGCACAAGATCATCCTCAACCTGCCGGCCACCGTCGAAGTGGCGACGCCGAACGTCTACGCCGACCAGATCGAGTGGTTCTGCCGCAACATCAGCCGTCGCGACAGCGTGATCATCAGCCTGCACACCCACAATGACCGTGGCACCGGCATCGCCGCCACCGAGCTGGGCCTGATGGCCGGCGCCGACCGCGCCGAAGGCTGCCTGTTCGGCAACGGCGAGCGCACCGGCAACGTCGACCTGGTCACCCTGGCCCTGAACCTCTACACCCAGGGCATCGACCCGCAACTGGACTTCTCCGACATCGACGGCGTGCGCAAGGTGGTCGAGGAGTGCAACCAGCTGCCGGTGCACCCGCGTCACCCGTACGTCGGCGACCTGGTCCACACCGCCTTCTCCGGCTCGCACCAGGACGCCATCCGCAAAGGCTTCGCCCAGCAGAAGGACGGCGAACTGTGGGAAGTGCCTTACCTGCCGATCGACCCGGCCGACATCGGCCGCAGCTACGAGGCGGTGATCCGCGTCAACAGCCAGTCCGGCAAGGGGGGCATCACCTACCTGCTCGAGCAGGAGTACGGCATCAGCCTGCCGCGCCGCATGCAGATCGAGTTCAGCCAGGTGGTACAAGGCGAAACCGACCGCTTGGGCCTGGAAATGACCGCCCAGCAGATCTACAGCCTGCTGCACAAGGAATACCTCCAGGCCAACACCCCGTACGCGCTGGTCAGCCATCGCCTGCAGGAAGAAAACGGCCACAGCGCGGTGGAAGTGGAAGTCGCCGGTGAAGGCGAGACCACCCTGCACTGGCGCGGCAAGGGCAACGGCGCCCTGGAAGCCCTGGTCGCCGGCTTGCCGATCGGTGTGGAGATCATGGACTACAACGAGCACGCCATCGGTGCCGGTACCAATGCCAAGGCCGCGGCCTACATCGAGCTGCGCGTGGCCGGTGGCCGTCCGGTGCATGGCGTGGGCATCGACGAAAACATCACCACCGCCAGCTTCAAGGCCCTGTTCAGCGCGCTGAACCGCTCGCTGAGCCAGCAAGCAGCGAAGGCGGCATAAGTCACACCGCAACATGCAAAGCCCCTGTCGAAAGACAGGGGCTTTCTTGTGCTCGACAGTTAGAGCGAAACGTAATTCGTTGATTTGGGCAAACCCTGTGGACATTCCGTCAACCGAATGTTCTGCGTGCGGCAGCGCTGCCCGGAGGGCTGGGTCATCTCCCTCAGAACAACTTGATCGTATAGCTCAGGATCAACCGGTTCTCATCGATATCCGTGCGGTAGTTCGATCGCGCCACCACGTTGCGGATACGTACGCCAACGCCCTCCAACGGCCCACTCTGCACCACATAGGCCAGGTCCAGGTCGCGCTCCCAGTCACGCCCCTCGAAGCCCAACCCCGTCTCCACGTCCTTGCCCTTCACATAGCGCAAGGTCGACGTCAGCCCAGGAATCCCCAGCACCACGAAGTTGTAGTCATGCCGGACCTGCCACGAGCGCTCGCCCGGGGCGGCGAACTCGTAGGTGGGCAGCGTGTTGCCCAGCGGGTTGGTGTTGGCGCCGACCTGGATGAAGCCGTCGTCGCCACCGATCTGCTGGTAGCCCAGGTAGAAGGTATGCCCGCCGTGCTTGGCGGAGAACAAACCGAACAACGCATGGTTGTCGTACTCGCCGGCGATCTGCCGGCCGTCCTCGCGGGCATCGAAGTAACCTGCGTTGACCCCCAGCACCCAATCCCCCACCGGCTCGGCATGCTTGAAGCTGTAGAAACGCTGCTGGTAGATGTCCTCGAGTTGCGCCTGCCACACCCCGACACTGGTGCGGTTGTCGTTGAAGGCATAGTCGGCGCCGACGTAGTTGAAGCGGTCGCTGGTGAAACGGGCCAGGCGCTGCGGGTTGATCGGGTCGTTGACCAGGGCATACATCTTCTGGTCGTTGGACGAGTCGCGCAGGCGGGTGGAGCGGAACTGGCCCGCGCTCAGGGTCAGCCCCGGGAACTCGCGGGATTCGAGCATCGCGCCCTGGTAGGTCGGTGGCAACAGGCGCAAGTCGCTGAACACCAGCACCGGCAGGTTCGGCATTAGCTCGCCGATCTTCAGTTCGGTCTTGGAGGCCTTGAACTTGATCGCCGCACCCAGGCGGCCGTACTCGTCCGCCGACTCACCGTCGGCGTGCGTGGGCAACAATCCCGACCTGGCCCGGTCAGGGCTGCTGTCGAGCTTGATGCCGAGCAGGCCGATGACATCGACACCGACGCCGACCGTACCCTGGGTATAGCCGGAGCTGGCATTGAGGATGAAGCCCTGTGCCCATTCCTCGGTCTTCGATTGCCTGTTCGCCCCCTGGATATCGGAATAATCGCGGCTGAAGTAATAGTTGCGGGCTTGCAGGGTGGCCTGGGCACCTTCGATGAAACCGGCTTGCTCGGCGACCGACTCACCGCACAGGGCGGCGGCCAGGCAACCGCCAGTCAGGCGAACGGCCGGGTTGAGACGCTGTGACATTCGGGCATGCATGGAACGACTCCTGGATTTCGGGCAATGGCGATCCGTCGCGGTGGCCTGGGGCCAACCACGGGCGGAGTGCGACAAGGGGGATCGGCAAGCGGACCCAGGGCCCGCCTGCACTGCCGTTACGAAAGCCGGTCGGCCGCCTAGCGGTTGACCAGCTTGGCCGGCAAGGCGATCACCAGGAAGCAGCTGAGGATCAGGCAGCCTGCGAACACCCACAGCGCGGCATGGGAGGTGCCGGTAAGGTCGGTCACCAGGCCCATCAGCGAGTTGCTCACCAGGCCCGCGATGTTGGCCAGCGAGCAGGCCAGGGCGAAGCCGGTGGCCGCGGCGGTACCCTTGAGGAACGTCGCCGGCAGGCTGAAGAACACCGGTACCGCGCCGATGATCGCAGCCGAGGCGATGGAGAACAGCACCACGGTCACCACCAGGTTGTAGCTGAACAGGGTACTGCCGGCCATGGCGAACGCACCGATGACGAAGGGCACGATGATGTGCCAGCGGCGTTCGCGATGACGGTCGGAGCTCGCACCGATCATCAGCATGCCGAGCAAGGCGGCAAGGCTGGGGATGGCGGTCAGCAGGCCGATGTGGAAGGTGTCGCTGACGCCCGCGTCGCGGATGAAGGTCGGCATCCAGAAGCCCATGGCATAGGCGCTGAGCAGGATGGAAAAGTCGATGCCACCGAGCATCCACACCTTCAGGTTGAAAAAGCCATCGCGGAAACTGTGCTTGCTGCCCTTCCCTTCCGCGTCATCGGCGGCGAGATCGCTGGCCAGTTGCGCCTTGTCGTCCTCCGACAGCCACTTGGCCTGCTGGAAGTTGTTGGGCAGCGCCCAGAAGGTCAGGATACCGAGCAGCACACTCGGGATCGCCTCCAGCAAGAACAGCCATTGCCAGCCGTGCAAACCGTGCACCTGGTCGAAATGGCCCATGATCCAGCCGGAGATAGGCCCGCCGATCACGCTCGACAGCGGCAGCCCGATCATGAACAGGGCGATGATGCGCCCACGCCGGTAGGTCGGGTACCACATGGTCAGGTAGTACAGCACGCCCGGCAGGAAGCCCGCCTCGGCGGCCCCCAGCAGGAAACGCAGGATATAGAACTGGGTGGTGCTGGTGACGAACATGGTGCAGGCCGAGAGCAGGCCCCAGGTGATCATGATACGGGCGATCCAGATCTTCGCACCGACACGCTCGAGGATCAGGTTGCTGGGCACTTCGAAGATGATGTAGCCAACGAAGAACAGCCCGGCGCCCAGGCCATAGGCCGCGGTGCTGAACTGCAGGTCTTCGAGCATCTGCAGCTTGGCGAAGCCGACGTTGATGCGGTCGAG
This sequence comes from Pseudomonas guariconensis, assembly GCF_024127895.1. Lineage (GTDB taxonomy): Bacteria > Pseudomonadota > Gammaproteobacteria > Pseudomonadales > Pseudomonadaceae > Aquipseudomonas > Aquipseudomonas guariconensis_B. The sequence goes on along the minus strand of NZ_JAMYBK010000001.1, from coordinate 280,694 downwards.
ATAAGCGGCGAGATAGCAGAAGCACAGGAAGGGGATGAGCCTCCATGTGATCTTTCGATAAAGCGCTTGTGTGCCATGGTCGGCTTCGCTATGGACCGTGGTTGCATTCGCAATGGGCATTTTCTGTCTCCTGGCGGCGACTTGTGGTTGTTGTATAGGCCAGCAGTTTTCGACGCTCCGGGAGCGCCGCGAACTACAAGCGACTTTCCAGGGCAGCGTCACAAGATCCCCGAGCGCTCCTGCGGGGAGGTCGCCCAGACAGCAGGCGGCCAGGGAACGGGCTTCCCGCGCCGTTCCTCGATTGTTATGGGTGCGCCGGTCGAGTCAGCCGGCCAGGCGCGCCAGTTGTTCCATGGCTTCCTGCCGACTGACGACATCGCCGTACTTGCTGTCGATGTCGAACAGGTTGGCCTCGTGGGGAGCGGGATGGCGATCGCCCACGCATTCACGAACCACGATGGTACGGAACCCATGCTGCACGGCGTCCACCGCGCTGGCACGGATGCAGCCGCTGGTGGAGCAGCCGGCCAGCACCACGGTGTCGACCCCTTGTGCATGCAGCAGCGAGGCCAGGCTGGTACCGAAGAAGGCACTGGCGTACTGCTTGCTGATCACCGGCTCCCCTGGCCGTGGCGCCACCGGGGCGCAGAACGCCGCCAGCGGGTTGCCCTCGACCATGTCCTTCATCACCGGCGCCTTGCGCACCCAGATACCCCCATCGGCGAAATGCCCAGGCTGGTAGCGGATGTTGGTATGCACCACCAGGGTACCGCAGCCACGGGCCAGTTCCAGCAGGCCAGCGGCCTGCTCCACCGCCGACACCACGCCCGGGGCGTAGAGCGGCGCACCTGGTGTGGTGTAGCCCTGCATGAAGTCGATCAGCAGCAAGGCAGGCTTGCGGCCGAAGCCGATGCGCTGGCCCCACACGCCCTGGTAGTTGTCGCTTGCACTCTGCACGTCGCTCATTTCCGCCTCCCGACTCAGTAGGCGCCCGACAGCAAGGCACCGGCACCCGGCACCACTGGCTCCAGGTCCAGGGCCTTGAGCATGGCGTAGGTGGTGGCGATGGCCGCAGTGACCACCGGCTTGCCGGTCTGCGCCTCGACCTTGGCCACCGCCGACAGCGACTGCATCTGCACGCAGGCCGACAGCACCACCACATCGACGCCTTCCAGGTCCATGTCGGCGACGATACCGGGCAGGTTGGCCGGGTCGTGGCGGGCCACGGCGAGGTTGTCGGGGATTTCCAGCGCGCGCCAGTCCTGCACCTCGAAGCCTTCTTCACGGATGTAGTTCACCACCAGTTCGGTGAGCGGCTTCATGTAGGGCGCGACGATGGCGATGCGTTTGGCCTTCATCACGTGCAAGGCTTCGACCAGGGCACCGGCGCTGGTGATCACCGGGGCCTGCGCCTCATTGTCGGCGGTGGCCTTTTGCAGGCGCTTTTCCGACTGGCGATGGTAGCCCAGCCCCATGGCCATGATCGCCACCAGGCAGGCGTAGCCCAGCACGTCGACCTTGGCGTCGGACAGCTCGACCGCGCAACGGTCGGACTCGGCGTCCATCGCCGCCAGCTCTTCCTTCTTCACCTGTTTCATGCGCATGCGGCTGGAGTGGAAGGTGAAACGCTCGGGGCGGATGGCCTGGCGCGCCATGAGCATCGCCGGGATCTCGGTCTCCATGGTGGTGTTCGAGCTCGGCACGATCTGGCCGATGCGATACAGCTTGGTCATGTTGCGTGCTCCTTCAGACGAGAGGTTGGCCGAGGAAATCGCCGAACGCGGCGAAGAAACCTTCAAGGTCATCCCAGGGAATCATGTGCCCGGCGTTGTCGACGTGAACCACCTGGATATCCGGCTTGAGCTCGCGGATCTCGGCGATGTCCTGGGGCTGGATCACGCCGCCGCGCCCGGCCACCATCAACAGTGCCGGCTGGCTCACGGCGGGCAGGTACTGGTGGATATCCACCTCGTGGAAGTCCTCGAAGGCGCGCACGATCGCCGGCTCATGGCAGGTGTGCAGCCACTCGGCGCGCAGTTGCAGTTGCTCGTCGCTCCAGGTTGGGCAGAACGCGCGCATGTCGTCGCCGGTCATGCCGATGCTGGCCTGGCGGATCGAGTCCACGTACCACGGCAGCTTGCTCGGATACGCGCGGCGCCCCGGCCCGGAGACCGGCGGGTCCACCAGCACCAGGCGCTGCAGGCCCGGTGCGCCCGCGGCGGCGGCACGGATGGCGAAACGCGCCCCCATCGAGTGGCCGAGCAGGTCATAGCGCTCAAGGCCCAGGGCCTCGGCGAACGCCGGGATGTCCGCGGCGCAGGCATCGGTGCCATAGTCCAGGCCCGGACCGCTGGAGGACAGGCCACGGCCGCGCACGTCGAGCACGTAGGTGTCGAAGTGCTGGCCCAGGCGCTCGGCCACGAAGCCCCAGGTGATCGCCGGGCTGGTGATCCCCGGCACCAGGATCAGCGCCGGGCCCTTGCCACCGTAGCGCAGGTAGTGCTGGCGGATGCCGTTGGCACTGACGTTGCCACCCTCGACGAAGGTGCTCATGCCGCTTCCCCGCTCTTGAGCTGCTGGCCGTAGAGGTCATAGCCATAGACCCACGCCGGATCTTCCTGGGTACGCAGGAAGGTGTTGGCGTTGGACACGGCCTGCACTCGCGAGGCGCGCTCCTTGCGGTTGGCCTCGTACAGGGCGAAGGCGGTGTGGTGGTCGGACAGCCCGGTTTCCTCCAGGCAGCGGGTCAGCATGGCGGCATCCTCGATGGCCATGCAGGCGCCCTGGGCCATGTGCGGCTTCATCGGGTGACAGGCGTCGCCCAGCAGCACCAGGCGGCCACGGCTCCACAGCGGCAGCGGGTTGCGGTTGCGCAGCGGCCACTTGGTGATCGACTCGGTGGAGCGGATCAGGTTCTGCACCGTCGGGTGGTAACCCTCGAAGGCCGCCAGCATCTCTTCCTGGCTGCTGTCGACGAACGGGCCCTGGAAGTCCCAGGCCTCGTGCGGCACGCCGGTGACGAAGTAGTACTCGTCCCGCTTGCCGGTGGTGTAGTAGACCATCATGTGACGGTCCTCGGTCCACCACTTCACGCAGTCTTCGAACACGTCCGAATAGCGCGCCAGTCGCTCGCCGCGGATCAGCGCCCGGTGGGCGACCCAACCGCTGTAGATCGGTGCTTCAGCGCCCAGCAGCGCTTCGCGGATCTTCGAGTGGATGCCGTCGGCACCGATGACGATGTCAGCCACGGTGCTGGTGCCGTCGGCGAAGGCCAGGCGCACCTGGTCGCCATCATCGACGATGCTTTCCAGGCGCTTGCCGAAATGCACGGTGCCCGGCTTGATGGCGGCGATTTGCAAGGCATGCAGGTCGCCACGGTGAATGGTGATGTACGAGGCGCCGTACTCGCGACGGGCGAACTCGCCAAGGGGAATGCGCGACAGGTAGTCGCCGCTCAGGCCGTCGCGGCTGAACCAGAAGTCCGGGTGGGAGCTCATCAGCTCCAGCTTCTGCTCCAGCCCCATGCGGCGGAAGATCTTCATCACGTTCGGGCCGATGTGGATACCGGCGCCCAGCCGGGTGAACTCCGGTGCCTGCTCATAGACCTCGACGTCGAAGCCTGCCTGCTGCAACAACGTCGCGGCGGCCGCACCACCCAGCCCTGCACCGACGATCGCGATTTTCTGTCTACCCCGCATGGGCATGTCTCCTCTTGTTCTGATGGATCGCAAGCGGGAGGTCCCGCCTGGCGATTTACAGTGTATACGCTCTATTTTTTCAAAGTGAAGATGCTGCACCAGGATATTTTCAAACAACCGATTGAAGTCGACGAACGGCCTACTGTTACTGTATACATTGATAAATGTGTGCTTTCGTAACGAACCAATACAGTGCTTGCGCTTTGCTCGGGGATGCGCTTTTCTATTGCAAATAGGGTGTACACACTATTTATAAGCACTACAACGAAGCACGTGGCACCACCATGGTGCAACGGCCTCCCCCTTCACGCCTGACCAGGAGAAACCCGATGCCGGTTAGCAACGCAGAACTGACCCAGATGTTCGAGCACGTGCTCAAGCTGTCCCGCGTGGACGAAACCCAGAGCGTGGCCGTGCTCAAGAGTCACTATTCCGACCCACGCACGGTGAACGCGGCGATGGAAGCGGCGCAGCGCCTGAAGGCCAAGGTCTATGCGGTGGAGCTGCCGTCGTTCAACCACCCCAGGGCCATGGGCAACGACATGACCGCCTACTGCGGCGACACGGCGCTCACCGGCAACCTCGCCGCCCAGCGCGCCCTGGAAGCCGCCGACCTGATCGTCGACACCATGATGCTGCTGCACTCCCCCGAGCAGGAGCAGATCCTCAAGACCGGCACGCGCATCCTGCTGGCCGTGGAGCCGCCGGAAGTGCTGGCGCGGATGCTGCCGAACGAAGAGGACAAGCGTCGCGTGCAGGCCGCCGAGGCCATGCTCAAGCAGGCGCGCGCCCTGCACGTGCGCTCCAAGGCCGGCAGCGATTTCCATGCCCCGCTGGGCCAGTACCCGGCCGTCACCGAATACGGCTACGCCGACGAACCCGGGCGCTGGGACCACTGGCCCAGCGGCTTCCTGTTCACCTGGCCGAACGAGGACAGCGCGGAGGGCACCCTGGTGCTGGACGTGGGCGACATCCTGCTGCCGTTCAAGACCTACTGCCGCGAACGCATCACCCTGGAGATCGAGAAGGGTTTCATCACCGGCATCCACGGTGGCTTCGAGGCCGAGTACCTGCGCGACTACATGAAATACTTCGACGACCCCGAGGTGTACGGCATCTCCCATATCGGCTGGGGCCTGCAACCCCGCGCCCAATGGACCGCCATGGGCCTGCACGACCGCAACGACGGCATGTGCATGGACGCCCGCGCCTTCTATGGCAACTTCCTGTTCTCCACCGGCCCCAACACCGAGGTCGGCGGCAAGCGCAAGACGCCGTGCCACATGGATATCCCGCTGCGCAACTGCGACATCTACCTCGACGACCAGGCCGTGGTGCTGGCCGGCGACGTGGTCGCCCCCGAGGCCTCCAAAGCCCGCTAGCCCTGACCCGCGGCTTGGTTATACTGGCCGGACGCTCCGCTACCGGGGGCCGGCCAGCCCCCTCCACACAAGCCAAGCCATCACATGCCCAGAAAACCCAGCCCAGCTCCCGCCGCCCCACAGATCGACGCCACGCCCTACGATGTCACCGAACAGATCGGCCACCTGCTGCGCAAGGCCTATCAGCGGCACACGGCGATCTTCCAGCAGCAGGCCTGCGACCCGCAGCTCACCTCGATCCAGTTCGTCACCCTGTGCGCCCTGCGCGACAACGGCCCCAGCTCCCAGGCCGAGCTGATCAAGGCCACCGCGGTGGACCAGGCGACCATTCGTGGCATCGTCGAGCGCCTCAAGAGCCGTGGCCTGATCCAGCTGTCGCCAGACCCAGGCGACCGGCGCAAGGTCATCGTCGAACTCACCGAGGCGGGCAACACCCTGCTCGACGCCATGATCCCCTGCGCCCGCCGGATCAGCGAACTGAGCATGGGCAGCCTGAACGCGGCGGAGCAGGTGGCGATCCTGTTCCTGCTGCGCAAGATGATCGACAGCGACGAGTCGGCTGGCTGATCCGTCCCGGGGCAGTTTTCTTCACAGGCGTTCATGCCATTGGGGGCCGCTTCGCGCCCCATGATGGCAACGCACGACTTGACTGACTGACATAGCCGCAATCATCCCTGGCCTGCTTCTTGCCTACTCATTTAATGTAGTGAGTACTTACCGAAAAAACGCCCCCGTTGAGTCCTTTGGTAGCGCCCCGATACTCGCCCATGAACGGCAAGCAACCTCCAGAGATGAGCGAACCATGCAAAAAGACATCTCCCTGCGAGTCAACGGCCAGGCAGTCGAGGTCAGCGCGACGCCCGACACGCCACTGCTCCTGGTCCTGCGCAACGACCTGTGCCTGAACGGCCCGAAATACGGCTGCGGCCTGGGCGAATGCGGCGCCTGCACGGTGATCATCGACGGTGTCGCGGCACGCGCCTGCGTGATCCCGCTGTCCGGTGCCGAAGGCCGCGATATCACCACCCTCGAAGGGCTCGGCAGCAAGGCCGCGCCGCACCCGGTGCAGCAGGCGTTCATCGACGAGCAGGCAGCGCAATGCGGCTACTGCATGAACGGCATGATCATGACCGCCAAGGCCCTGCTCGACCGCATCCCCAACCCCAACGACGAACAGATCCGCAACGAACTGTCCGGCAACCTCTGCCGCTGCGGCACCCACGTCGAAATCCTGCGCGCCGTGCGTCGCGCAGCCGGCCGCCAGGCCTGAGCCCGGAGACAAGCATGAATCACTCACAGCAGGTTCCCACCCGCGACCAGTTGCTGGCCAAGACCGGCGTACTGCTCATCGTCGACGAGATCGTCCCGCCCTCGGGCCCGGTGGCCAAGGGCGTGACGCCGGAGGTCAAGGACAAGGAGTTGGCGCTGTTCCTAGCCGTCAGTGACGATGGAACGGTCTACGCCTTCAACGGCCACGTGGACCTGGGCACCGGCATCCGCACCTCGCTGGCGCAGATCGTCGCCGAGGAACTGGACCTGCGCATGGACCAGGTGCACATGGTGCTCGGCGATACCGAGCGGGCACCGAACCAGGGCGCCACCATCGCCAGCGCTACCCTCCAGATTTCCGCCGTGCCGCTGCGCAACGCGGCGGCGGAGGCACGGCGCTTCCTCCTGCGACGAGCAGCGCAGCAGCTGGCTGCCGATGTTGAGCAACTGCGCATCGAGGACGGCGTGGTGATCGCTGGCGACGGCCGTGCACTGGCGTTCGCCGAACTGGTGCGCGGCGAGCGCCATCGACTGCTCATCTCCGGCGACGCGCCGCTCAAGCGCATCGAGGACTACCGCCTGGTCGGCCGTAGTGCCGCGCGCGTGGACATCCCCGGCAAGGCCACCGGCGAGCTGACCTACGTCCACGACATGCGCCTGCCCGACATGCTTCATGGCCGCGTGGTACGCCCGCCCTACGCCGGCTACGACAGCGGCGAATTCGTCGGCAACAGCCTGCTGGCAGTGGACGAATCGTCGATCGCCCATATCCCCGGCGTGGTCGCGGTGGTGGTGATCCGCGATTTCGTCGGCGTGGTCGCCCAGCGCGAAGAACAGGCAATGCGTGCCGCGCACGAACTGAAGGTCAGCTGGAAACCCTGGACCGGCAAGCTTCCCGACCTGTCCGACGTGGCCCAGGCGATCCGCGACAACCCTAGGGTCCAGCGTACCGTGCTGGACAAGGGCGATGTCGACGCCGGCATCGCCAACGCCAGCCAGCGCCTGAGCCGGAGCTACCTGTGGCCGTACCAGTTGCACGGCTCGATCGGCCCGTCCTGCGCGCTGGCCGACTACACCGAAGGGCAGATCCGCGTCTGGTCCGGTACCCAGAACCCGCACCTGCTGCGCGCCGACCTGGCATGGCTGGTGGAATGCCCGGAAGAACGCATCGAGATCATCCGCATGGAAGCGGCCGGATGCTACGGGCGCAACTGCGCCGACGATGTCTGCGCCGATGCGCTGCTGTTGTCACGCGCAGTAGGCCGGCCGGTGCGGGTGCAACTGACCCGCGAGCAGGAGCATGTGTGGGAACCCAAGGGCACGGCGCAACTGATGGAGATCGATGGCGGGCTCAACGCCGACGGCAGCGTGGCCGCCTACGACTTCCAGACCAGCTACCCGTCCAATGGCGCCCCCACCCTCGCCCTGCTGCTGACAGGAGCCGTGGAGCCGGTGCCGGCGCTGTTCGAGATGGGCGACCGCACCTCGATCCCGCCCTACGACTACGAACACATGCGCGTCACCATCAACGACATGACCCCGCTGGTGCGGGCCTCGTGGATGCGCGGCGTATCGGCCTTGCCCAACAGCTTCGCCCACGAGTCGTACATCGACGAGCTGGCCTTCGCCGCGGGCGTCGACCCGGTCGAGTACCGCCTCAAGCACCTGTCCGACCCACGGGCCATCGACCTGGTCAAGGCCACTGCCGAGCGCGCCGGCTGGCAACCCCACGACGCCCCCATGCAGACCCCGGCCGAGGGTGACGTGCTGCGCGGTCGGGGCTTTGCCTATGCGCGCTACATCCACAGCAAGTTTCCCGGTTTCGGTGCGGCCTGGGCGGCCTGGGTCGCCGATGTCGCGGTGGACCGGCGCACTGGCGAAGTGGCGGTGACCCGCGTGGTGATCGGCCATGACGCCGGCATGATGGTCAACCCGGAAGGGGTGCGGCACCAGATCCACGGCAATGTGATCCAGTCCACCAGCCGGGTGCTCAAGGAGCAGTTGAGTTTCGAAGACTCGAAAGTGGCGAGCAAGGAATGGGGTGGCTACCCGATCCTCACCTTCCCCGAGGTTCCGGACATCGACGTGATGATGCTGCCGCGCCAGCACGAGCCCCCCATGGGCAGCGGCGAATCGGCCTCGGTGCCAAGCGCCGCGGCTATCGCCAATGCCATCTTCGATGCCACCGGCATCCGCTTTCGTGAGCTGCCGATCACCGCCGAACGGGTACGTGCGGCGCTGGGCGGCGACAACCCCGGCAACGACACCCCGGCGCCCAGCGACGTGAAGACCAAGCGCTCGAAGTGGTGGTTCGGCTCGCTCGCCGGCCTGTTCGGCGCCGCCCTGGGCATGGCCGCCACCGCCCTGCCCTGGCGCGCCGAGATCGCCCCGGTGACGCCGCCTGCGGCTGGCAGCTGGTCGGCGTCGATGCTCGAACGGGGGCGCCAGGTGGCTGCCGCGGGCGATTGCGCGGTCTGCCACACGGTGAGCGGCGGCAAGGTCAATGCCGGCGGGCTGGCGATGGAAACACCCTTCGGCACGTTGTACAGCACCAACATCACCCCTGACCCGGAAACCGGTATCGGCCGCTGGTCGTTCGCGGCCTTCGAGCGAGCCATGCGCGAAGGCATCAGCCGCGATGGCCGGCACCTGTATCCGGCCTTCCCCTATACCTCGTTTCGCAACATCACCGACGGCGACATGCAAGCACTGTATGCCTACCTGATGTCCCAGGCCCCGGTACGCCAGGAAGCGCCCGCCAACCAGATGCGCTTCCCATTCAACCAACGCCCGCTGATGGCTGGCTGGAACGCGCTGTTTCTCAAGCGCGGCGAGTACCAGCCCGACCCGCAGCGCAGTGCACAGTGGAACCGTGGTGCCTACCTGGTCGACGGCCTGGGCCACTGCACCGCCTGCCACTCGCCGCGCAACCTGATGGGCGCCGAAAAGGCCGGCAGCAGCTATCTGGCCGGCGGCAAGGTCGACGGCTGGGAAGCACCGGCCCTCAATGCCTTGGGCACGTCGTCGATACCCTGGAGCGAACGCGAGCTGTTCGACTACCTGCGTACCGGTTTCTCTGACAAGCACGGCGTCGCCGCCGGCCCCATGGGCCCTGTGGTCAGCGAACTGGCCACCCTGCCGGAAAGCGACGTACGCGCCATCGCCCATTACCTGGCCTCCCTCGACGGCGAGCCACGAGCGGTAGCGGCCAAGGCACCGCCCCAGGCGGACACACAGGTGTCGCTGAGCAATGGCGAACGGGTGTTCAAGGGCGCCTGCCAGGCCTGCCACAGCGATGGCCTGGGACCGAAGCTGTTCGGCGTCAGCCCGTCGATGGCGGTCAACAGCAACGTCCACAGCGACCTGCCGGACAACCTGCTGCGCGTGGTGCTGCACGGCATCCCGACCCCGGCGACCCGCGACCTGGGCTACATGCCGGGCTTCAGGGACAGCCTGTCGGATCGGCAAGTGGCAGACCTGGCAGCCTACCTGCGCCAACGCTTCGCCGCCGACAAACCGGCCTGGGAAGGGTTGCAGGCCAGGAGCGCACAGGTACGCGCCAACCCCGGCAGCCACTGAGCCTCAGCGGCGCAGACCGCGCAGGGCCAGGTCGCTGATGAAGTGCAGCCAGTCGTCCTTGGCGCGCTTGTCGGTGAGGTCCTCGGCAAGGAACGAGCTCAAGGTGTAGCAATTGGAGTTATAGAAGTAGCAGAGCGAGGCGATCATCAGGTAGGCGTGCTTGATGTCGATGTCGTCGCGAAACAGGCCCTTGGCCTGCCCGGCTTCGATGATCGGCCGCAACACGCCGACCGCCTCGCCCGACAGCGCCTGCAGGTTCAGGGATTTGCGGGCGTGCTGGCCCTGGTGCAGGTTCTCGGTGGCAAGGATGGTGACGAACTCCGGGTGACGCAGGTAGTAGTCCCAGATGAACGCCACCAACTGGCGCAGCGCGGCCTCGGGGTCGGCGAGGTCGAGCCGCAGCTTGCCCTCGGCCTTGTTGAAGCTGGCATAGATATGTTCCAGCACGCTGATGAACAGCTTCTCCTTGTTACCGAAGTAGTAATAGATCATCCGGTCGTTGGACTTGGCCAGCTTGGAGATTTGCTCGATGCGCCCGCCGCTGAAGCCGTGCTTGCTGAACACCCGCACCGCCGCCTTGAGGATGCTGTCCTTGGTACGGTCGGCCTGCTGGGCACGAACGCCGGTTTTGCGATTCTGCATGTTGGTCCCTGTGGGGCAGTGCCAGATGGCCCGGATAGTACCAACACTGCCACAGGGCTCGCGCCTCTGCGCGACTTTTCTGGCGCGATGCACACCCTTTGGAACGAGGTAGCGGAACATGCGGCATCTCGACTTGCAGGTCATAGACCAGGCGCTGCAATGGGCCCGATCGGGCCAGCCGGTGTGGCTGTGCACGGTGCTCTCCACCTATGGCTCGGCACCCCGCTCGCCAGGCGCGATGCTGGTCAGCCGGGGCGTGGACGGGTACGTCGGGTCGTTGTCCGGCGGCTGTGTGGAAGAAGAGTTCCTGGAGAGCCTCGCACGGGGCGCATTCGCCCGACAGGCGCAGGTGGTGCGCTACGGCGATGGCCAGGAACAGAGCCGGCGCCTGCGCCTGCCCTGCGGCGGCGTCTTGGTGGTGTTGGTGGAGCACCGAGCGCCGGATAGCGACTGGCTGGAGCACCTCGAGGCCCTGCGTAGCGCGCTGCTCGGCCAGCGTCGGCTATCACGCCAGGTGAGCCTGGCAGATGGCGCCTTGCGCATCGACACCCACGGCGGCCAGGGCAATGCCCGCGTACGCCTGCTCGATGATGCGGTGCATATCGACATCGGCCCGGCCCTGCGCCTGGTGCTGGCCGGCCTGTCGCCGGTGGCCGAAGCCTGCGCCGACATCGCCCGTACGCTCGGCTGCGAGGTGATCGCATGCGATCCCCGGGAAGAAATGGCGCACGTGCAGCTCGACGGCGTGCAGATGCACCGCATCCTGCCTTCGATGTACATCGCAGCGCACGGCTGCCATGCCGCGACGGCCGTGGTGGCGCTGACCCACGACCCGAAGATCGACGACCTGGCGTTGATGGAGGCGGTCAACACCCCGGCCTTCTACATCGGCGCCATGGGCTCGACCACCACCTCGGCCCGCCGCGCCGAACGCCTGCGGCGCATTGGCGGGCTGACCAACGCACAGATCGAACGCCTGCACATGCCCATCGGGCTGGACCTGGGCAGCAAGTCGCCAGCGGAGATCGCCCTGGCGGTGATGGCGGATGTGCTGCGGGTGTATCGGGGCAAGGCGCGGCATGCGTTGTAGCGGTGCGCAAGGGACGCCGAGCGGCCCCAATGGCGCTGGCACCGGGCCTACCCCACGATGCCTTCTGCCAGGCAAAAAAAAGGGGCGCCGACCAAGCGCCCCATAAGCCGTGCAGCACACAACAAATACGATGTCAGTCCAGCAGGGCCATGGCCTCGGCACTGCAGGCCTCGATCCGCGCCCAGTCGCCGTTCTTGATCCAGCTGCTGTCGAGCATCCAGGTCCCCCCCACGCACATGACGTTGGGCAGGGCCATGTAGTTGCGCACATTGGCCGGGTTGACGCCGCCAGTCGGGCAGAAACGAATGTCGCCGAACGGGCCGGCGTAGGCTTTGATCGCCGCCACCCCACCACTGATCTCGGCGGGGAACAACTTGAAGCGCCGGTAGCCGAGGGCGTAGCCCATCATGATTTCCGACGGCGTGCTGATGCCCGGCAGCAGCGGGATGTCGCTGTCCACGCCTGCTTCGAGGATGTCCTGGGTGACCCCGGGAGTCACCACGAACTGCGCGCCAGCGGCCTCGACGGCGGCGAACATGCCGCGGTCCAGCACGGTACCGGCACCGATGCACAGCTCCGGCCGCTGCTCGCGCAGCACGCGGATGGCCTTAAGGCCGTGCTCGGAACGCAACGTCACCTCCAGGGTGCGGATGCCACCGGCGGCCAGGGCGTCGGCCAGGGGCAGGATGTCTTCCTCACGGGCGATGGTGATCACCGGCAGGATGCGCGCCTGGCCACAGATCGCGTCGATCCGGGCGGCTTTCTCGGCCATCGAGAGCAGAGGCTGTGGGCGTTCAAGCGTGGTCATGAGAGTGGATCCTTGGCTCATGGGCACCAGTAGATGTCCAGGGGGTCGTGAAGAAAGGCGCGAATCGGCATTTCGGTTGGGTCGGCGCCCGCCAGGGCGGCGCGCAGGGTAGCGAGTTTGCCCGGGCCTTGCACGGACAGGGCGATGAAGCCGGCGCTGGCCAGCAGTGCGCGGCTCATGCTCAGGCGCTGGCGCGGCACGCTCGGCGCCAGCATCGGCAGGCAGCGGCGCGTGCCGGCAGGGTCCAGGCCTTCGGCCAGGTTGGGGCTGGCCGGGAACAGCGACGCCGTGTGGCCGTCGTCGCCCATGCCCAGCACCAGCACATCGATCGGCGGCAGCTCGGCCAGGGCCTGGTCGGCCAGGGCAGCGGCGGCCTCGAGGTTGTCAGCGCAGTGGTACAAACCGACGAAGCGTGCCTTGGCCGCCTCGCCCGTGAACAAGTGACGCGCCAGCAGCCCGGCGTTGCTGTCGGCATGCGCCACCGGCACCCAGCGCTCGTCGGCCAGGCTCACGGTGACCTTGGCCCAATCCAGCGGCTCGCCGGCCAGGCGCTCGAGAAACGGCACCGGGCTGCGCCCGCCAGACAGCACCAGGCAGGCCTGGCCCTTGGCAGCGATGGCCTGGCGCAGGCGCTCGGCCACATCACCGGCCAGGGTCTCGGCCAGCGTGGCGGAGTCCGCCAGTGAGTGCGCCTTCACCTGCGCAGGCAATTGCAGTTCAGATATCGCCATACCACGCCCTCCCATCGCGTGTAATCAGAGCGATCGAGCTCATCGGCCCCCAGGATCCAGCCGCATAGGGCTTGGGGGCGTCGCCGGCGTTCTTCCAGCCGGCGATCAGCTGGTCGCACCATTTCCAGGCATATTCGATCTCGTCCTTGCGCACGAACAGGTTCTGGTTGCCGCGCATCACTTCCAGCAGCAAGCGCTCGTAGGCATCGGGAATCCGCGCGCTGCGCCAGGTATCGGAGAAATTCAGCTGCAGCGGCCCGCTGCGCAGTTGCATGCCTTTGTCCAGGCCCTGTTCCTTGGTCATCACCCGCAAGGAAATGCCTTCGTCCGGTTGCAGGCGGATGATCAGTTTGTTACCGATCTGCAAACGCTGTTCCGGGGCGAAGATGTAGTGCGGCGTTTCCTTGAAATGGATGACGATCTGCGACAGTTTCTGCGGCATGCGCTTGCCGGTGCGCAGGTAGAACGGCACGCCCGACCAGCGCCAGTTGCGGATATCGGCACGCAGGGCGACGAAGGTCTCGGTATCGCTGGCGGCGTTGGCGTTGTCCTCTTCCAGGTAGCCTGGCACCGGCTTGCCATCGCTGTAGCCGGCGATGTACTGGCCCCGCACCACGCAGGTGCTCAGGGCCTCGCCGGTGATCGGCGCCAGGGCCTTGAGCACCTTGACCTTCTCGTCGCGGATGCTGTCGGCCGACAGGTCGCTGGGCGGGTCCATGGCGATCAGGCAGAGCAGCTGCAACAGGTGGTTCTGGATCATGTCGCGCAGCTGGCCAGCCTTGTCGAAGTAGCCCCAGCGCCCCTCGATACCGACCTTCTCGGCCACGGTGATCTCCACGTGGGAGATGGAGTTCTGGTTCCACTGGGTTTCGAACAGGCTGTTGGCGAAACGCAGGGCGATCAGGTTCTGCACCGTCTCCTTGCCCAGGTAGTGGTCGATGCGATAGACGCGGCTCTCCGGGAAGAAGCGCGCCACGGCGTCGTTGACCCGGCGCGACGACTCCAGGTCGTGGCCGATGGGCTTCTCCAGCACCACCCGGGCACGATCGGCCAGGCCGGCCTTGTCGAGGTTCTCGCAGATCGCCCCATAGACTGCCGCAGGCGTGGCGAAGTAGGCGATCAACGGCAGCTCGCCGGCAACCTGCTCGGCCAGGGCCTGGTAGCCCTCGGGCTGGAGGAAGTCCAGGCGCAGGTAGCTCAGGCGGCCGAGGAATCGCCCCAGGGTCGCCGCCTCGATGTCCGCCTCGGGCACGAAGCGGCGCAGGTGCGCCTCGATGGTCGCCAGGTGCTGCTCGCCGTCGCCTGCCTCGCGGGCCAGCGCCAGCAGGCGGGAATCGGCGTGCAGCAGGCCGGCACGGTCGAGCTGGTAGAGCGCGGGGAACAGCTTGCGCAGTGCCAGGTCGCCGAGGGCGCCAAACAGGGCAAAGGTGCAAGGTTCTACACTGATCGCAGCCATGATGTTGGTTCTTTCCTAAAGTTGACCTAGGAATATCGTGTTCAAACACGATTTTCAAGGGGTAATGTAGTAAAAACCACAACATTACCGACAAATGTTACAGACAAGTGGTGCGGCAACCTTACCGCCAGTACGATAGACACCGTGCAAAAAGCCTGCTGTTCCACCAGCCGGCCGTCTTCCCGACCCAAGGACATACCATGGACCGCGTGCGAAACCTCCTGGAACAGATCCAGGGACGCCTCGACGAGCTGAACAAGGCCGAACGCAAAGTCGCCGAGGTCATCCTGCTCAACCCGCAACAAGCCACCCGCTTCAGCATCGCCGCCCTGGCCCAGGCGGCCAAGGTCAGCGAGCCGACCGTCAACCGTTTCTGCCGCTCGTTCGGCGTCAGCGGCTACCCTGAGCTGAAGCTGCAACTGGCGCAGAGCCTGGCCAGCGGCGCCGCCTACGTCAGCCGCGCCGTGGAGGCCGACGACGATCCGGCCGCCTACACCCAGAAGATCTTCGGCAGCGCCATCGCCTCGCTCGACAGTGCCTGCCAGCAGCTCGACCCGCAGCAGGTCAGCCGCGCCGTGGACATGATGATCCAGGCCCGGCAGATCCACTTCTTCGGCCTCGGCGCCTCGGCCCCGGTGGCCCTCGACGCCCAGCACAAGTTCTTCCGCTTCAACCTGGCCGTGTCGGCCCACGCCGACGTGCTGATGCAACGCATGCTGGCCTCGGTGGCGCACACCGGTGACCTGTTCGTCATCATCTCCTACACCGGGCGCACCCGCGAACTGGTGGAGGTGGCGCGCCTGGCCCGGGAAAACGGCGCCTCGGTGCTCGGCCTGACCGCCGCCGGCTCGCCGCTGGCCAAGGCCTGCAGCCTGAGCCTGCACATCCCGCTGCCGGAGGACACCGACATCTACATGCCGATGACCTCGCGGATCATCCAGCTCACCGTGCTCGACGTGCTGGCCACCGGCATGACCCTGCGCCGTGGCGTGGACTTCCAGCCCCACCTGCGCAAGATCAAGGAAAGCCTCAACGCCAGCCGCTATCCCATCGAGGACGACGAGCTCAACTGAGCCGATGCGCCTGCAGGCGCAGGTGGGCACGCTGCCCCGGCGCCAGGCTCAGGCCCTCGTCACTGCCGCTGGCCGCCTCGACGCAGACGAAACGCTGGCACTCGCGCCCGCTCACGCCCATCAGCGGACGCTTGCCCGGGTGCCAGACCACGGTGTCGTCGCTGTCGCCAGTATCGATGCACAACGCCCGCTCCCAGGCCGGGTCCTGCAATTGCACTCGGGGTGTGCCCGGATAGACCTTCTGGCAACCGCCCTTGAGCTTCAGGGCGCCGTCCTCGCGGCAGGCCTGGCGGTTCAGGCGGTCGTAGCCCTCGATATCCTCCAGCCCAGACAGCGCTATCTCCGAGACGTCGCTGATACGCCAGTAAGCCAGCAGCGCATGGCTCAACTGGCAGGGCTCGCTGTCCTGGTGCTCGGTGCTCAGGCGCAGCTCCATGCGGCTGTCCAGCCGCGCATGCAGGTCGACCTGCCAGTCGCACAGCTGCAGGCGCCACCTGAGGGTCACGCCTTCCTCGTCCTCGCGGCTGTCCATCAGCTTCCAGTCGAGCAACCGCGCCCAGCCGTGGGCCGGCCACAGGTCCTCGCTGGGGTGGCGGCCATACCAGGGCCAGCACACCGGCACGCCACCACGGATCGCACCGACCTGCGGCCACTGTTCGGCGCACCACAGCCAAGGCCGTTCGCCGGCCGGCTGGAAATGCAGCAGCTGCGCGCCCTGGCGGCTGAACACCGCCTGGCAACGGGGATGATCGATGATCAGCACATCGCGCTGCTGGTAACGCTCCCACTCGAAGGTCGGCCTGGGCCGCTGCGAGGTGAAGAAGCGATGGAGCGGATGTTCGGGCATGGTTGCAAGGCTCTTGTTGTTGAGATAGCGCTGTCTCGACCTGGGCCCTGTTGCCACTGCGGGCCAGTGGGAACAGGGTTGCCAAGAATGGATGGCGTAAATTTACAACAATTTTTCTCAGAATGACGACTGAATCTTCAGGCCCGCGACCAGCGCGTTGTCCACCTCGTCCACCCCGCCCGGGCTCTTGATGTATTGCAGGTTGGGGCGCACGGTCAGCCAGTTAGTGACGTGGAAGCCGTAGTACAGCTCGGCGTTGTACTCGGTGCGCTGCAGCGGCACGAAGCCTGGGTTGTCGTAGTCGTCGATGCCGCTGGCGGCATTGAGCTGCCCGGCGCGCTTCTTCACGTCGTCGTTGACGTGGATACGGGCGATGCCGAAGCCGATGTCATCCTTGGGCCGGGCATCGAAGGGCCCCTTGTAGACCAGGCCGAGCTGCTGGTAGTTGTCGATGACGTTGGTGGCCTTGTCGTGCACGGTGAAATTGGCGAACAGGCTCAGGCCACGATTGACGTCGCCGCCATGGGCGGTGACCTGCTGCTGCGCCACCACCCACCAGCCATGCTTGCTGGAGTGGGACTTGAAGTCATTGCCGGTGATGCCTTGGGGCTGGCCATTGACGTCTTCGTAGACATCGTCGGCCTTGGCGGTGCTGTAGTAGTAGCCCAGCCGGTACTCGCCCGGCAGGCCATTGACCTTCGGCGACCAGACCATCTCCACCGGCAGGATCGCCCCCTTGGTGCCGCTGCCGCTGAGCTTGAAGCCGTTGCCGGTCTCCAGGTTCGAGGGGTTCTGCTCGAAGGCGCCGACCTGGACGAAGAATTCCGGGTTGATGTTGTACTTGACCCGCAGGGCCCACTGGCTGACCGGCCAGTTGTACCAGATGCCACCGACCCAGTTGCCCACCTGAGAGCCACAGAACGCCAGGTTCTGGAAGTCGCAGGGGAAGCTGTTGAAGTCCTCGCCTTCGCCGAAGCGGCCGAATTTCACGTCCAGGGCGCCATCGAAGTACTTCTGCTTGATCCACATCTGGGTCAAGCGCCAGGTCTGGCCACGCCCCCAGACCTCCTGGACCGAGCTGAACTGGCCGGCACGCGGGTCGCTGATGCGGTCGTTGGACAGGTTGCGGCCACTGCGCTCGGTGATCGCCAGCTTGAACTCGGCGTCATGCCAGCCAAGGATCTTCTCCAGGTCCAGGTGCGCGCCGAGGGCGAATTGGTCGCTGTAGCGCGCGGTCTTGTCGTCGTTGTAGCCACCGTGCAGGTTGCCGGCTACCTCGCCGACGTAGTCGAGGGTGAAATCGTAGCCTTTCTCCAGCAGTTCGGTGCGGGCTCCGCCCCAGTCACCGGTCATCCATTTCGACTCCGTCGAGAAGGCCTCGGCGGCCTGTGCGCCACTGCTGCCGACGATGGCCAGCATGGCCAGCGCCCCCAGCGTCCCGATGCGTTTGCAATGATCCATCCCTTGTTCCTCATTTCTTGTTATTGATGGTTTAGACGACTCAGCGCCCTTTGAAACGAGCCACGTTGTCCTTGACCACTGGGGCCGGCGTGGCCAGGTCCAGGCGTTCGCCGCTGACCGCGTCGAACAGCAGCACCCGCCCCGGATCGAACTGCAGGTTCAGGCTGTCGCCGACACGGCACGCCACATCCGGCGCCAGGCGGCAGCAGACCTTGGTCTGGTTGAGGGTGACGAACACCAGCAGGTCCGGCCCGGTGGGTTCGATGACCTGCACTTCAGCCCGGATACCCGGCAGGCCGTTGCCCTCCTCCGCCCCCAGGGTGATCTGTTCCGGGCGCACGCCGAGGATGATCTCGCGCCCGTCCAGCGCATCGTCCAGCACGCCGAGCGACAGCTCGCAGCGGGCCTGGCCGCTGTCGAGCAGGGCCAGCAGGCGCCCCTCCTGTTTCGTCAGGCGCACGGGAATGAAGTTCATCGGCGGCGAGCCGATGAAGCTGGCCACGAACAGGTTGGCCGGATCGTTGTAGATCTGCCGCGGCGTGCCGAACTGCTGGATGACCCCGTCCTTCATCACCGCCACCTTGTCGCCCAAGGTCATGGCTTCGATCTGGTCGTGGGTGACGTATACCGTGGTGGTCTTCAGGCGCTGGTGCATCAGCTTGATCTCGGTGCGCATCTCCACCCGCAGCTTGGCGTCGAGGTTCGACAGCGGCTCGTCGAACAGGTAGATCTTCGGCCGTCGCGCCAGGGCCCGGCCCATGGCCACCCGCTGCTGCTGGCCGCCGGAGAGCTGGCCGGGCTTGCGCCCGAGCAGGTGCTCGATCTGCAGGAGCCTGGCGACCCGCGCCACCTCCTCGTCGATGGCCGCCTGGGACATCTTGCGGATCTTCAGGCCGAAGGCGATGTTGTCGCGCACGCTCATGGTCGGGTACAGCGCGTAGGACTGGAACACCATGGCGATGTCCCGGTCCTTGGGGCTCATGCCGCTGATGTCGGCACCGTCGACGAGGATCTCGCCGCCGCTGATGTCTTCAAGGCCGGCGATGCAGTTCATCAGGGTCGACTTACCGCAGCCGGAGGGGCCGACCAGGATCAGGAACTCGCCGGACTCGATGGCCAGGTCGATCGCCTTGAGGGTATCCGGCAGGCCGCTGCCGTAGCGTTTGTTGACGTTGCGAAGTTCGAGCCGTGCCATGTGTCACCCCTTGACCGCGCCGGCGGTGAGGCCGCGCAGGAAGTATTTGCCAGCGAGGACGTAGACCAGCAGGGTCGGAAGCCCCGCGATCATCGCCGCCGCCATGTCGACGTTGTATTCCTTGACCCCGGTGCTGGTGTTGACCAGGTTGTTCAGGGCCACGGTGATGGGCTGGGCGTCGCCGCTGGCGAACACCACGCCGAAGAGGAAGTCGTTCCAGATCTGGGTGAACTGCCAGATCAGGCAGACCATGATGATCGGCACCGACATGGGCAGCAGGATCCGCCCGAAAATGGTGAAGAACCCCGCCCCGTCCAGACGCGCCGCCCGCACCAGGGCCTCGGGCACGCTGCAGTAGTAGTTGCGAAAGAACAGCGTGGTGAAGGCCAGCCCGTAGACGATGTGCACCAGCACCAGGCCGGTGGTGGTACTGGCCAGGCCCAGCTTGCCGAGGGTGAACGAAGCCGGCAGCAGCACGGTCTGGAATGGCAGGAAGCAGCCGAACAGCAGCAGCCCGAAGAACAGCTGCGAGCCACGGAAACGCCACATCGACAGCACGTAGCCGTTGAGCGCGCCCACCAGGGTCGAGATGAGCACCGCCGGCACGGTGATCTTCACCGAGTTCCAGAAGTAGCCGCCTACCGTGTCCCAGGCCTTGATCCAGCCGATACCGGTGACCACTTCCGGCCAGCTCAGCAGGTTGCCGGTGCGGATGTCGTCGGGCGACTTGAAGCTGGTCAGCAGCATCACCACCAGCGGCACCAAGTACAGGGCGCAGGCGGCCAGCAGGGTGGCATGGATGGCCAGGCGGCTGGGGGAGAACCAACGCGGGCTAGTCATGGCGCTTGTTCCTCAGTTCCGAATACAGGTAGGGCACCAGGATCGCCAGGATGGCGCCGAGCATGAGGATCGCACTGGCCGAGCCCATGCCCATCTGCCCGCGGCTGAAGGTGAAGTTGTACATGAACATCGCCGGCAGGTCGGAGGCGTAACCCGGCCCGCCAGCGGTCATGGCGGCGACCAGGTCGAAGCTCTTGATGGCGATGTGGGCGAGGATCATCAGGGCGCTGAAGAACACCGGGCGCAGGCTCGGCAGGACGATGCGCAGGTAGATCCTCGGCAGGCTCGCGCCATCGACCTGGGCGGCACGCACGATCGACGAGTCGACCCCACGCAATCCGGCCAGGAACAGCGCCATGACGAAGCCCGAGGCCTGCCACACGGCAGCGATCACCAGGCAGTAGACGACCCGGTCCGGGTCTACCAGCCAGTCGAAGCGAAACCCCTCCCAGCCCCAGTCGCGCAGGAGCTTGTCCAGGCCCAGGCCGGGGTTGAGCAGCCACTTCCAGGCGGTGCCGGTGACGATCATCGACAGGGCCATGGGGTAGAGGTAGACGGTGCGGATGACGCCTTCGCGGCGGATGCGCTGGTCCAGCAATACCGCCAGCAGCACGCCGACAGCCAGGCTGATGGCGATGAACAGGCCACCGAAGACCAGCAGGTTCTTGCTGGCGACCCACCAACGGTCGTTGTCCAGCAGCTTCAGGTACTGGGTCAGCCCGGCCCACTTGTAGCTGGGCATGAAGCTGGAGTGGGTGAAGGACAGCACGAAGGTCCAGAGGATGTAGCCATAGAAGCCCACCAGGACGATCAGCATGCTGGGGGCCAGCACCAGTTTCGGGAGCCAGCGCTGCAGGGCGTCCAGGGGGGAGGCCCGCAGGGTTGCGGTTACTGTGTTCATGAGGAAATCCTGCTGGGGTGCATGGATTTATGGAGTGCGGTGTCAGTTCTGGCCTATTCGCGGCGGTTCGGCGCGAATAGGCCAGAACTGACACCCCGCCTTACTGGGCCGCCTTGATCGCCGCACCCAGTTGCCGGGCCGCCTTGGCCGGATCGGCCTTGGGGTCGTTGAGGAAGTTGGTGACCACGTCGAAGATGGCCCCCTGCACCGCCAGCGACGAGGCCATGTTGTGCGCCATGCTCGGCTGCAGGCCTTCGCCTTTTCCGGCCTCCTGGAAGTCCTTCTGCGACTGCTGGGTGCAGGCGTCGAACGGGCTCATGTCCATGCCCTGGCGCACCGGCAGCGAGCCCTTGGCCTGGTTGAAGACGGTCTGGAAGGCCGGCTCCAGGGCGACCTTGGCCAGGTCGGCCTGGGCCTTGATGTCGTTGTCGTCCTTGAGCTTGAACATCGCCAGGGAGTCGATGTTGTAGGTGAAACTGCCCTGGGTGCCTGGGAACGGCACGCACTGGTAGTCCTTGCCGGCGACCTTGTGGGCTGCGGTCCATTCGCTCTTGGCCCAGTCGCCCATGATCTGCATGCCGGCCTTGCCGTTGATGACCTCGGCGGCGGCGATGTTCCAGTCGCGGCCGGCGCGGTTGGGGTCCATGTAGCTACCCAGGCGCTGCAGGACCTTGAAGGTCTCGACCATCTTGTCGCCGGTGAGGGTCTGCGGGTCCAGCTCGACGAACGCCTTGTGGTAACCCTCAGGGCCGAGGATGCTCAGCACCAGGCTCTCGAACACGGTGCTGTCCTGCCATGGCTGACCGCCATGGGCCAGGGGCTGGAAGCCGGCGGCCTTGAGCTTGTCGGCGGCGGCGAACAGCTCGTCCAGGGTGGTCGGCACCTTGGCGCCGGCCTTGTCGAACACCTGCGGGTTGACCCACAGCCAGTTCACCCGGTGGATGTTCACCGGCACCGCGACGTAGTGGTCGTCGTATTTCCAGATGTGGGTCAGCTTGGCCGGCAGCAGTTGATCCCACTGGTTGGCCTCGGCCACCTCGTCCAGCTCGGTGAGCAGGCCCAGGGCGCCCCATTCCTGGATGTCCGGCCCCTTGATCTGCGCGGCGGCCGGCGGGTTGCCCGCCACGGCGCGGCTCTTGAGCACGGTCATGGCCGCGGCACCACCGCCACCGGCCACGGCATTGTCCTTCCAGGTGAAGCCGTCCTGCTCGATCTGCTCCTTGAGGGTCTTGACCGCCGCGGCTTCACCGCCCGAGGTCCACCAGTGCAGGACTTCGACGGTGCCGTTGTTGGCAGCGATGGCAGAAAGGGGCATGAGCGAAGCGAGGGAAACGACAGCGGCGAGACGGGTGATCGCATTCATCGTGAAAACCTTTCTTGTTGTTATGCAGGTGCAAGCTGAGGCTTGCGCTTGCCCCGAAGTCTAACCAGCACACCGGCGCCGCCAGGTAACGAAGGGATGCGCGAATGTCACCGAACCGTGACATTCGCCGCTCAGTCGGCCGTGCGCGGCAAGCTCAAGGTGACCCGCAGGCCACCCTGGCGCAGGTTCAGCAGGCTCACCTCGCCACCGTGGCTGTGGGCGATGTTGCGCGCGATCCCCAACCCCAGACCGTAGCCCTGCTGCTGCCCGGCCAGGCGAAAATGCGGCTCGAACACCTGCTCCAGGCGCTGCTCAGGCACCCCGGGCCCCTGGTCGTCCACTTGCAGGACGAACCCGGTGGCGCTGTCGAGGATGCGCAGGTGCGCCCGCTCGCCGTACTTGATGGCGTTGTCGATCAGGTTGCCGATGCAACGGCGCAAGGCCAGCGGCTTGCCCGGATAAGGCGCCAGTGCGCGGCCCTCGACGGTGATGCGGCCATCGCCCAGGTAGGGCTCGGCGAGGATCTCCAGGACCTGGTTGAGGTCGATCGGCTCGATGTTCTCGTGGATGTCGGTGTCCTTCACGCACTGCAGCGCGCCCTTGACCAGCAGCTCCAGCTCGTCGAGGTCGCGGCTGAACTTGGCCTGCATCCGCTCGTCGTCGAGCAGCTCGACCCGCAGGCGCAGGCGCGTGATCGGCGTGCGCAGGTCGTGGGAGATGGCGCTGAACAACTGGCTGCGCTCGGTCAGGTAGCGACTGATGCGCTCACGCATGCTGTTGAAAGCGCGCCCCACGTCGGCCACCTCGCTGCCACCGCCTTCGGTCACCGGCGCCACGTCCGCCCCCAGCGACATCTCCCGCGCCGCCCGCGCCAGGCGCTTGAGCGGGCGGCTCTGCCAATGCACCAGCAGGCCGATGAACAGCAGCAGCAAGGCCGTGGTCAGGGCGATGAAGCCGATCTGCTGGCGTGGCAGCCGCTCGGCCTCCAGGCCCGTGTAGGGCTCCGGCAGCAACGAGGCGATGTACAGCCACTCGCCCTCGTCCAGGCGGATCTGCGTCACCAGCACCGGCGGGTTGAGCGGCTCCAGGGTCAGCGAGTAGTGCGCCCAGGAGCGCGGCAACTCGTCGAGCCTCAGGCCGCTGTTGAAGATGCGCAGCTCCTGGGGGCTGACGAACGCCACGCTGATCTCCACCTGCTGGCCGAGGCGCTCGTGCAATACCTCCTGGAAGACCTCGATCACCGCCTGCTTGCGCGGCGTGACCGGCAGCAGCGGCATGTCCAGGGGCTTTTCGTTGAGCGAGACGAAGAAGCGCGTCCCGCCCATGCTGCGCAACTGGTCGAGGATCATCGGCCGGTAGGCCACCGGCAACGAGCGGAAGTAACTGACACTCGCGCTCATGGAATGGGCCAGGCTGCGGGCGCTGGCCTGCAGGCCCTGCAACTGGCTGGCACGCAGCTGCGACACCCAGATCAGGCTCGACAGCCCTTGCGCCAGCAGGACCACCAGCAGGGTCAGCAGCAGCATGCGCCCGAGCAGCGAGCGCGGCAGCAGGCGCCAGCGCCGTTCAGCAGGCCGCGCAGACATGGGCCGCCAGCAGGTAGCCGCTGCCGCGCACGGTGCGGATCAGGCGTGGTGGCTTGTCGGTGTCGCGCAGCCGCTGGCGCAGGCGGCTGACCGCCATGTCGACGATGCGATCCAGGGGCATCGGCTCGCGGCCGCGGGTGGCATTGCCGATGGTGTCGCGGTCGAGGATCTGCTGCGGATGGTCGAGGAACAGCTTGAGCAGGGCGAAGTCGGCGCCGGAGAGGATCACCTCCTCGCCATCACGGTGGAACAGGCGATGGCTGATGGTGTCCAGGCGCCAGTCGTCGAAGGCCAGCACGGCACCGGCCGGCGCGGCCTGGGCGAATTCGGTACGACGCAACAGGGCCTTGATCCGCGCCTGCAGCTCGCGGGGGCTGAAGGGTTTGCCGAGGTAGTCGTCGGCCCCCAGCTCCAGGCCGATGACCCGGTCGGTCTCGTCGGAACTGGCGGTCAGCATGATGATCGGCACCCGTGCCTGGCGCGGGTGCTGGCGCACCCAGCGGCACAGGCTGAAGCCGTCCTCGTCGGGCAGCATCACGTCGAGGATCACCAGGTCGCAAGGCTGGCTGTCCAGTGCCTGGCGAAAGCCCTGGCCATCGGCCGCGGCGTGGACCTGGAAGCCGGCCCGGCTCAGGTAGGTTTGCAGCAGTTCACGGATCTCCTGGTCGTCGTCGACCATCAGGATCGATTTTCCGGCAGTGCTCACAACGTCCCATCCTCTGGTTGGCGCGGGTCTTCATGCCCGCTGTTGTCGGGGCTGCTGTGCAGCCCGCTTGAATCAGTCCTGCAATGCCTGCTGCAACGCCACCCCGGCACCGAGCAACCCGGAGAACTCCGCCGTCACCAGCCATACCGGCAGCCCTTCGAAATACCCGCTCATGCAGCCCTTGTCGGCAAAGCTTGCAGCGAACCCGCTGTGCAGGAACAGCTCGGCAAAGCGCGGGATCACGCCGCCGACGATATAGACCCCGCCCCGCGCCCCGAGGGTGAGCACATTGTTGCCCGCCACCCGGCCAAGAAAGCGGCAGAACTGCTCGATCACCGCCATCGCCCGTGGCTCGCCGCCCAGGGCGGCATCGGTGATCTGCGCCGGGGTCTTGTGCCGTGGCGTATCGCCGTCCAGGGCGCAGATGGCCTGGTACAGGCGCACCAGGCCGCCACCACTGAGCACGGTCTCGGCGCTGACATGGCCGATCTGCCGGTGGATCTGCTGGTGGATCGCCGCCTCGCGGGTATTGCCCACCGGCAGGTCGACGTGCCCGCCCTCCCCCGGCAGCGCCAGCCAGCGCTGTTCATCCAGGCGCAACAGGGTGCCCACGCCCAGGCCGGTACCAGGGCCGATGACCAGCGCCGGACGCGCAGGGTCCGCCTCGCCCGGGCAGACCTGGCGGTATTCGCCGTCCTGCAGGCGGGTCATGCCCAGGGCCATGGCAGAAAAATCGTTGAGCAACAGCAAGCGCTCGACCTGCAGCGCCTGGCAGAAGGCACGGCGGCTCAAGCGCCAGTGGTTGTTGGTGAAGCGGAACTCGTCGCCATCCACCGGCCCGGCCACCGCCAGGCACACCGCCGCCAGAGCGCCACGGCCGATGCCCTGCTCGGCAAGGTAGGCCTCGATGGCCTGTTCGGGGCGGGTGTAGTCGGCAGTCGCCAGCACCTGCACGGCATGCAGCCGGTTATCGCGCCACAGGGCGAAACGGGCATTGGTGCCGCCGATGTCACCGACCAGCAAGGCCTTCATTTGAGGTTCTCCAGGGCCGAGGTGAAGGCGCTGGCGCCCTGCTCGGCCGGGCTGAACGCCATGCGCATGAAGCCGAACAGCTCGCGGCCACAGCCCAGGTCGTTGCCCCGGGGTGGCTCGGGCAACTCGCGGGCGGCCATTTCCTCGGCCGGTACCATGACCTGCAGCGTGCCTTCGACACCGTCGACCCGCACGATATCACCATCGCGCACCCGTGCCAGCGGGCCGCCGTCATAGGCTTCCGGGCAGACATGGATGGCCGCCGGGATCTTGCCCGAGGCGCCAGACATACGCCCGTCGGTGACCAGCGCCACCTTGTAGCCACGGTCCTGCAGCACGCCGAGGAACGGCGTCAGCTTGTGCAGCTCGGGCATGCCGTTGCAGCGTGGCCCCTGGAAACGCACCACGGCGACGAAGTCGCGCTCCAGCTCCCCGGCCTTGAAGGCATCGGCCAGGGACTGCTGGTCGTGGAACACCCGCGCCGGCGCCTGCACCACCTGATGCTCGGGCGCCACGGCGGAAACCTTCATGACCCCACGACCCAGGTTGCCCGCCATCACCCTCAGGCCACCTTCGGCCGAGAACGGCCGGGCCACCGGCCGCAGGATGTTCTCGTCGAGGCTTTGTGCCGGCCCTTCGCGCCAGACCAGCTTGCCGTCCTCGAGAAACGGCTCCTGGGTATAGCGGCGCAGGCCATGGCCGGCCACGGTGTTGACGTCCTCGTGCAGGAGCCCGGCGTCGAGCAGTTCGCGGATCAGGAAGGCCATGCCGCCGGCGGCCTGGAAGTGGTTGATGTCGGCCTTGCCGTTGGGATAGACGTGGGACAGGGTCGGCACCACCTCGGAGAGGTCCGCCATGTCCTGCCAGGTCAGCTGGATGCCGGCGGCCTGGGCGATCGCCGGGATGTGCAGGGTGTGGTTGGTCGAACCACCGGTGGCATGCAGGGCGACGATGGCGTTGACCAACGCCTTCTCGTCGACGATCTCGCCCAGGGGCATGAAGCTGCCGCTGGCCTTGGTCATGCGCGTGACCTGCTGCGCCGCCTCGGCGGTCAGGGCATCGCGCAGCGGCGTGTAAGGGTTGACGAACGAGGCGCCCGGCAGGTGCAGGCCCATCACTTCCATGACCAGCTGGTTGGTGTTGGCGGTGCCGTAGAAGGTGCAGGTGCCGGGGCTGTGGTAGGACTTCATCTCCGACTCGAGCAGTTCCTCGCGGCTGGCCTTGCCCTCGGCGTAGCGCTGGCGCACGTCGGCCTTCTGCTTGTTGGAGATCCCCGAAGGCATCGGCCCGCCAGGGACGAAGATGGTCGGCAGGTGACCGAAGCGCAGCGCCCCCATCATCAGGCCGGGGACGATCTTGTCGCAGATGCCCAGCATCAGCGCGGCGTCGAACATGTTGTGCGACAGGGCGACGGCGGTGGACATGGCGATCACTTCGCGGCTGGCGATGGCCAGCTCCATGCCCGGCTCGCCCTGGGTCACGCCATCGCACATGGCCGGCACGCCACCGGCGAACTGGCCGACCGAACCGATCTCGCGCAGGGCCTGCTTGATCAGTTCGGGGAAGTGCAGGTACGGCTGGTGGGCCGAGAGCATGTCGTTGTAGGCCGAGACGATGGCCACGTTGGCGGCGTTCATCATCCGCAGGGCCTGCTTGTCCTGGGTGCCGCAGCCGGCCACGCCGTGGGCGAAGTTGGCGCACTGCAGGCCGGCGCGCATCGGTCCGTCGCTGGCAGCGCCGCGAATCAGCTCCAGGTAGCGTTCACGGGTGGGACGGCTGCGTTCGACCAACCGTTCGGTGACCTCAAGGATGCGCGGATGCATGTACTGGACTCCAGGCTAACAGTGGGGGTGGTCTCACAGGGCATTTCCCCTTCAAACGATTGCGACCTAGGCTCAAGGAAAAGGTGCCTGAGGCAATCGAGGGAAGGCTGGCCCAACCACTCGTTGTAGGTTTAAACAAAATACTGCCATCAAAAAGGCTTGTTTTCTATCTGTCAGTGAATAATCTTGTAATTCCAACAACAAAACCGTTTCAGTGAAGCTGCTCTTTTTGCCACAGGCTTCACCCGGACCGCCAGAGGTAGTGCCATGACCCTTCGCATCGCCATCAATGGATTCGGCCGCATCGGACGCAACGTCCTGCGCGCACTCTATACCCAAGGCTACCGCCAGGACCTGCAGGTCGTCGCCATCAACGACCTGGGTGACAGCGCCATGAACGCCCACCTGCTCAAGTACGACAGCGTGCATGGGATCTTCGAGGCCGATGTCCAGGCCGATCACGAGAGCCTGACGGTCAATGGCGACCGTATCGCCGTCAGTGCCATCCGCAACCCGGCGGAGCTGCCGTGGAAAGCCGAGGCGGTGGACGTGGTGTTCGAATGCACCGGGCTGTTCACCGAGCGCGCCAAGGCCGCCGCTCACCTGGCCGCCGGAGCCGGCAAGGTGATCGTCTCGGCACCGGCCAAGGGCGCCGATGCCACGGTGGTGTATGGGGTCAACCACGATATCCTGCGCGCCTCGCACCAGGTCATTTCCAATGCTTCCTGCACCACCAACTGCCTGGCGCCGATCGCCCAGGTGCTGCACCGCGAGTTCGGCATCGAGCAGGGCCTGATGACCACCATCCATGCCTACACCAACGACCAGGTGCTCACCGATGTCTATCACGGCGATCCGTACCGTGCACGTTCGGCGACCCAGTCGATGATCCCGAGCAAGACCGGCGCCGCCGAGGCCGTGGGCCTGGTGCTGCCGGAACTGGCCGGCAAGCTCACCGGCATGGCGGTCAGGGTACCGGTGATCAACGTGTCGCTGGTGGACCTGACCGTCAACCTCAAGCGCGAGGCCAGCGCCGAGGAAGTCAACAGCTTGTTCCTCGAGGCCAGCCGGCATTCCCGGGTGCTGGGCTACAACGCCCTGCCGCTGGTGTCGTGCGATTTCAACCACAACCCGCTGTCGTCGATCTTCGATGCCAACCATACCCGGGCCAACGGTCGGATGCTCAAGGTATTGGCCTGGTACGACAACGAATGGGGCTTCTCCAACCGCATGCTGGACAACTGCCTGGCGCTGTGCAACGCCCGCTGATCGCTGGCGGGGTATGGGCAGGGCTGCTTTGCAGCCCATCGCCGGCAAGCCGGCTCCCACAGAGCCCCTGCAAACCGCATCATCCAGGGTACGACTCGTCCCCCTGTGGGAGCCGGCTTGCCGGCGATGGGGCGCGAAGCGGCCCCAAATGGCCGTTGAAGCCTTGACTCACCGGCATTGGGAAAGCGACGGCTGCCGATCTTTACCTAATCGTGACACTTCCAGGCTTGACCTTGGCCAATGATGATAAGCATTATCATTCACCTCCTATCGGCCCAGGTTTCCCCGTGAGTCAGTCCCGGTTCAACACAGTCTTCCTAACCCAGCGCCTCACCCTGCTGCGTACGTTGCAGCGCATGGTCGGCAACCCCAGCACGGCCGAGGACTTGCTGCAGGAAACCTACCTACGGGTCACCCGTGCCTTGGGCGAACGCCCCATCGAGCACCTCGAGCCGTTCGTTTTCCAGACTGCGCGCAACCTTGCCCTCGACCACTTGCGGGCACGCCGGGTGCAGGCACGGACCCTGGTCGACGATGTCCCCGAGCAGGTGCTGCACAATGTCGCCGCCCAGGCCGGCAGCAGCGAGGACGCCGCCCATGCCGAACAATTGCTCAGGCACCTGAGTGTCAGCCTTGGCCAGCTCACTGCGCGCCAGCAGCGGATCTTCATCCTCAGCCGCCTGCATGGCGCCAGCTACCTGGAAATCGCCGAACAGTTGAAGGTCTCGGCCAGCACGGTGCAGAAGGAACTGAAACTGATCATGGCCATCTGCATGGGCGTGGCCGACCGGCTCAAGTGAGCCGACCGCTCGCCGGCCGACCGAGGCAAAGCCCTTGCCATGCCTCGCCGCAGCCCTGATCATTCAAAAAAAAACCTACCGCAAGGAACCTCCGTGACCGACAGCCCCGTCCCTCGCCCGTCACCCGCCGGGCCTGACGCCCGTGCCCGTGCCATGGACGAGGCACTGGACTGGCTCGTGCGCCTGCAATGCGCCAGCGAGGACGATACCCGTGCCTTCGAAGCCTGGTTGAGCGCCGCCCCGGAAAACGCCGAGGCCTATGTCGAGGCCGAAGCCCTGTGGAACGGCGCGCCCCTGCGCCAGGCCGCCAGCCACCTGCACCACAACCGCCGCCGCTCCCTTGGCGGGCGCCTGCGTGCCCACTGGAAACCTCTGGCCACCGCCGCCGTGTTGCTGGTCGGGCTGTTCACCTTCGGCAACCTGCCGGTACGCCTGCAAGCCGATCACCTGACTGTGGTCGGCGAGCGCCAGCGCCTGCAACTGGACGATGGCGCGCAGGTGCTGCTCAACACCAACTCGGCCTTCGCCAGCGACCTGCGCGAGGGCCGCCAGGTCGCCCGCCTGCTCCAGGGCGAGGCGTATTTCCAGGTGCCCGGCGGCATCCAGGCGCCCCTGGAAGTCCAGGCCGGACCACTGCGTGCGCAGGTGCACGACACCGACTTCGCCGTGCGCTACCTCGATGGCCAGGCCCAGGTGCGGGTGCAACGCGGCGACGTCGACCTACAGGCCGCCAGCGACCAGCGCATCCGCCTGAGCGCCGGCGACAGCATCAGCGTCGGCCCCCAGGGCTTCAGCCAGCGCCAGCGCCCGGACATGAGCAAGGAACTGGCCTGGATCGACGGCCGCCTGGTGTTCGAGAACTGCCCGCTGAGCCAGGTCCTCGACGAGCTGCGCCGCTACTACCCCGGCTGGATCATCAGCCGCAACACGCAGCTGGAGCAGGTCGCGGTGACCGGCAACTACCGCCTCGACCAACCCCTGGAAACCTTGCGCGCCCTGGCCCAGATCACCTCGGCGCAACTGCACGAGTACCCCGCGCTGGTGATCATCAACTGACCGACGAACTTTTTTTACGCGATCGCGCCGCCCTGCCCGTCTCGTTATAGCCAATGCAACTGATTCTTGTTTTGAAACAAGAACAGCCATCACCTATAACAGTTCGCGCGTCAGGGAGCGCCTTCGATGTCCACAGGTCCAACTCGTCCGTCCACCTCCTCCCGCCGCATGGGGCAGCTGTCGCTGCTGACCCTGGCCTTGCTCGCCAGCGGCGCCTGCAGCCTGCCGGCGCTGGCCGCAGAGCCCACCCAGGCCAGCGGCCCGCGCATGGGCGACTACCGCTTCGCCATCGCCCAGCAGCCGTTGGTCTCGGCGATCAACGCCTTCAGCCAGGTCACTGGTTGGCAGGTCGGCTTCAATGCCGAGTTGGCCGAGGGAGTGTCCTCGCCGGGGGTGCAAGGCTCGCTGGCGCCGGAGGCCGCGCTCAAGCGCCTGCTCCAGGGCACCGGCCTGGGCTATCGCAAGATCGGCAACGGCAACGTGGTGCTCGAACGCCAGGTGGCAGGCAACGCCATCGCCCTGCAGCAGCTCACCGTCAGCGCCACCCGCAGTGCCCAGGACGTCAGCCAGGTGCCCAGCACCGTCAGCGTGCAGACCCGCGAACAACTGGACCGGCAGAACGTCAACAACATCCAGCAACTGGTCCGCTACGAGCCTGGCGTGTCGGTCGCCGGCACGGGCCAGCGCAGCGGCCTCAATGGCTACAACATCCGCGGCATCGACGGCGAACGCATCCTGACCCAGGTCGACGGCGTGTCCATTCCAGACAGCTTCTTCTACGGCCCCTACGCCCAGACCCAACGCAACTATGTCGACCCGGAGATCGTCAAGCGCGTCGAGATTCTTCGCGGCCCGGCCTCGGTGCTGTACGGCAGCAATGCCATCGGCGGCGCGGTGAGCTACTTCACCCTCGACCCGGACGACATCCTCAAACCCGGCAAGGACGTCGGTGCGCGCCTGAAGACCGGCTACAGCTCGGCGGACGAAAGCTGGCTGACCTCCGCCACCGTGGCCGGCCGCCAGGGCGACTTCGACGGCCTGCTGCACCTGAGCCAGCGCAATGGCCACGAGACCGAATCCTACGGCAGCCATGGCGGCACCGGCCTGGATCGCACGCAGGCCAACCCCGAGGACGTGCGCACCACCAACGTGCTGGCCAAGCTGGGCTGGAACTACGCCGACGATGCGCGCCTGGGCTTTACCTACGAGCGCTACAAGGACGATCGCGACCAGAACATCCTCAGCGCGGTGGGCGGCCCCTTCATTCCCGGTTTTGGCGCCATGAATTCCTATCGCACGCGCCAGGGCAACGACACCGTGACCCGCGAGCGCTTCGGGATCAATCATGAATTCGGCCTCGACAGCCTGGTCGCCGACCATGCGAAGTGGAGCCTGAACTACCAGATCGCCAAGACCGACCAGCGTACCGATGAAATCTACGCGGCCTCGGGGCGCGAGGTATTCAGGGATCGCCAGACCACCTACAAGGATCGCCAGTGGGTCTTCGATGCCCAGTTGGACAAATCCTTCAGCATCGGCCCGACCGATCACCTGCTGACCTACGGCACCACGCTCAAGCACGAGAAGGTCACCGGTTCGCGCAGCGGCACCGGCACCTGCCTGAACGTGGGCGGCAGCTGCGCGTTCATCGGCCAGGACAGCAGCCGGGACGGCCAGGCACTGGTCAGCGATTTCCCGGACCCGACCGTCGACACCTACAGCCTGTTCGCCCAGGATGAGATCCGCTGGAACAACTGGACCTTCCTGCCAGGCGCGCGCTACGACTACACCCGCATGGAGCCGCACATGACCACCGAGTTCCTGCGCGGCGTGCAAGGCAGCGGCGAGGCCCCCGAGCGGATCGACGACTCGGACAAGAAATGGCACCGCGTCTCGCCCAAGTTCGGCGTGACCTATGCCTTCAACGACAACTACACCTGGTACGGCCAGTACGCCGAGGGTTTCCGTACGCCGACCGCCAAGGCCATGTACGGGCGCTTCGACAACCCAAGCCTGGGCTATCGCGTGGAGCCGAACCCCGACCTCGAGCCGGAAAAGAGCAAGAGCTACGAGACCGGCCTGCGCGGCAACTTCGAGGCAGGCAACTTCGACGTGGCGGTGTTCTACAACAAGTACCGCGACTTCATCAACGAAGACGCCGTGCAGTCGGCCAATCTGGGCTCGACCTTCCAGGCCAACAACATCAAGCACGCCACCATCAAGGGGGCCGAGTTCAAGGGCCGCCTGAACCTGGACCACTTCGGCGTAACCCAGGGCCTGTACACCCAGGGCTCGCTGGCCTACGCCCATGGCCGCAACGACGACAACGGCCAGCCGCTCAACAGCATCAACCCGCTCACGGCAGTGATCGGCCTGGGCTACGAGCAGCAGAACTACGGCGGCCTGCTCAGCTGGACCCTGGTCAAGCGCAAGACCCGCGTCGACGACACCACCTTCTTCGCCCCCGACGGCACCAGCTCGCAGTTCCGCACCCCGGGCTACGGCGTGCTGGACCTGACCGGTTTCTACAAGGTGACCGACGACATCACCGTCAATGCAGGCCTGTACAACCTCACCGACAAGAAGTACTGGCAGTGGGACTCGGTGCGCGGCTACGACGCCCTGGGCGAGGCAGCGGTGACCCAACCGGCCAACCTCGACCGCCTGACCATGCCGGGCCGCAACTTCGCCATCAACCTGGTGTGGGATATCTGACTGCAGTCAGGGGGCGCTTCGCGCCCCTTTCCAACCAGTACGGCGCCCCGGCAAGGCCGCTCCCACATGGCCCTTCAGCGCCCAGTATTTGTGATCGACTCGGCCCCTGTTGGAGCAGGCCGCGAAGCGGCCCCCTGACGATAATTTCACCTCTAGATGAGATTTTTTTACTGTTCCGTCTCACCTGGTTCGTCTTGTACTAGACAGCCTATTCCCAAGGACCCGCCTCCATGACCAGCACCCTTGCCTCTGAACGCCCAAGCCTGCGCTCGCAGCGCCTGAACCAGATCACCCATGCGCCGCACAGCGAGCTCGATGCCCTGGTCAAGTCCCATGCGCCGTTCGACAATCGCGAAAACTTCGCACGCTTCGTGGTCGCCCAGTACCTGTTCCAGTCCGAACTGCAGGCCCTGTACAACGACCCACAACTGATCGCCATCGTCCCCGACCTGGCCGAGCGCTGCCGCGCCGAACAGGCCCGCCTGGACCTGGCCGACCTGGACACCGAAGTCCCCGCACCGGTCTTGGGCGCCCTGCACAACCCGAGCCTGGGCGAGGCGATGGGCTGGATCTTCGTCTCCGAAGGCTCCAAACTAGGCGCCGCGTTCCTGATCAAGCGTGCCGTGGCCCTGGGTCTGTCGGACAGCTTCGGTGCCCGCCACCTGGGCGAACCGGCCGGTGGCCGTGCCGAGGGCTGGAAGCAGTTCACCCGCATCCTCGACAGCCTGGAGCTGTCGGCCGAGGAGGAGGCCGCCGCCGAACGTGGCGCGGTCGCTGCCTTCGAGCGCTTCACCGAACTGCTCAAGCATGCCTACGCCGCGGATGCCGCACTGGCCTGACACGCCTTACCCGGCCCCCCCTGGTGGCCGGACCGCCCCTTGCAGTGAGACCATGACCCAGCCTGCCCGCTCGAAGCTGTCCCGCCTGCTGTACGCGATCCTGGCCTATGTCAGCCTGGGGATAGGCCTGGTCGCCATCGTCGTGCCCGGCCTGCCGACCACCGAGTTCATTCTCCTTGCCGCCTGGGCCGCCACCCGCAGCTCACCGCGCCTGAGCGCCTGGCTGGAGAACCACCGGCTGTTCGGGCCGATCCTGTACAACTGGCGCAACGGCAAGGTCATCCAGCGCCGCGCCAAGGTCAGCGCCACCGTCAGCATGCTGCTGTGCGCCACGCTGATGCTGGTTTTCCTCGAGCATCGCTGGCCGGTGTTCCTGGCCCTGGCCGGCATGGCCCTGGGCAACCTGTGGATCTGGTCGCGCCCGGAGCGGCCTACCCCGCCCTGCCCCGGCACCGGCCCGGCCTGACGCTCACAAGCCCAGCAATCCCGAATACAGCGCATAGGCCGCCAACCCCGCCCCCACCAGCACCGCCGCGAAGATCAGCCTCTCCCACTGGGTGAACAGGGCTTGCCCCTGCTCGCGCTTGGCCCGGGCGAACAGCACCACCCCCGGCGCATAGAGCAGCGCCGACAGCAGCAGGTACTTGAGCCCTCCGGCATACAACAGCCAGATGGCATAGACCAGCGCCACCAGCGCCACCACCAGGTCCTTGCGGCGCATTCGCTCCTGCCCCGCGTAGCCCTCGCCTCGCAACGTGAGCAACACGGCGTAGGCCGCCGACCAGAAGTACGGCACCAGGATCATCGACGAGGCCAGGTAGATCAGGCTGGTGTAGGTGCCTGCGGAGAACAGCGTGATCAGCAGGAACCCCTGGATCATGCAGTTGGTCAGCCACAGGGCGTTGGCCGGCACATGGTTGGCGTTCTCGCGGGCCAGGAAGCGCGGCATGGTCTTGTCCCTGGCCGTGGCGTAGAGGATCTCGGCGCACAGCAACGCCCAGGACAGCAGGGCGCCGAGCAGCGACACCGCCAGGCCGATACTGATCAGCAAGCCTCCCCAGGGCCCGACGATGTGCTCGAGCACGGCGGCCAGCGACGGGTTCTGCAACTGCGCCAGCTCCGGCTGGGTCATCACCCCCAGCGATAGCACGTTGACCAGCACCAGCAGCGCCAGCACGCCGAGAAAACCGATCACCGTGGCCTTGCCCACGTCGCAGCGGTGCAAGGCCCGGCCGGAATAGACACTGGCGCCTTCGATGCCGATGAACACGAACACCGTCACCAGCATCATGTTGCGCACCTGCTCCAGCACGCTGCCGAACTTGGGATTGCCCAGGCCCCAGATGTCGCGGGTGAAGATGTCGGCACGAAAGGCGAAGGCGGCGATGACGATGAACATCAGCAGCGGCACGAGCTTGGCCACGGTGGTCACCTGGTTGATGAACGCCGCTTCCTTGATGCCGCGCAGCACCAGGAAGTGCACGGCCCACAGCAACAACGAGGCGCAGCCGATGGCCACCGGCGTGTTGCCCTCGCCGAATACCGGGAAGTAGAAGCCCAGGGTGCTGAACAACAGCACGAAGTAGCCGACATTGCCCAGCCAGGCGCTGATCCAGTAGCCCCAGGCCGAGGAGAAACCCATGTAGTCGCCGAAGCCGGCCTTGGCGTAGGCGTACACCCCGGAGTCCAGCTCAGGCTTGCGGTTGGCCAGGGTCTGGAACACGAAGGCCAGCGCCAGCATGCCGACGGCAGTGATGCCCCAGCCGATCAGCACAGCGCCCACGTCGGCCCGCGCCGCCATGTTCTGCGGCAACGAGAAGATCCCGCCGCCCACCATCGAACCGACCACCAGCGCGATCAACGCCCCCAGGCGCAGCTTTTGTCCCGGTTCGCTCATGGGGCCTCCCCCCTGCGTTCTGTCATACGCATGAAACAACCCTTGCGTTCATATAAAAGCTGCAGCCAATTTATATTAGACCAGGCGATCAGAGGCAGAAGATTCATAACCAGTATTTCTATGCCACCTGCAACTTCACGCCCGTTATTTCCGTGACGTGAATCACACTGCACCGGTACACAATGTGTTTACCCGGAAAATTTGCTTATTACCCAAAAGCGGCTAGCTTCAACATTCGCAGGCCGGTGGAGCGATTGCTCCAGATGGACATGGAGGTGCCAGCGCACAAGGCCTGCAGCCACGCTGTCGGCACTCTCCAGGAGGCGCGTGAAGGAATTTTCCTACTTCACAACGTCATGAACTGATCTGCATCAGCGAATGACGAAGGCGTCGGATTTATTCTGTCGTCAACTTTCTCCTGGCACGGAGTTGTTAAATGTCTGATTCTCCCGGAAAACTAAAACTGGGTGCACTTGTTGCACTTGTCGTCGGTTCGATGATTGGCGGCGGGATCTTCTCGTTGCCGCAAAACATGGCGGCCAGCGCCGGTGTCGGTGCCGTGCTGATCGGCTGGGCCATCACCGCCGTCGGCATGCTGACCCTGGCCTTCGTGTTCCAGACCCTGGCCAACCGCAAGCCTGACCTGGACGGTGGTGTGTACGCCTACGCCAAGGCCGGCTTCGGCGACTACATGGGTTTCTCCTCGGCCTGGGGCTACTGGATCAGCGCCTGGCTGGGCAACGTCGGCTACTTCGTGCTGCTGTTCAGCACCCTGGGCTACTTCTTCCCGATCTTCGGCGAAGGCAACACCCTGGCCGCCGTCATCGGTGCGTCGATCCTGCTCTGGGCCGTGCATTTCCTGGTGCTGCGCGGCATCAAGGAAGCGGCGTTCATCAACCTGATCACCACCGTGGCCAAGGTCGTGCCGCTGGCGCTGTTCGCCTTGATCTGCCTGTTCGCCTTCAAGCTCGACGTGTTCACCGCCGACATCTGGGGTGAGGGCTCACCTGACCTGGGCAGCGTGATGAACCAGGTACGCAACATGATGCTGGTCACCGTGTGGGTGTTCATCGGCATCGAGGGTGCGAGCATCTTCTCCTCGCGGGCGGAAAAACGCTCCGACGTGGGCAAGGCCACGGTCATCGGCTTCATCACCGTGCTGTTGTTCCTGGTGCTGGTCAACGTGCTGTCGCTGGGCGTGATGACCCAACCGGAACTGGCCAAGCTGCAGAACCCGTCGATGGCCGCCGTGCTCGAGCACGTGGTCGGCCACTGGGGCGCGGTGCTGATCAGCGTCGGCCTGATCATCTCGCTGCTCGGTGCCCTGCTGTCGTGGGTACTGCTGTGCGCCGAGATCATGTTCGCCGCGGCCAAGGACCACACCATGCCGGAGTTCCTGCGCCGCGAGAACGCCAACCATGTGCCGGCCAATGCCCTGTGGCTGACCAACGCCATGGTGCAGATCTTCCTGGTCATCACCCTGTTCTCCAGCAGCACCTACCTGTCGCTGATCTACCTCGCCACCTCGATGATCCTGGTGCCCTACCTCTGGTCGGCGGCCTACGCCTTCCTGCTGGCGGTACGCAGCGAAACCTACGAGCAGGCCCTGGCCGAACGGCGCAAGGACCTGATCATCGGCGGCATCGCCCTGTTGTACGCCATCTGGCTGCTGTACGCCGGCGGCGTGAAGTACCTGCTGCTCTCGGCCCTGCTCTACGCCCCTGGCGCGATCCTGTTCGCCAAGGCCAAGCGCGAGGTGGGCCAACCCATCTTCACCCCGGTGGAAAAACTGATCTTCGCGGCCGTCGTGGTCGGCGCCCTGGTGGCGGCCTATGGCCTCTACGACGGCTTCCTGACCCTTTGAACCACGTCTTCGCATTCTTGGAGGTATGAATCATGTCCACGGAAAAAGTGCAATACGGCGTCCACTCCGAAGCCGGCAAGCTGCGCAAGGTGATGGTCTGCGCCCCGGGCCTGGCGCACAAGCGCCTGACCCCGAGCAACTGCGACGAACTGCTGTTCGATGATGTGATCTGGGTCGACCAGGCCAAGCGCGACCACTTCGACTTCGTCACCAAGATGCGCGAGCGCGGCGTCGAGGTGCTGGAGATGCACAACCTGCTCACCGAGATCGTGCAGAACAAGGAAGCGCTCAAGTGGATCCTCGACCGCAAGATCACCGCTGACACCGTCGGCGTCGGCCTGACCAACGAAGTGCGCAGCTGGCTGGAAGGCCTGGAGCCGCGCCACCTGGCCGAGTTCCTGATCGGCGGCGTGGCCGGCCAGGACCTGCCGGAGAGCGAAGGCGCCAGCGTGATCAAGATGTACAACGACTACCTGGGCCACTCCAGCTTCATCCTGCCGCCGCTGCCCAACACCCAGTTCACCCGCGACACCACCTGCTGGATCTACGGCGGCGTGACGCTCAACCCGATGTACTGGCCAGCGCGTCGTCAGGAAACCCTGCTGACCACCGCCATCTACAAGTTCCACCCCGAGTTCACCAAGGCCGACTTCCAGGTCTGGTATGGAGACCCGGACAAGGACCACGGCCAGGCCACCCTCGAAGGCGGCGACGTCATGCCGATCGGCAAGGGCATCGTGCTGATCGGCATGGGCGAGCGCACCTCGCGCCAGGCCATCGGCCAACTGGCACAGAACCTGTTCGCCAAGGGCGCGGCGCAGAAGGTGATCGTCGCCGGCCTGCCGAAGTCCCGCGCCGCCATGCACCTGGACACCGTGTTCAGCTTCTGCGACCGCGACCTGGTCACGGTCTTCCCGGAAGTGGTCCGGGAGATCGTGCCGTTCATCATCCAGCCGGACGAAAGCAGGCCCTATGGCATGGACGTGCGCCGCGAGAACAAGACGTTCATCGAGGTGGTCGCCGAACAACTGGGCCTGGCCAAGCTGCGGGTGGTCGAGACCGGCGGCAACAGCTTCGCCGCCGAACGCGAGCAGTGGGATGACGGCAACAACGTGGTGGCGGTGGAGCCCGGCGTGGTCATCGGCTACGACCGCAACACCTATACCAACACCCTGCTGCGCAAGGCCGGTATCGAGGTCATCACCATCAGCGCCGGCGAGCTGGGCCGCGGCCGGGGCGGCGGCCACTGCATGACCTGCCCGATCGTGCGCGACCCGATCGACTACTAACGACCATCGCTTGCCGGCTGCCCCCACGCGGCGGCAGCCGGACACACCCCGAATCCAAGGAGAACCGTCATGGCGTTCAACATCCACAACCGCAACCTGCTCAGCCTGGAGCACCACTCCACCCGCGAGTTGAAGTACCTGCTGGACCTCTCCCGCGACCTCAAGCGCGCCAAGTACACCGGCACCGAGCAGCAGCACCTCAAAGGCAACAACATCGCCCTGATCTTCGAGAAGACCTCCACCCGCACCCGTTGCGCCTTCGAGGTCGCCGCCTATGACCAAGGCGCCAACGTCACCTACATCGACCCCAATTCTTCGCAGATCGGCCACAAGGAAAGCATGAAGGACACCGCCCGCGTGCTCGGGCGCATGTACGACGCCATCGAGTACCGGGGCTTCAAGC
This sequence comes from Pseudomonas guariconensis, assembly GCF_024127895.1. Taxonomy (GTDB): domain Bacteria; phylum Pseudomonadota; class Gammaproteobacteria; order Pseudomonadales; family Pseudomonadaceae; genus Aquipseudomonas; species Aquipseudomonas guariconensis_B. Next base: position 241,080 of record NZ_JAMYBK010000001.1, on the reverse strand, counting down.
AAGAGATCGTCGAGGAGCTGGCCAAGTACGCCGGCGTGCCGGTGTTCAACGGCCTGACCGATGAATACCACCCGACCCAGATGATCGCCGACGTGCTGACCATGCGCGAGCACAGCGACAAGCCGCTGCACGACATCAGCTACGCCTACCTGGGCGATGCCCGCAACAACATGGGCAACTCGCTGCTGCTGATCGGCGCCAAGCTCGGCATGGACGTGCGCATCGCCGCGCCCAAGGCGCTGTGGCCGCATGACGATCTGGTCGAGCGTTGCAAGCAATACGCCGAAGAGAGCGGTGCGCGCATCACCCTCACCGAAGACCCGAAAGCCGCGGTCCAGGGCGTGGACTTCGTCCACACCGACGTCTGGGTGTCCATGGGCGAGCCGGTCGAGGCCTGGGGCGAGCGCATCAAGCTGCTGCTGCCCTACCAGGTGAACAAGGAACTGATGAAGTCCACCGGCAACCCGCGGACCAAGTTCATGCATTGCCTGCCGGCCTTCCACAACTCCGAGACCAAGGTCGGCAAGCAGATCGCCGAGCAGTACCCGAACCTGGCCAACGGCATCGAAGTGACCGACGACGTGTTCGAGTCGCCGGCGTGCATCGCCTTCGAGCAGGCGGAGAACCGCATGCACACGATCAAGGCGATCCTGGTATCGACGCTGGCCGACCTGTAACGCCACGCGCGATCCCTGTGGGAGGCGGGCCTGCTCCCTCCCACAGGCTCAGCATCGATCAGCACATTTCCGTTTAAAGGACATTCCCCATGCGTATCGTTGTTGCTTTGGGCGGCAACGCCCTGTTGCGCCGCGGCGAACCGATGACCGCCGACAACCAGCGCGCCAATATCCGCATCGCCACCGAGCAGATCGCCAAGATCCATGCCGGCAACGAACTGGTCATCGCCCACGGCAACGGTCCCCAGGTCGGCCTGCTGTCGCTCCAGGGCCAGGCCTACAAACCCGACGAGGCTTACCCGCTGGATGTGCTCGGTGCCGAAACCGAAGGCATGATCGGCTACATGATCGAACAGGAGCTGGGCAACCTGCTGCCGTTCGAAGTGCCGTTCGCCACCCTGCTCACCCAGGTGGAAGTGGATGCCAACGACCCGGCCTTCCAGGACCCGACCAAGTTCATCGGCCCGGTCTATGGCAAGGAAGAAGCCCAGCGCCTGGCCGAGGAGAAAGGCTGGGTGGTCAAGCCCGACGGCGACAAGTACCGCCGCGTCGTGGCCAGCCCCAGGCCCAAGCGCATCTTCGAGATCAAGCCGATCACCTGGCTGCTGGAGAAAGGCACCGTGGTGATCTGCGCCGGCGGCGGCGGCATCCCCACCATGTACGACCCGGCCAAGGGCGAACGCCTCCTCCAGGGCATCGAGGCGGTGATCGACAAGGACCTGTGCTCGGCACTGCTGGCCGAGCAGCTCAAGGCCGACCTTCTGGTGATCGCCACCGACGTGAACGCGGCGTACATTGACTACAACAAGCCCACCCAGAAAGCCATCGCCGAAGCCCACCCCGACGAGCTGGAAAAGCTCGGCTTCGCCGCCGGTTCCATGGGACCGAAGGTCCAGGCCGCCTGCGACTTCGCGCGCCACACCGGCAAGGTGGCGGTGATCGGTTCGCTGTCGGACATCCAGGACATCGTCAAGGGCACCGCCGGCACCCGCGTCTCCACCGCCAAGCCGGGCATCAGCTACCGTTGAGTGCAGTAGGCGGGCGTGGGGCGCCCGCCGTTTTCAACTTTCCGGAGGATTGCGCCATGGCCCAGTTCCAACCCGGTCACCTGCATATCGAGCGCCATGCGCTGACCAAGGATGACCATAGCTACAACCTGTGCATCGATTACGAGGTCGCGCAGGATCCCAAGGAAGGCAAGGGCATGCAGTTCCGCATGCACGGCAATATCCAGGGCAAGGACATGGACGAGACGTTCTTCCTGGCCAAGGACCAGGCCTTCGACTTCGCCCGCCATGTCACCCGGGTGGCGGAAAAGTACGGCATCCCGAAAAACGCCAGTAGCCTCGGCTCGTCGCACAAGTACTACGACCTGATGTTCGAGGACGTACGGGCGCAACTGGACGTGAAATCCGGAGACCCCATCAAGCCCGAGCACCTGGGATAGGAGCTGCAAGCTGCAAGAGACTGCCGAACCTGCGCGATTCGCTTTTCTCTTGCAGCTTGAAGCATGAAGCTTGAAGCTATCCGCCTCCATCCCCGGCTACCGCTCCCCCAATGCGCATCCACGTCAGCTTCATCGACCGCGTCGGCATCACCCAGGAAGTCCTGGCCCTGCTCGGTGCCCGCAACCTCAACCTCGACGCCGTGGAGATGGTCCCGCCGAACGTCTACATCGACGCCCCGACCTTGAGCCCCGCCGTGCTCGAGGAACTGCACGATGCGCTGTTCGAGGTCCAGGGCGTGCAGTCGGTGGAAGTGGTCGACATCCTTCCCGGCCAGCGTCGCCACCTGCAGCTCGATGCCCTGCTCGCCGCCATGAGCGACCCGGTGCTGGCGGTAGACAGCGCCGGCAAGGTGTTGCTGGCCAACCCGGCGCTGATCGCCCTGTGCGGGCGCGAGTCGGCCGGCCGCTCGGTGGGCGAGCTGTTTGGCGACCCGGGGCTGCTCCAGGCCCTGCTGGACAACAACTTCCACCTGCCCATGCGCGAGATGCAGCTCAACGGCCAGAGCCTGCTGCTCGACGCCACGCCGATCACCAACGCCGGCGGCCTGCTCACCCTCTATCCGCCGCACCGCATGGGCGAACGCCTGTCGGCCCTGCACCACGATCACGCCGAAGGCTTCGATGCCCTGCTCGGCGACTCCCCGGCGATCCGCACCCTCAAGGCCCGTGCCCTGCGCGTGGCAGCCCTGGATGCACCGCTGCTGGTACATGGCGAGACCGGTACCGGCAAGGAGCTGGTGGCCCGCGCCTGCCATGCCACCAGCAGCCGCCATGCCGCGCCGTTCCTCGCGCTGAACTGCGCCGCACTGCCGGAGAACCTGGCCGAGAGCGAACTGTTCGGCTACGCCCCGGGCGCCTTCACCGGCGCGCAACGGGGTGGTAAGCCAGGCTTGATGGAACTGGCCAACCAGGGCACGGTGTTCCTCGACGAGATCGGCGAGATGTCGCCCTACCTGCAGGCCAAGCTGCTGCGTTTTCTCAACGACGGCAGCTTCCGTCGGGTCGGTGGCGACCGCGAGGTCAAGGTCGACGTGCGCATCATCAGCGCCACCCACCGCGACCTGGAACGCATGGTCGCCGAAGGCACGTTCCGCGAAGACCTGTTCTATCGCCTCAACGTCCTTAACCTGCAAGTCCCGCCCCTGCGCGAACGTGGCCAGGACATCCTCCTGCTGGCGCATGTCTTCATGCAGCAGGCCTGCACCCAGATCCAGCGCCCACCCTGCCACCTGGCACCGGCCACCCACCCGGCGCTGCTGGCCAACCCCTGGCCCGGTAACGTACGCCAATTGCAGAACGTGATCTTCCGCGCCGCCGCCATCTGCGATGGCAGCCTGGTGGACATCGGCGACCTGGACATCGCCGGTACCTCGGTGGCGCGTGGCCAGGATGGTGACGTGGCCAGCCTGGAGCAAGCCGTCCAGGCCTTCGAGCGCGACCTGCTGCAGCGCCTGTACGTGAGCCATCCTTCGACTCGCCAGTTGGCCAACCGGTTGCAGACCTCGCACACCGCCATCGCCCAGCGCCTGCGTAAGTACGGGATTCCGGCGAAGGGCTGATGACGGTACGGAACATCTTCGTATCGATTTCATTACATCGTAATGAAATCGATACACGCCTTTGCAGATGCAGCTACGCAAGGGTTTGATCCAGCACAGCTTTTCAATCGCCCAACATCTGTAGCGATTTCATTACAGACTGCGGAACATGGACTTTCCCAATATCCCCTCAACCCATTGATTTATAAGCGATTGACTCATCTGGCCGCATTATTGCTAAGGGAATTCCAACCAAGAGTGCGGACCTACCGCACCCAACGCCCCCTGCGAGGAATTTCCATGAGCGAGTTGCGTTTCACCGAAGATCACGAATGGCTGCGCGTCGAGGCCGACGGCAGCGTCACCGTGGGCATCACCGCCTACGCCCAGAACGCCCTGGGCGATGTGGTCTACGTGCAACTGCCAGAACTGCAGCACTACGAAAAAGGTGCCGAAGCCTCCACCGTCGAATCGGTGAAGGCCGCCAGCGGCGTCTACATGCCCCTGACCGGTGAAGTGATCGCGGTCAACGACCAGCTCGACGCCAGCCCCGAGCTGGTCAACGAAGACCCGCTGGGCGAAGGCTGGTTCTTCCGCTTCGTCCCCGCCGACGCCAGCGCCGTGGCCAGCCTGCTCGACCAGGCCGCCTACGACCGCCTGCTCAACGCCAACGACGACGCCTGAGGAGAAGCCGCCATGACCATCGACCTCGGCACCGCCAACGAATTCATCGCCCGTCACATCGGCCCACGCAGCGCCGACGAGCAAGCCATGCTCGCCACCCTGGGCTTCGATTCCCTGGAGGCCATGACCGCCGCTGTCATCCCCGAGAGCATCAAGGGCACTAGCGTGCTGGGCGCCAGCGACGGCCAGAGCGAGGCCGATGCCCTCGCCGACCTCAAGGCCATCGCCAGCCAGAACCAGCTGTTCAAGAGCTATATCGGCCAGGGCTACTACAACTGCCATACCCCGGCGCCGATCCTGCGCAACCTGCTGGAAAACCCGGCCTGGTACACCGCCTACACCCCCTACCAGCCGGAAATCTCCCAAGGCCGCCTGGAAGCGCTGCTGAACTTCCAGACCCTGGTCAGCGACCTGACCGGCCTGCCGATCGCCAACGCATCCTTGCTCGACGAAGCCACGGCCGCCGCCGAGGCCATGACCTTCTGCAAGCGCCTGTCGAAGAACAAGGCCAGCCATGCCTTCTTCGCCTCCGTCCACTGCCACCGGCAGACCCTCGACGTGCTGCGCACCCGTGCCGAGCCCCTGGGCATCGAGGTGGTGGTCGGCGACGAGCGCGAACTGACCGACGTCAGCGCGTTCTTCGGCGCCCTGCTGCAATACCCGGCCAGCAACGGCGACGTGTTCGACTACCGTGAGCTGGTGCAACGCTTCCACGCCGCCAACGCCCTGGTAGCGGTGGCCGCCGACCTGCTGGCGCTGACCCTGCTCACCCCGCCCGGCGAGTTCGATGCGGACGTGGCCATCGGCAGCGCCCAACGTTTCGGCGTACCGCTGGGCTTCGGCGGCCCGCACGCGGCCTACTTCGCCACCCGTGACGCCTTCAAGCGCGACATGCCGGGCCGCCTGGTCGGCGTGTCGATCGACCGTTTCGGCAAGACCGCCCTGCGCCTGGCCATGCAGACCCGCGAACAGCACATCCGCCGCGAGAAAGCCACCAGCAACATTTGCACCGCCCAGGTGCTGCTGGCCAACATCGCCAGCATGTTCGCCGTGTACCACGGCCCGGCCGGCCTCAAGCGCATCGCCGAACGCACCCATGCCCTGACCGCGATCCTCGCCGCCGGCCTCGGCCAACTGGGCGTCAACGTGGTGACCGGCGCCTGCTTCGACACCCTGACCCTGGCCACCGGCGATGCCACCGCCAGCCTGCACGACAAAGCCCGCGCCCAGCGCGTCAACCTGCGCCAGGTCGACGCCACGCACCTGGGCCTGTCCCTGGACGAGACCTGCACCCAGGCCGACGTCGAGGCCCTCTGGCAACTGTTCGCCGGCGACCAGGCCCTGCCGGACTTCGCCGCCCTGGCCGCCACCGCGGCCTCGCGCCTGCCGGCCGCCCTGCTGCGCCAGTCGGCGATCCTCGCGCACCCGGTGTTCAACCGCTACCACAGCGAAACCGAGCTGATGCGCTACCTGCGCCGCCTGGCCGACAAGGACCTGGCCCTGGACCGCAGCATGATCCCGCTGGGCTCGTGCACCATGAAGCTCAACGCCGCCAGCGAGATGATCCCGGTGACCTGGGCCGAGTTCGGCAACCTGCACCCCTTCGCCCCGGCCGAGCAGAGCCAGGGCTACCTGCAGATGACCCGCGAACTGGAGGACATGCTCTGCGCCGCCACCGGCTATGACGCCGTGTCGCTGCAGCCCAATGCCGGCTCCCAGGGCGAATACGCCGGCCTGCTGGCGATCCGCGCCTACCACCGCAGCCGCGGCGAGGGCCATCGCAACATCTGCCTGATCCCCTCCTCGGCCCACGGCACCAACCCGGCGACCGCGCACATGGCCGGCATGCGCGTGGTGGTCACCGCCTGCGACGCCCGTGGCAACGTCGATGTCGACGACCTGCGCGCCAAGGCCATCGAGCACCGCGAGCAACTCGCCGCGCTGATGATCACCTACCCGTCGACCCACGGCGTGTTCGAGGAAGCGATCGGCGAGATCTGCGCGATCATCCACGACAACGGCGGCCAGGTGTACATCGACGGTGCCAACATGAACGCCATGGTCGGCCTGTGCGCACCGGGCAAGTTCGGCGGCGACGTGTCGCACCTGAACCTGCACAAGACCTTCTGCATCCCCCACGGCGGTGGCGGCCCGGGCGTCGGCCCGATCGGCGTCAAGTCGCACCTGGCCCCCTTCCTGCCGGGCCACGCGACCCTGGCCAACCCCGAGGGCGCGGTCTGTGCCGCACCGTTCGGCAGCGCCAGCATCCTGCCGATCACCTGGATGTACATCCGCATGATGGGCGGCGCCGGCCTCAAGCGCGCTTCGCAGATGGCCATCCTCAACGCCAACTACATCGCCCGTCGCCTGGAAGAGCACTATCCTGTTTTGTACACCGGTGGCAACGGCCTGGTCGCCCACGAGTGCATCCTCGACCTGCGCCCGCTCAAGGACACCAGCGGCATCAGCGTCGACGACGTGGCCAAGCGCCTGATCGACTTCGGCTTCCACGCCCCGACCATGTCCTTCCCGGTAGCCGGTACGCTGATGATCGAACCGACCGAAAGCGAGTCCAAGGAAGAACTGGACCGTTTCTGCGACGCGATGATCCAGATCCGCGAGGAAATCCGCGCCGTGGAGAACGGCAGCCTGGACAAGGACGACAACCCGCTGAAGAACGCCCCGCACACGGCGGCGGAGCTGGTCGGCGAATGGGCGCACGGCTACAGCCGCGAGCAGGCGGTGTACCCACTGCCGAGCCTGGTGGAAGGCAAGTACTGGCCGCCCGTCGGCCGGGTCGACAACGTGTACGGCGACCGCAACCTGGTCTGCGCGTGCCCGTCGATCGAGAGCTACCAGGACGCCTGATAGCCCCAGGCTCGCCATCCACCCTGTGGCAGCGGGCTTGCCCGCGAAAGCGTCGGTGAAGCCACCATCGCATTCGCGGGCAAGCCCGCCGCCACAGGTTCACCGTCATCCCGACGACCCTGGTAGGAGGTCACCATGTCATTGAGCGTCTTCGACCTGTTCAAGATCGGCATCGGCCCCTCCAGCTCCCATACCGTCGGCCCGATGCGCGCTGCTGCGCGTTTCGCCGAAGGGCTGCGCCGCGAAGGCCTGCTGGCCCGCACCGCCAGCGTCAAGGCCGAGCTGTACGGCTCCCTCGGCGCCACCGGCAAGGGCCACGGCAGCGACAAGGCCGTGCTGCTGGGCCTGGAGGGCGAGCACCCGGACAGCATCGACACCGAGTCCATCCCTGCCCGCCTGCAAGCGATCCGCGACAGCGGCCGCCTGCGGCTGCTCGGCGAGCACGAGATCGCCTTCGTCGAAAAGCAGCACCTGGCGATGATCCGCAAGCCGCTGGACTACCACCCCAACGGCATGATCTTCCGCGCCTTCGACGCCGCCGGGTTGCAGATCCGCAGCCGCGAATACTACTCGGTAGGCGGCGGTTTCGTGGTCGACGAAGAGGCCGCAGGGCAGGATCGCATCGTCGAAGACACCACCGTGCTGGCCTATCCGTTCAAGACCGCCAAGGAGTTGCTCGCCCACTGCACCGCGCAGCAGCTGTCGTTCAGCCAGGTGATGCTGGCCAACGAAGCCGCCTGGCGGCCAGAGGCCGAGACCCGTGCCGGCCTGCTGCGTATCTGGCAGGTCATGCAGGACTGCGTCGAGGCCGGCTGCCGTCATGAAGGCATCCTACCTGGCGGGCTGAAGGTCAGGCGCCGTGCACCGACCCTGTACCGCCAGTTGAGCCGCCATCCGGAAGCCAGCCTGCGCGATGCCCTGTCGGTGCTCGACTGGGTCAACCTCTATGCCCTGGCGGTGAACGAGGAGAACGCCTACGGCGGACGGGTGGTCACCGCCCCGACCAACGGCGCGGCCGGCATCGTCCCGGCAGTCCTGCACTACTACATGCGCTTCGTCCCCGGTGCCAGCGAGGACGGGGTGGTGCGCTTTCTGCTCACCGCCGCGGCCATCGGCATCCTCTACAAGGAAAACGCCTCGATCTCCGGTGCCGAGGTCGGCTGCCAGGGCGAGGTCGGCGTAGCCTGCTCCATGGCCGCCGGAGCCCTGTGCGAAGTCATGGGCGGTACCCCGCAGCAAGTCGAGAACGCCGCCGAGATCGGTATGGAACACAACCTGGGCCTGACCTGCGACCCCATCGGCGGGCTGCTCCAGGTGCCTTGCATCGAGCGCAACGCCATGGGCTCGGTCAAGGCCATCAACGCGGTGCGCATGGCCTTGCGCGGCGACGGGCAGCACTACGTGTCGCTCGACAAGGTCATCCGCACCATGCGCCAGACCGGCGCCGACATGAAAAGCAAGTACAAGGAGACCGCCCGTGGCGGTCTGGCCGTCAACATCATCGAATGCTGACCCGAACACTACCTGAGGAGCCCCCGATGTCCGAAACACTGCACAAGACCCCGCTGCACGCCCTGCACCTGGAACTGGGCGCGCGCATGGTGCCGTTCGCCGGCTACGACATGCCGGTGCAGTACCCGCTGGGCGTGCTCAAGGAGCACCTGCACACCCGCGAGCAGGCCGGCCTGTTCGACGTCTCGCACATGGGGCAGATCCGCCTGCGTGGCGCCGAGGCCGCCCAGGCCCTGGAAACCCTGGTGCCGGTGGACATCGTCGACCTGCCGCTGGGCATGCAGCGCTATGCCATGTTCACCAACGAACAGGGTGGGATCCTCGACGACCTGATGGTCGCCAACCTGGGCGACGACGAGCTGTTCCTGGTGGTCAACGCCGCCTGCAAGGACCAGGACCTGGCCCACCTGCGCCAGCACATCGGCTCGCGTTGCGACATCCAGCCGCTGTTCGAAGAACGTGCGCTGCTCGCCCTGCAAGGCCCGGCGGCTGCCCAGGTGCTCGAGCGCCTGGCACCGGAGGTGGCCGGCATGACCTTCATGCAGTTCCGCCCGGTCACCCTGCTGGGCGAAGACTGCTACGTCAGCCGCTCGGGCTACACCGGTGAAGACGGTTACGAGATCTCGGTGCCGGCCGGCGCCGCCGAAGCCCTCGCCCGTCGCCTGCTGGCCGAACCCGAAGTACAGCCGATCGGCCTGGGCGCACGTGACTCGCTGCGCCTGGAAGCTGGCCTGTGCCTGTACGGCCACGACATGGACACCCGTACCACGCCAGTGGAGGCCAGCCTGCTATGGGCCATCTCCAAGGTGCGCCGTGCCGACGGCGCTCGCGCTGGCGGCTTCCCGGGCGCGCAAGCTGTGTTCGCCCAGCAGCAGCAAGGTGTCGCCCGCAAGCGTGTCGGCCTGCTGCCCCAGGAGCGCACGCCGGTACGCGAAGGTGCCGAGATCGTCGACCAGAACGGCAAGCCGGTCGGCAAGGTGTGCAGCGGTGGTTTCGGTCCGACGCTCGGTGCACCGGTCGCCATGGGTTATGTCGATAGCGAACATGCCGCGCTCGATACCGCCTTGTTTGCTGTTGTACGGGGCAAGCAGGTGGCCTTGAAAGTCAGCAAAATGCCTTTTGTCGCGCAACGTTACTATCGCGGTTGATTGTTCCCACGGCAGGTTCGGCATATTCGTTTTCGAACCTGCCTAATAACTTTTGAACATGGCGCCAGGCCAGGCACCATGCCGTTTCCGACAATTTTGTCGGTTATCGGAAAAAGCCTGAATTCCAGCGGTCCGGAGGGCTTGTTTTTGTCGACGGAGTTAGCGTAGAGTCACTGCACTGTGTTTGCATGGGTCGCAACAGTTCGTGACCTGGGCCAGTAGCTGCAATCTGCTACAACCCGTTCGACGTCTCTTACTTTCCTGCAACCCAGCCCGGTACTTTTTCATATCGTTTGGATATGAAAAAAACTGTCATCAAAAACTAAGCTTCATAGGAAACAAGACAATGGCTGAGCGTCAGAACGGTACCGTCAAGTGGTTCAATGACGAGAAAGGTTACGGCTTCATCACCCCCGAAAGCGGTCCGGATCTGTTCGTGCACTTTCGCGCCATCGAAGGTAACGGCTTCAAGAGCCTGAAAGAAGGCCAGAAGGTCTCCTTCGAAGCTGTTCAGGGCCAGAAAGGCATGCAGGCCGACAAGGTCCGCGCTGAAGGCTGATCCCAGACTTTTTCAGAAAAAGCCCCTGCCAAGTGCAGGGGCTTTTTTTTGTCCGTAGAATGTGGGCTTCGCCACTCGGAGCCGTCCTGCATGTCCAAGCCTCTGCTCAAACCCCAGGGTGATTTCCCGCCGGTCGGCCTGGGCCGTCGCCTGGCCGCGATGTTCTATGACTTCTTGCTGTGCACCGCCCTGCTGATCGTCACTGCCGGCCTCTACAAGATGGTACAGATGGCGATCATCGGCGAGGCACGCATGCGTGAGCTGACCGAGGCTGGCGCCCTGGACGGTGACCCGCTGCTGTCGACCCTCCTGCTGTTCGCCCTGTTCGGTTTCTTCGCCAAGTTCTGGACCCACGGCGGGCAGACCCTGGGCATGCAGGTGTGGGGAGTACGGGTGCAGAACGCCGACGGCAGCGCCATCAGCCTGTGGCAGGCGCTGCTGCGCTTTCTCGTGGCCATCGCCTCATGGCTGTGCCTGGGACTGGGGTTCTTCTGGTCGTTGATCGACAAGCGCAAGCGCAGCTGGCATGACATCTACTCCGAGACGCAACTGGTGCGGATTCCCAAGCAGAAGAAATGAGCTTACCGATACGTCCCCGGTGCCAGCCGCTTGAATGGCATCTGGGGCTGCGAAGCAGCCCCAGGCTTGACTGACCGGCATCGACGCTAGGGTCGACTTTTCTGTGCAGCCCAGGCCATCACCCCGCCCGGCGCAACAACCACACACCGGCCAGCGCGCAGATCCCGGCCGGGATCACCACCGCCAGCAGCGGCGGGAAGCCGAACACCTGGCTCGAAGGCCCAAGCAAGTCCTGGCCGATGCGGAACACGAAGCCCACCAGCACACCGGTGAACACCCGCTGGCCGAGGGTGACCGAGCGCAGTGGGCCGAAGATGAAGGAAATCGCCATCAGCACCAGCGCCGCCGTGACCACCGGCTGCAGCACCTTGGTCCAGAAGGCCAGCCAGTAGCGGGCGTTGTTCAGGCCCTGCTCGGACAGGTAGTGGATGTAGTCCCACAGGCCAGTGATCGACAGGGACTCCGGTGCCAGGATCACGGTATTGAGCAACTGCGGCGTCACCGAGACGTCCCAGCGCTCCTGCGGCGCCTTCACCACCTCGGTGCGGTCGCCGTGGAAGAAGGTGGTGCTGACATCGCTGAGGATCCAGTGGTCTTCCTGGTACTGCGCCCGACGGGCGAAGCTCGAGGTGACGATCCGTCGCTCGTCGTCGAAGCGGTAGCGGGTCACGCCCAGCAGCAGGCCATTGGGCTGCACCGCGTTGATGTGCACGAACTCGTCGCCCTGGCGGTGCCACATGCCGCGCTTGGAACTCTGCGCCTCACCGCCGCCCTGGGCCAGTGAGCGGTCGGCCTGGGCCTTGTTCTCGGTGACCGGGGCCACGTACTCGCCGATCAGCAGGCCGACCAGCATCAGCACCAGCATCGGCTTCATCACCGCCCAGACGATACGCCCGATGGACACCCCGGCGGCGCGCATGATGGTCAGCTCGCTGCTGCTGGCCAGGCTGCCCAGGCCGATCAGGCAACCGATCAGCGCCGCCATTGGCAGCATCTCGTAGAGCCGGCGCGGGGCGGTGAGCAACACGAAGTTGCCGGCATCCAGCACCGTATAGGTATCGCTCAGGTCGCCCATCTCGTCGATGAAGGCGAACAGCGAGGCCAGGCCGAGGATGATGCCCAGCACCGCCAGGATGGCCAGCAGCACGCTCTGGCCGATGTAGCGATCCAGCTTAACCATGGGCCACCTCCGCACGACGGGCGGCGCGCTTGAGGCGCAGCGGCTCCCAGTACATCAGGCCCAGGCCGATCAGCAGGAACAGGCCGTGTACCCACCACATGCCCAGGGCGATCGGCAGCTTGCCCTTCTCCAGGGCGCCGCGTACGGAAATCAGCATCGTCAGGTAGGCCATGTACAGGAGGATCGCCGGCAGCAGCTTGAGGAAGCGGCCCTGGCGCGGATTGACCTTGGCCAGCGGCACCGCCAGCAGGGTCACGATGAAGACCAGCAACGGCAGGGAGAGCCGCCACTGCAGCTCGGCCTGCTCGCGCAGGCCCTGGTGCCCGAACAGTTGCCAGGTCGGGATGGCTTCGCGCTCGGTCACTTCCTCGCTGACCTCGGGCTTGGGTAGCAGCACGCCGTAGGTGTCGTACTTGATCGCCCGGTAGTCGGCCTGGCCGGGGTTGCCGTCGTAGCGGTAGCCGTTCTCCAGGATCAGGTAGCGATTGCCGTCGGCCTGCACTTCCTGGTGGCCCTTCTCGGCAACCAGCACGGAGGGCGCGCGGTCCTTGGTCTTGTCCTGGTTGAAGCGTTTCTCGGAGATGAACACCCCGGCCAGGTTGACGCGGTCGTCCGTCAGCTCCTCGGTGTAGGTCACCCGTGAGCCGTCGCGCAAGGTCTGGAAGCGCCCGGGCACCAGGGTATCGAACTCGGTCAGGGCATCCTGCTGGTTGATGATCTGCTGCACCTGGGCCACGCCCTGGGGCGCCAGGCCCAGGCTCAGCCAGGCCACCAGCAAGGCGACCAGCGCGGCCGGCGCCATGGTCAGGGCGAGCAGGCGCTGCTGGCTCATGCCGGTGGCCGAAAGCACGGTCATCTCGCTTTCCAGGTACAGCCGGCCGTAGGCCAGGAGGATACCGAGGAACAGCCCCAGCGGCAGGATCAGTTGCAGGAAGCCCGGCAGACGGAAGCCCATGATCAGGAACAGCACGCTCGGATCGAGCACGCCCTGGGCCGCCTGGGCCAGGTACTTGATGAAGCGCCCGCTCATGATGATCACCAGCAGCACGGCGCTGACGGCGCTCAAGGTCAGCAGGACCTCGCGGGACAGATAACGAAAGACGATCAAACCAGACACTCCTGGGTTGTCAGGGGCGGAGAGCCAAACAATGGCCTAGGACAGCCAAGGCCCGTGCCAGTTCGCCGACGGCGAAGCAGCATGTGAAGTGCGCGCATTATCCTGTGATTGACCGCGCCTGTCACTTGGCCGCGCATGACGGCGCAGGTCGGGGTTGTCACAAGGGTTGCCGCAGGCTCAAACTGGCAGCTTTTCCACTGGCACGCGAACATGCGGCCAGGCCTGCTTCGAGCGCTCGCCAAAGACAGCGCCAACTGACAGATCATTCGGGGACCCTGACATGGAACTGGTTGTAAAAAGCGTAGCCGCAGCATCCTTGAAAACCGCCACCCTGGTGCTGCCCGTCGGTGAGGGCCGCAAGCTCGGCGACGTGGCCAAGGCCGTCGACCAGGCCAGCGGCGGCGCCATCGCCGCCGTGCTCAAGCGCGGCGACCTGGCCGGCAAGCCCGGCCAGACCCTGCTGCTGCACAGCCTGCCAGGCCTGAAGGCCGAGCGCGTGCTGCTGGTCGGCAGCGGCAAGGAGGCCCTGAATGACCGCAGCTGGCGCAAGCTGGCCAGCAGCGTTGCCGGGGTGCTGAAGAACCTGGGCGGCGGCGACGCCGTGCTGGCCCTGGAGGATGTCGCCGTCGACGGCCGCGATGCCCACTACGGCAAGTACCGCCTGCTGGCCGAGACCCTGCTCGACGGCGAGTACGTGTTCGACCGCTTCAAGAGCCAGAAGGCCGAGCCACGCACCCTGAAGAAGATCACCCTGTTGGCCGCCAAGGCCGGCCAGGCCGAGGTCGAGCGCGCCGTGAAGCACGCCACCGCCATCGCCACCGGCATGGCCTTCACCCGTGACCTGGGCAACCTGCCACCGAACCTGTGCCACCCGAGCTTCCTCGCCGAACAGGCCAGGGACCTGGGCAAGGGCCACAAGAATCTCAAGGTCGAAGTGCTCGACGAGAAGAAGATCAAGGACCTGGGCATGGGCGCCTTCTATGCCGTGGGCCAGGGCAGCGACCAGCCGCCACGGCTGATCGTGCTCAACTACCAGGGCGGCAAGAAGAGCGAGAAGCCGTTCGTGCTGGTGGGCAAGGGCATCACCTTCGACACCGGCGGCATCAGCCTCAAGCCGGGTGCCGGCATGGACGAGATGAAGTTCGACATGTGTGGCGCCGCCAGCGTGTTCGGCACCCTGCGCGCGGTGCTGGAACTGCAGTTGCCGATCAACCTGGTGTGCCTGCTGGCCTGTGCCGAGAACATGCCCAGCGGCGGCGCCACCCGTCCCGGCGACATCGTCACCACCATGAGCGGCCAGACCGTGGAGATCCTCAACACCGACGCCGAAGGCCGCCTGGTGCTGTGCGACACCCTGACCTACGCCGAGCGCTTCAAGCCGCAGGCGGTGATCGACATCGCCACCCTGACCGGCGCCTGCATCGTCGCCCTGGGCAGCCACACCTCCGGCCTGATGGGCAACGACGACGCACTGGTCGGCCAGTTGCTCGACGCCGGCAAGCGGGCCGATGACCGCGCCTGGCAACTGCCACTGTTCGACGAATACCAGGAGCAGTTGGACAGCCCGTTCGCCGACATCGCCAACATCGGCGGCCCGAAGGCCGGCACCATCACTGCCGGCTGCTTCCTGTCGCGCTTCGCCAAGGCCTACCACTGGGCCCACCTGGACATCGCGGGCACCGCCTGGATCAGCGGTGGCAAGGACAAGGGCGCCTCGGGCCGCCCGGTACCGCTGCTGACCCAGTACCTGCTGGACCGCGCCAACGCCTGATGCCCCCAGGCCGGGCGGCGCCCGCGCGGCGCCGCCCGGCAGAGCGAACCATGAGCAAAGTCGATTTCTACATCCTGCCCACCGACTCGTTGTCGGCACGCCTGGACTTCGCCTGCAAGCTGTGTGAAAAGGCCTGGCGCCTTGGCCACCGGGTCTACCTGCATTGCCAGGACGACGCACAGCGCAGCGAGCTGGACGAACGCCTGTGGCGCTTCAAGGGCGAGGCCTTCGTGCCCCACGACCTGGCCGAGGACCATGCCGATGCCGTGGTCGCACTGGGCCTCGGTACGGATGCCGGCGCGCACCGTGGCCTGCTGATCAACCTGGGCGGCGACGTGCCGGCCTTCGTCGGCCAGTTCGAGCGGGTCGCCGAGATCGTCGTCGAGGAGCCGACCGTTCGCCAGGCCGCTCGCGAGCGATTCCGTTTCTACCGCGAACAGGGCTATGCTCTGCAAGACCACCGCTTACAGCGACTTTGACGATGATGGACAAGCCTTCCCCCCTGCCCGATTCCGCCCACCTGCTCGACGACCTGGAGTCGATCCGCCAGTTGCTGGGCGATGCCGACCTGCAACCGCCGCTGCTGACCGAGACGGTCGAACAGATCCCCCTGCTGCTCGACGAACCGGCCGGCAATGCACCACCTGCCGCCGAACCGGAGCCGGCCGCAACCGCCGAGGACGATCCGCAGACCCGCCGCCAGGACACCCTGCTGCACCTGGAAGCCGAACTGCGAGCCGCCGCGCAGTTGATCATGCAGGACGTGATCAACGACTTCACTCCGCACATCGAGAACGAGATCAAGCGTCGCCTCGATGCGCGCATGGAGCGGCTGATCAAGCGCTCCGAGTAAGCCCGCCCGGGGCCGCTACGCGCCCACTACAGCTCCCCGCCTCGCAGCTTGTCGCTTGAAGCTTGCAGCTCCGTTATACTTCCCGGCTTTCCCGAATTAATGCCATAGGGTCCCGCCGCGCATGGATAAGACCTACCAGCCGCACGCCATCGAAACTTCCTGGTACACCACCTGGGAGTCGGAGAACTATTTCGCCCCACAAGGTGCAGGCGAGTCCTACACCATCATGATCCCACCGCCGAACGTAACCGGCAGCCTGCACATGGGCCACGGCTTCAACAACGCGATCATGGACGCCCTGATCCGCTTCCGCCGCATGCAGGGCCGCAACACCCTGTGGCAGCCAGGCACCGACCACGCCGGCATCGCCACCCAGATGCTGGTGGAGCGCCAGCTCGAGGCCAAGGGCCAGAACCGTCATGACCTGGGCCGCGAGAAGTTCCTGGAGAAGGTCTGGGAATGGAAGGAACAATCCGGCGGCAACATCAGCCGGCAGATCCGCCGCCTGGGCTCGTCGGTGGATTGGAGCCGCGAGCGCTTCACCATGGACGACGGCCTGTCCGAGGCAGTCAAGGAAGCCTTCGTCCGCCTGTACGAAGACGGCCTGATCTACCGCGGCAAGCGCCTGGTCAACTGGGACACCAAGCTGCACACCGCCATCTCCGACCTCGAAGTGGAAAACCACGACGAGAAGGGCCACCTGTGGAACCTGCGCTACCCGCTGGCCGATGGCGCCACGACCGCCGAAGGCAAGGACCACCTGGTCGTCGCCACCACCCGTCCGGAGACCCTGCTCGGTGACGCCGCCGTCGCCGTCAACCCGAACGACGAGCGCTACCAGGCACTGATCGGCAAGTTCGTCGTGCTGCCGCTGGTCGGCCGACGCATCCCGATCATCGCCGACGACTACTGCGACCCCGAATTCGGCACCGGTTGCGTGAAGATCACCCCGGCCCACGACTTCAACGACTACGAAGTCGGCAAACGCCACGACCTGCCGCTGCTGAACATATTCGACAAGAATGCCCTGGTCCTGGCCAGTGCCCAGGCCTTCAACCTCGATGGCAGCCTCAACGACAGCGTCGACACCTCCCTGCCCGCGCAGTACGCCGGCCTCGACCGTTTCGTCGCGCGCAAGCAGATCGTAGCCGACCTGGATGCCCAAGGCCTGCTGGTCAGCATCGACGACCATGCCCTGAAGGTGCCGAAGGGCGACCGCTCCGGCACCGTCATCGAGCCCTGGCTGACCGACCAGTGGTACGTTTCCACCAAGCCGCTGGCCGAGCCTGCCATCGCGGCGGTGGAGGACGGCCGTATCCAGTTCGTGCCCAAGCAGTACGAGAACATGTACTTCTCCTGGATGCGCGATATCCAGGACTGGTGCATCAGCCGTCAGCTGTGGTGGGGCCACCGCATCCCGGCCTGGTACGACGAGTCCGGCAAGGTCTACGTCGGCCGCGACGAAGCTGAAGTGCGCGCCAAGCATGGCCTGGGCGCCGACGTGGTGCTGCGCCAGGACGACGACGTCCTCGACACCTGGTTCAGCTCGGGCCTGTGGACCTTCTCCACCCTGGGCTGGCCGGAGCAGACCGAGTTCCTCAAGACCTTCCACCCCACAGATGTGCTGGTCACCGGCTTCGACATCATCTTCTTCTGGGTCGCGCGCATGATCATGCTGACCATGCACCTGGTGAAGAACGAGGACGGCACGCCGCAGGTACCGTTCAAGACCGTCTACGTCCACGGCCTGGTGCGCGACGGCCAGGGCCAGAAGATGTCCAAGTCCAAGGGCAATGTCCTCGACCCGCTGGACATCGTCGACGGCATCACCCTCGACGCCCTGCTGGAAAAACGCACCAGCGGCATGATGCAGCCCAAGCTCGCCGAGAAGATCGCCAAGCAGACCAAGGCCGAGTTCCCCGAAGGCATCGCCAGCTACGGCACCGACGCCCTGCGCTTCACCTTCTGCTCGCTGGCCTCCACCGGCCGCGACATCAAGTTCGACATGGGCCGCGTCGAGGGCTACCGCAACTTCTGCAACAAGATCTGGAACGCCGCCCGCTACGTGCTGGACAAGGGCGAGGACTGCGGCCAGAACGGCGAAGCCTACGAGCTGTCGCTGGCAGACCGCTGGATCATCTCGCAGCTGCAGCGCACCGAGGCCGAAGTAACCCGCCAGCTCGAGCAGTTCCGCTTCGACCTGGCCAGCCAGGCCCTGTACGAGTTCATCTGGAACCAGTACTGCGACTGGTACCTGGAGCTGTCCAAGCCGGTACTGTGGGACGAGAACGCCCCCATCGAGCGTGCCCGCGGTACCCGTCGCACCCTGGTGCGCGTGCTGGAAGTGGCCCTGCGCCTGGCGCATCCGTTCATGCCGTTCATCACCGAGGAAATCTGGCAGCGCATCGCGCCGCTGGCCGGCATCCAGGGCAAGACCCTCATGCTGCAGCCGTGGCCGGTGGCCAACGAGAGCCGTATCGACAGCGCCGCCGAAGGTGACATCGAGTGGCTCAAGGAGCTGATGGTGGGCCTGCGCAACATCCGCGCCGAGATGAACATCGGCCCGGGCAAGCCGCTGCCGCTGTTCCTCAAGAGCGCCAACGCCGACGACCAGCGCCGCCTGCAGGAGAACGAGGCGCTGCTCAAGAAGCTGGCCAAGGTCGAATCCTTCACCGTGCTCGGCGAACAGGACGAAGCGCCGCTGTCGGCCACCGCGCTGGTGGGTGACCTGCAGGTACTGGTACCGATGGCCGGCCTGATCGACAAGGATGCCGAGCTGGCGCGCCTGAACAAGGAAATCCAGCGCCTGCAAGGCGAGGTCCAGCGCGTGGGCGGCAAGCTGTCCAACGCCGCTTTCGTCGACAAGGCACCGCCTGCGGTGATCGAGAAAGAGCGCGCCAAGCTGGCCGAGGCCGAGCAGGCCCTGGCCAACTTCACCGAGCAGCATGCGCGGATTGCGGCGCTCTAATCACTAGAGACCGTCAGGGCCGCTGCGCGGCCCTTTCGCGACACAAGGCCGCGCCCACAGGACGGCGCCCGACTTCAAGGCGCCACTCTCCTGTAGGCGCGGCCTTGTGTCGCGAAAGGGCTGCACAGCAGCCCCTGGCCTGCGACACCGGACCCGACCATGACCGTAAAACCCACCCTGCACCCGCGCAACCGCCATCAGGGCCGCTACGACTTCCCCAGCCTGATCAAGGCGCACCCGCAACTGGCCAACTTCACCATCACCAACCCCTACGGCAAGCCGAGCATCGACTTCGCCAACCCGCAGGCGGTGCGTGTGTTCAACCGCGCCCTGCTCAAGGCCCAGTACGGTATCCAGCACTGGGACATCCCGGCCGACTACCTGTGCCCGCCAATCCCGGGCCGAGCCGACTACATCCACGTGCTGGCCGACCTGCTGGCCGAGGACAGCGGCGGTGAGATCCCCCGTGGTGCCCAGGTACGCGCCCTGGACATCGGTGTCGGCGCCAACTGCATCTACCCCCTGCTCGGCCACAGCGACTACCGCTGGCGCTTCCTAGGCTCGGACATCGACCCGGTGGCCCTGGCCTCGGCCAGGACGATCGTCCTGGCCAACGGCCTGGGCAAGGCCATCACCCTGCGCCAGCAAGCCAACCGCAACCACATCCTCACCGGCCTGCTGCAGGGCGACGAGCGTTTCGACCTGACCCTGTGCAACCCGCCCTTCCACGCCTCCCGCGAGGAGGCCACCCGCGGCAGCCAGCGCAAATGGAAGAACCTTGGCAAGCTCGACCCCAGGCGCAAGCTGCCCGTGCTGAATTTCGGCGGACAGAACAACGAGCTGTGGTGCGAGGGCGGCGAGATCCGCTTCGTCACCCAATTGGTGGGCGAAAGCGCGCAGTACGGGGAGCAGGTGCTGTGGTTCACCAGCCTGGTGTCCAAGGCCAGCAACCTGCCTGGCATCGAGGCAGCACTGAAGAAGGCGGGGGTTAAGGCACAGCGTATCGTCGCGATGGGCCAGGGCCAGAAGCAGAGCCGCATGGTCGCCTGGAGCTTCCTGGACGACAGCGCGCGCCAGGCCTGGCACGCTCGCCGTGAAAGCAAACCGCAGGTATGAAAAACCGCGCCCGGGCAAGCCGGGCGCGGTTTCAGTACGGCATCGACAATTACTTGTTGACGGCGTCGGTCAGGACCTTGGCTGGTACGAACTTGACGACTTTCTTGGCAGCGATTTCGATGGCGGCACCAGTCGAAGGGTTGCGGCCAGTACGGGCAGGACGCTCGGCGACTTTCAGCTTGCCGATACCTGGGAGAGTGATCTCAGCGCCGTTTTCCAGTTGGTCGGCAACGATCTGGCCCAGTTGCTCCAGCGCGTTCTTGGCGGTGGCCTTCGGGGCGCTGATCGATTCGGCGATGTCGGCAATCAGTTGGTCTTTGGTCAATGCCATGGTGGTGTTCCTTCCCTATCAAATTCAGTGGTTATGCAGCGTGCTACATCGGTTATCGGGCCAGCCCTGAAAAGGTCCGGCGGGCCGCGCCAATCGCGTATGTAGATACGAAAATCGGCGTTTGGTTCGACACGACGCGAGCGATCTGCCAGCAATGCGCCACCCAAGGGGCGCAAGACCGCGCAAAACTACCACAGGAATGGATAAATATCCGCTACCGGCTTCGATTTTATGCAGGTTTTTCGGGGGTTTTGTCGTAAAACGCAAAAAATTGAACAAAAAAACAACAACAGGCATTTACGCCAACATCCGGCCACTGCATCGCCCCCGCCCCTGGGGTAAACTGGCCGACTTTGCAGCGCGGCCTCGCACCGCCCCACACCATTCGAGAATCCCATGCCAATCCGTCATTGCATCGTTCACCTGATCGACAAGAAGCCCGATGGCAGCCCCGCCGTGCTCCATGCGCGGGACAGCGAACTGACTGCATCGGACGCCATCGAGAACCTGCTGGCTGACCTCAACGACAGCTACAACGCCAAGCAGGGCAAAGCCTGGGGCTTCTTCCACGGCGAATCCGGGGCCTACCCGTTCAGCGGCTGGCTCAAGCAGTACCTGGACGAGGAGAAGGACTTCACCGCCTTCAGCCGTGTCGCCGTCGAGCACCTGCAAAAGCTGATGGAAGAATCCAACCTGTCCGTCGGTGGCCATGTGCTGTTCGCCCAGTACCAGCAAGGCATGACCGACTACCTGGCGATCGCCCTGCTGCACCACAGCGAGGGCGTGGCGGTGAACGCCGAGCTGGATGTCACCCCGTCGCGCCACCTCGACCTGGGCCAACTGCACCTGGCGGCGCGGATCAACCTGTCGGAGTGGAAGAACAACCAGAACTCGAAGCAGTACATCTCGTTCATCAAGGGCAAGAACGGCAAGAAGGTCTCGGACTATTTCCGCGACTTCATCGGCTGCCAGGAAGGGGTCGATGGCCCCGGCGAGACCCGTACCCTGCTCAAGGCCTTCAGCGACTTCGTCGAGAGCGAGGACCTGCCCGAGGAGGCCGCCCGCGAGAAGACCCAGACCCTGGTCGAATATGCCACCACCCAGACCAAGCTGGGCGAGCCGGTGACCCTGGAGGAGCTGTCCAGCCTGATCGACGAGGACCGCCCCAAGGCCTTCTACGACCATATCCGCAACAAGGACTACGGCCTGTCGCCGGAGATCCCGGCCGACAAGCGCACCCTCAACCAGTTCCGCCGCTTCACCGGGCGCGCCGAAGGCCTGTCGATCAGCTTCGAGGCGCACCTGCTCGGTGACAAGGTGGAGTATGACGAAGAAGCCGGCACCCTGATCATCAAGGGTCTGCCGACCCAACTGGTCGACCAGCTCAAGCGCCGCAAGGAGTGAAACCGCTGGGCTGCCTCGCAGCCCATCGCCGGGACTGCGCCGTTCTTGAGCGAATGGGTCGCACAAGCGCCCTAGGAGCCGTGGGTCACGCCACCATAGGCCGCCACCAACGCTTCCTTGGCCGACTTGCGCAGCTTCTTGACCAAACGCTCCTGGCGCAGCGCCTCGGCCTTGTCCGGCCACTGCTCGACATAGACCAGCGCCTGGGCCGGGCTGGTCTTGAAGTAACGTGCCCCCTGCCCTTTCTGATGCTGGAGGAAACGTCGCTGCGGATCGTCGCTGATACCGCAGTACAAGGATCCGTTGGCGGCGCGGACCAGGTATACGTACCAGGGTTTGGGAAGGGATGTCTCGCTCACGGCTCGATTCAGGACAGCTGGGAAAGGCCGCCAGCTTAACCGCTCAACGCCCTTGCTGGAACGCCCGCAGCCCCTTGAATGCCTGCTGGCGTATCTTGTTCTGCAACATAGGCGACCACCCCAGCAGAAGCCCGGGCAGGCCCAGGGCCTGACGCGACCAAGCCCACAGGTCGAAGCTGTCATCGTGCTGACGAATCAGCCCATTGCGGATCACGAAACGCGCCTGGATGTCGTTGACCACGGTGCGCCCGGTCTGGCTGAACAGGTAGGTCGCCACCCAGTGCGCGCAGCCGCTGTCCTGGTTGGCATGGACGTGGTCGAAGGTCAGGGAGAAATCCCTGGCGCGGGTTGTGAGCAACCGCCACATATCGCCGACGTCACTGCCGCGCAAGGTGCCAAAGACCGGGTCGGTGAAGACGATGTCATCGCTGTAGCAGGCCACCATGGCCTCGGCGTCCAGGCGCTGGAAAGCCTGGTAGAAGCGGCAGATCAGGGCGTGGTTGGCGTCGCTCATGGGGCTGCTCCGTCCTGCAGGGCGAAACCTGAACGATAATCCGCCGCGGGCGATGTCGCCATGGCCATTCGCGCCATTTGTGCAGGCCTCAAACCCGTTCGCTCTCCACCTGCACATGCAGCGCCCGCCCGGCACCAAGGCCGAACACGATGGCGCCCACGCCCAGCACCGCGAAGATCCAGCCCACCGCAGCCCAGCCACCGGTCAGGTCATGCACCAGCCCTACGGCGAAAGGCCCCATGGAGGCCAGGGTGTAGCCCACGCCCTGGGCCATGCTCGAGAGGTTGGCGGCCACATGAGCATCCTTGGAACGCAACACGATCAGGGTCAGGGCCAGGGCGAAGGTACCGCCCTGCCCCAGGCCCAGCAGGACCGCCCAGCCCCACAGGCCGGAAAGCGGCGCATACAGGCAGCCGAACAACCCGGCCAGGGTGACCAGCATGACGATCACGATGGCCAGGCGCTGGTCCTTGCCACGGGTCGCCAGCCAGGGCGCACTGAGCGAACTGACCAGTTGCACGATCACCGAGCCGGACAGCACCAGGCCTGCCTCGGTCGGGCTCAGGCCGCGGCCAATGAGGATCGATGGCAGCCAGCCGAAGACGATGTAGGCCAGCGAAGATTGCAGGCCCATGTACAACGTCACCTGCCAGGCCAGCGGGTCGCGCCACAGACCGCGCACCCGGTAGGCCACCTTGTGCAGGCCATGCCCCTGGCGCGCCTGGGGCAACCACACGAGCATCGCCAGCAATGCCGGCACCAGCCAGAAACCCAGGCCCATCGCCCAGCTGTCGTCGAAGCGCTGGGCCAGCGGTACGGTCGCGCCGGCGGCCATCGCGGCACCGAGGCACAGGGCCATGGTGTAGACGCCAGTGAGGGTCCCCGCATGCTGTGGGAAGTCGCGCTTGACGATGCCTGGCAGCAAGACGCCGATGATGCCGATGCTGGCCCCCGCCATCAGGCTGCCGATGAACACCCCAGCCGTCCCCAGGGCACTGCGCACCAGGATGCCCAGGGCCAGGGTCAGGAGAATGCCGAGGATCACCCGCTCGCTGCCGAAACGTCGCGCCAGGACCGGCGCCAATGGCGCGAACAGCCCCAGGCAGAGCACCGGCAAGGTGGTCAGCAAGCCGGCCTGGGAAGCATTCAGCCCCAGCCCCTCGCTGACCTGGCCCAGCACCGGCGCCATGCTCGACAGCGCCGGACGCAGGTTCAGCGCCACCAGTACCAGGCCCAGCAGCAACAACCAGGGCCGCTGCAGGAGCACCGGTTGCTGCTGGACCTGCTCGTCGTCGGCTTCGGCATCGATGAGCAGTTCATCGAGCTCCGCCTCGCGGGGGGCGGTGTGGCGGGTCAATTGTTCAGCCATGGGAGTCTCGCTTTCAGGATTCGATGAGGGTGCGGCTCAGGCGCTTGGCCCGCTCCGCGTCGCGCTGCTCGATGGCGTCGAGAATCTGCCCATGCAGGTCGAAAACCTTCTGGCAACGGGGGGCAGTGCTCATGTTGAGCTGCAGCGCCGCCGCCACCACGCCGGAGAAATAGCGGTACAGCTCGCTCAGGGCGGGGTTGTGGGCGGCGTCCACCAGGCGCTGGTGGAAGACCAGGTCACAGGTGACGTAGGCCTCGACATCACCATGGAAATGCGCCGCGCTATCGGCAAGCGCCTCGCGCAGGCGGGCCAGGTCGTCCTCGGTGCGACGCAGGGCGGCCAGCCCGATCGCCTCGGCTTCGAGGATGTGGCGGGTTTCGCGGGCCTGCTCGGGGGTGCAGCGGGACATGGCCTGGACCGCCTGGAGCGGGTCCTGGGCGGTACGCAGGTAGCTGCCGTCGCCCTGGCGGATTTCCACCAGGCCACTGAAGGCCAGCACCCGCATGGCCTCACGCACGGTGTTGCGGCTGATGCCCAGCTCCAGGGCCAGTTCGGGCTCGGTCGGCAGGCGCTGGCCGATGGCCCAGGTGCCGCTGGTGATGCGGTTGCGCAGTTGGTCTACGGCTTGCTCGACCAGGGAGCGTTTGATTAACAGAGTCATGGGGACATCCAGTCATCGGATGATTTTTTCGAAGAGGTGAACGATAACGCTGGAGTGCCGCGGGGACAAGGTTGGTTTCTCACAGCAGCTAAACGATATAGGGGCCGCTTCGCGCCCCATCGCCGGCAAGCCGGCTCCCACAGAGTTGGCTGTATGACACATGATGTGCGAACAGTACTGACCCTGTGGGAGCCGGCTTGCCGGCGATGGGCTGCAAAGCAGCCCCAATAGCCTTGCGATCAGCACCACTCCCCATAAGAGCGGGCTTGACCGCGAAGAGGCCGCTACGGCCGAGTCAGTTCAGCGCATCGAGCAGCGCCTGGTTCTGCTCCGGCGTACCGATGGTGATCCGCAGGAACTGGGCGATACGCGCCTGCTTGAAGTGCCGCACGATCACCCCCTGCTCACGCAAGCGTGCCGCCAGCCCAGCGGCATCCTGCTGCGGATGGCGGGCGAAGATGAAGTTGGCCGCCGACGGCAGCACTTGGAAACCTCGCGCAACCAGTTGCTCGACCAGCGCCTCGCGGCTGTCGATCACCTGGCGGCAGGTCTGTTCGAAGTACGCCCGGTCCTCGAACGCCGCCGCCGCGCCGACGATCGCCATGCGGCCCAGCGGGTAGGAGTTGAAGCTGTTCTTGATCCGCTCCAGCGCCTCGATCAACGCCGGGTGACCGACGGCCAGGCCAACCCGCAGCCCCGCCAGGGAGCGCGACTTGGACAGGGTCTGGGTCACCAGCAGGTTGTCGTAGCGGTCCACCAGGCTGATGGCGGTCTGGCCGCCAAAGTCGATGTAGGCCTCGTCCACCACCACCACCGAGTCGCGGTTGGCTTCGAGCAAGCGCTCGATCGCCTCCAGCGGCAGCAGACAGCCGGTGGGGGCGTTGGGGTTGGGGAAGATGATCCCGGCGTTGGGCTTGCGGTAGTCCTCGATCCGGATCTGGAACTGCTCATCCAGCGCCACCTGCTCGAACGGAATGCCGTACAGGCCACAGTAGACCGGGTAGAAGCTGTAGCTGATGTCCGGGAACAGCAGCGGCGCATCGTGTTGGAACAGGCCGTGGAAGATGTGCGCCAGCACTTCGTCCGAACCATTGCCGACGAACACCTGCTGTGGCGTGACGCCATAGTAGTCGGCGACCGCCTGCTTGAGGCGGTCGCCGTTCGGGTCCGGGTACAGGCGCAGGTTATCGTTCAACTCGTCGCGCATGGCCTCCAGCGCCTTGGGCGACGGGCCATAGGGGTTCTCGTTGGTATTGAGCTTGACCAGGCGGGTCAGCTTCGGCTGCTCGCCCGGCACGTAGGGCACCAGATCCTTGACGAAGGGGCTCCAGAATCGGCTCATGTTCAGTTCCCCTCGTTCTCGGTGAGGATGCGGTATTCGGCGCTGCGGGCGTGGGCGGTCAGCGATTCGCCACGGGCCAGGACCGAAGCGGTGTGGCCCAGCTCGGACGCGCCCTGCTCGGAGCAGAAGATGATCGACGAACGCTTCTGGAAGTCGTATACCCCCAGCGGCGAAGAAAAGCGCGCGGTGCCGGAAGTCGGCAAGACGTGGTTGGGGCCTGCGCAGTAGTCACCCAGCGCTTCGCTGGTGTGGCGGCCCATGAAGATCGCGCCGGCGTGGCGGATGTGCGGCAGCCAGGCCTGCGGATCGGCCACCGACAGCTCCAGGTGCTCGGGCGCGATGCGGTTGGCCACGTCCATGGCCTGCTGCATGTCGCGCACCTGGATCAGCGCACCACGGCCATTGATCGACTTCTCGATGATCTCGGCACGCTCCATGGTCGGCAGCAGCTTGTCAATGCTGGCGGCGACGCGATCGAGGAAGGCGACATCCGGGCTGACCAGGATGGCCTGGGCATCTTCGTCGTGCTCGGCCTGGGAGAACAGGTCCATGGCGATCCAGTCCGGATCGGTCTGGCCGTCGCACACCACGAGGATTTCCGACGGACCGGCGATCATGTCGATGCCGACCTGACCGAACACGTGGCGCTTGGCGGTGGCCACGTAGATGTTGCCCGGGCCGACGATCTTGTCCACCTGGGGCACGCTTTCGGTGCCGTAGGCCAGGGCCGCGACGGCCTGGGCACCACCGACGGTGAACACCCGGTCGACACCGGCGATGCAGGCGGCGGCCAGCACCAGTTCATTGACCTCGCCGCGCGGGGTCGGCACCACCATCACCACCTCGGACACCCCGGCGACCTTGGCCGGGATGGCGTTCATCAGCACCGACGAGGGGTACGACGCCTTGCCGCCGGGCACGTACAGGCCGGCGCGGTCCAGCGGGGTGACCTTCTGGCCGAGTACGGTGCCGTCGGCTTCGGTGTACTGCCAGGAGTCCTGCTTCTGCCGCTCGTGGTACATGCGCACACGGCTGGCGGCCTTCTCCAGGGCTTCGCGCTGGGCCGGGGTGATGCGGGTCAGGGCCAGTTCCAGGCGCTCGCGGCCCAGGATCAGGTCATCGATGCTTTTGGCGTCGACGCCGTCGAAACGCTGGGTGAACGCCACCAGGGCTTCGTCGCCACGCTCGCGCACGGCCTTGATGATGTCGAGCACGCGCTGGTTGACCGCGTCATCGGACACACTTTCCCAGCTCAGCAGATGATCCAGATGTCGGGCGAAATCCGGATCAGCAGCGTTGAGACGGGCAATTGCAGTGGACACGGTCATGGCGAGGGCCTCGATGATTAGCGAATGCTCAGGCGCCCTAGGCTACCAGTCCATCCGCGCGGGCACCCGAGAAAATTGGCTATGACGCGGATAGATGGGCGCGACAGCGAAGGTCGCGCGCAGAGGTCAGCCGCGGTGTCGCGATTCGACAGCCTGGCGCAGGGTATCGATCAGGCTCTGGATGCGCGCGTGCTGCATCTTCATGGAGGCCTTGTTGACCACCAGGCGCGAGCTGATGGTGGCGATCAGTTCCTGGGGCTCCAGGCCATTGGCGCGCAAGGTGTTGCCGGTGTCGACCACGTCGATGATCTTGTCGGCCAGGCCGATCAACGGCGCCAGTTCCATGGAGCCGTAGAGCTTGATGATGTCGACCTGGCGGCCCTGCTCGGCGTAATAGCGCTTGGCGACATTGACGAACTTGGTGGCCACGCGCAGGCGGCCCTTGGGCTCCGGTGCTCCCACCGCACCGGCGGTCATCAGCTTGCAACGGGCGATCTGCAGGTCCAGGGGCTCGTACAGGCCCTGGCCACCGTACTCCATGAGCACGTCCTTGCCGGCCACACCCAGGTCGGCGGCGCCATGCTCGACATAGGTCGGCACGTCGGTGGCACGCACGATCAACAGGCGCACGTCTTCCTGGGTCGTGGGGATGATCAGCTTGCGGCTCTTGTCCGGATTCTCGGTCGGCACGATGCCGGCCTCTGCCAGCAGCGGCAGGGTGTCGTCGAGGATGCGGCCCTTGGATAGCGCGATGGTCAACATTGGAGCGTCGGTCCTTAAGCGTCTACTGCCGGCCGGGCACGCGCCCGACCGCATACGATTCGGCTGGCGCGTCCCTGCGCCAATCACAGACTAGCCCGGTACGCGACGGATCTTCGCGCCCAGCATCTGCAGTTTTTCCTCGATGCACTCGTAACCACGGTCGATGTGGTAGATGCGATCGATCAGGGTGTCGCCTTCAGCCACCAGGGCCGACAGCACCAGGCTGGCCGAGGCCCGCAGGTCGGTGGCCATGACCGGTGCGCCCTTGAGCGCCTTGACCCCGGTGACGATGGCGGTGTTGCCTTCGACCTGGATCTGCGCGCCCATGCGGTGCATCTCGTAGACGTGCATGAAGCGGTTCTCGAAGATGGTCTCGATCACCGCGCCCGTGCCTTCGGCGATGGCGTTGAGCGAGATGAACTGCGCCTGCATGTCGGTCGGGAACGCCGGATACGGGGCGGTGCGCAGGTTGACGGCCTTGGGCCGCTTGCCGTGCATGTCCAGCTCGATCCAGTCTTCGCCAGTGGTGATCTCGGCGCCGGCTTCCTTGAGCTTCTCCAGCACCGCCTCGAGGATGGTCGGATCGGTGTCCTTGAGCTTGACGCGGCCACCGGTCACGGCGGCGGCGACCAGGTAGGTGCCGGTCTCGATCCGGTCGGGCATCACGCGGTAGTTGGCCGAGTGCAGGCGCTCGACGCCATCGATGGTGATGGTGTCGGTGCCGGCGCCTTGGATCTTGGCGCCCATGGCGATCAGGAAGTTGGCCAGGTCGACCACCTCCGGCTCACGGGCGGCGTTCTGCAGCACGCTGCGGCCCTTGGCGAGCGCCGCGGCCATCATGATGTTCTCGGTACCGGTCACGCTGACGGTATCGAAGAAGAAGTGCGCGCCACGCAGGCCGCCCTCAGGTGCCTGGGCCTTGATGTAGCCGCCCTCGACCTCGATCTTCGCGCCCATGGCCTCCAGGCCGCGAATGTGCAGGTCGACCGGACGCGAACCGATGGCGCAGCCGCCCGGCAGGGCCACTTCGGCCTTGCCGAAGCGGGCGACCATCGGGCCGAGCACGAGGATCGAGGCACGCATGGTCTTGACCAGCTCGTAGGGGGCGACCAGGGTCTTGATGGTGCGCGGGTCGATCTCCACTGCCAGCTTCTCGTCGATCACAGGCTCGATGCCCATGCGGCCGAACAGCTCGATCATGGTGGTGATGTCGTGCAGGTGCGGCAGGTTGCCCACGGTGACCGGACCGTCGGCCAGCAAGGTGGCCGAGAGGATCGGCAGGGCGGCGTTCTTCGCCCCGGAAATGCGGATCTCGCCGTCGAGGCGGGCGCCGCCAGTGATAATCAGTTTGTCCATTGGAGTCTCGCCGCCAAGTTGGCTCAGGTGCGCTCAGCCCAGGCTGCGCTGCTGAAAAATTTCATGGTTACCGCATGGATGCTGCCATCGGCGATCCACGGGTTCAGGTGAGCATAGATCGCCTGCTGGCGCTTGACCGGGCTCTGGCCGGCCAACTCGTCGCTGATCACGTTCAACTGGAAGTTGCAGCCTTCGCCCTCAACTTCGACCCGGGTTCCCGGCAATTTCTCTTCAAGGAAGTTCTTAACTTCTACGGCCTGCATGCTCAACCTCAATCGGCGCCCTGTGCGCGCGGGTCGGCCATCATACAAAAAAGCCCCTCGCCTGCGAAGCCCATGGACGGGCGTGCTGACCGAGGGGCCATCCATTGAAGGCGAGCCATCAGCCCGCCAGCACTTCATCGAGGTCATACACCTCGGCGATTTCCCGCATGGCGTCGGGCATCTCGCGCACTTCCCACCCCTTGCCCGCCGCCTGGGCGTCACGCATGAACGCCAGCAGCAGGGAAAGGCCGACACTGGAGGACTTCACCACCGCCGAGCAATCCAGCACCAGGCGCGGCTCGCGACAGGCGGCGATCAACGCCTTGCCTTCCTTGCGCAGGGTCGGGCCGCTGCGGTAGTCCAGCACGCCGGCCAGGCGCAGGACGCCCGGCTCGGCCATGCTCACGCCGGCTTCGCTCATTGCACTTCCTTGTCTGGCGACTTGTCGGCGGTTTCCTTGGCCTTGGCCACCTCGCCGGCCCAGCCGTCGATGGTCTTGTCCAGGTCGTTGCCGTTGCGCTGCATGGCGTCGGCGAACTGGTCGCGGAACAGTTTGCCGATGTTGATGCCGTTGACGATGACGTTGCGCACCTTCCACTCGCCGCCCAGCTTGACCATGGTGTACTGGACCGGGTAGACCGCGCCGTTGTTGCCGGTGACCTTCATGCCGACGCTGGTGCGATCGCCTTCCTCGCCCTTGGCCGGGTCGACGGTGATGCCCTGGTTGTTGTACTCCAGCAGGGCATTGCCATAGAACTGCATCAGGCTGCGCTTGAAGTTCTCCTGGAAGCGCTGCATCTGCGCAGGCGTCGCCTTGCGCGAGTACTTGACGGTCATGATGCTCTTGGAAATGCCATCGGCGTCGACCACCGGGCCGAGCACGCGGTTGAGCGCATCGTAGAACGCTTGCGGACTGGTCTTGTACTGTTCCTTGTTGGCCTTGAGGTCGGCCAGCAGTTCGTTGGTGGTGCCCTGGATCACATCACGGGCGGATTGCCCCGGCGCCGCCAGGGCCATCAGGGGGAAGGCCGCCAGCAGGACCAGCAGGCCACGTCGCAGGATCGAAATCATGAAAACTCCTCAATTAGCTGGTTGGGCTTCTTTCGGTTCCTTGCCAACGGAGTTGAGCAGGAACTTGCCAATCAGATCTTCCAGCACCAGGGCCGACTGGGTGTCGTGGATGGTGCTACCGTCCTTGAGCACCTCGTCCTCGCCGCCCACGCTGATGCCGATGTATTTCTCGCCGAGCAACCCGGCGGTCAGGATCGAGGCAGTGGAGTCGGTCGGCAGGTTGTCGACGTGCTTGTCCAGCTGCAGGGTCACCCGACCGGTGTAGGAATCACGGTCCAGATCGATGGCCGTGACCTTGCCGATGGTCACGCCGGCCATGGTCACCTTTGCTCTGACAGTCAAACCGGCGATATTGTCGAAGTACGCATAAACTTTGTACGTGTCGCTGCTCGGGCTGGCGGACAGCCCGCTGACACGCAGGGCCAGCAGCAGCAACGCCAGGATCCCGGCCAGAAGGAACAGGCCGACACCGATTTCCAGGGTGCGGTTTTGCATCAGAAATCTCCAAACATCAAGGCGGTCAGAATAAAGTCCAGACCCAGGACCGCCAACGAGGCGTAGACCACGGTCTTGGTGGTGGCACGGCTGATCCCTTCTGAGGTGGGCTCGCAGTCATACCCCTGGAACACGGCGATCCAGGTGACAACGAAGGCGAACACCAGGCTCTTGATCAGCCCATTGAGCACGTCGTCGGTAAAGGAAACGCTGTTCTGCATGTTGGCCCAGAACGAGCCTTCGTACACGCCCAGCCAGTCCACTGCCACCCAGGACCCGCCCCAGATGCCGACCACGCTGAAGATCAGCGCCAGCATCGGCAGCGAGATGAAGCCTGCCCACAGGCGCGGGGCAACGATGTACTTGAGCGGGTCGACCCCGATCATCTCCAGGCTCGACAGTTGCTCGGTGGATTTCATGTTGCCGATCTCGGCGGTCAGTGCCGAGCCCGCGCGCCCGGCGAACAGCAAGGCGGTGACCACCGGGCCGAGTTCGCGCAGCAGGGTCAGGGCGACCATCTGCCCCACCGCCTGCTCGGAACCGTACTTGGTCAGGATGCTGTAGCCCTGCAGGGCCAGCACCATGCCGATGAACAGGCCAGAGACCACGATGATCGCCAGCGACAGCACGCCAACCGAATACAGCTGCTTGACCAGCAGCTGGAAGCTGCCGCCGATGCCGCCGCGCCCGACCAGCGCATGGAACAGGAACAGGCAGGAACGCCCCAGCACGGCCAGCACGTCGATGGCCGAGCGACCGAGAAGACGGATACGTTCGAGTAAGGATCGTCTGCGCATCAATGCGCCCCCAGCAGATCGGCGCGGTAATCAGGCGCGGGAAAGTGGAATGGCACCGGACCGTCCGGATCGCCCTTCATGAACTGGCGGATACGCGGGTTGTCCGAGCCCATCAGTTCGTCAGGCGTACCCTGCCCCAGCACCTGGCCGTCACCGACCACATAGATGTAGTCGGCGATGCTGGCAGTCTCGGCCAGGTCGTGGGAAACCACGATGCTGGTGATGCCCAGGGCATCGTTGAGCAGGCGGATCAGGCGCACCAGCACGCCCATGGCGATCGGGTCCTGGCCGACGAACGGCTCGTCGTACATGAGGATCTGCGGGTCGAGGGCGATCGCCCGGGCCAGCGCGACCCGGCGCTTCATGCCGCCGGACAGCTCGTCCGGCATCAGGTCGATGGCCCCGCGCAGGCCCACGGCCTGCAGCTTCATCAGGACGATGTCGCGGATCATCTCGTCCGACAACTGGGTGTGCACCCGCAACGGGAAGGCGACGTTCTCGAACACGTCGAGATCGGTAAACAGCGCGCCGCTCTGGAACAGCACGCCCATCTGCTTGCGCGCGTCGAACAGGTCGCCCCGCGACAGGGTCGGCAAGTTCTGCCCAGCGACCCACACCTCGCCGCTGGACGGGCGCAACTGCGCGCCCATCAGGCGCAGCAGGGTCGTCTTGCCGCACCCGGAAGGCCCCATGATGCCGGTGACCTTGCCGCGGGGGATGCGGATGTCGACATTGCTGAAAATGCTGCGCGAACCGCGCTTGAAGGTGACGCCCTTCAACTCGACCGCGTAGGCGCTATCCACACTCATCTAGACTCCTTGCGATGCAGCCTCGTCTCCATGGACGCTCACCTTCATCGTGAAGGCACACGCGCCCCTTGGCGGGCCGAATAGCGGCGAACTATAGCATCGCGGCAGGCCCGCCCCAAGGCCATCGCCCGAGTCGTTCAGGCCAGCGACAGGCTCGCGCGACCTCCGTCCGGCAATCGAAGGATGAGCCTTTCACACATTGCGGCTATAATCGGCGCCTTTTCGTCAGGCATCGTTTTTCGACATGAGCCAATCCAGCGAGCTGATCCAATCCGCCCAGCGCACCCTGCGCCTGGAAGTCGAGGCCGTGGAGGCCCTGCTGGCCCGCATCGACGATAATTTCGTCAAGGCCTGCGAGTTGATCTTGGCCAGCAAGGGCCGGGTCATCGTGCTCGGCATGGGCAAATCGGGCCACATCGGCAACAAGATCGCCGCAACCCTCGCCAGCACCGGCACCCCGGCCTTCTTCGTGCACCCGGCCGAAGCCAGCCACGGCGACATGGGCATGATCACCCGCGACGACGTCATCCTGGCCCTGTCCAACTCAGGCAGCACCGCCGAGATCGTCACCCTGCTGCCGCTGATCAAGCGCCTGGGCATCCAGATGATCAGCCTCACCGGCAACCCGGATTCGCCCCTGGCCCAGGCCGCCGAGGTCAACCTCGATGCCCGCGTCGCCCAGGAGGCCTGCCCATTGAACCTGGCGCCCACCTCGTCCACCACCGCAGCCCTGGCCCTGGGCGACGCCCTGGCCATCGCCCTGCTCGAGGCGCGCGGCTTCACCGCCGAGGACTTCGCTTTCTCGCACCCGGGCGGCGCACTTGGCCGCCGCCTGTTGCTGAAAGTGGAAAACGTCATGCATGCGGACGACGAACTGCCCCAAGTGAAGCGCGGCACCCTGCTCAAGGACGCACTCCTTGAAATGTCTCGTAAAGGTTTAGGCATGACCGTCGTCCTGGAAAACGACGGCAAGCTGGCCGGTATCTTCACCGACGGCGACCTGCGCCGCAGCCTGGATCGCAACATCGACGTGCACAAGACCCCGATCGACCAGGTGATGACCGTCCACGGCAAGACTGCCCGCGCCGAGATGCTGGCCGCCGAAGCCCTGAAGATCATGGAAGACCACAAGATCAACGCACTCGTGGTGGTCGACCAGGACGACCGCCCGGTCGGCGCCCTGAACATGCATGACTTGCTGCGCGCGGGGGTGATGTGATGGGGAGCGACGCGATGAACCAGGACCTGATGCAACGCGGCAAGGCGATCAAGCTGGCGGTGTTCGACGTCGATGGCGTGCTTACCGATGGCCGCCTGTACTTCCTCGAGGACGGCAGCGAATTCAAGACCTTCAATACCCTCGACGGCCATGGCATCAAGATGCTGATGGCCTCGGGCGTGACCACGGCGATCATCAGCGGGCGCAAGACCCCGGTGGTCGAACGCCGGGCCAGGAACCTGGGTATCCCGCACCTGTTCCAAGGCCGCGAGGACAAACTGGTGGTACTCGACGGCCTGCTGGCGGAACTGGGCCTAAGCTATGAACAGGTTGCCTACTTGGGCGACGACCTGCCCGACCTGCCGGCGATCCGCCGGGTCGGCCTGGGCATGGCAGTAGCCAATGCCGCGCCGTTCGTGCGCCAGCACGCCCATGGCGTGACCCAGGCACGTGGCGGCGAAGGCGCCGCCCGCGAGTTCTGCGAACTGATCATGCAGGCCCAGGGAACCCTGGACGCTGCCAACGCCAACTACCTGTAAGGCCGTACATGCTCAGCAAGAAAGCCCGAAACATCGCGCTGTTCGGTGCGATCGCCGCCCTGCTGGTGGCGGTCGGCTACTGGAACATCAGCCCCGAGAGCTTCCTCGACAGGCCAGTGGCCCAGGTCGACCAGAGCGCCATCGACTACTACGCGATCAACGCCCACAGCGTGCAGTTCCTGCCCGACGGCAAGCTGCAGTACGAAATGACCGCCGACAAGGTCGAGCACCTGAAGGCCAGCGAAGTGACCCTGGTGACCAAGCCCGACCTGCACCTGTATCGGGGCACCCCGTATCCCTGGCACGTACAGAGTGAACGCGCCGAGGTCAACCCGGACGGCAGCGAGGTCGAGCTGATCGACAAGGTCCGCGTTGCCCGTACCGACGCGAAACAACGCGATACCATCATCACCACTACCCGCATGACCGTGTTCCCGCAGAAGCAATATGCGCAGACCGAGCAAGCCGTTAGAATCGACGGCGCCGGTGGCACGACCACGGGCAAAGGAATGAAAGCGTATCTGAAAGACGGCAGGATGGACCTGCTGTCCAACGTAAGAGGACAGTATGAGGCTCGTTAAAACCCTCCCCCTTCTGCTCAGCCTGGGCGCGGCACTGGGAAGCGCGAGCGCCTTGGCCCTGCCGAACGACCGTGACCAGCCCATCCGCATCCAGGCCGACAACGCCCACCTGGATGACAAGCAGGGCGTTGCCACCTACACCGGCGACGTGATCATCACCCAGGGCTCGATGATGATCAAAGGCAATACCGTGACCATCACCCGCGCCGCCTCCGGCGATATCGACGTGGTCACCTCGGTGGGCAACCTGGCCTACTTCGAGCAGCAGCAGAGCGCCGCCAAGCCCGACAAGATGAAGGGCTGGGCCGTGACCATCCAGTACCAGGCGCTGAAGGACATGGTGATCCTCACCGACCGCGCCAAGGTCGAGAACGAAGGCAACACCACCGAGGGCGAGAAGATCGTCTACAACACCAAGACCCAGGTGGCTACCGCCGGTCGCGGTGGCAACGTGACCTCGCCGCGTCAGCGCATCGACATGGTGATCCAGCCGAAGAAGAAGGCCGAGTAAATCAGATGGCAACCCTCAAAGCCCAGCACCTGGCCAAGAGCTACAAGGGCCGCCAGGTCGTCCGCGACGTCAGCCTGTCGATCGACAGCGGCCAGATCGTCGGCCTGCTCGGTCCCAATGGCGCCGGCAAGACCACCTGCTTCTACATGATCGTCGGGCTGGTCCAGGCCGACCAGGGCCGCGTGCTGATCGACAGCCTCGACGTCAGTCACCAGCCCATGCACGGCCGCGCCCGTGCCGGTATCGGCTACCTGCCGCAGGAAGCCTCGATCTTTCGCAAACTGTCGGTGGCCGACAACATCATGGCCATCCTCGAGACCCGCAAGGATCTGGACCGTGACGGCCGACGCAAGGAACTGGAAAGCCTGCTGCAGGAGTTCCACATCAGCCACATCCGCGACAACCTCGGCATGAGCCTCTCCGGTGGCGAACGCCGCCGTGTCGAGATCGCCCGTGCGTTGGCCACCGCGCCGAAGTTCATCCTGCTGGACGAACCCTTCGCCGGTGTCGACCCGATTTCCGTTGGCGATATCAAGCAGATCATCCACCACCTCAAGGCCAAGGGCATCGGCGTGCTGATCACCGACCACAACGTGCGCGAAACCCTTGATATCTGCGAAACCGCCTACATCGTCAATGATGGCCAGCTGATCGCCGAAGGCGACGCCGAGACCATCCTGGCCAACGACCTGGTCAAGGAGGTTTACCTGGGCCACGAGTTCCGGCTCTAACGCTAGGAGTCTGCCCGGAGCACTGGCACAGGCGCCCGAGAAGGGCTTAAGTGATACAGTGCTCTAGGCAAACGCTACAATTTAAGGCATAAAACTTGCTTGAAGTTGGCGCCCCGGCGCCCTCTCTGTAGTGGATGGCGCATGTGCGCCGGCGAACAAGGTATTTAGCCCCTGCCATGAAACCATCGCTCGTCCTAAAAATGGGCCAGCAACTGACGATGACCCCGCAGTTGCAACAGGCTATCCGTCTGCTTCAGCTCTCCACCCTGGACCTTCAGCAGGAAATCCAGGAAGCGCTGGAGTCCAACCCGATGCTCGAACGTCAGGAAGACGGCGACGACTTCGACAACAGCGACCCGATGGCCGACAACGCCGAGAGCAAACCGGCCAGCGAACCCCAGGACAGCAGTTTCCAGGAAAGCACGGCCAGTGCCGACAACCTGGAGGATGGCGAATGGAACGAGCGCATCCCCAACGAGCTGCCGGTGGACACGGCCTGGGAGGACATCTACCAGACCAGCGCCAGCAGCCTGCCCAGCAGCGATGACGACGAGTGGGACTTCACCACCCGCACGTCGATCGGCGAGAGCCTGCAAAGCCACCTGCTGTGGCAACTGAACCTGGCGCCGATGTCCGACACCGACCGCCTGATCGCCGTCACCCTCATCGACAGCATCAACGGCCAGGGCTACCTGGAAGACAGCCTCGAGGAAATCTGCGCCGGCTTCGAGCCGGAGCTGGATATCGAGCTGGATGAAGTCGAGGCGGTGCTGCACCGTATCCAGCAATTCGAGCCCGCCGGCATCGGCGCACGCAACCTGGGCGAATGCCTGCTGCTGCAACTGCGCCAACTGCCAGCCAGCACGCCGTGGATGGCCGAAGCCCAGCGCCTGGTCACCGACTTCATCGACCTGCTCGGCAGCCGCGACTACAGCCAGCTGATGCGCCGCATGAAGCTCAAGGAAGACGAACTGCGCCAGGTCATCGAGCTGGTGCAGAGCCTCAATCCGCGCCCGGGCTCGCAGATCGAGTCGAGCGAGCCGGAGTACGTGGTCCCCGATGTCATCGTGCGCAAGGACAACGACCGCTGGCTGGTGGAACTGAACCAGGAAGCGATCCCGCGCCTGCGGGTCAATCCACAGTATGCCGGGTTCGTCCGCCGCGCCGACACCAGCGCCGACAACACCTTCATGCGCAACCAGTTGCAGGAGGCGCGCTGGTTCATCAAGAGCCTGCAGAGCCGCAACGAGACGCTGATGAAGGTCGCCACCCAGATCGTCGAGCACCAGCGTGGCTTCCTCGACCATGGCGACGAGGCGATGAAGCCGCTGGTCCTGCACGACATCGCCGAGGCGGTGGGCATGCACGAATCGACCATTTCCCGGGTCACGACGCAGAAATACATGCACACGCCCCGTGGCATCTACGAACTGAAATACTTTTTCTCGAGCCATGTGAGCACCGCCGAAGGCGGCGAATGCTCGTCCACGGCGATCCGTGCGATCATCAAGAAACTGGTTGCGGCGGAAAATCAGAAAAAGCCATTGAGTGACAGCAAGATCGCTGGTTTACTGGAGGCACAAGGCATCCAGGTAGCCCGTCGCACCGTCGCCAAGTATCGTGAGTCCCTCGGCATCGCACCGTCGAGCGAACGCAAGCGACTGATGTAGCCCCTGGCTGTGCCATAGCGTTTCAGTGGCAGGTGCAATACCTGCCCTTTATGCACGGGCAACAAAGGAGAAGCTGTATGCAAGTCAACATCAGTGGACACCATGTAGAAGTCACCCAGCCGCTGCGTGAGTACGTACTCGAGAAGCTCGCTCGCGTGGAGGGCCACTTCGACAAGATCACCAACGTGCAGGTCATCCTGACAGTCGAGAAGTTGCAGCAGAAGGTCGAGGCGACCCTGCAGATTCCCGGCGGCGAAGTGGTTGCAAACGCCGAAGACAAAGACATGTATGCAGCGATCGACGCCCTGGCTGACAAGCTCGACCGCCAACTGAAAAAACACAAGGAAAAACAGCAAAGCCTGCTGCAAGGTGCAGCCGCCCGCTGATCCCCCTCATCCATGATCCGACTTGAAACCATCCTGACCCCCGGCCGTTCCCTCGTGAACGTGCCGGGCGGCAGCAAGAAGCGTGTGCTCCAGGAAATCGCCACCCTGATCGCCAGGGACGTGGCCGAACTGGAAATGGAAGACGTATTCGAGAAACTGGTCGCCCGCGAGAAGCTGGGCTCCACCGGTTTCGGCAATGGCATCGCCATTCCCCACTGCCGGCTCGAAGGCTGCACCGCACCGGTCAGCGCCCTGCTGCACCTGGATGCCCCCATCGACTACGACGCCATCGACGGCGCTCCCGTGGACCTGCTGTTCGTCCTGCTGGTACCGGAAGCCGCCACCGATGCCCACCTTGAACTGCTGCGCCAGATCGCCAGCATGCTCGATCGCAAGGAGGTCCGCGATCGCCTGCGTGCCGCCGACAGCAGCGAGGCCCTGTACCAGGTAGTCCTGGACGCACAGAACGAGCACTGAACATGCGCCTGATCATCGTCAGCGGCCGGTCCGGCTCCGGCAAGAGTACCGCCCTCGACGTGCTGGAAGACAACGGCTACTACTGCATCGACAACCTGCCTGCCGGGTTGTTGCCGCAATTGGCGGAAAATGCGCTGGTCAATACCGAGATGCTGCAACCGAAGGTCGCCGTCTCCATCGATGCACGCAACCTGCCCAGCCATCTGTCGCGATTCCCCGAATTGCTCGAGGAGGCGCGTGCCCGGCATATCCAGTGCGACGTGCTGTACCTGGATGCGGACGAGGAGACCCTGCTCAAGCGCTTCTCCGAGACCCGCCGGCGCCACCCGCTGACCAACGCCGATCGTTCCCTGGCCGAGGCGATCCGCGTCGAGAGCGAACTGCTCGGCCCGATCGCCGACCTGGCGGACCTGAAGATCGACACCACCAGCCTCAACCTCTACCAGTTGCGCGACTCGATCAAGCTGCGCCTGCTCAACCAGCCTGAGCCCGGTACCGCCTTCCTGGTCGAGTCCTTCGGCTTCAAGCGCGGCATGCCTGTGGATGCCGACCTGGTGTTCGATGTGCGCTGCCTGCCCAATCCCTACTGGAAGCCGGAACTGCGTGAGCACTCCGGCCTGGAGCAGCCAGTGATCGACTACCTCGACGCCCAGCCGGATGTCGAGGAGATGTTCCAGGACATCTCCAGCTACCTGCTCAAGTGGCTGCCACGCTTCGCCGCCAGCAACCGCGCCTATGTCACCATCGCCATCGGCTGCACCGGTGGTCACCACCGCTCG
This sequence comes from Pseudomonas guariconensis, assembly GCF_024127895.1. Lineage (GTDB taxonomy): Bacteria > Pseudomonadota > Gammaproteobacteria > Pseudomonadales > Pseudomonadaceae > Aquipseudomonas > Aquipseudomonas guariconensis_B. The sequence continues at coordinate 201,249 of NZ_JAMYBK010000001.1, read as the reverse complement.
GTGTACCTGACCGAACGGCTGGGCCAGCAGTTGCAGCAATCCCTGAAAAACGTCCAGGTCCGCCACCGCGACCTCTAGCCCACAGGACCCGCACCACGATGCCCGCCCGCGAAATCACCATCATCAACAAGCTGGGTCTGCATGCCCGGGCGGCCGCCAAGTTCGTCGGCGTGGCCGGGCGCTTCCCCTGCCAGATCAGGGTGGGCCGCGCACCGGACAAGCTGGTGGATGGCAAGAGCATCATGGCGGTGATGATGCTCGCCGCTGGCAAGGGTACCCAGGTCCACCTGCACACCGAGGGCGAGCAGGATGACGCGGCCATGGATGCATTGGTGGCACTGATCAACAATCGCTTCGACGAAGGCGAATAGCCCCCGGGATTCCCTCGAACCTTTGCGCAACATCTCCTGCCAATTGTCAGGAGCAGGTTCTGTTCGATTGCCTTACCTATATCGGTATGGATTGAAGGCGATCCCATGGAACCACACAAGCAAATCAAGCCTTTGTATTGGGTCGCCAGCAGTAGGAAAGATATTCAGAAACGCCCCGCCGATGTCCAAGATGTCTTCGGTTTTGCCCCGCACTTGGCGCAGGAGGGAGGCAGGCATCCGCAAACGAAGGCCTTGAAAGGCTTCTCAGGCTCGAAGTCGTGGAAGATCATGGCAACAACACCTATCGCGCCGTCTATTCCGCGGCATCAGCGAAACGAAGATGATCGAGTGCCTGGCGCGCCTGGGGCGGGATATACAAATTGTCATCAAGGCCGCCCCGCGCACACGTCGTGAAGGACGCGTGGAAGTGATCTATGCCTGAGCCAACGGCATAAGCAAAAAAAGGTACTCCCCACCTTCGCCATGCTCACGACATCGCCGTATCCATCACCATCATCAGGCAGAAGCCGACGCACAGCCCCAGGCTGGCCAAGCGATGATGGCCGTTGCTGCGAGACTCAGGGATGATCTCCTGGGTCACCACCAACAGCATGGCCCCCGCCGCGCAGGCCAGGCCCAGTGGCAGCAGTAGCTCGGCGATGTTCACCAGCCAGGCGCACACCACCGCCGCCAGCGGCTCGACCAACCCGGAAGCGGCCCCGATCAGGAACGCCTTGAAACGTGGCATCCCCGCCCCCGCCAGCACCAGGGCGATCACCAAGCCTTCGGGTACGTCCTGCAGGGCGATACCCATGGCCAGGCTGTCGGCATCGGCCATGCCGCCGCCGGCCGACACACCGATGGCCATACCTTCCGGGATGTTGTGCGCGATGATGGCAATGACGAACAGCCAGATCCGTGCGGCGATCACCGGCTTGTTCTCGCCACCGACCAAAGCCTCCGGCGAGGCGCCCGACACCTTGAGGTCGACCAGGAACAGGCACAGGGCACCGAACAACAGGCCGAAGCTGATCAGCCCACCGGCGCCCCAAGGGCTGAAGCCAATGGCCTGGGCCGCATCCAGCCCGGGGATGATCAGGGAAAACGCCGTGGCCGCCAGCATCACCCCAGCGCCGAAGCCCAGCAGGGTGTCGGCCAGGGCCACCGGCATGTTGCGGATGACCAGTACCGGCACCGCGCCCAGCGCCGTGCCCAAGGCACACAGCGCTCCGCCCTCGAGGGCGCGCAGCATGCGCGGCTCGAGGTCCAGCCAGGCGATGCCGCGCGCCACCAGCAACGCAGTGCCGCCCAACAACAGCAAGGTGCCCAGCGCCAGCCGAAACAGGCGCACACTGCTGACAGACATCACCTCCGAGCGCATACCGGTTCGACTCACTTCAGGGCTTCAAGGTAGCGGCGTTCGACTTCAGTCCAATCGATGACGTTGTAGAACGCACCGATGTATTCCGGACGACGGTTCTGGTACTTCAGGTAATAGGCATGCTCCCAGACGTCCAGGCCGAGGATCGGCGTGTTGCCGTGCATCAAGGGGCTGTCCTGGTTACCGCTGCTCTCCACCACCAGGGTCTTGGCCGGGGTCACGCTGAGCCAGGCCCAGCCGCTGCCGAAGCGGGTCAGCGCAGCCTTGGTGAAAGCCTCCTTGAAGGCCTCGAAGCCACCCAGTTGCTCGTCGATGGCCTTGGCCACCTGGCCCTGGGGCTGGCCACCGCCCTTGGGCGACATCACAGTCCAGAACAAGGTGTGGTTGGCATGGCCGCCGCCCTGGTTGACCACCGCGCCTTGCAGTTGCTCGGGCAGTTGCTTGACCGCGCCCACCAGCTTCTCGACCGGCCATTCGGCCCATTCGGTGCCTTCGATGGCGGCGTTGAGGTTGTTGATGTAGGTCTGGTGGTGCTTGGTGTGGTGGATCTCCATGGTCTGGGTATCGATATGCGGCTCCAGCGCATCGTAGGCATAAGGCAACGCAGGCAAGGTATGGGGCATGTCAATGGATTCCGTAGGCGTGTGAACGATGAATCGGTTCGCGCTGGGCGGCCAGCTCGCTCGCCCCTGGCGCATGGCGATCGAGTAGGCGCTCGGTACGCGGGTACTGGCCGTATTCGGCGATGAACCCCAGCAACTCGGTGTAGGTCCGGCCGCTGTGGCGCAACGCCGCCTCGCGCAGGGCCTGGGGCAGGCGCGGGTCCTGGCTGGCCTGAAGCAAGCGCTGGTGGGCGGCGCACAGGTAGTCGGCGCTCTCATGAGGCTGGTTCAGGCGCAAGTGCAGGTCGGCCAGGTTGTGGTGGGCGATGACGAACGCAGCCACCGCTTCGTCCACGTCATGCCAGCGCTCGAACAGCACCTGGGCCAGCGCCAAGGCCTGCAGGTAGTGTTCCCGGGCATCGACCAGCTCGCCCTGTTCGAACAGGCGGTTGGCGGTTTCCGTGGTGTGTTTCCAGTGCTGCATGACGTGTCTCCTGGGCGGTGCTGGATCAAATACCGCCGGCGGTGAGTTTTTCAGGGTCCAGCAGCGCCTCCAACTGGTCGCGCGACAGGTCAGTGTGCTCCAGCGCCACGTCGATGATCGGGCGCCCCTGCTTGTAGGCAGTCTTGGCGATCTCGGCGGCCTTCAGGTAGCCGATGATCGGGTTCAGCGCGGTGACCAGGATCGGGTTGCGCGACAGCGCCTCCTTGAGCTTGGTCTCGTTGATCTTGAAGCTGGCGATGGCCTTGTCGGAGAGCAGGCGGCTGGCGTTGGCCATCAGCTCGATGCTCTCGAGCAGGTTGCGAGCGATGACCGGCAACATCACGTTGAGCTCGAAGTTGCCCGACTGCCCGGCCACGGCGATGGTCGCGTCGTTGCCGATCACCTGGGCGGCGACCATGGCAGTGGCCTCCGGGATCACCGGGTTGACCTTGCCCGGCATGATCGAGGAGCCCGGCTGCAGGGCCTGCAGCTCGATTTCGCCGAGGCCGGCCAGGGGGCCGGAGTTCATCCAACGCAGGTCGTTGGCGATCTTCATCAAGGCCACGGCGGTGGTCTTGAGCTGGCCGGACAGGGCCACGGCGGTATCCTGGGAGCCGATCAGGGCGAACAGGTTGTCACCGGGGGTGAACTCGACCTGGGTCAGCGCGCTGAGCTGGCGGGCGAAGCCCGCGGCGAACTGCGGATGGGCATTGATCCCGGTGCCCACTGCGGTACCGCCCTGGGCCAGCGATTGCAGGCTCGGCAAAGTCGCCTCGATATGCGCCTGGGCAGCCTTGACTTGGGCAGCCCAGCCACCGAGGACCTGGCTCATGCGCACCGGCATGGCGTCCATCAGGTGGGTGCGGCCGGTCTTGACGTAGGCATGCACCTGGTCAGCCTTGGCTTCGATCACCTGGACCAGGTGACGCAACGCCGGTAGCAGTTGCTCGTGCAGGGCCAGCGCGGCGCTCACGTGGATGGTGGTGGGGATGATGTCGTTGCTGCTCTGACCGCAATTGACGTGGTCGTTGGCATTGACCTTGTCGCCCAGCACGCGGCTGGCCAGGGTGGCGATCACCTCGTTGGCGTTCATGTTCGAGCTGGTGCCCGAGCCGGTCTGGTACACATCCACCGGGAAGTGCCGGATGAAATCCTCGGCCAGCAGTTGCTCCACCGCCTCGACGATGGCTGCGCCCTGCTCGGCGCTCAATTGCTCCAGCTCGACGTTGGCCTTGGCCGCCGCGGCCTTGGCCAGCAGCAGCGCGCGGATGAACTGGGCCGGCATGCGCTGGCCGCTGATCGGGAAGTTGTCGACCGCGCGCTGGGTCTGGGCACCGTACAGCGCCTGGGCCGGCACCTGCAGTTCGCCCATGCTGTCACGCTCGATACGGGTATCACTCATCATCAAGTCCTTGCATCAGTTCATCGGGAGAAATCGAAGGCAGCAGCACGCAATTGGCCAGTTGCAAGGCGTAGGGCTGCCAGCGTTGGTTCTGTTCGCGACGGTCGAGGTTGCGCAGGTCGAGCAACGGACGCCAGGCCTGGTCCAGGCACAGGCAACGCCAGTGCCAGGGCAGCATGCGGTCGCAGGCGGTATCCAGGAGCAGGCGGAACGAGGTCAGGGCCACCGTCCAGGGCGAGGTTTCGGTACAGCACACCAGGTAGCGGCCTTCGGCCAGGTAGTGATCGATCAGCCGGGGCTCGTCGGGTTCGAGGGCACAGCGGATGCGCCGGCTGAGCCAGCGCCAGTTTTCCAGGTAGGGCAGTTCGTGGAGGACGGGTTTCATGAACATCATCGCCGGGTTACTGGATAATGATATTCATTATTAAGTGATAAATAGAATCACTTCAAGAGCAAGGCGAAAACCAACGCCTCGCGCGCCGTGAAAAATCGGCGCGACGACGTGATGATGCTTATTCGAATGTGCCCAATGAAGGGGCTGCTAGGCAGCCCCAATTGACATCACACAGATTGAGGTTCAACTACCCGCCACGGTCATCCGCTCGATCAGCACCGAGCCGCTGTGGATGTTGCTGCGGGTTTCGATATCACTGCCAATGGCGACGATTTGCTGGAACATGTCCTTCATGTTACCGGCGATCGTCACTTCCTGGACCGGGAAGCGGATCTCGCCATCTTCCACCCAGAAGCCCGCCGCGCCGCGCGAGTAGTCACCCGTCACCATGTTCAGCCCATGGCCCATCAGTTCGGTCACCAGCAGGCCTCGGCCCATGCGCCGGATCAACGCCGCCTGGTCCTCCACACCATGGGTGACGAACAGGTTGTGCACACCGCCGGCATTGGCCGTGCTCGGCAGGCCCAGCTTGCGGCCCGAATAGGTCCCAAGGAGATAGGACACCAACTCACCTTTGTCGACGAACGGCTTGGCATAGGTCGCCAGGCCGTCACCATCGAACGCGGCGCTGCCCAGGGCCCGCGGCAGGTGCGGACGCTCGTCGATGGTCAGCCAGGTCGGGAACAGGCGCTGGCCGATGGCACCGTCGAGGAACGACGACTTGCGGTACAGGTTGCCGCCGGAAATGGCCGACAGGAAGCTGCCGAACAGGCCGCCCGCCAGCTCGGCGGAAAACAGCACCGGCACCTCGCAGGTCGGCACCGGACGCGCGCCAAGGCGGCTGGCGGCACGCTGGGCGGCACGCTGGCCGATGCTGCGCGGGTCGGCCAGCAAGTGGCCCTGGCGATTGACGTCGTACCAATAGTCACGCTGCATTTGCCCCTCGCCCTCGGCGATCATCACGCAACTGAGGCTATGGCGGGTGGAGGCATAGCCGCCGATGAAGCCATGGCTGTTGCCATACACCCGACAACCCTGGTGGGTATTGAGGGTGGTACCGTCGGCGTTGCGGATGCGTGGGTCGGCCTCGAAAGCCGCCGCCTCGCAGGCCAGCGCCTTCTCGATGGCCTGCTCGGGGCTGATGTCCCAGTCGTGGTAAAGGTCGAGGTCGGGGATATCCCGGGCCATCAGCGCCGCGTCGGCCAGCCCCGCGCAATTATCCTCGGACGTATGCTGGGCGATGGCCAGGGCGGCGGCCACGGTCTCGCGGATCGCCTCCGGGCCGCTCGCCGAGGTACTGGCCGAACCTTTGCGCTGGCCGACATACAGGGTGATGCCAAAGCCCTGGTCGCGATTGAACTCGACCGTTTCGACTTCACGCTGACGTACCGTGGTGGACAGGCCCTGCTCCAGCGACACCGCCACCTCGCAGGCGCTGGCACCCTGGCGGCGCGCTTCGGCGATGATCGCTTCGACCTGTTCCTGCAACGCCGGCAGGTCCTTGGGGCCTACGCTCTGGACTGCACTCATGGTTCTCTCCACTCAAAATTCTGCGTACGGCTTGGGTCATTCTACGACCGGACCGGACAAGCGGCCCCCGACTGGTTATCATGGCGGCGTTTTCCAGCGGACTGCCACCATGGTTGATTCTTACGACGACGCCTTCGACGGCGAAAAAAGCAAAACCCAGATCAAGCGCGAACTGCACGCGCTGGTCGAGCTCGGCGAGCGTCTCACCACGCTCAAGGCCGACACCCTGGCGCGCCTGCCCTTGACCGATGGGCTGCGCAAGGCGCTGGCCGAGTCCGTCAAGCACACCGCGCATGGCGCCCGCAAACGCCACATGTCGTTCGTCGGCAAGCTGATGCGCGACCAGGACCTCGACGCCATTCATGCCGTGCTCGAGCAGATCGACAGCTCGAGCCGCCAGTACAACGAACGTTTCCACAACCTCGAGCGCTGGCGCGACCGACTGGTCGATGGCACCGATGAAGACCTCGAGCGCTTCATCAACGAGTACCCCGAGGCCGATCGCCAGCACCTGCGCTCGCTGATCCGCCATGCCCAGCACGAGAAGGCGCGGAACAAGCCGCCTGCCGCCGCGCGCAAGGTCTTCAAGTACATCCGCGACCTCGACGAAACCCAGCGCGGCCTGCGCTGAGGCCCGTCTCGGGGCTGTCACGCAGCCCCTCGCGGGAACGGCTGCGTGTCGCGAAAGGACTGCATGGCGGCCCCGACTTTTTCACGCTCCCGTACCACCCACCGTGATGGCATCGAGTTTCAGGGTCGGTTGGCCAACGCCGACCGGCACCGATTGCCCATCCTTGCCACAGGTTCCCACACCACTGTCCAAGGCCAGGTCGTTGCCGACCATCGACACTCGGCTCATGGCCTCCGGGCCGTTGCCGATCAGGGTCGCGCCCTTGACTGGCGCGGTGATCTTGCCGTCCTCGATCAGGTAGGCCTCGCTGGTGGAGAACACGAACTTGCCGCTGGTGATGTCCACCTGCCCACCGCCGAGGTTGGCGCAATACAGGCCTTTCTTCACCGAAGCGATGATCTCCTGCGGATCGCTGTCTCCGGCCCGCATGTAGGTGTTGGTCATGCGCGGCATCGGCAGGTGCGCGTAGGACTCGCGGCGCCCGTTGCCGGTGACGGCCATGCCCATCAGCCGGGCATTGAGCTTGTCCTGCATGTAGCCCTTGAGGATGCCATTCTCGATCAGCGTGGTGCATTCCGTCGGCGTCCCTTCGTCATCGACGCTCAGCGAACCACGGCGGCCTTCCAAGGTGCCATCGTCGACGATGGTGCACAGCGTCGACGCTACCTTTTCACCGATGCGCCCGCTGTAGGCCGAGCTGCCCTTGCGGTTGAAGTCGCCTTCCAGGCCATGCCCCACCGCCTCGTGCAACAGCACGCCGGACCAGCCCGGGCCGAGCACCACCGGCAAGGTACCCGCCGGTGCCGGCTTGGCCTCGAGGTTGACCAGCGCCTGGCGCAGCGCCTCTCGGGCATAGCCCATGACCCGCTCCTCGGTGAAATAGCGGTAGTCGGTACGCCCACCGCCGCCCTGGCCACCTCGCTCGCGCCGGCCGTTCTGCTCGACGATCACGCTGACGTTGAAGCGCACCAGCGGACGTACGTCGGCGGCCAGGCTGCCATCAGCGGCAGCCACCAGGATGCGTTCCCAGACCCCGGCCATGCTCACGGTGACCTGCTGGATCCTTGGGTCCAGGGCCCGGGTGGCAGCATCGACACGCTTGAGCAGCTCGACCTTTTCCGACCTGCTCAGCACGTCCAAGGGGTTGTCCGCGGCATACAGGGGCGTCACCTCCTGGCTGCGAAACGCCTGCACACGGCCCTCCTGGCCGGCACGGGAAATCGAGCGGGCAGCACGAGCCGCCGAGGTCAGGGCCTCGAGGTTGATCGCGTTGCTGTAGGCGAAGCCGGTCTTCTCGCCAGATTGGGCCCGCACGCCCACGCCCTGGTCGAGGTTGAAACTGCCTTCCTTGACGATGCCGTCCTCCAGGGCCCAGGTTTCCGAGATCTGGCCCTGGAAATACAGGTCGGCGGCGTCGATACCGGGGCCGGCCAACTCGCCCAGCACAGCCTGCAGGCTGTCCAGGGTCAGTCCGCCCGGGGCCAGGAGCTGCTCGCTGACGGTGGATAACATCTGGCTCATAGTCACTCCGAGGTGTGCGCAGGCCGCAAGGCGTCCTGCGAGAAAAAGCGCCGGTGCAAGGCGACCGGCATTCGCGCCCGTATGGACGCCTGTTCATCGATATCGCGCTCGGCCAGCAAAACGCCTTCGCCGCGCGCCTGTTCGGCGACGATCCGCCCCCAAGGGTCGATGATCGCCGCATGGCCGTGGGTTTCCCGCGGCCCTGGATGGGTGCCGCCCTGGGCCGCGGCCAGCAGGTAGCACTGAGTTTCGATGGCCCGGGCGCGGATCAGCACCTCCCAGTGGGCCGCGCCGGTCACCGCAGTGAAGGCCGAGGGCGCACTGATCAGCTCTGCCCCGGCAGCGCGCAGGGCGCTGTACAGCTCGGGGAAACGCAGGTCGTAGCACACCGAGAGGCCCAGACGCCCCACCGGGGTGTCGGCGACGACCACCTGGCCGCCATGGGCATAGTCGTCGGACTCCCGGTAACGGCCACGGCTGTCCGCGACATCCACGTCGAACAGGTGCAGCTTGTCGTAGCGCGCCGCCAGCTCGCCATGCTCGTCGACCAGCAGCGAGCAGGCGTGGGCCTTGGCATCGGGCTGGCCGACCGGCGGTAACGGCAGGGTACCGGCGACAATCCATAACCTGAGGTCGCGAGCCGTGCGTTTCAACCATGGCAGGATCGGCCCCTCGCCCATGGCCTCGGCCCGGCCTAACGCGGCCGCATCGCGCCGGCCCATGGCGGCGAAGTTCTCCGGCAGCACTGCCAACCTGGCGCCGCCGAAGGCAGCCTGCTCCAGCAGGGCCGTGGCACGTTGCAGGTTGGCCAGCACATCGTCCTGGCTGACCATCTGGATGACCGCTGACTTCATTGATGTTTCTCGAAAGGTTTCACAAATGTGATTCTAGGCTCTTTCCATGGGCCCTCGATGCGGTAGTGCACGCTGGCGAAGCGGGCCACGCGATCGCCGATCAGGCGGTCGACCAGGAACAGCGCGCCACCGACTGCCGGCGCCCCGACGATCAGTGCGGCCAGGGGCAGGTTGTTGGTCACCGGCAGGGTCACCTGCAGGTTGGCATCGACCCGGTCGCGGACCATGTCCAGGGTGCCGTCGAGTTCGAAATTGCTCGATGGCCCGGTGATGGTGATCGGCTCACGGGTCACGTAGACCCCATTGCTGGCCACCAGCAGGCCCTTGAGCCGATCGTAGGCCAGGCCCTTGTCGAACAGGTCGGAGAAGTCCAGGCGCAGGCGGCGGCCGATGGAGTTGAAATTGAGCAGGCCGAACACCCGCAGGGCCTGGGCACTGCCCTCCACCTCTATGAACTGGCCACTACGCAGGGCCGCGTCGAGGCTGCCGGAGAAGCGCTGGAGACCGACCCAGGCTGGCGAGCCCGGCCAGCGGCCATCCACGTCGAGGCGGAAGTCGCGGCTGGTGGCGGTCGGGGCAAAGCCCCAGCCCTTGAGCACCTCGGCAAGGTTCTTGCCCTCCAGGCGCCCCTTGTACCAGCTGGCGCTACGCCCCGGCTCGCCCTCCCAGCCACCGCTACCGCCAATGCGCAAGCCCTTGAGGTCGAGGTCGATATCGTTCAGCGAAACGCCACGCGCAGTCGGCCGCAGCTTCACCGCTGCGCGGCCGTACAGGTCGTCGCCGCGGAACAATTTGTCGATGGTCAGGTCGAGGGACGGCGCCTTGCGCGGATCGAAGGAAGCCAAGGGGTCAGGCGCATCCTCGGCCTGGACCTGGGCCGGGTCGGCCGCGGGCAGGCGCAGGGTCTGCAGGCGCACGCTCATGGGCGCGGCCTTGGCATCCGGGATGCGGGCATTGCCGATGACCTCCCGGCTGTCCAGGCGCAGGTCCCAGGCCGCGCTTCCCCGGGCCAGGCGAACCACAGCCTGGTTCAGGTCCAGGCCGAAGGCCTTCAGTTGACCGATGCTCAGGTCGACGCCCAGCAGGTTCTGCCGGGCATTGTCACCCGGCGCCTGGCCGGCGAAGCGCTCCAGTTGCTGCTGCCAGGGCGCCACGTCCAGGCTTTCGAGCCGGCCACGCACGCGCAGGCCCTGGCCGGGGGGCAGCAGCGCATTGCCGCTGCCGAGCAACAGTTCGCCACGGCCCTGGGCCAGCTTGTCGGCCGGCGCGGCATAGGCCAGGCGGGCCAGGTCGGCATAACCGGCGTCGAAGCGTCGTTCCTCGCCCTGCAGGGTCATGCTGAAGCGGCTGTCACGGGTGTCCGCCGCAGCCTTGCCGAACGGTGCCGGCAGGTCGATGGCCAGCCCCTTGAGCGTGGAGTTGACCGTCAACCGGTTGTCGCGGGCGCCAAGGCTCAGTCGCAAGCGGTATGGCAGGTCGCCCGAGGCCGGCAGCGGCTGCCCGAACTGCAGCCAGTCGGTCAACGTCTTGAGCGCCACCTGGCCGCTGGCATCGATACGGGTCTGCATCTGACCGGGCCGGCCTTCGGCGACGATCTGCGCGGTGACCGGCTTGCCGAATGCCTGCAGGCTGATGCCCTTGCCACTCAGGCCCTTGTCCAGGTCGAAGCTGAAGTCGCCCTTCAGACGGCTCAGTTCCAGGGTCGGCGGCGCCACCTTGAGGCGGGCATTGGCGGTGGCGAAGTCCACCCGCACCTTGGGATGCAGGCCATGGGCCAGGGGAATGTCGAGCTTGACCTTGCCCTTGAGCGGCCCCTCGCCTTCCCAACCGGCGAAGATCTCGCCGGTACCGATCGGCGCTTGCTGGAGGATCTTCAGGCCATCGCCCAGATGGCCATCGAAGTCGCCCTCCAGGTACAGGTGGCTGTGCTGGTCGCCTTCGACATGGGGGATGTCGACGCTGACGTCGCTGACCTGGGTGTCGAGCAGCAAGCCACGCTTGGCCTTGATGCGCACGCCGCTGTCCTCGATGTAGACATCGCCATCGACCTGCTGCACCTGCGGCCAGCCAGGCTGGAAGTCCAGTGACGCATCGCGCACCTTGAAGAACAGGCTGATGCTGCGCGCCTGCGGCGGCGCACCATGGTTCAGCGAACCCTGGTACTGGAAGTAGCCTTCGTCGACGGTGCCCTTGACGATAGCGCTGCGCAGCCACTCGTCGACCGCCGGGCTGAGCACCTCGGGCAGGTACTTGGCGGTGTAGCGCCCGTCGCCTTCGGTCAGGCCCACGCGCAGGTCCATGTAATCCTCGCGCCCTTCCTCGAACAGTAGGCGGATGAGGAAGTCGGCGGCAATCTTGCCCTCCTCCCCCAGCACCTTGATATACGGCGCAACCAGGGTGAAGCCGTCCTTGTCCAGTTGCCAGGTGAGCCGGGCGTTGGCCTTCTGGTAGTGCCAGGGTTTGGCGAAGATCGGGTACAGGTGCAGCATGAAGGCGTCGCTATCCAAGCGCAGCTCGCCGTGTCCGAGGTCGCCGCTGATGCTGCCGTTCACGTTGCCGGCCGCCGGCGCCCCGTGATAGGCGTCGAAACCGACCTTCTCCAGGTTGGCGGCGAAGCTCAGACGCTGGTCGCCCTCGGCCTTGGGGCGGATGTCCAGGCGCACGTTGCGCAGGGCACCGGTCACCTTGAGGGCATCGACCACGGTCATGACGTTGTCCGGCAACGGTGCCAGGGCGTCGACCAGCGGTGTCAGCGGCGTCAGGTCGAGGCGATCGGCCTGGACCTGCCAGTTTTCCTGGCTCGGATCAGTGCCTGACCGCTGTTGCAGTTGCAGGTGGGTTTCCCAGCGGGTCTCGCCGATGCTGGCCGCGAGCGAGTCCACGGTGACGTCGAAGCCGTCCTTGCCCCGCCGAAGCCAGGCGTTCAGGGCAAGGTTGTCGAGGGTGACGGCCTTACGCCCGACGTGGGCGCCCTGCAACTGCGGTGCATTGAGGCGGGCCACCGCGCGCTGCAGTTGTCCTTTGTTCCAATCGATCCAGAACTCGCCACCGGCGCGCAGCGTCGTGGCCTGCCACGGCCCCAGCAGGCGCGGCGGCAACCAGCGGGCCCAGTCGCTTTGCGGCAGGCTCAGGTAGGCCTCGAGCCGACTGTCGCGCCAGTTGCCGGGTACGGCACGACCACGCAGGCTGGCGGCCAGGGGCTGGCCATCGGGCAGGGTGGCCCGCAGGTCCAGCACCTGGCGCGAGGCGCCGGCGCGCAAGCCCGCACTGACGTAGGTGAGGGTCAAGGGGTCGCGTTGCCAAGGGTGGAGGGTGACCTGGCTGTCGAACACATCGATGCGGCCCAGTTGCCCCAGGCTGCGCAGGACCTGCGCCGGATCCGCCGGGGTGTCATCCTTGCGTGGCAGGCCTTCGAGCACCCAGGCGCCCTGTTCGTCCTCGCGCAGGATCAGTTGCAGGCCGCCGAGCTGGACGTTCGCCAGGCGCAGCTCGCGCGCCTTGAGGCTGGCCCACAGGTCCGGCACCACCTTGACGTCGTCCAGGCGCAAGGCCGCGGCGTCCTCGCCCAGTTGCAGGTCACGTACCTGCAACACTGGCGCCAGGCCGCTCCAACGACCTTCCAGGGCACCGATATGTACCGGCAGGCCCAGGGCCTGCTCGGCCTTGATCTCGGCGTCGGCACGGTACTCGGCCACCAGGGGGGTCAATTGCCGGCCGAGGCTGACATACAGCGCCACCAGCACCGCGAACAGGGCGCAGAGCCCCAGCCCCCAACGGGTCAAGGCGATCAGAACGCGGGTCAGACGTCCCATGGCCATGGCCCTCCAAGTCGTGCCTTAACTATGGCTCGGTGCCGTGGCTTTGCCAGTGCGTCCGAGCGCCGTGGGTGTTCATAACGCGTCAGAGCAACACCACATCGTACTGTTCCTGGGAATACATGGACTCCACCTGGAAACGGATGGTTCGGCCAATGAAAGCCTCGAGCTCCGCGACGTTGCCAGATTCCTCGTCGAGCAGGCGATCGACCACCTTCTGGTTGGCCAGCACCCGGTAACCCTCGGCCTGGTAGGCCCGGGCCTCACGGAGGATCTCGCGGAAGATCTCGTAGCACACGGTCTCGGGTGTCTTCAGCTTGCCACGCCCCTGGCAGGCGATGCAGGGCTCGCAGAGCACCTGCTCGAGGCTCTCGCGGGTGCGCTTGCGGGTCATCTGTACCAGGCCCAACTCGGTGATGCCGATGATGTTGGTCTTGGCATGGTCGCGCTCGAGCTGCTTCTCCAGGGTCCGCAGGACCTGGCGCTGGTGCTCTTCGTCCTCCATGTCGATGAAGTCGATGATGATGATCCCGCCGATATTGCGCAGGCGCAGTTGCCGGGCGATGGCGGTGGCCGCCTCGAGGTTGGTCTTGAAGATGGTTTCCTCGAGGTTGCGGTGGCCGACGAAGGCGCCGGTGTTGACGTCGATGGTGGTCATCGCCTCGGCCGGGTCGACCACCAGGTAGCCGCCGGACTTGAGCGGCACCTTGCGTTCCAGGGCACGCTGGATCTCGTCCTCGACGCCATAGAGGTCGAAGATGGGCCGCTCGCCCGGGTAGTGTTCCAGGCGGTCGGCGATCTCAGGCATCAGCTCGCCGACGAATTGCGTGGTTTTCTGGAAGGTTTCCCGGGAGTCGATGCGGATCTTCTCGATCTTCGGGTTGACCAGGTCGCGCAGGGTACGCAAGGCCAGGCCCAGGTCCTCGTAGATCACCAACGGCGCACCGCAGGTCTTGATCTGGCTGCCGATCTGCTCCCACAGGCGGCGCAGGTAGCGGATATCCTGGAGAATCTCTTCGGCGCGGGCGCCCTCGGCGGCAGTGCGCAGGATGAAGCCGCCGGCATCGCGGATATCCTCCTGCTCCATGCAGTCGCTGACCACCTGTTTGAGGCGATCGCGCTCGGCTTCGTCCTCGATCTTCAGGGAGATACCGACATGACTGCTGCGCGGCATGTACACCAGGTAGCGCGACGGGATCGATAGCTGGGTGGTCAGGCGTGCGCCCTTGGTGCCGATCGGGTCCTTGGTCACCTGCACCACCAGGGCCTGGCCCTCGTGGACCAGCGCGGTGATGGTCTCCACCGCCGAACCTTCGCGCTGGGAGATCTCCGATGCGTGGATGAAGGCGGCGCGCTCCAGGCCGATGTCGACGAAGGCCGCCTGCATGCCCGGCAGCACCCGCACCACCTTGCCCTTGTAGATGTTGCCGACGATGCCGCGGCGCTGGGTGCGTTCGACATGCACCTCCTGCAGCACGCCGTTTTCCACCACTGCCACGCGTGACTCCATCGGGGTGATGTTGATCAGGATCTCTTCACTCATGGCAGGCTCTCGTCAAAGGTCTCAGGTAATGATGGATCGCTGGCGGATAGCTGGCTAGCGCGGTGCTGAATCCTCATGTTGCTGCCAGCAGGCGATGGCGAATTGCGCCAGCAGGTCGGCCGTCTCGCTCAAGGGCAGACCGACCACCGCCGAATAGCTGCCGACGAGGCTCGTGACGAAGACCGCCCCCAGCCCCTGGATGGCGTAGCCACCGGCCTTGTCCAGCGGCTCGCCAGTGGCCCAGTAGCGCTCGGCCTCCTGCGCACCGATGGCACGCATGCGCACGTTGCTCGCCACACAGGCGCTCAGGCAACGCTGGTCATCGCTCAGGGCGACGGCGGTGAGTACCTGGTGTTCACGATTGGAAAGCTCGGCCAGCATGGCCAAGGCGTGTTCGCGATCTTGCGGCTTGCCAAGGATGCGACCATCGAGCACCACGGCGGTGTCGGCGCCCAGCACCACCCCTGGCCCGCTTACCTGGGCCAGCCCGGCTGCGGCCTTGGCCCGGGCCAGGCGCTCGACGTACTCGGCCGCGCCTTCGCCAGGCCGCGGGGTCTCGTCGATGGGTGCACTGACGGTGGTGAACGGCACGCCGATCTGGGTCAGCAGTTCACGACGGCGCGGCGAGCCAGAGGCCAGATACAGCGGAATCATGTCGACATCTCCCTGTCAGCGGCGATGATGGCCGTCAGTTGATGTGCAGGCGGCGGCGCAGATCGCGCAGGGCGAAGCTGATCCATGGCCAGAGCAACGCGCTGATCACCGCCGGCCAGACCAGCGCCAGGGTCGGCAAGCGATTGCCGGTCAGGGCGCTGAGCCACAGCTGGATCAGTTGGGCGATACCGAAGATCACCAGGATCACCAGGCTCTGCTGCCACATGGGGAACATACGCAGGCGCTGTTGCAGCGACAGCACCAGGAAGGTGATCAGGGTCAGGATCAGGGCGTTCTGACCCAGCAAGGTGCCATACAGGACGTCCTCGGCCAGGCCCAGGACGAAGGCCGTGGTCATGCCGACCTTGTGCGGCACCGCCAGGGCCCAGAAGGACACCAGCAAGGCCAGCCACATGGGCCGGAACACTTCCATGAACTGGGGCATGGGCGACACGCTGAGCAACAGGCCGATCACGAAGGTCAGCCAGATGGCCCAGCCGTTCTTGCTGCGCGAACCTGCCATCATTCTCTCCCGGGGGTATTCGGCGCCGCGGGGGCCGCTGCCGGGCTGGCAGGGGCCGCGCCTGGGGCGGCGGGGGCGGGGGTTGCCGGCGCGGCGGGTACGGCGCCCGGCGTGGTGGCGGACGGGGCAGGCGTGCCCTGCCCACCGTCGCCCGTGGCCTGGCCGTTGCCTGCCGCATCCTTGCGGTCAGCCTCTTCCTGGGCGATCGCCGCCTCCGTGGCACGCTGTTCCGGCGAACGCCGGTCGCTGAATACCAGCAGCATGTAGCGGCTACGGTTGAGCGCTGCGGTGGGAATGGCGCGGACGATGGCGAACGGCTGGCCGGAGTCGTGGATCACCTCGTTGACCGTGGCCACCGGGTAGCCGGCCGGGAAGCGCTGGCCCATGCCGGAGCTGACCAGCAGGTCGCCTTCCTTGATATCGGCGGTGTCGGCCACATGACGCAGCTCCAGGCGCTCCGGGTTGCCGGTGCCGCTGGCGATGGCGCGCAAACCGTTGCGGTTGACCTGCACCGGGATGCTATGGGTGGTATCGGTCAGCAGCAGCACCCGCGAAGTGTAGGGCATCAGCTCGACCACCTGGCCCATCAGGCCACGGGCGTCGAGCACCGGCTGGCCGAGGAACACGCCGTCGCGCTCGCCCTTGTTGATCAGGATGCGATGGGTGAAGGGGTTAGGGTCGACACCGATCAGCTCGGCCACCTCCACCTTCTCGTTGACCAGCGCCGAGGAGTTGAGCAGCTCGCGCAGGCGCACGTTCTGCTCGGTCAGGGCCGCCAGCTTCTGCAGGCGCCCCTGCAGCAGCAGGGCCTCGGTCTTGAGTTTCTCGTTCTCGGCGATCAGTTCGGTGCGGCTGCCGAACTGGCTGGCCACGCCCTGAAACAGGCGTTGCGGCAGGTCGGTGACCCAATAGGACTCCATCAGCACCAGCCCCATCTGGCTGCGCACCGGTTTGAGCACGGCAAAGCGCGAGTCGACCACCATCAGCGCGACCGACAGCACCACCAGCACGAGCAGACGAACGCCCAGCGAAGGGCCCTTGGAGAAAAGCGGTTTAATGGGCCGTTCCTCGTGGACGACGTTTCAGGAGGTCATTGGACATGGGGCAATGCACCGGCCTGCTTGCGGGTTGACGGAAACGACGCCCGGACGGACGCCAGCCAAGCACATACAGGTAGCACTGCGGGTGCTACCTGTAAACCGGGCGTTGACACTGCCAGGTGACGGACAGCGCCTGGGCTCACTCGCTGGAGAGCAGGTCCATGGCGTGCTTGTCCATCATTTCCAGCGCACGGCCACCGCCACGGGCGACGCAGGTCAGCGGGTCTTCGGCGACGATCACCGGCAGGCCGGTTTCCTGGGCCAGCAGCTTGTCCAGGTCGCGCAACAGGGCGCCACCACCGGTCAGCACCAGGCCGCGCTCGGCGATGTCCGAGGCCAGCTCGGGCGGCGACTGCTCCAGGGCGCTCTTGACCGCCTGGACGATGGTCGCCAGCGACTCCTGCAAGGCCTCGAGCACTTCGTTGGAGTTGAGGGTGAAGGCACGCGGCACGCCTTCGGCCAGGTTGCGGCCACGCACGTCGACTTCGCGGACTTCGCCGCCCGGGTAGGCGGTGCCGATTTCCTGCTTGATGCGCTCGGCGGTGGACTCGCCGATCAGGCTGCCGTAGTTGCGGCGCACGTAGGTGACGATGGCTTCGTCGAAACGATCGCCGCCGACCCGCACGGACTCGGCGTAGACGACGCCGTTCAGGGAAATCAGGGCGATCTCGGTGGTACCGCCACCGATGTCGACGACCATCGAGCCGCGGGCCTCTTCAACGGGCAGGCCGGCACCGATGGCGGCGGCCATCGGCTCTTCGATCAGGAACACTTCACGGGCACCGGCACCCAGGGCCGACTC
This sequence comes from Pseudomonas guariconensis, assembly GCF_024127895.1. Lineage (GTDB taxonomy): Bacteria > Pseudomonadota > Gammaproteobacteria > Pseudomonadales > Pseudomonadaceae > Aquipseudomonas > Aquipseudomonas guariconensis_B. The sequence continues at coordinate 183,642 of NZ_JAMYBK010000001.1, read as the reverse complement.
GCGAATGGCGCGGCGCTCGACCTGGGTCGACTTGCACGGTACGCAGATCAGCACGCGTGGGCTGGGCTGCAGGAAGCTGTTCTCGTGGACCTTGTTGATGAAGTACTGCAACATTTTTTCACAAACGCTGAAATCGGCGATCACGCCATCCTTCATCGGACGAATGGCGGCAATGTTGCCGGGCGTGCGACCCAGCATGCGCTTGGCCTCGGTACCGACTGCGACGACGCTTTTCTGGTTGCCGTGGGTACGGATGGCAACGACCGAGGGCTCATTCAGGACGATACCGCGCTCACGCACGTAAATAAGGGTGTTGGCAGTCCCCAGGTCGATGGACAGATCGCTGGAAAACATGCCACGCAGTTTCTTGAACATGGGAAAGTGACCCTAGGCAAAGCGTGGGTAAAAAAGTGCGGCAAACTCTAACAATGGCAGGGATTTTGGGCAAGGAGCCAATATGTTAAATTGGCAGTTTTTCCGAGCACGCCAGCAGATGATCGCGGCCGTATGACCGCCAGAATGCCGGCATGTTCCTCATCGCGGACCCCATCCGTTCCGTTTCTCCTGGAGATCCCCATGGCGCTTCAACGCTGCGACGTGGAAAAGATCGCCCATCTGGCCCGCCTGGGCCTGAATGAAGGCGAACTGCCACGCATTACCGATGCCTTGAACAGTATTCTCGGGCTGGTCGACCAGATGCAAGCTGTCGACACCAGCGGTATCGAACCCCTGGCCCACCCCCTGGAGGCCAGCCAGCGCCTGCGCCCCGACCAGGTCACCGAAAGCAACCAGCGCGATGCCTACCAGGCCATCGCCCCGGCGACCGAGAACGGTCTGTACCTGGTTCCGAAAGTCATCGAGTAAGGGATAGAGCCTGCCATGCATCAATTGACCCTGGCCGAGATCGCCCGCGGACTCGCCGACAAGTCGTTTTCCTCCGAAGAGCTGACCGCCGCCCTGCTGGCGCGCATCCAGCAACTCGACCCGCAGATCAACAGCTTCATCAGCGTCACCGAGGAGCTGGCCCTGCAACAGGCCCGTGCCGCCGACGCCCGCCGCGCCGCCGGCGAGGGCGGCGCCCTGCTCGGTGCGCCGATCGCCCACAAGGACCTGTTCTGCACCCAAGGCATCCGCACCAGCTGCGCCTCGAAGATGCTCGACAACTTCAAGGCGCCCTATGACGCCACCGTGGTCGCCAAGCTGGCCGAAGCCGGCATGGTCACCCTGGGCAAGACCAACATGGACGAGTTCGCGATGGGCTCGGCCAACGAGTCCAGCCATTACGGCGCGGTGAAGAACCCGTGGAACCTCGAGCACGTTCCTGGCGGCTCGTCGGGCGGCTCGGCTGCCGCCGTGGCCGCGCGCCTGTTGCCGGCCGCCACCGGCACCGATACCGGCGGCTCGATCCGCCAGCCGGCGGCCCTGACCAACCTCACCGGCCTCAAACCGACCTACGGCCGCGTCTCGCGCTGGGGCATGATCGCCTACGCCTCGAGCCTCGACCAGGGCGGCCCGATGGCGCGCACCGCCGAGGACTGCGCCCTGCTGCTGCAAGGCATGGCCGGCTTCGATGCCAAGGACTCCACCAGCATCGACGAGCCGGTACCGGACTACAGCGCCGCGCTGAACGGCTCGCTGGAAGGCCTGCGCATCGGCCTGCCGAAGGAATACTTCGGCGCCGGCCTCGACTCGCGCATCGCCGACCTGGTCCAGGCCAGCGTCAAGGAGCTGGAAAAGCTCGGCGCGGTGGTGAAGGAAATCAGCCTGCCGAACATGCAGCACGCCATCCCGGCCTACTACGTGATCGCCCCGGCAGAGGCTTCCTCCAACCTGTCACGCTTCGACGGCGTACGCTTCGGCTATCGCTGCGAGGCGCCCAAGGACCTCACCGACCTGTACAAGCGCTCGCGTGGCGAAGGCTTCGGCGCCGAGGTGCAGCGGCGCATCATGGTCGGCACCTATGCCCTGTCGGCTGGCTACTATGACGCCTACTACCTCAAGGCGCAGCAGATCCGCCGCCTGATCAAGAACGACTTCATGGCCGCCTTCGAAGAGGTCGACCTGATCCTTGGCCCGACCACGCCGAACCCAGCCTGGAAGCTCGGCGCCAAGAGCAGCGATCCGGTCGCCGCCTACCTCGAGGACGTCTACACCATCACCGCCAACCTGGCGGGCCTGCCGGGCCTGTCGATGCCCGCCGGCTTCGTCGATGGCCTGCCGGTGGGCGTGCAGTTGCTGGCCCCGTACTTCCAGGAAGGCCGCCTGCTCAACGTCGCGCACCGCTACCAGCAAGTCACCGACTGGCACACCCGCGCCCCCAACGGCTTCTGAGGAATTCACACATGCAATGGGAAGTTGTGATCGGGCTGGAGATTCATACCCAGCTCGCCACCCAGTCGAAGATCTTCTCCGGCAGCGCCACCACCTTCGGCTCCGAGCCGAACACCCAGGCCAGCCTGGTCGACCTGGGGATGCCCGGCGTGCTGCCGGTGCTCAACCAGGAAGCCGTGCGCATGGCCTGCATGTTCGGCCTGGCGATCAATGCCCAGATCGGCAAGCGCAACGTGTTCGCGCGCAAGAACTACTTCTACCCCGACTTGCCCAAGGGCTATCAGATCAGCCAGATGGACCTGCCGATCGTCGGCAAGGGCTACCTGGACATCGCCCTGGAGGACGGCACCATCAAGCGCGTCGGCATCACCCGCGCGCACCTGGAGGAAGACGCCGGCAAGAGCCTGCATGAAGACTTCAGCGGCTCCACCGGCATCGACCTGAACCGCGCCGGCACCCCGCTGCTGGAGATCGTGTCCGAGCCGGACATGCGCAGCGCCAAGGAGGCCGTGGCCTACGTCAAGGCGATCCACGCCCTGGTGCGCTACCTCGGGATCTGCGACGGCAACATGGCCGAGGGCTCGCTGCGCTGCGACTGCAACGTCTCGGTACGCCCCAAGGGCCAGGCCGAGTTCGGTACCCGCTGCGAGATCAAGAACGTCAACTCGTTCCGCTTCATCGAGAAAGCGATCAACTACGAGATCCAGCGCCAGATCGACCTGATCGAGGACGGCGGCACGGTGGTGCAGGAAACCCGCCTGTACGACCCGAACAAGGACCAGACCCGCTCCATGCGCAGCAAGGAGGAAGCCAACGACTACCGTTACTTCCCCGACCCGGACCTGCTGCCGGTGGTCATCGAGGACAGCTTCCTGGAAACCGTCCGCGCTGGCCTGCCGGAGCTGCCGCAACAGAAGGTCGAGCGCTTCCAGAGCCAGTACGGCCTGTCGGCCTACGATGCCAACGTGCTGGCGGCCAGCCGCGAGCAGGCCGACTACTTCGAGAAGGTCGCCAGCATCGGCGGCGACGCCAAGCTGGCCGCCAACTGGGTGATGGTCGAGCTGGGCAGCCTGCTCAACAAGCTGGGCGTGGAGATCGACCAGGCGCCGGTCAGCGCCGAGCAGCTCGGCGGCATGCTGCTGCGCATCCGCGACAACACCATCAGCGGCAAGATCGCCAAGACCGTGTTCGAGGCCATGGCCGCCGGTGAAGGCGACGCCGACAGCATCATCGAGAGCCGCGGCCTCAAGCAGGTCACCGATACCGGCGCGATCGACAAGATGCTCGACGAAGTGCTCGCCGCCAACGCCGAGCAGGTCGAACAGTACCGCGCCGCCGACGAGGCCAAGCGCGGCAAGATGTTCGGCTTCTTCGTCGGCCAGGCGATGAAGGCCTCCAAGGGCAAGGCCAACCCGGGGCAAGTGAACCAATTGCTCAAGGCCAAGCTCGAAGGGTAATCGTTTTACCCCTGTAGCCCGACGAGGGCCCCGCCCTCGTTCACGGGACGAGCCCGCTCCCACAGGTTCCCCGCCCCCTGGGCCTTTCGGGAACCAGTGGGAGCGGGCTCGCTCCGCGATGGGCCGCAAAGGATGCAGTCTCGGAGCCTTCGACTTGACAAGACACGCCCTCAGCGCCCTGGCGCTCCTCTTCCTGCTGGCCGGCTGCGCCAGCCACGACATCGACCCCCGCGGCTACGACCAGTCCGGCACGGCCTCCTGGTACGGCTCACGCCACCACGGCAAGCGCACCGCCAGCGGCGAACCCTTCAACCAGCACGGCCTGACCGCCGCCCACCGCAGCCTGCCCTTCGGCAGCCGGGTGCGGGTCACCAACCTTGCCAACCAGCGCAGCGTGGTGGTGCGCATCAACGACCGCGGTCCGCACACTCGCGGCCGGCTGATCGACCTGTCGCGCGCCGCGGCAGAAAAAATCGGCATGCTCCGTAGCGGAACGGCGCGCGTCCGGGTACAAGGTCTGAGCAACTGAGCCGACAGGAGTCTCGACCATTTTCGACCTGGCCACCCTCCCCACCTTCAGCCTCCTGCAACTGGGCCTGGGCCTCGTGTTGCTGGTGATCGGCGCCGAGCTGCTGGTGCGCGCCGCCGTGCGCCTGGCCCTGCGCCTGCATGTACGACCGCTGATCATCGGCCTGAGCCTGGTGGCGTTCGGCAGCACCGCGCCGCAGCTCACCGTGAGCCTGCAGGCGGCCTACCAGGGCGCACCGGATGTCGCCGTGGGCAGCGTGATCGGCAGCAACATCTTCAATGTCCTGGTGATCCTGGGCCTGGCTGCGCTGATCATCCCGTTGCGTGTGTCCAGGCAACTGGTGCGCCTGGACATTCCATTGATGATCGTCGCCAGCGGCCTGGTCTACCTGCTGGCGGCCAACGGCCAGTTCGGCCGGTTGGAAGGCCTGTTGCTGCTGCTTGGCCTGCTGGGCTACCTGGGGATGCTCTGGCATCAGTCGCGCCACTACGCCCGTACCTACCCGGCGCCCGAGGCGGTACACACCAGCGCAGGGCGCTTCTGGAGCGCTGCGACGCTGCAGGTCCTGCTCGGCCTGGTTCTCCTGAGCCTGGCCGGCCACCTGCTGCTGGAGGCCTCGGTGGAGGTGGCCACGGACCTGGGATTGTCCGAGCGGATCATTGGCCTGACCGTGGTCGCCGTGTGCACCTCCCTGCCAGAGCTGGCTGCCGCCCTGGTGGCCGCCCTGCGCGGGGAGCGGGAGATCGCGGTGGGTACGGTGATCGGCAGCAACCTGTTCAACCTGCTGGCAGTGCTGGGGCTGACCGCGCTGGTTACCCCCGAACCGCTGTCGATCTCGCCCAACGCCCTGGACTTCGACCTGCCGGTGATGCTCGGGGTGGCCGCGCTGAGCCTGCCGGTGTTCTACTCCGGCTATCGAGTCACCCGCGCCGAAGGCCTGGTATTCCTCTGCCTGTACCTGGCCTATGGTCTGCACGTGGTGGCCTTCACCACTGGCATGCCGCTGGCCGGTCGCCTGGAAAAACTGATGCTGTTCTACGTGATGCCGGTGCTCGGGGTGCTCTTGCTGTACACGACCCTGCGCGCCTGGCGCCGCCAACACTAAGGAAAACAACATGGCTGACACACGCAAATCCGGCGAGCAGATCCGCCGCCAGGTAATGGGCGACGCCTTCGTCGACCGTGCCCTGGGCAATGCCACCGACTTCACCCAACCCCTGCAGGACTTCGTCAACGAGCACGCCTGGGGTAGCGTCTGGGCCCGCGAAGGACTGGCGCTGAAGACCCGCAGCCTGATCACCCTGGCCACGCTGACGGCCTTGAAGTGCCCGCAAGAGCTCAAGGGTCATGTGCGTGGCGCACTGAACAACGGCTGCACGGTGGAGGAAATCCGCGAGGCGCTGCTGCACTGCGCGGTCTATGCGGGGGTGCCGGCGGCGATCGACGCGTTCCGCGCGGCACAGGAAGTGATCGACAGCTACCCAGCCTGATTTTCGCGGCGCGCCATTCGCGGGCAAGCCCGCGAATGCTCCACCGTGAAAGAACAGATCAGCCCCTGACGAGCTGGCGCTGCTTCTTCAGACGAAACGCCACCCACAGCACCGCGATCCACAGCGGAATCAACATCACCGAGATGCGGATCGGCGGCGTCAGGTACATCACCACCAGGATCAGCGCGATGAACGCCAGGCACAAGTAGTTGGTGAGCGGATGCCCCCAGCTGCGGTAGAACGGCACGATGCCCCCCGCCAGCTTGGCCCTGCGGAACTTCAGGTGGGTGATGCTGATGCTCGCCCAGTTGATCACCAACGCCGACACCGCCAGGGCCATCAGCAGGCCGAAGGCTTCGCCCGGCATCAGGTAGTTGATCACCACGCACAGGCCGGTGGCCACGGCAGAGACGCCCAGCGCCGCCAGCGGCACGCCACGGCGGTTGACCTTGAGCAACTGGCGCGGCGCATCGCCCTGGGTCGCCAGGCCGAACAGCATGCGGCTGTTGCAGTACACGCAGCTGTTGTAGACCGACAAGGCCGCAGTAAGCACCACGACATTGAGCACGGTGGCCACCAGGTCGCTGTCCAGTTCATGGAAGATCATCACGAACGGGCTGCCGCCCTGCACCACCTTCTGCCACGGATACAGCGACAGCAGCACCGCCAGGGCGCCGATGTAGAAGATCAGGATGCGGTAGACCACCTGGTTGGTGGCCTTCGGGATGCTCACACGCGGGTTGTCCGCTTCGGCAGCGGTGATCCCCACCAGCTCCAGCCCACCGAAGGAGAACATGATCACCGCCAGGGCCATGATCAAGCCGGTGACGCCATTCGGGAAGAAGCCACCGTACTGCCACAGGTTGGCCACGCTGGCGTCCGGCCCGCCCTGGCCACTGCCCAGCAGCCAGGCACCGAAGACGATCATGCTGACGATGGCCACCACCTTGACCAGGGCGAACCAGAACTCCAGCTCGCCATACACCTTCACCTGGGTCAGGTTGATCGCGTTGATCACCACGAAGAAGATCGCCGCCGTGGCCCAGGTGGGGAAGCCCGGCCACCAGTACTGCACGTAGATGCCGACCGCGGTCAGCTCGGCCATGCCCACCAGCACGTACACCACCCAGTAGTTCCAGCCCGAGACGAAGCCTGCGAACTCGCTCCAGTATTGGTGGGCGAAGTGGCTGAAACTACCGGCGACCGGCTCCTCGACCACCATCTCGCCCAACTGGCGCATGATCAGGAAGGCCATCAGGCCGGCCACGGCGTAGCCCAGCAGGACGGACGGGCCGGCCAGCTGGATGGTCTGGGCGATACCCAGGAACAGCCCGGTGCCGATGGCGCCACCCAGTGCGATGAGCTGGATATGGCGATTCTTCAGCCCGCGCTGCAACTGCTCGGGCGTACGCTGGTCTTGCATGAAGTGTCCTCAGGTCAGGAGGCAGTGTTGTTGGTGTTGTCGGCAGTCGAGGATCTAGATCCATCCGCCCCACTGCAAGATAAAAATGCCGATATTGGTAGTGATTGCCGCCAAAAGCGTGGTGATCACGATGATCGAGGCCGCCAACTGGTGATTGCCGTTGGCCGCCCGCGCCATGACGTAGCTCGCCGCTGCCGTCGGGCTGCCGATGTAGAGGAACAGGATGCCCAGTTCGGCGCCACGGAAACCGCAGAGCCAGGCGCCCAGGGTACCCAACAGCGGCAGCCAGACCATCTTCACCAGGCTGACGTCGATGGCCAGCTTGCCACTGTCGCGCAAGGCCGCCAGCGACAGGGTGCCACCGATGCAGATCAGCGCCAGGGGCAGGGTCATCTGGGCCAGGTAGTCGGCGGATGTCAGCAACCAATTGGGCAGTGGCACCTGGCCGTAGGCCATGGGCGTGGCCACCAGTACGCTGAGGATCAACGGGTTGCTGAAGATGTTCTTGCACAGGCTCCAGGGGTCGGACTTCAGGTCCGGGCTGTAGACCGCCAGGACCACCACCGACAGCGAGTTGTACATGAGGATCACCAGGCCGGCGAGCACCGCGCCCAGGGAGATGCCGTAGTCGCCATACAGGCTCGCCGCCAGGGCCAGGCCGATCACCCCGTTGTTGCCGCGGAACGCACCCTGGGTATAGATGCCGCGATCGGCCGGCGGGCAGCGCCAGATCGCCAGGCCCCAGGCAATGGCGAAGCTGAGCAGGGTCGCGGCGACGAAATACAGGAGGACCCCAGGCTTGACCGCGGCGGCCAGGTCGGCGTGGTAGATGCCGAGGAACAGCAGGGCCGGCATGCAGACGTTGAAGACCAAGGTCGAGGCGACCTTGTTGAAATTGTCGTCGATCAGCCGGATACGCTTGAGAAGCACGCCCATGAACAGCATGGCGAACACCGGGGCCGTGATGTTCAGCGTCTGGATGAAGAGGGCGAGCATTGCAGGTCCTGAGGGGTTGCCGTTAGGGGGCTAATGATACGCGACCTGTCAGGTTTTGCGGGGATCTTGCTGTGACTTCTTCGGGTTTTGCTGCTGGGTACAGGGTGAGCCAGGCGGGGCGCACATCGGGGCTGCCTTGCAGCCCCGACAGCCAGCCGACGCTCCGCGAATCGAACCCTCGGCTTCAGCGCCGTACCGGCCGCTTCTGCAACTTGCGCTGCAGCGTACGCCGATGCATCCCCAGCGCCCGCGCGGTCGCGGAGATATTGCCATCGTGCTCGGCCAACACCCGCTGGATATGTTCCCACTGCAGCCGATCCACCGACATCGGGTTCTCCGGCACCAGCGAATCCAGGTCCGCATGCTCGGACAGCAACGCCGCCACCACATCGTCCGCGTCAGCCGGCTTGCACAGGTAGTTGCAGGCTCCGCGCTTGATGGCCTCGACCGCCGTGGCGATGCTCGAGTAGCCGGTGAGGATCAGCACCCGCATCTCCGGATCCAGCTCCAGCAGCTTGGGCAACAGCACCAACCCCGAATCGCCTTCCATCTTGAGGTCCAGGGTCGCGTAGTCCGGCACATCCTGCTTGGCCAGCACCAGCCCCTCTTCGGCGCAGGACGCAGTGCTCACGCGGAAACCGCGACGGCTCATGGCACGGGCCATGACCCGGGTGAAGGTGGCGTCGTCGTCCACCAGCAGCAGGTGTGGCAGCTCTTCGCCCTCGACCTGGTTTTCTTCGCTCATCGTTCATCTCCTCGCTTGCCATGGGGCAGGCGCAGCTCGGTAAGGGTGCCGCCCTGTTCATGACTATAGAGTTTCACCGAGCCGCCAGCACGCGTCACGCTGGCCTTGCTCAGGAACAGGCCCAGGCCGAAGCCTTTGCCCTTGGTGGTAAAGAAAGGTTTGCCGATCGCCTCGGCGATGGCCACGGGCACGCCCGGCCCATGGTCGCGGATGCTGATGAGGATGTCCTGGTCGTCCCAGTCCAGGCGTACCTCCAGGTCGTCCGGGCAGGCGTCGGCAGCGTTGTTCAACAGGTTCAGCAGGGCCTGGGTCAGGTCTGGGGGCGGGGTCAGGCGCGGCACCTCGCCGTCGCGCAGGCGCTGGAAACGGTAGCTGGCCTCCGGACGCATCAGGTGCCAACGGTTGAGCGCCTCGTCGAGCCAGACGGTCACCTCCTGCTCCACCACGCTCATGCGCCGGTTGGCCTCGGCGGCACGCACCAGTTGCTGCAAGGTCTCCTTGCACAATTTGACCTGGTCCTGGAGCACCATGAGGTCTTCCTGCAACTGCGGGTCGGTATGGTCCTGGCGCATCTCGTTGAGCAGCACGCTCATGGTCGCCAGCGGCGTGCCCAGTTCGTGGGCCGCCCCGGCAGCCTGGGTGGCCACGGCCAGCAGTTGCTCGTCACGCAAACTCTCTTCGCGGCGCTCGGCGCGCAACTGCTCCTGCCGGCGCAGCTCCTCGGCCATGCGCGCGGCGAAGAAGGTGATCACCCCCGCCGCCAGGGCGATGCTCAACCACATGCCGTAGACCTGCATCTTGTCCCGCGCCAGCGGCAGGGTCTCGAGCGGGTAGAACTGCACCAGCAGCAGGCTGTAGGCCGCCAGGGCGATGCCGGAAAGCACCAGCGAGTAGATCCACGGCAGGGTCACCGCGGCGATCGCCAGGGGCACCAGGTAATAGGAGACGAAGGGGTTGGTCGAGCCACCCGAGTAATACAGCAAGGCGCTGTGGATCAGCAGGTCGCAGGCCAGCTGGAAGGCGTATTCGAACTCGGTGACCGGCAGCGACAGGCGCAGGCGCAGGGCGGTGAAGGCGCACAGCAGGGACGACAGGGCCAGGGTCACCGCCAGGGAGAACCAGGGCAGCGGCAGCAGTTCGGTCCAGTAGGCCACGCCTACGGAGCCGGCCTGGGCGGCCAGGACCAGGATGCGAATGAAGGTCAGGCGCCAGAGGTTCTGGCGGGTGGCGGACAGCGGATGTGCGACGGCGAGCATGAGCTCTCCTGATGAGTGCTCCAGGGAAAACGGCTGGAGTATACCGAAGCCAGGCGCCCCGCTGCAGCGATGCGGCAAAGCGCCACACTCGGATCCAGCTTGCAGCTTGAAGCGCGGCGCTCGGAGATTGAAGCTCGGAGTCGCCCCATGAACCCACTACACTGTTTCCGGTCTGATGGACCATGCATTTCATTGCCAAGGAGCCCTACATGCAAATCCCTCGTCGCGGCACAGCCCTGATCCTGTCCTGTGGCCTGCTCGCCAGCCTGCCCACGCTGGCGGCCGAGGCACCGCGCTACAACCAAGTGTCGCTGCGTGCCGAAGTCAGCAAGGAAGTGGCGCGCGACCTGATGGTCGTGACCCTGTACAGCGAAGCCCAGAACAGCGACCCCGGCAAGCTCGCCAAGCAGATCACCGAGACCATGAACAAGGCCGTGCAACAGGCTCGCCAGGTCAAGGAGGTGAAGATCAGCCAGGGCAGCCGCAACAGCTACCCGGTCTACGACAGCAAGGGCCAGAAGATCACCGGCTGGCGCGAGCGCGCCGAACTGCGCCTGGAGAGCGCCGACTTCCCGGCCCTGTCCAAGCTCACCGGTGAACTGCTGCAGGACCTGAAGATGGGCGGCATGGACTTCTCCATCGCCCCGGCCACCCGCAAGGCCAGCGAAGACGCGCTGCTCAAGGATGCCGTCAACGCCTTCAAGGCCCGCGCTCAATTGGCTACCGAGGCGCTCGGCGGCACGGGCTACAAGGTCGTCAGCCTGAACCTCAACAGCAGCGGCTACCCGCGCCCGTACCTGCGCAGCGCACCGATGGCCGCCAAGGCCATGATCGCCGACGAGTCGGCACCAGCACCGGACATCGAGGCCGGCACCAGCGAAGTCAGCATGAACGCGGATGGCTTGATCGAAGTGCAGATGCCCTGATAGCCGAGGGCCGCTTCGGGAGCGAAGCCCAATGCGGTCAGGCAAGCTGTCTTGGGGCCGCTTCGCGCCCCATCGCGGGCAAGCCCGCTCCCACAGGGTCCGAATCGACCGCCAATGATGCGGTTTGCAGGATCATGTGGGAGCGGGCTTGCCCGCGATGGGGCGCGAAGCGGCCCTAAGCCTGGCCGGCCAGCCCCAACCGCCCCTCTCTCCCTCCCCCTTGTAGCCGAAAACCTATACCCAGTTCAGCCGTTTCCTACGCTCTAAACCGGTGCATCCGCTTGCCCCATTTAGTGCGAAATATCTTGAAAATCTCACCCTTCCACGCCACGCAAACGTTCAACTTCGTAAAAAGTTACACGAATGCGACATCCATGTACGTCCGTACCACACTTTTGACGCCAACTATCCTCCTCCCTGTTGCATTGGGAATACCCCCTGCATAAGTATCCCCAGGTCGGCTCACGAGGCCGCCTCAATCGAAAAATGACAACAATGAGGCCACCATGCTCAAACACGCAGTCATTCCGTTCCTGGTCGGCGCAGGCTTGCTAGCCGGCACACCCACCGCCCTCGCCGCGACCAACCTGGTGTTCTGTTCCGAAGGCAGCCCGGCCGGTTTCGACCCAGGCCAATACACCACCGGAACCGACTTCGATGCCTCGGCCGAAACCATCTTCAACCGCCTGACCCAGTTCGAACGCGGGGGCACCGCGGTCATTCCCGGCCTGGCCACCCGCTGGGAGGTTTCCGAGGATGGCAAGGCCTACACCTTCCACCTACGTGAAGGCGTCAAGTTTCACACCACCGACTACTTCAAGCCGACCCGTCCCTTCAACGCCGATGACGTGCTGTTCACCTTCAACCGCATGCTCGACAAGGACCATCCCTTCCGCAAGGCCTACCCCACCGAGTTCCCCTACTTCACCGACATGGGCATGGACAAGAACATCGCCCGTATCGAGAAGCTCGACGAGCACACCGTGCGCTTCGTCCTCAACGACGTCGATGCCGCCTTCATCCAGAACCTGGCCATGAGCTTCGCCTCGATCCAGTCCGCCGAATACGCCGACCAGTTGCTCAAGCAGGGCAAGGCCGCCGACATCAACCAGAAGCCGATCGGCACTGGCCCGTTCGTGTTCAGCAAGTACCAGAAGGACGCGCAGATCCGCTACAAGGGCAACAAGGACTACTGGCAACCCGAGGACGTCAAGATCGACAACCTGATCTTCGCCATCAGCACCGATGCCTCGGTGCGCATGCAGAAGCTGAAAAAGAACGAATGCCAGGTCACGCTGTTCCCTCGCCCGGCCGACATCGAGCCGCTGAAAAAAGACCCGAAGCTGCAGATGCCTGAACAGGCCGGCTTCAACCTCGGCTACATCGCCTACAACGTGATGGACAAGATCAAGGGCAGCAACGAGCCCAACCCCATGGCCCAGCTCAAGGTGCGCCAGGCCCTGGACATGGCGGTGAACAAGCAGCAGATCATCGACTCGGTGTACCAGGGCGCCGGCCAGCTGGCCGTCAACGCCATGCCACCGACCCAGTGGTCCTACGACACCAGCATCAAGGACGCCCCCTACGACCCGGAGAAGGCCAAGGCCCTGCTCAAGGAGGCCGGGGTCAAGGACGGTACCGAGATCACCCTGTGGGCCATGCCGGTGCAGCGCCCCTACAACCCCAATGCCAAGCTGATGGCCGAGATGCTGCAGTCCGACTGGGCCAAGGTCGGCATCAAGGCCAAGATCGTCAGCTACGAGTGGGGCGAGTACATCAAGCGCTCCAAGGGCGGCGAGAACGGCGCCATGCTGATCGGCTGGAGCGGCGACAACGGCGACCCAGACAACTGGCTGGGCGTGCTGTTCGGCTGCGATGCCCTGGAAGGCAACAACTTCTCCAAGTGGTGCTACAAGCCCTACGACGACCTGATCAAGCAAGCCAAGGCGACCTCCGACCAGGCCAAGCGCACCGAGCTGTACCAGAAGGCCCAGCACATCCTCAAGGAACAGGTGCCCTTGACCCCCATCGCCCACTCCACCGTGTACCAGCCGATGAGCGCCAAGGTGAAGGACTTCAAGATCAGCCCCTTCGGCCTGAACTCCTTCTACGGCGTGAGCGTGGAGAAATAGGGCAAGCCCCTGCGCCGCTGGCCTGACCGGCCGGCGGCCCCTCGCGCCACCCACGCACTACAGACCAAACGTCCTCCCGCTGCCATCCGCAGCGGGTCGGGCTCCTGTTGCCGCGCCTGCTACCTGGGCCGGCGAAAACCAATGGACAAGGATTCGCCATGCGCCACGCCACACTGCTCGCCACCCTGCTCGGCCTCGGCCTGCTACCCCAGGCCCCGACCCTGCTCGCCAAGAACCTGGTGTTCTGCTCCGAAGGCAGCCCGGCCGGTTTCGACACGGCCCAGTACACCAGTGCCACCGACAACGACGCCGCCGAGCCCATCTACAACCGCCTGGTCGAGTTCGAGCGTGGCGGCACCGCCGTGCAGCCGGCCCTGGCCACCGCCTGGCAGGTGTCCGAGGATGGCCTGCGCTACACCTTCCAGTTGCGCGAAGGGGTGAAGTTCCACGGCAACAAGGACTTCACGCCAAGCCGCGACTTCAACGCCGACGATGTGCTGTTCACCTTCCAGCGCATGCTCGACAGGCAGCACCCGTTCCGCAAGGCCTACCCCACCGAGTTCCCCTACTTCGTCAGCATGGGCCTGGACAAGAACATCGCCCACATCGAGAAGAGCGGCCCGCTGAGCGTGACCTTTACCCTCAATACCGTCGATGCCGCATTCATCCAGAACCTGGCCATGAGCTTCGCCTCGATCCTCTCCGCTGAATACGCCGACTACCTGCTGGCCCAGGGTCGGCCCAGCGACATCAACCAGAAACCCATCGGCACCGGCCCCTTCGTGTTCCAGCGCTACCAGAAGGATTCGCAGATCCGCTACAAGGGCAACAAGGACTACTGGGCAGAGCAAGAGGTGAAGATCGACAACCTGGTGTTCTCCATCAACATCGACCCGTCGGTACGCATCCAGAAGCTGCGCCGCAACGAGTGCCAGGTCACCCTCCATCCGCGCCCGGCCGACCTGCCGACCCTGAAGGCCGACAGCTCGCTGCAGATCCTGCAGAAGCCAGGCTTCAACCTCGGCTACATCGCCTACAACACCCAGCACCCGCCTTTCGATCGCCTGGAAGTACGCCAGGCCATGGACATGGCGGTGAACAAGCAGGCGATCGTCCAGGCGGTCTACCAAGAAGCTGGGCAACTGGCGGTCAATGCCATGCCGCCGACCCAGTGGTCCTACGACGACAGCATCGAGGACGCCGGCTTCGACCCGGACAAGGCCCGTGCCCTGCTCAAGGCCGCCGGGGTCGAGGAAGGCACCGAGGTCACCCTGTGGGCCATGCCGGTGCAGCGCCCCTACAACCCCAATGCCAAGCTGATGGCCGAAATGCTCCAGGCCGACTGGGGCAAGGTCGGCCTGAAGGTGCGCATCGTCAGCTACGAGTGGGGCGAATACCTCAAGCGCATGAAGAACGGCGAACACGACATCGCCCTGATCGGCTGGACCGGCGACAACGGCGACCCGGACAACTGGCTGGGTACCCTGTACAGCTGCGACGCCATCGGCAGCAACAACTACTCCCAATGGTGCGACCAGGAGTACGACACCCTGGTCAAGCAGGCCAAGCAGGTGACCGACCGCGAGCAGCGCACCGCCCTCTACCAACAAGCCCAGCAGCGCCTCAAGCAACAGGTGCCGATCACGCCGGTGGCCCACTCCACGGTCAACCAGCCGATCAGCGCCAAGGTCGTCGACTTCAAGGTCAGCCCTTTCGGACGCAACGACTTCTCGGGCGTGAGCGTTGATTGAACATCCCTGCCCCGCACTCCCACGCAGTGCTTGTGGGAGCGGGCTTGCCCGCGAAGAGGCCAGGGCTGGGCGGCACTGAAAGCAGCCGCGCCACATACCTCCTGAGTCTTCCCGAATTTGCCCGGCGATCCCGCGGCAAACCTGTGCAACACCGCGTCACCGCAACGACATCCGGCTCACGAGGCCCGGGTGATAACTAAAAAAAAAAGAAAGGGAGCTTTCATCTTGAGACGAACCACACTCACCGCACTGGCCCTGTCCATCGGCGCGTTCTGCGCCACCGCCCAGGCCGAACCCGCCAGCCAGGACTTCATCCCGATCAGCCTCAAGTCAGGCAGCGAGCAGGACGAGGCCAGCGGTTTCCTCGCCGGCCAGAGCCTGACCGGCAGCACACGCAACTGGTATGCCCGCGAGCGCGCCACCCGCGCGCCGCTGTTCAAGTACTACAAGAGCGACGGCAGCCGCCACGCCACCCACAGCCGCGACAACTGGGTGCAGGGCACCATCCTCAACTACAGCTCCGGCTTCACCCAGGGCACGATCGGCTTTGCCGTGGAAGCCGCCGGCTACAACGCCATCGCCCTGGAGCAAGGCCGCGCGGCAGTGGCCGGGCCCAACAACCGGACCCTCACCGACAGCGACGGCGACGTGGTCAGCCAGTGGAGCAAGCTGGGCCTGGGCAACATCAAGGCGCGCATCTCCAACACCACCCTCACCGTCGGGCGCCAGTCGGTCGATACACCGATGATCGCCTATATCGGCAACCGTGCCCTGCCGTCGAGCTTCCAGGGCGCGTTCCTGCACAGCGCCGAATTCGACAACCTGTCGTTCGACCTGGGCACCTTCGACCGTGTCTCGCCACGTACCGAGCAGAGCCTGAGCAAGTTCCGCAGCGAATACAGCGCCACCGGCGTGGAGACCGACCGGGCCAGCACCGCAGGGGTCAACTACCAGCCGTTCAAGAGCCTGACCACCAGCCTCTACGCCACCAAGGTCGACGACTTCTGGAACCAGTACTACTTCGGTGCCAACCATGTGCTGGGCGACAGTGCGGTGCTGAGCCTGACCACTGGCCTGAACTACTACAAGACCGTGGATGCCGGCAGCAAGAAGATGGGCGAGATCGACAACGACACCTACAGCCTGTCGCTCGGCCTGACCCACCAGGCCCACTCGCTGACCTTCTCCTGGCAGCAGGTCAACGGCAACGAGTACTTCGACTACCTGCACGAGACCAACGGCATCTACCTGGCCAACTCGCTGCTGTCGGACTTCAACGGCCCCAACGAGAAATCCCTGCAGATCAGCTACGTGCTGAACATGGCGCCCTATGGCGTACCGGGGCTCAAGTTCAATGTGTACAACGCTCGCGGCTGGGGTATCGACGGCACCCACTACCGAGGCACGGCCTATGATGTCAACGGCATGGACGGGGAGACTCACTACGAGTGGGGCATCGGCACCAGCTACGCGGTGCAGAGCGGGCCGCTGAAAGACACCAGCATCCGCGCCACTTATACCGCACACCGCGCCAGCAAGGCCCAGGCCGACGGCAGCCTGGACGAACTGCGCATCGTCACGACCATTCCGTTCAACATTCTCTGACCCGTATCGCCACGGCCTGCCTTGTGCGGGCCGTGGCAGCTACGCTGGAACAAACTGCAGGGAGGTTCCATGACATCGCTACCGCTACGTGCCGCCCTGGTGGCAGTAATCCTCGGCGCCGCGCCCCACCTCGCGGCCAAGCCGCTGGTGGTGTGCACCGAAGCCAGCCCGGAAGGCTTCGACATCGTGCAGTACACCACCGCCGTCACCGCCGACGCCTCGGCCGAGGCCATCTTCAATCGCCTGGTCGACTTCAAGCCCGGCACTACCGATATCCAGCCGGCGCTGGCGAAAAGCTGGGAGATCAGCCCCGACGGACTCACCTACACCTTCCACCTGCGCGAAGGGGTGAAGTTCCACACCACCGACTACTTCAAGCCGACCCGTGAATTCAACGCCGACGACGTGCTGTGGAGCCTGCGCCGCCAGCTCGACCCGAACCACCCGTGGCACGACAAGACCAGCGTCGGCTACCCCTATTTCGAGAGCATGGCCTTCAAGGAACTGCTCAAGTCGGTGGACAAGACCGATGACCACACCGTGGTGATCACCCTGACCCGTCCGGAGGCGCCCTTCCTGCGTGACCTGGCCATGGCCTTCACCTCGATCTACTCCGCCGAGTACGGCGACCAGTTGCTCAACACGGGCAAGACCCGCGACCTCAACAGCAAGCCGATCGGCACCGGCCCGTTCGTCTTCCAGCGCTACAACAAGGACGCCCAGGTCCGCTACAAGCCCAACCCCGACTACTTCCGCGGCAAGCCACCGGCCGACGCCCTGATCTTCGCCATCACCCCGGACAACAACGTGCGCCTGCAGAAGCTGCGGGCCAACGAATGCCAGGTCGCGCTCTACCCCAAGCCTGACGACGTGCCCTCGATCAAGACCGATCCCAAACTGAAGGTCGCCGAGACCGAGGCCCTGGTCACCGGCTACATCGCGATGAACACCGAGCGCAAGTACCTGAACGACGTGCGCGTACGCAAGGCGATCAACATGGCCTTCGACCGCACGCCCCACGTCGACCAACTGTTCGGCCAGGGCAACGCGCTGGTCGCCGTCAACCCCTACCCACCGAGCATGATCGGCTTCAACGACGAGAACCGGAACCCACCCCGCGACCTGGACAAGGCCCGCGCCTTGCTCAAGGAGGCTGGCGTGCCAGAGGGCACGGTACTGACCCTGTTCACCCGCAACGGCGGCGGTCCGACCAACCCCAATCCACGCCTGTCGGCCGAAATGCTCCAGTCGGACCTGGCCGAGATCGGCATCAAGCTGGATATCCGCATGATGGAATGGGCCGAGATGCTACGCCGCGCCAAGAAGGGCGAGGCCGACATGGTCTCCACCGGCTGGGCCAGCGACAACGGCGACCCGGACAACTTCCTCGGCCCGCTGCTCAGTTGCGAGGCGGCCCGCAACGGCGAGAACTATGCCCGCTGGTGCAACCCCAAGTTCCAGGAACTGATCACCCGCGCCCGCGAGGTCATCGACAACGACGAGCGCGCAAGGCTCTATGCCGAGGCGTTGGCGGTGTACGATGACGACCAACCCTGGATCAGCATGGCCCATCCGAAGATGTTCACGGCCATGCGCGAGAACGTGGAGGGTTATGTGGTCAACCCTCTGACCAACAACAACTTCGCCACCACCAAGGTGAAGTAGAACAACAACGACCGCCGGCAGCCCACGGGGAACCGGCGGCATTGCCCTGACGGGCTGACCGTACTACCGCCTGGAGAGGTACACCCGACGATGTTGAGTTTTATTGCCCGGCGCCTAGGCCTGTTGATTCCGACCTTCTTCGGCATCACCTTGCTGACCTTCGCGCTCATACGCCTGATCCCCGGCGACCCGGTGGAAGTGATGATGGGCGAGCGCAGGGTCGACCCCGAGATGCACGCCCAGGCCATGGAGCGCCTGGGCCTGAACAAGCCCCTGCCGGTCCAGTACCTGGACTACATCGGCAAACTGGCCCAGGGCGACCTGGGCGAGTCGCTGCGCACCCGCGAAAGCGTGTGGAACGAATTCCTCACGTTGTTCCCGGCCACCCTGGAGCTGGCCTTCGCCGCCTTGCTGTTCGCCGGCATCGTCGGCCTGCTGGCCGGGGTGATCGCCGCGCTCAAGCGAGGCTCGCTGTTCGACCACGGGGTCATGGGCATCTCCCTGGCTGGCTACTCCATGCCGATCTTCTGGTGGGGCCTGATCCTGATCATGTTCTTCTCCGTGAGCCTGGGCTGGACCCCGGTGTCCGGACGCATCGACCTGCTCTACGACATCGAGCCGAAGACTGGCTTCATGCTCATCGATACCTTGCTCAGCGACGAAGAAGGCGCCTTCAAGGACGCGGTGATGCACCTGATCCTGCCGGCCATCGTGCTGGGCACCATCCCGCTGGCGGTGATCGCCCGCATGACCCGCTCCTCCATGCTCGAGGTGCTGCGCGAAGACTACATCCGTACCGCCCGGGCCAAAGGCCTGTCGCCCGCCCGCGTGGTGTTCGTGCACGGCCTGCGCAACGCGCTGATCCCGGTATTGACCGTGTTCGGCCTGCAGGTCGGCACCTTGCTGGCCGGCGCCGTGCTCACCGAAACCATCTTCTCCTGGCCGGGCATCGGCAAGTGGCTGATCGAAGCCATCGGTGCCCGTGACTACCCCGTGGTCCAGAACGGCATCCTGTTGATCGCCTGCCTGGTGATCCTGGTCAACTTCGTCGTGGACATCCTCTACGGCCTGGCCAACCCACGCATCCGTCATCAGCGCTGAGGCCCTCGTCATGACTAGCCCGATTGCGAAATCCGTCACGCCGGCCAGCCCGGTGGACCAGAGCCTGCTCTACCCCTCGCCGTACAAGGAGTTCTGGCAGGCCTTCTCACGCAACAAAGGTGCGGTGGCCGGCCTGGCCTTCATGTGCCTGATCGTGTTCTGCGCGCTGTTCGCGCCCTGGGTCGCCCCGCACGATCCGAGCGAGCAATACCGCGACTTCCTGCTGACCCCGCCGGTATGGCTGGAAGGCGGCACCTGGCAGTTCATCCTCGGCACCGACGAGCTCGGCCGCGACCTGCTCTCGCGACTGATCCAGGGCGCCCGGCTGTCGCTGCTGATCGGCCTGTCGTCGGTGGTGATGTCGCTGGTGCCGGGGATCCTGCTGGGCCTGCTGGCCGGTTTCTTCCCGCACATCCTCGGCCCCTCGATCATGCGCCTGATGGACGTGATGCTGGCCCTGCCCTCGCTGCTGCTGGCCGTGGCCATCGTCGCCATCCTCGGCCCCGGCCTGATCAACACGGTGATCGCCATCGCCATCGTCTCGCTGCCGTCCTACGTGCGCCTGACCCGTGCCGCCGTGATGGGCGAGCTGAACCGCGACTACGTCACCGCCGCGCGCCTGGCCGGTGCCGGCCTACCGCGGCTGATGTTCGTCACCGTGCTGCCCAACTGCATGGCACCGCTGATCGTCCAGGCCACCCTGAGCTTCTCCTCGGCGATCCTCGACGCTGCTGCCTTGGGCTTTCTCGGCCTCGGCGTCCAGCCACCGACCCCGGAGTGGGGAACCATGCTGGCCTCGGCCCGTGACTACATCGAACGCGCCTGGTGGGTGGTGAGCCTGCCCGGCCTGACCATCCTGCTCAGCGTGCTGGCGATCAACCTGATGGGCGACGGGCTGCGTGATGCGCTGGACCCGAAACTCAAGAACGCCGTCTGAGGAGAACGCCATGTCACTGTTGCAGATCGACAACCTGAACGTGCGCTTCGGCGACGCCAATGCCGTGCCCGTGGTGGACGGCCTCGACCTTGCGGTGGAGGCCGGCGAGATCCTCGCCATCGTCGGCGAGTCCGGCTCCGGCAAGTCGGTGACCATGATGGCCCTGATGGGCCTGATCGACGCCCCCGGGCGCATCACCGCCGATGCCCTGAACTTCGATGGCACCGACATGCTGCGCCTCAGCGGCCGCCAGCGGCGCAAGGTGGTGGGCAAGGACATCGCCATGGTCTTCCAGGACCCGATGACCGCGCTCAACCCCAGCTACACCGTGGGCTACCAGATCGAGGAGGTGCTACGCCAACACCTGGGCCTGAAGGGCAAGGCCGCGCGCCAGAGGGCCCTGGAGCTGCTCAAGAAGGTCGAGATCCCGGCCGCCGAAAGCCGCCTGGATGCCTACCCACACCAGCTATCCGGCGGCATGAGCCAACGCGTGGCGATCGCCATGGCCATTGCCGGCGAACCCAAGCTGCTGATCGCCGACGAGCCGACCACCGCCCTGGACGTGACCATCCAGGCGCAGATCATGGAGCTGCTGGTGAACCTGCAGAAGGAGCGCAACATGGCGCTCATCCTGATCACCCACGACCTGGCCGTGGTCGCCGAGACCGCCAAGCGGGTCTGCGTGATGTACGCCGGGCAAGCCGTGGAAGTGGGCCAGGTGCCAGAGCTGTTCGACCTCCCTGCCCATCCCTATAGCGAGGCCTTGCTGGCGGCCATCCCCGAGCACAGCATCGGTGCCGAACGCCTGGCCACCCTGCCCGGCATCGTCCCCGGCCGCTATGACCGGCCCCAGGGTTGCCTGCTGTCACCACGTTGCCCATATGTCCAGGACAACTGCCGCCGGCAGCGTCCGCCCCTCGATCCCCAGGCCCACAGCCTGGTGCGTTGCTTCTACCCGCTGAACCAGGAGGTGGCGTGATGACCGTCGTCCTATCCGCCCGTGAACTGACCCGTCACTACGAAGTCTCCCGTGGCCTGTTCAAGGGCCATGCCCTGGTGCGCGCGCTCAATGGCGTGTCGTTCGAGCTGGAGGCCGGCAGGACCCTGGCCGTGGTCGGTGAGTCCGGCTGCGGCAAGTCCACGCTGGCCCGCGCCCTGACCCTGATCGAGGAGCCGACCGCCGGCTCGCTGCAAATCGCCGGCACCGAAGTCAAGGGGGCCAGCAAGGCCGAGCGCAAGCAACTGCGCCGCGATGTACAGATGGTCTTCCAGAGCCCCTACGCCTCGCTCAACCCCCGGCAGAAGATCGGCGATCAGCTGGCCGAACCGCTGCTGATCAACACCTCGCTGAGCAAGGCCGAGCGCCGCGAGAAAGTGCAAGCGATGATGCAGCAGGTCGGCCTGCGCCCCGAGCATTACCAGCGCTACCCGCACATGTTCTCGGGCGGCCAGCGCCAGCGCATCGCCCTGGCCCGGGCGATGATGCTGCAACCGAAGGTGCTGGTGGCCGACGAGCCGACCTCGGCGCTGGACGTATCGATCCAGGCGCAGGTCCTGAACCTGTTCATGGACCTGCAGAAGGAGTTCAACACCGCCTACGTGTTCATCTCCCACAACCTCGCGGTGGTGCGCCACGTGGCCGACCAGGTGCTGGTGATGTACCTGGGCCGGCCAGCGGAGATGGGGCCGAAGCAGGACATCTACGACAAGCCCCTGCACCCCTATACCCAGGCGCTGCTGTCGGCGA
The DNA here is from genome assembly GCF_024127895.1 of Pseudomonas guariconensis. GTDB lineage: Bacteria > Pseudomonadota > Gammaproteobacteria > Pseudomonadales > Pseudomonadaceae > Aquipseudomonas > Aquipseudomonas guariconensis_B. The sequence goes on along the minus strand of NZ_JAMYBK010000001.1, from coordinate 161,551 downwards.
CGCCGGCGATCCACCCGGACCCGCTGAAACCGAAGATCCGCATCGCCGGTGAACTGCCCAACCCGCTGAACCCACCGGACGGCTGTGCCTTCCACAAGCGCTGCCCGCATGCCACGGAGCGCTGCGCCAAGGAGATACCGGCGCTGAGGCAGGTGGGCACGCGGCAGGTGGCCTGCCACTATGCCGAGCAGTTTCTCTAGAGCGGCATAGCCGTCCAAGCCAGGCCGCTCCCACGCCGGTATCCAGTGCTGTGGGAGTGGCCCAAATGGCAGTTGCAAAGCCTTGACGGGCATTGGGGCAGCCTGCGAATGGTCACCCCCCTGATCTTGTCACCCATGGCCAGGTCAAGGCACTATCCCCGTCCATGACGACGAGCACCCTCCCCGACGGCCCCGAGCAGACCGCGCTCACCGCCGAAACGGTACTGCGCTACCACCTGTGCTGGAAGCACCGCGACCTGGACGGGGTAATGGCGCTGTACCATGCCGACATCCAGTACCACGACTTTTTCCAGAACCGCGTGCTCGGCTTCGATGAGCTGCGCGACTACGTGCGCGGCTGCCTGCCTCATGAAGCCGACGAGGACATCGTCCATAGCGACCGCATCCGCGTCGACGGCTGTACCGCGTTCATCCAGTATCAAGTGACGGTCCAAGGCGGTGAGGGCTTGGTGGCCTTCCAGTCGAGCGAGGCGATCACCGTCAAGGACGGGCTGATCTGGCGGGTCAATGAATACGCCACCCTGGTGCGCCGTTCGAACGACAGCACCCCCCGTTCGGGCCCACGGCCCGCCACTAGCCGCCTGGGCCTGTCACCACGCCAGTTGAGCAGCATGGCCCAGGACCTGGAATACTATTTCCAGCGTCAACGCCCCTACCTCGACCCGGAGCTGGACCTGCAACAGGTCGCCGACGCCAGTGGCTACAGCCGTAACCAGATCTCCTACCTGCTCAACCAGGTGCTGGGGCAGAGCTTCTACCGCTACGTCAACCAGGCACGTCTGCAACACCTGATGGCCAGCCTCGACGATGACAGCCTCAAGGCCTCGATCGAAGACCTGGCTTTCAATGCGGGCTTCAATTCCTTATCGGCCTTCTACAAGTGCTTTCGCGAACATACCGGGCTCTCGCCCAAGGCCTACCTGAAGCAGATTTCCCTGCGTGCACGCACGTAAGACAGCCCCCACCGCATGACACTAGGATCGCCCACAGACCTTCATCGATGTGGAGCCGAACCTGATGCAACCCTGGCGCACGATCAGCCTCTGGATGGACCAGCTCGACGAGCCACTCAGCGCCCGCCCGGCATTGCAACAGGACCTCGACCTGGATGTGTGCATCATCGGCGCCGGCTACACCGGCCTGTGGACCGCCTACTACCTCAAGCGTCAGGCACCGCAGTTGAACATCGCCGTGATCGAAGCCAAGATCGCCGGCTTCGGCGCCTCGGGACGCAATGGCGGCTGGCTGATGGGCAACCTGCTTGGCGAAGATCGCCTGCTCGCCACCCTGTCGCCGCAACAGCGCCGCGCCAGCATCGACCTGCTGCACGGCATTCCCGACGAAGTCCACGCCGTGCTGCAACGCGAGGCCATCGACTGCGACTACCGCAAGGGTGGCGTGCTCTATTGCGCCGCTCGCTATCCGGAACAGGAACGCAGCCTGCGCGCCTACCTCGACGGCCTCTATCGCCTAGGCATGAACGAACACGATTATCGCTGGCTGCGTCCCGATCAACTGGATGCACAACTGCGGGTGAGCAATGCCTACGGCGCGATCTTCAGCCCGCACACCGCGACCATCCAGCCGGCCAAGCTGGCGCGCGGCCTGGCCCGAGCCGTGGAAAGCCTCGGTGTGCCGATCTACGAAAACACTCCAGCCATCGACTGGCAGCCCGGTCAAGTGCGTACTCCCCTGTCACGCATTCGTTGCCAGTGGATGGTGCCCGCCGTGGAGGGTTACGCGGCCAGCCTGCCACCGCTGGGTAAACATCAACTGCCGGTGCAAAGCCTGCTTGTGGCCACCGAACCACTGCCCGAGTCGACCTGGGCACAGATCGGCCTGTCCCAAGGGCAAGCCTTCAGCGAGAACAGCCGCCAGGTCACCTACGGCCAGCGCACCGCCGACAACCGCCTGGTATTCGGCGCGCGCGGTGGCTACCGTTTCGGCGGCCGGCTGCGCGACAACTTCAACCTGAACCCGGCAGAAATAGAACTACGCCGCTACCTGTTCAGCGAGTTGTTCCCGCAGCTCAAACATGTACGCATCACCCACTCCTGGGGCGGCAACCTGGGCATGGCCCGACGCTTCCGTCCGCACATGCTCTGTGATCGCCAACGCGGCGTTGCCCTTTCAGGCGGCTATGGCGGCGAGGGGGTTGGCGCCACCAATCTCGGCGGCCGCACGCTGGCCGCGCTGATCCTCGACCAGCACAACGAACTGACCGCACAACCATGGGTGCTCGACAACCGCCCATTGTCGAGCCTGGCCACCTGGCCGCCCGAGCCATGCCGCTGGCTGGGCTACAACGCGATCATCCAGAGTTTCGTCCACGAGGACCGGACCCTCGCCAACCCCGCCAATGCGCCCTGGAGGCGGCGCCTGGCCAGCTCGCTTGCGGACTTCATGGAAAGCTTCATGCACTGACTCCCCTTCCCCTCACACAGGATCCACCGGTCATGAGCATTACCCACTTCAAACACACCGACAGCACGGAGCTAGGCAGCTCCAACCCCGTCGCGGCACCCATCGGCGAGCCCGTGGCCGTGACGTCTGTCACCTGCGTCGAGCGTAGCGATGGCGTCGAGACGGGCATCTGGGCGTGCACCCCAGGGCGCTGGCGCCGGCAGATCGTGCAACAGGAGTTCTGCCACTTCATCAAAGGCCGCTGCACCTTCACCCCCGATGGTGGCGAGCCCCTGCACATAGAAGCCGGAGATGCCCTGATGCTACCGGCCAACAGCACCGGCACCTGGGACATCCAGGAAACGGTGCGCAAGACCTACGTCCTGATTTTCTGAACCGCCAATCGCCTGCCGCCCTTCGATAACAACAGACAAAGCAAGGTAAACCGGACATGCGCACGATTATTTTCGCTCCCCTGATGTTGGTCGCCTGCGTGGCCAATGCCACTGAGTCGGTGAAGATCTACAACTGGTCCAGCTACATCGCCCCGGACACACTGAAACATTTCCAGCAAACCACTGGCATCGTGCCGACCTACGACGTCTTCGACAGTAACGAAACCCTCGATGGCAAGCTGATGACCGGCAACTCCGGCTACGACGTGGTATTCCCCTCCAACCATTTCATGGCCCGGCAGATCCAGGGCAAGGCCCTGAAGAAGCTGGACAAATCGCAGTTGCCCAACTGGCACAACCTAAACCCGGTGCTGCTCAAGGCGCTGGAGGTCAACGACCCCGGCAACCAGTACGGTTTCCCCTACCTGTGGGGCAGTACCGGCATCGGTTACAACATCGACAAGGTCAAGGCCGTGCTCGGAGACGACGCCCCGGTGGACTCCTGGGACTTGATCTTCAAGCCTGAGTACATTTCCAAACTCAAAAGCTGTGGCGTGGCAGTGCTGGACAATGGCCCAGAGCTGCTGCCAATCGCCCTGCACTACCTGGGCTTGCCGCACCACAGCCAGGACCCGAAGGACTACGACAAGGCCAAGGAGCTGCTGATGAAGGCGCGACCGTACATCAGCTACTTCCACTCCTCCAAGTACACAGGCGATCTGGCCAATGGCGATGTGTGCGTGGTGGTGGGTTTTTCGGGCGATGTGCTACAGGCGAAGAACCGTGCGCAAGAAGCGAAGAACGGCGTGAAGGTGGGCTATTCGATCCCGAAGGAAGGCGCGCCGATGTGGTTCGACATGGTCGCCATGCCGGCCGATGCGCCAGACGAGAAGGCAGGATATGCCTACATGAACTACCTACTGCAACCCGAGGTGATGGCCAATATCAGTAACCATGTGCAGTACGCCAACGGCAACCTCAAGGCCGATGGGCTGGTGGATTCAGCAATGAAGAGCAACAGCATGATTTACCCGAGCGAGGAAGTGATGGGCAAGCTGTATGCACTGCAGGCCATGCCGGCGAAAATCGACCGCATCAGGACGCGCCTCTGGACCAGCATCAAGGCGGGGCACTGACGAGCTCCGGCCAATGACAAGCTTCGAGCTGCAAGGGAAAACAGGCGTGCCTGCGGTCTAATACCGTTCACTTAAGCCATTGGGGCCGCCTTGCGGCCCTTCGCGGGCAAGCCCGCTCCCACAAGTACGCTGCAAACCTCAAGGAATGCACGATCCTGTGGGAGCGGGCTCGCCCGCGAAGGGCTGCAAGGCAGCCCCAATCGATGTCACATCAGACTTAAGTGAACAGCTTGCAGCTTGAGGCTGAATCAGTGGTGCTCGCGCGTCGCGCGGAACTTCACATCCGGCCAGCGCTCTTCCATCAGCGACAGGTTGACCCGGGTCGGTGCCAGGTAGGTCAGGTGACCGCCACCGTCGATGGCCAGGTTCTCCATGGCCTTGTTCTTGAAGTCCTCGAGCTTCTTCTTGTCGTCGCAGCTGATCCAGCGCGCCGACCAGACAGTGATCGGCTCATAGGCGCACTCGACCTTGTACTCTTCCTTCAGGCGGCTGGCGACCACGTCGAACTGCAGCACACCGACCGCACCGAGGATGATGTCGTTGCTGCGCTCGGGGAAGAACACCTGGGTCGCGCCTTCCTCGGCCAACTGTTGCAGGCCCTGGCGCAGTTGCTTGGACTTGAGCGGGTCCTTCAGGCGCACGCGGCGGAACAGCTCCGGTGCGAAGTGCGGGATACCCGTGAAGCCCAGCACCTCGCCTTCGCTGAAGGTGTCGCCGATCTGGATGGTGCCGTGGTTGTGCAGGCCGATGATGTCACCGGCATAGGCCTCTTCCAGTTGCTCGCGCTCGGATGAGAAGAAGGTCAGCGCATCGCCGATGCGCAGGTCCTTGCCCAGGCGCACGTGGCGCATCTTCATGCCCTTCTCGTACTTGCCCGAGCAGATGCGCATGAAGGCGATGCGGTCGCGGTGCTTGGGGTCCATGTTCGCCTGGATCTTGAACACGAAGCCGCTGAACTTCTCCTCGGTCGGCTCGACGGTACGCTCGTGGGCAACGCGGCCCAGCGGGCGTGGCGCCCAGTCGACCACGGCATTGAGCACGTGGTCGACACCGAAATTGCCAAGCGCAGTGCCGAAGAACACCGGGGTCAGCTGGCCATTGATGAACTCGTCCTGGTCGAACGCATGGCAGGCACCTTGCACCAGCTCGAGCTGCTCGACGAACGCATCGTACTGGTCGCCCAGGTGCGCGCGGGCTTCGTCGGAGTCCAGCTTCTCGATGATCTTCGCTTCGGTGCGCTCATGACCATGGCCGGGGGTATAGACCACGATGTAGTCGCCGGTCAGGTGGTAGACGCCCTTGAAGTCCTTGTAGCAGCCGATCGGCCAGGTGATCGGCGCAGCCTTGATCTTCAGCACCGCCTCGATCTCGTCGAGCAGCTCGATCGGGTCGCGGATGTCGCGGTCGAGCTTGTTGATGAAGCTGACGATCGGCGTGTCGCGCAGGCGGCAGACATCCATCAGGGCGATGGTCCGCGGCTCGACGCCCTTACCGCCGTCGAGCACCATCAGCGCCGAGTCCACCGCCGTCAGGGTGCGGTAGGTGTCTTCCGAGAAGTCCTCGTGGCCGGGGGTGTCGAGCAGGTTGATCATGTGTTCGCGGTAGGGGAACTGCATCACCGAGGTGGTGATGGAGATACCGCGCTGCTTCTCCATTTCCATCCAGTCGGAAGTGGCGTGGCGGTCGGACTTGCGCGACTTCACGGTACCGGCGACGGCAATGGCCTTGCCCATCAGCAGGAGCTTCTCGGTGATGGTGGTCTTACCGGCGTCGGGGTGGGAAATGATTGCGAAAGTGCGGCGTTTCGCGACTTCGGCGGCCTGGTTGGTCATGGGAAATCGCCTGACTGGGGATCAAAAAGGGGCAGTATCATACCTGAAGTCGGGCGTCAGGCCAAAATAGCTGCCGCCAGACCGGACGCCCCTTGGCCTCGACACCCTAGCTGCGAGAAATCGGATCCTCTGCGAACCCTTCGATCGTGACGGGTGCTCGACCGGGCATGTAGGCCACCAGCTCCAGCCTGCCGCCCATGGCCTCCACATAGCCACGCAGAGTAGATATCAGCATGTCGCTGCGATTCTCGACTTTCGAAACATTGCCTTGACGGATGTCGAGACGTTCAGCCAGATCCTCCTGGGTGATCTGGAGCTGTTTACGCAGCGCTCGAAGCGTCATTTCTTCACGGACCAATTCGCGACCGCGCTCCTCCACCCTCGCCCTGCGCTCAGGTGAAAGGCCGTTCATTACGTCATCAAGTGTCTTGTACATGCTTTCAACCTCTGGACAGGTGCCGATCGAACCGCTCATCGGCACGGTCGATCAGGTGCCTGTAGAACCTGCGTTCATTGATGCCCGCCTTATCGCCAGCCACCAACAGAAGCGCACAACGAGAACGATCGAAGGCGAACGCCACTCGCCATACACCACCATCAGCATTGAAGCGCAACTCTTTCATATTCGAATGCCTTGAGCCTTTGAGCGTATCTACGCGAGAGCGTCCCAACGCAGGGCCCCAGCGTTCGAGCAGGTGAAGCTGAGCCAGCAGTTCATCCTGAACCGCCTCTGCCAACCTTTCGAACTCGGTCATGAACTCCAGACACATCCCTATAGACCACAAAAAAATACCTCCAAGAGAATATTCCTTCAAGGGATTACTCGGAAAATTTTCGAATGACCATGGAGAGATAGGGATGTGCTCGAAAAGCAGGTGATTCAACGTCCACAAGTAATATCCACGCTGTTTTTTCGCGTGAAATTTCCTACTCGCCAGTGATTAACGCTGGCCAAATGCCGCTTCAGATGGGAACCTTTACCCCCACGGAGACGTCCACTCCCCTGCAACCCGCCTCGGTTCAGGGCTGGAAACACCTGCATTTCGGGCCCGACGGGGTTCGGCTCATGGCGTGACCGCACAGCTCTGCTGGGCACCACGCTGCTACTCGCGACCACACTGCCCGCCGCCAGGAATGGCCGGCCGCCACGGGGTGTGCTCGCCGACTACACAAAGGAGTCCGCCTGTGGCTGCACGCTACGGAAAAGGGCTGTTGGGATGGGCCGCCGTGCTCGTCATCCTGGCCCTGCTGGTCCACTGGATCGGCATCGACACGATCGCGCGCTACCGCGACGATCTTGGTTTCTACCTGCAAGCGCACCTGGTCCTGGTGCTGGCTTCGATGGCGGCGGCGTTGGCCGTGGGCATCCCCGCCGGCATTGCCTTGAGTCGACCGCACCGGGTCGACAAGGCCGAGCGCTTCATGCAGTTGTTCAACGTTGGCAATACCATCCCTCCCCTGGCCGTTCTGGCCATCGCCCTGAGTGTCCTGGGCATCGGCGCAGGCCCGGCGATCTTCGCCCTGTTCCTCGCCTCCCTGCTGCCCATCGTGCGCAATACCTACGAAGGCCTGAAGAACGTGCCCGCCTCGCTCAAGGAAGCCGCCACCGGCATCGGCATGACCCCGCGCCAGCAGCTCTGGCAGGTGGAACTGCCCAACGCCGTGCCGATCATCGTCGGCGGGGTGCGCGTGGCCCTGGCGTTGAACGTGGGTACAGCGCCACTGGCGTTTTTGATCGGTGCCAACAGCCTGGGCAGCCTGATCTTCCCCGGCATCGCCCTGAACAACCAGCCACAACTGCTGCTGGGCGCGGCCTGCACGGCGCTGCTGGCGCTGCTGCTCGACGCCTTGGTGAGCTTCTCCAGCAAGCGCTGGCTGGAACGTGGCCTGGCCTGACAAGAAGAGGGACTGCATGAAGAAAAGAATCGCCTTGCTGCTGGGCGCGGCCCTGCTGTTCGCAGGATTTGCCCAAGCAGCGCAGAAACCACTGGTGCGGATCGGCGCCCGGGTCTTCACCGAACAGACCGTACTCGCCGAGATCACCGCACAGTACCTGCGTGCCAATGGCTTCGACGTGCGCGTCACCGCAGGCCTTGGCAGCAACCTCGCCCGCCAGGCTCAGGAGACCGGCCAGCTCGACCTGATGTGGGAGTACACCGGTGTCTCGCTGGTGTCCTACAACCACATCGACGAGCGCATGCCCAGCGCCGAGGCCACCTATGCCAGGGTCAAGGCGCTGGATGCGCAGAAGGGCCTGGTCTGGCTGACGCCCTCGAGGTTCAGCAACACCTACGCCCTGGCCCTGCCGCGCAAGGTCGCCGAGGCCTACCCGCAGGTCGCGACCATCAGCCAGCTCAACCAGGTGCTGCGCGATGAAAAGGCACGCAAGCACCTGGTGGCCCTGGACACCGAGTTCGCCAACCGCCCCGACGGCCTGGAAGGCCTGAAGGCGATGTACGACCTGCAGGTCGGCCGCGCCAACATCCGCCAGATGGACGCGGGCCTGGTCTATACCGCCCTGCGCAACGACCAGGTATTCGCCGGCCTGGTGTACACCACCGACGGTCGCCTGAGCGCCTTCGACCTCAAGCTGCTGGAAGACGACAAGCACTACTTCCCCGACTACACCGCCGCCCCCGTGGTGCGCAAACAGGTCCTCGACGCCAATCCACAGCTGGCCGCGCTGCTCAAGCCCCTGGCCGAAACGCTCGACGACGAGACCATGCGCCAGCTCAACGCCAAGGTCGATGTCGAGCACCAGAGCCCGACCACCGTGGCCGCCGAGTTCCTGCGCCAGCATCCCTTCAGCGAGGTACAGCCATGAACCTGCTCGACACCTTCGTCCACCTGGACTGGGCCCAGGTCGTGCAACTGACCTGGCAGCACATCGCCCTGGTCGGTATCGCCGTGGGCCTGGCGATTCTCTTCGGTGTGCCGCTGGGCATCCTGATGACCCGTTTCCCCGCCGTCGCCGGCCCCGTGCAGGCTGCGGCCACGGTCCTGCTGACCATACCGTCGATCGCCCTGTTCGGCCTGCTGCTGCCGTTCTATTCCAAGTTCGGCCAGGGCCTGGGGCCGCTGCCGGCGATCACTGCGGTGTTCCTGTATTCCCTGCTGCCGATCCTGCGCAACACCTACCTCGCCCTGACCAATGTCGAACCCGGCATCCGTGAGGCCGCGCGCGGTATCGGCATGACCTTCGGCCAGCGCCTGCGCATGGTCGAGCTGCCCATCGCCGTGCCGGTGATCCTCGCCGGCGTGCGCACCGCCGTGGTCATGAACATCGGCGTCATGACCATCGCCGCGACCATCGGTGCCGGCGGCCTGGGTGTGCTCATCCTCACCTCCATCAGCCGCAGCGACATGTCCATGCTGCTGGTCGGCGCCGTGCTGGTCAGCCTCCTGGCGATCATCGCCGACCTGATTCTGCAAACCCTGCAACGTGCCCTGACTCCGGAAGGACTGCGCCCATGATCGAACTGAAGAACCTCAGCAAGACCTTCAACGTCAACGGCAAGGACGTCAAAGCCGTCGACTCGGTAAGCCTCACCGTCAACGAAGGCGAGATCTGCGTCTTCCTCGGCCCTTCGGGCTGCGGCAAGAGCACCACCCTGAAGATGATCAACCGCCTGATCACCCCGACCTCCGGCCAGGTGTTCATCAATGGCGAAGACACCAGCGCCATGGACGAGGTGACCCTGCGCCGCCATATCGGCTACGTGATCCAGCAGATCGGCCTGTTCCCCAACATGACCATCGAGGAGAACATCACCGTGGTCCCGCGCCTGCTCGGCTGGGACAAGCACAAGTGCCACGAGCGCGCCCGCGAGCTGATGAACATGATCAAGCTCGAACCCAAGCATTACCTACAGCGCTACCCACGCGAGCTGTCCGGTGGCCAGCAGCAGCGCATCGGCGTGATCCGCGCCCTGGCCGCCGAAGCACCGGTGCTGTTGATGGACGAGCCGTTCGGCGCGGTCGACCCGATCAACCGGGAGATGATCCAGAACGAATTCTTCGAGATGCAGCGGGCGCTGAACAAGACCGTGATCATGGTCAGCCACGACATCGACGAGGCCATCAAGCTGGGCGACAAGATCGCCATCTTCCGTGCCGGCAAGCTGCTCCAGCTCGACCACCCGGATACCCTGCTGGCCCACCCGGTAGACGATTTCGTCAGCGACTTCGTCGGCCAGGACAGCACCCTCAAGCGCCTGTTGCTGGTGCGTGCCGAGGACGCGGCGGACAACGCACCCTCGGTCAGCCCGCAAACGCCGGTGAACGATGCCCTGGAACTGCTCGACGAGCACGACCGTCGCTACGTGGTGGTCACCGACGCGGCGAACAAGGCGCTCGGCTACGTGCGCCGTCGCGACATGCACCGTCAACAGGGAACCTGCGGCGACTTCCTGCGCCCGTTCAACGCCACTGCATCCCATGACGAGCACCTGCGCATCCTGCTATCGCGGATGTACGAGTACAACCGCGCCTGGTTGCCGGTGCTGGATGCCGAGCAGGTGTTCCTTGGCGAGGTGACCCAGGAGTCCATCGCGGCGTACCTGAGCTCGGGGCGTTCGCGCGGGGGCAAGACCAGCATCGTCTCGCCGGCGGAGGCAGTCGGCGCCTGACCGAGGCGTGCCGGATATCGGCCGGTCAACTTGGGGTCGCTGCGCGCCCCAATCGCCGGCAAGCCGACTCCCAGGTACTCCACCCAGCGGCCCCCCTGTGGGAGCGGGCTTGCCCGCGATGGGCCGCAACGCGGCCCTCCTCGGCATCAGAACCCGACGCTGGCCTGCACATAGAAGGTCCGCGGTTCACCCACATACAACCCCGCGTTGTTGTCGCTCGAGCGGGTGTAGTACTGCTTGTCGAAGATGTTCTTCACCCCCGCCGCCAACTTCAGGTTCGACAGCTGCGGCCCGAAGTCGTAGCCACCACGGGCATGCCAGGTCACGTAGCCTGGAATATCGCCATACTGGCCGTCGGCACTGGGCTCGGTGATGTAGTTGCCGTTGAAGCTACCGTCGGCGTTCATCCCGGTACCGGGGGCGCGCTGCTTGGATTGAGCGTAGGCATCCAGGTTCCAGGTCCAGCGGTCGACCTGGTAGCGCAGGCCGGCGGTGACCACCTGGCGGGAGTAGAACGGCAGGTCGCGGCCCTTGAAGCCAGGGATCTCGCCCTCGTAGGTAGCGCGGGTGTAGGTGAACCCGGCATTGGCCGACAAGCCCTGCAGCCGCGGGTCGAGGCCCGACAGGTCATAGCGCATCGACGCTTCGATGCCCTGGTGCTTGGTAGCGCCCAGGTTGGTCCAGCCCACATCGTTGCTGATGTATTGCAGCTCATCGTCGAAGTCGATGTAAAAGGCCGTCAGTTCACCGGCGAAATGGCCATCGTCATAGCGTGTGCCGATCTCGTAAGTCTTGGCCTTCTCCGGCTCCAGGCCGTTGGCGGTACTGTCGCCGACACCGCCCTGGCCGAGCTGGAAGTACTGCAGGCTGCCGAACGACGTCTCGTAGTTGGCGAACAGCTTCCAGGCATCCGACAGGTGGTACATCACGCTCAAGGCCGGCAGCGGCTCGTTGCTGGTGATGCTGCGGTTCTTTTCCGGCACCGGTCTGTAGTTGGCATCCAGCACCGGACGGTCGCGCCAGTCGGTATTGATGTGCTCGAAGCGAATCCCCGGGGTGATGGTCCAGTTGCCCACGTCGATCTTGTCATCGATGTAGTAGGCGCTGGCCTCGGTGCCGCCACTGCGGTCCTGGAAGACATGGCCGTCGGAGGTCGGGGTTGGCGTCGGTACGTTGTCGATCAGCGCCAGGCGGGTGGATTGCTCGCGCATGGCCTCCTTCAGGTAGCGATAGCCGACGCTGACTTCCTGGGTGGTCGGGCCGACGAAGAAGATCCGCGACAGGCGTGGCTCGATGGCGAAGGTGTGGTAGTTGCGCGGGTACGACGACAGGGTCTTCATGTCGCGAGCGGCGATGGCGCTGCCACGGAAGCTGTCGGTGTAGTAGGTCAGCACCTCGAACTGGGTCGCGTCGTCGATCTGCCGCTGCCACTTGAACGACACGTCCTTGCGCCGGCCGCTGAAGTAGTCGTAGTCGCGTACCGACTGGTACGGGTCATGGTCGAACTGGGCCTGGGTCAGGCCGCCAGGCATGTCGGCGCGGCCGTCGTAGTAGTGGAAGTTGAGCCAGAACTCGTCGCGCTCGGTGGGCGCCCAGTGGGTCTTGAGGATGACGTCGTCGATATCGTTGTCGTTGTTGCTGCTGCGATAGCCATGGCCGTTGACCCCGGTGTACAGCAGCGCGACACCCAGGCCATTGTCGGCGGTACCGCCGACGAATGCCGATTCGGTGTGCTTCCAACCGCCGTGGCGGGAGGTTTCGAGGGTAGTGGCCAGCTCGCCAGTGGCCTTCTCGGGGATCGCCCGGGTGACGAAGTTGATCACCCCACCGACGTTCTGCGGGCCATAGCGCACCGAACCCGCGCCACGCACCACGTCGATGCTGTCGAGGTTGCCCGAGGAGATCGGCGCCATCGACAGCTGCGGCTGGCCATAGGGGGCGAAGGCTGCCGGGATGCCGTCGATCAGCACGGTCGAGCGTGGCGACAGGCGGGAGGTCAGGCCGCGCACGCCGACGTTGAGCGACAGGTCGCTGCCGCCGGTGCCGTTGGAGTCCTGCACCTGCACGCCCGGAATGCCACGCAGGACGTCGCGCACGTTCATCGCGCCCTTCTCCACCATGGCCTCGCGGCGCACCACGGTACGCGCGCCGGGATGGTTGTGCACGACGCGCTGCTCGGCGTCGCCCAGCCAGTCGCCGACCACCTTCACATCGGTGGGCGCCAGCTCGAGGCTGCCGGGGGTCGCGCCGCCCGCGCCCTGGGAGGGCTTGATCACCACGGTGTCCTGGGACATCTCATAAGTCAGCCCGCTGCCTTGCAGCAGTTGCTGCAAGGCCTGCTCGGGCGCCAGGTTGCCGGATACCGCAGGGGCCTGCTTGCCAGCCACGAGCTCCGGGCTGAAGAACAGCTGCAGGTTGGTCTGCTGGCCGAGCTGGGCCAAGGCCGAGGCCAATGACTGGGCCTGGATCTGCAAGGCGACCGGCGCCTGCTCGGCATAGGCATGGGTTGCGGCGGCACTGACCGCCACGGCCAGTGCCAGGGTGCGCAGGCGAAGAAGAGGTTTGTTGTTGTTCACGTCGTCGAAGGGTCCTGAAAGTCGGGATGAACGCCAACCGCATGCAAGTGGGAATGCTTGGCAGTTGCAGTTGGCGGGGAAGACGAACGAGCGAAAAAAAACCTGAATCTACTTCGCGATAATTTCGCTGGAGCCATCGCCGTAGGTCTTGATCGCCACGGGCAGGATGCTCGGCAGGGCTCGCAGCAAGGCGTCGGTATCGTCGACGCTGAAGGTGCTGGACAGGCGCAGGCCAGCCGCCTTGCCTGGTGCGACACGCAAGGGCTGGGCACGATAGCGGGAAACCTCGGCGACCACCTCCTCGAGGGTGGCGTTGTCGAATACCAGCTTGCCCTGGCGCCAGGCGGTCAGCGCAGCGGCGTCGACCGCATAGGGCGCGGCCACCTTGCCCTGTCGGTCGATGTGCGAACCCTGGCCGGCCTTGAGCTGCGCCAGCGAGTCGCCCGCCCCACGGACCCGCACCGAGCCCTGCTCCACTGCCACGCGGGTCCGCTCGGGGTCCAGGCGCACGTCGAAGCGCGTGCCGGTCACGGTGACGCTGCCTTGCGCGGTGTCGACCACGAACGGTCGGTCGACGTCATGGGCCACGCTGAACATCGCCTCGCCAGCGGTCAGCAAAACTTGACGTCGGCCGGAGCTGAACGCGACCTGCAAGTGGGTACCGCCATTGAGTTCCAGGTGCGAGCCATCGGGCAACTCGACCTGGCGACGCTCACCCAGGGCAGTCTGCAGATCTGCGTGATGGTTCAGGCGCTGGTACTGCCAGCCGCTCCACCCCAGCCCCAGCGCGGCCAGCGCGACCCCAGCGGCCAGGGCCTGACGCAACAGGCGACGACGCGGCAACCGCTGCACGGGCTCGGGTTGGCACAGGGCCTCCAGGTGCTGGCGAGGAATGAGGTCGGCGGCCTGCCACAGCCGGCCCAGTTGTTCATATTCCTCGCGGTGCCGGGGATGCGCAGCGAGCCACTGGCGCAATTGCGCCTGCAGTTCGGCATCCTGGGGAGCATCCTGGACGCGGGCGAACCATTCGGCCGCCTGGTCGCGGACGGCATCGGCACCGTGCTGTTTCATGAAAAGGCTCTCCTGACTCATCTCGACACATCCAGGTGCTCACGCAGATGTCGGAGCGTGCGGATCATATACTTTTCGACCATGTTCTTGGTCAAACCCATGCGCTCGGCGATCTCCGCCTGGCTCAGCCCTTCGAGCTTCTGCCAGATGAAGACCCGCCGGCAATTGACCGGCAGTTGCGCCAACGCCCGCTCGACACTGTCGGCCAGCTCCAGGGCATGCACATAGGCCTCCGGATCGCCGCTGCCCGCGCCGACCGGCGCGAACGCCTCCTGCTCCAGGGACTGGCGCCGGTCTTCGCGGCGAAAGCCATCCACGGCGATGTTGCGGGCGGTCTGGTGCAAGTAGGCGCGGGGCTGCTCGACCTGTTCGCGCGGGTTTTCCAGAACCCGCACGAAGGCGTCGTGGGTGAGGTCCTCGGCTTGCTGGCGGCTGCGCAGCTTGCGCGTCCAGGTGCCGATCAGCTCGTGGTAATGGTCGAGAAAGCCTTTGTGTCCGGACACGGTCGGGGTCGTCAGGGAGGCAGATGAGGTCGCGAATAGTAATGCTTCTCATCAACGACGGCAAATCGACGATGCCATGGCCCGACCAAGCCTCGCCAGGGCGTCAGTAACAAAAAATTTATGACGGGATTCATGCACAGGCGTGCCAGGAACATGTGGCCATAAATATGAACACCTGGTCGCTATTGCAGGCCAACCCGCACACCCCCGAAAACAGCGCTGACCTTGTGGGCACGGGTCTACCTGCGAAGTGGCCAACGGGTTCCATTCCACAATTTTTTACGCTTGTGATCCTGGGGGGAACATCCGAGGGTCACATGAGTCGGTTATTCAAGGCACTGCTCGTCGATCCACGACGATCGCGTCGGGATTGGCTGTTGATCTTGCTTTCTTCACCGCCTAAAGTGCGCGCCGAACGTCCATGCTGGAAACGATCCATCCGGCTCAAGTACTGACGACGAGACAGCAAGGTCACCCGCCGCTCCGTATCACGGGCACGGTTGACCTTTTTGCTTTCGGCGACATGCCTTGGGAAGTAGGCGAACCAAAGTGGGGATACGGAGGACGTTCAGTTTGCAGCCACTTACCTTTTCAGTTTGCCCATGGAGCCCTTGAGCATGTCGATCCAGGTCGAAGACTATTTCGCGCGCGACACCTTCCAGAAGATGAAGGCGTTCGCCGACAAGCAGGAAACCCCGTTCGTACTCATCGACACCCAGATGATCAGCCAGGCCTATGACGACCTGCGCGCCGGGTTCGAGTTCGCCAAGGTCTACTACGCGGTCAAGGCCAACCCGGCGGTCGAGATCATCGACCTGCTCAAGGACAAAGGCTCGAACTTCGACATCGCCTCGATCTACGAGCTGGACAAGGTGATGAACCAGGGTGTCAGCGCCGACCGCATCAGCTACGGCAACACCATCAAGAAGTCCAGGGACATCCGCTACTTCTACGAGAAGGGCGTGCGCCTGTACGCCACCGACTCCGAAGCCGACCTGCGCAACATCGCCAAGGCCGCGCCGGGCTCGAAGGTCTACGTGCGCATCCTCACCGAAGGCTCCACCACCGCCGACTGGCCGCTGTCGCGCAAGTTCGGCTGCCAGACCGACATGGCCATGGACCTGCTGATCCTCGCCCGCGACCTGGGCCTGGTGCCTTATGGCGTGTCTTTCCACGTCGGCTCCCAGCAGCGCGACATCAGCGTGTGGGATGCCGCCATCGCCAAGGTCAAGGTGATCTTCGAGCGCCTGAAGGAAGAAGACGGCATCGAGCTGAAGATGATCAACATGGGCGGTGGTTTCCCGGCCAACTACATTACCCGCACCAACAGCCTGGAAACCTATGCCGAGGAAATCATCCGCTTCCTCAAGGAAGACTTCGGCGACGAACTGCCGGAGATCATCCTCGAGCCAGGCCGCTCGCTGATCGCCAACGCTGGCATCCTGGTCAGCGAAGTGGTGCTGGTGGCGCGCAAGTCGCGTACGGCGGTCGAGCGTTGGGTGTACACCGACGTGGGCAAGTTCTCCGGCCTGATCGAAACCATGGACGAAGCCATCAAGTTCCCGATCTGGACAGAGAAGAAGGGGGAGATGGAAGAAGTGGTGATCGCCGGCCCTACTTGCGACAGCGCTGACATCATGTACGAGCACTACAAGTACGGCCTGCCGCTGAACCTGGCCATCGGCGACCGCCTGTACTGGCTGTCGACCGGCGCCTATACCACCAGCTACAGCGCGGTGGAGTTCAACGGCTTCCCGCCGCTGAAGGCGTACTACCTGTAAGAAACATGGGGCCGCTTCGCGGCCCATCGCCGGCAAGCCGGCTCCCAGGGGCAGCGCTGCTCACTCATCATGAGCCATGCAGAGGACTCCGTGGGCTTGCCGGCGATGGGCTGCAAAGCAGCCCCGATGCGACCTCCAATGCCTCAGAGGCCGCGCTGCTCGATCTCCCCGGCATACGCCGCCGCATACTCCGCCAACAATGGCCCACCACCCAGCAAGGTCGCCAGCGCGCTGCGCAGGAAGTTCAGGTTACCCGCCTCCCGTGCCCGTTCCAGCCAAGGCCTGGCCTCGGCCATCTGCCCCCGCTCGACCAACACCATCGCCAGGCTGAACATGCCACGAAAATCCCCCGCCTCGGCCGAGCGCCGGTACCAGCGCAGCGCACGTGCCGGGCTTGCCGGGGTGGCGATGCCTTGCTCCAGGTAACGACCGTACAGGTTCATCGACTTGGCATGCCCCAGGTACGCGGCCTTTTCGTAGCAGGCGAGCGCCTGCGCCTGGTTCGCTTGCACGCCACGCCCGGTGGCCAGCAGGTTGCCCAGGTTGTACAGGCCCCAGTCCAATCCTGCGCGCGCAGCCTGCTGGAAATGCCGCGCCGCCCCTGGCAGGTCCACCTCGCCGCCCCAGCCATGCTCCAGGCAACGCCCGAGCATGTTGTGCGCCATGGGACTGCCGTTTTCGGCGGCAATGGCGAACCATTGCCGGGCCACCTGCGGATCGCGCTCGATGCCCCGCCCGTCGAGCAGGATCTGCCCGAGCAGCAACTGCGCCTCGACGATGCCCTGCCCGGCCGCGGCGAGAATCGCCTGGGCGGCCTTGCCGGGGCTGTCCTCGAGCATGGCCTGCAGCCCGGCGACATCCACCACGTGCTCACGACGTAGCTGGTACGACATGGCTCAGACCTCGGCCCAGCGGCGCAGCAGGTTGTGGTAGGTGCCGGTCAGTTGCAGCAGCGCCGGGTGATCCGGCACATCGGCGGTCAATTGCTGGATGGCATTGTCCATCTCGAACAACAACGCGCGCTGGCTGTCCTCGCGCACCAGGCTCTGGGTCCAGAAGAACGCCGCGTAGCGCACACCGCGGGTGACCGGGTTGACCTTGTGCAGGCTGGTGCCGGGGTACAGCACCATGTCGCCCGCCGCCAGCTTGACCTGCTGCACACCGTAGGTGTCCTGGATCACCAGCTCGCCGCCGTCGTAGCTCTGCGGGTCGCTGAGGAACAGCGTCGAAGACAGGTCGGTGCGCACCCGCTCCGGGCTGCCCTTGGGCTGGCGCAAGGCATTGTCGATATGGAAATCGAAATTGCCGCCTTCGCGGTAGCAGTTGACCAGCGGCGCAAAGACCTTGTGCGGCAGCGCCGCCGACATGAAACGCGGGTTGCGCCACAGCCGCTCGATCAAGGCGCTGCCGATCTCCTTGCCCAGGGGGTGCCCTTCGGGCAACTGCAGGTTGTGCTTGGCCTTGGCTGACTGATAACCCGCGGTGACCTTGCCATCGGCCCAGTCGGCCTGCTCCAGGGCTTCGCGGATGCGGGAGAGTTCGTCGACCTCGAACAGGCCGGGAATGTGGAGCAGCATGCTGGCGGCACCTGGTAGGGAGATAGGGCGCCAATGATATTGATTCCCTTTTACGCTTCACAAGCCCCATTCGCCACCCAAGACGTTTCAGCAGGGGAAAACCGTAAAGGGAATTTGTAAAGATTGTAAATTTCTAGCGAATGGTAACTCTTCTCAATTGTTAGTCACAATTGCTTACATTATGATCCGCGGCCTTCACACCTTGGGGAAGGTCCACACATGCGTCACGTACCATCTGCTGTGAGTTCACCACGCCTGCTCGTCTCCGCCATCGGCATGGCGATCGGCGCCACCTCTGCCTATGCCGCCGATCCGGCTGCCAACAGTGCCATCACCCTCGACACCACCAGCGTTACCGGCAAGGCCGAACAGGCTTCTACCGAGTACAAGGTCGACAAGGCTTCGTCGCAGAAATACACCGCGCCGCTGGTGGATACTCCGCGCTCGATCACCGTGATCCCGCAGCAGGTGATCAAGGACACCAACGCCCTCACCCTGCAGGACGCCCTGCGCACCGTACCGGGTATCACCTTCGGTGCTGGCGAAGGTGGCAACCCTCAAGGCGACCGGCCTTTCATCCGCGGCTTCGATGCCCAGGGCGACACCTACCTCGATGGCGTGCGCGACACCGGTGCCCAGACCCGCGAAATCTTCGCCGTCGAATCGGTCGAAGTGGCCAAGGGCCCGAACTCGGCCATCGGCGGCCGTGGCGCGGCTGGCGGCACCATCAACCTGGTGAGCAAACGCGCGCACCTGGGTAACACGTTCGATGCCGCCTACACCTGGGGCAGCGACCAGACCCAGCGCTACACCCTCGACGGCAACTACCAGTTCAGCGACACCGTGGCCGGGCGCCTCAACCTGATGACCCACGACAGCAAGGTCGCCGGCCGCGACAAGGTCAACTACGACCGCTGGGGTATCGCCCCCTCCCTGGCCTTCGGCCTCGGCACCCCGACGCGGGTGAACCTCGACTACTACCACATGGAAAGCGATGACCTGCCCGATTCGGGCATCCCCTACAGCATTCCACGTGCCGGCAGCGGTGCCCGTACCTCGGCCCATCCAGACAAGCCGGTCGATGGCGGTGACAGCGACAACTTCTACGGCCTGACCGACCGCGACTTCCGCAAGACCCGCACCGACATCGCGACCATCGCCATCGAGCACGACCTGAGCGACTCGCTGACCATCAAGAACACCCTGCGCCACGGCAACAGCATGCAGGACTATGTCCTGACCCAGCCTGACGACAGCGCCGGCAACGTGAACAACAACGGTGTATGGCGCCGCGCCAACACCCGCGTGGGCAACACCGCCACCACCACCAACCAGACCGACCTGTTCGGCGAGTTCTTCGTGGGCGGTTTCAAGAACAGCTTCTCCACCGGTGTCGAGTTCACCAAGGAAGAGTCCGATCGCCAGGGCTATACGGTAACGCCGAACGGCAAGCTCACCTGCACCGGCCCTGGCAACGGCGGTAGCTGTACCTCGCTGAGCGATCCGAACCCGGACGACGCCTGGGACGGCACCGTCTCGCGCAACTACGCGGGCACCAAGACCAACAGCAAGACGCGTGCGATCTATGCCTTCGACACCCTGGAACTGACGCCCCAGTGGCTGCTGAACATGGGCCTGCGTTACGACCATTTCGACACCAAGTTCCGTACCTACGACGCCTCCGGTGCAACGGTCGTGAACAAGGACGGCGTCCCGACCAAAGGCCGCGACAAGAGCGAGTTCTTCACCGGGCAGTTGGGCCTGGTGTGGAAACCGGCCGAGAACGGCAGCGTCTATATCTCCTATGCCACGTCCGCGACGCCACCAGGCGCCATGCTCGGCGAGGGTACAGAAGGCAACCCGCTGCCAGGCACCACCGACCGTGGCGGCAACATCCTGAGCAGCGACCTGGAACCGGAAGAAACCACCAACTACGAGATCGGTACCAAGTGGGATCTGCTGGACGAGCGCCTGTCGCTGGCGGCTGCGATCTTCCGCACCGAGAAGGAGAACGCTCGCGTCCAGGTCGACACCGCCAGCTACGAGAACGTCGGCGAAACCCGCGTGCAAGGTATCGAGCTGTCGGCCAGCGGCAAGCTCACCGACAAGTGGCAGGTGTTCGCCGGCTACACCTACCTGCAGGCTCGCCAGATCGATGGTGGCCCGCTGGGCAAGGCCAACGACGGCAACCAGCTGCCGAACACGCCGAACAACAGTGCAAGCCTGTGGACCACCTATGCGATCACGCCGAAGCTGACCGTCGGTGGTGGCGCCTTCTACGTGGATGACGTGTATGGCAGCGTGGCCAACACCACCATGGTCGACAGCTATGTGCGCTACGACGCCATGGCGGCATACAAACTGACCAAGAACATCGACCTGCAACTGAACGTGCAGAACCTCACCAACGAGGTCTACTACGACAAGGCGTATTCCACTCACTTCGCCAACCAGGCGGCCGGGCGCACTGCCCTGCTGACCACCAGCGTCCACTTCTGACGACGCTGCTCGAAAGCCCCGCCCATTCCGATGCGCGGGGCTTTCGCGTACCAAGGCATAATGCACGCCGTGCCCCGCCAGGCGGCAAGACAAGGTGAACGATGTGGTGAAGAAGTCGCTGTTTCAATTGCACTGGTTCTTTGGCATCACCGCTGGGCTGGTGCTGGCCTTGATGGGTATCACCGGTGCCATCTGGTCGTTCCAGGAAGAACTGCTGCGCCTGTTCAACCCGGACGTCCTCAAGGTCGAAGTCCGCCAGGAGGGGGTATTGCCGCCCGCCGAGCTGGTACGCCGGGTCGAAGCCGCCCAGGGCGACAAGGTTTCGATGCTGTGGGTCGATACCCGTGAAGGCAACGCTGCGCGGATCTTCTTCACCCCACCACCTGGCGAGCGTCGTGGCCAGCTGCGCTACGCCGACCCGTACACCGGCGAACTCAAGGGCGATGTCGCCGGCCAGGACTTCTTCGGCCTGATGCTGCAACTGCACCGTTTCCTGGCCATGGGCGATACCGGCCGGCAGATCACCGGCGCCTGCACGCTGATGCTGGTGTTCTTCTGCCTGTCCGGCCTGTACTTGCGCTGGCCACGCCAGGCGTTGAGCTGGCGAGCCTGGTTGACCTTCGACTGGGCCAAGCAAGGCCGCGCTTTCAACTGGGACCTGCACGCCGTGGCCGGTGCTTGGTGCCTGCTGTTCTACCTGCTGTTCGCCCTCACCGGCCTGTTCTGGTCCTACGAGTGGTATCGCGAGGGGTTGAACAAGCTACTGGCCGACGCACCTGCCGCCGGCCAGCAGCACAAGCGCGGCGAAGGGCGTGGCCGCCATGGCCTGCAGAACGCGGACAAGAACGCAGCGCCACTGGTGGTCGACTACGACGCCATCTGGAACAACCTCAAGGCCGCGGCCGGCCCGGGCCTGCTCACCTACAACCTGCGCCTGCCCCCGGCAGGCGGGCAGCCCGCCACGCTGTTCTACCTGCTCGACGACGCCGCCCACGAGCGCGCCTTCAACAGCATGACCCTGGACCCGACCAGCGGCCAGGTGAAGCGCCACGAACGCTATACCGACAAGTCCTTCAAGGCCCAGCTACTGCAAAGCGTCTACGCCCTGCACGTGGGCAGCTACTTCGGCCTGCCGGGGCGCATCATCGTGACCATCGCCAGCCTGAGCATGCCGCTGTTCTTCGTCACCGGCTGGCTGCTGTACCTCGACCGGCGGCGCAAGAAACGCCAGGTCCGCGCTGCCCGTGGCAACGTCTCACCCGCCTCGGCAGGCGGCGACAGTTGGCTGATCGGCTTCGCCAGCCAGAGCGGCGTCGCCGAGCAACTGGCCTGGCAGAGCGCCGGCCAGTTGCAGGCCGCCGGCCTGCCGGTGCACGTGCGCCCGCTGGCCGAGTTGGGCGAAACCGACCTGCGCCAGGCCCGGCGTGCGCTGTTCGTGGTCAGTACCTTCGGTGACGGCGAGGCGCCCGACAGCGCCCGCGCCTTCGAACGCAAGGTGCTGGGCCAGCCGTGGGCCCTGGACAATCTCAGCTATGCCCTGCTGGCCCTGGGCGATCGCCAGTACCCGCACTTCTGCGGCTTCGCCCGCCGGCTCCAGGCCTGGCTGGGCGAACGCGGCGCCACCAGCGCCTTCAGCCCGGTGGAGGTGGATAACGCCGACCAGGCGGCCTTGCAACAGTGGCACCAGGCGCTGGCGCAGTTGACCGGTACCCAGCCGGTGACAGCCTGGCAGGCGCCGAGCTTTGGCACCTGGACCCTGGCCCGACGCGAGTTGCTCAACCCGGGCAGCCAGGGCGCGCCAGTCTACCTGCTCGGCCTGCAGCCCGATGAACCGGCGAGCTGGATGGCTGGCGACCTGGTGGAAATCCTGCCCCGCAACGGGCAGGCACACGTCGCCGCCTGGCTCGCTGGGCTGGGCCTGGATGCCAACACACCGGTGCAGGTCGACGGCCTCGGCGAACGGCTCGGCCAGGCCTTGGCCAGCCGCCAGTTGCCAGCCAGCCACGGGCACCTGGTGGGGCTGCATGCCCAGGCACTGGTCGATGCGCTGGTGCCCATCGGCAGCCGCGAATATTCCATCGCCTCCATCGCCAGCGATGGCGTCCTGGAACTGATCGTGCGCCAGGAGCGCCATGCCGACGGTCATCTCGGCCTGGGCTCGGGCTGGTTGACCGAATACCTGCCGCTGCACGGCAGCGTCAGCCTGCGCCTGCGCCGCAACAGCGGTTTCCATCTGCCCCAGGCGCCGGCGCCACTGGTGCTCATCGGCAACGGCACCGGCCTGGCCGGCTTGCGCAGCCTGCTCAAGGCGCGCATCGCGGCGGGCGAGCGGGACAACTGGCTGCTGTTCGGCGAACGCAACCGCGCCCATGATTTTCTCTGTGGCGACCAGTTGCAGGGCTGGCTGGCCAGCGGCGACCTCGCACGCCTGGACCTGGCATTCTCGCGGGACCAGGCGCAGAAGGTGTACGTGCAGGATGTGCTGGTGCAACACGCCGATGAACTGCGCCGCTGGGTCAATGACGGTGCTTGCGTGTATGTCTGCGGCAGCCTGCAGGGCATGGCCGCAGGGGTGGATGCGGCGCTCGAGGGTATTCTTGGTGCCGAGGTGCTGCAGCGCCTGATCGAGGATGGGCGCTACCGGCGGGATGTGTATTGATCGGTCAATCGGTGGTGCTTTGGTCGTCCTGGGGCCGCTTCGCAGCCCCAAGATAGGCGTTGAATGACCACGCTGGCGCGACGCTCAATGCAACTCGAAGCTGTCGGCATCCAGGTTGGCCGGGAAGCGCGAGCGGTACGCCGCCAGGTCCGCCGCGCTCAACACCGCAGTGAACACCCCGTCAGCCTCCCCGGCGCTGAGCAGGCTCTCGCCCTGGAAATCCAGCACCTGGCTGTCGCCCGAATAGGCAAAGCCCTTGCCATCGGTGCCCACCCGGTTCACCGCTGCCACGTAGCACAGGTTCTCGATGCCCCGCGCCGGCAACAGGCGGTTCCAGTGCTGGCGGCGCGCGGCCGGCCAGTTGGCGGTATACAGCAGCAGGTCGGTGTCCTGGGCGTCACGGCTCCAGACCGGGAAACGCAGGTCGTAGCAGATCAGCGGGCGAACGCGCCAGCCCTTGATCTCGAACTGCACCTGGCGCTCGCCCGGCGTATAGTGCTTGTGTTCGCCGGCCATGCGGAACAGGTGGCGCTTGTCGTAATGCAGGATCTCGCCATCCGGCCGCGCCCAGAGCAGGCGGTTGCGATGACTGCCATCGGCGGCCTGGACGATCACGCTGCCGGTGATCACCGCATCGTGCTTCTTCGCCTGGGCCTTGAGCCACTTGTAGGTCGGGCCGTTCTCAGGCTCGGCCAGGCGCTCGGAGTCCATGGAGAAACCGGTGGTGAACATCTCCGGCAGGATCACCAGGTCTACGTCGCCGGCCTGCTCCAGCAGTTCCTCGAAATGCTCGTAGTTGGCCTGGCGGTCCTGCCAGGCCAGGGTGGTCTGCACCAGGGCGACTTTCAGGTTGGGCAGTTGGCTCAGATCGCGCATAGTCTTTCCGCCGCCTGACGCAGCGTCTCCTCACGTTTGGCAAAGCACAGGCGCACCAGGCGTTGCTCGGGGACAGGTTGCTGGTAGAACACCGAGACCGGGATCGTCGCCACACCGTGCTCGCGGGTCAGCCACAGGGACATGTCGACATCGTTGAGGTCCGGGCGGATCTGCGAGTAGTCCACCAGTTGGAAATAGGTGCCCGGCGTGCGGGTGAAGGTGAAACGCGAAGCCTGCAGCAGGTCGCAGAACAGGTCGCGCTTGGCCTGGTAGAAGCCCGGCAATTCGTCCAGGTGCTCCGGATGCTCGGCCATGTAGTCGGCCAGGGCGCATTGCAACGGGGTCACGCCACAGAAGTTGACGTACTGGTGGACCTTGCGCAGTTCGGCGCTCAAGGCCGGCGGCGCGACCACGTAGCCGGTCTTCCAGCCGGTGACGTGGTAGGTCTTGCCGAACGAGCTGACCACGAAAGCCCGCGCATACAGCTGCTCATGGGCCAGCACACTGGCGTGGCGCACGCCATCGTAGATCAGGTGCTCGTACACTTCGTCGCTGACCAGGTAGATGTCGCGTCCTTCGATCAGCCTTGCCAACTGGTCCAGGTCGTCGCGACCGATCAACGCACCGCTGGGGTTGTGTGGCGAGTTGAGGATGACCATGCGCGTACGCGGGGTCAGGGCATCGCTGAACGCCTGCCAGTCGATACGAAAATCGCCATCGCGAAGCTGCACATGCACGCAGCGACCGCCGGCCAGCTCCACGGAAGGTTCGTAGCTGTCATAGGCCGGATCGAAGACGATCACCTCGTCGCCGGCCTGGATCACCGCCTGGATGGCGCAGAAGATCGCCTCGGTGGCACCGGGGGTGATGGTCACTTCATGGTCGGCATCGACGTTCACGCCATAGTGCCGTGCGACCTTCGCCGCCACCTGCTGGCGCAAGGCCGGCAGGCCGGTCATGGGCGCGTACTGGTTATGGCCGGCGGCCACGTGCCGGCCAACCGCATCGAGCAATGCCTGTGGGCCATTGAAGTCGGGAAATCCCTGGGACAGGTTGAGCGCACCGGTCTGCACGGCCAACTGCGACATGGTGGTGAAGATGGTCGTGCCGACGTTCGGCAATTTGCTGCGGATCATGGGGGCCCTCTTTCCTGCACGTTGCATACGGCACGGGGTAGAGCCCGAGCATAGCGGATCGAGCGGTCAGGAAAAAGCTGCAAGCTACAAGCTGCAGCTTGCAGCCCGAAGCTTACTTGCGCTTGTCCTTGCGCTTCTTCTCGGCCTTCTTGTGGTGCGACATCAGGCGGCGCTTCTTGTTGACCTGGCGATCGGTGAGGGTGTTCTTCTTGCCCTCGTACGGGTTTTCGCTGCCCTTGTATTCGATGCGGATCGGCGTACCGACCAGCTTGAGCACCCGGCGGTAGGTGTTCTCCAGGTAACGCGAGTAGGAACGCGGGATCTTGTCGGTCTGGTTGCCATGGATCACGATCAGCGGTGGGTTGGCCCCCCCGAGGTGGGCATAGCGCAGCTTGATGCGCCGACCGTTGACCATCGGCGGCTGGTGCTCGCTGATGGCGTCCTCGAGGATCTGGGTCAGGCGGCTGGTCGGCCAGCGGGTCACCGCCGACTTGAACGCGGCCTGCACCGACTTGTACAGGTGGCCCACACCGGTGCCGTGCAGCGCGGAAATGAAGTGGATATCGGCGAAGTCGACGAAGAACAGCCGGCGCTCCAGCTCGGTCTTCACGTAGTCGCGCTCGCCTGGCTCCATGCCGTCCCACTTGTTCAGCGCGATGACGATGGCACGCCCCGCCTCCAGGGCGAAGCCCAGCAGGTTCAGGTCGTGGTCGACCACCCCTTCGCGGGCATCCATGACGAAGATCACCACGTTGGCGTCCTTGATCGCCTGCAACGTCTTGACCACGGAGAACTTCTCGACTTCCTCGTGGATCTTGCCGCGCTTGCGCACCCCGGCGGTGTCGATCAGGGTGTACTTCTCTTCATCGCGCTCGAACGGGATGTAGATACTGTCGCGGGTGGTGCCAGGCTGGTCGTAGACCACCACACGCTCTTCGCCGAGCATGCGGTTGACCAGGGTCGACTTGCCGACGTTCGGGCGGCCGATGATGGCGATCTTGATACCGTCCTTTTCGCTCGGGCCAGGGATGCGCGCGGCTTCTTCGCCTTCGGCGACTTCTTCGTCGAGGGCTTCCTCGGCCTTGTCGCGCGGGATATGCCCTAGCACCGCTTCCATCAGCGCGTTGACGCCACGGCCCTGGGAGCCGGCCACCGGGATGGCGTTGCCCATGCCCAAGGGCGAAAACTCGGCGCGGGCGACGTCCGCGTCGATGTTGTCGATCTTGTTGGCGACCAGGATGGCTTCCTTGTTCCGCTTGCGCAGGTGTTCGGCGATCATCTGGTCGGCAGCGGTCATGCCGGCACGGGCATCGACCAGGAACAGCACGTAGTCGGCTTCCTCGATGGCCATCAGCGACTGCTCGGCCATCTTCTCGTCCATGCCCACTTCGTCGCCGGTGATGCCACCGGTATCGATCAGGATGTAGGAGCGGCCTTGCCAGGTCGCCTCGCCGTACTGGCGGTCACGGGTCAGGCCCGACAGGTCGCCGACGATGGCATCGCGGGTCTTGGTCAGGCGGTTGAACAGGGTGGACTTGCCGACGTTCGGCCGTCCCACCAGGGCGATTACGGGAACCATGCGGCTCTCCACTCTTGAATTCTTGAAAATGCAAAGGCCGCTGCAAGGCAGCGGCCGGAGTTCGTGCGGCGCGTCATGCGCCATTGCCTGAGCCCCATGACGGACTCAAGCATAGCCTCAGCGGATGGTCAGCGCCTCGAGCTTGCCGCTGTTGCCGAAGACATAGATGGTGTCGCCGACCACCAGGGGACGGGCGCGCAGGCCATCGCTGTCGATCCGCTCGCGACCGACGAAGCGGCCATCGACCTGGCTGAGCAGGTGCAGGTAGCCCTCGAAGTCACCCACCGCCACGTAGCTGGAGAACACTTCCGGTGCCGACAACTGGCGGCGGGCCATGGAATCGTTGCTCCACAGGGCGCTGGAGGAGCGCTCGTCGATGCTCTCGACGGTGCCCGAGGCCTCGCTGACGTAGACGTTGCCGAAGCCCTGGGCGACACCCACGTAGCTGGAGGCATCGCGCTGCCACAGCACGCGGCCGCTTTCCAGGTCGAGGCCGGCGACCCGGCCCTGGTAGGTGCTGACATACAGCATGCCGCCAGAGAGCAGCAGGCCACCGTCGATATCGACCACCCGATCCAGCTCGGAACGGCCCTGCGGGATGGCCACGCGGCTCTCCCACACCGGCACGCCGTTCTGGGTATCCACGGCGATCACCTTGCCGGTGGACAGGCCAGCCACGGCCAGGCGGTTGGTCACGATCGGCGCACCGGTACCGCGCAGGGTCAGCACGGCCGGGCTGCTTTCGTAGATCCAGCGACGGTCACCGGTGGCGGCGTCGAGGCCGATCAGGCGGTCGTCCTGGGTCTGCACCACCACCACGTCACCGTTGGTGGCAGGTGGCGCCAGCACTTCGCTGGTCACCCGCGAACGCCAGCGCTCCTCGCCGGTGCTGGCATCCAGGGCGATGACCTCGCCCTTGAGGGTGCCGAGCATGACCAGGCCATAGCCCACGCCGACGGCGCCGGACACCGGCAGCTCCAGGTCCTTCTTCCACACCACGTCGCCGTTGAGGCGATCCAGGGCGAAGACCAGGCCGTTGACGTCGGAGGCGTAGATACGGTCGTTCTCGATGGCCGGCACCAGGGTGTTGTAGGTCTCGCCCTGGCCGTCGCCGATCGAACGGCTCCACTGCTTCTTGAGCACCACTTCCTCGGTGAACTTGGTCAGCTCGGCCGGAGGCAGTTCCTTCTTGCTGTTGCTGCTGCAACCCGCGGCCAGGACGGCCAGGGCGAGCACTGCTGCTTGTTTCCAACCGATCACGTCAGGCGTCCCCTCTGGCCAGGTCATCCAGCTTCAGTTGCAGGCCACCGACCGCGGCGTCGTCGGACAGCGCGGCCTTGGCTTTCTCGTATGCGCTGTGGGCATCGTCGGCACGGCCGAGCTGGACCAGCAGGTCGCCCTTGAGTTCTTCGCGGCTGGCCAGGAAGGCCTTGTCGGCATCGCCGTCGAGCAGCTTGAGGGCCTCTTCGGCCTTGTCCTGCGCGGCGAGCACGCGGGCCAGGCGCTGGCGCGAGATCTCGCCCAGGGTCGCATCGGCCGGTTTGTCCATCACGCCCTTGAGCTCGGCAGCGGCATCGTCGAGCTTGCCGCTCTCGACCGCGACCTTGGCCACGAACAGGCTGCCGTACTGGGCGTACGCGGTGCCGCCGAACTCGCTCTTGAGCTTGCCGGCCAGCTCGGCGACCTTGGTCGCATCCGGCTCACCGCTCGGCGTCAGGGCGGTCTCCAGCAGGGCCTGGTACAGCACCGAGGCGCCTTGCGACTGGTTGCTCTGGTACTTCTGCCAGGCCTGCCAACCCATCACCACCGCGGCGGCCAGCAGGGCACCGGTCAGCAGCGGCTTGCCGTTGCGATTCCACCAGTCCTTGGCCGCGGCCAGGCCATCATCATCGATACTCGACACCCCAATACTCCTTTTCAGCAATTCGGCTGTTGAACCGCATCACGCCTGGGCGAGCGCGGCTTCCAGGTGCTCGGCCAGAGCATCCCAGGCAATGTTCTGTTGTTCGCCCTGGCCACGCAGGGGCTTGACGCCAATGACCCGTTGCGCCAGTTCGTCGTCGCCCAGGATCAGGGCGAACAGCGCCCCGCTCTTGTCGGCTTTCTTGAACTGGCTCTTGAAGCTGCCACCACCGGCGTTGACCGCCAGGCGCAGGCCCGGCAGGCGATCGCGCAGATTTTCGCAGAGGCGCAGGCCGGCCAGTTCCGCCTGTTCGCCGAAGGCACACAGGTAGACGTCGATCTGGCGGCTGATGGACTCGGGCACCTTGCCCAGGGTCTCCAGCAACAGGATCAGGCGCTCGATGCCCATGGCGAAGCCCACGCCCGGGGTCGGCCTACCGCCCATCTGCTCGACCAGGCCGTCGTAGCGGCCACCGGCACAGACGGTGCCCTGGGCGCCAAGCTTGTCGGTGACCCACTCGAACACGGTCTTGCTGTAGTAGTCCAGGCCACGGACCAGCTTGGTGTTGATGACGAACGGAATGCCAGCGGCGTCCAGACGTGCCTTGAGGCCCTCGAAGTGCACGCGGGAGTCCTCGTCCAGGTAGTCTTCCAGCTTCGGCGCGTCGGCCAGCACCGCTTGGGTGCCCTGGTCCTTGCTGTCGAGGATGCGCAGCGGGTTGCTTTTCAGGCGACGCTGGCTGTCTTCGTCCAGTTGTTCGATGCGCGCGGAAAGGAACTCGACCAGGGCGTCGCGGTAGCGCGCGCGGGCTTCGCTGGTCCCCAGGCTGTTGAGCTCGAGCTTGACCGCGTCCTGGATGCCCAGCAGCCCCCACAGGCGCCAGGTCAGCATGATCAGCTCGGCGTCGACATCCGGGCCGTCCAGGTTGAACACTTCCACGCCGATCTGGTGGAACTGACGGTAGCGGCCTTTTTGCGGGCGTTCATGGCGGAACATCTGGCCCACGTACCAGAGCTTCTGCACCTGGCCGTTGCCGGTGATGCCGTGCTCGAGCACGGCACGCACGCAGGCGGCGGTGCCTTCGGGACGCAGGGTGAGCGAATCGCCATTGCGATCCTCGAAGGTGTACATCTCTTTTTCGACGATATCGGTGACTTCACCGATCGAGCGCTTGAACAGCTCGGTGAACTCGACGATCGGCGTGCGGATCTGGCTGTAGCCATAGGTGTCCAGCAGGCCGGCCACGGTGCCCTCGAAGTAGCGCCACAGGGGCGACTGGTCGGGCAGGATGTCGTTCATGCCACGGATGGCTTGCAGCGATTTGCTCACGGAAAATCCTTACGAATCTGTGTGTCAGCCACGGGCGATCAGCGCCGCGTCGGCCTCGACCTTCTCGGCCGCTTTCTGGCGAATGAGCTTTTCCAGCTCGTCGACCAGGTTCTCGTTGGTCAGCTTCTGCGACGGCTTGCCATCGATGTAGACCAGGTTCGGCGTGCCGCCGGTGAGCCCCACGTGGGACTCCTTGGCTTCGCCCGGGCCGTTGACCACGCAGCCGATCACGGCCACGTCCATCGGTACCAGCAGGTCCTCCAGGCGCCCTTCCAGTTCGTTCATGGTCTTGACCACATCGAAGTTCTGCCGCGAGCAGCTCGGGCAGGCGATGAAGTTGATGCCACGGGAACGCAGGTGCAGCGACTTGAGGATGTCGTAGCCGACCTTCACTTCCTCGACCGGATCGGCGGCCAGGGAAATGCGGATGGTATCGCCGATGCCTTCGGCCAGCAGCATACCGAGGCCGACGGCGGATTTCACCGTCCCCGAACGCAGGCCGCCGGCTTCGGTGATGCCCAGGTGCAGGGGTTGGACGATCTGCCGGGCGAGCTGGCGGTAGGCCTCGACGGCCATGAACACGTCGGAGGCCTTGACGCTGACCTTGAAGTCCTGGAAATCCAGGCGGTCCAGGTGCTCGACATGACGCAATGCCGACTCGACCAGTGCGGCCGGGGTCGGCTCGCCGTATTTCTTCTGCAGGTCCTTTTCCAGGGAGCCGGCATTGACGCCGATGCGGATCGGGATGCCGCGGTCACGGGCGGCATCGACCACCGCACGCACACGGTCTTCGCGACCGATGTTGCCCGGGTTGATGCGCAGGCAGTCGACGCCCAGTTCGGCCACGCGCAGGGCGATGCGGTAGTCGAAGTGGATGTCGGCGACCAGCGGTACGCTGACCTGCTGCTTGATCTTGCCGAAGGCCTCGGCGGCGTCCATGTCCGGTACCGAGACACGGACGATGTCGACGCCGGCATCGACCAGGCGCTGGATCTGCGCAACGGTGGCAGCGACGTCGTTGGTGTCGGTGTTGGTCATGCTCTGCACCGCGATGGGGGCATCGCCCCCCACCGGTACATTGCCGACCCAGATCTTCCGGGATTCGCGACGTTTGATCGGAGATTCGCCGTGCATGACTTACTGTCCCAACTTCAGGCGAGCGGTCTCGCCAGTGGTGAACGAGGCAACGTCGACGGCCTGGCCGTTGTAGCTGACCTGGGCGCCGCGGGCGAAGCCCAGGCGCACCGCGAACGGCGGTTTGCCGGTCAGGTCCAGGCTGTCGCCCTTGCGCTTGATGGCGCTGAACAGCACCTTGCCGTTGCCGTCGGTGACCTGGGTCCAGCAATCGGCGGTGAATTGGATTTGCAGCGTGCCGTTGCCGGCAGGAACCGCGGCCGGGGCGCTGGCCACGGGAGCTACCGGAGCGGCAGGAGCCGCAGGCAGGCTGGGCGCCGCCGGGGCGGCAGGCGCCTCGCTGGCAGCCGGTGCAGGCGTCGGGGCGGTCGCAGGCGCGCTCGCGTCGTCGGCCGCCGGGGTTTCGCCGCCGGTCGCCGTCTCGGTCGCGGGGGCAGCCTCCTGCCCGGTGACGGCCTGGTCGAGCGGCAGCGGTGCGGCCTCGGGCTGCTGGCCAGCGCTCACGGCCTGGTCTTCCGGCTCGTCCAGCGGGTGGATCTGGGTGGTGCCATCGGCGCTCTCGACCTCGACGTGCTCCAGGGCGATCCTGGCCAGGTCCTTGCCGCGCTGGCTGTTCTGGTCCTGCCACCAGAAGAAGCCGCCGCCGACCACGGCCACCAGCAACAGCAGGCTGATGCCGCGCAGGATATTGTGCGACAGGCGCACCGGCTCCTCGATGCGCCCTAGCGCGTGCACTTCGCTGCCCTTGGCATGGGTGCCGGTGAACTGGTCGAATGCCTCGACCAGCGGCGCCTGGTCCATGTCCAGCAGCTTGGCATAGGCGCGGATGTAGCCACGGGCGAAGGTATGCCCCGGCAGCTTGTCGAAGGCGCCGGTTTCCAGGTTGTTCAGCGAACTTACCGTGAGGTTGAGCTTGCGGGCCACCTCGGCTTGCGACCATTCCCGGCGCTCGCGGGCCTGGCGCAAGACCTCACCGGGATTCTGGCGAGTCGCTGCTGCTACTTCGGGGTGCGCGGCTTTCATCGTTGCTCCGACAGGTATTGCTGATATTCCGGCGTACCGGGATAAAGTCGTTGTAGTTGCTGGCCCAGCTCGGCCACGCTGCTGTGCTCAGCGAAAGCCCGGGCGATACGGCTGCCCAGCAGCAGGCTGCGGGCGTTCTGGCCGCTCAGTTGGCTGAAACGATCGTAGTAGTCCCGGGACGGCACATAATGCCTGTTTTCGTAGGACAACTCAGCCATTTCCAGCAATGCCCGAGGCTGGTGCGGATTGAGCTGCAGGGCCTTGCCCAGGTATTCGTGCGCCTGGTCGCGGCGATCGAGCGCCAGGGCCGTCAGGCCAAGGTTCTCGTACACCCGTGACCGCTCAGGATACAGGGTATCGGTGGCGGCTTGGCGAAACATCTGCTCGGCCTGGCGAAATTGCCCCTGAGCATAAAGGAAACTGCCGTAGTTGTTGCGAATCCGCGTGTCGCCCGGGCGTATCGCCAGGGCCTTGCGCCAATGCGCCTCGGCCAGTGCCGGCTCACCCTCGGCCTGGAACACCAGGCCCAAGGCGGCATGGGCGTCGGCGTCGTTGCCGTTGAGCGCCAGGGCTCGGCCCAGTGGCACCTTGGCCTGTTCGGTCAAACCTTGTTGCAAATAACCCAGGCCCAATTGCACGTAGGCCTGCCCTGCTTCCACCCGCCCCTGGCGGCTGGCCAAGGGGTCACCGCCGCCGGACACGCAGCCGGCCAGCAGCGAAAGCGACAGGATCGACAGCGCGGCGCGCAGGGTCATGGGCGGCCTCGTCAGTGGCGCACGGCGTTGCCTTGCGGCTCTGCGTCGGCGTTCAGCTGGCGCACGGCGATGTAGCGCTCGCTGCGGCGGGTACGGTCCATGACCTGGCCGACCAGCTGGCCGCAGGCGGCATCGATGTCGTCGCCCCGGGTGGTGCGGGTGGTGACGTTGAAGCCACCGTGGTGCAGCAGGTCCTGGAAGCGACGGATGGCATTGTTGCTCGGCCGTTCGTAGCCCGAATGGGGGAACGGGTTGAACGGGATCAGGTTGATCTTGCACGGCACGTCGCGCAGCAGCTCGATCAGCTCGGCGGCGTGCTGCGGCTGGTCGTTGACGTCCTTGAGCAGGGTGTACTCGACGGTGAGCACCCGCTTGCCGCCCAGCGTGGACATGTAGCGCATGCAGGAGTCCAGCAGCACCTTCAACGGGTATTTCTTGTTGATCGGCACCAACTGGTTGCGCAACTCGTCGTTCGGCGCGTGCAGCGACAGCGCCAGGGAAACGTCGATGTGCTTGGCCAGTTCGTCGATCATCGGCACGACGCCCGAGGTGGACAGCGTGACGCGGCGCTTGGAAATGCCATAGCCCAGATCATCCATCATGATCTTCATGGCGGCGATGACATTATCGAAATTCAGCAGCGGTTCGCCCATGCCCATCATGACCACGTTGGTGATGGCGCGGTCGATCTTGGCCGGGACGGTACCGAAGGATTTGTTCGCAAGCCACACCTGGCCGATGACTTCGGCGGCGGTGAGGTTGCTGTTGAAGCCTTGCTTGCCGGTGGAGCAGAAACTGCAGTCCAGGGCACAGCCGGCCTGGGACGAGACGCAGAGCGTGCCGCGGTCGTCGGTGGGGATGTAGACGGTTTCGACGCAGCTGCCGGAGGCAACGCGGACCACCCACTTGCGCGTACCGTCGGCGGAAATGTCTTCACTGACCACTTCCGGCGCGCGAATCTCGGCAACGGCCTCGAGCTTTTCGCGCAAGGCCTTGCCGACATTGGTCATGGCGGCGAAATCGTCGACGCCGAAGTGGTGAATCCATTTCATGACCTGACCGGCACGAAAACGCTTCTCCCCGATCGACTCGAAGAATTTTTCCATTTCCTGGAGGGTCAGGCCCAACAGGTTGATCTTGCCAGTCATGTCACTCATGGAATCACCCAAGACCTGCTTCGCTTAGCGAATGCGGTCGCACAGCTCGGTAGCGGAGAAGAAGTACGCGATTTCGCGGGCAGCCGAAGCTTCCGAGTCGGAACCGTGGACGGCGTTCTCGTCGATGGAAACGGCGAAGTCGGCGCGGATGGTGCCTGGAGCGGCTTCTTTCGGGTTGGTGGCGCCCATCAGCTCGCGGTTGGCCAGGACGGCGTTCTCGCCTTCCAGGACCTGGACGATGACCGGGCCGGAAGTCATGAAGGCAACCAGGTCAGCGAAGAAGCCGCGCTCTTTGTGCTCGGCGTAGAAGCCTTCGGCTTCGGCCTTGGACAGCTGCTTCATCTTCGAAGCGACGACGCGCAGGCCGGCTTTCTCGAAGCGAGTGGTGATCTCGCCGATGACGTTCTTGGCGACGGCGTCGGGCTTGATGATGGAGAAGGTACGTTGGACAGCCATGGATAACTCCAGAAATATGAGTGTTGCGAAAAATTAAACCCGCGAATTATACGCGGGTTCCAAGGGATTGCCTAACCTGCGGACACGCTCAGTCGGCTTCTTCGATCCAGGCCGCCTGGATGGCTTCGAGCACTTTCTCGCCGCCACGTTGCGGATCATCGCTGAAGTCTGGCAGCTCCAGCACCCAGCGATGCAGATCGACGAAATTCACATAACGAGGATCGACGTCTGGCTTGCTTTGCGCAAGCTGGATGGCGATCTCAAGTACATCAATCCATTTCAGGCTCATGCGTAGACCTCAGTGCGGCGCTTCGGCGGCGTGGTTGAGCGAGTACTTGGGAATCTCGATCGTCAGGTCCTCTTCGCCGACGATGACCTGGCAGGCCAGGCGCGACTGGGCCTCCAGGCCCCAGGCCTTGTCCAGCATGTCCTCTTCCAGCTCGTCGGCTTCCTCCAGCGAGTCGAAACCCTCGCGGACGATGCAATGGCAGGTGGTACAGGCACAGACGCCACCACAGGCGCTTTCCATCTCGATGTGATGCTCGTGGGCCAGTTCCAGGATGTTGGTCCCTGGCTCCACCTCCACCACCAGCCCATCCGGGCAGAACTTCTCGTGCGGCAGGAAAATCACCTGGGGCATCGGTTACTCCTCGATCTCATTCAGGTTGCGCCCGGCCAGTGCGGCTTTGACCGTCGAATCAAGGCGACGGGCGGCAAATGCATCGGTCACCTGCGACAGACGCTTGGTCTGCTGCTCGATGGCCGCGCCATCGGTGCCGCTGAGCAAATCACGCAATTCTTGCATCTGGTGCTCGATGGCTACGCGCTCCTCGGCACTGAGCAGGCGGTCGCCGTCGGCGTCCAGAGCGCCCTGCACCGCCTCGAGCAGTCGCTCGCCGTCGACCTGGTGCTCGCGCAGCTGGCGCGCCTGCTTGTCGGAGCCTGCGTGCTCGAAGGAATCCTTGAGCATGCGTGCGATCTCGCCATCGGTCAGGCCGTAGGACGGCTTGACCTGGATGCTCGACTCCACGCCCGAGCCGGTCTCCCGGGCCGAAACGCTGAGCAGGCCATCGGCATCGACCTGGAAGGTCACGCGGATCTTCGCCGCGCCCGCGACCATGGCCGGGATGCCGCGCAGCTCGAAGCGCGCCAGGGAGCGGCAGTCGCTGACCAGCTCACGCTCACCCTGCAGGACGTGGATCATCATGGCCGACTGGCCATCCTTGTAGGTGGTGAACTCCTGGGCCCGCGCCACCGGGATGGTGGTGTTGCGCGGGATCACCTTCTCCATCAGCCCGCCCATGGTCTCGAGGCCCAGGGATAACGGGATGACGTCCAGCAACAGCAGCTCGCCGCCCTCGCGGCGGTTGCCGGCCAGGGTATCGGCCTGGATCGCGGCACCGATGGCCACCACCTGGTCCGGGTCGATGGAAGTCAGCGGGGTACGCCCGAACAGCGCGCCAACCGCCTCACGCACACGCGGCACGCGGGTGGAACCACCCACCATGACCACCGCCCCGACATCCTCCAGCTCGACGCCACTGTCGCGCACGGCGCGGCGGCAGGCCTTGAGGCTGCGGGCGATCAGCGGCTCGATCATGGCCTCGAACGCGGCGCGGGTCAGTTCGCCCTGCCAGGCGCCGTGGCTGACACGGACCGCATCGGCATCGGTCAAGGCTTCTTTGGCCGCGCAAGCGGCCTGCAGCAGCTGGCGCTGGGCCGCCGGGTCGAGGTCGGCGGACAGCCCAGCCTGCTCGATGATCCAGCCGGCGATGGCGTGGTCGAAGTCGTCACCGCCCAAGGCGGTGTCGCCGCCCGTGGCCAGGACTTCGAAGACACCTGCGCTCAGGCGCAGGATGGAGATATCGAAGGTACCGCCGCCCAGGTCGAAGATCGCCACGACGCCCTCGGCATCCTGGTCCAGGCCATAGGCCACCGCCGCCGCGGTCGGCTCGTTGAGCAAGCGCAGGACGTTGAGGCCGGCAAGCTTCGCGGCATCCTTGGTAGCCTGGCGCTGGGCGTCGTCGAAGTAGGCCGGAACGGTGATCACCGCCCCCACCAGTTCGCCGCCGAGGGTCTGCTCGGCCCGCTGACGCAGCACCTTGAGGATGTCGGCGGACACTTCCACCGGGCTCTTCGGGCCCTGGACGGTGTCGATGAACGGCATGTGCGACTCGCCACCGACGAAGCGGTAAGGCAGTTGCTCGCCCAGTTGCTTGACGTCGGCCAGGCCACGCCCCATCAGGCGCTTGACCGACAGGATGGTGTTCAACGGGTCGCTGGAGGCGGCATCGCGGGCGGCCTGGCCGACTTCGCTGCGGCCATCGAGGTAGCGCACCGCGGAAGGCAGGATGACCTTGCCCTGTGCATCGGGCAGGGGTTCGCTACGGCCGCTGCGCACCGCGGCGACCAGGGAGTTGGTGGTGCCCAGGTCGATCCCCACCGCCAGACGACGCTGGTGCGGCTGGGGGCTCTGACCGGGTTCGGCGATCTGCAGTAGGGCCATGCTTATCTGAGTACCTTAGGCGTCATCACGGGCGACGCCGGGATTAATCGTCGAGGCGCTCTTCCAGTTGGCGCACTTCTTGGGCGAGCTTGTCGAGGAACTGCATGCGGCGCATCAGGCGCTCGGCCCTGTCGCGCTCGGCAGCATCGTCCCAGCAGGCGGCGAATTCCTCGTTCAGCGTGTCCTGGGCGACCTTCAGGCGCTTCTTGAACACCGCGACGCCGTCCAGGTCGGCCTCGTCCTGCAGCTCTTCGAGCTCTTCGCGCCACTGCATCTGCTGCAGCAGGAAGTCCGGGTCGTGCACGGTGACTTCCTGGGGCACTTCGTGGCCACTGATGGCCAACAGGTAACGGGCACGCCGCGGCGCGCTGCGCAAGGTCTGGTAAGCCTCGTTGAGGGCGGCTGACTTTTCCAGGGCTACGCGCTGCTCACGCTCGGAGGCGTCGGCGAAGCGGTCCGGATGGACCTCGCGGGCCAACTCGCGATAGCGAACGGCCAGCTTGTCGAGGTCCAGGCGAAAGCTGGGCTTGAGGTCGAACAGGGCGAAATGGCAAGGAGTACCCACGTCAACCCTCAGACATTGAAGCTTTCGCCGCAGCCACACTCACCGCGCACGTTGGGATTGTTGAACTTGAAGCCTTCGTTCAACCCTTCCTTGACGAAGTCCAGCTCGGTGCCGTCCAGGTAGACCAGGCTCTTGGGATCGATGATCACCTTGACGCCATGGCTCTCGTACACCTGGTCCTCGGCAGCCAGCTCGTCGACGAACTCCAGCACGTAGGCCAGGCCCGAGCAGCCGGTGGTGCGCACGCCCAGGCGGATGCCCTCACCCTTGCCGCGCCCTTCGAGGGAACGCCGCACGTGGTTGGCGGCGGCTTCTGTCATGCTGATAGCCATCGGAACTCTTTCCTCAACGTCAGTTACCTTGCCACAGGCGACTTAGAGCAAGCCTTTCTTCTGCTTGTAATCGCGCACGGCCGCCTTGATGGCGTCCTCGGCGAGCACGGAGCAGTGGATCTTCACCGGCGGCAGCGCCAGTTCCTCGGCCAGCTGGGTATTCTTGATGGTCTCGGCTTCGTCCAGGGTCTTGCCCTTCATCCACTCGGTGGCCAGGGAGCTGGAGGCGATGGCCGAGCCGCAGCCGTAGGTCTTGAACTTGGCGTCTTCGATGATGCCCTGTTCGTTGACCTTGATCTGCAGGCGCATGACGTCGCCACAGGCCGGCGCGCCGACCATGCCGGTACCGACATCCGGGTCCTCGGCGTTCAGCTTGCCGACGTTGCGCGGGTTTTCGTAGTGGTCGATGACCTTTTCACTGTATGCCATGGTGCAATTCCTTCCTCATCAGGGAGCCGCTCTTGCCGGCGACTGCTTAGTGGGCGGCCCACTCGATCTTGGAGATGTCAACGCCGTCTTTGTACATGTCCCACAGCGGCGACAGCTCACGCAGTTTGTTCACGGCCTCGCAGACCTTCTGCGCGGCGTAGTCGACTTCTTCTTCGGTGGTGAAACGGCCGAAGGTGAAGCGGATCGAGCTGTGCGCCAGCTCGTCGTTGCGGCCCAGGGCGCGCAGCACGTAGGAAGGCTCGAGCGAAGCGGAGGTGCAGGCCGAGCCGGACGATACCGCGATGTCCTTGAGGGCCATCAGCAGCGATTCGCCTTCCACGTAGTTGAAGCTCAGGTTCAGGTTGTGCGGCACGCGGGCGGTGCGGCTGCCATTGACGTACAGCTCTTCCAGGCTCTGGACCTGTTCGAAGAAGCGGTCGCTCAGCGCCTTGATACGGGCGTTCTCGCTGGCCATTTCCTGCTTGGCGATGGCGAAGGCCTCGCCCATGCCGACGATCTGGTGGGTGGCCAGGGTGCCGGAGCGCATGCCGCGCTCATGGCCGCCACCGTGCATGGTGGCTTCCAGGCGCACGCGCGGCTTGCGGCTGACGTACAGCGCGCCGATACCTTTCGGGCCGTAGGTCTTGTGCGCCGAGAAGGACATCAGGTCGACCTTGAGCTTTTGCAGGTCGATCTCGACCTTGCCGGTCGACTGGGCGGCATCGACGTGGAACAGCACGCCGCGGGAGCGGGTCAGCTCACCGATGGCGGCGATGTCGTTGATGGTGCCGATCTCGTTGTTGACGTGCATGACCGAGACCAGGATGGTGTCGTCGCGCAGCGCCGCCTCGACCATGGCCGGGGTGATGATGCCGTCTTCGCCAGGCTCGAGGTAGGTGACCTCGAAGCCCTCGCGCTCGAGCTGGCGAGCGGTGTCCAGGACCGCCTTGTGCTCGATCTTGGAGGTGACGATGTGCTTGCCCTTGGTGTGATAGAAGTGCGCGACACCCTTGATGGCCAGGTTGTCGGACTCGGTCGCGCCGCTGGTCCAGACGATTTCCCGCGGGTCGGCATTAACCAGGTCGGCGACCTGGCGGCGAGCGTTCTCGACCGCTTCCTCGGCCTTCCAGCCGAAGACGTGGGA
Organism: Pseudomonas guariconensis; assembly: GCF_024127895.1. Classification (GTDB taxonomy): domain Bacteria; phylum Pseudomonadota; class Gammaproteobacteria; order Pseudomonadales; family Pseudomonadaceae; genus Aquipseudomonas; species Aquipseudomonas guariconensis_B. Next base: position 121,946 of record NZ_JAMYBK010000001.1, on the reverse strand, counting down.
GCGCGAGGCCGGGTTACCGAAGTTCCCGTCGACCAGCAGGCAGTCGGCCATCTTCTGGGCGACGCGGGGATCGACCGGGGTGGTCGCGGAGTAATCGAGGTAGATCGGCAACTTCATTGAGTATCTCCTATCAGGCGGTGGCGTCGCTCGTCGCTACGTTCAGTCGACGGCGGACGTCTCAATCTTGTCCAACTGGGCGTTGCGGCCCGCGACACGGCGCAGGTCCTGGCGCTGGGCGACTTCCTGCACCTCACGGCGCATGACGAGGTCAGCCAGGCTGATGCCGCTGAGGAATTCATGGATCTGCTGGCTGAGGTCGCACCACAAGTGGTGGGTCAGGCAGGTGTCACCGGCGTGGCAATCCCCCAGCCCCTGGCAACGGGTGGCATCGACCGATTCGTTGACCGCATCGATGACCTGGGCCACCTGGATGGTTTCCATGCCCCGCGACAGCTGGTAGCCGCCGCCCGGACCGCGCACGCTGGAAACCAGGCTGCTGCGGCGCAGCTTGGCGAACAGCTGTTCCAGATAAGAGAGGGAAATGCCCTGGCGCTCGGAAATGTCGGCCAAAGACACCGGCCCATGCTGCGCATGCAACGCCAGGTCAAGCATGGCGGTCACGGCATATCGGCCTTTGGTAGTCAGTCGCATGGCTAGTGGATACCACGGGAGTTACAGGATGTGAGCGAGTATGCGATTCCCGAGCATTTAAGTCAACTATTAGACCTACTGCTTTAGTCGGGCTTACATCGGGGAGGCGGGCGCGATTGTAGCAGACAAGGGGCGTGAGCACACGCCCCATCGTCGCTGCGCCGTAATCAATGTGGCTGAGTGTCGCTCTGCGCGGCCGGCTTGACCTCGGTGAAGTCTTCCTCGGGCAACGCCGGCAGCTCCTTGCCGCAATAGTCGCTGCCCAGCTTGGTCAATGCCCCGCACACGCCCTCCAGGCGCTCGTCGACCGCGTGCAGGTGATCGAGCATCTGGCCGATGGCGCGAGCCACCGGGTCGGGCATGTCGCCACTGACACCATAGGCATCGAAGCCGATCTTGTCGGCCATGGCCTTGCGCTTGGCCTCGACCTCGTCGTCCTCGGCCTTGACGATGATCCGCCCGGGGATGCCGACCGCGGTGGCACCGGCCGGCACCGCCTTGGTCACCACCGCGTTGGAACCGATCTTGGCCCCCGCGCCGACGGTGAACGGGCCGAGCACCTTGGCCCCGGCACCGACCACCACGCCGTTCTCCAGGGTCGGGTGGCGCTTGCCCTTGTTCCAGCTGGTGCCGCCCAGGGTCACGCCCTGGTACAGGGTGACGTCGTCGCCGATCTCGGCGGTCTCGCCGATGACGATGCCCATGCCGTGGTCGATGAAGAAGCGCCGGCCGATGGTGGCGCCCGGATGGATCTCGATACCGGTCAGCCAGCGGCCGAAGTTCGACACCAGGCGCGCCAGCCACTTGAAGTCACGCACCCACAGGGCATGACCCAGACGATGCAGCCAGATGGCGTGCATGCCCGGGTAGCAGGTCAGTACCTCGAAGGCGTTGCGCGCCGCCGGATCACGATGGAATACGCTCTGGATATCTTCACGCAGACGTTCGAACATCTTTTTAGTCCTTGCGCTTATGCGGCTCGCCCCTGGCGACCTTCTGGGTCTCGGTGAGGATGCCGCGCAAAATGCTCATTTCCGAACGATTGACCGCGCTGCGCCCATAGAGCCGGCGCAGGCGCGGCATCAGGTGCTTGGGCTTCTCGGGGTCAAGGAAGCCGATGTCCACCAGGGTTTTCTCCAGGTGTTCGTAGAACAGCTCCATCTCGTCCATGGTCGCCAGCTCGCCGCTGCGCAGCGAGTTGGCTTCGAATTTCTCGACCTTCGACGGCGCCCCTTGGGCCACCAGCCAGGCCATGCGCACCTCGTAGGCGAGCACCTGGACGGCAGCGGCAAGGTTCAACGAGCTGAAGTCGGGGTTCGAGGGAATGTGCACGTGAAAGTGACATCGCTGCAGTTCTTCGTTGGTCAGGCCGGCGTGCTCGCGACCGAACACCAGGGCGATTTCCTCGCCGGCGCCGGCCTGCTCCACGACCTTGATCCCGCACTCGCGGGGGTCGAGCAGCGGCCACGGGATACTGCGGTCGCGGGCGCTGGTGCCAAGCACCAGGCTGCAGCCGACCAGCGCCTGCTCGAGGCTGCCCACCACTTGGGCGTTATCCAGCACATCGTCGGCACCGGAGGCACGCGCAGTGGCGTCCACGGCGGGGAAATCCTGTGGCTGGACCAGTACCAGGCGCGACAAGCCCATGTTTTTCATGGCACGAGCAGCGCCGCCGATATTGCCGGGGTGGCTGGTATTGACCAGAACAACACGAATATTTTGCAGCAAGGTATCGAGCTCACAGATACAAGGAAAAGGGGAATCGATCTTACAGAACCGACAGGCGTAACGCCATGAAAGCAAATGTCACCCTTCTGCCGGAACAGTTTTCTGATAGAATGTGCGGCTTTCTTCTTTAACATCCCAGGTGAAACGCCCATGCAGCCTATGCTGAATATCGCGCTGCGCGCCGCTCGCAGCGCCAGTGAACTGATTTTCCGCTCCATCGAACGCCTGGATAGCATCAAGGTCGACGAGAAAGAGGCCAAGGACTACGTCTCCGAGGTCGATCGCGCCGCCGAGCAGAGCATCGTCAACGCCCTGCGCAAGGCCTACCCGAACCACTCCATCCAGGGAGAGGAAACCGGCCTGCACGCCGGCTCCGGCGAAGACGGCAAGGACTACCTGTGGATCATCGATCCGCTGGACGGCACCACCAACTTCCTGCGTGGCGTTCCTCACTTCGCGGTCAGCATCGCCTGCAAGTACCGCGGCCGCCTCGAGCACGCCGTGATCGTCGACCCGGTACGCCAGGAAGAATTCACCGCCAGCCGCGGTCGCGGCGCCCAGCTCAACGGCCGCCGCCTGCGCGTCAGCTCGCGCAGCAGCCTGGAAGGCGCCCTGCTGGGTACCGGTTTCCCGTTCCGTGACAACCAGATCGCCGACCTGGACAACTACCTGGGCATGTTCCGCGCCCTCACCGGCCAGACCGCCGGCATCCGCCGCGCCGGCGCTGCCAGCCTGGACCTGGCCTACGTCGCCGCCGGCCGTTTCGACGCCTTCTGGGAGTCGGGCCTGTCCGAGTGGGACATGGCTGCGGGCGTACTGCTGATCCAGGAAGCGGGTGGCCTGGTGAGCGACTTCAACGGTGGCCACGACTTCCTCGACAAGGGCCATATCGTCGCGGGCAACATCAAGTGCTTCAAGGCGGTGCTGACCGCCATCCAACCGCACCTGCCCGAGCACATGAAGCGCTAAGCGCGGATTGCAGCCACAAAAAAAAGCACCCCGCGGACCGCGCGGGGTGCTTTTTTTTGTGGCTGCAATTCACAACAGCGTGGGAGCGAGCGTGCCCGCGAACAAGGGTGTAGCCCTTGCTAAAGGGCATCTCCCACAAGGGGAGTTATTGGCCGACCTGGTTGTCACTCAGGACCAGGTTACCGTTCTTGTCCAGCGGGATGGTCGAGCCCGGCTCGTGGTTCATCTTCACCTGGCCGACCTTGTCGCCGATGGAGTACTTCACGTTATAGCCAACCACCTTCTCACTGATGTCGTTGACCGTGTTGCAGCGGGTCTGGGTGGTGGTATAGGTGTCACTGTTCTGCATGTGCTCCTGCACCTTGTTGCCCGCATAGCCACCACCGACCGCACCGGCCACGGTGGCGATCTTCTTGCCCGTGCCACCACCGATCTGGTTACCCAGCAGGCCACCCGCCAGGGCACCGACCACGGTGCCGGCGATCTGGTGCTGGTCCTTGACCGGCGCCTGGCGCGTCACGGTAACGTCCTTGCACACCTCACGCGGCGTCTTCACCTGTTGCTTGATCGGCTGCACGTCCATGACCTGGGCGTACTCAGGCCCCTTGTTCACCAAGCTGTAGGTCGCCACAGCACCTCCGGCGGTCACACCGACAGCACCCAGTACCGCACCCACCAGCATTGATTTGTTCACGCGAACCTCCTGATCGTACCCGCGGGATCTTGCCCGCCTTCTCCCAGCCTTGGAGCGAAAAAAAAGGCGCGAGTTCAACACTCGCGCCCTTCTTTACGCCAAACGGTGTAGGACAACGCCTTACGGACGGTCGTCCACCCCCTCGGCCTTGACCGTCGGGATCAGGTCTTCGCTGCTCAGGTTCAGCCAGATCAACACCACGTTGGCGATGTAGATCGACGAGTAGGTACCCGCCAGGACACCGATGAACAGCGCCAGGGAGAAGCCGAACAGGTTGTCGCCGCCGAAGAACAGCAGCGCGGCCAGGGCCAGCAAGGTCGACACCGAGGTGGCGATGGTCCGCAGCAGGGTCTGGGTGGTCGAGACGTTGATGTTCTCGATCAGCGAGGCCTTGCGCATGACCCGGAAGTTCTCGCGCACGCGGTCGAATACGACGATGGTGTCGTTGAGCGAGTAACCGATGATCGCCAGCACCGCAGCCAGCACCGTCAGGTCGAAGGTGATCTGGAAGAACGACAGGATACCCAGCGTCACCACCACGTCGTGGACCAGCGAGACGATGGCACCGACGGCGAACTTCCACTGGAAGCGGAAGGCCAGGTAGACCAGGATGCCGCCCAGGGCCAGGAGCATGCCCAGGCCGCCCTGGTCACGCAGTTCCTCGCCCACTTGCGGGCCGACGAACTCGACGCGCTTGACCGTCGCCTGGTTGTCGCCGCCAACCTTCTGCAAGGCCGCCGCGACACGGTTGCCCAACTGCGGATCATCGCCCGGCATACGTACCAGCAGGTCGGTGGTGGCACCGAAGCTCTGCACCACGGCCTCCCCGAAGCCCGCCTGGGCCAGCTCGGCACGTACCGTCGTAAGGTCCGCCGGACGCTCGTAGGTCAGCTCGATGAGCGTACCGCCGGTGAAGTCCAGACCGAAGTTCAGGCCCTTCTGCCACCAACTGAACAAGGCCAGCACGGTGAGGAGCAGGGTAATGGCGAACGCGACATTGCGCACGCCCATGAAATTGATGGTTTTCATCGCAGCTCCCTCAAACCCACAGCTTCTTGATGTCACGCCCGCCGCAGGTCAGGTTGACCATGGCGCGGGTCACCATGACGGCGGTGAACATCGAGGTGAAAATCCCGAGGGACATGGTGACCGCGAAGCCCTTGACCGGGCCGGTACCCATGGCGAACAGGATGCCACCGACCAGCAGGCTGGTCAGGTTGGCGTCGATGATCGCGGTGTAGGCACGGTTGAAGCCTTCGTGGATGGCGCGCTGCACCGACATGCCAGCCCTGATTTCCTCGCGGATCCGCGAGAAGATCAGCACGTTGGCGTCCACCGCCATACCCATGGTCAGCACGATACCGGCGATACCCGGCAGGGTCAGCGTCGCACCCAACAGCGACATCAGCGCCAGCAGCAGGACCATGTTGCCCGCCAGGGCGATGGTAGCGATCACGCCGAAGCCACGGTAGATGGCCATGATGAACAGCGAGACGAACAGCATGCCCCACAGGGAGGCATCGATGCCCTTGACGATGTTGTCGGCGCCCAGGCTCGGGCCGATGGTGCGCTCCTCGGCGAAGTACATCGGCGCGGCCAGGCCACCGGCGCGCAGCAGCAGGGCCAGCTCGGACGACTCGCCCTGGCCGTTCAGGCCGGTGATGCGGAACTGGCTGCCCAGCGGCGACTGGATAGTGGCCAGGCTGATGATCTTCTTCTCTTCCTGGAAGCTCTGTACCGGCACTTCCTTCTCGACGCCATCGACCGTCTGCTTGACATAGCGCGTCACCGGTTTCTGCTCGATGAAGATCACCGCCATGCTGCGACCGACATTGGTGCGGGTGGCGCGGCTCATCAGCTCGCCGCCGTGGCCGTCGAGGCGGATGTTGACCTGCGGGCGGCCCTGCTCGTCGAAGCTGGCCTGGGCATCGGTGACCTGGTCACCGGTGATGATCAAGCCACGCTCGACCGCGGCGGAGCGCCCGCCTTCACGGAACTCGAACACCTCGGTGGTGGCCTTGGAAGCGCCCGGCTCGGCACCGAAGCGGAACTCCAGGTTGGCGGTCTTGCCGAGGATACGCTTGGCCTCGGCGGTGTCCTGCACGCCTGGCAGCTCGACCACGATACGGTTGGCACCCTGGCGCTGGACCAGCGGCTCGGCCACGCCCAGCTCGTTGACCCGGTTGCGCACGGTGGTCAGGTTCTGCTTGATCGAGTATTCGCGGATCTCGGCGACTTTCGCCTGGGTCAGCGCCAGACGCAGCACGGCGAGCTCGTTGCGCTCGGTGGTGGTCAGGTCGAAGTCATTGAAATTCTTGCGGATCAGGCTACGGGCCTGCTCGCGGGTGGCATCGTTGGCGAAGCCCAGCATGATGCCGCCGTCCTGCTGGGGCAGGCTGCGATAGCGGATGCGCTCTTTGCGCAGCAGGGTCTTCACTTCGCCTTCATAGACCTTCAGGCGGGCGTTCATGGCCTTGTCCATGTCCACTTCCAGCAGGAAGTGCACACCACCGGACAGGTCCAGGCCCAGCTTCATCGGGCTGGCGCCCAGGTTGCGCAGCCATTGCGGGGTGGTCTGGGCCAGGTTCAGGGCCACGACGTAATCATCGCCCATCGCCTTGCGCACCACATCCTTGGCCGGCAGCTGATCTTCCTGGTTGACCAGGCGCACCAGCGCGCTGCCCTTCTCGCCCAGGCTGCTGCCCTTGACGGTGATGCCGGCATCGGTCAGGGCCGTGGTGGCGCGGTCCAGGTCGGCCTGGGAGACCTGCAGGGCCGAGCTGGCACCGCTGATCTGCACCGCCGGGTCATCCGGGTAGAGGTTGGGAGCGGAATAAATAAAGCCGATCGCCAGTACCACCAGGATCAGCAGGTATTTCCACAGAGGGTATTTGTTCAGCATCACGCCGCCCGTTCAAGACGCGGGGCGCGTTGCGCGCCCCGACTGGAAAAGAAAAACGATGACTCAGATAGCCTTGAGCGTACCTTTTGGCAGGGTCGCCGCCACGGCGCCCTTCTGGAACTTCAGCTCGACGTTGTCGGAAACTTCCAGGACCACGAAATCATCGGAAACCTTGACGATCTTGCCAGCGATACCGCCGTTGGTGACGACTTCGTCACCTTTTTGCAAGTTGCTCAGCAGGTTCTTCTGCTCTTTGGCACGCTTGGCCTGCGGACGCCAGATCATCAGGTAGAAGATGACCAGGAAACCGACCAGGAAGATCCATTCGAAGCCGGTACCGGCGGGGCCGGCGGCAGGGGCAGCAGCGTCCGCGTAGGCGGCGGGAATCAGAAAGCTCATTGGGCACTCCAGTGACTAAGGTTTTGTTAAGTGCGGACAGTCAGTCCAAGGGCGGCACAGGCAGCCCGCGCTTGGCATAGAAGGCGTCGACAAAGGCGGCCAATTTACCTTGTTGAATAGCCTCGCGTAAACCGGCCATCAAACGCTGGTAATGGCGCAAGTTGTGGATCGTATTCAGCATGCTGCTCAGCATTTCGCCGCACTTGTCCAAGTGATGCAGATAAGCGCGAGAGAAGTTCTTGCAGGTGTAGCAGTCGCAGGTTGGATCCAGTGGCGAATCATCATGGCGATGGAACGCGTTGCGGATCTTGATCACCCCGGTATCGACGAACAGATGGCCGTTGCGCGCGTTGCGCGTGGGCATCACGCAATCGAACATGTCGACGCCGCGGCGCACACCCTCCACAAGATCCTCGGGTTTGCCTACCCCCATAAGGTAACGAGGTTTGTCAGCGGGCATCTGCGCCGGCAGGTAGTCCAGCACCTTGATCATTTCGTGCTTGGGCTCCCCCACCGACAGGCCGCCGATCGCCAGGCCGTCGAAACCGATGTTTTCCAGGGCCTCCAGCGAACGCATGCGCAGGTCCTGGTACATGCCGCCCTGGACGATGCCGAACAGCGCCGCGGTATTGTCGGCATGGGCGTTCTTCGAGCGCAGGGCCCAGCGCAGCGACAGCTCCATGGAGGCTTGCGCCACGTCGTGCTCGGCCGGGTACGGCGTGCACTCGTCGAAGATCATCACGATGTCCGAGCCCAAGTCGCGTTGGACCTGCATGGATTCCTCCGGCCCCATGAACACCTTGGAACCGTCCACCGGCGAGGCGAAGGTCACGCCCTCTTCCTTGATCTTGCGCATGGCGCCCAGGCTGAACACCTGGAAGCCGCCGGAGTCGGTGAGGATCGGGCCTTTCCATTGCATGAAGTCGTGCAGGCTGCCGTGCTTCTTGATCACCTCGGTACCCGGGCGCAGCCACAGGTGGAAGGTATTGCCAAGGATGATCTCGGCGCCGATGGCCTCGATATCGCGTGGCAGCATGCCCTTGACCGTGCCATAGGTGCCCACCGGCATGAACGCCGGGGTTTCCACCGTGCCACGGGGGAAGGTCAGGCGACCGCGACGGGCCTTGCCGTCGGTGGCCAGCAGTTCGAAGGACATTCGACAGGTGCGACTCATGCTTGATCCTCGGGGCCGCGTGGCGCCGGATTGCGGGTGATGAACATGGCATCACCGTAACTGAAGAAGCGGTACTCCTGCTCGACCGCCGCCGCGTAGGCAGCCATGGTCTCGGGGTAGCCGGCGAAGGCCGAGACCAGCATCAGCAGCGTGGACTCCGGCAGGTGGAAATTGGTGACCAGGGCATCGACCACATGGAACGGCCGGCCCGGGTAGATGAAGATGTCGGTGTCGCCACTGAAGGCTTTCAGCTGGCCATCACGCGCCGCGCTCTCCAGCGAGCGCACGCTGGTGGTCCCCACCGCGATCACCCGACCGCCACGGGCACGGCAGGCCTCGACGGCGTCCACCACCGCCTGGCTGACTTCCAGCCACTCCTTGTGCATGTGGTGGTCCTCGATCTTGTCGACGCGCACCGGCTGGAAGGTCCCGGCCCCCACGTGCAGGGTGACGAAGGCGCATGCCACGCCCTTGTCGGCGATCTTCTCCAGCAGCGACTCGTCGAAGTGCAGCCCCGCCGTGGGCGCTGCCACCGCGCCGGCACGTTCGGCGTAGACGGTCTGGTAGCGCTCGCGGTCGGCGCCTTCGTCGGGCCGGTCGATATAAGGCGGCAGCGGCATGTGCCCTACCCGCTCCAGCAGCGGCAGCACGTCCTCGCTGAACCGCAGCTCGAACAGCGTCTCGTGGCGCGCGACCATCTCGGCCTCGCCGCCGCCGTCGATGAGGATTTGCGTACCCGGCTTGGGCGCCTTGCTGGCGCGTACGTGGGCGAGCACGCGGTGGTTGTCCAGCACGCGCTCGACCAGCACCTCCAGCTTGCCACCGGAGGCCTTCTGGCCGAACAGCCGCGCCGGGATCACCCGGGTATTGTTGAACACCATCAGGTCGCCCGGGCGCAGGTATTCGAGCAGGTCGGTGAAGCGCCGGTGCGAAAGCGCCCCGCTCGGCCCGTCGAGGACCAGCAGACGGCTGCCATGGCGCTCGGCCAGGGGGTGGCGGGCGATCAGGGAATCGGGGAGTTCGAAGGAAAAATCGGCGACGCGCATGATGGTGTTCGGTTCGACAGGGCCGGAAAGTTTAGCCCAACGCGCGAAAATTGACCATGAAACCCGATTGACCGACCCTCGACGCCTCTCTATACTGCGGCGCCACAAGCCCTGATGGCGGAATTGGTAGACGCGGCGGATTCAAAATCCGTTTTCGAAAGGAGTGGGAGTTCGAGTCTCCCTCGGGGCACCAAGATCCGAAAGAACCGACCTTATGGTCGGTTTTTTTATGCCTGGAATTCTGGATGCCAATCCGACCGTTCCAGCACGCCGCAGGTGATTCCGATAGACAAGGCATTATTTCCCACTTCAGCGCTCTGCCTGTGGGAGCGGCCTTGTGTCGCGATTGGGGCGCACAACGCCCCTACACCGCCTTCCAACGCGATCAACGATCTCGTTTCGCACATCCATGCAGCCTCCGCATACGCCCAATGCAGCGATTGCAGTGCCCCGTTGACGAGGCACAAGCGGAACAACGAAAAAGCCCCTTGTTCTGAACAAACACATAAGCCAACATTACAGAGAATCATTCTCATGAAGAGCCGATCATGCCCTCCGCCACCCTGCACCAGCTCTACCAGACCCACAACGGCTGGCTGAACACCTGGCTCCGCGCACGCCTGGGCAACTCCAGCGATGCCGCCGACCTGGCGCAGGACACTTTCATGCGCGTGCTGGCCGCCCGCAACGTCGAGGCCATCCGCGAACCGCGCACCTACCTCAGCTCCATCGCCCGCGCCTTGATGATCGATCGCTTCCGCCGCCGTGCCGTGGAACAGGCCTACCTCGACGCCCTGGCCCTGCGCCCGGAGCCGCTGGACATCTCCCCGGAAACGCGCCTGCTGATCCTCGAAACCCTCACCGCCGTGGATGCCATGCTCGACGGCCTGGGCGATCGCACCCGTACGGTATTCCTGGCGGTGCAACTGGAAGGCCTGAGCTACGTGGCCACGGCGCAGCGCCTGAACGTGTCGGTGACCACGGTGAAGAAGCACATGATCCGCGCCATGACCCAGTGCCTGCTGCTGGTGGAAGACTGAGCGATGCTGGAGCGCAAGGTGCTGGAGGCCGCGGCCACCTGGTACGTGCAGCTCAATGCCGCGCCGCCAGGCCAGGCCGATCATGCTGGCTGGCAAGCGTGGCTGGAGCAGGACGAGCGCCACGCCAGGGCCTGGGCACGATTAGAAAAATTGCAACGCCAGCTCGACACACTCCCCGGCGAGATCGCCCTGCCGGCCCTGGCCGGTGTCCGCACAAGGCGCCGGGCGGTGGCCAAGGTGCTGGGGCTGTTGCTGGCCGCTGGCGCCACGGGCTGGGGCCTGCAGGTGATCGAACCGTTGTCGTCGCGGCTGGCGCAGTATCGTACCCGCAAAGGCGAGCGGCGCCATGTGCACCTGGCCGATGGCGGGCGGTTGGAGATCAACACCAACAGTGCCCTGGACGTTCTCTATGGCGCGACCCTGCGCGAGGTACGCCTGCACCACGGCGAAGTCCTCATCCAGACGGCAGCCGATACGGCGCAGCGGCCCTTCATCGTGCATACCCCACAGGGCAGCATCCGCGCCCTGGGCACGCGCTTCAGCGTACGCAGCGAAGGCCAGCGCTGCCTGGTCCAGGTCACGGCGCATGCGGTCGAACTGCGTCCGGCACAGTCCCCCAGCCGCCTGCTGCGACTGGAAGCCGGCCAACAGGCCTGGTTCGACGATCATCGCCTGGATGTGCCGAGCCCCCTGCCCGACGATAGCGATGCCTGGGTGCGCGGCATGCTGATGGTGGTGGACTGGCGCCTGCGCGACCTGGTCGTCGAGCTCGGCCGCTACCGCCCGGGCTTGCTGGCCTGCAGCGACGCCGTCGCCGACCTGCGCGTCTCCGGCGCCTTCCGCCTGGACGATAGCGATCGCATCCTGGAAAACCTGGCCACATCACTGCCGATCCGGGTGCGTTACCTGACCCGCTACTGGGTGCGCATCGAGGCCGCATGAAAAATTTCCTGCAAAGGGTTGCCGATTTTCATTCTCATTCGGCCAAGCACTGAAGCGGCGACAACTGCCGCACCTTTGCCACGCCAACCCTAGGAAAACACGATGCCCCGTCTTGCCCTGGCCCATGCCATCCACCTGGCCTTGTTTGGCCTGATCGCCACGCCCTTGATCCCCACGGCCTACGCTGCCGAGCAGAACCAGGCCCGTCATTTCGAGATCGAGCCGGGCCCACTGGGTTCCGCCCTGAGCCAGTTCGCCAGCCATGCGGGGGTGAACCTGTCGTTCGCCAGCGAGCAGACCCAAGGCCTGACCTCGCCCGGCCTGCGTGGCCACTACTCGGTGGAGGATGGCCTGGCCCATCTGCTGGCCGGCAGTGGCCTGCAGGCGCGGCGCCAGAGCAATGGCGGCTACGTGCTGATGCCGGTTTCGGCACCGGGAGAAACCGCCCTGGAGCTGACCGCCCTGAGCATCTCCGGCAAGGCGCCGGGCTCGACCACCGAGGGCTCGGGCTCCTACACCACCGAGTCGTCGAGCAGCTCGACCCGCCTGAACCTGTCGCTCAAGGAAACCCCACAATCGGTCACCGTGCTGACCCGCCAGCGCCTGGAAGACCAGAAGCTCGACAACCTCACCGACGCCCTCGACGCCACCACCGGCATCACCGTGGTACGCGAAAGCATTGGCGGCGACAGCACCACCTACCTGTCGCGCGGCTTCCCGATCAACAACTTCGAGATCGACGGCGTACCCACCTCGTCGCGCATGGACAACTACACCCAGAACACCGCCATGTACGACCGAGTCGAAGTGGTGCGCGGTGCCACCGGCCTGATCAGCGGGCTGGGCAACCCGTCGGCGACCATCAACCTGATCCGCAAGCGCCCCACCGTGGATCCACAGGTCCTGCTGTCGGCCGAAGCCGGTAGCTGGGACCGCTACGGCCTGAGCGTGGATGTGGGCGGCGCGCTGAACGACAGCGGCAACGTGCGTGGCCGCTTCGTCGCCGACCAGAAGGACCAGCATGCCTGGATCGACCGCTTCAACCAGGAGCTGTCGACCCTCTATGGCATCACCGAACTCGACCTGAGCGACTCGACCCTGCTGACACTGGGCTTCAGCCACCAGGTCACCCACGCCAACGCGCCGATGCGCACGGGCTTTCCGCTGTTCACCACCGACGGCGACCTGACCGACATCCGCCGCTCGTTCAACCCCTCGCCCGACTGGACCTACTACGACCGCAAGCAGAGCACACTTTTCGCCTCGGTCGAGCAGCACTTCGCCAACGGCTGGAGCGGCAAGCTGGAATACAGCCACGCCCGCAATGACTACGACAGCGTGGTCACCTACATGAGCGGCGAAATCGACAAGGCCACCGGTGCCGGGGCCTACATCATGCCGACCCGCTGGAAGGCCACGCCCGAGCAGGACAACCTCGACGCCTACATGACCGGCACCTTCCCTTTGTTCGGCCGTGAACACGAACTGATCACCGGCGTCACCCTGTCACGCATCGAGGAGCGCGGCACCGCCAACTATGGCGGCTGGCAGCGCCCAGGGTCCGGCTACCAGGGCACCATCGACAACATCTATACCTGGGACGGCCATGCGCCCAAACCGGTATTCAACAAAATCGGCGAAGACGACCTGACCGAAACCCAGTACGGCGCCTACCTGACGTCGCGCTGGCACCTGAGCGATGCCGCCAGCCTCATCGTCGGCGCACGGGTGGTGGACTGGAACCGCGAGAGCAAGAGCCGTCTCTATGCCGGTTCGAGCAGCAAGAGCGAGCGCACCGAGACCGGCATCGTCATCCCCTATGCCGGCTTCGTCTATGACCTGGACGACACCTGGACCGCCTACGCCAGCTACACGCAGATCTTCAACCCACAGTCGTCGAACATCCGCGACGTCAATGGCACCCCCCTCGATCCCCTGGAGGGCACGGGCTACGAGCTGGGCTTGAAGGCAGGCTTCTACGAAGGCCGGCTCAATGCCAGCCTGGCGCTGTTCCGGGTCGAGCAAGACAACCTCGCGGTGGCCGACGGTGACCGCCTGCAACCCAATGGCTACCAGGCCTACAAGGCCGAGAGCGGCACCACCAGCGAAGGCGTGGAGCTGGAGGTCAATGGTGAACTCGCCGACGGCTGGCAGATCACCGGCGGCTACTCCTACAGCGTCAGCTTCAACGATGACGACCATCGCATCGTCACCGAGATCCCGCGCAACAGCGTCAAGCTGTTCACCACCTACCGCCTGCCCGGTGCGCTGGACAAGCTGACCGTCGGCGGCGGGGTGAACTGGCAGAGCGAGACCGGCTACGACCTGAGCTACGCCACCACCCAGAGCAGCTATGCCCTGGCCAACCTGATGGCGCGCTACCAGATCACCCCGTCGCTGTCGGCCACGCTCAACGTCAACAACCTGTTCGACAAGGAGTACTACACCACCACCGCCGCCGGGCTGTATGGCGCGCCGCGCAACTTCATGACGACGTTGCGCTACGCCTACTGAGGTACAGGGGCCCTTGGTTTCGACGAGCTCGGTGAACGTGTCCTTACCGGCCTTGGGAGCCAGAGGCCCCAAGGCATGGAACTGCGTCGTCTCAATGCTGCGCTTGGAAGCCCGTGCTGCTGTTCCCGGACCAGTCAACCCAACTGGTCCCCGCTACCACGGTGCGATTGCGACCTTCGCTCTTGGCCTGGTAGAGCGCCGTGTCCGCCTCATGCAGCCAGGCCTCGGCATCGGTCAGGTGCAGCCCGAAAGGCGCGATGCCGATACTCAGGCTCAGGCGCAAATGCGCCAGGGCAGGGTCGCGGTATTCCTCGACAGCCTGGCGCAGGCGCTCGAGGATTTCCCTGGCCTGTGCCGGTGTGGTGCCGGGGAGCATGACGCAGAACTCGTCCCCTCCATAGCGGGCCACGGGGTCGCTCTTGCGCAGGTAACTGGAAAAGAAGGCGCTGACGATACGTAGAATATTGTCCCCGGCCAGATGCCCATGGCCATCGTTGATCTGCTTGAAGTGGTCGATATCGATCAGGGCCAGGGTATTGGGCAGGTGGTTGGCGCGACAGTGCTCGAATTCACGCAGCAACAGGTCTTTCCAGGCACCGTGGTTGATCAGCCCGGTCAGGCTGTCGGTCTGGCTCAGGCGTGCCAGGGCACGCTTGTGCTCGCCAAGCAGTACGGTGACCCGGTAGCAGATCATGCCGATGGCCATGGGGTAGACCAGCAGGATCGGCAGGCAGGCGAGCATCTGCGCCTGGCTGGTCTCGGGGAACAGCGGCGGCGCGTACAGCCACAGGCCCAGGCCGATGCCCAGCAACTGGGCCAGGAGGGTCTTGAACAGCATGTGCCAGCCGCCAGCGGCGATCTTGTCCATGGCGATCATCGACAGGATGATCACGCTCGGCAGCGGATTCAGGCCCATGACCCCAGCCCAGCAGCCGCCGGCGAAGCCGTCGAACACCAGGTTGCGCTGCTCGCAGCGAAAAGGTTGCGACGACAGCCGGGCGATCTGGAAAGCCAGGTGCGGCCAGACGAAGCCATGGGCCACCAGCAACGCCCATGTCCACCAGGCCGGCTGCAGCGGCCAGATGCCGATCATCACACAGAAGAAGCCCAGCCCCGTGCCGATGGCACGCGGCACGTACATGCGCTTGGCAAAAGAGAGGCCCTTACCCGTTCGCTCGCTCATAGAGGATCACCGATTCGACTGCTGTCCTGGAGGGCACCGGACAGGCGACAGGGCGGGGAAAGGCCCTGGGGTACGGCGACCGCGGCATTGTGCCATCAGCCAGAAGCCGACTTCAAATAACCTGGACGAATTGCATGGGCATGGATAATGTCATCTCGGAATCCACTACTTCCAGCCTGCCATGCGCCTGAACCACCGCCCTGCCCAGCCCGCCGACATCGCTGCCATCTGCCGCTTTCCCCAGGGCCCGGACGAGCTGTTCTACATGTTCCCCAAGGCCAGCTACCCCCTGACCCCGGCCCAACTGAGCGAAGCCATCGCCCAGCGCAGCGGCTCGACGGTGGTCGAGGCCGATGACGAGGTGCTGGGCTTCGCCAACTTCTACAAGGCCGAGCACGGTGGCGTGTGCGCCTTGGGTAATGTGGTGGTGGCGCCGAAGGCGCGTGGCCGTGGCGTAGCGCGCTACCTGGTGCAATGCATGATCGACAAGGCACGGGAACAGTTCGCGGCGCGGGAGGTGTGGGTGTCGTGCTTCAACCACAACACCGCCGGGTTGCTGCTTTATCCACAGCTGGGCTTCGTGCCGTTTGGCATCGAGGAACGGCAGGCGCCGGAGGGTGGCAGGGTGGCGTTGGTGCAGATGAGGCAAGTGCTCTGCGACCCCGATAAACCTCTTGCTACACCCTCCCCCCACCTCAAGCACGCACATAGCGCTGACGCAACAGGTCGCTGAACGCATCCACCAGCAACACCAGCACCAGCATGGCGATGATCACCGTACTGGCCTGCGCCTCCTGGAACAGGCTCAAGGTGGTATAGAGCATCTGCCCCAACCCACCCGCGCCCACGAAGCCGAGCACGCTGGCCATGCGGATGTTGTTCTCCCAGCGGTACAGGCTGTAGGCGAGCAACTGCGGCCAGAGGTTGGGCAAGGTACCGAAACAGAACGCCACGGCCTGGCTACCGCCCTGCAGGCGGATGGCTGCAGCAGGCTCAGCGGGTGCATTTTCCAGCGCTTCGGCGAACAGTCGGCCAAGCACACCGGTGGTGTGCAAGGCCAGCGCCAGGGTGCCGGCATTCGGCCCAAGGCCTGCGGCCAGGACGGTCAGGGCCGCCCAGACCAGCTCGGGAATGGCACGCAGGGCGTTGAGCAGCAGGCGCGCCAGCGATTGCAAGGGCCAACCGAATCGCCCTGCGGCAGGCAGCGCCAGCAGCAACCCCAGGGCCATCGCCAGCAAGGTGCCCAGGCCGGACATGGCCAGAGTCTCCAAGGCCCCCCAACCCACTGCCCGCAAATGGTCGGTGGACAGGTCCGGGCTGAGGAAGCGCGTGGCATATTCGCCCATCTGCGCCAACCCACCGTGGCCGATCACCGAGGCGAGGTCCAGCTCCAGGTAGCCGAACGAGGCCACCACCGCTGCCAGGATGCAGACGATCACCAACAGGTTGAGCAAACGGCTCACGCCAACCTCCCACGCAGGATGCGGCTGAGCAGGTCGGCGAGCATCACCAGCACCAGGAACGCCAGCAGCATGCTCGCCACTTCGGCCCCGGCGAACATACGCATGGACAGGTCGATCTGCTGCCCCAGCCCGCCCGCACCGACGAACCCCATCACCACCGAGGCCCGCACCGCGCACTCCCAACGGTAGACGGTGTACGACACCACCTCCGCGGCCGCATTGGGCAGGATACCGTAGAAGAAGGCCGCCAGCCGGCCGCTGCCCGCCTGCAACAGGGCATGGACCGGGCGCTGGTCGACCGACTCGAAGATCTCCGCATAGACCTTGCCGAGCATGCCGCTGTAGGTGATGGCGATGGCCAGCACGCCAGCGGTCGGCCCCAGCCCCACGGCACGCACGAACAACAGCGCCCAGACGATCTCCGGCACGCTGCGCAGGAACACCAGAAGGCCCCGTACCGGCAGGCGCAGGATGCGCGACCAGGGCCCGGCACGCCCGCCCCGGGATGCCGCGCCCAGCGACAGCGCACGGCTGGCCAGCAGGCTCGTCGGCACCGCCAGCAGCAGCGCCAGGGCCATGCCGGCGGTCGCCACGGCCAGGGTCTGCAAGGTGGCCTCGAACAGCAATGCGAGAAAGTCGCGGTCATGGGCAGGCGGCCAGAAGGCCGCGACGAAGCTGCCCATCTGCTGCCGGTTCTCCTCCTGCAGCAGCACGCCGGGGTTCAATTCGCTCAATTGCACCCCTGGCCACAACACGGCCAGGGCCAGCAAGGTCAGCAACAGACGGGGCAAGGCCGCCGGGTCGCGGGCATCGGCCTTCAGCATCGCGGGATCTGCACCGTCAAGGTCGGCCCCGGCACAGGCGGTGAGCTGAGTTGCTCGTTGGCGTAGAGCGCATCCAGCAGGCTCTCGGTAACGGCCTCGGCCGGGCAGTCGAAAACCACCTGGCCATCGCGGATGCCGACCACCCGGGGGAAATGCGCCAGCGCCAGTTCCACCGCATGCAGGCTGGCCACCAGGGTCACGCCGTGCTCACGGGCATGGCGGTTGAGCAGCGCCAGGCTGTGCTCGGCCAGCACCGGGTCCATGGCCGAGACCGGTTCGTCGGCCAACAGCACGTCGGGGCGCTGATACAGCGCCCGGGCGATGCCCACCCGTTGCAACTGGCCACCGGACAACTGCCCGCACTGGACGAACAGTTTGTCGGCCAGGCCCAGCTCGGCAAGCGCCTGGCGCGCACCCGGCACATCGCTGGGATAGATCAGGTTGAGCAAGCCGCGCAACGTTCCCCACTGCCCCAGGCGCCCGGCCAGCACGGCGGTGACCACCCGCTGGCGCGGCGGTAGCGGCGGTGCCTGGTGCACCAGGCCAACCCGCGCGCGCAAGCGCTGGCGGGCCCCGGACGACAGTGCCCAGGGCTGCTCGTCGAGCAGCTCCAAGCGCCCCGCGCTGGGCCGTACGGCGGTGGCGATCAGGTGCAGCAGGCTGGACTTGCCGGCCCCGGACGGGCCGATGATCGCCACCCGCTCGCCCTTGTCGATGCGCAGGTCCACCGCTTCGAGGGCGCGGACCTGGCCATGGCGCAGGCCTGCGCCGTGCAGATGGATAGTCACTTGAGCAGGCCGGCCTCGCGTGCGGCTTGCTCGGTGCCCACGTAGTTCTCAGGCTTGGTCTCGATGAAGCGGCTGGCGGCCTGCAGGTCGAGGATCGCCTTGTGCTCCGGGTTGGCCGGGTCGAGGGCGAGGAAGGCCTGCTTGATCTTCTCTTTCAGGGCCGGGTCCATCTTGCCGCGCACGGTCCAGTTGTAGTCGTAGTAGGTCGGCGTGGTGGCGAACACCTTCACCTTGCTGGTATCGACCTTGCCCGAGGCGACCAGCTTGTCCCACACGCTGGCGTTGAGCACGCCGGCGTCGACCTTGCCGGCCTGGACCCAGGCAGCAGTGGCGTCATGGGCGCCGGAGTAGGCGATGCGGCTGAAATAGCCCTCGGGCTTGATGTTGTCGTTCTTGAGCATGAAGTAACGTGGCATCAGGCTGCCGGAGGTCGACGAGATCGAACCGAAGGCGAAGGTCTTGCCCTTGAGGTCGGCCAGGCTGTGCACGTCCGGGTTGGCGGTGATGAACTTGCTGGTGAACTGGGCATCCTGCTCACGCTGCACCAACGGCGTCGCGGCCGGGTCCTTCAGGTGCACCTGGACGAAGGTGAAGCCGCCCAGCCAGGCCAGGTCCAGCTTGTCGCTCGCCAGCGACTCGACCACCGCGGGGTAGTCCGCCACCGGCACGAACTTCACGTCCATGCCCAGTTGCTTCTCCAGGTACTCGCCCAACGGCTTGAACTTGCGCAGCAGTTCGGTCGGCGCCTCGTCGGGGATGGCGCTCACCCGCAAGGTTTCAGCAGCCTGGGCGATGACGGCACAGCAGGACAGCGCGAGGCCGGCGGCAAGCGCCAGGGGACGTTTGAGCATGGGGGTTCTCCGGTTCAATAGCGGGGAAGATCAGCGGCGAGCTGCCAAAGAAACTACGAGCTGCAAGAAAGAGCAAATCGGTGCACTGGCTGCTTGAAGCTTGCCGCTGGATGGAGGGGATTATAAGAGGCGCTGGCGCAAAGGCCAGCTTTGCTACAATCGCGCATCACGAAAATCAGAGGTGCGTATGAGCGAGCCGATTCGCCTGACCCAGTACAGCCACGGCGCCGGCTGTGGCTGCAAGATCTCTCCGAAGGTGCTGGATGTGATCCTCGCCGAGAGCGGTGCCCAAGCCCTGGACCCGAAGCTCTGGGTGGGCAACGCTTCGCGCGACGACGCCGCAGTGTATGCGCTGGACGACGAGCGCGGCGTGGTCTCGACCACCGACTTCTTCATGCCCATCGTCGACGACCCGTACGATTTCGGCCGTATCGCCGCCACCAACGCCATCAGCGACATCTACGCCATGGGCGGCGACCCGCTGATGGCCATCGCCATCCTCGGCTGGCCGGTCAACCTGCTGCCGCCGGAAGTGGCCCGCGAAGTGATCCGCGGCGGCCGCGCCGTGTGCGCCGCAGCGGGTATCCCCTTGGCTGGCGGCCACTCCATCGATGCGCCCGAACCGATCTTCGGCCTGGCCGTCACCGGCGTGGTCGGCAAACGCGACCTCAAGCGCAACGATACCGCCACCCAGGGCTGCCGCCTGTACCTGACCAAGCCGCTGGGCATCGGCATCCTCACCACGGCCGAGAAGAAGTCCAAGCTGCGTGAGCAGGACCAAGGGCTGGCCCGCGACTGGATGTGCACCCTCAATACCCCTGGCAGCCGCTTCGGCAAGCTCGATGGGGTCAAGGCCATGACCGACGTGACCGGTTTTGGCTTGCTCGGGCATCTGGTCGAAGTGGCCGATGGCAGCGGCCTGACCGCGCGGCTGCAGTTCGATGCCGTGCCGCGCCTGCCCAGCGTCGAGCACTACCTGGCCGAGGGCTGCATCCCCGGCGGCACCTTGCGCAACTTCGACAGCTACGGCCACCGGATCGGCGCCCTGAACGACGACCAGAAACACCTGCTGTGCGACCCGCAGACCAGCGGTGGCCTGCTGGTGGCCGTGAGCCCCGAAGGCGAAGCCGAGTTCCTCGCCGTGGCCGCCGAACTGGGCCTGTCGCTGTCGCCGATCGGCGAGCTGGTCGAGCGACAGAGCCACGCGGTCGAGGTGTTCTGATGCGCCACGACTGCACCGATTACCGCCAGTTGTTCCTCGACGATGTGCCGATGATGGACATGCGCGCACCGGTCGAATTCGCCAAAGGCGCCTTCCCCGGCGCCGTCAACCTGCCGCTGATGAACGACCAGGAACGGCAGAAGGTCGGCACCTGCTACAAGCAGCACGGCCAGGCCGCCGCCATCGCCCTGGGCCACCAGTTGGTCAACGGCGCCACCAAGCAGCAGCGCCTGGAAGCCTGGGCCACGTTCGCCCAGGCCCATCCGCACGGCTACCTGTACTGCTTGCGCGGCGGCCTGCGCTCGCAGATCGTCCAGGGCTGGCTGAAGGATGAAGCCGGTATCCAGTACCCCAAGGTCAAGGGCGGCTACAAGGCCATGCGGACCTTCCTGCTGGAGACCACCCAGCAGGCGGTCGAGCAGTGCGATTTCGTGCTGGTGGGCGGCCTCACCGGCACCGGCAAGACCGACGTGCTGCACCAGCTGGACAACGTGCTCGACCTGGAAGGCCACGCCAACCACCGTGGTTCCAGTTTCGGCAAGCGCGCCACCGCACAACCGGCGCAGATCGATTTCGAAAACCGCCTGGCCATCGACGTGCTGAAGAAGCGCGCCAAGGGCATGCAACAGTTCGTGCTCGAAGACGAAGGGCGTATCGTCGGTAGCTGCTCGGTGCCGCTGGAGCTGTACCAGGGCATGCAACAGTACCCGCTGGTGTGGCTGGAAGACAGCTTCGCTAATCGCGTGGAGCGCATCCTGCGCGATTACGTGATCAACCTCTGCGCCGAGTTCGTCGCCCTGCATGGCGAAGAGAACGGTCGCCGGCTGTTCGCCGAGCGGATGCTGCAGAGCATGGCCAATATCCACAAGCGCCTGGGCGGCGAGCGCTTCCAGCGCCTGTCGGCCCTGTTGGGGCAAGCGCTGGACGAGCAACTGCGCAGCGGCGATGTGAGCCTGCACCGGGGTTGGATCGAAGGGTTGCTCAACGAGTACTACGACCCGATGTATGCCTACCAGCGCGAAGCCAAGGCCAGCCGTATCGAGTTCGCCGGGGATGGCGTGGAAGTGCGGGAATACCTCAAGGCCAGGGCTCGGCGCGAACCTCGCGTAGCCCCCTAGGGCTGCTTTGCAGCCCATTCGCGGCGCCTCGGCGCCCCGACAAGGCCGCTTCGATCACCAATGATGCGATCTGCAGGCTCCTGGAGCGGCCTTGATGTCGCGAAAGGGCTGCGAAGCGGCCCCAGCCTTCGCCAAGCCAACGGGCTTGCCGGAGCGCCTCGAACGCCTCTTGCTGACACCACACGACCACTTTTCAAAACGACTGCGGCTGCTCCGGCGGCATCAGCACCTTGTCCACATCGAACTGCAGCGAAGGCATCTGGGCCCCGGCATACAGCGTCACGCCAAGCGCGGCGATCAGCGCCACATCGAGCCAGTGCCAGTCAGGCATGTCATTGGCACTGCGCGCCTTCCAGCACCACCAGGCCTGGCCCACGCAAAACAGCAGGATGGCCAGCAACCACAGGTAGAAACCGGCACCAAAACCCGTGACGTCCTGGAAGGCATAGCTCTGGTTGTCTGGCAGGCGCTCGATGCCGAAGCTGCTCGCAGCCAGGTACAAGGCTCCCAAGCCGAGCAGCAGCGCCAGCCGACGAAAGCGCCGGTGCGCCAGGATCGCCACCGCCAGCAAGGGGTTGGCGAACCACTGGTACAAGCCGAAGGGCACGCCCCATGGGCCATACAGCAGCATCTGCAACGCTGGCATGTGCCGCCCGGCCCCCGTCAGGACGCCATCGAAGCACAAGGCGAGCAGGTACAGCAGCAGGCTGAAGGTCAGGTAGTAGGCAGGCAACCGCGTGCTCCATCGGCTCTGGGCAGGCCCCTGACCATACAGCACCCAGGCCTCATGCGACAGGCGGCTCCAGCAGCAAGCCGTAGATGCCCGAGTCGGTGAACTCGCCTGCCACGCACCAGCGCGCCCGCAAGGTGCCCTCGAGGACGAAGCCCTGGCGCTCCAGGGTACGTGCCGAGCCGGTGTTGCGCGGGTCGATCTCCGCTTCCAGGCGGCGCATGTGCAGGGTATGGGCCAGGTAGTCGATGAAGCAGGTCAGCGCCTCGTCCATGTAGCCACGGCCTTGCACGGCGCTGGCCAGGCAGTAGCCGATCTCGCCGCGGCGAGACGCTTCGTCGATGTTGAACAACTGGACCATGCCGATCAGCTCGCCGTTGTCGCGGCGGTACATGCCCAGCTTGAGCATCTGGCCGCTGGCATAGGCCTCGCGATCGGCAGCCAGGGCGCTCTCGGCCTCGGCCAAGTCGTGCCAGGGCGCGTGGTGCCAGTAACGCATGACCTCTGGATCGGCCATGATCGCCAGCCATCGAGGAGCGTCGCCATGACGCATGGGGCGCAGCTGCAGCCGTGGGCTATCGAGGCACAGGTCGCTGGGGAAACTGCGGGGTGGGGTCACGCCGGGACTCCTGTCCATTGCGAAGAAGATGACAGTCTAGCGTCAGCGGGGAGACAAGGCAGTAGTGGAGTCGGCCTGTTTGCCATTTGGGGCAGCTTCGCGCCCTATCGCCGGCAAGCCGGCTCCCACAGGGTCTTCTGCATGACACACGATATGTGGAGCACCACAGACCTCCTGTGGGAGCCGGCTTGCCGGCGATGGGCTGCACAGCAGCCCCAATGCGCAGCAGACAGCTCAGGCCACCGCCGCCCCGTCATCATCCGGCCAATGCGGCTCGTTGGCTTCCGGCGGAGTCAACGGCGCCAGCCCATAGTGGGCCCGGGCGGCATCGCAACTGGGGTTGTGCACGCCATGGGCCCAGGACGCCTCGAATTCACGGCAAGGGGTCGAACGGTTGGCATAGAGCGTACAGGCGACCTGCTTGCCGATCTCCCCATCCAGGCCGATGCAACGGCAGGGCTTGGCATCGGTGCCGATCATGGCGACCCGGGTCGGGTTGATCTGCACCACCAGGTCATCGGGCACCAGACCGCCCGCGGATTGGCATTCGCCCCAGAAGAAGGACACACGGAAGTACCCGCAGCAAGCGCCGCAGTCAAGGCAAGGGTTGTATTCGGACATGATGACACGGAGGGAAGGTTGTTGTTATCGGGGCGCTGCCCGCGCGCCATTTTTAATCCAAGGATGGGGGGGTTGAGAAGAGGGGGATTGCAAAAAATCTCGCCATTTATCAGCTTCAAGCGGCAAGCTGCAAGACGAATCGCGTCGGCCTCCTACCCCGCATGAACTGAAAAGCCGCAAGAGGCCGCCTTCACACGGGCCTGCTTGCGGCTTGAAGCTACGAGCTTGTCGCTTACTTGCGAGCCAAGCCGTCGGCCCGGAACATCTGGCGAATCCCACGGATCGCCTGGCGAATGCGGTCCTGGTTCTCGATCAGGGCAAAGCGCACATGATCGTCGCCATAGTCACCGAAACCGATACCCGGCGAGACGCAGACCTTGGCCTCGGCCAGCAGCTTCTTGGAGAACTCCAGCGAGCCCATGTGCGCGTAGGCTTGCGGGATCTTCGCCCAGACGTACATCGACGCCTTGGGGTTCTCGACCATCCAGCCCAGCTCGTGCAGGCCCTTGACCAGCAGGTTGCGGCGCTGGCGGTACTGCTCGGCGATATCGCGCACGCACTGCTGGTCGCCTTCCAGCGCAGCGATGGCTGCTACCTGCAAGGGGGTGAAGGTGCCATAGTCGTGGTAGCTCTTGATCCGCGCCAGGGCGCTGACCAGCTCCGGGTTGCCGACCATGAAACCGATGCGCCAGCCGGCCATGTTGTAGCTCTTGGACAGGGTGAAGAATTCCACCGCGATGTCCTTGGCGCCCGGCACCTGCATGATCGAGGGGGCCTTCCAGCCGTCGTAGACGATGTCGGCATAGGCCAGGTCATGGACCACCAGCACGTCGTACTGCTTGGCCAGGGCCACCACACGCTCGAAGAAGTCGAGCTCGACGCACTGCGCGGTGGGGTTGGACGGGAAGCCCAGGATCATCATCTTCGGCTTGGGGATCGACTCGCGGATCGCCCGCTCCAGCTCATTGAAGAAGTCCACGCCCGGCACCAACGGCACCGAACGCACCTGGGCACCGGCGATCACCGCGCCGTAGATGTGGATCGGGTAGCTGGGGTTGGGCACCAGCACCGTGTCGCCGTGATCGAGGGTGCCCAGCATCAGGTGGGCCAGGCCCTCCTTCGAGCCGATGGTGACGATGGCTTCGCTTTCCGGGTCGATCTGCACCTGGTAGCGCTCCTGGTACCAGCGCGAGATGGCCCGGCGCAGGCGTGGGATGCCGCGGGACGTGGAATAGCCGTGGGTGTCGTCACGCTGGGCGACCTGCACCAGCTTCTCGACGATATGAGGCGGCGTGGCACCGTCGGGGTTGCCCATGCTCAGGTCGATGATGTCCTCGCCACGGCGGCGGGCAGCCATCTTGAGCTCGGCGGTGATATTGAAGACGTAGGGGGGGAGACGATCGATGCGCGCGAAACGGCGCGGCGAACCTTGGTCGGCCATGCTTTCCTCGAAGACGTAAGCGCCCGGAACCGTCCGAGCGACGTTGGCCACTGCGGTGGCCGATTCGGAAGATAATCCCGAAAGAGAATTTCTGTAAAGGGATTTTTCTTGTCCGCCTAGAGTTTTTCAGACGAATTTATTGAATCCATTAGATCTGCGGTGTTCGAACTTGCCCGCGAAAGGGGCCGGCACAAGCAGCACAAAATGAAAAACCCCGGCACAAGGCCGGGGTTTTCACGTAGCAGGCGACTGTCAGCGCGCGTAGGTCATCAGCACATCGGCTGCCGTCTGGCTGTCCACCGACATCATCACGCTCAGGGCAGTGACGGTGAGGATGGAGAAGCCAAACACCTTGCGCGCCCATTTGCTGTCGTCCTCGGCCTTGTAGCCACCCCAGGCCATGTACAGCCAGTACAGGCCCATGGCGGCCGCCACGGCCAGGTAGCCGAGGCCAGCATAACCGCCAAGGGTCAGCATCAGGGTAGCGAGCACGAAAGCCAGCACGTACAGCACGATCTGCTTCTTCGCCGCGAGGATACCGCGCGCCACCGGCAGGACCGGAATGTTGGCAGCGCTGTAGTCCTTGAAGCGGAAGATGGCGATCGCGAAGCTGTGCGGCATCTGCCACAGGCTGAACATCACCAGCAGGGTCACTGCGGCCAGGTCGAAGCTGTTGCTCACGGCGCAGTAGCCGATCACCGGAGGCATGGCACCGGACAGGCTGCCAACCAGGGTGCCGTGCACCGATTTACGCTTGAGCCACAGGCTGTAGAAGCCCACGTAGACGATGAAGCCGACCAGCGCGCAGAACGCCGCCAGGGGGTTGGCCTGGACATACAGCAGGCTGAAGCCCGCCACCCCGAGCAGGGTGGCGTAGGCCAGCGCAATGGTCAGCGGCATGCCGCCCTGGACCATGACACGGTTCTTGGTACGTTCCATCTTCTGGTCGATGTCGCGGTCGATGCAGTTGTTGAACACGCAACCGGACGCGACGACCAGGGAAGTACCGACGACCACCGCCAGGAACAGGGCGAAGTCCACATGGCCCTTCGCGGCAAGGAAGAAACCGCCTGCCACGGAAAGCACGTTACCGAAAATGATCCCCGGTTTGGTGATTTGGATAAAGTGCTTAACGGACATGCAGTCTTACCTCACTTGGCCATCATTTCGATGTGGATGCTGAACATGATCCACAGCGACAGGCCGACCAGCAGAGCGATTACCAAGGTGGTGAACAGGAACGTCGACACATTGGAACGTTGCTCTTTCGAGCGGTCCATGTGCAGGAAGTACACCAGGTGCACCACCACCTGAATGACGGCCAGGGCCACCACGATCAGGACGGTCAGGTTCTTCGGCAGGCTCGGGTACATCACCAGGCCGAACGGGATCGCAGTCAGGATGATCGACAGCACGAAGCCGATCATGTAGGACTTCACGCTGCCGTGGTTACCTTCGTGATGAGTGTCGTGTGCATTGGCCATTACAGAACCCCCAGCAGGTAGACGACGGTGAAGACGCAGATCCAGACCACGTCCAGGAAGTGCCAGAACAGGCTCAGGCAGCTCATGCGGGTCTTGGCGGTCGGGGTGATGCCCTTGGTCTGGATCTGATACATCAGCACAGCCATCCAGATCAGGCCCGAGGTCACGTGCAGACCGTGGGTACCGACCAGGGCGAAGAAGCCCGACAGGAAGCCACTGCGGTTCGGACCGTAGCCTTCGGAGATCAGGTGATGGAACTCATAGACTTCCATCGCGATGAAGCCGGCACCGAACAGGAAGGTGATGGCCAACCAGCCCAGCACGCCGCCCTTGTTGCCCTTGAACATCTGCAGCATGGCGAAGCCGAAGGTGATCGACGACAGCAGCAGCAGTGCGGTTTCAACAGCTACGAAATCGAGCTGGAAGATGTCATGACCCGACGGGCCGCCGGCAAAACTGCCGGACAGCACCGCGTAGGTGGCGAAGAGCGACGCAAACAGGATGCAGTCGGTCATCAGGTACAGCCAGAAACCGAGGACGGTCATCTGGCCCGAGTCGTGGTGGTGATCGTCGTGCCCATGGTCGTGACCATGAGCAGCGCCGTGGATTACTTGACTGGACATTGATTACACCCGCTCAAACGATTCGACACGTGCGCCGCCGGCAGGCAGTGCACCGGCCTGGGCCAGCGCCTTCATGCGCTCGCCTTCGATACGCGCCACTTCTTCGGCCGGAACCATGTAGCCCTGGTCGTCACGCGCAGCGTGGCGAACGAAGACAGCGATGGTCGCAACCAGGCTCGCGCCAACCAGCCACCAGATGTGCCAGATGAAGGCGAAGCCGAACACGGTCAGGAACAGACCCATGAACAGACCGGTGGAGGTGTTGCTCGGCATGTGGATCGGCTCGTACTTGCCCGGCACCTTGTAGGCGACACCGGCTTCCTTGGCTTCGTGCCAGGCGTCCAGGCCAACCTTCTCAGGCATGTGGGCGAAGTTGTAGAACGGAGGTGGCGACGAAGTCGACCATTCCAGGGTACGGCCACCCCATGGGTCGCCGGTCACGTCCAGGTTCTGGTTGCGGTCGCGGACCGACACGTACAGCTGGATCAGCTGGCAGGCGATACCGAACAGGATCAGCACGGCGCCGACGACGGCAACGTACAGGTACGGTTCCCAAGCCGGGTTGTCCGAGTGGTTCAGACGACGGGTCATGCCCATGAAGCCCAGGGCGTACAGCGGCATGAACGCTACGTAGAAGCCGGAGATCCAGAACCAGAAGGCAGCCTTGCCCCACTTCTCGTTCAGGGTGAAACCGAAGGCTTTCGGGAACCAGTAGGCGAAACCGGCGATGTAGCCGAATACCGCACCACCGATGATCACGTTGTGGAAGTGGGCGATCACGAACAGGCTGTTGTGCAGGACGAAGTCAGCACCTGGAACAGCCAGCAGGACGCCGGTCATGCCACCGATGGAGAAGGTGACCATGAAGCCCAGGGTCCACATGATCGGCGCGGTGAAGCGCAGACGGCCCTGGTAGATGGTGAACAGCCAGTTGAACAGCTTCACACCGGTCGGAATGGAGATCAGCATCGTCGCCAGGCCGAAGAAGGTGTTGACGCTGGCGCCGGCACCCATGGTGAAGAAGTGGTGCAGCCATACGGCGAAGCCCAGGACGGCGATCGCGCCCGATGCGTAGATCATCGAGTGGTGGCCGAACAGACGCTTGCCAGCGAAGGTCGAGGTGACTTCCGAGAACACACCGAAGGCCGGCAGGATCAGGATGTAGACCTCAGGGTGACCCCACGCCCAGAACAGGTTGACGTACATCATCGGGTTCCCACCAAGCTCGTTGGTGAAGATGTGGAAGTCCAGATAACGGTCAACGGTCAGCAGGGCCAGGGCAGCGGTCAGGATCGGGAAGGAAGCGACGATCAGGACGTTGGCCCAGGTGCAGGTCCAGGTGAAGATCGGCATGTCCATCAGTTTCATGCCAGGCGCGCGCATCTTCATCACGGTGACGAGGAAGTTCACGCCGGTAAGCGTCGTACCCAATCCGGAGAGCTGTAGCGCCCAGATGTAGTAGTCCACGCCCACGCCAGGGCTGTACTGGATACCCGCAAGCGGCGGATAGGCCACCCAGCCGGTCTTGGCGAATTCACCAACGCCCAGCGAGATGTTGACCAGCAGCACGCCTGCCAGCAGCAGGTAGAAGCTCAGGGAGTTCAGGAACGGGAAGGCGACGTCACGCGCACCGATCTGCAGGGGCACGGCCAGGTTCATCAGGCCAGTGAAGAACGGCATCGCCATGAAGATGATCATGATCACACCGTGGGCGGTGAAGATCTGGTCATAGTGTTCAGGCGGCAGGTAGCCTTCGGCGCCGCCAGTGGCCGCGGCCAGCTGGGTACGCATCATGATGGCGTCGGCGAAGCCACGCAGCAGCATGACCATCGCGACGATGATGTACATCACCCCGATCTTCTTGTGGTCGACCGTGGTCAGCCACTCGGTCCACAAGTAGGTCCACTTGCGGTAATAGGTGATAGCACCGATCAAAGCGATACCACCGAGCGCGATCATGGCAAGCGTCACCATGACTATCGGCTCGTGATAGGGTATCGCCTCCAGACTTAGTTTACCGAACATCTCTTACTCCTCTGCCCCGGCAGCTGGTTGCATACTCGACTCCACACCATTGGTAGTGGCCAGATCCTTGCTGCCTGCTTCTTCGTGGCTCGGGCGACCGCGGTTCATACCCTCGTACTTGTCGACGATGATCTGGAACTGGTCAGCCGATGCCTCGCTGTACAGCGTGACTGGGTTGTTTTCGCTAGGTTTGGCCAAGGCTTCGTATTCAGCCTTATCCAGCTTCTTCGGCGATTGCTTGACTTCGTCGATCCAGGCCTGGAAATCGGCCTCGGAAGTCGCAATGGCCTTGAACTTCATGCCGGTGAAGCCGGCGCCGCTGTAGTTTGCGGAAATACCGTCGAACTCGCCGTTCTCGTTGGCGATCAGGTGCAGCTTGGTGGTCATGCCGGCCATGGCGTAGATCTGGCCGCCCAGGCCTGGGATGAAGAAGGAGTTCATCACGGCGTCGGACGTGACGCGGAAGTTGACCGGGGTGTTGGCCGGGAAGACGATCTTGTTGACCGTGGCGATGCCCTGCTCCGGATAGATGAACAGCCATTTCCAGTCCAGTGCGACCACGTCGATCTGCACCGGCTTCACGTCGGAGTCCAGCGGGCGATAGGGGTCGAGGGAGTGGGTGGTCTTGTAGGTGACGATACCCAGGGCGATGATGATCAGGATCGGGATGATCCACACCGCGGCTTCGATCTTGGTCGAGTGCGACCAGTCGGGAGTGTAGGTGGCGGACTTGTTGGAAGCACGGTACTTCCAGGCGAAGACCAGGGTCATGATGATGACGGGCACGACGACCAGCATCATCAGGCCGAAGGCGATCAGGATCAGGTTCTTCTGCTCAATGCCCACCTGGCCCTTCGGATCGAGAAGGGTCCAGTTGCACCCACTGAGTAAAAGCATGCCTAAAAAGGGCAAAATGCCAAACAGTCTGGGGTAACGCTTTTTACTCATCTCACGACCTCTAGATCAGCTTGCTTCAATGCAATTTGTGTTTTGGTCGCCAACACTTCGTCCTGCCAAGCGTCAGCATTTCGGGCTCGAATTCGCTCATGCCTGTGGTCCGACTGCAGGACCTGGCGTCGAGCGTGTTTACGGTGCTTATGGTTTCGTAGGCTAACGGCCTGTACTTCAGACCAAGTCCATTTGGTGCGGGAAAACGCGGAGGGAGGTCCGCCCGGTATCGCCGTTGGGCGAAACTTGTCGAAGTCAGCAAAAGGAGCCTCGGCTTCCTTCAATCCTGCGACTCGCAAGCAGTGCCGAACGGAAATTGGGGGCGATTGTAGATAGGTCGCCCCCCCTTGACTATGACTTATTGAGCAACAGTCTTTTACAGGATACGTAACAATACGGATCAAAAAATCAACTTCGCGACAGTTTGTCGCACCCGGGTTGATAGCCCTGAAACCCGCATCGCGCAAGGCTTCTTTATTGATCTGGATCAACCGGGAGGCGAGTTTCGGTTGTTGTCTCGCCCTGCAAAAGACCCGCCTCGAAGCGGGACTTTTGTCTAAGCCCGACGCCGGTTCCGGTAGATGCCCAGCGGCACCAGGATGGCGGTGAGGATGAAGGCCAACAGTGCCCATTGGGCCAGGGACAGCCCCAGGATCGGCGGGTAGGGCGTGGTGCAGAAACCATCGACCTGGAACGCCAGCGGCCAGACCCGCGCCAGGGGCAGGTCGTCGACGATCGGCTGCAGGGTATCGATGCCGCAACTGACTGCCGGGTTGGCGAGTATATACACATGGTTGCCGGCCGCAACGATTCCGCCGATCGCACTGAGCACCACCAGGCCTTCGAAGAAGGTCAGGCTGCGCCGTCCAGGCATGGCGGCGGCGATGAAGGCGAACACGGCGATCAGCAGCAGCGCATAGCGTTGCAGGATACACAACGGGCAAGGCGCCTCGCCGAGGACCACCTGCATGTAGAGCGCGCCACCGATCAGGGAGAGGCAGATCACCCCCAGCAGCACCAGGAAGCGCCGTTCGCGATTCAGGCGCAATGTTTGTTCGTTCATGACCGGTTCCTTCGATGGATAGTGGCAGCGCCTGCACGCCTGCCAGGGCTGCAGTCTACACGTGCGTCGAGGAAACGGCGTGATAGCACTGCGCGGGGCTATCCGGAGACGACTTCAGACCAGGCGCAACGACGTCGGTTCAACGTCGACCGCCAAAATGCGGCAACCCGGATGCCGGACAGGCGCAAGCCCCTCGACACCCGGGAGTGAAGGATACAGTGATTAAAGGAGGATTAAAGATGAAAATTGGCGCAGCCCGATTCATCTCTCCTTATATAGATAGAAAGGGTAGGCCCAATCGCTGGCAAGCCAGCCCCCGTACGGCAATGTCACGTACGCTTCGTCTCGATTACCCACGTCCGGGAGCACAGTGCACGAGAGCTGGCTTGCCAGCGATTGGGATGACACGACGAGCCGGTCGGTCAGACGTTAGTGGAGCCGCTTCGCGGCCCATCGCCGGCAAGCCGGCTCCCACAGGGTCTTGTGCATGACACACGATATGTGGAGCACCACAGACCTCCTGTGGGAACCGGCTTGCCGGCGATGGGCTGCAAAGCAGCCCCAATGCCACTAGACCGACTGGCGTTGCCCCGCTACCGCCTCATCACTCCAGCGCCGCCGCCGGCCCGAAGAACTCGTAGCGGCTCTGCTGTTCCGGTACGCCCAGGCCCTTGAGCTGGCGCTTGACCGCCGCCATGAAGCCTTTCGGGCCGAGGAAGTAGGCATCCACGTCGCGCTCGCGCGGCAGCCACTCGCCCAGCAGGTCCTGGCTCAGCAGGCCCACCGCGTCGACGTCGCCCTTGCCATCGTCCTCGGCGTAGCAGTAGAAGCGCTTGAGCTGCGGGTGGCGCGCGGCCAGGCCATCGATCCAGTCACGGAAGGCATGCACCGCGCCGTTGCGCGCGCAATGGATGAAATGCACCGGACGCTGGGTCTGCAGCGCCGCCTGGAGCATCGCCAGGGTCGGGGTGATGCCCACGCCACCGCTGATCAGCACCAGCGGCTTGTCGCTGGCGGCCAGGGTGAAGTCACCCGATGGCGGGAACAGCTGCAGGGTCTGGCCGACCATGAGTTGGTCATGCAGGTAGTTGGACACCTTGCCGCCAGCCTCGCGCTTGACGCTGATGCGGTATTGCTCGCCATCGCACAGGGCCGAGAGGGAATAGTTGCGGCGCTGCTCGACGCCATCGATGAACAACTGCAGGCCGATGTACTGGCCCGGTTCGGCCTTGAGTACCGGCTTGCCATCCACCGGGGCGAAGTAGAACGAAACGATCTCGCTGCTCTCCTGCTCGCGGCGCACCAGGCGGAATTCGCGGGTACCGCGCCAGCCACCCTCGGCCTCTTCCTTCTGTTTATAGAGATTCTCCTCGGCGCCGATGAGGATATCGGCCAGCTGGCCATAGGCCGCGGCCCAGGCGTCGATGACCTGCGGGGTGGCGATGTCCTTGCCCAGCACTTCCTCGATGGCGCGCAGCAGGCAGCTGCCGACGATCGGGTAGTGCTCGGGGAGAATCTGCAGGGCGACGTGCTTGTTGATGATCTGCCCCACCAAGCCGCCGAGCTGCTCCAACTGGTCGATGTGGCGGGCATACATGAGCACGCCGTTGGCCAGGGCACGCGGCTGGTCGCCGCTGGCCTGGTGGGCCTGGTTGAACAGCGGACGCACCTCGGGGTACTCGCTGAGCATCATCTTGTAGAAGTGGGTGGTCAGCGCCTCGCCACCGCTTTCGAGCAGCGGGACGGTGGCCTTGATGATTGCACGTTGTTCGGCAGTGAGCATTTGCAACGACTCCTGAGCCTGTGGCTTCAATTTGACTGCCCTGGCTATATCAGCAATCGTGCCAACTCTGCGGGCCAATGAATTCGGGGCTTTGACAGGTAGAGAGTCAAAACGACCGCATTCCCTGTATAGTCATATCGACCAACAGGAGTCCTTATGACCGCAAAGCCTCTGCTCACCACCCTGCTGCCCCTGGTCAGCGACCTGTCCCGCGACCTGCCCGACCAGGAGCGCTACCGCCGCTTGCTGCAGGCCATGCGCGGGCTACTGCCGTGCGACGCCGCCGCGCTGCTGCGCCTGGATGGCGAATGGCTGGTGCCGCTGGCGGTCGATGGGTTGTCGGCCGACACCCTCGGCCGACGCTTCCGGGTCAGCGAGCACCCGCGCTTCCAGATCCTGCTCAGCCGCACCGAGCCGACCCGTTTCGCCAGCGACAGCGACCTGCCCGATCCCTATGACGGCCTGGTCAATGCCCCTCACGCCGACCTCGAAGTGCATGACTGCATGGGCTGCCCGCTGATGGTCGATGAACGTCCCTGGGGCCTGGTCACCCTCGATGCCCTCACCCCCGGGCAATTCCAGAGCCTCGAGCTGGATGCCCTGCAGGCCTTCGCCAGCCTGGCCGCGGCCACCGTCACGGTGGCCGAGCGCATCGAGGACCTGGCCCTGCGCGCCGAGGACGAGCACCAGCGTGCCGAGGTCTACCGCCAGGCCAGCAGCCAGGCCAAGGAGTTGATTGGCCAGAGCAAGGCGCACAAGCGCCTGCTGGAGGAAATCCGCCTGGTCGGTGGCAGCGACCTGACCGTGCTGATCACCGGAGAGACCGGGGTCGGCAAGGAGCTGGTGGCCCAGGCCCTGCACCAGGCCAGCGCCCGTGCCGACAAGCCGCTGATCAGCCTCAACTGTGCCGCCCTGCCCGATACCTTGGTCGAGAGCGAGTTGTTCGGCCATGTTCGCGGCGCCTTCACCGGCGCCCATGGCGAGCGCCGTGGCAAGTTCGAGCTGGCCAACGGCGGTACCCTGTTCCTCGACGAGGTGGGGGAACTGCCCCTGACCGTGCAGGCCAAGCTGTTGCGCGTGCTGCAGAGCGGCCAGTTGCAGCGCCTGGGTTCGGACCGCGAACACCGAGTGGACGTACGCCTGATCGCCGCGACCAACCGCGACCTGGCCGAGGAAGTGCGCAACGGCCGCTACCGCGCTGACTTCTACCATCGCCTGAGCGTGTATCCCTTGCATGTCCCGCCGCTGCGCGAGCGCGGCCGCGATGTGCTGCTGATCGCCGGCTATTTCCTCGAACAGAACCGTTCGCGCCTGGGCCTGAACAGCCTGCGCCTGAGCAGCGAGGCCCAGGCCGCGCTGCTGGCCTACGACTGGCCAGGCAACGTGCGCGAACTGGAGCACCTGATCGGCCGCTCGGCGCTCAAGGCCCTCGGTCAGCACTCAGAGCGCCCGCGTATCCTCACGCTGGAGGCCGGCGACCTGGACCTGCGCAGTGTCCTGCCCGCCAGCAGCGAACCTGCCCCCGCGCCCATGCCGATAGGCAGCCTGCCCGAGGGCGGCCTGCGCGAGGCGGTGGATGACTACCAGCGCCGGTTGATCGAAGCGTGCCTGGAGCGCCACCAGGACAATTGGGCCTCCGCCGCCCGCGAGCTGGGGCTGGACCGCGCCAACCTCAGCCGATTGGCCAAGCGCCTGGGGTTGCGCTGAAGCCATTCGGGGCCGCACAGCGGCCCCGGCGAGCTAAAGCCTGGTGCCGGTATGCCGATAACCCGGCATCCACCTCTATTCCTGACAAACCCGAAGGTTGCCCATGGCCACGCAAAATGCCCGCGCGGACTCGTTGTCCCTGCTGCTGTTCACCCTGCGCAGCGGCAAGCTGATGGCAATCAACCTGCTCAAGGTCAGCGAGATCATCCCCTGCCCGCCGCTGACCAAGCTGCCCGAGTCGCACCCCCACGTGAAGGGCGTGGCCACCCTGCGTGGCAACTCGCTGTCGGTGATCGACCTGTCTCGCGCCATCGGCGAACGCCCCCTGGCCGACCCCGACGGCGGCTGCCTGATCGTCACCGAGATCAGCCGCTCGCGCCAGGGCCTGCATGTCCAGGCCGTGAGCCGCATCGTCCATTGCCTGAGCACGGACATCAAGCCGCCGCCCTATGGCTCGGGCAACCGCTCGTTCATCACCGGCGTGACCCGGGTCGACAACACCCTGGTGCAGGTGCTGGACATCGAAAAGGTCATCCACGCCATCGCGCCACCCGAAGCCGAGCCACACCCCGGCGAACTGAGCGAGGAGGACGCTAGCCTGCTGGCGGCAGCCAACATCCTGGTGGTCGACGACAGCCAAGTGGCCCTACAGCAGTCGGTGCATACCCTGCGCAACCTGGGCATCGAGTGCCATACCGCACGCAGCGCCAAGGACGCCATCAACGTTCTGCTGGAACTGCAAGGCACCGAGCGGGAGATCAATATCGTCGTCTCCGACATCGAGATGTCCGAGATGGACGGCTACGCCTTCACCCGCACCCTGCGCGAGACACCGGATTTCCAGCACCTGTACGTCCTGCTGCACACCTCGCTGGACAGCACCATGAGCGCCGAAAAGGCCAGGTTGGCCGGGGCCAACGCCATCCTCACCAAGTTCTCCTCGCCGGAGCTGACCGATTGCCTGGTGCTGGCGGCAAGGGCGGTGGTGTTCGCCGAACACTGATATATCCAGCGACAAACTCCCTGGCTTGATGCAGGGGAGGACTCGGGCATAATTCGCGCTTCTCGGTTGTTCTTTGCCGGTACCGTGTATGAAATTTCCCAGTTACCTCCTGCTTGCCTGTACCCTGTTCAGCACCGCCGCCCTGGCCTCCAGCAGCCAGGCCTGGAACGAGCAGCGCCAGCAGATGCTCAAGAGCTGCCTGGCCGCCAGCCAGTTCAAGGATGCCCACGCCCGTGGCAAGCCCGTCGAGTTCGACGACCAGGTCGGCTACAGCGCCCTGCTGATCGAAGGCGTCTACCCACAGAAGCACATGCAACAACGCACGGGCACCGAGCTGTGCCTGTACGACCGCCAGCGCAAGCAGGCCGTCGTCAGCGAGTGGAATCCGGGCGCCTACTAGTGGACCAGCACATCCGTTTCGCCTGTACCGGCTGTGGCAAGTGCTGCACCGGCCACCATGTACCGCTGACCCTGGCCGAGTCCCGCCAATGGGCGGCAGCCGGTGGCCAGGTGGTGGTGCTGATCGAGGCTTTCGTTACCGACGGCCCCGGCATGCCCAGCGAGCAGCGCGAACACGTGCTGCGCCGCTCCTACCCGGTCGCCTGCGGCACTACCGAGATGCGCGTCTCGGTGACCTTCGCAGCCTTCAACCCAGGGCGCTGCCGCAACCTGGACGCCAACGACCTGTGCACCATCTACGAGACGCGCCCATTGGTGTGCCGCATCTACCCGGCGGAGATCAACCCGCACCTGCCCTTGCGCCCGGAAAACAAGGACTGCCCGCCCGAGGCGTGGAAACAAGGCCCCGCGCTGATCCATGGCAACCTGCCGGTCGACCCACAACTGATGGCGTTGATCGAAGCCTCGCGCCAGGCCGACCGTGACGACATCGCCGCCAAGGTTGTCATCTGCCAGGCCCTGGGCATGACCACCAGCGCACTCAAGGGCAATGGGTTCACGGCCTGGCTGCCGGACATGGGGGCGTTTGCCTCGACGCTGGAACAGGAGCCAAGCGACCAGGGCGCCACCTGGGCCTTGCATGTGCAGGACCCGGCCCTGGTCGAACAACTGCACGGCCGTGGTCTGCGCACCATTGGCGAAGCGCCGCTGTACTACGCCTTCATCGGGTTTTGAGGCGGGCTCGCCTACTCAGTAGTCGGTGCTGGTCTTTTCGCGGGCAAGCACGCTCCAACATGGCCCCTGCAATCCTTATCATGCGGGACCGACACGACCCCAAGCGGCGCTTGTCATCCTGGGGCTGCTTTGCAGACCCAGATGCAGAGCATGGCCCACAACGAAACACTCACTGACAACGCCGCCAGAACTCATCCGCCAGACGCCGCAGGTCCTGGGCCAGGTCAGCCACGTCGCTGGCGCTGCTGTGGCTGCGCTGGCCAACGTCGACGGTCGCCTCGCTGGCCTGGCGGATGATGACGATGTTGCGGTTGATGCTCTCGCTGACCCGGCTCTGCTGCTCCACCGCCGCCGCGATCTGCAGGCTCATCTCGTTGATCTGGTTGACCCGTGCACTGATGCTGTCCAGCGCACCACTGGCCAGTTGCGCCTGCTCGACACTGTGCCCGGCATGGGCGCTGCTCTGCTGCATCACCTGCACCGCGGCGCGGGCGCCCTCCTGCAAGGTGGCGATCATGCGCTGGATCTGGTGGGTCGACTGCGCCGTGCGCTGGGCCAGGCCGCGCACCTCGTCGGCGACCACGGCGAAGCCTCGCCCCTGGTCGCCAGCCCGGGCCGCCTCGATCGCAGCATTGAGCGCCAGCAGATTGGTCTGCTCGGCAATGCCACGGATCACATCGAGTACCCCCGAAATTTCGCTGCTGTGGTTTTCCAGTTGCCGCACCACCTCGCTGGCCTCCACCAGCGAGCCGGCCAGGTCCTGTATGGCGCAGCGATTGCGGTCGACCAGCTGGTGACCGGACTGGGTCTCGCCCTCGGCCTGGTCGGCGGCCATGGAGGCCAGCTGCGCGCTGCTGGCCACCTGGGCCACGCTGGCGCTCATCTGGTGGATCGCGGTGGCCACCTGGTCGGCTTCGTCCTGTTGTTCCAGGCTGTTGGCATGGCTGGCCTGCAAAGCATCCACCAAGGCACCGGAATGCCCGGCCAGGCGCGCCGAGGTATCGCCGATGCGCCCCACCACCGCGCCCAGCTGGGCCTTGAGCATGCGCATGGCGAACTCGATCTGGCCAACGCCGTCGCGCCGCCCGGTATACAACTGCTGGCTCAGCGGATTGTCGGCGATCGCCAGGGCCTGCCTGCGCAGGCGTTCGAACGGGCGCAGCAACATCAGGATCAACGCGCTGCTAAGGCCCGCAGCCAGCACGACCTCCAACAGCGTCGGCAACCAGGGTGCCCCCTGCCACCACTGCCCCGCCCCAAGCACCAGCGCCACGATCGCCGCCACCCCGAACGACAGGCGCATGCCCAGGCCCAACACCGGCAAGCGCTCGCACCAGTGCCTGCGCCCCTCGCGCAAGCGCGCGTAGCAGCGCTCGGCCGCGGCCACCTGCTCGACGCTGGGCCGGGTGCGCACCGACTGGTACTCGATGGTCTTGCCGCCACTGCTGATCGGCGAGACGAAGGCGCTGACCCAATAATGATCGCCGTTCTTGCAGCGATTCTTCACCAGCCCCATCCACGAGCGCCCTCCTTTGAGTGCCTGCCACATCTGTTCGAACGCCTGGCTCGGCATGTCTGGGTGCCGCACGATATGGTGCGCATTGCCCAGCAATTCGTCGCGGGTGAAACCGCTGATACGCACGAAATCGTCGTTGGCATAGGTGATCAGGCTGTCCAGGTCGGTGGTGGACAGGATGTTGGCATCGCCGGGGTAATCCACTTGGCGACCGGTAACAGGCATATTGCACTTCATCGGAGGCACTCGTTCTTGTTGGGAAAATCGGCAGGGCATACGACTTTAGGCACAAATCCCGATGAAACATTGATCCACGGCAGCATCTTGGCAATTGGCCATCAATGAGCCGAAACTGACAGCCCTGTCAGCCTGGCGTCACGCTGCCGACCCGATCCAGGCGCTATAAGCTTGATCAGGACAGAACCGCTTCCCCATCCTTCGGCTACGGTGCCCGACCCGATGCGACCTCCATCCCGATCCCTCGTCCTCGCCGCCCTGGCACTTCTCATCCTGGCGGCCCTGGGCGGGTGGCTGAGCCAACGCCAGGAGGCGCCCAGCGTGCGCGCGCAGAACGCCATTCCGGTGCGGGTGGTCAGCGTCGCCCGGCAGGACGTACCACGCTACACCAGCGCCATCGGCTCGGTGCTGTCGCTGCACAGCGTCGAGGTACGCCCGCAGGTCGAAGGCGTACTGACCCGGGTGCTGGTCAAGGAAGGGCAATGGGTCAAGCAGGGCGACCTGCTCGCCACCCTCGACGACCGGGCGATCCGCGCCAGCCTCGACCAGGCCCGCGCCCAACTGGGCCAGAGCCAGGCACAACTGCAGGTCGCCGGTGTGGACCTCAAGCGCTACCGCCTGCTCAGCAGCGACGACGGCGTGTCCAAGCAGACCCTCGACCAGCAGCAGGCGCTGGTCAACCAGTTGCAGGCCACGGTCAAGGGCAACCAAGCCGCCATCGCCAACGCCGAGGTGCAGCTGTCGTACACGCAGGTCCGTTCGCCGGTGACCGGCCGGGTCGGCATCCGCAATGTCGACCCGGGCAACCTGGTGCGCACCAGCGATACCCGCAGCCTGTTCAGCGTCACCCAGATCGACCCGATCGCCGTGGAGTTCGCCCTGCCCCAGCAGATGCTGCCGACCTTGCAGAGCCTGCTGAACGCACCGACCCCGGCGCTGGTGCAAGCCTACCTGGATGCCGACGGCGAGAGCCGCCTGCTCGGCGAAGGTCACCTGGCCCTGATCGACAACCAGGTATCGGCCAACACCGGCACCGTGCGGGTCAAGGCCGAGTTCGACAACAAGGACGGCCATCTGTGGCCCGGCCAACTGGTGACCGTCAAGCTGCGCACCGCGGTGGAGCAAAGTGCCCTGGTGGTTCCACCGCCCGTGGTGCAGCGCGGCATCGACGGCCATTTCGTCTACCGCCTGGACGGTGACAAGGTGACCAGCGTGCCGGTCAAGGTGCTGTACCAGGACAGCACCCTGAACATCGTCGCCGGTGTCGAGCCGGGTGACCGCCTGGTGCTCGACGGGCAGTCGCGGCTCAAGCCCGGCGCCCAGGTCGAGGTCACTCCCGAAGCGCCCGCCCCAGCGGAAATGGCCGACCGCCGGAGCCAGCCATGAACACCCGCAATGGCCTGTCGGCCTGGTGCATCGACCACCCGGTGGCGACCCTGTTGCTGACCTTCGCCTTGGTCCTGCTCGGTGTCATCGCCTTCCCGCGCCTGCCCGTGGCGCCCCTGCCGGAGGCCGACTTCCCGACCATCCAGGTCACCGCCCAGTTGCCCGGCGCCAGCCCCGAGACCATGGCCTCCTCGGTGGCCACGCCGCTGGAGGTGCAGTTCAGCGCCATTCCCGGCATGACCCAGATGACCAGCAGCAGCGCCCTGGGCTCGACCACGCTGATCCTGCAGTTCAGCCTGGACAAGAGCATCGACACCGCCGCCCAGGAAGTCCAGGCGGCGATCAACACCGCCACCGCACGGCTGCCCCGGGACCTGCCCAACCCGCCCACCTGGCGCAAGGTCAACCCGGCCGACAGCCCGGTGCTGGTGCTCACCGTCAGTTCCGCGCAGATGCCTGGCAACGAACTGAGCGACTACGCCGAGACCCTGCTCGCCCGCCAACTGAGCCAGATCGACGGCGTCGGCCTGATCAACATCACCGGCCAGCTGCGCCCGGCTATCCGCGTCCAGGCCCAGCCAGAAAAACTCGCCGCCATCGGCCTGACCCTGGCCGACCTGCGCCAGGCGATCCAGCAGACCAGCCTGAACCTGGCCAAGGGCGCCCTGTACGGCGAACACAGCGTCTCGACCCTCGCCGCCAACGACCAGTTGTTCCACGCCGAGGACTACGCCCAGTTGATCGTCTCCTACCGCGACGGCGCACCGGTGCACCTGCGCGACGTGGCCAAGGTGATCCAGGGCGCCGAGAACGCCTACGTCAGGGCCTGGTCCGGCGAGCGCCCGGGGCTGAACCTGGTGATCTTCCGCCAGCCGGGGGCGAACATCGTCGATACCGTCGACCGGGTGATGGCCGCCCTGCCCAAGCTGCAGGAAATGCTCCCGGCCTCGGTCGAGGTGTCGGTGCTCAACGACCGCACCCAGACCATCCGCGCCTCGCTGCACGAGGTAGAGCTGACCCTGATGATCGCCGTGGCCCTGGTGATCGGGGTGATGGCGCTGTTCCTGCGCCAATGGTCGGCCACCCTGGTGGTCTCCAGCGTGCTCGGCGTGTCGCTGATCGCCAGTTGCGCCCTGATGTACGTGTTCGGCTTCAGCCTGAACAACCTCACCCTGGTGGCCATCGTCATCGCCGTGGGCTTCGTGGTGGACGATGCCATCGTCGTGGTGGAGAACATCCACCGCCACCTGGAGGCCGGCGACGACAGCCGTACCGCGGCGCTCAAGGGCGCCGGCGAGATCGGCTTCACCGTGGTGTCGATCAGCTTCTCGCTGATCGCCGCGTTCATCCCGCTGCTGTTCATGGGCGGAGTGGTCGGCCGGCTGTTCAAGGAATTCGCCCTGACCGCCACCGCCACCATCCTGATCTCGGTGGTGGTGTCACTGACCCTGGCACCGACCCTCTGCGCCCTGTTCATGCGCCGCCCGCCGGCACACCAGCATGGCGGCCTCGGCCAGCGCCTGGTGCGCTGGTACGAGAAAGGCCTGGACCATGCCCTGGCCCACCAGCGCCTGACCCTCGGTGTGTTCGGCCTGACCCTGGCGCTGGCAGTGGCCGGCTACGTGGCCATCCCCAAGGGCTTCTTCCCGCTGCAAGACACCGGTTTCATCCTCGGCACCACCGAGGCGGCGGCGGACGTGTCGTACCCCTCGATGATCGAGAAGCACCAAGCCCTGGCGAAGATCATCGAGGCAGACCCTGCAGTACGCGCCTTCTCCCACGCCGTCGGCGTGACCGGCAGCAACCAGACCATCGCCAACGGCCGCTTCTGGATCGCCCTCAAGCCACGCGGCGAACGCGACGTCTCGGCCAGCGAGCTGATCGACCGGCTACGCCCCAAGCTTGCCCAGGTGCCGGGGATCGTCCTGTACATGCGCGCTGGCCAGGACATCAACCTCAGCTCCGGGCCTTCGCGTACCCAGTACCAGTACGTGCTCAAGAGCAACGACGGCGTCGCCCTGAACCTCTGGACCCAGCGCCTGACCGACCGCCTGCGCGAGATCCCGGCGCTGCGCGATCTGTCCAACGACCTGCAGTTGGGCGCCAGCGTCACCCGTATCGACATCGACCGCCAGGCCGCGGCACGCTTCGGCCTGACCACCGCCGACGTCGACCAGGCGCTGTACGATGCCTTCGGCCAGCGGCAGATCAGCGAATTCCAGACCGAGACCAACCAGTACAAGGTGATCCTCGAACTCGACGCCCGCCAGCGTGGCAAGGCCGAGAGCCTGAATTACTTCTACCTGCGCTCGCCATTGACCGGCGAGATGGTGCCGCTGTCGGCGGTGGCGCATGTCGCCGCGCCGAGCACCGGGCCGTTGTCGATCAGCCACGACGGCCTGTTCCCGGCGGCCAACCTGTCGTTCAACCTGGCACCGGGCGTGGCCCTGGGCGACGCGGTGAAGATCCTCGAGCGCACCCAGCGCGAACTGGGCATGCCCGACTCGATCGTCGGCAACTTCCAGGGCGCGGCACAGGCGTTCCAGAGCTCACTGTCGAGCCAGCCATGGTTGATTCTGGCCGCGCTGGTGGCGGTGTACATCATCCTCGGCGTGCTCTACGAGAGCTTCGTCCATCCGCTGACCATCATTTCCACCCTGCCCTCGGCGGGCCTCGGCGCACTGATCCTGCTCTGGGCCATGGGCCAGGACTTCAGCATCATGGGGCTGATCGGCGTGGTGCTGCTGATCGGCATCGTCAAGAAGAACGGCATCCTGCTCATCGACTTCGCCCTGGATGCCCAGCGCCGCCAGGGGCTGACACCGGAGCAGGCGATCCACCAGGCGTGCCTGACGCGCTTCCGGCCGATCATCATGACCACCCTGGCAGCCCTGCTCGGCGCGCTGCCGCTGATGTTCGGCTTCGGCGCCGGCGCCGAGCTGCGCCAGCCCCTGGGGATCGCCGTGGTGGGCGGGCTGCTGGTCAGCCAGGCCCTGACGCTGTTCACCACCCCGGTCATATACTTGGCCCTGGAGCGTCTGTTCCACCGCCGCCAGGCCGCCAAGGCCGTCGCGCCCAGTGCCAGTTGAGACAAGACCATGCGTGTGCTGATCATCGAAGACGAAGAGAAAACCGCCGACTACCTGCATCGCGGCCTGAGCGAACAGGGCTTCACCGTCGACCTGGCCCGTGACGGTATCGACGGCCTGCACCTGGCCCTGGAAGGCGACTACGCGGTGATCGTGCTCGATGTCATGCTCCCCGGGCTGGATGGCTACGGGGTGCTGCGTGCCCTGCGTGCGCGCAAGCAGACGCCGGTGATCATGCTCACCGCCCGCGAGCGGGTCGAGGACCGTATCCATGGCCTGCGCGAAGGCGCCGACGACTATTTGGGCAAGCCGTTCTCCTTCCTCGAACTGGTCGCCCGGCTGCAGGCCCTGACCCGTCGCAGCACCAGCCACGAGCCGCTGCAGATCCAGGTCGGCGACCTGTGGATCGACCTGCTCAGCCGCAAGGCCAGCCGCGCCGGCCAGCGCCTGGAGCTGACCGCCAAGGAGTTCTCCCTGCTCAGCGTGCTGGCTCGCCGGCAGGGCCAGATCCTGTCCAAGACCGCCATCGCCGAGCTGGTCTGGGACATCAACTTCGACAGTGACGCCAATGTCGTCGAGGTGGCCATCAAGCGCCTGCGCGCCAAGCTCGACGGGCCCTTCGACAACAAGCTGCTGCACACCATCCGAGGCATGGGCTATGTCCTGGAAAACCGTGCGGGGTAACTCCATCGCCCTGCGCCTGTCGGCGCTGTTCACCCTGGTCGCCCTGGGGGTGTTCGTGCTGATCGGCAGCGCCCTGTACCGCCAAGTCGACCGCAGCCTCGACCTGCTGCCGGCAGCCGAACTGGACGCGCGCTTCAGCGTGCTGGAGTCCACCCTCAACCGCTACGGCACACCGGAACACTGGGCCAAGATCCATAACAAGCTCAACCTGCTCGGCGAGGAAGACCGGCGTATCCGCTTCTGGGTGGTCAGCGGCGACCCGGCCTACGAGTACGGCCAACCGGACGAGGCGATCCGTCGCTTCGCCGCAGGCCCGCAGGGCATGCGCGATTTGCGCCTGGCCGAGCATCCGTATCCATACAAGGTGCTGGTCAGCGAACTGCCAGCCCTTGGCGAACGCCCGCCGCTGCGCTTTCTCATCGGTATCGACACCGAGACCTTCTGGCAGGCCCAGCACAGCCTGCTGGTGGCCATCGTCGGCCTCGCCGCGCTCGGCGTGCTGCTGGCCTCGCTGCTCAGCTACTGGGTCGCGCGCATCGGCCTCAAGCCACTGCAGGCCCTGTCGACCGAGGCCCAGGCGCTGGCCCCGCCGCACCTGGACGGACGCCTGCGGACCCAGGACCTGGCCCCGGAGCTGGCGCAGTTCGCCGACGCCTTCAACGCCGCGCTGGACCGGGTCAGCCTGGCGTACTCGCGGCTGGAGGCGTTCAACGCCGACGTCGCCCATGAGCTGCGCTCGCCGCTGACCAACCTGATCGGCCAGACCCAGGTAGCCCTGACCCGCGGGCGCAGCGCCGAGCATTATTTCGAGGTGCTGCAATCGAACCTCGAGGAGCTCGAACGCCTGCGCAGCATCATCAACGACATGCTGTTCCTGGCCAGCGCCGACCAGGGCAGCAAGGTCACCGCCCTGACCCAGGCCTCGCTGGCCGAGGAAGTGGCCACGACCCTCGATTACCTGGACTACATCCTCGAAGACGCCCACGTCAGCGTCACAGTCAGCGGCGATGCCCAGGCACCGATCGAGAAGGCCCACCTGCGCCGGGCGCTGATCAACCTGCTGAACAACGCCGTGCAGCACACTGCGCCCCACCAGGTGATCGATGTACGCATCGAGGCCGGCAACGAGCAGGTCAGCATCGCCGTGAGCAACCCGGGCCCAGCCATCGCCGAGGAACACCTGCCGCTGCTGTTCGAGCGCTTCTACCGGGTCGATGCCGCCCGCAGCAACAGTGGCGGCGGCAACCATGGCCTGGGCCTGGCGATCGTCAAGGCCATCGCC
Source organism: Pseudomonas guariconensis (assembly GCF_024127895.1). Classification (GTDB taxonomy): domain Bacteria; phylum Pseudomonadota; class Gammaproteobacteria; order Pseudomonadales; family Pseudomonadaceae; genus Aquipseudomonas; species Aquipseudomonas guariconensis_B. Next base: position 77,063 of record NZ_JAMYBK010000001.1, on the reverse strand, counting down.
CTGATGCATGGTGGCGAGGTCTTCGTGCACAGCAAAGGGGGGGCCAACACCTTCGGTATCCGCCTGCCGAGCGCTCAACTGCGCGGGTTTGCGACAAAAGCCTGAACGTTGGCCACTCGATCATTACCTTTTACGCAACGGTGCTTATCCAACTTCGCTCTGTTTCCAGGGCGTCGACGGGGCTAACTTACGCCTGTCTCAATTAGCACTTGCCCCGCAAGAAGGTTGTTCCAAATGTCCAACAGTATGGGTGTTGCCAGCGTTTTCGTCCTGTCTTCCCTGTTGTTGTCGCCCCTGGCCATGGCCGAAGAATCGCCGGCCTTCGTTGCCCGTAACGCCGCACTTTCCGCTGTTCACCAACAAGCCCGCGAAGCCTATGCCGCGCAGAAGGCCGACAGCGTGAAAGACGCACAACAGACCGCATCCAAGGCCGTTACCGACGATAATGCCGATAGCTGATCGGCACTTCGAACGCTCTCCTTTTTCCCTTGGCTACTCCATGGGCATTGCCCGTGTCGATATGTTAGCCTTTCAAAGCCGCTGCCGATCAGCGGCTTTTTTTATGTGCTCGAAACTCTCAGCCAGGCTGTTACGTACTTCATAAGAAAGTTGTAAACCCGACAATAAAAACTGCCCCACCGCCAGACCAAAGGAGCTCGTACCGGTGTCTTCCGCGTTTCGTTTCACCCCGTTGTTCGTTGCATTGGCCGCAACGATGCCGCTTGCCGCACAGGCCGATGAAGACAAGGCTGAGGGCTTCATCGAAGGCGCGTCCCTGAACCTGCATTTTCGCAACGCCTACTTCCACCGCAACCAGCTGGACCGCGGCCACAACGACAACCGTGAATGGGGGCAGGGCTTCGTCGCCCGCTTCGAGTCCGGCTATACCCCGGGCGTGATCGGCTTTGGCCTCGATGCCCACGCCATGCTCGGCCTGAAGCTCGATGGTGGCGGCGGGCATGCCGGCACCAGCCTCCTGCCGGAGCACATCGAGGACGACGGTGAGCTGGGCGCCGCGCCGCACTCGTTCTCCACCGCCGGCGCCGCCGTCAAGTTCAAGGCCTTCGACACCGAACTCAAGGCCGGTGACCTGTTCCTCACCAACCCGGTGATCGCCGGTGGCGAGACGCGCATGCTGCCGCAGACCTTCCGTGGCGTGAGCCTGACCAACACCAGCATCGACGGCCTGCTGCTCGAAGGTGGCCAGGTCAGCTTCACCAAGCCGTACAACCAGAGCGGCCACCGCCGTATCGACACCTACTACGGCACGCTCGACGATGGCACCAAGAGCCAGCACCTGACCTGGGCCGGTGCGTCCTGGAGCGGCAGCGAGAGCATCACCAGCAACCTGTATGCCGCCGAGCTGAAGGACATCTGGAACCAGTACTACTTCGACTTCGACTACACCTACGTGGTCAACGACCTGGTCAGCTTCAATCCGGGCCTGCACTTCTACCACACCCAGGACACCGGCCAGGCGCTGCTCGGCGACATCGACAACAACACCTACAGCGTGCACTTCACCGTCAATGCCGGGTACCACAGCGTCACCGCCGCCTACCAGCGGGTCAATGGCGACACGCCGTTCGACTACATCAACCTGGGCGATAGCGTGTACCTGGACAACTCGCGCATGTACTCGGACTTCAACGGCCCCAACGAGCGTTCGTGGAAGCTGCAGTACGACTATGACTTCGCCGGCCTGGGTATCCCGGGCCTGAGTTCGTCGCTGTCGTATTCGCGCGGTGAGTTGGACCTGACCAAGCCCGCCCCGGGCAACCGCCATTACGACTACTACAATCCCGACGGCAAGAACGCCATGCATTGGGAACGTGACCTGGACGTGCAGTACGTGTTCCAGGAAGGCAGCCTCAAGGACCTTTCGGTGCTACTGCGCTATGCCAGCCACCGTGGCAGCCAGGGCTATTCCTCGGTGGACCGTGACATGGACGAGTACCGGGTGATCGTCGACTACCCACTGAACGTGTTCTGACCGGCTGACGCTCAGCGGCTTTTGGGGCTGTTTCGCAGCCCCACACCACGTCAACCCGCTCATTCCGTCGGACAGCCGCGCTAGCTCTTGTCCGGCCATTGCCGCTTGCCTAGAATGAGGCCGCCGCGTAATAGCCCTACCCTCACGGACAGAGGGGCTTATGCAGTAGCGAGCATGACGTTGCCTACTCGATCACCGCGTTCCTCCCTGTCCAGATCGCAGCCCGAGCTGATCCTCAACCTGGGCAGCTGCCTGGCCGTGCTCGCCATCGTCGCCATCGTCAGCTATCTGCTGGCCCGCGAGCGGGACAGCGTCGAGCAATCGGCCAAGCGCTCCTCGAGCAACATCGTCCAACTCATCGAGAGCGATATCCTGCGCAACGTCGAACTCTACGACCAGTCCCTGCGCAGGCTGATCTGGGCGGTACAGCACCCCGACCTGCTGCAGGTACGCTCGCAGCTACGCCAACAGATCCTGTTCAACCAGACCTTCGCCGCGCCGGTGCGCGGGAACATCCTCTGGCTCGACGCCAAGGGCGAGGTGCGCGGTGATTCGCTCAACGTGGTGCCACGCCAGGCCAGCCTCGCCGACTCCGTAGCCTTCCAGGCCCATCGCGACAACCCAGGCCTGGGCCTGTTCATCAGCCCGCCCTTCCAGGCCCGCTGGGGCAACCTCGACTGGTGCATCAGCTTCAGCCGGCGTATCTCCAGGACCGATGGCGAATTCGCCGGGTTGGCCATGGGGGTGCTGCGGTTGTCCTATTTCAGCCAGTTGTTCGAGCGCCTGGACATCGGCACCGACAGCAGCATCAACCTGCTCAATACCGATGGCCAGCTATTGGCGCGCCAACCCAGCCGCCCGCAGGCCCCGCTGATCGGCAGCGATTTCAGCGCACGTGCGAACTTCCAGCGCATCCTCAGCGAACACAGCGGCAGCTTCACGGCCCCTTCCGGGGCTTCCGGCGCCCAGCGCATGTACACCTTCGCCCGGGTGGGCGACCTGCCGCTCATCGTCCTGGTGGCGCATTCCACCGACGAGGTCTTCCAGTCGTGGCGGCGCACGGCAGCCCTGGTCAGCGTGGCGACCGGCATCCTGTGCATCGGCATCCTCTGGCTGACCCTGCTGCTGGCCCGCGAATTGCGCCGCCGCCACGACGCCGAGCAAGGCCTCGCGGCCCTGGCCGCCACCGACAGCCTCACGGGCCTGGCCAACCGCCGGCAACTGGACCAGGTGCTGCGCCAGGAATGGGCACGCGCCCAGCGCAATCGCCAGCCGCTGGCGATCCTCATGGTGGATGTGGATCATTTCAAGGCGTACAACCAGCGCCATGGCCACGCCGGCGGCGACCATGCCTTGCGCGAGGTGGCCCGAACCATAGAGCGCTGCATCCGCCGTCCCGCGGACCTGGCGGCACGCTACGGCGGCGAGGAATTCCAAGTGGTGCTACCGGAAACCGAACTGTCCGGCGCCCGCCTGCTGGCCGAACGCATCCGCGCCAGCGTCCAGCAAATGCCGTCCTTCGACAGTGATGCCCGGCCAGTGACCGTCAGCATCGGCATCGGCCTCTATACCCCCGGTACCCAGCAAGACCTGGCAGGCCTGCTGGGCACGGCGGACGAAGCCCTCTACCGGGCCAAGGCCAATGGCCGCAACCGGGTGGAGGGCCCACTGGAGTAGACCTAGGCCTTTCGTACACCGTTGGGCCTGGCAAAGGCTGCGTAGCAGCCCCATCGATTCACCGCTGGACTGGCCTTAGGAGCGTGCACGCGCAGCATCACGCAGAGCCTTGACCTGGTCATGGTTGCGTTGCACGCCCTGCAACTGCCTCTCCACCAGGGCATAGGTCTCGTCGCTGGCGGTACGGCCGAGCTTGACCAGCTTCTCACGGGCGTCCTTGTAGGCCTTCAGGGCGAAGTCCTCGCCACGCTCGACCTCGTTGAGCACCGCCTCCTCGCTCTTGCCGGTCAGCATCGACTTGAAGTTGACCCAACCCCGGTGCAGGTCGCCGCTGAGGCTGGTGGAGGTTTCCGGATCGCCACCCAGGCGACGCACCTCGCCCTGCAGCTCGGCGGCGGCATTGGCGCACTCCCCGGCCCGCTGGACGAAAAAGGCCTTCAGCTCGGCATTCTTGACATCATCGGCCGACTCCTTGAACCCCTTCTCGCCGTCCTTGCTGTATTCGATCAGGTCGTTGAGCACGTCGATCACGTCTTTGTTCGGATTGCTCATGGCACAAACTCCTTGGCAGGTGATAGTCACCAAGGTTGGAGCAGCCTTCGTGCCAAGCCAAACCCCATGAAAAAACCATCCAAAATCAATCAGATAGCCAAAGGCAAGGAAAGACCGAACGAGGCGTTCTGCATGATCGCCGCTTGGGGCTTCGTGCAGATTGCAGTATGGTCGGAGCCTTTCACCCGCCAGGCCCGCCCATGAAGCCCGAATCCCTGCAACGACTGCTCACCCGCACCATGCCCTTCGGCAAGTACCAGGGCCGCCTGATCGCCGACCTGCCAGGCGACTACCTGGCCTGGTTCGCCCGCAAGGGCTTCCCATCCGGTGAGTTGGGCAGCTTGCTGGCCTTGATGTACGAAATCGATCACAACGGATTGGGCGAGTTGCTGACGCCATTGCGATCCCAGTTGCAAGCCACAAGCCGCAAACCATAAGAAGCCAGCCCCAGCGCCTCTTGCAACTTGCAGCTTGCGGCTCATCCCCCCGCTAGGACGCCACCGCCAACTCCACCCGCTCGCCCTTCTTGATCAGCGCATACACCACCGCCGTCAACAAGCTGCCCGCCAGGATCGCCAGCAGGTACAGCAGCGCATGGTTGATCGCATTGGGGATCAGCAGCACGAACAGCCCGCCATGGGGCGCCATCAGCTTGCAGCCGAAGTACATCGACAGCGCCCCGGTCAGCGCGCCACCGGCGATGCTCGCCGGGATCACCCGCAACGGGTCCTTGGCGGCGAAGGGGATCGCCCCTTCGGAAATGAAGCACAAACCCAGCACCAACGCCGCCTTGCCCGCCTCGCGCTCGCCCAGGGCGAACTTGCGCCGGGCCAGGAAGCTGGCGATGCCCAGGCCGATCGGCGGCACCATGCCAGCGGCCATGGTGGCCGCCATCGGCGCATAGCTGGACGAAGCCAGCAGCCCCACCGAGAAGGCATAGGCCGCCTTGTTGATCGGCCCGCCCAGGTCGACGCACATCATCCCGCCGAGCAGCAGCCCCAGGAGAATGGCGTTGGTGGTGCCCATGCTGTCGAGAAACTGCGTCAACCCCTCGAGCATCGCCGCCACCGGCTGGCCGACCACATAGATCATCACCAGGCCGGTGAACAGGCTGGCCAGCAGCGGAATGATCAGGATCGGCTTGAGCGCATCGAGGCTGCTCGGCAGGCGCGCCCAGCGGCTGATGGCCTTGGCGCTGTAGCCGGCGAGAAAGCCGGCGATGATGCCACCTATGAACCCTGCGCCCAGGGTGCTGGCCAACAGGCCACCGATCATGCCAGGCGCCAGCCCCGGCCTGTCGGCGATGGACCAGGCGATATAGCCGGCCAGCAACGGCACCATCAGCTTGAACGCGGCCTCGCCGCCGATCTGCATCAGCGCCGCTGGCAAGGTACCGGGCTCCTTGTAGGCCTCGATGCCGAAGACGAACGACAGGGCGATCAGCAGGCCACCCGCCACCACCATCGGCAACATGAACGACACGCCGGTGAGCAGGTGCTTGTAGACACCGCTCTTTTCAGACGCCTTGGGCGCCTCGCCGGTGGCGTCACCGGCGTTCTCCACCTTGCCTTCGGCCAACGCCTTGTCGAGAATGCCGCGCGCCTGCTTGAGCGCGACGCCGGTGCCGCAGCGGTAGATGCGCTTGCCGGCGAAACGCGCGGTGGGCACCTCGATGTCGGCGGCCAGCAGCACCACGTCGGCGGCCGCGATGGCCTCGGCCGGCAGCGGATTGCGCGCCCCGACCGAACCCTGGGTTTCCACGGTGAGCAGGTAGCCCAGCTCTTGGGCCGCCTGCTGCAGGGCCTCGGCGGCCATGAAAGTGTGGGCCACGCCCGTCGGGCAGGCGGTGACCGCGACGATCCTCGGCTGCGCGTTGGGCTGCGGCGCTTCGACGGCGCCCACGGCTTCCTGCACCTGGGCCTTGGCGGCGGCCTCGTCGAGAAAACCTTCCCGGTCGGCCAGGGCCTGGGCCGGGGTGCTCTGGTACAGGCGCTTGCCGACGAAACGAGCCAGGTCCACCGGGCCGGTGCTGACCACCAGCACCCAGTCGGCCTCGGCGATCTGCGCGCTCGTCAGGCGGCGTTCGGGCTGTTCGTCGGCCTGCACCTCGACGCTGGTGCTCCAGCCCCGTCGCTGCGCGGCGGCCGCCAGCAGGCGTGCGCTCAGCACGCTGGACACCTGGCCGTTGGGGCAGGCGGTGACGATGGCGATGTTCATCGGCAACCCTCTTGTCGTTCTGTCAGTTGCACGGCGGCCTCCAGGTGGGCCAGTTGCTCGCGATCACAGAGGCCGAAGCCGACCTGGGTCACCGCCTGGGCAGCGATGGCAGTGGCGCGGCGCAGGGTCTGCGCAGGCGCCTCGCCCAGCAGTAGGCCATGGACCATGCCAGCCACCAGCGAGTCACCGGCACCCACGGTACTCGCCACCTGCACCTGCGGCGGTCGCCCATGCAAGGCCAGGCCCTTGGCGAACCAGCTCACGCCCTGCTCGCCCTGGGACACCACCACATGCTGCACGCCGGTCGCCAGCAGGCGCTCGGCGGCGGCACGCTGCTCGGCCGGGCTGTGCACGGCAACACCAAGCACCTCGCCCAGCTCCTCGGTGTTCGGCTTGACCAGCCACGGCGCCGTCCGCAGGCCAACACGCAAGGCCTCGCCGCTGCTGTCTAGGGCGACCTTCAGGCCCTGGGCCTGCAATTGCAGCAGCAACTGGCCGAACCACTGCGGATCGATGCCGCGAGGCAGGCTGCCGGCCACCACCACCGCGTCATGCCCCGGCGCGATCTTCTCCAGGCGGCGCAACAACGCAGTCCGGGCGACCTCGCCGACGTCCGGCCCCTGGCCATTGATATCGGTGACCCGGCCATCGGCCTCCACCAGCTTGATGTTGCTGCGGGTCTCGCCCGCTACGCGGACGAAGCAGTCGGTAAAACCGCGCCGGGCGATCAGTGCATCGAACGGCTGCAGGTTGTCACGCCCGAGGAAGCCGCCGACGGTGACGCTGTGCCCCAGGTCGGCCAGTACCTGGGCGACGTTCAGGCCCTTGCCGGCGGCATGGCTGTGCTGGGCCTGGCTACGGTTGACGTGCCCTGGGCGCAGGGCATCCAGGCTGACGGTGATGTCCAGCGCCGGGTTGAGGGTCAGGGTGAGGATCTTGGCCATTTCAATAACGCTCCACCAGCGCCCGGACCGCCGCGGCGCTGTCTTGTTGCAAAGCCTCGTGCGCCAGGGCGCGGGCCGTCTGGTGATCGGCCTGGCGCACCAGTGCCTTGACTTCGGCGACGCTGCGAGCGGCGACGCTGAGCTCGTCCACGTCCAGCCCGAGCAGCACGGCGACCGCCTGCGGGTCGGCGGCCAGTTCGCCGCAGACACCGACCCACTTGCCCTCGGCATGGGCGGCGCGCACGGTCATGTCGATCAGCCGCAGCACCGCCGGGTGCAAGCCATCGGCCTGGGCCGAAAGGCTCGGATGGCCGCGGTCGATGGCCAGGGTGTACTGGGTCAGGTCGTTGGTGCCGATGCTGAAGAAATCCACCTCGCGCGCCAACTGCGGCGCCAGCAAGGCAGCCGAGGGCACTTCGACCATGATGCCCAGTTGCAGGTCGGCGACCGGCAGTTCCTGGCGCAAGCGCTCGACCATGGCCTTGGCCTCACGCCATTCGTGAACCTGCCCGACCATCGGGAACATGATGCGCAAGGGCCGCTCACCCGCTGCCCGCAGCAAGGCCCGCAACTGATCCTCCATCACCTGTGGGCGCTGCAAGGTCAGGCGCACACCACGCACGCCGAGGAAGGGGTTTTCCTCCGGGGCGATCGGCCAGTAGGGCAAGGGCTTGTCGCCGCCCACGTCGAGGGTGCGCACCACCAACGGACGCCCGTCCAAGCCGTCGAGCACGCGGCGGTATTCGGCCTCCTGGGTGGCCACGTCCGGCGCCTGGGGATGGGCCATGAAAATCAGTTCGGTACGCAGCAGGCCAATGCCTTCGGCGCCCTGCTCCACCACCCGGTCGATGCCACGGCTTTCACCGATGTTGGCGAACACCTCGACAGCATGGCCGTCGCGGGTCACCGCCGGTTCGTGGCGATTGGCCCAGGCGGCCTGCAGGCGCTGCTCGCGCAGATCGCGCTCGGCCAGGGCTCGTTGCAACTCATCCGCCGCCGGCGCGACGACGAGCCGACCGCGCTGCCCATCGAGCAGCAACGGCGTGCCAGGCTCGAGCAGCAGGATCGCCTCCCCCGCGCCGACCACCGCCGGAATACCCAGGGCACGGGCGACGATGGCGCTGTGGGCGGTGGCACCGCCATGGGCGGTCACGATACCGGCCACCCGCGCCGGGTCGAGGCGGGCCACATCGGACGGGCCAACCTCGGCCATCACCAGCACATAGGGTTGTTCGGGCTCGGGCACGTCCTGCACACCGCACAGTTGCGCCAGGACCCGGCGGCCAATGTCGCGCAGGTCGGCAGCGCGCTCGGCGAGCAAGGCATCGTGCAATGCCTCCTGCTGACGCGCCGCCGCCTCGATCACCGCCATCCAGGCCGCCGCGGCGCTCTCGCCCTGGGCCAGGCGCAGCTCGACCTCGTCGCCCAGGGCCGGGTCGGCGAGCATTTCCTGGTGGGTAACGAAGATTTCGCCGATCGCTTTGTCGCTGCGTTGCACCAGGGCCTGTAATTGCGCGTTCACCGCCTCCAGGGCACGACGCAGCTTCAGGCGTTCCTGGGGCGTGGATTCGCCACGCAGGGGGTAGTCGATCTCTCGCTCGACATGTACATGGGCCGGGCCACTGGCGATGCCCGGCGCAGCGCCGACACCCAGGACCTGGCTGCCAGCCGGCGGCACCTGCAACACCTCGACCGGGGCGGCGACCGGCTGGGCGACCTCCGGCAGGGGGTCCACCGCCTCGCCCAGCCCCTCTTCGATGGCCGCCTGCAACACCGGCAAGGCATCCTCGGCGACGCTCGGCTCGGCGATCAGCTCCAGCACCTGGCCACGCCGAGCGCCGAGGCCAAGCAGCTTGCTCAGGCTCTTGACCGACACCGCCGGCTGCGCACTATCCAGCAGGCGCACACGGATCTCGCCGTCGAAGCCCTTGGCCAGCTGCGCCAGCACCTTGGCCGGTCGGGCATGCAGGCCGTGGGGGTTGGCCAGCACGATCCGCACGCTCGGCCAGTCGGCCGGCGCCTCGCCCCCTAGCACTTCGAGCACGGCACGGCTGCTGGTGGCCTGGTAGAGCATCTGCCCACGGCCTTCGATCAGGACTTCGCACAAGCGTTCGAGCAGGGCCTGGTGGGCGGCACCGAGGCTGGCCAGGCAGAACAGGCCGTTGAGCGGCTGGTCGCGGTAGCGCAACGGTTGCTGCGGGGTGACGAACGACAGGCCCGGCCGACGCACCTGCCGCTCGCTGTGCAACCACCACAAACCCTCGCCCAGCGGCAAGGGTTCGGCCTGTTGCAACTGGCTGGCAAAGCCCGCATCGACGCAGCCGGCGCGTTGCAGCAGGCGCGAGCCGCGCCAGGCCAGCTCGTCGAAGTCCTCGGCGGGCAGGTTCAGGCCCACCAGTTGCGCATCCAACGCCAGCTCCTGGGGCGCGCCCTGCAACAGCTTGAGTAGCGCCTCGGCGGAGCTCGCCCGGCGCAAGGCCTCGGCCAGGTCGGTTTCACCCAGGGCACGGGTCAGCAGTTGCAGCAGGCGCAGGTGCTCGTCGGAGCGGGCAGCGATGCCGATGGCCAGGTAGACGATCTGGCCGTCGCCCCAATCGACCCCCTCGGGAAACTGCAACAGGCGCACGCCGGTGGCGAACACCTGGTCACGGGTCTGTGGCGTTCCATGGGGGATGGCGATGCCCTGGCCAAGAAACGTGGAGCCTTGGGCCTCGCGGGCGCATAGCCCTTCCAGGTAACCTTCGGCGACCAGGCCATCGGCAACCAGCCGCTCGGCCAGCAGGCGCAATGCCTCGGCCTTGTCGGCAGCTACCTGGCCCATGGCTATCTGCTCCTTGGCGAGCTCCAGCATGACCTTCTCCTTTTGCAGCCCCATTCGGGGACTGAGGTATTGTTGTGCAATCCACGCAAACGATCATCGCGGGCAACCCCACGATGGCAGGCGCTGACGACGGCAGTGAATACGCCTGCTGAAACGTTTAACCTGACCAGGTGGCCACGTTACTCGATAATCTCCTGACGAAAAAGCCCCATTCTGTCGGACAATTGCGACAATGGTCGTCTGCGCCCGGGCCTGGCCTTCGGGGAAACTACCCAGCCAGGCTTCGCAGCCAGCCCTGGTAATAACAAGGAAAATTCGGTGAAACTCAGCGATATCGCCCGTCTGGCCGGTGTGTCCGTGACCACCGCCAGCTACGTCATCAATGGCAAGGCCGAACAGCAGCGCATCAGCAACAGCACCGTCGAGCGCGTGCGCGCGGTGGTCGAGGCCCATGGCTTCACGCCCAACCCCCAGGCCGCCGGCCTGCGCAGCCGGCACACCCGTACCCTGGGCTTCATTCTCCCGGATCTGGAGAACCCCAGCTACGCCCGTATCGCCAAGCAACTGGAACAGGGTGCCCGCGCCCGTGGCTACCAGTTGCTGATCGCCAGCAGCGACGACCAGCCTGACAGCGAGCACCAGTTGCAGCAGTTGTTCCGCGCCCGCCGCTGCGATGCGCTGTTCGTCGCCAGCTGCTTGCCGCCAGAGGACGACAGCTACCGCGAACTGCAGGACAAGGGTCTGCCGGTGATCGCCATCGACCGTCGCCTGGACCCGGCGCACTTTTGCTCGGTGATCAGCGACGACCGCGATGCCAGCCGTCAGTTGGCCCAGAGCCTGCTGGCCACCCGCCCACGCAGCATCGCGCTGATCGGCGCGCGCCCGGAACTGTCGGTCAGCCAGGCCCGTGCCGGCGGCTTCGACGAGGCCTTGCAGGCGTTCGACGGCGACGTGCGGCGCTACCAGGGCGAGGCTTTCAGCCGTGAGTGCGGGCAGCGCCTGATGCAGCAACTGATCGAAGAGCTGGGCGGTCTGCCGGATGCTCTGGTGACCACCTCCTATGTGCTGCTGCAAGGGGTGTTCGACACGCTGCAGACACGCCCGGTCGATTCGCGCCAATTACAGTTGGGTACCTTCGGCGACAACCAGTTGCTCGATTTCCTGCCACTGCCGGTCAACGCCATGGCCCAGCAACACGGCCTGATCGCCGCCACCGCCCTGGAGCTGGCCCTGGCGGCGATCGAGCACAAACGCTACGAGCCGGGCGTGCATGCCGTGGCCCGCACCTTCAAGCAACGCATCACGGCAGGCTGAGCATGCGCCTGATCGACACCCACACCCACCTGGACTTCCCCGACTTCGACGCCGACCGCGAGCGCCTGCTGGCCAACGCGGCGGCACGCGGGGTAGAGCGCCTGGTGGTGCTGGGGGTGTACCAGGCCAACTGGCAGCGGGTGTGGGACCTGGCCTGCGCGCACGGTAACCTGCATGCGGCACTCGGCTTACACCCGGTGTACCTGGAGCAGCATCGCCCCGAACACCTGGCGCAGTTGCGCGACTGGCTCGAACGCCTGCGCGGCGACCCGCGCCTGTGCGCGGTGGGCGAGTTCGGCCTGGACTACTACCTGCCAGAGCTGGACACGGCGCGCCAGCAGGCGCTGTTCGAGGCCCAACTACAACTGGCCTGCGACTTCGAGCTGCCGGCCCTGCTGCACGTACGCCGCAGCCACGCCCAGGTGATCGCCACCCTCAAGCGCTACAAGCCTGCACGCGCCGGCATCATCCATGCCTTCGCCGGCAGCTACGAGGAGGCCCGCGAGTACATCAAGCTGGGCTTCAGGCTCGGGCTTGGCGGGGCCGCCACCTGGCCCCAGGCCCTGCGCCTGCGCAGGACGCTGCCCCGGTTGCCGCTCGAGAGCATCGTGCTGGAGACCGATGCACCAGACATGGCGCCGGCGATGTTTCCCGGCATGCGCAACAGCCCGGAGCACCTGCCGGAGATTGCCGGGGCGCTGGCCGACGTGATCGGCATCGAAGCCGAACGGCTGGCTGAAGCCAGCAGCCGCAATGCCTGTGAGCTGTTTGGTTGGTCTTTCAGTTAAGCGGGACTCTGTAATCCTGGGCTGCTTTGCAGCCCAATCGCCGACAAGCCGGCGATTGGGCCGGTACAGACAAGACAACTAGACGCGAAACGCCCCGATCAGGCGCTTGAGCTCCAACACCTGCTCCGACAATGCACGGCTGGCTTCTTCGGCCTGGCAAGCACCGGCGGTGGTGTCCTGGGCGGCGCGGTTGATCGCCACGATGTTCTGGTCGATATCGTGGGCCACCGCGGTCTGCTGCTCGACGGCCGCGGCGATCTGCTGGTTCTGCTCGACGATACCGCCCACCGCACCGAGGATGTTGCCCAACGCCTGCTGCACCTGACGCGCTTCATCGACCGTGCCCGCCGCCATCTGGTGGCTGCTGCCCATCGCCTCGACCGCCGCGCCGACACCTGCCTGCAGGCGCTGGATCATCTGGGCGATCTCCTCGGTGGAGTCCTGGGTGCGCCGGGCCAGGGTGCGTACCTCGTCGGCGACCACCGCAAAGCCCCTGCCCTGCTCGCCCGCCCGGGCCGCCTCGATGGCAGCGTTGAGCGCCAGCAGGTTGGTCTGCTCGGCGATGCTGCGGATCACCTCCAGCACCCGCCCGATGGCCTGGCTGTCGCTGGCCAGTTGATTGACCGCGACCACTGTCTGGTCGATCTCCCCGGCCAGGCGGGCGATGCTGTCCTGCTGGCTGGCCACCAGCCCACGGCCTGTGGCGCTCTCGCGATTGACCTGTTGCGCGCCTTCGGCGGCCAGTGCCGCGCTGCGGGCGACTTCCAGGGCCGTGGCGCTCATCTGGTTCATCGCCGTGGCGACCTGTTCGATCTGCTCGCGCTGGCCGCTAACCGCCTGGTTGCTGCGCTCGGAGACCACCAGCACCTGGCCAGCCTGCTCCTCGACCAGCGACACGGTCCGACCGACCTGGCCGATCAGCTCGCGGATACGCCGCACGGTCTCGTTGAACCCCTGGCCCAGCTCACCCAACTCGTCGCGGCTGTTGGCCTGGAGGCTCACAGTCATGTCGCCGGCGGCGAGCTTGTCCATGGCCGTGCCCAGGCGGCCGAGGGTTTGGCGGATGGACACGTAGAAGCCGCCATAGAGGTAGGTGATCAGGACCAGCACCGTGGCCAACGCGGCGACCAGGGCGCCCATGCGCAGGCGATGCTCGCCCAGGCGGTCCTGCAGTTGCACCTGCAAGTGGACAAGGATGGCGTCATTGAGGCGGTAGGTCTGGCCCATCAGCTCGCTGGCCTGCTGGTAGAAGCCCAGCCAGGGCGCATCCAGGGTCTCGGCGACCACCACCTGATCCTCGAACATCGTGGCGGCCTGCTTCACCGAGGCCTGGCTGGCTTGTGCCTGCCCGGCCAGCTCGGCCCTGACCCGCTCGTCGCTGGCCAGGGCATCCTCCAGGCGCACGGCGTAATCGGCCGCAAGGCGCTCCAGGCGTTGCAGCAGGTCTTCGAAGCGGGCACTGCCGGAGGAGTCGATGAAGCCACGGCCCAAGGCCATGGCCCCTATCGCCCGGCCCTCGCCCAGGGTCTGGGTGACCTGGGCGGTGGCGCTACCGAGCAGCTCGCTCAACTGGCGCACCGAGGCCTGGCTGTCCTGGCTCAGGCCAGACTGGCTGGCCACCTGCTTGGCCAGGACCTGGGCCTGGACCAATAGCTTGTCGAACCAGGCCGCCTTGTTCTGCAGGGAGGACTCGTTGCGCGCACGGGCGAAGAGCGCCTCCAGCTCCCCGCGCCTGGCCTCGAGCTGCGGGTCGCTCACCGACAAGTCCTGTAGCTCGGCGGCGACTTTGTCCTGGAGTGCGGCTATGCGCCCCTCCACATCGCCGGCCTGGCCCGACTGGCCGAGCACCGCATTGATCTGCAAGAGGTTGCCCAGGGCCTCCAGGTCACCACGCAGGGTCAGGACGCTGGCTAGGGGCGCGAGCCCCTGAAGTTCTGTGCGGGTGACATGGAACTGGTCGTAGGCGTCGCGGACCAGGTAGAAGCTGGTGACCAGCATGGGCAGGAAGAACAGGGCGCTGATCAGGCTGAACTTCAGGCCGAAGCTCAGCCGGTTCATCAGTGCGATGGCCGGATGGAGCAGATGCTTCACGGGTCACCTCCTTGGATTCTTGTTGTTATACGGGGTAGCACTAAGCCATCAAGGGCCTGCCACCTTGTATAACGCAGATCGAACCCAAGGTTTGTAACTTAAGGTTAAGCGGCCTGGCACGCCGCTCAGACCAGCACCGTCCACAACGCAAAGCAGGCGTACCACAGCACCGCGCAACGCAGCAGCAGTTCCCAGAGGCTGTCGAGCCGCCCCAGGCCACGCTGGCTGTCTTCCTCGTCGGGGATGTCGTCCGCCACCCGCCCTACCCGGGCCACCAGGTGGCCGGCGCTGATGTGCCAATTGAGCAGTTCGTGCAGCATCAGGCGCATCACCGCGACGAAGTTGCCGACCAGGGCGAAACTCAGCGCCAATACCCGCACCGGCAGCCAGTCCATGGCATGGCGCAGTTGCTCGGCCCGCTCCTTGAGCGCCGGCTGGCGGCTGTTGCCGGCCGTGAGGGCCAGCAGGCGATAGGCCAGGGCCGCACCGGGCCCCAGCAGGAAATACCAGAAGATCACGGCGAAGAAGCTCTGGTACGCCTGCCACAGCAGGTAGCCCTGGACCCGCGTCATCAAGCACTGGGGATCGTCGGCGCCCAGGCCCAGGTCACGCTCGGCCACATGCAGCGCGGCCTGTTCGTCGCCGCGTCGCCAGGCATCGCGGAACGGCCCAAGGGCCGCCTTGGCGTCACCACGGCCGAGGCTGTAGATCAGCACCAGCAGGTGCACCGGCAACGCCAGCAGGCCATAGGCCACCGGTTCCAGGACATGCAGCAGCAACACCAGGAGCGCCACCGGTGCCAGGACCAGGATGGCCAGGGTCCACCAGGGATGCACCTTGCCGCTGCGCTCCAGGCGCACCAGTTCGCCGAGAAAGAAACCATCGCGCTGCAAACGCTGACGCAGGGCGGAGAACTTCTCGACCCAGAGAATCAGCACCAACACCAGAAAACTCATGCCTTGTCCTCGTTGTCTTGCAGCGCTGCACGGTAGCGGCGCCAGTCGAAAGCCGGGCCCGGATCGGTCTTGCGCTGCGGGGCGATATCGCTATGGCCGCAGATGCGGCCCAGGCCGATGACCGGCCAGGCACGGCGGATCTCCCGGGTCAACTGCTCCAGGGCGGCGTACTGGGCATCGGTATAGGGCAGCTCGTCGGTGCCTTCCAGCTCGATGCCGATGGAAAAGTCGTTGCACCCTTCTCGCCCGTCGAAGCATGAAACGCCCGCATGCCAGGCCCGGTCCAGCAGCGACACGAACTGGGTCACCGCGCCGTCACGTTCGACGAACAGGTGCGCCGACACCGTCAGGTGGCGGATGCCTTCGAAATAGGGATGCTCGGCCGGATCGAGGCGGTTCTGGAAGAACTGCTGGACCTTGCCGGTGCCGAAGCAGGCCGGCGGCAGGCTGATGTTGTGGATGACCAGCAGGGAAATGGCTTCGCCTTCGGGGCGGGCGTTGAAGTTTGGCGAAGGGCAGTGGGTGACGCCGGAAAACCAGCCTGTCGCACGGTCCAATTGCATGGAGCAGATCCTGAAAGTCGCCAGGGATGGGCTGCCAGTATGCCCGGAGGCTGGCGTGGTTGCATGTAAATGATCGTTCGGGGGCCGCTTTGCAGCCCATTCGCGGGCAAGCCCGCTCCCACAGGGGCCCCGATGCGGTTTGCAGGGCCCCTGTGTGGGCTTGCCGGCGATGGGGCGCGCAGCGGCCCCTCTCACAACGCCTGCTGGCAACGCAGCCTGTCGAGCACCGCCTCCAGGGCACGCTCGAACAACAGCCCATCGTCCAGCACCCGTACCTCCCCCCGGCGTAGGGCCAAGGCCAGGCCAGCACGATTCCACTCGCGCACCTTCATGCCGGTACGGTTGGCGAAGACGAAACGCTCGCTGCTATCGATCCGCGCCACCAGTTTGCAACGTAGCGGCGGCTGCTCGTCGAGCACCTCGACCCAGGTACCGATGCGCAGGCGCTGCACCTGCCGCCACTCGGGCCCTTGCTCGTCCGGCTGCAACAAGGGGCCGCAAGCCGACTCTTCGGCGATGGCCAGGACGATTTCCTCGGCCACCAGCACCTGCGGCACAGACAGCCCCTCCCCCGCTGGCGACACGTCTGGCCCGGCCAGGGCCCGTAGGTGCAACTGCTCCAGTTGCAGGAAGAATTCGCGGGTCGCCGCCGAGTCCAGCACCACACCGGCCAACCCATCACGCAACGCCTTGAGCAGGCCGGGCACCTGCTGCAACAGCCGCTCGCGCGCCTGGGCCTCCCGGTGCGGGGCAATGCTCGCCAGCAACGCATCCATGGTCGCCAGCCCTGCGCGCCAGGCCGCGGACGCCTCGCCCTGCTTGAGCCAGGCCAGCAACAGGACCTGGCTCCAGCCCTGCACCAGCATCTGCACCACCACCTGCGGCAAGTACTTGCCGTGCAGGCGCTGGTTGAGCGCCTGCTGCACCTGCTGGCGCGCCAGCAGCGTGCGGGCACGGCCCTCCTCGGCATCGCGGGTACGTTGTTCGAGCAACTCGTTGCGGCGCCGTTCCTCATGGCTGAAGGCGAGGAAGTCCTCGAGCAGCTCGGCGAACAACGCCAGATCGTCGACAAAGTCGTTGAGCAGGCGCTGGACGATACGCTCCACGCGCAGGTGCAGGCTGTCGCGCAGGCCTTCGCCATTGTCCTCCCCGCCGATCGCGAGCATCGCGATCTCGTTGAGCAGCCGCCGGGCCGGATGGCTGGCACGGCTGAACAGCCCTTTGTCGAGCAGGGCCACCTTGAGCAGGGGGATATGCAGCCGCGCGAGCAGGGCGCGCACGCTCGGCGGCAGGTTGGCGTCGGCCTGGATGAAGTCGAACAGCAGGCCCACCAGGTTGATCGTATCTTCGTCCGCAGTGGCGATGCAGCGACGGGTACCGCTGCGCACGCTGACACGCAGGAGCAACTGCTCCAACTGCTGGCCGAGGTCGAAGTCATCGTCCTCGGTAGTCGCCGGCACGTAGTGCTGCAGGTGCGAGAGCAGGCGTAGCAGGTCGGCGGTGCTGATCGGTTGCGCCGTGGCAACGCGCTGCAGGCGCGGGGCGACACGCCCGCGGGTGGGCGCCAGCAGGTCCTGCAGCGAATCGAAAAAGGCCTGGCCCGCGTTGTCCAATTCCACCTCTTCAGCGCTGGGTAGGCTAGCCAGCCCACGGCGGGGCGCCGGGCGGTGGTCATCGGCACGGCGGCGCGGTGGCGGCTTGAGTGCAGGCAGCACGTCGGCGGCGGCAAGCAGTTGGTTGGCCTGTTCGTAGAGCAGGTCGACATCGCGCAGGACATAGCGCTCGAACAGCCTGAGCAAGATCAGCTTGACCCGCGGGCCTACTCCCAGGTTTCGCCCGGCCGCCAGGAAATAGCCGCACAGGCTGTCCGGCCCCAGGGGGTTGCAGCGCGCCTCCAACGCCTGGCCGAGCAGTGCCTGGAAACGCAGCCCCAACTGCTCGAGCGCAACCCCCTCACGGGACAGCACCCGGGCGACCATCGCTTCGACGACCGCGGCGCGCTCCAATTGTACCCTGCCCTGCGACGCGTCGGCCGCCGTCAGGCACTGCCGGGCATCCGCCTGGCCAAGGCGCGAGAAGGTGTCGTAGAAACTGTCGAGAAAACCCCGCTCGATGCTCTTGCGCTTGAGCCTTACGTCGCGCATGGCTTCGAAGTACAGGTTCTGCTCGAAGCGCTCGCCGGCCTTGTCGGCCATTTCGAAGAGGGTGTCGTCGGCGTTGTCGAACAGCACCTGCAGCCCCCGGCGCAGTTGCAACGCCGCCTGGTCGCGCACCTGCAGGAGCAGCACCGGAAGGCAAGGCAAGGGCGTATGCGCCGCCCGGTCGATGGCGGCCGCCAAGGGCACCACCTTGCCGTCTTCATGCATCCCGGACTCCTTGCTGGATGATTCTGTTCAATGGGACAGGTAACCGTCAAAGCCATGACGCCAAATACAAGGCGCCATTATCAGAAAAAAATCCGACAGCTTCCAGCGCGCAGTTCGCACGCCCCACACTGACCATGAATTCCGGCAAACGCTCATTCATCCTGACCAAAGGTCACGGCCCAGGCTGCTGTACAGCAGCCCCCCCTGCCCTATAATCGCCGGCACCTAGCTTGTGGAGCCGACCATGCCGAACCTACGCCTCGCCGACCTGACCGCCGAAATCGAAGCCAACGTGCGCCGCGCACTGCTGGAAGACATCGGCAGCGGCGACATCACCGCCCAGCTGATCCCGGCCGAGCGCCTGGCCAAGGCGACCATCATCACCCGCGAGGACTGCATGATCGCCGGTACCGCCTGGGTCGATGCGGTGTTCCGCCAGCTCGACCCTCGGGTGGCAGTGCACTGGCAGGTGGCCGATGGCGAGCGGGCCAGCGCCAACCAGGCGCTGTTCCACCTCGAAGGCCCGGCTCGCTCGCTGCTCAGCGGCGAGCGCACGGCGCTGAACTTCCTGCAGATGCTCTCGGGTGTGGCGACCCGCGCTCGCCTGCTCGCCGACCTGGTGGAAGGCACCCAGGTGCGCCTGCTCGACACCCGCAAGACCCTGCCCGGCCTGCGCCTGGCGCAGAAGTACGCGGTCACTTGCGGCGGCTGCCACAATCACCGCATCGGGCTGTACGACGCCTTCCTGATCAAGGAAAACCATATTGCCGCCAGCGGCGGCATCGCCGAGGCGATCACTGCGGCGCACCGCATCGCCCCGGGCAAGCCGGTGGAGATCGAAGTCGAGAGCCTGGACGAGCTGCGCCAGGCACTGGCGGGCGGGGCCGATATCGTCATGCTCGACGAGCTGACCCTCGACGAAATGCGCGAAGCCGTGCGCATCACCGCTGGCAAGGCCAAGCTGGAGGCCAGTGGCGGTGTGAACGAGAGCACCCTGCGGGTGATTGCCGAGACGGGGGTGGACTACATCTCCATTGGCGCGATGACCAAGGATGTGAAGGCGGTGGACCTGTCCATGCGCCTGAGCCTGTGAGCTGACCTGCGCGCCTTCATCACGACACAAGGCCGCTCCCACGGATACGGCGCTCGATTGCAGAGCGGCGCGGTATCCGCAGGAGTGGCCTTGTGTCGTGATAGGGCTGCAAAACAGCCCTATCAGGTGCCTGGCTCCAGCCCCCTTGAAGGGGCTGGCACTCAGAACGAAGCGTTCGCCAGACCGTCCAGGTAACGCTCGACGTCCAACGCGGCCATGCAGCCGGCGCCAGCGGAGGTGATCGCCTGGCGATAGACGTGGTCGGCCACGTCGCCCGCGGCGAACACACCCTCGACGTTGGTGGCGGTGGCATTGCCCTCACGGCCGCCGTTGACCACCAGGTAGCCGTCCTTGAGGGTCAGCTGACCTTCGAACAGCGAGGTGTTCGGGGTATGGCCAATGGCGATGAACACGCCGTCGACCTTGATCTCGTCGCTGCTGCCGTCGTTGTTCTTCAGGCGCGCACCGGTCACGCCCATGTCATCACCCAGCACTTCGTCCAGGGTGGCGTTGAGCTTGAGCTCGATCTTGCCTTCGGCCACGCGGGCGTGCAGCTTGTCGACCAGGATCTTCTCGGCGCGGAAGGTATCGCGACGGTGCACCAGGGTCACCTTGCTGGCGATGTTGGCCAGGTACAGGGCCTCTTCCACGGCAGTGTTGCCACCACCGACCACGGCCACCGGCTTGTTGCGATAGAAGAAACCGTCGCAGGTAGCGCAGGCCGAAACGCCCTTGCCCATGAACGCTTCTTCCGAAGGCAGGCCCAGGTAGCGAGCGCTGGCACCGGTGGCGACGATCAGTGCATCGCAGGTGTAGGTGCCGCTGTCGCCCTGCAGGGTGAACGGCTTGCTGGCCAGGTCAACGGCGTTGATGTGGTCGAAGACGATCTCGGTCTCGAAACGCTCGGCGTGTTCCTGCATGCGCTGCATCAGGGCCGGGCCGGTCAGGCCATGGGGGTCGCCCGGCCAGTTGTCGACTTCGGTGGTGGTGGTCAACTGGCCGCCGGCCTGCATGCCGGTGATCAGCAACGGCTTGAGGTTGGCACGGGCCGCATAGACCGCAGCGCTGTAACCGGCAGGGCCGGAACCGAGGATGATGACGCGCGAATGACGTACTTCAGACATGTCGAACTCCTGTGGAGCGGGACGCACGAGGCCGGCATCGATGTGCCGGTGGCACCAGCTGGAATTAAAAGGGGCCCGCGCAGCACTTGGGGAAGGCTACTACGCGCAGGCCCGGAAACCTAAAGTTGAGCGCACTTTAGCGAGGTGGCAGAGATTAAGGAAATATCCTTCGACAATCCACCTTATAGACAACCTCTATCTACAGACAAAACCGATGGAAACCGACCGCTGTGCTTTGTTACAGCCCGTTTCCCCATGCCCTGACACCTTTCGTCGGCGCGGCAAACTCGGTAAGGTCAGCGCGTTTTCCCTTTATCCGGAGCGTCTCGATGCAAGCCCCCGTCCTCTCTGGCCCCCAGTACCTGCGCGAAGGGCTGAAACTGGTCATGAGCCCGAACCTGCGGCTGTTCGTCCTGCTGCCCCTGGCGGTCAACCTGCTGCTGTTCGGCGGCCTGATCTACTTCGCCGCGCACCAGTTCAGCCTGTGGGTCGACGCACTGATGCCGAGCCTGCCGGACTGGCTGGGCTTTCTCAGCTACATCCTCTGGCCGCTGTTCGTCGTCCTGGTGATCCTGATGGTGTTCTTCACCTTCACCCTGGTGGCGAACGTGATCGCCGCCCCCTTCAACGGCTTCCTCGCCGAGAAGGTCGAGGTGGTGGTGCGCGGCGAAGACAACTTCCCGGCCTTCAGCTGGGGCGAACTGGCGGCCATGGTGCCGCGCACCTTCGGCCGCGAGATGCGCAAGCTCGGCTATTTCCTGCCACGGGCCATCGGCCTGTTCATCCTGTCGCTGATTCCGGTGGTCAACGTGATCGCGGCGCCCCTGTGGCTGATTTTCGGTATCTGGATGATGGCTATCCAGTACATCGACTACCCGGCGGACAACAACAAGATGAGCTGGCAGGACATGCTCGCCTGGCTGCGCGAAAAACGCTGGCAGTCGCTGGGGTTTGGCGGGATCACCTACCTGGCGCTGATGATCCCGCTGGTGAACGTGCTGATGATGCCGGCGGCGGTGGCCGGGGCCACGCTGTTCTGGGTGCGTGAGCGTCGTTGAAATCCTGGGCTGCTGTGCAGCCGATCGCCGCCAAGCCGGTTCCCACAGGGCGCCGAGTCGATCACAGATGATGTGGCTTTGCAGGCCCCTGTAACCTGTCCATCACAAGACCGTCACAGGGCCGCAACCCTGTAGGCGGACACTTTTCGCCATGAATACACCGGCCCTGCGCATCACCCTCGTCAGCGAGACCTTCCCACCCGAGATCAACGGCGTGGCCAACACCCTTGGCCGGTTGAGCGAGGGCTTGCGCCAGCGCGGGCATCAGGTGGCACTGGTGCGCCCACGCCAGGCGAGCGACGCTGCCGCCCACGGCGACGACGACCTGCTGCTCTGCCGAGGCTGGGCACTGCCCGGTTACCCGGGCCTGCAATGGGGCGAGATCTCCATGCATACCCTGCTGCGACGCTGGCGCCGGCAGCGGCCAGACGTCCTGTACATCGCCACGGAGGGGCCGCTGGGCCTCAGCGCCCTGCGCGCCGCACGGCGCCTGGGCATCGCGGTGGTCAGTGGCTTCCATACCAACTTCCCGCAGTATTCCGGGCAATACGGCCTGGGTCTGTTGACCCGCCTGCTCACCCATTACCTGCGCTGGTTCCACCGGCGTACCGCGACCACCCTGGTGCCCAGCGCCAGCCAGCGGCTGGAGCTGGAGCGGCGCGGTTTCGAGCGCCTGGCCCTGATGGCCCGTGGCGTCGATGCCTGCCTGTTCAATCCGGCCAAACGCAGCCAGGCACTGCGTGATAGCTGGGGCCTGGGCCCGGACGACATTGCCGTGCTGCATGTCGGCCGCCTGGCCGCGGAAAAGAATCTCAACCTGTTGCGCCCTTGCCTGGAGGCCTTGTGCAAGGCTTATCCACAACGGCGCATGCGCCTGGTCATCGTGGGTGACGGGCCGCAGCGCGAGCTGCTCGAGCAGCAGTTGCCCGATGCCGTCTTCTGCGGTGCGCAACGCGGCGAAGTGTTGGCCGAACACTACGCCAGCGGCGACCTGTTTCTGTTCCCCAGCCTGACCGAGACCTTCGGCAACGTGGTCCTCGAAGCGCTGGCCTCGGGCCTGGCCGTCGTCGCCTACGACGAGGCCGCGGCCGCCCAGCATATCCGCCACGGCCACAGCGGGGCCCTGGCCATGCCCGGCGACCAAGCGGCGTTCATCGATGCCGCGTGCTGGCTGCTGGAAGAAAGCGAAACCTTGCGCCGGGTCCGCCTCAATGCCCGCCAGCATGCCAGCCGTCAGGGCTGGGCGGCGATCGTCGAACAGTTCGAGGGGCACCTGTACAGCGCCTGTCGGCAGGCGAGCACCCCGGAGCGCCAGGCCACGGCCACGCCTCTGGCGATCAAGCCAGGCTCGACAGCGCCTCGCGGCTGAACGGCAGCACCTCCTGCTCACGGCCGTCGCGGACCTTCTGCGCCCACTGCGGGTCGACCAGCAACGCGCGGCCCACGGCCACCAGGTCGAACTCCTGGTCCTGCAACCGACGCAGCAACCCCTCCAGGCTGGCGGGCTTGGCCACCTTGTCGGTGTCCACCATGAACTGCAGGAACTCGCCCTCCAGGCCGACGCTGCCGACCGTGATCGTGGGCTTGCCGGTGAGTTGGCGGGTCCAGCCGGCCAGGTTCAGCGCCGCCCCTGGGAATTCGGGCTCCCAGAAGCGTCGGGTGGAGCAGTGGAAGATATCCACCCCGGCCTCGGCCAGGGGCGCGAGGAACGCCCCCAGCGCCTCGGGCGTCTCGACCAGGCGGGCACTGTAGTCCTGCTGTTTCCACTGGGAGAAGCGGAAGATGATCGGGAAATCCGGGCCCACTGCCGCACGCACGGCCTGGATCAGCTCGATGGCGAAACGCGAACGACCCGCCAGGTCGCCACCGTATTCGTCACTGCGCTGGTTGCTCGCCGCCCAGAAGAACTGGTCGATCAGGTAGCCATGGGCGCCGTGGATCTCCACGCCGTCCATGCCGATGGCCTGGGCATCGCGGGCGGCCTGGGCGAAGGCGGCGATCACCTCGCGGATATCCTCATGGCTCATCTGCTGGACCAGGACCTTGCCATCCTTGACCTTGCCGCTCGGCCCGTAGCCCGGCACGTTGCCGTCCGGCTCGGTGCCCAGGCGGCGTACGCTGCCGACGTGCCAGAGCTGCGGGACGATGCGCCCACCCTCGGCATGCACCGCGTCGACGACCTTCTTCCAGCCGGCCAGGGCGTCTTCGCCATGAAAGCGCGGGACGTTGGCATAGCCGTTGGCGGCCTTGTGCGCGACCGTGGTGCCTTCGCTGATGATCAGCCCGACACCGGCCGCGGCGCGGCGTCGGTAGTACTCCACCACGCCCTCGTGGGGCACGCCGCCGGGGCAGAAGGTGCGGGTCATCGGGGCCATGACCACACGGGTCGACAATTCGAGGGTGCCGAGGGTGAAGGGCTGGAACAGGGGGTGGGTGGACATGCGGCGCTCCCAGGGATGAAGAAATGCGCCTGAGCTTAGGGCGAGGGGAGTGGCAGGCCCAGCATCATTGATTCGGGTGATTGGCAGGTATGGGCTGGGAACCTGGGGCTGCAAGCAGCCCCAACCTCAATGGCCCGGTGCAAGCCCAAGGCGCCTGCAAGCCACATCATGTGTGATCGCCCCGGTCCCTGTGGGAATCAACCCAGCGCCTTCTCGATCGCCTGCACCACGCTCGGATCGTCTGGTGCGGTGCGCGGTGCGAAGCGGGCCAGGACGCGGCCATCCTTGCCGACCAGAAACTTCTCGAAGTTCCAGGTGATGTCGCCAGGAAACTCCGCCCCCTCGCCCGCCAGCAGGCGGTACAGCGAGTGACGCTGCGGGCCGTTGACCTCCAGCTTGGCGCCCAGGGGGAAGCTCACGCCGTAGTTCAGGCTGCAGAATTCCTGGATCTCCTTCTCGCTGCCCGGCTCCTGGCCGGCAAACTGGTTGCACGGCAGGCCAAGAACGTTGAACCCCCTGTCCTTGAATTTCTGGTACAGGTTCTCCAGGGCCTTGTACTGTGGGGTCAGGCCACACCTGGAGGCGACATTGACCACCAGCACCACCTGGTCCTTGAACGGAGCCAGGGGCAGTTCCCCGCCGTTGAGCGCCTGCAGTGTCAGGTCGTGAAATGCACTCATGATGAACTCCCCTCTCAGGTTCCTGGTTGCCGCAGGGGCGAATCCCGCCCACTAAAAAGGCGCGCGGCCAAACCGTTCACCCTCGTCGAGGGGAGTCCGGCTTGCCCGAGCGCCTGGCGACTTCCTGAGCTTAGCGCAGAAAGATCAGTGGTGATGGCCACCTTCGCCGTGGATGTGGCGGTGGGCGATCTCTTCGTCGCTGGCATCACGCACATCGACCACCTTGACCTTGAAGTTCAGGCGCTGGCCGGCCAGCGGGTGGTTGCCGTCAACGGTGATGTCGTCGCCGTCGATGTCGCGGATGGTGACGATCTGCATCTGGCCGTCCGGCGCCGAGGCGTGGAACTGCATGCCCACTTCCAGTTGGTCGACGCCTTCGAACAGGCTGCGGTTCAGGGTGCTGACCAGTTCGGCCAGGTACTCGCCGTAGGCTTGCTCGGGCTCGACGGTGACGTTCAGCTCATCGCCAGCCTGCTTGCCTTCCAGGGCTTTCTCCAGGCCCGGGATGATGTTGGCGGCACCGTGCAGGTACACCAGCGGCGCACCGCCGGCGGAGCTGTCGATGACCTCCCCGGCGTCGTTGGTCAGGGTATAGTCGATGGAGACAGCCTTGTTGGCGGCGATCAGCATGGGGCAAGACCTTTTGCAAAAGAATGTAGAGCGAACAAGTGTAACCAAGGCACCGCCTGAATGCGAACGCGCGACGGACGAGCAGCGCCCCATCAGTCGGATCATCGGGTTCCACCAGGACGAGGACGGCCACTGGGTGGTCGATCTGTCCTGCGGCCATACCCAGCACCTGCGCCACCAGCCACCGTGGCAGGCACGCCCGTGGGTGCTCGATCGACGCGAACGCGAGCGGCGCATCGGCCAGGCGTTCGCCTGCGGCTGGTGCGCTCAGGGGGCCGATAGCGATACCCTTGGCCGTTGATTCCTTGCACCGCTTATTCCGAGAAGCACGCATGCAGACATTTTTCATCGCGCCGACCGATTTTGGCGTCGGCCTGACTTCCATCAGCCTGGGCCTGGTACGCACCCTTGAACGCGGGGGCCTGAAGGTCGGCTTCTTCAAGCCGATCGCTCAACCTCACCCCGGCGACACCGGCCCGGAGCGCTCCACCGAGCTGGTGGCCCGCACCCACGGCCTCAAGCCGCCCACGCCGCTGAGCCTGGCCTACGTCGAGCGCATGCTCGGCGACGGCCAGCTGGACGAGTTGCTCGAGGAAATCATCCGGCTGTACCAGCAAGCCTGCGTCGGCAACGACGTGGTGGTGGTCGAGGGCATGGTCCCGACTCGCCACGCCAGCTACGCGGCACGGGTCAACCTGCACTTGGCCAAGAGCCTGGACGCCGAGGTGATCCTGGTCTCGGCCCCGGAAAACGAGGTGCTCAGCGAGCTGTCCGGGCGTGTCGAGCTGCAGGCCCAGCTGTTCGGTGGCCCGCGCGACCCGAAGGTGCTGGGGGTGATCCTCAACAAGGTCCGCACCGACGAGAGCATGGCCGACTTCGCCACCCGCCTGCGCGAGCACTCGCCGCTGCTGCGCGGCGACGACTTCCGCCTGCTCGGCTGCATCCCCTACCAGGCCGACCTGAACGCCCCGCGTACCCGTGACGTGGCCGAACTGCTCGGTGCCCAGGTGCTCAATGCCGGTGACTACGAGCAGCGGCGCATGAACACCATCATCATCTGCGCCCGCACCGTGGCCAACACCGTGCCGCTGCTCAAGGCCGGCACCCTGGTGGTGACCCCGGGCGATCGCGACGACATCATCCTTGCCGTGAGCCTGGCGGCGATCAACGGCGTGCCCCTGGCCGGCCTGCTGTTGACCAGCGACAGCAAGCCTGACCCGCGCATCCTCGAGCTGTGCCGAGGCGCCCTGCAGGCCGGCCTGCCGATCCTCTCGGTGAGCACCGGCTCCTATGACACCGCCAACCAGCTCAATTCACTCAACCGCGAGATCCCGGTGGACGACCGCGAGCGTGCCGAGTTCATCACCGACTTCGTCGCCAGCCATCTCGATGCCGCCTGGCTGCACCAGCGCTGCGGCACGCCACGCGAACTGCGCCTGTCACCGGCGGTGTTCCGTTATCAATTGATCCAGCGCGCGCAACAGGCCAACAAGCGCATCGTCCTGCCCGAAGGCGCCGAGCCGCTGCTGGTGCAGGCCGCGGCGATCTGCCAGGCCCGCGGCATCGCCCGCTGCGTGCTGCTGGCCAAGCCCGAGGACGTCGAGGCGGTGGCCCGTGCCCAGGGCATCACCCTGCCGGCCGACCTGGAGGTGCTCGACCCCGAGCTGATCCGTGGACGCTACGTCGAGCCCATGGTCGACCTGCGCAAGAGCAAGAACCTCAACGCCCCCATGGCCGAGCAGCAGCTCGAGGACCCGGTGGTGATCGGCACCATGATGCTGGCCCTGGATGAAGTCGATGGCCTCGTCTCGGGCCTGGTGCATTCCACCGCCAATACCATTCGCCCGGCCCTGCAACTGATCAAGACCGCACCGGGCTGCAGCCTGGTGTCGTCAGTGTTCTTCATGCTGTTCCCCGAGCAGGTGCTGGTGTATGGAGACTGCGTGATGAACCCGCACCCCAGCGCCGCGGAGCTGGCCGAGATCGCCCGGCAGAGCGCCGAGTCGGCCGCCGCCTTCGGCATCGCCCCGCGGGTGGCGATGCTCAGCTATTCCAGCGATTCGGCGGCCAGCGACGAGGAAGTGGAGAAGGTCCGCGAGGCGACCCGCCTGGCCCAGCAGGCCGAGCACGACCTGCTGATCGACGGCCCGCTGCAGTACGACGCCGCGGCCAACCCGCAGATCGCCCGCCAGTTGGCCCCGACAAGCCAGGTGGCCGGGCGTGCGACGGTGTTCGTGTTCCCCGACCTGAACACCGGCAACACCACCCACAAGGCGGTCCAGCGCAGCGCCGACTGCGTCAGCCTCGGGCCGATGCTCCAGGGGCTGCGCAAGCCGGTGAACGACCTGCCGCGCGGGGCGCAGGTGGACGATATCGTGCATACCATCGCCCTGACCGCGATACAGGCCAGCACGGTGCGGTGAAAAAAGGGGCCGCTACGCGCTAATGCTGTTCACTTGAGTCTGATGTGACATCGATTGGGGCTGCCTTGCAGCCCTTCGCGGGCGAGCCCGCTCCCACAGGATCGTGCATTCCTTGAGGTTTGCAGCGTACTTGTGGGAGCGGGCTTGCCCGCGAAGGGCCGCAAGGCGGCCCCAATGGCTTAAGTGAACAGCGTTAGTGCAGGGCCCCCTTTTGCTATCGACGCCTTACGGATACTGCTGAACCTGCCCTTGCTGGTCGTACTGCTGGCCCGGGATCGGCTTGAGGTTGACCTCGACCCGGCGGTTCTGCGCCCGGCCGTTGGCATCGGCGTTGCTGGCGATCGGCTGGTCAGGGCCCATGCCGCGCACCGAGACGCGCGACGGGTCGACGCCCTGGGACGTCAGGTAGGTGCTCACCGCCTGCGCGCGGCGCTGGGACAGGTCCATGTTGTGCTGGCGGCTACCGGTGCTGTCGGTGAAACCGACCACTTCGATGGTGTTCTGGTTGAACTGCTTGAACGAGCTGGCCAGGTTGTTCAACGGTGCATAGAAGCTCGGGGCGATGTTCGCCGAGTCGGTGGCGAAGGTGATGTTGCCCGGCATGATCAGCTTGATCTGGTCACCCTGGCGCTGCACCTCGACGCCGGTGTTGGCCATGCTCTCGCGCAGGGCCGCTTCCTGGCGGTCGGCGTAGTAGCCGTAGCCGGCAGCGGCGGCGCCCACGGCGGCAGCACCGATCAGGGCACCCTTGCCACGGTTGTTGTGGTCGATGGCGGCACCGGCGATGGCGCCGGCCAGCGCGCCCAGGCCGCCGTACTTGGCGGTCTTGCTCATCCCGGTGGAACCCTGCGCCTGCCCCTGGTTGTCGTAGGGGTTCTGGTTGGCGCAACCCGTCATCAGGGCAGCAGCGGTAGCGACGATAATCAGACGACGCATGGTGAACATGGACAAGCTCCTACAGAAATTCGAAAGTGCAGCGGATCGCGGGCGGACCTGTGCCAGCCTTGGATCATGGTCTAACGGAAAAATTCCCTGATCCTCAGGCCCGTACGAATGGATTTTCGCGCATTTCCTCGCCGAGGCGGGTATCCGGGCCATGGCCGGTCACCACGATCGCCTCTTCATCCAGGCGGTACAGCCGCTCCTTGATGGAGCGAACGATAGCCCGCTGGTCGCCACCCCACAAATCGGTACGGCCAACGCCCCGGCGGAACAGGGTGTCGCCGGCGATCAGCAACTTGGCGTCGGCGAACCAGAAACTCATCGAACCCGGCGTGTGCCCAGGCGTATGCAGGGCCACGCCGCAGCCGCAGGCCAACTCCTCGTCATCGTCCAGCCAGCGGTCCGGCGGCGGCACCGGGGTATAGGGCACGCCGAACATCTGGCACTGCATCTGCAGGTTGTCCCACAGCGGCTGGTCGTCCTTGTGCAGGTGCAAGGTCGCGCCGGTCAGCTCCTTGAGCCTGCCCGAGGCGAGGAAGTGATCGAAGTGGGCATGGGTGTGGATGATGCTCACCAGGGTCAGGCCATGGGCCTGCAGGCGCGCGAGGATCTGTTCCGGGTCACCGCCCGGGTCGACGACGATGGCTTTCTTGCTGAGCGGGTCGCCGATCAGGGTGCAATTGCATTGCAGGGGACCGACGGGGAAGGTTTCGCGGATCAGTGGGGTGTCATTGGCAGGCATGGTCAGCTTCGTCAGTCACGCAGTGGGGTTGAACCAACCCCTGTTAATACCCTTGATCGCCTCGGTTGGCCAGCCTGCAATGGCGCTATCGTTGATCGCAGGCAAAACACCCCTGGAAATGACGCCTAGACTCTTATGGTCAACTCGCCACTACAACAATAAGAGGACGTACCTGGATGTTCACTCCCACACTCAAGGCTGTGTGCTGCGCCCTGACGCTCTGCTGCGCCACGCTGGCGCAGGCAGCCGACCCGATCACCATCAAGTTTTCCCATGTCGTCGCCGAGTCCACCCCCAAGGGCCAAGGCGCCTTGGCGTTCAAGAAGTTGGTAGAAGAACGCCTGCCAGGCAAGGTCAAGGTCGACGTCTACCCGAACTCCTCGCTGTTTGGCGACGGCAAGGAGATGGAGGCACTGCTGCTGGGCGACGTGCAGATCATCGCGCCCTCCCTGGCCAAGTTCGAGCAGTACACCAAGCAGGTCCAGCTCTTCGACCTGCCCTTCCTGTTCGACGACATCAATGCCGTCGACCGCTTCCAGATGAGCCCTGCCGGCCAGGGCCTGCTCAAGTCGATGGAGTCGAAGGGCATCACCGGCCTGGCCTACTGGCATAACGGCATGAAGCAACTGTCGGCCAACAAGCCGCTGCACGAACCCAAGGATGCCCGTGGCCTGAAATTCCGCGTCCAGGCTTCCGCAGTGCTCGAGGAACAGTTCAAGGCCGTGCGCGCCAACCCGCGCAAGATGAGCTTCGCCGAGGTCTACCAAGGCTTGCAGACAGGCGTGGTCAATGGCGCGGAGAATCCGTACTCGAATATCTACAGCCAGAAAATGCACGAAGTGCAGAAGTACATCACCGAGTCCAACCACGGCGTACTGGACTACATGCTGATCACCAATACGCAGTTCTGGAATGGATTACCGCCGGATGTGAAACCAGAGCTCGAGAAGATCATCAGCGAAGTCACCGCGCAGGTGAACAAAGAGGCCGAAGCGCTCAACCAGGGCGACAAGCAGCGCATCCTGGACGCCAAGACGACCGAGATCATCACCCTGACGCCGGAGCAACGCGAGGAGTGGCGCCAGGCGATGAGGCCGGTCTGGAAGAAATTCGAAGGTGATATCGGTGCCGACCTGATCGAAGCGGCCCAAGCGGCCAATCAGGCGCAATGAACCCGTTGGCTGGCAGTGCCGAACCCGGCCGCCAGCCATCGTCACGCACCGGAGAGTCCCCCCATGAATGCCTTGAGACGTATCTGGGAGCATTTCGAGGAAGGCTTCATTGTCTTTCTCCTGGCCGCCATGACCTTGGTGACATTCGTCTATGTCATCCTCAACAACCTCTACACCGTGTTCTACAGCCTTGCCGAGCACTGGAGCGCCGGCGCCGACCTGTTCAATGCCGCAGGCGACCATGTCATGGATGCCGCCCAGGCCATGACATGGAGCAATGCGCTGACCAAGGCACTGTTCGCCTGGCTGATCTTCTTCGGGCTGTCCTATGGCGTGCGCACCGCCGGCCACATCGGTGTCGATGCACTGGTGAAGCTGGCCAGCAAACCCCTCCAGCGCTACCTCGGCCTGCTGGCCTGCACGTGCTGCCTGGCCTATGCCGCCTTGCTGAGCATCGCCAGCCTGGAGTGGATCCAGACCCTGCTCAAGGCCAGCATCGGCGCCGAGGACCTGGGGCATTTCGGTGTCATGCAATGGCACATCGGCCTGATCGTGCCAGTGGGGTTCGCCCTGATGTTCATCCGTTTCGCTGAGATCCTGGTGCGAATCTTCAAGGGTCGCCAGACCGGCCTGGGCCTGGCGGACGAGGCAGCGGAGGCAGTGAAGCTGACCGAGCACGAGGACGACAAGCCATGACCATCCTCTTTCTGTTCGTCGCGCTGTTCGCCCTCATGTTCATTGGCGTACCCATCGCCATCTCGCTTGGCCTGGCGGGCTCGCTGACCATCATGCTGTACAGCCAGGACTCGGTGCGCTCGCTGGCGATCAAGCTGTTCGAGACTTCGGAGCACTATACCCTGCTGGCAATCCCGTTCTTCCTGTTGGCGGGTGCCTTCATGACCACCGGTGGCGTGGCCAGGCGCCTGATCGATTTCGCCAACGCGTGCGTGGGCCATGTACGGGGCGGCCTGGCGATCGCCGCGGTGCTGGCCTGTGTGCTGTTCGCCGCGCTCTCCGGCTCGAGCCCCGCCACCGTGGCGGCGGTCGGTTCGATCGCCATCGCGGGTATGGTCCGCTCCGGTTATCCACAAGCCTTCGGTGCAGGGATCATCTGTAACGCCGGTACGCTCGGCATCCTGATCCCGCCCTCGATCGTGATGGTGGTGTACGCCGCCGCCACGGAGACGTCGGTCGGAAAGCTGTTCATGGCAGGGGTGGTGCCTGGCCTGATGCTCGGCCTGATCCTGATGATCGCCATCTACATCATCGCCGTGAAGAAAAACCTCCCCGCCCTGCCGCGCGCTACCCTGCGGGAATGGCTGAGTACGGCGCGCAAGGCGATCTGGGGGTTGCTGCTGATGGTGATCATCCTCGGCGGCATCTATACCGGCATGTTCACCCCTACCGAGGCGGCAGCGGTGGCCGCGGTCTACTCGGCGTTCATCGCCCTGTTCGTCTACCGTGACATGAGCGTGCGAGAAGCCCCGAAGGTGCTGCTCGAGTCCGCCAAGCTGAGCATCATGCTGATGTTCATCATCGCCAACGCCATGCTCTTCGCCCATGTCCTGACCACCGAGCAGCTCCCCCAGCAGATCACCGCCTGGGTTCTCGATGCAGGCCTGACGCCGGTGACCTTCCTGCTGGTGGTGAACCTGGTGCTATTGGTGGCGGGGGCCTTCATGGAACCCTCGGCGATCATCCTGATCCTGGCGCCGATCCTGTTCCCGATCGCCATGCAACTGGGCATCGACCCGATCCACCTGGGCATCATCATGGTGGTCAACCTGGAGATCGGCCTGGTTACCCCACCGGTTGGGCTGAACCTGTTCGTCACCTCAGCGGTGACGGGCATGCCCCTGACGGCGACGGTACGCGCAGCGGCGCCCTGGCTGCTCCTGCTCCTGCTGTTCCTGATCCTGGTCACCTATGTGCCGTGGATCTCGCTGGTGCTGCCCAACGCGCTGGGCATGGGCTGAAGGCTATCGCGTCGGGACGCTATGGCAGGTACAGCCTGAACAACCCACCGCCAAGCGGCCCGCCGTTGGCGATCTCGATCCGCCCCCGCACGCCGTCGCGCTCATGCAGCGCGGCGATGCGTGCGGCGAAGTGCAGCCCCAGGCCGGTGCTGCCTGTGCGCGAGTCGATACCCAGGGCATGCTCCTGCTCAGGCTCGAGCATGCGCGCGGGATACCCTGCGCCGTCATCGTTGATGCTGATCACCAGTTGCTCCCCCTCTTCCTCGATGCTGATCAACAGGGCATGGCTGGCGTAGCGGATGGCATTGGTGAGTACGTTGGACACCGCCGAGGCGACCAGCTCACGGTCGAAGAAGCCCAGCGGGTTATCGCTGTCGACACGCCAGGTGGCAAGGATATCGCGGTGCTCGAGCACCTCCTGGTGGACAGCGAGCTGGGCTTCGATGAAGTCGTCCAACTCGTGGTAGTCCGGGCAGATCGGCAACTGGTTGATCCCCAGCTTGTACAGGCCCAGCAGTTGCACCAGCATGCCGTTCAAATGGCGGAACTCGTGCTCCATCACCCCCTGTTCGCTGCCCCCCCGCAGGGCCTCGGGCAGGCGCGCCAGCCACTGGTCGTGGGCCTGGATCAGGGCCGAGAGCGAGTTTTTCATGTCGTGCACGGTGGAGGCGATCACCGTGGAGAAATCCAGCCCCTGGTCGTTGTGGTTCATGCGCCGAAGACCCGGATATGCAGTTTGCGGTAGCGCTCGTAGCGGCTGTCGCTAGCGGGAATCCCAGCGACACTCTGCAGGCAGTCGCGGCACTCCTGCATGATCGCAGGCGATGGGCTCTGGCCAGCAATGCGCAACAGCGCCTGGGTGGTGTTGAGAGCGATGCTGATGTTCTTCGGTTGCAACGACAATGCCCGGCGGAACATCTCCAGGGCCTCGGTGAGCTGACCGGCCTGGTAGCTGCGCACGCCCTGGCGGTTGAGGTCGACCGCCTCGGTGACGGCACCGAGCACCACCGGGTCGCTGGTAAGCTTGGCGACACTCTGCATGACCTTGGGATCGTCGCCATAGGTTTCCACGCAGCCCTTGAGGATCGTGGTGCCCGCCGACGGCTGGCCGAGCGCCTGCAACTGCTTGGCCACGGTGAGCGCCGCCTCGACGGAGAAGAACTGGTCCATCTTCTCCAGCCGCTGCATGGCCTGGTCGGTAAGCTTGGCGGCCGTCTCCGGGTCACCAGCCTGCTGCAGGCTGGCGGCCTTCATCAAGCGCGCACGGACCTGCAACCCCTGGTCTTCGACATGCTCCTTGGCCACCTCGCTGAGCACCGTGTTGATCTCGACGCGGGTTCGCGCATCCAGGCCATTGCCGATGTTCTTGCTCATCAATGCCTGGACCAGGCCCAGGTTGCTTTCCGGGTTCTTGTAGCGTGAGCTCTGGCCCTGGTTCACCGCGTGGCGATAGGCCTTCGAGGCGCTCTCGAAGTCCTGGTTGTCCAGCGCCAGCTTGCCCAGCGCCGCCTGGCGGCGCACCGCCAGGGGCGAAAGGCGTACCGCCTCTTCGAGCATGTGCTGGGCTCGCCGGGTCTCGCCCTGGGCCACCAGCACTTCGGCCATGCCATCGTACAGCCCCGGCATGATCGGGAATGCCTTGAGCGCCTGTTCGTACACACCCTGGGCCTGAGCATGCTGGCCACGCTTGTGCAGCAGGCTGCCCAGCGCCGAATACGCCCAGGGCTGGGGCCGGCTGGCGAGAATGGCCTTGAGGAACTTCTCCAGCTCGTCGAAACGATTGAGGTTGCGCAAGGCGTCAGCCCGGTAGCGCAGGCACAACGGGGCGAAGCGCGGGTCCTTCCGGCACAGCTCGGCACAGGCCGCCAGCACCTCGGCCGGACGCTCACGGTCCAGGGCCTGCAGGATGGGCTTGAGCAAGGTCTTGCGTTGCACCAGCTTCTCCAGGCGCTGGGCCAGGCCGACGCGGTTGAACGGCTTGGTCAGGTAGGCATCGGGTTCGTGTTCGATGGCGCTGAGGACGATGGACTGGCTGCTCTCGGCAGTGACCATGATGAACACGCACTCATGGCTGACCAGCTTGTCGAGGATCAGGTCCTCGAGCACCTGCTGGCCATTCTTCTTGCCATCGCCCAGGTGAAAGTCCTGGAGGATGAAGTCGTAGCGCTTCTGCGCACACATGCGCAGGGCCTGCTCTCCACTGTCGGCGGTGTCCACATCACGCACGCCCAGCTCACGGAGCATCGAACGGGTCGACGTACGGAAGTCGGTGAAGTCGTCGACGATCAGAAAGCTTTTTTGCCCGTACTGCAGCATCAACACGACCTGTAGTGGAGTGGGTGGAAAATGGCGCGTGGCGATGCGTACCGCCGAACAGCGTATCGGCAGCGGGTGGGGAAAGATGAGCCCGGAATAGACGGCGCCAGCAGCAATGGCTTAATGCCACTATTTTACCGCCCCCACGCTCCGGGAGCTAGGCCAACAGGCCCAGGGACTTGGCCTTGGCCACCGCTTGGGTTCGCCGCTCTACACCGAGCTTGCTGTTGATGTGGCTGGCGTGGGTCTTGACGGTGTGCAAGGAAATGAACAGGCGCTCGCTGATCTGCTGGTTCGAGCATCCTTGGGCAATCAGTTCCAGCACGGCCAGCTCCCGGCCGCTCAGGGCCTCGGCCGCGTCGCTGGCCTGGGGCCGCGGCAGGCGCGCCAGCAGCTCAGCCTGGACCAGGCAGGCCGGGCGCGCGGCCAGTTGTTCGCGCAACCAGTGGGGATGGTCTTCGATCAAGCGCTGGAACGGCTGCAACGCGCCGCCCTGGGCCGCCTCCAGTGCCCTGGGCAGCACGCTGGCGGCTTCTTGCTCGCGCCCCTCGCCCAGCGACAGGGCGGTCCACTGGCACAAGGCACTGACCGCCAGCATCATCCCGCCACTGGCCAGGCCACGCTCGACCAGCGCCTGCAGGCGTTCGGCGGCCGCGTCCGGACGCCCCAGGACACGCTCCAGCAGGGCCTGCTGCAACTCGATGTGCAACGGCAGCAGGGGGTGGAACTCCGGTGCGGCCGCAGGCTGCTCGCCGCCGTAGGTCTGGCCCAGGCGCAACAGCCAGGACTCGGCAAGATCCGTACGCCCCTGGGCCAGCCACAGCTCGCATTTCACCAGGGTGATCATGGCCAGGTAGAAGATCGGCGGCACGTCCCAGATATGCATCAACCGCTCGGCCTCGGCCAGCTCGGCGAAGGCTTCGGCGAAACGGCCTTCACGCCCATCGAGCGAGGCGATCACGCAATGGCCGATCAACACGCTGATGTCGCGACAGGCACGTGCCTCGCTGAGCCCGGCGCGTAGCCGTGCGCGGCCCTGGGCCGGTTGCAGCCGCGCCACCAGCAGGTAGCCCTCGTACAGGGTGAGCCTGGCGCGTACCGCATACAGGCGCTGCGCCGACAGCCCCTGCAAGCGTTGCAGCCCTTGGCGTACCTCGTCCAGGGCACGCAATACCTCGCCCCGGGCATGCAGGACCCGCGCCCGGTCATAGTGGGCCAGGGCTTCGAACAGCGGGTTGCCGACCCGCTGGGCGAGCTCCAGGGCCTCGCGGTTCCAGCCCCGCGCCCGCCAGAAGTCGGCATCGGCGATCGCCAGGTTGGACAGCGTCGACAGGCACACCAGGCGTTGCCCATAGCGCTTGTATGGCAGGCTCTGCAGCGCCTCGCCGCAATAGGCCAGGGTCCGCTGGCGATCGCCACGGCCACGGGCGATGACCCCGCTCAGAGCCAGCCACTGGGCGAGCATGGATTTCTGTGCAGTGGCCGACGGGGCTGGCAGGAAGCGGCTGAGGTAGGCCGCCAGCTCCTCGGCCGCGTCCAGTTGGCAGGCCAACCCCAGTGCCCAGCTGTACAGGACGATCAATCGAGGGGTGCTGATCAGCAGGCTGTCGGGCAGGTCCATCTTCCAGCGCAGCAGCATGCCGACATTCTGCTCGGCCAGCAGTTGCTCCTCCGACAGGCTCTGCACCAGATCGGCCGCCACATCCAGGTGGCCGGCGCGCAATGCCTGCTCCACCGCCTCGTCGAGCAGCCCCTGCACCTGGAACCAGCGGCAGGCGCGCAGGTGCAAGGCCGCCAGGGGTTCGCTGGCCTGCCGGCTGCGCAGCAGGTCGGAGAACAGGTGATGGTAGCGGAACCAGTGGCCATGCTCGTCCAGCGGCACCAGGAACACTTGGTGGGCCTGCAGGTAACGCAGGATGCTGGCGCTGTCCTGGCGCTCGCGCAGGGCGTCGCACAGCTCGGCGCAGAAGCGCTCCTGGCAGGCCGTGTCGTAGAGAAAGGCCTGCACATCCGTGGGCAGGATCTCGATGACTTCCTCGAGCAGGTAGTCACGGATCAGCCCTTCACCGCCGTGCAGGGCCTGGGGCAAGGCATTGTCGTCGCCGGACTCGCTGGCCGCCAGTTGCCAGAAACGCAGCCCGGCGACCCAGCCGTCGCTGCGCTGGATCAGGTTGTCCAGCGCTTGCCCACGCAGGCCGGTGGGCTGGCGGCCGATCACGGCCAGGGCCTCCTCGGGGGTCAGGCGCAGGTCCTGTTCGTTCAGCTCCACCAGTTGACGCGACAGGCGCAACCGCGCCAGGTGCCAGTCCGGCCGCTGGCGGCTGGTGACCAGCAGGACCAGCCCGCCTGGCAGGTGATTGAGGAAGAACTGCAGGCAGCGGTCGAGGACCGGCCCCTGGGCCAGGTGATAGTCATCCAGCACCAGCAAGAGGGGGGTATCGGCTTGCAGGTAGAGGGCGAGCTCGTCGAGCAGGCCATCGAGCCACTCCTCGAAGGCGAACGGCTGGTGGCGTTGGCGCATCTTCAGCAAGCCCATGGCCTGGCCACCCAGGGCCGGACAGAACTGCTGCAGGCCTTCGAGCAGGCGCTCGAGGAAACGGCCGGGGTCGGCATCGCGTTGGCTCAGGCCGAGCCAGAGGCTGCGCCAGTGGCCAGGCAACGCCTGGCAGAACTCGATGGCCAGCGAACTCTTACCGAAACCCGCCGGGGCGTTGACCAGCAGCAGACGGCCACTCAGGCCGGACTGGAGCCGTTGGCACAACCGCGCCCTGGGCACATGGCCATCAGGCAGGGGCGGCCGGAAGAAACGCCCGTCCAGCAGGCCCATGGCCTGACTGGCGAATCCATGCGTACGGGACAGATCTGTCATGGCCGGCTCGTTCTGATTGGAAGAATTTCGGCGGTATGGATGGTTGCGAGACTAGCGGGTAACGCAGCGCATTTGAAGATGATGGGGTGGGTTTGCGCTGAAAAAGACTACGACAAAAAGAAACAGTGCTTACAGTTCTTTGGGATAGGAACTGCTTCGCGTCCCATAGCCGACCAAGGCACATGACGAAAACGCCCCGGCAAGCCGTAATGCTGTTCACTTAAGTCTGATGTGACATCGATTGGGGCTGCCTTGCAGCCCTTCGCGGGCGAGCCCGCTCCCACAGGATCGTGCATTCCTTGAGGTTTGCAGCGTACTTGTGGGAGCGGGCTTGCCCGCGAAGGGCCGCAAGGCGGCCCCAATGGCTTAAGTGAACAGCATTACCGGCAAGCCGGGGCGTTTTCGGGAGATCACACAAGGTTCATCACACCCGCCTCAACGCACCCCCTCCTGGCGCAGCGCAGCTGGCTGGAAGTCGCTCTTGCTGGCACTGAAGCCGAAGTCGTAGGCACGCTTCTCTTCGTTCTTCATGCCCAGCGCCAGGTAGCGCCCCGATTGCAGGTCGTAGATGGCTTCCAGGGTGTACCACGGCACCTGCACGTTGTAGTAGTCCTGCGCATGGGCCTCGGACACGCGCCACAGCTGCCCGCGCCCGTCGTACTGGTCGATCACCGCGGCCTGCCAGGTGTCCTCGTCGATGTAGAAGTCACGCTTGGCATAGATGTGCCGCTGCCCCGGCTTGAGGGTGGCGACCACATGCCACACACGGCGCAGCTCGTAGCGAGACAGGTCCTGGTTGATGTGGCCCGGTTTGAGGATGTCGGCATACTTGAGCTTCGGATCGTCGAGCTTGTAGCTGTTGGAGGCGATGTACATCTCCTTCTTGCCTTCCAGCTTCCAGTCGTAGCGGTCCGGTGCGCCGTTGTACATGTCCAGGTTGTCGGACGTCCGCAGGCCGTCGGCGGCGGTACCTGGCCCGTCGTAGGACACCTGCGGCGCCTGGCGCACGCGGCGCTGGCCGGCGTTGTAGATCCACGCCTTGCGAGGCTCCTTGACCTGGTCCAGGGTCTCGTGGACGAGCAGCACGGTCCCGGCCAGGCGCGCCGGCGCCGTCACCTTCTGCTTGAAGTAGAACAGCACGTTGCCTGGGTTGTTCGGGTCGTAGTCCTTCATCCGGTCGCGGAAGACGAACTGGTCCTGGAAGTACACCAGGCTATAGGAGCCATTCTGCTGCGGCGTGGCCTGGGTCACCAGGCGGGTCACGCTGCCGCCCCGGTAGCGGGTGATGTGGTTCCAGATCACCTCGATGCCGCTCTTGGGAATCGGGAACGGGATGGCGGTACGGAAGTTGTTCAGGCCGTTGCCGCCCTCGACCAGGGTGGTCTTGGTGGCGTTCTCCTTGATGGCGGCGAAGACTTCATCGGGCACCGTCGAGCCGCGATGGGTCTTGTACACCGGGATCTTGTAGGTCTGCGGATAGCGCTTGAACATCGCCACCTGGCCTGGGGACAGCTTGTCCTTGTACTGGTCGACGTTCTGCGCGGTGATGGTGAACAGCGGCTTGTCGCTGGCGTATGGGTCAGACAGGAACCCCTTGGCATCGGCGCTGCCCGCGGTCTTGGACAACGGCTCCCACGGGCCGATGGAACCATCGGCATTGCCCGCCTTCTCCGCCCCCATCGGGGTCAGGGTGGTGCCCAACTTGGCCGCCTCGTCGGCGGAAACCGCAGCCATGACGCTGGTCGCCAGCAGGGACAGGCCCAGCACACCGGCTTGCAGCAGACTTCTGGTCTTGTTCATTCTGTGTCGTCCTGGATCAGTGTTCTTAGAAGTTCACGCCGAAGCTGAGGGCGATGAAATCGCGATCATCCACGGTGGTGTACTTGCCATCGAAGAAGTTGGTGTATGACAGGCTGGCCGTGTAGGTCTGCTGGTACTCGGCATCCAGGCCCAGGCTGATCGCCTTGCGCCCTTCCTCGAAGTTGCCGCCCGGGCCCGGCGAGTAGCCATCGACGTCATGGGACCAGGCCACGCTCGGGCGCAGGTTCACGCCGGCGAAGACATTGTTGTAGTCCCAGATGGCCCGAACGCGGTAACCCCAGGAATCGCTGGTGGTGTAGCCGTCGTTCTCGCAGTAGCGCGACACGTTGTTCTGCGGCCCGGTGCCCACGGTGCTGGCGTTCAACGACTGGCAACGGCCATTGGGCAGCGGCCCTGGGCCGTAGACCGGATCACGCCCGTAGCGAGCCTTGGACGTGCTTTCCAGGCCACCGACGTGGGTCCAGCCGATTTCACCCACCATGGTCAGGCGCTCGGCGCCCATCACCTGGTCGAAGAAGTGCGTGAAGGTGGTTTGCAGCTGGGTGATTTCCTTACGGCGATAGCCCGGCTGGTCCGTGCCCGGCCTACCCTGCAACACCGAAGCGTCAGGGTCGAGCGGCGTCAGGCCCGAATAGAGGATATCGGTCGTGTTCAACTGCACCGGTGCGTTCGGGCGATAGCTGATTTCACCGCTCCACGCCGTGCCGCTGGGCAGCGTGGTGGAGAAGCTCAGACCGTAGAGGCGGATATCTTCCGGGTATTCCACGTAGTAGCTGGAATTGCCCGCGACCACCAGCGGCATCAGCGAAGGCAGTAGCGCACCCAGCGCACCAGCAGGCACGCCCGCACCGATCAAGGCGGCGCCCAGCCTGTTCGGGTCGTAGTACTGGGCATCGGCGCCGCGGCCACTGAAGATCGGCGCACGGCTGTGGTAGTTCATGAAGTAACCGCCGAACTCGGTGTTCAACGGCTCGTACATGTAGCGCAGGGCCACGCCGAACTGGCCGCTGTCCCGTGCATCGCGGTCGGGCCCACGGCGCACGATCACCCCTTCGTCGGGCGAGCCCCAGTTCACGCCCTGCCCCGCCAGCGTGGCCCCCACCGGAGCGGCCAGCGGGCCGAGCCTGCCGGCCAGCGTGGACTGGGTGGCCAGTACCGCCAGGTTGTTGTCGCAACCATCGGCGATCACATCCGGCTGGGAGAAGAAGGTGCCGCAGTTATCGACGACGGTCTGGTCCCATTCCAGTTGGTAGAAGCCCTCGAACGACAGGTTGTCGGAGACGCTCTGGGACAGGTAGAACATGTTGACCGGGATCAGGCCTTCCTTGATCTCGGCACCGGGCCGGCGGAACGCCGAGACGTCGATCGGGTTGACGGCGTTGATGCCGCTGCCGATGAAGGTACTCTCCCCCCAGCTGACCACCTGCTTGCCCAGGCGCACCGTGCCCGGCAGGTCGCCGAGGCTGTAGTTGTGGTAGATGAAGGCATCGAGCAGCTCGGCACCGGAAGACTTGGCGCCTTCCTTGCGGTTGGAGTCGCTGATGTCCTTGAACGGGCGATTTTCGTCCTTGAGCTCGAAGTCGTACCAGTACTTGCCGCGGACGAACACCCCGGTGTCGCCGTACTTGAGTTCGAGGTCGTGGATACCCTTGAAGATCTTCGAGAAGGTTTCACCGCGCTTGAAGTTCAGGTGGCCGTCGTCGGAAGTCTGCGAAAGGCCCCGGCCACCGTTGTTGACCCCGATGAGGTTCTTGTTCGGCTTGGCTGTCGACCAACTGGCCCCGACGGAGAGCGACGAATCGAACTGGCCTTCGATTTCCCCGATGTTGAAGCTGACACCGAATGCGGGACTTGCGAGCGTGGAAGCGAGGCTGACGGCCAAGGGCAGCTTCGCCCGGCGCCAGAACTGGTTTGCAGATGTCATCGACGCTACTCCATGTACTTTTTTTGTTATGGCAGTGAGTCCTTTTCAGAAACGGCCCCGAGACCGGTGCAGCAGGCTTGCGCCCGCGGCGAAGCGGCTTGTGCGCCTCGCCCTCCCCATTCCTGAAAATCCCCTGACCCCGACTATAGCCAGCAGGCACAGGCGCTTGATCCCTCTAAAGTGTGATTTGCGCACCCTGCCAGCGCCCACCCCGCAGGCGCCTGCCTGCCGACAGGAAAGAAGCATGGCGCATATTTGCCGTTTGACAAGGCCGCAGCCGCTCTGGAATGCGGGACGCGCCTGGACGGTCGCGCCCCGCGCAGGTGTTACAGGGTCGACAGGAAGGCGCTGTTACTGGCCTGCCACTGGCTGATATCCACGCGGATACGCTTCTTGTCGAGCTTGCCGACACTGGTCTTGGGAATTTCAGTAACAACGGCGATCTGGCTGGGAATCGCCCACTTGTTGATGTGACCTTGCTCGACGAAAGGCTTGAGATGATCCTTGAGGCTGCGCGCGTCGATGCTCTGCCCCTCGCGCACCACCAGCAAGGCGAATGGCCGCTCGCCCCATTGCGGGTCGGCGACCCCGACCACCGCCACTTCACGCACGGCCGGATGACGGCTGATCAGGTCTTCCAGGTCGAGGGACGAGATCCACTCGCCACCGGTCTTGATCACATCCTTGATGCGATCGCGGATATCGATGTAGCCCATGCCGTCGAGGGTGGCGACGTCACCGGTATGCAGCCAGCCACCCTGCCACAGCTCCTCGCTTTTCTGCGGCTCCTTGAAGTAGCCCATCGACAGCCAGGGCGCACGCAGTACCAGTTCGCCCTGGGTCTCGCCATCGGCGGGGAGGAAGTTGCCCTGTTCGTCGACGATCGCCGCTTCCACCAGCGGCACCGGCACACCGGCCTTGATCCGGTAGGAGATGCGCTCGTCCTCGCTACCGGCCTGCAGTTCGTCGTTCAGGTGCGCGCAGGAAATCAGCGGGCAGGTCTCGGACATGCCGTACGCCGCAGTCAGTTGGATGCCACGGGCCAGGGCCGCTTCGTACAACGCACGGTTGAGCGCACTGCCGCCGATGATGATCTTCCAGCCGGCGAAGTCCTGGCCCTGGGCCGATGGGCAGTTGAGCAGCATCTGCAGGATGGTCGGCACGCAGTGGGAGAAGGTCACCTTCTCCTCGCGCCACAGCTTGACCAGCATGTCCGGCTCGTAGCGCCCCGGGTAGACCTGCTTCATGCCGAGCATGGTCGCGGCATAGGGAATGCCCCAGGCATGCACATGGAACATCGGCGTGATGGGCATGTACACATCGTTGCTGCCAAGCAGGCGCACGCTGTCGATGCTGCCGGTCACCGAGGCCTCGGCCAGGGTGTGCAGCACCAGTTGGCGATGGGTGAAGAACACGCCCTTGGGGTTGCCGGTGGTGCCCGTGGTGTAGAAGGTGGTGGCCACCGAGTTCTCGTCGAAGTCGGGGAAGTCATGGTGTGGGCTGGCGGCGGCGAGCAGTTGCTCGTATTCGCCGACCAGGTCGGGCAGGTCGGCGGTCTTGTCCTGGCCATCGGTCAGCAGCAGGGTCTTTTCCACCGTGGTCAACTGCCCGGCGATGGCCTGGTAGAGGCCGACGAAATCGCTGTTGACCAGCACGAGACGGTCTTCAGCGTGGTTCATGGTGTAGAGGATCTGCTCCGGCGACAGGCGCACATTGATGGTGTGCACCACCGCACCGATCATCGGGATGGCGAACATGCACTCCAGGTAGCGGTGGCTGTCCCAGTCCATCACAGCCACCGTGTCACCGGCCTTGACCCCGGCCTCGGTCAGCACGTTGGCCAGGCGGGCGACCCGCTCGACCAGTTGTGGGTAGGTCAGGCGCAACTGGTCGCGGTAGAGGATCTCGCGAGTCTTCTCGTAGCGGCTGCCAGACATCAGCAGGCGCTTGATCAGCAACGGGAAGGTGTAGGCGCCCTCGGCGGGCTCGATGATACGCGTCTGCAACATGGGGATCCCTTTTCTGCAATGCGGGCCGGACAAGTCAGGGGGTTACTCTAGATCGGTGACGCGTCGGTCAAATCAGCCGAAGGAATGATTTGCGCCGCCCAAGGTATGAGTGGCCGACTTGACACTTCGAGAGCCCGGCTTCAGGTTGGGGCATCAGCATCGCCCCATGACCCCAGCCCTCGGAGCCCCCGGATGCCCAGCCCGCGCCACGCCGTCTTTCTCGACCATCAATCCCTGGACCTCGGCGACCTCGACCTCTCGCCCCTGGCACAACAGTTCGACAGCCTGCAATTGCACGCCGCGACCACATCGGAGCAGGTCGCCGAACGCCTGCAAGGCGCCACGGCGGTGATCAGCAACAAGGTGATGCTCGACGCCTCTGCCCTGGCGGCCAACCCGCAGCTGAAACTGATCCTGATCGCGGCCACCGGCACCAACAATGTCGACCTGCAGGCCGCACGCGCCCAAGGCATCACGGTGTGCAACTGCCAGGGCTACGGCACGCCATCGGTGGCACAGCACACCCTGGCCCTGCTGCTGGCCCTGGCGACCCGCCTGTGCGACTACAACCA
This sequence comes from Pseudomonas guariconensis, assembly GCF_024127895.1. Taxonomy (GTDB): domain Bacteria; phylum Pseudomonadota; class Gammaproteobacteria; order Pseudomonadales; family Pseudomonadaceae; genus Aquipseudomonas; species Aquipseudomonas guariconensis_B. The sequence continues at coordinate 32,989 of NZ_JAMYBK010000001.1, read as the reverse complement.
GGCCGTGGCCGAGGGACGCTGGGCGACGGCCAGCCAGTTCTGCCTGCTGGACTTCCCCATCGTCGAGCTGCAAGGCAAGACCCTTGGCCTGCTCGGGCACGGCGAACTGGGCGGTGCCGTGGCGCGGCTGGCCGAGGCCTTCGGCATGCGCGTGCTCAGCGGGCAGATCCCCGGGCGCCCGGCCCGTGCAGAGCGCCTGCCCCTGGACGAGCTGCTTCCCCAGGTCGACGCCCTGACCCTGCACTGTCCACTCAACGAACACACCCGGCACATGATCGGCGTCCGCGAACTGGCCCTGCTCAAGCCCGGCGCCCTGGTGGTCAACACCGCCCGTGGCGGCCTGATCGACGAGCAGGCGCTGGCCGATGCCCTGCGCAGCGGTCACCTGGGCGGCGCTGCCACCGATGTGCTGAGCGTCGAGCCGCCAACCAATGGCAACCCGTTGCTCGAACCGGACGTACCACGCCTGATCGTGACCCCGCACAGCGCCTGGGGCGCGGTGGAGTCACGCCAGCGCATCGTCGGCCAGCTGAGCGAGAACGCCCAGGCCTTCTTCGCCGGCCAACCACGGCGAGTGGTCGGCTGACGCCCAGGAGGCTCTGGTACACTGCGCCATTTTTTCAGGAGACGTCGTCCATGGACCCGCGCAGTGAAGTGTTGCTTCGCCAGGCCGAACTGTTCCAGGGCCCGCTGCTGCTCGCCGGGCTGCCCGCCGACGACCTGCTCGGCCAGTTGCCGCAGGCCAACGGCTGGGCCTGGCATGCCGGAGACCAGGCCTTGCTCGATGGCCGTTTCGCCGGCCGCAGCCATTATGGGGTGACGGTGCCGGACGTGCCCTTCGAGGCCGCCGTGCTGTTCCTGCCCAAGTCCCGCGAACTGACGGCCTACCTGCTCAACGCCCTGGCGGCTCGCTTGGCGGGGCGCGAGCTGTACGTGGTGGGCGAGAAACGCGGCGGCATCGAAGGCGCGGCCAAGCAATTGCGAGCCTTCGGCAAGCCCCGCAAGCTCGACAGCGCCCGGCACTGCCAGCTCTGGCAGGTGACCGTGGAAGAGGTGCCACAGGCCCTGCCGCTGGAGAGCCTGGCCGAACGTTTCGAACTGGCCCTGGACGACGGCCCGTTGCAGGTAGTCAGCCTGCCCGGCGTGTTCAGCCATGGCCGGCTGGATCGTGGCACTGCCCTGCTGCTCCAGCACCTGGACGCGCTGCCGGTCGGCCATGTACTGGACTTCGGCTGCGGCGCCGGCGTGCTGGGCGCCACGGTCAAACGCCGCTACCCGCAGAGCCACGTGACCCTGCTCGACGTGGATGCCTTCGCCGTGGCCAGCAGCCGCCTGACCTTGGCGGCCAACGGTCTGGAGGGCGAAGTGATCAGTGGTGACGGCATCGATGCCGCGCCCAAGGGGCTGGCCCTGATCCTGAGCAATCCGCCCTTCCATACCGGTGTCCATACCGATTACCAGGCATCGGAAGATCTCCTGAGAAAATCCAGCGAACACCTGGAAAAAGGCGGCGAAATGCGCCTGGTAGCCAACAGCTTCCTGCGCTACCAGCCGCTCATCGAAGGGGCCCTGGGCAATTGCCGGGTACGCGCCGAGGCAGACGGTTTTCGCATCTACCAGGCAACACGTGGATAAAAACAAGGCTTGCCGAAAAGGATTCTCCTAGGCAGAATCCGCACCGTCCTAGGGGAGTAGTCTCCCGCGAGCCCCCGCTCGCCCGGCACGCGTCAACACACTTGGCCCACAGGCCATGGCGCGTGCGACCCGATCGCCGCACAGACGGCTCGAGGGGTTTGACAAGACCTATGACACGCACACCTTACCCGGGGCGGGGAGGCTGTACGTGTCATAGCCGTGTCGGCCCGCCCCCGTAGGAACCCTGATGTTGGAATCCCTGCTCGTCCCCACCGCGATCGTCGCCCTCGCCGAGATCGGCGACAAGACGCAGTTGCTCGCGCTCATTCTCGCCGCCCGCTTTCGCAAGCCTTGGCCGATCATTGCCGGCATCGTCGCCGCCACCCTGGCCAACCATGCCGCCGCAGGTGCCGTGGGCGCCTGGGTCAGCGGCTTCTTCAGCGAGACCGTGCTGCACTGGATACTCGCCGCCAGTTTTGCCGCCACCGCGCTGTGGACCCTGGTTCCAGACAAGATGGACGATGACGAGAATAGCGCCGCGCGTCGCTTCGGGCCGTTCGTCACCACGCTGATCGCCTTCTTCCTGGCCGAGATCGGCGACAAGACCCAGGTCGCCACGGTCATGCTGGCGGCCCAGTACCCTCATCTGATCATGGTCATCATCGGCACCACCGTGGGCATGCTGATCGCCAACGTGCCGGTGGTGCTGGCGGGCAACTTCGCCGCCGAGAAACTGCCACTGACCCTGATCCGCCGCCTGGCCGCCACGGCGTTCTTCGTCCTCGCCGCAGTGGCGGTATATTCGGCGATGCGGGCCAGTGGCTGGATTGGCTGACCGCTTGCAGCTTATTTCCGGGCGGCCTGGTACAGCGGCATCACCTTGGGAATGGCCGCCTGCAGTGCGGCAATGCGGCTGCTGGACGCCGGGTGGGTGCTCATGAACTCGGGCGGCGCGCCCTCCGAAGCCTTGCTCATCTTGTCCCACAGGGTGATCGCGGCATTCGGGTCATAGCCGGCGCGGGCCGCCAGCTCCAGGCCGATCAGGTCGGCTTCGTTCTCATTCGCGCGGCTGTTGGGCAAGGTCATGGCGTAGTTCACCACGGTGTCGGCCAGGGCCATGCTGTCCTGGCCCAGGCCGAACAATGCACCGGCACCCTGGCGGGCCATTTCCACGCCATAGGCCTTGGACATCGCCTCACGGCCATGCTCGCGCAGGGCGTGGGCGATCTCGTGGCCCATGACCGCAGCGATCTCGGCATCGGTGAGCTGGAGCTTATCGATCAGGCCGGTATAGAAGATGATTTTGCCACCGGGGCCACAGTTGGCATTGAGCTCGTCGCTCTGGATCAGGTTGACCTCCCACTTCCACTGCGCGGCATCCGGGCGGAATTTCGGTGCCTGGGCGATCAGACGGTCGGCGATGGCCTGGACGCGCTTGGCCTTGGCACTGGTCTTGTCCAGCACGCCCTTGCTCGACGCCTCGCTGAGGGTCTGCTGGTACGACTGGGCATACATCTGGTTGACCTCATCGGTCGAGAGCATGCTGAACATGTACTGCTTGCGCTCGACACCCACCGCACCACCGCTGGTGGTGTTCACCGCCTGGCAGCCCGCCAGCAGGATGCTGGCGCCCAGCATGCTGACAACAAACGATCTACGCATGGAAACACTCCCTCTGTACATGCGGCGTATCCTAGGCCGAGACGCCAGCCCCCGCCAGAGCCGCAGGGAAGATTTCTCGCCAGCCCCATGCGTTCTCACGACGGCATCAGGCCGGGGTCAGGCACTCCGGCGCATCGAGCTTCGGATCATTGACGAAAGGCGCCAGCGCCCGCTCGCGCAGGGCGGCCGGCGGGCTGGCCAGCAGCTCGTGCAGGCGCGGCAATGGCGTGTCGGGGTCGAGCCAGGCCGCCTGCCCCGCTTCATCCAGGATCAACGGCCGACGCTGGTTCATCGCCGCCTGGGTCACCACCGCGCAGCTCAGCCACACCTGCTCCTGCACCGGGTAGGCCTCCCACAGCGCAGCGAAGAACAGTGACGAACCCTCCCCCGGCGTCAACCAGTACGGCCGTTTGCGCACGTTGCCACGCCATTCGTAGAAACCATTGGCCGGCATCAGGCAGCGGCGCCGGCGAAACGCCTCACGGAACATCGGCTGCTCGACGAGGGTCTCGGCGCGGGCCTGGGCAGGCGTGCGGGAAAGGTCGGTGAGCCAGGCCGGGGTCAGCCCCCAGCGCGCCCGCGCCAGTTGCAACTGGCCGTCGACCAGGCGCTGGATCAGCACCGAGCCGCCCGGGGCGATGTTCCATTGCGCCCGCTGGTCGGTGGGATACCCCGGCAAGGCGGCAAAGGCCGCAGACCAGCGAAACAAGGCGTAGCGTCCACACATGGCGATAAAAACCTAGCAAATCAGGATTCCGGGGAAACTCTCCGGTTCGTCGCCGGCAAGTGGCTGGGCGGCATTGTACGCATCGATCAGCTGCCGTGCGTAGCCGGCCTGCTCGTCCGCCACCGCCAGGCCCAGCAACCCGTGCATCGGCAACTCGCCGGCAGCACCGACCAGGTCGCGGCCCACCAGGTGCGCATCGACCCCCTCGCTGACGAGCATGCCCAGCAGCAGTTCGGCCTCCATCAGGCTTTCCGGTTCGTAGATCCGTCGCATCAGGCATCGTCCTCGCGTCTGACCTCGAGCATCCATTCGTCACCATGCACCTGCAGAATGAACACGATGGGCTGGCAACAGACCTGGCAGTCCTCGGTATAGACCTGGTCCCCGCCGGAAAGGTCGACGGTGGTCTCCACCGATTCGCCGCAATACGGGCAACGATAGAAGTCGGTTTCCAGCATCGCGGCCTCCGCGGTGACTTGTGCGTATAATTGCCGGTCTGTTTACAGGGCCTGTGTGTGTCCGAGCCGTTTTTTCGGACCCGTCCCTACCTTACTACCCTAGCCGTTTCCAACAAGAGAGCATGATGGGCGAATTCGATGCCATCCGACCGTACGACGACGCTGAGGTCCCTGCCGTTCTGGCACGCCTGCTCAGCGACCCGGCATTCCTCGATATCCTCACCCACTTCCGCTTCCCGCGCATGGCGGGCGCCTTCGGCTGGCTGCTCAAACCGCTGATCGCCCGCCGCCTGCGCAAGGAATTCGCAGGCGTCGAATGCATTTCGACCCTGCAGGACAAAGTCGAGTACTACGTCGACCAGACCATCGAACGCGCCACCGACGGCGTCACCTACTCGGGCGTCGAGCAGCTCAAGTCGGGCGAGGCCTACCTGTTCCTGGCCAACCATCGCGACATCGTGATGGACCCGGCCTTCGTCAACTACGCGGTGTATCACGCCGGCCTGCCGACGCCACGCATCGCCATCGGCGACAACCTGCTGCAAAAGCCCTTCGTCAGCGACATGATGCGGCTGAACAAGAGCTTCATCGTCCACCGCTCGCTGAGCGGTCGCCGGGAAAAGCTGGCGGCCTACCAATTGCTGTCGGCCTACATCAATCACTCGATCCGCAACGACTGCGTGTCGATCTGGATCGCCCAGGCCGAAGGCCGGGCCAAGGACGGCGACGACCGTACCGATTCGGCGATCCTCAAGATGTTCCACATGAGCCGCAAGGACGAGCCGTTCGGCGCGGTGATCCAGGGCCTGAACCTGATCCCGGTGTCGATCAGCTACGAATACGACCCGTGCGACCTGGCCAAGGCCCGCGAGCTGTACATCCGCGCCACCACCGGCGGCTACACCAAGGCGCCTGGCGAGGACGACAACAGCATCGCCCTGGGCATCACCGGCTACAAGGGGCGGGTGCACATCAACTTCGCGCCGCCGGTGACCGAGTATTACGAGGACACCAAGCAACTGGCCCAGGAAATCGACCGGCAGATCCTCGGCGGCTACCGGTTGTTCCCGGTGCACTACCTGGCCTATGGGATGTGGGATGCAGCGGACCCTGCACTGCAGGTGCCGACAGCGCAGAAGCTGTTCCCCGCCGAGGAGCTGGCCCGGGCCAAGGAAGAATGGCAGCGCCGCCTGGATGCCTGCCCGGTGGAGCACCGGCCCTACCTGATCCAGCAGTATGCGACGCCGGTGCGCAACCAGTACCAGGTCAGGTTGCAGAGCCCTGTGGCTTGACACGGTGCTCCCACAGCATGCAAGTGGACCCCACATGATGCGGCTTGCAGGGCCCCTGTGGGAGCCGGCTTGCCGGCGATGGGGCTTGAAACGGCCCCAAATGGCGGGTGAGATTCTTAATCGGCCCCCGCCCCCGCAGGTTTCCCGCTAAATCAAAGGCGTTACGTTTGCCCAGGGAGCGCCTACTCGCGCCCTCAGACCCAGGTGCTGAACCAGGACAACAGCAACGCCATGGCCAGGCAGGAAAAGCCGAGGATGTAGTAGTAGCGTGGCACGCGCTGGTCGAAGGCATCGACCACGCCTTCGTCGGCGGCCAGGCTCTCACGGCTCACGATCTCGCGGCGACGGGCACTGTGCAGCAGCAATCCGCCAGGGCAGGTCATCAACAGCGCCAGCAGGTTGATCAGCTTGGTCGGATGGGCGGCCAGGAACCCCCAGAGCATTTGCAAGGACATCACGCAACCTCGGAATAACGACAGCGAAAGCCGGCATTCTACCCAAGCCCGACTGGCGCGCCCGTTTTTTGCGACCAACTGTCACTAAATTTTGTCTGTAACACGCTCGTCATCCAGGCAAGCCACCCTGTCGGCCTTTTCCCCTCACCGGAGCTTGTCATGCTGCACGCCGAAAACCAGGACCGCCTCTACCTCGTCGCCCAGAGCGAAGAACAGCAGGCACTGATCGACGGCTTCGCCATCAATGTCCAGGATCGCCAGTGGCTGGTCTACTGCGCCCTCGGCGGCCACGCCCACCAGGACCTCCCGGAAATCGACGTGCAGACCGGCATCAGCCTGCTGGATTTCTACACCGAAGCCGCCTGACGCACCCTACACGAAAAAGCCCGCTGTCCAGCCATCCGGACAGCGGGCTTTTTCATAACGAGGGACGAAAGGTTTATTCGCCGAGCACCTGGCCGATGGTCGGGTCCTTGAACAGGCGAGTCAGGGCATCGCTGAGCACGTCGCTCACCAGCTTGGTGTTGGTCTCCTGATTCGGCGCCATGCCGAAGCGCTGGTCCAGGGTCGCGCCGTAGCGGCCGCTGTAGCGACGGTTGGCGTTGGACACATCGGCGCGGAAGGTGGCGCCGATGGTGGCCTCGGTCACGTACAGGTTGTCCTTGGGCGACTGGTACTTCAGCTCGGCCAGGGTCACGGTCAACTGCGGGGCGTTGTAGGCGTTCGGCGTCGGGGTGAAGCCGAGCAGGCGCACCGCCGCCTCGGCCTGGGCCTGCAGCTTGGGTACGATGTCGTTGCCATTGACGCTGATGGTGCTGGTCTCCGGATACATGCCACCGCGGGTCCCCAGGGCCTGGGAGGCACGCCCGTCGACCACCTTGACCACCACCGGCTGGCCATGGCCGACCGGGTTGAGCTGGGCGGTGAGCTTGGGTTGCGGGCTGAGTTGTTGCGGGCTGTGGGCACAACCGACCAGGCTGAGGCTGGCCACCGCGATCAAACCGAACAACAGACGTTGCAACATGCGCGTTTCTCCAGAAAATGCGGCAAAGGCCCACAGTATACCCAGCGGCGGGCGGCAAGCGATAAGCGGCAAGAAAAAGCAGGCACGCCAAAAGGCGCACCCCGCCGCTGTCACAAGGGTTTCATACCCCAGCCCTATCCTTGCCCCAGACCCGACCTGACAGGACGCCCGCCATGGCCTCGCTCTGGACCCTGCTTTTCCATCGCCCACGCCACAACACCTATGCGCGCCTCGACGCCGAGGGCAAGTGCCTGGCCTTCAAGCAGTGCAGCCAGCCACCGCTCGGCAGCGGCTGGGTGCAGGTCAGCGAAGCCCGGCTGGTCTGGCTGGGCCAGTCGCTGCCGGCCAACGCCCGGGTTTGCGCCCGCGCAAGCCATCGCTGGCAGCGACGCACCCTGCCGGCCTGACAAATGCCGCAATAAAAAGCCACGAAGAACGACCTTTCTGCCCGCGACCTCGTTATAATCTCCCCCCGATTATAAGGACGTCTCCTGATCGGGCCCCGCACCCGCCGCTTGACCCCGGCACCTTTACCGCTTCGCCCACAGAGAGCCTTCCACTCAGGTCTTGCATCGGCTGTCGTGCCTGCTGTTTCCCGGCCTTCCGCTTTGCATGAACCTGTGGGTTGCCATCGCGCAGTCCCTTTTGAGGTTCACGTCTCCAAAAGAGCGTGAAAAAACGGGTTTTTCACAACTTCACAAGAGTGTGGCGAGCAAATGAACAGTCTGGCATGTGCAAAAGCGCAAGATACGTCCCGAACAGCTCCGAACAGACGGCAACAGTGCTCATCCTGGATGGGTATCTGAAACCGGTCCATCACGCACGACGGATACCTTGACCATAAGTCGAATTGCCGCACCGGCAGTTCCGGGCGTTCAATAGGCGAACCCCAAGACCGGTTGGCGGTGTCCGCGGAAGTTGCAAGAACTGCGAAGAGTCGGACATGGCGATCCTGGCAACCCCAGGAATCCTATGCTGTCAATTAGGTGCTGTAGATTGTGGAGACGCGTTAATGGCGCAGAACGAATCGGTTGATGTGGTACTGGTAGGCGCGGGCATCATGAGTGCCACCCTGGCCGTACTGCTCAAGGAACTCGACCCGACGCTCAAGCTGGAGGTCGTCGAGGCGATGGACTCCGGTGCCGCGGAAAGTTCCAACCCCTGGAACAACGCCGGGACCGGCCACGCCGGCCTGTGCGAGCTGAACTATACGCCCCAGGCCGCCGATGGCAGCATCGACATCAAGAAGGCCGTGCACATCAATACTCAGTTCGAGGTGTCCCGCCAGTTCTGGGCCTACCTGAGCAAGAAAGGCAGCTTCGGCTCGCCGCGCGGCTTCATCAACCCGGTGCCGCACCTGAGCTATGTCGAGGGTGACAAGGGTGTCGCCTTCCTCAAGAAGCGCTTCGAACTGCTCAAGCAGCACCACGCCTTCGCCGAGATGGAATACACCGAAGACAAGGCCGTGATGAACGAGTGGATGCCGCTGATGATGCCGGGCCGCCCGGCCGACCAGCACATCGCCGCCACCCGCGTGCTCAAGGGCACCGACGTCAACTTCGGCGCCCTGACCAACAAGCTGCTCAAACTGCTGGGCGACAGCCCCGAGACCCAGGTCAAGTACAGCAAGAAGGTCGTCGGCCTGCGCCGTAACGGCAGCGGCTGGACCGTCAGCATCAAGGACGTCAACAGCGGCGGCAGCCGTGAGGTCGACGCCCGCTTCGTGTTCCTCGGCGCCGGTGGCGCGGCCCTGCCGCTGCTGCAGATGTCCGGCATCCCGGAGAGCAAGGGCTTTGGCGGCTTCCCGGTCAGCGGCCAGTGGCTGCGCTGCGACAACCCCGAGATCGTCAAGCTGCACCAGGCCAAGGTCTACAGCCAGGCTGCGGTCGGTGCGCCCCCCATGTCGGTACCACACCTGGACACCCGCGTGGTGGACGGCAAGAAGTCGCTGCTGTTCGGCCCGTATGCCGGCTTCACCACCAAGTTCCTCAAGCACGGCTCGCTGCTCGACCTGCCGCTGTCGGTGCGCATGGGCAACATCGGCCCGATGCTGGCCGTGGCCCGCGACAACATGGACCTGACCAAGTACCTGGTCAGCGAAGTGATGCAGTCGATGGAGCAGCGCCTGGAAGCCCTGCGCCGCTTCTACCCCGAGGCCAAGGCCGAGGACTGGCGCTTGGAAGTGGCCGGCCAGCGCGTGCAGATCATCAAGAAGGATCCGAAGAAAGGCGGCATCCTGCAGTTCGGCACCGAGCTGGTCTCGGCCCAGGACGGCAGCCTGGCCGCCCTGCTCGGTGCCTCGCCGGGCGCCTCGGTGACCGTATCGATCATGCTCGAGCTGATCGAGCGCTGCTTCCCCGAGCAGGCCAAGGGCGCCTGGGCCGCCAAGCTCAAGGAAATCTTCCCGGCCCGCGAGAAGGTGCTCGCCACCGACGCAGCCCTGTACCGCAAGATCAGCGCCTACAACGACGAAGTACTGGAACTGGTCGAGAGCAGCCCGGCCCAGCACTACGCCTGATACCGGCCCATGAAAAAACGCCCCTCGGGGCGTTTTTTCATGCCTGGCGGTCCGGCGTTCAGTCACATCCGGGGCTGCAAAGCCGCCCTGCTGAATGCTGGCTACATCAACCGCGGGCGTTGTCGATGATCGCGATGTACTCGGCAGCGTTACGCTGGTCGGCGATCAGCTCGACGAAGGTCTTGCCGTGCTCGTCCTTGCCGTCCAGGTCCAGGCCGGCCTCGACGAAGAAACCCACGAACCGCTCGAAGTCATCGACACGCAGGCCACGGTAGGCCTTGACCAGCTTGTGCAGCGACGGCGAGGTCACCCCGTCGGCCGGCTCGAACCGCAGGAACGTCTTGACGTACTCGTCGCTGATCTCGTCACCAATCACCTGTTTCTTGTCTTTACGCATCGCCAACTCCCAACTGGACCATCACGGACATTTCGAAGGCCGGCAGTGTACCCCCCACGGCCCACGTGCCTCAACGCGTACGTACGGTACCGGTATGCAGGTCGGCCCAGACATGGCCATTGGGGTAGCTGAGGAACTGCACGTACAACGTCTCGTTGCGCAAAAGGTCCATGATCACCCGGTAATCGGCAAGGGGGTAGTTCAGGGTCAGGGTCCGCTTCTTCGGATCGTAGACCGGCTTCTTCAGGCTCTTGCCGCCTTCGCCGTCGAAGTTGACCAGCACCTGGGCGATGGTCGCGCCCTTGCTCAGCGGCTTGCCTTTGAGGCGTAGCAGCAGCGAGGAGGTGATCGGAATCGGTTGCTGGTCGGACTGGCGCTGGATGCCGGCCACCACCGAATAGTCGGTGACCTGCAGCAGCTGCTGGGCTGTCGGCGCTTCCTGGCGCAGGGACAGGTCGTCAGGCGGGAGGAACTGGCTGTGCAACGGTGCAGCGGACAGCGGCAGGCTCACCGCCAGCAAGAGGGGGAAAATCGCACGCATGTGAGGCTCCTTGGCATGAGGAGGCACTCTAGCATGCCCTGTTGGCTATCGCGGCCCGCCCCCCCCCGCTCGAACCCCTCAGAGGCAGGCCCGTGCAGCCTACAGGCCCTTGACCGCGAAGATGCCGTTGGCGTTGCGCCAGTAACCTTTGTAGTCCATGCCGTAGCCGAAGATGTAGCGATCGATGCAGGGCAGGCCCACATAGTTGGCCTTGAGGTCCGGGCTGGCCTTGCGGTCGTGCTCCTTGTCGATCAGCACGGCGGTGTGCACCGAGCGCGCGCCGGCGTGCTTGCAGAAATCGATGATGGCGCTGAGGGTATGGCCTTCGTCGAGGATGTCGTCGACGATCAGCACGTCGCGATCGATGAACGAGATCTCCGGCTTGGCTTTCCAGAACAGCTCGCCGCCGCTGGTCTGGTTGCGGTAGCGCGAGGCGTGCAGGTAGGAGGCCTCCAGCGGGAACTGCAGGTGGGTCAGCAGCTTGCCGGCGAAGATCAGCCCGCCGTTCATCACGCAGAAGACCACCGGGTTCTTGTCGTGCAGATCCTGGCAGATCTGCTTGCCGACCTTGGCGATGGCCGCCTCGACCTCGGCTTCGTTGTACAGGCAGTCAGCCTCGTGCATGACTTGGCGGATATGCTCGAGATCGGCGGACATGGCGCTCTCCAGGGGCTCGGAATCGGAAAAGCGGGCAAAGGTACGCATCCGCTCGGCACAGATCAAGCATTTATGGACTAACGTGCTGAATGACTGCACGACAGCCAAGGCTGAATAGATTAATCTAGCGCGGTTTTTTTGCCCGCCTCCCGGAGCCCTCCCCCATGCCTACTCGTGAGATCCGCCATCCGCTGATCCGCCACAAGCTCGGCCTGATGCGCCGTGCCGACATCAGCACCAAGAATTTCCGCGAACTCGCCCAGGAAGTCGGCGCCCTCCTGACCTACGAAGCTACCCAGGACCTGCCGCTGGAAACCTACGCAATCGACGGCTGGTGCGGCAAGGTGCAGGTCGAGAAGATCGCCGGCAAGAAGATCACCGTCGTGCCCATCCTGCGCGCCGGCATCGGCATGCTCGACGGCGTGCTCAGCCTGATCCCCGGCGCCAAGGTCAGCGCCGTGGGTGTCGCACGCAACGAAGAAACCCTCGAAGCCCACACCTACCTGGAAAAGCTCGCCCCGGAAATCGACCAGCGCCTGGCGCTGATCATCGACCCGATGCTGGCCACCGGCGGCTCCATGGTCGCCACCATCGACCTGTTGAAGAAGGCCGGTTGCCGCGACATTCGCGCCATGGTCCTGGTGGCTGCGCCGGAAGGTATCGAGGCCGTCGAAAAGGCCCACCCGGACGTGCGGATCTACACCGCATCGATCGACCAGCGCCTGAACGACGATGGCTACATCATCCCCGGCCTGGGCGATGCCGGCGACAAGATCTTCGGCACCAAGCAGAAGGACGCCTGACCATGCAGGACGGCTTCAACGACCCGCTCTGGCGCCAGGTCGTCTCGGGCGCGCAGATGCTCTTCGTGGCATTCGGCGCGCTGGTGCTGATGCCGCTGATCACCGGCCTGGACCCCAACGTGGCGCTGTTCACCGCCGGCCTCGGCACCCTGCTGTTCCAACTGGTCACTGGCCGCCAGGTCCCGGTGTTCCTGGCCTCGAGCTTTGCCTTCATCACCCCGATCATCCTCGCCAAGGGGCAGTTCGGCCTGGCCGCCACCATGGGCGGTGTGATGGCGGCCGGTTTCGTCTACACCTTCATGGGCCTGATGGTGAAGATCAAAGGCACCGGCTTCATCGACCGCATGCTGCCGCCGGTGGTGATCGGCCCGGTGATCATCTCCATTGGCCTGGCCATGGCGCCGATCGCTGCCAACATGGCCATGGGCAAGGCCGGTGACGGCAGCGTACTGGTGCCATACCAGACCGCCATGCTGATTTCCATGCCGGCGCTGCTGACCACGCTGATCGTCGCCGTGTTCGGCAGGGGCATCTTCCGCCTGGTGCCGATCATCGCTGGTGTGCTGGTGGGTTTTGCCCTGTCGTTCGCCTTCGGCGTGGTCGATACCGCCAGGATCGCCGCCGCGCCCTGGCTGGAGCTGCCGAAGTTCACCGCCCCGGAATTCAACTGGCAGGCGATCCTGTTCATCGTCCCGGTGGCCCTGGCCCCGGCGATCGAGCACATCGGCGGGGTGATCGCGGTAGGCAGCGTAACCGGCCGCGACTACCTGAAAAAGCCCGGCCTGCACCGCACCCTGTTCGGCGATGGCCTGGCCACCACCGCAGCCGGCCTGTTCGGCGGGCCGCCCAACACCACCTATGCCGAAGTGACCGGCGCGGTGATGCTGACCAAGAACTACAACCCGAAGATCATGACCTGGGCGGCGATCTTCGCCATCGCCCTGGCGTTCATCGGCAAGTTCGGCGCCTTGCTGCAGAGCATTCCGGTACCGGTGATGGGCGGTATCCTCTGCCTGCTGTTCGGCTCGATCGCCGCGGTGGGCATGAACACCATGATCCGCCACAAGATCGACCTGGCCGAAGCGCGCAACCTGGTGATCGTCTCGGTCACCCTGGTGTTCGGTATCGGCGGCGTGCTGATCGGCAGCGGCGACGGCCCGGACGACTGGGGCCTGAAAGGCATCGCCCTGTGCGCCGTGGTGGCGATTGCCCTGAACCTGATCCTGCCGGGCAACGACAGCTGGAAGCACAAGAAGCTGGACGATCAGTTGCCCTGATCGCCAGGGCAGGCAATGCTGGGGCCGCATCGCGGCCCCAATGGCGGTGGTAAAAGTCTAGGATCGGCAGCCTGGAACTCAGGCAGCCTCGCACATCCCCGCCAACACCCTCGCCCATTCCGGGTGATCGTTCAGGCAAGGCACCAGCACCAACTCCTCCCCCCCCGCCTCGACGAACTGCTCGCTACCACGCAGGCCAATCTCCTCCAGCGTCTCGATGCAATCGGCAACGAAAGCCGGGCACATCACCAGCAACTTCTTCACCCCAGCCTTGCCCAACTCGTCCAGACGCGTCTCGGTATAGGGCTCGATCCACTTGGCGCGGCCCAGGCGCGACTGGAACGACACCGACCACTTGCCATCGGGGATCCCCATCTTCGCCGCGAACGCCTTGGCAGTGGCCAGGCACTGCCCGCGATAGCACACCGCACGCATCTCGGCGCTGGCGTCCTTGCAGCAATCGGGCGCCTGGAAGTCATGCTTGCCGCTCGGGTCGAGCTTCTTCAGGTGGCGCTCGGGCAAGCCGTGGAAACTCAGCAGCAGGTGATCGTAACCCTGCTCCAGGTAAGGCCTGGCGCTGGTCGCCAGGGCGTCGATATAGCAGGGCTGGTCATAGAACGGCTGCAGCACGCGCATCTGCAGCGACAGCTGACGCTCGGCAATGGTCTTTTTCGCAAGCTCCACCACCGTGGTCACGGTGCTGTCGGCGAATTGTGGATAGAGCGGCGCCAGGGTCACCTTGCGCACACCCTGGGCCGCCAAGCGCTCGAGCACCTCGGGCAGGGCCGGCTCGCCATAACGCATGGCGATCTCCACCGGGCCATGGGGCCAATGCTCGGCCATGGCCGCCTGCAGGCGCCGGGTCAACACCACCAGGGGCGAACCCTCGTCCCACCAGATCGAGGCATAGGCATGGGCCGACTGCTCCGGGCGCTTGACCAGGATCAGCGACACCAGCAGACGCCGCACAGGCCAGGGCAGGTCGATCACGTAGGGGTCCATGAGGAACTGGTTGAGGTAACGGCGTACGTCGGCCACAGAAGTGGAGGCCGGTGAACCCAGGTTGACCAGCAGCAGGGCGTGATCGGTCATGCAGCGTCCTATGTCAGAGGCGACTGGACAGGTTGCCCAGGGCCGATTGCAGATCGTTGAAGCGGAACGTGAAGCCCGCCGCCAGCAAGCGCACCGGGCGGGCGCGCTGGCCGCCGAGCAACAGGGTCGACAGCTCGCCCAGGCCGGCCTTGAGCAACGGCGCCGGCACCGGCAGGAAGGCCGGCCGGTGCAAGGCCCGCCCCAGGCGCTTGGCGAATTCGCGGTTGCGCACAGGTTCCGGTGCGCAGGCATTATAAGGACCGCTGGCGTCCTTGTGCTGCAAGAGAAAATCAATCAGGGCGACCTGGTCTTCTATATGAACCCACGGCATCCACTGCCGACCGTCACCCAAGGGCCCGCCCAGCCCCAGCTTGAACGGCAGGCGCAGGCGCGACAAAAAGCCGCCATCGCTGGCCAGTACCAGCCCGGTACGTACCAGTACCACGCGGATACCGAGCGCTTGCGCACGTTGCGCGGTTTCTTCCCAGGCAATGCACAACTGGCTGGCGAAATCCTCCTTCACCGGCGGCGACGCCTCGGTCAGCTCACGCTCGCCACCGTCGCCGTACCAGCCCACGGCTGAGCCAGAGATCAGCACCTCGGGGCGCTGTTCGCGGCTTTCCAACCAGGCCACCAGGCGCTCGGTGAGGGTGATACGGCTGGCCCAGAGCAACGTTCGCCGCGCCGCGGTCCAGGGCCGATCGGCGATAGGCGCGCCGGCGAGATTGATCACCGCGTCCACGGCGTCGTCCGGCGCCAGTTCCTCCAGTTGGGCGATGCCGCGCACACCTGTACCACACAGCTTGGGCACCTGCTCCGGACGTCGGCTCCACACGGTCAGGCGATGGCCCTGGCCGCGCCAGAACTGGCAGAGATGCTGGCCGATCAAGCCAGTACCGCCGGTCAGCAATATATGCATGGCTGTATCCTCGCAGTCTGCGGCCGTGGTCTATTTTTAAGAACAAGGCACTTTTTTGACCGAACGCTCTCGGATAAACATAGGCCAACCTGTCCTATCGAGCGGAATAACCTTATACAAAAGTGGTGCATTGTACAGGTTTGCCTGACAGCGTAGTCTGCTTCCAGCAAGGTTCGAAGAGGCCATCATGACAGTACCTATCGCCATCATCGGAGCCGGGATCGCCGGTCTTTCCGCCGCACAGGCCCTGCAAAAGGCCGGGCAGACCGTCCACCTGTTCGACAAGGGCCATGGCAGCGGCGGACGCATGGCCAGCAAGCGTAGCGAGGCCGGTGCGCTGGACTTGGGTGCCCAGTATTTCACCGCGCGCGACCGGCGCTTCGTCGAGCAGGTCCAGCAATGGGTCGCCGCCGGCTGGGCCGAACAGTGGAAACCCCAGCTGTACAACTACCGCGACGGCGAGCTGACGCCTTCGCCCGACGAACAGACGCGCTGGGTTGGCGTGCCCCGCATGAGCGCCATCACCCGTGGGCTGCTCAAGGACGTCACGGTGAATTTCGGCTGCCGCATCGCCGAAGTCTTTCGCGGCAAGCAGTACTGGCACCTGCAGGACACCGAGGGCTGCAGCCATGGCCCGTTCAGCCGCGTGGTGATCGCCGTGCCCGCGCCGCAGGCCACCCCTTTGCTGGCCAGCACGCCCAAGCTCGCCGCCGTCGCCGCCGGGGTGCAGATGGAACCGACCTGGGCCGTGGCCCTGGCCTTCCAGACCGCCCTCGACACCCCCATGCAAGGCTGCTTCGTGCAGGACAACCCGCTCGACTGGCTGGCCCGCAACCGCAGCAAGCCCGGGCGCGACGAACAGCTCGACACCTGGGTACTGCACGCCACCTCGGGCTGGAGCAAGCATCACCTCGACCTGCCCAAGGAAGATGTCATCGAACAGCTGTGGGGAGAGTTCGCCGAATTGGTCGGCTGCGTGGTCCCTGCGCCGAACTTCGCCCTGGCGCACCGCTGGCTGTATGCGCGCCCGGCGAGCAACCACGAGTGGGGCGCCCTGGCTGACGCCGACCAGGGGTTGTATGCCTGCGGCGACTGGTGCCTGTCTGGCCGCGTCGAGGGCGCTTGGCTCAGTGGCCAGGAAGCTGCACGGCGGTTGCTCGAACACCTTGATTGATGGCACGCAAACCTATACAAGAAAATCATCTTGCGTAAGTTTTTGGCTACATTAATTAGCCTATAACGTTATACACAAAATATTTCAGTACAAGTCTTCTGACAGTATCGGGATACGCCTGGGCGCACACAACGATCCCCATGCAAGGCCTGCGTCTTTGCAGCACTCACAGTGACCCACGAGCCAAGGATGAAACCCAACCTGCAGCTGATCTGGCTGCGCAGTGACCTGCGTATCGCCGACAACACCGCCCTGAGCGCCGCCTGCGCGCACGGGCCCACCCTCGCCGTGTGGCTGGTCAGCCCCGGTCAATGGCAGGCCCATGACGATGCCGCGTGCAAGGTCGACTTCTGGCTGCGTAACCTGCGCGAGCTGCGCCACTCGCTGGAAGCGCTCGGTATCCCGCTGCTGATCCGCCAGGCCAGCCTATGGAGCGAAGCCCCCGGAGCCCTGCTCGGCGTCTGCCGCCAGTACTCTGTCGGGGCCGTGCACTGGAACGAGGAATACGGGGTCAATGAACAGCGACGCGACACGGCGACCCGGGCCCTGCTGGCCAGTGCCGGAATCGCCAGCCATGCTTACCTGGCCCAGACATTGTTTCGCCCCGGCAGCATCACGACCCGCAACGGCCAATGTTTCCAGGTATTCGGCCAGTTCAGGAAGGCCTGCCTGGAGCACCTGCACCACAACCTGCCGAGCCTGGCCGCCCCAGCCCGGCCCCAGGCGCCGCTGGGCATCGCCAGCGACCCCGTGCCCACGCGTATCGAGGGTTTCGACACCCCGACAACGGCATTGATCGCGCACTGGGGGGCCGGGGAGTCCGAAGCACGGCGCCGGCTGTCCCGATTCCTCGATGAAACCGTCGAGGACTACCCACACCTGCGCGACCTGCCGGCCAAGGCCGGTACCAGCCAACTCTCGCCCTACCTGACCGCCGGGGTGATCTCGCCACGGCAATGCCTGCATGCAGCCCTGAACGCCAACGGCGGGGCGTTCGACAGTGGCAGCAGCGGCGTGCAAGCCTGGCTCGACGAGCTGCTATGGCGAGAGTTCTACAAGCACATCCTGGTAGGTTATCCACAGGTCTGTCGGCACCGGGCCTTCCGCGCCCACACCGACGCCCTCCCCTGGCGCGACGCCCCCGATGACTTCGAGGCCTGGGCCGAAGGCCGTACGGGCTTTCCGATCATCGATGCGGCCATGCGCCAGTTGCTGCACACCGGCTGGATGCACAACCGCCTGCGCATGATCGTCGCCATGTTCCTGAGCAAGAACCTGCTGATCGACTGGCGCCACGGCGAGCGCCATTTCATGCGTCACCTGATCGATGGCGACCTGGCCGCCAACAATGGCGGTTGGCAGTGGAGCGCCTCCAGCGGAACCGATGCGGTGCCATACTTCCGCCTGTTCAATCCGATCACTCAATCACAACGTTTCGACCCAGGCGGGAACTTCCTTCGCCAATGGCTGCCGGAGCTTCAGGGTTTGGATGAAAAATTCATTCATGAACCGATGAAATCTGCCGACTTTATTGCTACACGTTTCTACCACAGTCCGATCGTAGATCTCAGCAGCAGTCGCCAGCGGGCATTGGCAGCCTTCAAGGGCCTGTCCGGCTGGCAGGATCAGAGGGTTGAATCTTGAGAAACTTGCGTCGTTTCTGGGTAACAGGGGCAACCAACGGGCTCGGCCTGGCCTTGGTGCAAGGGTTGCTCGAACAGGGCTGCCACGTCGCCACGAGTGGCAAGCCGTGCCGAGAGCTGGATGACCTCGAGGCGCATCATCCAGGACAACTGCTACGCCTGCCCGCCCCCCTGCATGACGCCGCCCAGGCCCACCTCGCCGCGGCGCGCCTGCAGGCGGAGTGGGGCACGCTGGACGGCTTGATCGTCAACGCCGGCAGCTGCGACTACCTGCCGCAGGCGCAGGCGTCCGACGAACTGTTCGAAGCGATCGTCACGAGCAACCTGCTTGCCAGCGAGCACTGCCTGGCCGGTGCCCTGCCCTTGCTGGTCAAGGGCGATGCGCCCCAGGTCATGGCGATCTTCAGCCCCTGCACCACATTGCAACTGCACGACCCCGCCCAGCCGCCAAGCGGGGTCAACAACCTGCCACAGTGGTTCCGCGAACAACGCCAGACCCTACACGCCCTCGGCATCGACCTGGCCATGGTGGCGCCACAGTCGCTGACGACACCGGTAACTCCGGCCCGGGCCATCCCCGAGCAATGGACGCCATACCGCGCTGCCCAGGCACTGCTGCAGCGTCTGCCACAACGGGAACCGGAACTGGTGCTGGAGGCACTGAGCCTGAACAGCCTGTGGCCCCTGCCCCATTGAGAAGCGGTCGGCCACCCTCGACCAGGGTGGCCGCCAGGGTCAAAGCGGCATGCGGTAGTGCAAGGCGTAGCTCTCGACACCGTCGTTGGGTTGCTTGATACCAGCGTTGGAGTAGTGGATGGCACGGATACCGACCTCATGCCCACCGGCGAAACGCAGGCCGACGCCGATGCGGTCCTCGAACTGGAAGGCCGAGCCCAGCTGGTTACTCTCCAGCTCGGTGCTGGAGAACACGGCGACGCCGATACCGGCCTCGATGTAGGGTTTGACCGACTCGCCGGCGAACTCGTAGACGAACACCGGGGCGAATGAAAGGCTG
Source organism: Pseudomonas guariconensis (assembly GCF_024127895.1). Taxonomy (GTDB): domain Bacteria; phylum Pseudomonadota; class Gammaproteobacteria; order Pseudomonadales; family Pseudomonadaceae; genus Aquipseudomonas; species Aquipseudomonas guariconensis_B. The sequence goes on along the minus strand of NZ_JAMYBK010000001.1, from coordinate 13,700 downwards.
TGATTGCTGGCGGTGTCGTCCCCATCCCAATACGTGTAGGCCCCATCCCAATAGCCTGTCAGCCGCCCTACACTGGTCTGCCACCAGCTGGCATCCCAGTTCGACTGCATCCCCAACCGGTAGACCATGGTGGAGTCACCGCTCTGCCCCACCGAAAACGAAATGTCGGCGGCCTGCGCCAACAACCCCTGCCCCAAAGTCAAAGCGGCAAGCGCCGCCAAGCCAAGCCGTTTCTTCATGAGAGACATCCTTCTTCCTGATGCTGTCGTTGGTGTTCGCCCGTCATCGCAGGCAAATCGGTAGAAATCGGCAGTAGTCCGATAGTTCAGCTTGAAACGCGGCTTCTTGCGTTTAGCTATAGCGGAAAGCTTTGCACACTGTCGGACTTATGCCACAGCACAGGTAGGATCTTTTTCAGAGATTCAGGATCGGTACTGGTCCAGAACGCCGTATCCCGCGCTGGCCCTTCGGCCAGCAGGTCGTGCGCCCCAAGCAGGCGCTGCAACTGCCGCGCCACAGCGGCGCCGGTATCGATGATGGCCACGTCCGCCGGCACCATGCCAGCCAGCAACGGGCGCAGGAAAGGATAGTGGGTGCAGCCAAGGATCAGGGTGTCGCAGCCCGCGGCCAGCAAGGGCTGCACATAGCCTCGCAGCAGCTCGCGCAACCGTGGGCTGCCGAGATCGCCCGCCTCGATGCATTCGACCAGGCCCGGGCAGGGCTGGGTGACCACCCGCACGTCGCTGGCGAAGCGGTCGAGCAAGGCAGCGAACTTGGCGCTTTGCAAGGTGCCGGTGGTGGCCAGCACGCCGACCACGCCGGAGCGGGTCGCCGCCGCCGCCGGCTTGACCGCAGGCTCCATGCCCACCAATGGCCACCCCGGGTACAACTCGCGCAGATCGGCGACAGCCGCCACGGTGGCGGTGTTGCAGGCCAGGACCATGGCCTTGACACCTCGCTCGTGGAAGAACCCGGCGATGCGCCGCAAACGCTCACGGATGTAGTCGGGCGACTTCTCGCCGTAGGGCACATGGCCGCTATCGGCGACATACAACAGCGACTCGTTGGGTAGCAGGCGCTGGATCTCGGCTAGCACCGACAGGCCGCCGACCCCCGAGTCCATCACCCCGACCGGCGCCGAGCGTTCAGCCATGCCGGCCGCCACAGACGGTACAGGCCGGATCGCGCTTGACCCGCAGTTCGCGCATGCGCGTGCCGAGGGCATCGATCAGCAGCAGCCGTCCTACCAGCGGCTCGCCGAAGCCGGCCAAGAGCTTGAGCGCCTCCAGCGCCTGCAGGCTGCCCACCAGCCCCACCAGCGGCCCGAGCACGCCGGCTTCGCTGCAGGTCAGCTCGGCTTCGCTGCCATGGCCATACAGGCAGTGGTAGCAGGGGCTGTCGTCACGGCGCGGGTCGAACACCGACAACTGCCCCTCGAGGCGGATCGCCGCCCCGCTGACCAGCGGCTTGCCTACGCCGACGCAGGCGGCATTGACCGCCTCGCGGGTGGCGAAATTGTCGGAGCAATCCAACACCAGGTCGACCGCCGCCACGGCAGCCGCCAGCGAATCCTCGTCCAGGGCCTGGCGATGGGCGACCAGCCTCACCTCGGGGTTGATCGCCTGCAGGCGCTGGAGCGCCGAATCCACTTTGCTCATGCCGACGCTGGCGCTGTCATGAATGATCTGGCGTTGCAGGTTGGTCAGGTCGACCGTGTCGAAATCGGCCAGGTGCAGTTCACCGACACCCGCCGCCGCCAGGTACAGTGCCACCGGCGAGCCCAGCCCACCGAGGCCGACCACCAGCGCCTTGCCCTGCTTGAGGCGCAATTGGCCGTCGATATCCACCTGGGCCAGCAGGATTTGCCGGCTGTAGCGCAACAGTTCCTGATCACTCAGCATGGCAGGCACCCCAGGGAGATACGTTCATGACCGGCCAGGTCCAGGCGACTGGCCACGCGGGTGAAACCATGGCCAGCCAACAGCTCGCGCACCGCCGCAGCCTGGTCGTAACCGTGTTCGAGCAGCAGCCAGCCGCCAGGCTGCAGGTGCTGCGGCGCCTGGGCGATGATCGCCCGCAGGTCGTCCAGGCCATCCTGCCCCGCCACCAGCGCACTGCTCGGCTCGAAGCGCACGTCACCGGCCGCCAGGTGCGGATCCTCGGCGGCGATGTAGGGCGGGTTACTCAGGATCAGCTCGAAGCGCTCACCCGCCAGGCTGTCGAACCAGTGGCTGGCGCGTACCTGGACATTGCCCAGGCCAAGACGCAGGCGGTTGCGCTCGGCCAGGGCCACGGCCTGCTCGACCCGATCCACCGCCGTCACCTGCCAGGCCGGGCGCTCGCTGGCCAGGGCCAGGGCGATGGCGCCGGTGCCGGTGCCCAGGTCGAGCACCCGTGCCGGCGTAGCGGGCAGCAATTGCAGGGCCACCTCCACCAGCAGCTCGGTCTCCGGACGTGGGATCAGGGTGTGCGGCGCCACTTCCAGGTCGAGCTTCCAGAAGCCCTGTTGCCCCAGGATGTAGGCCACCGGCTCACCGGCTCGGCGGCGCTCCAGGTAGCCGGCGAAAGTCTCGGCCGCCTCGCTGCTGACGATCCGCTCGGGCCAGGTGTGCAGGTAGCTGCGCGACTTGCCCAGGGCAGCCGCCAGCAACAGCTCGGCGTCCAGGCGCGGGGTCGGGGAATCCGGCAACTGCGCGTTGCGCAGCAGGCTGGCGATGATGGTCATTCAGTCTCCCAGGGCGGCCAGTTGATCGGCCTGGTATTCGGCCAGCAAGGGTTCGATCACGGCATCGACGCCACCGGCCAGGACCTCGTCGAGGGAGTACAGGGTCAGGTTGATACGGTGATCGGTGACCCGGCCCTGTGGATAGTTGTAGGTGCGGATGCGCTCGGAGCGGTCGCCCGAGCCGACCAGCAGCTTGCGCTCGCTGGCGATGGCGTTCTGCTGGGCGCTGGTCTGCATGTCGTTGAGCTTGGCCGACAGCCAGGCCATGGCGCGGGCACGGTTCTTGTGCTGGGAGCGTTCTTCCTGGCATTCGACCACGATGCCGGTGGGCAGATGGGTGATGCGGATCGCCGAGTCGGTCTTGTTGACGTGCTGGCCACCGGCGCCCGAGGCGCGGTAGGTGTCGATGCGCAGGTCGGCCGGGTTGATCTCCACCGCCACTTGCTCGTCCGGCTCGGGCAGCACCGCCACGGTGCAGGCCGAGGTATGGATGCGACCCTGGGATTCGGTTTCCGGTACCCGTTGCACACGGTGCGCGCCAGACTCGAACTTGAGCTTGCCATAGACGCTGTCGCCCTCGACCCGGGCGATGATCTCCTTGTAGCCGCCGTGCTCGCCTTCATTCTCGGAGAGGATCTCCAGGCGCCAGCCGCGCTTCTCGGCGTAGCGCGAATACATGCGGAACAGGTCGCCCGAAAAAATCGCCGCCTCGTCGCCGCCGGTGCCGGCACGGATCTCGAGGAACACGTTGCGCCCGTCGTTGGGGTCCTTGGGCAGCAGCATGCGCTGCAGTTGGGACTCCAGGCCGACCAGTTGCTCCTTGGCCTCGCGCACTTCCTCCACGGCCATCTCGCGCAGGTCGGGGTCGCTGTCCTTGAGCAGCGCCTGGGCACCTTCGAGGTCGTCCTGGACCTTGCTCCACTCCTTGTAGGCAGCGATCACCGGTTCGACTTCGGCATATTCGCGGGAATAGGCGCGAAAGCGGGTCTGGTCGGAAATGACTTCGGCATCGCCCAGCAGGGCGGTGAGTTCCTCGAAGCGATCCTGGAGGGTCTCCAGTTTTTTCAGCAGCGACGCTTTCATTGCGGGGTCTTGTCCGTGGAGCCCTCGTTGAGGGCAAAGAGTTCCTGGGCCATGGCCAGCGCATCGACGCGCCCCTCGGCCGAGAGCTTTTTCAGTTGCACGCTGGGTGCGTGCAACAGTTTGTTGGTCAGGCCCCGGGCCAGTTGCGCCAGCACATCTTCCGGGTTGCCGCCGTTGGCCAGCAGGCGCTGGGCCTTCTGCAGTTCTTCGTCGCGCAGGCGCTCGCTCTGTTGGCGGTAGGCCTTGAGCACGTCGACCGCGGCCAGTTCGCGCAGGCGCGCCATGAAGTCCTGGGCGCCCACCGAGACCAGCTCTTCGGCGGCCTGGGCGGCGCCCTGGCGGCTCTTGAGGTTTTCCGCGACCACTTCGTGCAGGTCGTCGACGGTGTACAGGTAGACGTCGTCCAGCTCACCGACCTGTGGCTCGATATCCCGTGGCACGGCGATGTCGACCATGAAGATCGGCTTGTGCCGGCGCTGCTTCAGGGCGCTTTCTACCGCGCCCTTGCCGAGGATCGGCAGTTGGCTGGCGGTGGAGCTGATGACGATATCGCTGTTGGCCAGTTCCTGGGGGATGTCGGACAGCAGCACGGCATGGGCACCGAACTGTTCGGCCAGGGTGCTGGCCCGCTCCAGGGTGCGATTGGCGACGACGATGCGGCGCACGCCTTGCTCGTGCAGGTGGCGGGCGACCAGGGTGATGGTCTCGCCGGCGCCGATCAGCAGGGCTTGGCTGCGGCCCAGGTCGCTGAAGATCTGCTTGGCCAGACTGACTGCGGCGAACGCCACCGACACGGGGTTCTCGCCGATGGCGGTGTCGGTGCGCACTTGCTTGGCGGCGCTGAAGGTGGCCTGGAACAGGCGGCCCAGCAAGGGGCCGATGGTCCCGGCTTCGCGGGCCACGGCGTAGGCCGATTTCATCTGGCCGAGGATCTGCGGCTCGCCGAGCACCAGCGAGTCCAGGCCCGAGGCCACGCGCATCATGTGCTTCACGGCGTCGTGGTCTTCGTGGATGTAGGCGCTGGCGCGCAGCTCGTCGAGGCTCAGTTGGTGATATTCGGCCAGCCATTGCAGCACGGCGTCGGCGGCCAGGTGGTCCTGCTCTATATAGAGTTCGCTACGGTTGCAGGTCGACAGGATCGCCGCCTCGCGGCTGGCGGTCAGTCGGCAGAGCTGCTGCAGGGCATCGACCAGCTGCTCTGGCGTAAACGCCACGCGCTCGCGTACGTCTACCGAGGCAGTCTTATGGTTGATACCAAGTGCAAGAAAGGCCATGCAAGGTCGCTGGTTGTGACGAGAAGCCGATAATTGTCCTACTTCGCAGGATTCAGAACAACCACCGTTCGCTATTGTCGCGATGCGCGCAGGCTATTGCCCTTGCCAGGCCAGCGCCAGACCGCATGCCCCCTACCCCTCTGACAAAAAGCCAAAGTACGCGTCCTTTATTTCGAAAGCCTCGAACAAGCTGGGCATGTGATTGTCCGAACAAACCGCCCCGTGCAATAAACCACGACCATCGCTGGTGGGTTTGCCCTCGCGCTTGTGTCATCATGCTCCGACCGCCTGTATCCAAAGCCTCTTTATGAACAGATCCTACGCATTGCTGCTTGCCCTCGCCCTGCTCCAGGGCTGCCAGAGCCTGGCCCCGCAGAAGACCGAGGGCCTGCCGTCCGTCGCCGAAGCCAGCAAGGACGAGCCAGAAAAGCCCACCGTGTACGGATCGTTCAAGCAGGACACGCTCTACAGCCTGCTGGTGGCAGAGCTGGCCGGCCAGCGCAACCGCTTCGACATCGCCCTGGCCAACTACGTCGACCAGGCCGAGAAGACCCAGGACCCCGCCGTCTCCGAACGCGCCTTCCGCATCGCCGAATACCTCGGCGCCGACGAACCCGCGCTCGACACCGCACTGATCTGGGCCCGCAACGCCCCCGAGAACCTCGACGCCCAACGCGCCGCCGCCATCCAGCTGGCCCGCGCCGAACGCTACGACGACGCCATGACCTACATGGAAAAGGTGCTCCAGGGCCAAGGCGACACCCATTTCGACTTCCTCGCCCTGTCGGCCGCCGAAACCGACCAGAACACCCGCGACGGCCTGCTGCAAAGCTTCGACCGCCTGCTGACCAAGTACCCCGACAACAACCAGCTGGTGTTCGGCAAGGCCCTGCTGTTGAACCAGGACGGCAAGACCGAGCAAGCCCTCGACCTGCTCGAAGCCCACCCACCGCAACACGGCGAAATCGCCCCGGTACTGCTGCGCGCACGCCTGCTGCAGGCCCTGGACCGCGGCCCCGAGGCCCTGCCGCTGCTACGCCGGGCGATCCGCGACAACCCCGACGACAAACGCCTGCGCCTGACCTACGCCCGCACCCTGGTCGAGCAAGACCGCATCGCCGATGCCAAGGGCGAGTTCGCCAGCCTCGTCCAGCAGTATCCCGAGGACGATGAACTGCGCTACTCCCTGGCCCTGGTGTGCCTGGAAAACAAGGACTGGGACGAAGCCGAGGGCTACCTGCAGGAGTTGGTCGAGCGCGACAGCAACGTCGACGCCGCGCACCTGAACCTGGGCCGTATCCACGAGGAACGCAACGCCCCCGAATCGGCCCTGCGCGAGTACGCCCTGGTCGGCCCGGGCCCAGACTACCTGCCGGCACAACTGCGCCAGGCCGACATCCTCATCGCCAACGGCCGCGCCAGCGAAGCCTCGCGCCTGCTGGCCGAAGCCCGCGAAGCGCAGCCGGACTACGCCATCCAGCTCTACCTGATCGAAGCGGAAAGCTACGGCAACAACGGCAAGGACGCCCAGGCCGAGCACGTCCTGGAGCAGGCTATCAAGCGCTATCCGGACGACATCAACCTGCTCTATACCCGCGCCATGCTGGCCGAAAAACGCGGCGACCTGGCACTGCTGGAAAAGGACCTGCGCACCATCATCGAACGCGAGCCGGAAAACGCCATGGCCCTCAATGCGCTCGGCTACACCCTGGCCGACCGCACCACCCGCTATGCCGAGGCCAAGTCGCTGATCGAGAAGGCCCACCAGCTCACCCCCGACGACCCCGCCGTGCTCGACAGCCTGGGCTGGGTCAACTACCGCCTGGGCAACCTGGACGAGGCCGAGCGCCTGCTGCGCCAGGCCTTGGAGCGTTTCCCCGACCATGAAGTGGCCGCCCACCTGGGCGAAGTCCTCTGGGTCAATGGCAAACGCCGCGAAGCCCGCCAGGTCTGGGCCAAGGCCATCGAAGCCCAGCCCGACAGCCCCATCCTGCGCAAGACCCTCCTGCGCCTGACCGGATCCGAGACCCTGTAGACATGTTCCTGCGTCATTGCACCACCTTCATCCTGGTCGCCCTGCTCGCCGGCTGCGCCGGCTTCGGTTCCCGCGAAGCCCTGCAAGGCCAAGGCGACCCGCAGTTGTGGCGAGCCCACAAACAACAACTGACCGCCCTCGACGGCTGGCAGATCAACGGCAAGGTCGGCATCCGCGCGCCTCGGGACTCCGGCAGCGGCACGCTGTTCTGGCTGCAACGCCAGGACTACTACGACATCCGCCTGGCCGGCCCGCTGGGACGTGGCGCCGCCCGCCTCACCGGACGCCCCGGCGGCGTGGTCCTGGAAGTGGCCAACCAAGGCCGCTACGAGGCCCCCAGCCCCGAGGCCCTGCTGGAAGAGCAACTGGGCTGGCAGCTACCGGTCTCGCACCTGGTCTGGTGGGTACGCGGCCTGCCGGCCCCCGACAGCAAGAGCCAGTTGACCCTCGACGGCGACAGCCGCCTGGCCAGCCTCAACCAGGATGGCTGGCAGGTGCAGTACCTGGGCTACACCCAGCAGAACGGCTACTGGCTGCCCGAACGCCTGAAACTGCACGGCGAGCACCTCGACGTCACCCTGGTGGTCAAGGACTGGCAGCCCCGCCAGCTGGGGCACTGAACCATGCACAGGCTCACCCTGCCCGCCCCCGCCAAGCTCAACCTGTGGCTACACATCATCGGCCGCCGTGCCGACGGCTACCATGAGCTGGAAACGGTGTTCCAGTTCCTCGACCATGCCGACCAGCTGAGCTTCGCCCCCCGCGAGGACGGCCGGATCCACCTGCGCACCGCCGTCGAGGGTGTGCCCCACGACAGCAACCTGGTCGTGCGTGCCGCGCGCCAGTTGCAACAGCAATCCGGCTGCCTCCTCGGCGCCGACATCTGGCTCGACAAGGTCCTGCCCATGGGCGGCGGCATCGGCGGCGGCAGTTCGAACGCCGCGACCACCCTCCTGGCGCTGAACCACCTGTGGCAACTGGGCTGGGACGAAGACCGCCTGGCCGCCCTGGGCCTGGCCCTCGGCGCCGATGTGCCGGTGTTCGTCCGCGGCCATGCCGCCTTCGCCCAAGGCGTGGGCGAACAGCTGACACCCGTCGACCCCGAGGAGCCCTGGTACGTCGTGCTGGTGCCGCAAGTGTCTGTCAGCACAGCGGAAATTTTTTCACATCCGCAGTTGACACGTGATTCCCTCCCCCTTAAGATGCGCCCCGTTCCCGAGGGAAACAGTCGAAATGACTGCCAACCGGTGGTAGAGCAGAGTTATCCAGAAGTTCGCAATGCGTTGAATTCGCTGGGTAAATTCACTGAAGCTCGGCTAACCGGGACTGGAAGTTGCGTGTTTGGGGCCTTCCCAAGCAAAGCCGAAGCTGATAAAGTTCTGGCCCTTCTTTCAGAGACCCAAACAGGGTTTGTGGCTAAGGGAAGCAACGTTTCGATGTTGCATCGCAAGCTGCAGAGTCTGATCTAGAAGTCGAGTGCCAGGCACTCGCAGCAACAGATACAGGGGCGTCGCCAAGCGGTAAGGCAGCAGGTTTTGATCCTGCCATGCGTTGGTTCGAATCCAGCCGCCCCTGCCATTTTCCTTATACTCATCCAGGTATACCCTCAGCCTTCAGGTACTGCGCGTGTCCAAGATGATGGTCTTCACGGGGAATGCCAACCCCGATCTGGCTCGGCGTGTCGTACGTCAGCTGCATATTCCACTGGGTGATGTTTCTGTCGGCAAGTTCTCCGACGGCGAAATCAGTGCTGAGATCAATGAAAATGTCCGCGGTAAGGACGTCTTCATCATCCAGCCGACCTGTGCCCCTACCAACGACAACCTGATGGAACTGGTAGTGATGGCCGACGCCTTCCGCCGCTCCTCAGCTTCCCGAATCACCGCCGTGATTCCCTACTTCGGATACGCCCGCCAGGACCGCCGTCCGCGTTCGGCACGTGTAGCCATCAGCGCCAAAGTCGTCGCTGACATGCTCACTGTCGTGGGTATCGACCGTGTGCTCACCGTCGACCTGCACGCTGACCAGATCCAGGGCTTCTTCGATATCCCCGTCGACAACATCTACGGCTCGCCCGTACTGGTCGACGACATCGAAGACCAGCGTTTCGAGAACCTGATGATCGTCTCCCCGGACATCGGTGGCGTCGTGCGCGCACGTGCCGTCGCCAAGTCCCTGGGCGTCGACCTGGGTATCATCGACAAGCGCCGTGAAAAGGCCAATCACTCCGAAGTGATGCACATCATCGGCGACGTCGAAGGACGCACCTGCATCCTGGTAGACGACATGGTCGACACCGCCGGCACCCTGTGCAACGCGGCCAAGGCCCTGAAAGACCACGGCGCTGCCAAGGTCTACGCCTACTGCACGCACCCGGTACTGTCCGGTCGTGCGATCGAGAACATCGAGAAGTCCGTGCTGGACGAGCTGGTGGTGACCAACACCATCCCGCTGTCCGCCGCTGCTCAGGCCTGTGACCGTATCCGCCAGTTGGATATCGCACCGGTCGTCGCTGAGGCGGTACGCCGCATCAGCAACGAAGAATCGATCAGCGCGATGTTCCGCTAAGCGGAACGCACGCTGACGAAAAGCGCCCCGCCCCAACACAGGTTGTTGGGGCGGGGCTTTTTTGCCCACCCCGCCTGACGCTGGTCGCAAGCGTCATCCGGGAGGCTTATTTGGAGAAAGAAAATGACCGATTTCATCCTGAACGCCCAAGCGCGTACTGACCTGGGGAAAGGTGCGAGCCGCCGCCTGCGTCATGCCGCCAGCATCCCTGCCGTTGTCTACGGTGGTAACAAGGACGCCGAGTCCCTGACCATCCTGACCAAGGAAATCACCAAGCTGTTCGACAACGAAGCGGCCTTCAGCCACGTCATCGAACTGAACGTCGACGGCGCCAAGCAGAACGTCATCGTCAAGGCCCTGCAGCGCCACCCGGCCAAAGGCTTCATCATGCACGCCGACTTCGTTCGCGTCGTCGCTGGCCAGAAGCTGACCGCCAAGGTTCCGGTTCACTTCATCAACGAAGAAGCCCCGACCAAGAAAGGCGGCGAGATCTCCCACGTAGAGAACGAGATCGAAGTTTCCTGCGAAGCCAAGGACCTGCCTGAGTTCATCGAAGTCGACCTGGCCAACGCTGAAGTCGGTACCATCATCCACCTGTCGGACCTCAAGGCTCCGAAAGGCGTCGAGTTCGTGGCCCTGGCCCACGGTGACGACAAGGCCATCGCCAACGTCCACGCACCGCGCGTTGCCCCTGAAGCTGCAGAAGGCGCTGCCGAGTAATCACTCGCGCGCCGGTGTTGACCGGGTTACGGCGCCCGCGCCGTAACCCACCAACTCCAAGGAAGAGCTCCTGACGTGACCGCCATCCAGTTGATCGTCGGCCTGGGTAACCCCGGCCCCGAATACGAACAGACCCGGCATAACGCAGGGGCTCTTTTCGTTGAACGCCTCGCCAGCGCCCAGCGCGTCTCCCTGACCGCTGACCGCAAGTATTTCGGCCTGACGGCTAGATTCAGCCATCAGGGCCACGATGTTCGTCTGTTGATCCCCACCACCTACATGAACCGCAGCGGCCAGTCCGTGGCGGCATTGGCCAATTTCTTCCGGATCCCACCGGTGGCCATCCTGGTGGCCCACGACGAACTCGACCTGCCCCCGGGCGTCGCCAAGCTCAAGAAAGGCGGCGGTCATGGTGGGCACAACGGCCTGCGCGACATCATCGCGCAGCTCGGCAACCAGAACGACTTCCATCGCCTGCGGCTGGGTATCGGCCACCCGGGCGACGCCAAACTGGTCTCCAACTTCGTCCTGGGCCGCGCACCGCGCGCCGAGCAGGAGAAGCTCGACGCCAGCATCGATTTTGCCCTCGGCGTGCTGCCGGACGTCCTCGCTGGCGACTTCGCCAAGGCGATGCGCGAGCTGCACAGCCAGAAGGCCTGATTTCCTAGAGAGGGGAATTCCCATGGGTTTCAATTGCGGCATCGTCGGCCTGCCCAACGTCGGCAAGTCCACCCTGTTCAACGCCCTGACCAAGTCTGGTATCGCGGCGGAGAACTTCCCCTTCTGCACCATCGAGCCGAACAGCGGCATCGTGCCGATGCCCGACCCGCGCCTGAACGCCCTGGCCGAGATCGTCAAGCCTGAGCGCGTGCTGCCCACCACCATGGAATTCGTCGACATCGCCGGCCTGGTCGCTGGCGCCTCGAAGGGCGAAGGCCTGGGCAACAAGTTCCTCGCCAACATCCGCGAGACCGACGCCATCGCCCACGTGGTGCGCTGCTTCGAAGACGAGAACGTGATCCACGTCTCCAACAGCGTCGACCCCAAGCGTGACATCGAGATCATCGACCTGGAGCTGATCTTCGCCGACCTCGACAGCTGCGAGAAGCAACTGCAGAAGGTCGCCCGCAACGCCAAGGGCGGCGACAAGGAAGCCCTGGCGCAGAAGGCCATCCTCGAGAAGCTCATCCCCCACTTCACCGAAGGCAAGCCGGCGCGCAGCCTGATGAAGCACATGAGCGACGAGGAAAAGGCCGTGATCCGCGGCTTCCACCTGCTGACCAGCAAGCCGGTGATGTACATCGCCAACGTCGCCGAGGATGGCTTCGAGAACAACCCGCACCTGGACGTGGTCAAGGCCATCGCCGAGGAAGAAGGCGCGGTCGTGGTGCCGGTGTGCAACAAGATCGAAGCCGAGATCGCCGAGCTGGACGACGGCGAGGAGAAGGACATGTTCCTCGAGGCCCTGGGCCTGGAAGAGCCCGGCCTGAACCGCGTGATCCGCGCCGGCTACGCCCTGCTCAACCTGCAGACCTACTTCACCGCCGGGGTGAAGGAAGTCCGCGCCTGGACCGTCCGTGTCGGCGCCACCGCACCGCAAGCCGCCGCCGTGATCCACACCGACTTCGAGAAAGGCTTCATCCGCGCCGAAGTGGTGGCCTACGACGACTTCATCCAGTACAAGGGAGAAGGCGGTGCCAAGGAAGCCGGCAAGTGGCGCTTGGAAGGCAAGGACTACATCGTCAAGGATGGCGACGTGATGCACTTCCGTTTCAACGTCTAAGCGGCAGTCTTAACGAACTGAAAACCCCTTGAGGACAACGGTCCCAAGGGGTTTTTCTTTTCTGGCAAACCGCTTCGCCCGCGATCACTTCGCCCCGTTCAAGGCATTGAAGCTGGTCATCAGGTTACGGTAGTCCGGGATGTGGTTGGAGAACAGCGTGCCCAGCCCTTCGATGTCGTTGCGCCAGTCGCGGTGCAACTCGCAGGCCACGCCGAACCAGGTCATCAGTTGTGCCCCGGCAGCTTCCATGCGGCGCCAGGCCGAGTCACGGGTCAGTTCATTGAAGGTGCCGGAGGCGTCGGTGACGACGAATACCTCGAAGCCCTCCTCCAGGGCCGACAAAGCCGGGAAGGCCACGCACACCTCGGTCACCACGCCAGCGATGATCAGTTGCTTCTTGCCGGTCGCCTTCACCGCCTTGACGAAGTCCTCGTTGTCCCAGGCATTGATGTTGCCAGGACGGGCGATGTAGGGCGCATCGGGGAACTGCTCCTTGAGCTCGGGCACCAACGGGCCGTTGGGGCCGCTCTCAAAGCTGGTGGTGAGGATGGTCGGCAGCTTGAAGTACTTGGCCAGGTCCGACAGGGCCAGCACGTTGTTCTTGAACCGATCGGGTTCGATGTCCCGTACCAGAGAGAGCAGACCGGTCTGGTGATCGACCAGCAGAACGGCAGCATCATTCTTGTCCAGACGTTTGTATTGGAAGCCCATGGGGGTTCTCCTTGCTTGGTTTTCGGGGGGGGCAGGTAAGTGCGGAGTCCAACAGCTCATTGTTGGTCACCACCGCCTGCGCTTTCATGTAGCTTTCGATCAACAGTTGCTAATGCGAGAACACGCGACGTACTGGGCGTGTGGCGCGGCTTCGTGGAACTCGGGGATCAGCGGGCCGTTGGGACGCTGCGGAACGGAGGCGGTGGTGATCAACGACCGTCTGGAACAGGCCGCTCTGCTGATCGATCAGCAGCATCGCCGCCTGGCTGGGATCGATCCGGGGAACTTGGCCATTGAAGTTGGCGGCTTGGTTGAAAGTGCTCATCGTTCTCTCCTCGTTTCGAGAACCGGCCATCCTGGCCAATGCGGTAGGACCGCGGACCCACGAATCCAGCGTGGGGATTATCAGAGTAGGCAACGCCAGCCAGACGGGATGACCGTCAGTCGGCCGGAGCAGCTCGGTGCGGTCGGTTGGCGAGGTGATTGGCTGATGGATCTTCTTCACCACCGACCTCCTGAACACGACGGAAGTAACGGTAGTGCCCTGGGCAGGGACTCGGTAGATCCAATATTCGGGCCTCAGCGTTCCATTGCGCGAACGCTGGGTAGAGGGCCAGCAGGATAGGAGCGGAATCGTTCCAATAAAGGACAGTTAAGCGGTGCCTAATCGTGGGGCTGCTTTGCAGCCCATCGCGGGCAAGCCCGCTCTCATCAAACAAAATGCAACCCGCTGTTTTTTAAGCACCTTAGGCTGCCACCAATTGATACCCCAGCTTTCGGGCTTTGCGCAGCAAAGCCCGG